>NZ_JASHKA010000002.1 GCF_030732845.1 Roseibium sp. MMSF_3544
TCTGGCGGTGGCGGCGGCGGTGGCGGTGGCGGCGGTTGGTAATCGCCTGCAACTCACCTAAGCTGAGACAATAGACTGGCGCACAGAAGGGGCGAACGATGGCAGGCGATACGCTCTCGCTGAACGAGTTTGTGAGTTTCAACCTTGCGATTCTCGTCTATTTTCTGGGCGTCCGGCTCAACAAGAAAATCGCCTTCCTGCGCCACTACAATATTCCTGAACCGGTCTCCGGCGGATTGTTGGTTGCCTTCCTCGCGCTGGTGGTTTTTCTCGTTCTCGGCACGGAAATCGCCTTTTCGCTTCAGTCCCGCGACTATCTGCTTTTTGTGTTTTTCACCACCATTGGCCTGAACGCCAGATTTACCGATCTGGCCAAGGGGGGGAAGCCTCTGCTTGTGCTGCTTTGCCTCACCGTCGGCTACATGGTGCTCCAGAATCTGGTCGGAAGCGGTATCGCGGTGGCGTTGGGGCTACCGGTCGGCTTCGGTCTTCTGGGGGGCACGATCTCACTGGTCGGCGGGCACGGCACCGCAATTGCCTGGGGGCCGAGGCTTGTCAGCGATTACGGTGTCGTCGGTGCAGTCGAGATTGGGGCAGCGACGGCGACACTCGGACTGATCGCCGCCAGCTTGCTGGGCGGTCCCGTCGGCAATTATCTGATTGAGCGAAGAGGTGCGAAACCGGACCCGAACAGGCCAGAGGAAGACCCGATGATCGGTATTGAGACCGACAAGGAGATCGGGACCAACGTCACTCATACGGGCCTGATGAGATCCATTCTCGTTCTCAACATTGCGATTGCGCTTGGCGTTGCGCTGCAAGAAGCGCTCAAGACCGGGATCGGACTGGACCTTCCTGTTTTCGTCACCTGCCTCTTCTGCGGCATCCTGCTGTCCAATTCGGTTCCGCTCGTCTTTCGTAAAATGACCTGGCCGGCCCGAAGCCGGTCGCTAGCGGTCATTTCCGACCTTGCGCTCGGGATCTTCCTGACAATGTCGCTCATGAGCCTGCAATTGTGGACGATCGCCGGGCTGGCCGGCCCGATGATGCTGATCCTCGTCACGCAGATCGTTGTTGCCGCGCTGTTCATCATCCTGGTGCTGTTCCCCCTTATGGGCAGGGACTACAACGCTGCCGTGCTCGGGTCCGGGTTTGCGGGATTTGCGCTGGGCGCCACGCCGACCGCGATTGCCAATATGACCGCGGTCACAAAGCGTTACGGACCGTCGACCCAGGCCTTCCTGATCCTGCCGTTGGTCTCGGCCTTTTTCGTCGACCTGGCCAATGCAGTCATTATTCTCTTGTTTTTGGGTAGATAACCGGACGGGTCAGGCGACGTTGGTATGTTCTGAAAACGGCAACTGGCCATCGGCCTGAGAGCGGAGCAGGTCTGCAGCCTCTTCTGCTGAAACCGCCCTGGCGTAGAGAAAACCCTGGCCGTAGTGACAGCCATTTGAACTCAGGGCTTCATGCACCTCACCGCGTTCGACACCTTCAGCGACCGCATCGATGTCGAGCCCTCTGGACAGGACCAGAACGGCTTCCACGATGGCCGCGCACTGCTTGTCTGTTAGCATGCGTTCGGTGAAGGATTTGTCGATCTTCACTTTCTTGATCGGAAAGTCCCTCAAGTAGCTCAATGAGGAGTGGCCGGCCCCGAAATCGTCGAGTGCGATGGTGATCCCGGTCTCGGTCAGTTCGCTCAAGATACGTTTTGCGGCTTCGGGGTTTTTGACCAGCGATGTTTCCGTGATCTCCAGCACCAGGCGGCTGGCAGGAAAGCCGCAGCTTTCCAGGATGGATTGGATCTGTGTCGGCAGTGCTGGATCCTGAAGCTGCACCGGAGAAAGATTGAAGGAAAGATAAAGCTCTTCCGGCCAGCTCTGAGCAACCTTGCAGGCGCCTGCGAGCAGATGACGTGTCAGCTCGGAGATGATGCCGCAGTCTTCAGCGATCGGTATGAATTGCGTCGGCGGCACGTTGCCAAAATCGCTGTCCGACCAGCGGGCCAATGCTTCAAACCCAGCGATCCGCCCTTTATCCATGTCCAGGATGGGCTGGTAGTGCACCTTGACCTCTTCATCCTCGATCGCACGACGCAGTCTCTGCTCCAGAAGTGTCCGGTGCAGGATCGACGCATCCATGTCCACTTCGAAGAAACGGTAGGTGGACCGGCCGGAGGATTTGGCGCGGTAAAGTGCAATGTCTGCACGCCGCAAAAGCTCGGTGATTGCGTGTCCGTCATAGGGATAAAGCGCAATGCCGATGCCGGTGCCGATGGAGATCTGGCGTTCGCCGAATTCGAAGCGGTCACTGATGCGCGTCAACAGCCTGCGGGCGAAGCCGGATGCCTCCGACTTGTCCTGGAAGACGGGTGACACCAGGGCGAATTCGTCACCGCCGAGGCGCGCAACGATACCATCCTTGCCGACGATTTCTGCGAGGCGGTCGGCAAAGCTGCGCAGCAGGTTGTCACCGAATGCGTGGCCATAGACATCGTTGATCGGTTTGAACCCGTCGAGGTCAAGCATCATGACAGCGCGAAAGTGGTCCTGTTTCACATCGCGGCTGAGATCGTTGAACGCTTCCAGAAGACGCCGGCGGTTGGGCAGGCCTGTCAGCGCGTCGTGCTGGGCCATGGCGAGCGCTTCGGAATGTTCAGAAGAACGTGCGTTCAGTTCCTTGCGAAGCCGCCGGGTTGCCCAAAGCCCGTAAAGCAGACCGACAAGGGCAATGGCCATGAAAAGGCCTGTCGCGGCATCGTAGATCAGGTGGCTGCTGTCTTCGCGATTGTCTTGAAGCAGGCGCGGGATGAAGTTCAACACGGCATAGCTTACTATTACCGCGGCGATAAGCGCGGCCAGAGGGCGTGCCATGATGCGACCGCCTGCGGCTACCCGGTTGATCACGTATTTCGTCCCGTTACAACTAACTACTTTGTAAGTTCAATACTTTCGCATGTATTCCTTGAAGAAGAGTGAAGCAAAGCTCTGCTAAATAATTGGTATTTGTGCCGAGGGTGGCGGCCGTGATGAATTCGGGAAAAGGGGTGACAAGAGGCTGCTGACTTGCTAACGGACGCACTGCTGTTTCCAGACCCATTCCACCAAGACCGAAGGCCCAGATTTCCATGCCCGATCTTCTGCTTGAACTGTTCAGCGAAGAAATTCCGGCCCGTATGCAACGCAAGGCGGCCGAAGACCTCAAATCGCTTGTGACCAATGCTTTGGTGGAGGCGGGCTTGCCGTATGAGGGCGCCAAGGCTTTTGCCACACCGCGGCGCCTTGCCTTGCATGTTGCCGGCGTTCCGGCAGGCTCGGCTGCGACTCGCGAGGAACGTAAAGGGCCCCGAGTCGGCGCGCCGGACAAAGCCGTTGAGGGCTTTCTGCGCGGCGCCGGGCTTTCTTCCATTGACGACGCGAGCATTCAGAACGATCCGAAAAAGGGCGACTTCTATGTTGCCGTGATTGAAAAGCCGGGTCGGTCCGCACTCGACATCATTGCCGAATTCATGCCTGGCATCCTGCGCGGATTCCCGTGGCCGAAATCCATGCGCTGGGGGGCAACACCCACGCGTTGGGTGCGTCCGCTGCATTCAATCGTCGCGACATTCGGTCCGGAAACGGAAGAACCCGACGTGGTCCCATTCGAATTCGATGGCATCAGATCAGGCAATTCGACGCGCGGCCACCGTTTCCTGGCCGATGAAGCGTTCGACGTGCGCCGCTTTGACGACTATGCAACCGGATTGGAAAAGCACAAGGTCGTGCTGGAAGCTGACCGGCGCAAGCAGATCATTCTGAATGACGCCAAGGACCGTGCTCTCGCGCTGGGACTGGAACTGGTGGAAGATCCCGGGCTTCTGGAGGAAGTTGCCGGTCTCGTGGAGTGGCCGGTTGTTCTGACTGGAAGTTTCGACGAGGACTTTCTGGACATTCCGGACGAGTGCATTCAGCTCACCATTCGCGTCAATCAAAAGTGCTTCGTTCTCAAGAACCCGGCAACGGGGCGCCTTGCCAACCGGTTCGTGCTGGTCTCGAATATCGTTGCCGACGACGGTGGCAAACTGATTGTGGCGGGCAACGAGAAGGTCATTCGGGCACGCCTTTCTGATGCCCGCTTTTTCTGGGAAACGGACCTGAAATCCAAGCTGTCGGACAATCTGCCGAAACTCGATGGCGTGAAGTTCCACGAAAAGCTTGGCAGCGTCGGCGCAAGGGTGGAACGCCTTATGACGCTTTCCGCAGATCTTGCGCCTGTAGTCGGCGCAGACGCGGAAAAAGCGAAACGGGCCGCCGAACTCGCCAAGGCCGATCTCGTGTCCAATATGGTGTTCGAGTTCCCGGAACTTCAGGGACTGATGGGCCGCTACTATGCCGCAGCACAGGGAGAGGACGCATCGGTCGCGACTGCGATCGAGGAACACTACAAGCCCCAGGGACCAAGCGACAGCGTGCCGACCGACCCGGTCGCCGTCAGCGTCGCCCTCGCCGAAAAGCTGGACCTGCTCGCAGGCTTCTGGGCCATTGACGAAAAACCGACGGGCTCCAAGGACCCCTATGCTCTGCGCCGCGCCGCACTCGGCGTGATCCGGATCATTCTGGAGAACAATCTCAGGATCAAATTGGGAGATGTGATCCGGGAAGCGCTCGGGCCGATAGAGGTGGAGGTTTCTGACGCCGGTTCGCTGGTCACCGATCTTCTCTCCTTCTTTGGAGACCGACTGAAGGTGCACCTGAAGGACGAGGGCGCACGTCACGACCTGATCGATGCGGTTTTCGCGCTGGACGGCCAGGACGATCTCCTGATGGTGGTCAAGCGCGTCGAAGCGCTCGGCAGCTTCGTGTCGTCGGACGATGGCGCCAATCTGCTTGCAGGATACAAGCGCGCGGTCAACATCCTGAAAGCGGAAGAAAAGAAGGACGGTGCTCCAGTCAGCGGCAAACCGCACGCCGATCATTTCCGCGAGCAGGCGGAGATTGACCTTGCGTCCGCGATCGACACGGCTCGTGCCGAAGCTGCCGAAGCGGTTGCTGCCGAGAATTTCGAGGGCGCCATGGAAGCTCTTTCGAAACTGAGGGCTCCGGTCGACCGCTTCTTTGAGGATATTCTGGTCAATGCCGATGACCCGGCGCTCAGGATGAACCGCCTGCAATTGCTCGGCGAAATCCGCGACGCGACCCACGTCGTTGCCGATTTCTCAAAAGTGGCCGGTTGAGCTGATCACGGTGCACGTTGAAATGCCGATCTGATCGGCGCGGGAGGTTACATTGCCGATCGAGATCCGAACCGCTTCGACGCAAGACACAGACAATATGGCTCTGCTGATCAACCGGATCATTTCAATTGGTGGTACGACGGGCTATCGGGAACCGTTCGACGCGCAGAAAATCAGAAGCGAATTTCTGCCACCGAACCTCGGCATATGCTGTCACGTGGCTGTCGACGAACAAGGCTGTCGGGGATTTCAGGCACTGTTGTGGTGCGATCCGGAGTGGGAAGGCGATCACAAGTTGCCTGCAGATTGGGCGGTGATCGCAACCTATGTCGATCCCGACGCGCACGGCCAGGGAATTGGTCGCAAGTTGTTCGCACGCACAGCGGCTGCGGCAACGCATGCCGGCGTGCGTTTTATCGATGCGACAATCCGCAGGGAAAACAGCGGCGGGTTGGCATATTACGGCAGCATGGGTTTTGCGGAATATCGTTCCACTGACGAAGCGGTTTCAAAGCGCTTCGCACCGGGCTAAGCGCTTCTTGCAGCGTCGTCCGGGGAGACGCATAACCGCTTGCCGCTGTTCGCCGCTTACTGCAAGTTCCGGCTAACGGTCAGATACCCGCGTGTTTTGCCGTCATTGTCCTTGTCGACCGTATTCATGGCGTCGAACAGCGTTGCGGCATCGACCCAGACCGGCGGATATTTGTAGCGCGCGACATCAAGGATCAGGAAACGGTCCGTGTCCTCGTCATAGGCCGCCAACGGCGAGTGGTGTCCGCCGGTCTCCTGACCGATGGACTTGCGCAGGTAATTGACGATCACGAAATTGTCGTCCTTTTCCAGGAGGTCGATCGCAGTCTGGCGAAAGGTGTCCGGATCGGAATCCGCTGCGTGAACGATATTGACGTCAAGGTCGTGCGCCGCGAAAACGCCGCCAAGTTCATCAAGTGTCATCCCGTAGGGCGGATTGACAATTGCTTCCGCCGGCTTCACCGAAGCGGCCGCCGGAGTGAAAATATTCTTCTGGTCGAACATCCCGAGCCCAAGCGTCATTTTCGAGGCTGGGCGTGGCACATTCAACGCATTCAGGACCATCGCGATGGTCGCCGGACCGCAATAGGCGGGATTGTCCTGGGTCGTGAAATGAATGCTCAGGGGGAAATAGTCGTTGTTCGCCTCAGCGCCTATCAGCAAAGACTGACCCTCCGGACTCGTCAGGTCGATCAGGCTGTCCGGCAGCGGCTTCGTCTGTGCATGCGCATGGGACAAACAGATAAGCGTTGCAGCCGCAATTTTCAGGGCAATCCGGTACATGACATTCCTCCCTGTTGGTGAGAACCGACAAGGCGAATGTTAGCAGGGCCGCCCCGGAAACGGCATTAGATTTCCCTTACGGAATTTATTGCCAATCAGATATCGGCTCCGCGGAGAAACAACCCCGCGCTATTACTCGGCGGCCTGTTGCGCCAGTCTCGGCACAGGTTTTTCTTCGATCGGCCAGTGGATGATCGCCGCCAGAATGCCAAGCACGATGCCGCACCACCAGATGGCGTCATAGGATCCTGTCTCGTCATAGAGCCTGCCACCGAGCCAGACGCCAAGGAACGCGCCGATTTGGTGGGAGAGAAACACGAAGCCGAACAGGGTCGCCATGTAGCGTGGTCCGAACATCACGGCGACGAGCCCCGATGTTGGCGGCACAGTCGAGAGCCAAAGGAAGCCCATGACACCCGAGAAAATCAGGACGGAGGCCGGTGTGACCGGCAGCATGATGAACGCGAAAATCGCGATCGCGCGGCCGAGATAGATCAAAGACAGCAAAATCGGCTTCGAGTACCGCCCGCCTATGACGCCGGAGGCCAACGCGCCAAAGACGTTGCAAAGCCCGATGATTGCAATCGCCCAGCCTCCCCAGCTTGGATCAAGACCGAGGTCTGCAATGTAGGGTGGGAGATGCACGGTGATGAAGGCGACATGGAAGCCGCAAACGAAGAAGCCAATGGTCAGGAGTATGAACCCGCGGGTTCCGAAAGCTTCAGAAATGGCGGCCTTCAGGTTTTGGTCAGCGCCCGCGCTGGCGTCGGTCGGTGCTTCCGACTTGCCCCGAAGCGCTATGGCCAGAAGGGGAATTATTGCAATCAGTCCGGCAAAGATGACCAGTGTGTTTTGCCAACCCATGTGCTCGATCAGCGTGGCGCCCAAAGGAGCGAAAAGAAACTGTCCAAGCGAGCCCGAGGCCGTGCCAATACCGAAAGCAAGCGAGCGCTGTTCGGGCGAAACAGACCGGCCGAAGGCTGCAAGAACCAGCGAGAAGGACGAAAAAGCCACTCCCAGACCGATCAGAACACCGGCAGATACATGAAGCGCCACCGCGCTTTGCGCATCAATCATCAAAAGCAGGCCGGCGCAATACATGAGCGCACCCAGCGTCATGCTCTTCCAGGTCCCGAACCGTTCCGCGATCATGCCGGCGAATGGTTGCCCGATGCCCCACATCAGGTTCTGGATCGCGACAGCGAGCGCGAACAGCTCACGGCTCCAGTCCCTGGCGTCCGTCATGGGTTGAAAGAACAACCCCATCGCCGACCTGGGCCCGAAGGAAATCAGTGCGATCAAACAGCCGCACACGATTATCAGCGGTACATTTGGGCCGGTGCGGGCTGGAGTGGATGCTGCAGTCATCAAGGACCTCATATCGAGAGTTGCCGACAAGATAGCCGCATACTTGAAATGGTAAAACGCCATTTTTTGATCGAAAGATCAAAAAACAGAATGAATTTATGTCGCTGAGCGGTTTTTGGCGGGGCGCTAGTGACCGCCTTGGTTAGCTGGCTATGGTGTAGGCAGAAGTGTCAGACGTAACCTGCTGAAAGAAAAAGGGAAAAATTTAATTTCGGAGATTTGACCGGAAAACGATGGATTTTTGAGCAACATCCGATTATATAAACTCTGAAAGAGCAAAAGGGTCTGGGCCATTGCGCCCGTTTTCTTTTGTGGGGTTTATGCTCAGATTGAGTATATTTAGTCTGTGAGCTGAAACGCCGGTTTCAGCCTGCTTACAGGAGGGGGCGCCATGACCTTAGCCCAACAAACAGCCTTTGCGGCGAACGAACCGATTGCGACCGGCCTGACAGCGCTGGAGCGCTACGGACGTGTTGAGCGTCCGGACCTGAGCTATACGCCGGAAGTCGCCGAGGCGACCGCGCCGATCTACGAGAAGGTCAAGCACATCATTCCCGCGATCGAGTGGCCGGCACTGGCGCCGACCATCCATGCGATCAATACGCTGAAGAAAGAGCGTAATGCGGTCATTCTTGCCCATAATTACATGACACCTGACATCTTTCACGGTGTTGCGGATATCTTTGGTGACAGCCTGCAGCTTGCCATTGAGGCGACGCGGACGGACGCCGAGGTGATTGTTCAGTGTGGCGTGCATTTCATGGCCGAAACTTCCAAGATCCTCAGCCCGGAAAAGACGGTGCTGATCCCGGATATGCGCGCAGGCTGTTCGCTGGCTGAATCGATCACGGGCGCCGATGTGCGGGCGCTCAGGCAGCGCAATCCCGGGGTGCCGATTATCACCTATGTCAACACGTCGGCGGATGTGAAAGCGGAATGCGATATCTGCTGCACGTCTTCCAACGCACTTCAGGTGGTCGAGAGCTTCGGCGTCGACAGGGTCTTCCTGATCCCGGACAAATACTTGGCCGCCAATGTCGGCAACAAGACCGATGTCGAGGTGCTGATCTGGGACGGTGCCTGTGAGGTGCACGAGCGCTTCACGGCTGAAGAGCTGCGTGACTACCGCCAGATCGATCCTGACGTGAAAATCATCGCTCACCCGGAATGTCCGCCGGATGTGGTCGCGGAAGCGGACTTTGCCGGGTCCACCGCGCACATGATCGACTGGGTCAAGACCAAGCGGCCGGAAAAGGTTATGATGGTCACCGAGTGCTCCATGGCGGATAATGTTGCCAGCGAGACGCCGGATGTGAACTTCATCCGCCCGTGCAACCTGTGCCCGCACATGAAGCGCATCACGCTGGGCAAGATCCTCGACAGCCTTGTCGAGATGAAGGAAGAGGTAATCGTCGATCCTGCCGTTGCCGATCGTGCCCGTACGGCGGTCGAGCGGATGATCAACTTGAAAATTTGACCATCATTGGTGTAATCCGCGCAATACGTCTTTTCCGGGCTGGGATTACATCCCTGGCCCGGAAAGTCATTCGGGCAATGCCCAAACTGTTCCGGGAAGTTTCCAATGGCCGTGTCGGTTGATGATTTTGCACCTGCCTATATCGGCAAGGATGTGGATGACGTCGTCATTCTGGGAGGCGGTCTTGCCGGTCTCTTTTGCGCCCTGAAACTGAGCCCGCGGCCTGTCACCGTCATCACCAACGCGCCGATAGGCGAGGGCGCCTCGTCTGCCTGGGCCCAGGGCGGAATTGCCGCGGCCATTTCCGAGCAGGATTCGGTTGAAAAACACCGGGACGATACGCTCATAGCCGGGGCCGGCATCTGCGAGCCGAAGATCGTCGATCAGATGACCCGCGAAGGCAGTGATCGCGTGCGCGATCTTCTGTCTTACGGCGTGCCGTTCGATCAGGATCTTGAAGGACGCCTGCAGCTCTCGCGCGAAGCGGCGCATTCCCACAGCAGGGTTGTTGGCGTGCGTGGTGACATGGCCGGGAAGGCCATCATGGATGCGTTGGTCGTGGCAGTTCGGAATACGCCGTCCGTACGTGTCCTGGAAGGCTACATCGGTGAAAGTTTCTTGGGCGGAGGCCGGTATGTAACCGGTGTCCTGGCCCGCCGCCGCGGCGGCATCACGCGACTTGCCTTTCCCGCAAAGGCCGTTGTCCTGGCCTCAGGCGGCGTCGGTCACCTTTATGCAATGACCACCAATCCGCACGAGGCGAACGGACACGGCCTTGCCATGGCAGCACGCGCGGGAGCCGTCATTGCAGATGCTGAGTTCGTGCAGTTTCATCCGACTGCCCTTGATGTCGGCAAGGATCCGTCACCGCTGGCGACTGAGGCTCTGCGCGGGGAGGGCGCCATTCTGGTCAACAAGGCCGGCGAGCGCTTCATGGAGGGCTTGCATCCGGATCTGGAGCTTGCCCCGCGAGACATTGTCGCCCGTGCAATCTACAGGGAAATAGCCGCAGGCCGCGGCGCGTTTCTCGATTGCCGGGAAGCCATCGGCTCAAAGTTCAAGGAAGAATTTCCAACCGTTTACGCCGCCGCGACTGCATCGGGCGTCGATCCGGAAAAAGAACCGCTCCCGGTCGCGCCCGCAGAGCACTATCACATGGGCGGCGTTTTGACCGATGCGAACGGACGCACGTCGCTCGATGGTCTTTGGGCGGCCGGAGAAGTGGCCTCGACAGGTGCACATGGAGCGAACCGCCTGGCGTCGAATTCCCTGCTGGAAGCGGTTGTTTTTGCAGCACGCATCGCCGAGGACATCCAGGGCCTGATGCCGACGCCCCGCAGCGCCTTTTGGGACACGATGGATGATGCACCCGGGTTGCCCAGCCAGCGCAACGCCGAAGAGCGCGAGGCGATCAGCATTCTGCGAAAAACCCTGTCCCGAAATGTCGGTGTTCTGCGTGATGCTGCCGGTCTGAAGACTGCACTTGCCGAAATCTCGAGTGCGGAAAAAATCTGCGTGCGCCAGTCCATCAGGAACATGATGGTCGCCGGCAAGATCATTGCAGCTGCCGCGCTGAAGCGCCAGGAAAGCCGAGGTGGACATTTCCGCAATGACTTCCCGGAAGAAAACCCGGATATGGCCCGCCGGTCCTACACCAGCCTGAAAGAAGTCGAAGAAATCACGGCCGAAGCCCTGGAAACGGCCTGACCCAGGAGACGGTATGAGTGACACCCGACTTCCCGACCTTCCAAAGCTGATGGTTGATGACGCCGTGAAGGCGGCTCTTCTTGAGGACTGGGGCCGCGCCGGCGACGTTACAAGCCAGGCCACCTTGCCAAGGCAGGCACGTGCTTCCGCCGTCATCGCCGCACGCAAGCCGGGAGCTCTGGCAGGGCTGGCCTTGGCGGAAAGCGCGTTCCGCCAGACGGATGCAATGCTGTCGTTCGAACCTCTGAAACAGGATGGCGATCGTCTGACGCCGAACGACCTGGTCGCCAGGATCGAAGGACCGGCACGGGCGCTGCTGTCTGCTGAACGTGTCGCGCTGAATTTTCTCGGTCATCTCTCCGGCATTGCCACGGCGACATCGCACTTCGCTGATCGGATTGCCCACACGCGCGCGGTGATCGTCTGCACGCGCAAAACCACGCCGGGCTTGCGCGCCCTTGAGAAATACGCGGTCAAATGTGGCGGCGGATCGAACCACCGCTTCGGTCTCGATGATGCGATCCTGATCAAGGACAATCATATCGCGGTTGCCGGCGGTGTCGCAAAAGCAGTCGAGGCGGCGAAATCCTTTGCCGGTCATCTTGTAAAGATCGAGGTAGAGGTCGACACGCTTGAGCAGCTTCAGGAGGCTTTGAATGCCGGGCCGGATGTCGTCATGCTTGACAATATGCCGCCCGAGACGCTCCGCAGGGCGGTCGCGATAACCGATGGCCGCGCGCTGCTGGAGGCCTCAGGCGGCATTGAGCTCGACACGGTCAAGGCGGTGGCAGAGGCGGGTGTGGACCTCATTTCATCCGGCTGGATTACCCACTCCGCCCCGGTCCTTGATCTCGGTCTCGATATCGAGATTGCGTGACGAAACGCGCGACGTCATTTGGCCACCAAACGAAAGCGGTTCGAGATACACCGTGAATCACCCAGATCCCGGATCAGGTCCGGGACGGCACTGGCGGTTTGTTGAGCGCGCGAGCCAAACACGCATACCGTCACCCCGGCGATGAGCCGGGGCACAGTGGGTCGATGTGTGTAGATCCCGGATCAGGTCCGGGATGGCGCTAGGCGTTTGTTGAGTGCGCGAGCCAAACACACCTGGTGTCATCCCCGACTTGATCGGGGATCTACTCGTTTGCAGGGTCGCTTTGTGTGAGTTCGGCGTACGCGACCCCACGAACCGAACAGGACGATTGTTGCAAGGTGGATTGGATCCCCGATCAAGTCGGGTATGACACCGGGATGGAACGCAGGTCACTGCCCCCTCGTTGCCTCCACGGCTTTGAGCCGGGGTCATACACAAGAACGGTGCAGATTCCGGATCAGGTCCGGGACGGCACTGGCGGCTTGTTGAGCGCGCGAGCCAAACACACACACCGTCACCCCGGCCTTGAGACGGGGCGCACTCGCCGGCCAACTTGCCGAAGGGTCTGCATCGGTTGAGGCAGGGCCACGGATCACAACACTCTTTCTGCAAACGAGTAGGCCCCGGATCTCCGCTTTGCTGCGTCCGGGGTGACACGCAGAATGGGGCACATGTCATCTCTCTCTCGCTGTCGCTCGCAAATCCCATGCCTCCCTGGCCTTGAGCCGGGGTCAAACGCAAGTGCGGTGCAGGTCCCGGATCAGGTTCGGGACGGCACTGGGGGGTTGTTGAGCGCGCGAGAAACAAACATTCGGGTCATCCCCGACTTGATCGGGGATCTACTCGTTTGCAGAGTCGCTTTGTGTGAGTTCGGCGCACGCGACCCCAATGAACCGAACAGGACGCTTGTTGCAAGGTGGATTGGATCCCCGATCAAGTCGAGGATGACACCAGGATTGCACGCAGCTCACTGCCCCCTCGTTGCCTCCACGGCTTTGAGCCGGGGTCAAACACAAGAAAGGTGCAGATCCCGGATCAGGTCCGGGACGGCACTGGCGGTTTGTTGAGCGTGCGAGCCAAACATACACACCGTCACCCCGGCCTTGAGCCGGGGCCCACTCGCCGGTCAACTTGCCGAAGGGTTTGCGTCTGCTGCGGCGTTACTACGGATCACAACATTTTCTCTGCAAACGAGTAGGCCCCGGATCTCCGCTCTGCTGCGTCCGGGGTGACACGCAGAATGGGGCGCATGTCATCTCTCTCTCGCTATCGCCCGCAAATCCCATGCCTCCCCGGCCTTGAGCCGTGGGGGCACAGTGCCAGGATGTGTGCAGGTCCCGGTAGGTTGAGCGCCAGTTCTCTGCTCGCTGTTTCACCTTTTTGGCCAAACAGTCTCGCGCGGTTGCCCGAATGCGCAAACACGCGTCCTTCCCTCGACTTGTCCGCCGGAGTAAGTCAGTCTGCAAAAGAGCAATTTGTGTCTTCGGCTAACCCTATGGCAGAAGACACGAGCCGCAGGGGCGGGGAGGCAATACGGTATCGCAACGCTCAAGGACACTCGACAAGACAGCACCGGAGCGCCGGGTGGAAATGGGAGCGTGAGCCGATCTGACGCGGCGACCGTGGACGTCTGCTTCCTTCTGTTAGAGAATTTTTCCCTGATTTCCTTTGCGTCCGCGATCGAGCCGCTTCGAATTGCCAACAAGGTGCTGAAGCACAACTCCTTCAACTACAGATGCTGCACCGTTGACGGGCTCGATGCGATTGCCAGCAATGGCAGCGTGATGCGGGCCGATTGCGCGCTTGACCAAATTGCGCACGCAGACCTGTTGGCCGTTTGCAGCAGCGACGATGTGGAACGCGTCCGGTTGACCCCGAAGCAAAAGGCACTGATCCGTCAGCTGGCAAAGCGCGTTGACGGTGTCGCCGGTATTTGCACCGGCGCCTATGTTCTGGCTGACCTTGGATTGCTCGATGGCCGTGCCTGCACGATCCATTGGGAATATGCCGACCTTTTCAGGGAACTGTTTCCAAGAGCCCATCTGGTCGACAACCTTATTCAGGCCGACGGACGGTTTCTGACATGCGCGGGTGGCACTGCTGCGATCGATCTGATGGTCGGGTTCATCGCCGAAGTACATGGCAGTGCCGTTGCGAGCGATGTCGCGGACATTGCGCTTCATCACGACATGCGCTCAGGCGATGAGCGGCAACACACGCTCTTGCGCGACGATCTGGAAATGGTGCCAAAAAAGCTGCGTGGTTGTATCGATCTGATGACGGAACATGTCAGCGAACCCCTGTCACTTCAGGAAATCGGCAGTCGGATGTGTGTCAGCCCGCGTCAGCTCCAGCGCGATTTTCACAAATACCTGAATTGCGCACCACTCGAATACTACAGCAAGATCCGCCTCGATATTGCGCGTCAGATGGTGCGCCGAACCTCAATGCGCATAATCGATATCGGCATTGCCTGCGGATTTTCGAGCGGTTCGCATTTCTCAAAGCGCTATCGGGCCGCGCACGGTCTGAGCCCGGCCCAGGACCGGGAGCTCCGCGGACGGATTCGAAAGAACTGACGCGACAGACTTATGGCCGTCCGGTTTTTCGCTGAAGATTTCACTGAAATGGGCGCGGATGTTACGCTCAATTTGAAGGTCCGATTTGCCGCCGCACAAAGCCACAAATCTGAAATCAGCCGAAATATTCAAAAGCGAAACGGATTGACTTAAGTAATTCCGTCTGATCGTTTTTTGTCCTAGCGTCTGGCCCGGGAACCTTTAAACGAGCGATATGATGAGCGAGCAGAAACCGGCTGCTGAACCTTCAAGAGACTTCGATCTGGCGCATCGGCTGACCCGATTGGCCCAGATCCCGATGCTGATCGGATTATCCATCGGCATGGTCCTGTTCCTGATCACGTTTTTCGTCGATATCTACGACGCAATCCGCACCTATGAGTTTCTGGACCGCAAGAAGACCATCCTCTTGATCCTGAACCTGCTGGACATGGTGTTTATCGCCAACCTGCTGATCATGGTGGCGAACAACACCTATAATACGCTCCGGCTGAAATCCTCGGCGCATGGGGAAGGATATATCCAGGAAAGCGAAAGAGCCTACCGGCGGATGAAACACAGGATCGTCTCGACGATCATTATCATCTCGTCGATCCATGTGCTCAGCGAACTGCTGGAGTTTTCGCAACTCACCACGCTGCAAGTCGTGGCCTTGTTCGGTTTCCACCTGGTTTTGCTGGCGACTTACGTCGTCACCAACGTCTTCAGGTCAAGCGACTGATGATCTCTTACCAGCCGCCCGCGTAGGTCTTGTAGAAGATGTGCAACCCGATCTGGCCGCGCTTGGCCATCGATTTCGCCCAACGCGGATTGACGTAGGTCGCATGATAGTGGGTCGAGGCATCGACCATCTTCAGATATTGCTTGCCGTCCAGAACTTCCTTGGTCAGCCGCTGAGCCGTTCTCCAGGCACCCTTGCTGGAGATCCGGTCCTTGATACCGTCGCAGGCGAAGGAGAACTGACAGCGGTTCCGCTTGTGCTTGTTCTGGTAGACAACGCCGCAGATGGAATTCGGATAGGACGGGTTCTTGACCCGGTTCAGCACGACCTGGGCAACGGCAACCTGGCCTTCTTCGCTTTCGCCGCGGGCCTCGAAATAAATGGCTTCGGCGAGGCACCGCTGCTCTTTCTTTGTGCCGACGGAAAGCGGAAGCGGTTTTTGCGCCCACCAGTGCGGATTGTCCGGGTCTTCCGGCGGCGGCAGCTCCTGCTCATATTTGGCAGCGCCGAACAAAGCGTCGAAGGGCTCCTTGGTTTCCTTGACGCTGTCGGGCGCGTAGGCGGACACCAGGGAGAAACTGGCAGCAGCAGCGTTGCGCGCCATCATGACTTTCTGAAGATCCAGCGGTCCGCCTTCAAGCAGCCCGTCCTTGCCGGCTTCGGCGAGGCGGCTGGTTTCATTGGAGTCGAGCGGCTGGGGCTTGACGAAGGCAACGCGCGGCAGATCTTCGTGCTTCTTCTCGTTCGAGATCAGGCTCGACATGGCGTAGACGTTGCCAGCGGCCATGTCGACCATCTGCCTGTCCGGCGCAACGGTGATCTTCCGGTCGCCCTTCGAGCCCTGGTTGGTTTCGATCGTTTCGGGAATTTCGGTCGGGCGAACGCTTACGACAACCTCTTCAAGACCGTAGAGCGGCTTTGCCTTGAAGCCCTTTTCCGCAGAGGTCAGCGTCACGACAGGTGTGTTGGTATAGTCCGGACCGGGCGGGGTGCCGAGCTCAAGTTTCGGTGCAATCCTGGAGGTGAAGTTCGCAGGTTCAAGCGCCATCATCCAGCGCGGTGACTGTTCCTGCTGCGCGTTGATCAGCGCAAAGATGTCCTGTTGGCCGACGGATCCGCCCAGACCGAAAAAGAGCAGGGGGCTCGCTGCCAACACAGTTTTGAACCGGCGCATGCGAGCACGGACCGGGCCGTATTCTTGAGTCACTCTAGAAGAAAACCGCTTCTTGTTGCGGGGACCTGGGCCAAACATACGCAGCCAACTCCAACTCGTTGCACACCGTCCCGGGACGCCGGACGAATAGCGCTAACGCTGCGTAAACAGCTGCGCCGCAATTGAGAATGTCCGCTTAACCTTGAAAGACCGTTAATAGGATGGGAATTGACCGGTTTTCGCCAATTTTTTTCTGAAACGGCGTGAATTATGGTTAATACAACAAAGTGTTAGACGCCGATCACAGGTGGTTTACTGTCAGAACTGCTAATCTTGCGTGTGGATTTCACCTTGGCTCTTACCCTGGGGTCCGAACCCTAACGCCCGCCGACACGCAGACCCGGTGCGGGACGTTCGCTCATGAGCTGGTGCCGGAACCGGAACAGCGCAGCCGGACGTCCGCCGGTGGCCGTCGAGGTTGCACCGGTCGGCTCGACAAGATCAGCGTTTTCAACGAGCCGCCGAAAATTCTGCTTATGCAAATGACGGCCAGAGATCGCCTCCACCGAGGTTTGTAGTTCGGTGAGGGTGAAGACTTCAGGCATCAGCTCGAAGATCACGGGCCTGTATTTCAGTTTGCCGCGAAGGCGCGAGATGGCGGTCGCAAGAACTCGGCGGTGATCGAACCGCATCGTCACGCCGAGAAAGGGCAGGCTCTGCCTCGCCAGGGCAGCCGGACGGCCATCGAGGCGGGCCTCGGGAACAAGGCCAGCTTCGTAAAGCAGTTCGTAGCGTTCCAGGGCGCGTTCTTCGTCCCAGTTTGCCGCGTCTGTTCCGAAAGCAAGACGGATGCGCTCCTGGCGGCCGAGCGGCTTGGGCGGTTCGCCGGCCAGTGGTGGCGCCTCGGCCCAGGTCTTCAATGCCGGCAGAATGTCACGGTCAAGAAGAGACGGCCTCCCACTGCGCCAGTCCTCCCACGGAAAATAGTCGTACCAAGAACGCCATGCGGAATCATGCCGCGCAAGCATATCTTCTGAATCCGCAGTCTGGCGCGTCAGCGCGAGGTAACCGACGGAGACCACATGCGGCCCTTCGTCTCCGGTCACCCTGTGGCGGCCACGGTCACCGAACGTATAAAGCTGTTCCACGTATCCCAGACTGAGGGCCGTCTGGTTCTCCACCCAGTTTCTGAGACCGATATCGAATGTCCGGTGATGGATCGGGTCGAACGGTCCGAATGGCAGGCTGTCCAGATCCGTTTCTTCAACATCGTTGACATGAACGATCTGCGGCATGCCGGCGGCGACGGACACGATCACCGCGTTCAATCCGATTTCGATACTGGCGTGCCCGTGCGGCATGAATGCTCCTCAAGAAGCCTCTGTCAGTCGATCGGCATGACAAAGGGCGTTCCTTCGAACGCGTTGGCACCGCGGCCAATGCCCCGGATGGCGTCGATCATGCGGCCGTCGCGTCCAAGCAGTTTGTCTGCCATGGCGACGATGCGCGCGTTTGGGGTCGCGGAAGGGGAGCTTTCGCGCAGCCTTTCCGCCAACCGGTATTCGTCAGCCTCCGGGCTGAGCGCGCAAGCGGCGACATAAGCTCCGGCGGTGGAGCGGCTGATCCCGGCCCAGCAGTGAATGACAAGCGGATCGGTTCGGTCCCATGCCCTGACGAAATCCAGAAACTCCGCAACGTGACGCTCGTTCGGAGGGGTCAATCCGGCCACCTGCTCCACGATGTCGTTGAAGGCAAGAAAAAGATGCCGGTCCGGTGCAACGCCTGCCGGTGTCGGAACGTCCATTTCCGCGTTGATCAGGGTTACGACGGACTTCGCGCCGGTTGCGGCAACTATCTCATTGAGTTTCGAAAGGGAGCATACGTGCAGCATGGCAGAACCAGGTTATTCGTTTCTGCCTGTAAGGTAGGGTCATTCGTCCTGAACGTCACGCATTTGCGCGCTTGCTTTTGGGTTTGTTCCCAGCTTCGCGCAGGTTTTCAATCTCATGGAAACGTTGCAGGAATTTTTCCTGAGCCAGGGCCACGGGAAGCGGCTCAAGACCATAGTGCAGTTTGCCGCCGCGCACCGCCGGAAAGCCGCGCGGCCGACCGAAGATCTTTGCCGCTTCTGCCTCTTCAAACCCGGCAAGTTCGACGGCCTCGAAGTAGGCGCAGATGATGTCCGCGCGCTTCGCCAGTTTCTTCACCATCTGGGGAATCTCGGCCGGCAGACCGAAGCGAACATGTATTGCCGCTTGCAGACGTGCCTCAACAGCCTTGTAGGCTTCGCCGATCACTGCCTTGAAGGGTGAAATCATGTCGCCGATGACATATTCCGGCGCATCGTGCAGCAGCACCGCTTGACGCCACTGTGGTGACAGATCCGGATTCAGTTTCAGGGCGATGTCTTCGACGACAAGCGAGTGCTCTGCCACCGAAAACGCATGGTCGCCATTGGTTTGACCGTTCCAGCGGGCCACCCGAGCAAGCCCGTGGGCGATGTCCGAAATCTCGACATCGAGCGGAGACGGGTCAAGCAGATTGAGCCGCCTGCCGGATAGCATGCGCTGCCAGGCGCGGGGAGGGGTGTCGGAACGGGCAGAAGGCATGGGTCCTGGAGCACTTTTGCGGTTTCAGTCCGCGGCGCTGGTTTCCGGCCAGGAAAACGATGCCCACTCAGGCAGACTTACCTGGATCTCAACGTCGCCGCATAAAAGAGGGCTGCCGTTGTCCTTGGCTTGGGCAACCTTGTCAAGACGAACCAGTGCCAATCCGGCATGCCGGCCGTTTTCTGCAGCAGAAGATCCAAGTTCGCCGACGGCCTTGCCGCCTGCGAGGATCGATGTCCCCTTGACGGGCAAGGAAGAGCTGCTCTCCACCTGCACAAACCTTTTCCGGGACGTTCCCCTGTGGTGAACCCTGGAAACCACTTCCTGCCCCACATAGCAGCCTTTGCTGAAGGAGACGCCGCCGAGCTGATCGAGGTCCGCATCATGCGGGAAGATGTCGGAATAGTCGAAATCCTTCAGGCCTTCCGGCACCCCCAGGACGATACGGTGGCTGTCATAGTCTTCAAGGCTGCCATGGTCGTTGTTATTTTGAAATGTACTCAAAGGCGCGACAACGCGTCTGCCGAGTGCCGCAAGCCGCGGATCGGGTACGTTGACCAAGGCGCCGGCTGCGTCAATGTCGCCGCCCCAGACAGCGAACACGCCGGTGTCCTCGCCAAGCAGCTCGAGATCGACCTTTGCCCTAAGACGGTAAAAGGTCAGCCGCTTCAGGAGATCGGCTACCGTTTCGGCGGGCGTGTCGAGCAGATATCCGCCGTCGCTGCCGTACATCAGAAAGTCGAACAGGATCTTGCCCTGGGGCGTCAACAGAGCAGACAGGACCGCACCCTTGCTGTCGGCCTCGTCAATATCCGCCGTCACGAGGTTCTGCAGAAAGGTGTGCGCATCGTCACCGGCGACCCGGATCAGCGCGCGATCGGTAAGGTGGGCTATTTTTGCGGCCGGCAAGTCAGTTTCCTCAATCGAATGGGTGCGTTTGTACGTACCGGCGAAATAAGTGTTTTGACTGAGCACGACAAGGCCGGGAATTCGTATTCGCCATCTGGTTCTTTTGAAAGCGGACGCGTATAAGCCCGATGAATGACGAGCCCAGATGAAGACATTGCGGGAGGATGCCCTATGAGCGAGACCTATGACCTGATCCTGAAAGCCGGAACGGTGGTCAATCAGGACGGCGAGGGGACGCGCGATGTGGCGGTTCGCAATGGCCGGATTGCGGGGATCGGCACGTTCGACGCGTCACAGGCGGGCGAGGTGATTGATTGCACCGGGCTTCACGTCTTGCCGGGCGTGATGGACACGCAGGTGCATTTCCGCGAGCCGGGGCTGGAACACAAGGAGGATCTGGAATCCGGTTCCCGCGCTGCCGTCATGGGCGGTGTCACCACCGTCTTCGAAATGCCCAACACCAATCCCCTGACCACGTCCGAAGAGGCTCTTGCGGACAAGGTCAGGCGCGGTCATCACCGGATGCACAGCGATTTTGCGTTCTGGGTGGGTGGCACGCGCGAGAACGTAAAGGACATTCCTGAACTGGAGCGCCTGCCGGCCGCTGCCGGCATCAAGGTGTTCATGGGCTCGTCGACGGGAGATCTCCTGGTGGAGGACGACGACGGTGTCCGCGACATTCTGTCAGCAACGCGTCGCCGCGCAGCGTTTCACTCTGAGGACGAATTCCGGCTGCGCGAGCGTCAGGGCGAACGTGTGGAAGGCGATCCGAGCTCGCACCCGATCTGGCGCGACGAGATTGCCGCGCTACAGTGCACCCGGAGACTGGTCGCGATCGCGCGGGAAACCGGTGCAAAGATCCACATTCTGCATCTGTCGACCGCAGAAGAAGTCGATTACCTGATCGATCACAAGGATGTTGCCTCTATCGAGGTGACCCCTCACCATCTGACCTTGACGGACGAAGCCTACAATCGGCTCGGAACACTTGTGCAAATGAACCCACCGGTGCGCGAACCCCGTCATTCGCAACGTCTCTGGTGGGGCCTTGAACAAGGCATTTTGGACATATTCGGTTCCGATCACGCGCCGCATCTGCTGGAGGAAAAACAGAAGCCGTATCCGGCCTCGCCATCGGGCATGACCGGCGTGCAGACACTGGTTCCGGTGATGCTGGACCACGTTCACAACGGGCGCCTGAGCCTTGCACGATTTGTCGACATGACCAGCGCCGGACCGGCGCGTCTTTTCCAGACAGCGCGCAAAGGAAGGATCGCGGTTGGCTACGACGCGGATTTCACCATCGTTGATCTGAAGCGGACGGAAACCATCCGCAACGAGTGGATCGCCTCCAAATGCGGCTGGACACCTTATGATGGCAAGGAGGTCACCGGCTGGCCGGTCGGCACAATGGTCCGGGGCACGCGGGTCATGTGGGACGGTGAACTGACAACGCCGTCAACCGGAGAAGCCGTCGTCTTTCAGGATGGCATCAGGCGGTAAGGCGTCTCGCACGGTTTGGCCAGCTACCCTGACACCTCATCCTTCGAGACAGGCCTTTGGCCTTCTTCAGGATGATGTTGAAGCTCGGTGTGTCGTTGATCGCGGTAGACCGAGCCAGCAAGATTTTTTGCTCCTTCCTGCCTGATTGTCCTCACGGCTGATAACCATCCGAACATTTTGTGATGTGAATAACAGCCTGAAGCTGGCTAAGGTGATTGAGTAAATTTGCGGATGGGCAAGGGAAACCAATGGGTAACCGTGTTTCCTAACCCGATCTAAAAAGGTTTTAGCTAGAGTTTTCGTCGAGCTTTATGGGTTTTGCGTTGGGGAGCTCAGGGATGTTGTCAAAGAAGTTTTCAGTCATGCGTACCGGCGGATTTAACCGCCTTCTTGCGGTCGCACTCTTGTCCGTAACGGCCATTTCGTCTGCTGCTGCGCGGGATGTTGCGCCTGGGGCCGAGGCCGAACCGGCTGATGAGCCGCCGCTCCACATGCTCGTTTCCTTGAATGAGCAGAAGATCAAGGTCTATAGGGGCCTCGACCTGATTGAGGTTGCGCCCATCTCATCTGGAAAGCGCGGACACAGCACGCCGACCGGGGTCTTCTCGATCCTGGAAAAGCGCCGCAAACACTTCTCCAATCTTTATGACAATGCGCCGATGCCGTTCATGCAGCGCCTGACCTGGTCGGGTATCGCGCTCCATGTCGGCAAACTGCCGGGGTATCCAGCCTCTCATGGCTGCATCCGTCTGCCGCGACCCTTCGCCAAGTCGCTCTATTCCATGACGGAGCGCGGCATGCATGTGGTCGTAACCCGTGACCCGGCTGACCCGCGTTCGGTCCAGCACGACGTGCTGCCGCAGCCTTATGCGCCGGCAACGGAAATTGCGAGCCTGTCCGAAAAGGCCCTTGAAGCGAACCCCGTCTTGCGCGGTGCGTTCCAGCCGACGGCGTTGCAGGCCTCCCTGCCGGAAACACGGCCGGAGAACCCGCATTTTGATCGCCCGCTTCGCATGATCATCACGCCGCAGAAACCGCCGAGCAAGAACAGGGTGCTGCAGCGGCTGCTCAACCAGATGGGCTACAATGCCGGTCCGGTTGACGGGGTTGTCGGCCGCAAGACACGCGCCGCGATCCGGCTGTACCAGGAAGGTGCCGACCTTCCGGTGACCGGAAGCATTACTGACGCGCTTGTTGCTCGCATTTATGCCGAAGCCGGTTACGAGAAACCGCAAAACGCGATGCTGCGGGTTCGCCGGAAGTTCCGCGACATCTATGCTGCCCCTGTTTCGATCAGGAATGTGGACGAGGCGATCGGCACCCATGTCTATACGGCGCTCGACTTCGAGCCGGGTGACAACTCTGTCGACTGGATCGCAGTGTCCGCGGAAGGCGACAGGGGTGGATCTTCTAACCACCTGCTTGACCGCATCGAGATCCCGGAAAAAGTGGTCAGGGAGCTGTCCAAGATGCTGACCCCGGGAACGTCGCTGACGATCACGGATCGCGGTTTCAAGCGCAACACCGGATTGGGTACAGACTTTGTCGTGATCACGCGCTGATCTGTACACACAGTCTCAAAGAAGCAGGAGCCCCCGCGTTTGCGGGGGTTTTTGTTATCCGGATAAGTGCAGATTTTTTCCCGAACGTCACCAAATTGTCGTACCGGTCACGTATCGGAAGGCAACTTATTCGCGCGGGTGACTCGGGAGGAAAGAATGGCGCACAGCACGCTTGAAGCTTCGAAGAAACGGCTCAGAAATGCGGTGCACCGTTCAGACGCGACTTCCCGTGAAGGAATTCTGGAGCGCCTCTTCACCTTCGCTTTCAAGGGTCTTGTCTATCCCCAGATCTGGGAAGACCCGGATGTCGACATGAAGGCGCTGCGCCTGACGCCGCAATCCCGGATGATTACGATTGCCTCCGGCGGCTGCAACGTAATGTCCTACCTCACGGCCAATCCTGCCGAGATCACCGCGGTGGACCTGAACCGGGCGCATGTTGCACTTGGACGTTTGAAACTGGCCGCCGCCAAGCACTTTCCGAACTACGAAGTGTTCTACCGGTTCTTTGGCGAGGCTGACGAAAAAGCCAATGTGGCGGCCTATCATCGCTTCTTGAAAGACAATCTCGACCCGGAAACCGTGGCCTACTGGGAGGGGCGGGACGTTGCCAACTGGGGCCGCAAGCGCATCACTCTCTTTTCGCGCGACCTATATCATCACGGCCTGCTCGGCTATTGCATCGGGCTTGGCCACCTCGTAGCCCGCCTCTACGGGATCGATCCGAAATACATGGTGAAGACCAAGTCCCTTGAGGAGCAGCGCACGTTTTTCGACACCGCCCTGGCGCCGTTGTTCGACAAACGACTGGTGCGCTGGGCAACGTCCAAGAAAATGTCTCTCTATGGTCTCGGTATCCCGCCCGCCCAATACGATGCTCTCGTGTCTGCAAATGCGGATGGCAACATGTCCGCGGTTTTGCGCGACCGCCTGGAAAAGCTGGCCTGTGACTTTTCCATGAAGGAAAACTATTTTGCCTGGCAAGCATTCGGCAGAGGATATGCCCCGCAAGCCGGAGAAACGACGGGCGAGTCCGGCCCGCTCCCACCCTATCTGAAACGCGCGCATTTTGACGATATTCGCGAACGTGCCGGACGGGTGCGGGTGCTGAATCGGAACTTCACCGAGCATCTCCAGTCCACCGCCGATGACAGTCTGGATGCCTATGTGCTCCTCGATGCGCAGGACTGGATGACCGATCACCAGCTCAATGCGCTCTGGTCTGAAATCACCAGGACGGCTCGTCCCGGTGCCAGGGTCATTTTCCGCACGGCAGCCGAGCCGACGCTCCTGCCGGGCCGTGTTGCGGACGAGATCCTGGATCGCTGGACGTACGAGGAAGCGGAAAGTCTGGAGCTTGGCCGTCAGGACCGGTCGTCCATTTATGGCGGCTTCCATCTTTACGTATTCAACGGCTGAACAACGGCTTGGATTTAAGGATGAGCGAAGCTGTCGAAACTGCCCGGCTCATGGACGCCGTCTATCGCCACCAGCGCCACTTTTACGATCTCACGCGAAAATACTACCTGCTCGGGCGCGACCATCTGATTGCAGAACTCCAGCCGCCGGTTGGCGGTGCGGTGCTGGAGTTGGGTTGCGGCACCGGCAGAAACCTGATCGCAGCCGCGAAAAGATATCCCGACGCCCGCTTTTTCGGCCTCGATATCTCCCGCCACATGCTGGATACGGCGGAAAAGAACATTTCGAAGGCTGGCCTCACAGAGCGAATTTCCCTGATCGAGGGAGATGCCGCAAATCCGGAGGCCACAAGCGGCCACGGCGTCCCTGCCTTTGACCGGGTTTTCTACTCCTATACGCTCTCTATGATCCCGATCTGGCGCGAGGCGCTCTCTGCCGGTGCTCTCCGGCTTAAGGACGGAGGGCGTATTCACGTGGTCGATTTTGGCCAGCAGGGGAACCTGCCCGGATGGTTTAAGAGAATGCTCTTTGCCTGGCTGAAGTCATTCCATGTCACTCCACGGGTCGAGCTTGAAGCGGAGCTTGTCCGTCTCGCCGGACAGACCGGGGCGGAACTTGACTTCCAGCATCTTTACCGCGGCTACGCTGACTATGCCGAGCTGCGAAAGACATAAACTCACCCCGGAGAATGGCGCTCTGATGCGCCCCGGCCGTCACTCCGTACCCTAGCTGCATTCAAAATCGTCTCCTTCAAGCGGTCGGCACCGGTCGGGCCAGCCCCGCTCACGCCAGTAGTCTAGAATGCCGGTTTGTTCTACGAGGAATTTGAACTGCTCTTCTGACCCGACACTGTCGATGACGGTCCATGGAACAGAATAGGAGACAGCGGAGCGGCGCAGCGCGAGCGCGTAGTGGAGATAGGCCTTGAGCGCAAGATCCGGTCCACCTATCGCATTAAGCAGCGTGTATCCCATGAAGTTGTCGTTCTTGTATTCCTCGAAGATATCCTCGGGCGCGTCTTTGCCAATGGAGTTGATCATTTCCATAACTCTGGTCTTCCAGACCGGGTCGCAGTCGTTGCAGGCGGCGATGAGCGCCCTCAATTCATCGGTTTGGCCTGTCTTTACCATGTAGCCGATCATGGGCCGTGCAATCGGTTCGCGTTGCGGGCTCTTCTCTTCGAAAAACGCTATCAGCTTCTTGGCGTTCCCCGCGCTCGGGTCTGCCGCCCACTTGGCTTCCAGCTCCCGGAATTGAAAGACGCTGTTGAACGGATCTGCTTGCGTGGTGTGTTCGGCCATCGCAATCGCCTGCTCATGGCGACCGAGCATCGACAATAACTCCGCGTAGTCCTCCAGCACGTCATATGCATCGGGCACCTGATCAAGGGCAGCACGATACATGTCTTCAGCTTCAGACCATTGGCGGTTTCTGCGGAACGTGTTGGCCATTGCATATTGAACCAGTGGGAGTTCCGGATTGATGAGATTTGCCCTCAACGCAAACTCCTGCGACCGGGACAACATGAATGCCGTATCGACCCTGCCTTCGTCGTCCGAGACAATGTAGTTCGGGTAAACATTGTAGACGAGCGAGAGCGCTGCCCAGCCGGCAGCAAAATCCGGATCAAGACTGACGGCTTCGTTCAAAAGGTCGGCAGCTTCCTGCAAAGCCGCACCGCGTTGCTGGTAGAGGCCCAACCCTTGCAGGAATAGCTCGTAGGCCCTTGCGTTGGACGTGCGTATTTCCATGAGCGCATCTGCCGTGATCTGCAATGGTGTGTTCAGCGCTTCACCGACTTGCAGGGCAATTTTCTCCTGAATCTGAAACAGGTCTTCCTGCGACTCGTCGAACACGTCCGACCAGATCAGAAACCCGTCGTCTGCCTCGACAAGCTGCGCTTCGATCCTGAAGTCACCGTCGACGTGACGGACGCTTCCTTCAAGAATGTAATCGACACCCAGCTCCTTTCCGATGACGCGCAGATCTTCGTTCTTGTCCTTGAAACTGAACGATGAACTCAGGCCGGGCACACGAAACTGACCGGTTCGAGCCAAGGTGCTCATGAGCTCGACCGTCAGGCCATCGCTGAAGTTGTCGGACTCATCCATCCGGCTCAGGTTCTTGAACGGCAGGACGGCGATCGACTTGTGATCGTCGCCAATCACGGGCTCGTTCAGGCTCGGCAGAAAACGACCGTAAATCGGGTTGGCAACGGAGATCGTCAGGATGAGCACGACACCGATGCCGAGAAGGTAGTTGAGCGCGGTTTCCGACTTTGATGGTGGCGCCTGCTGTCCGAGTTCGGTCGTTCTCTGGAGACCGGTCGGGCTCAGCTCGTAAGCCCAGGCGAGCACGCAGGCAATCGGGAAGCCAAGCGCGAGAAGCGTCGCAACCAGGCTGTCTGTCCACTCGGGAAGCTTCAGGGTTGATTGCAGAACGAGGGCAACTTGAAGACAGAGCCACGCAACAACAATGTAGCCCGCCGCGACCTTGACGACGTTGCGCCGCCGCAACTCGTCGAAGAACGAGTGGCGATTGTGATCCTGCTTCGAAAGCGCCTTAGGCGCGGAGACGGGTACAGCGCGTGCTGTCGTGATGTCGCGGCCAGATGTATTGGAGCGTGAGGTGGCCTGCCGCTTTTCAGGGAGCAGTGCCTGGCTTGTAGTTCGCTCCGGTGCTTCTGCGCAGCCTATCGAGAAGGACGGGCCGTGCTTAGGCCAGTCGACCCTGTTGAGCTGAAGATAGTCTTTCAGGCTCAAGGCAGCGTAAAGGAAGGCGATCCGCCGCATGCGCGGGTCGATGTTCTTGTGCGCAAAGTTGAGACCTGCAGCGACCCTTGCAAGAAGACACTGGCTTTCCATGAAAGAAAGCCGATCCGGTTCGTATGTTTCGATCCAGTCCTTGATGCCGCTTCGAAGGGTGCTCACGATCTCCATGAGACCCAGGTCGTCGGCCTGCAGCCCGCGCGCCGTCTTGTGCCTGTTGCGGTGGCTCAAGTTTTCGAACAGGCCCTCCCAATACGCGGCGTCCCGGTCTTTTCTGGACATCAGCAGATGCGAGAGTTCGAAATAAGCGTGATCGAAGAACAGAAACTGGTCCGAGTCGTAGTCTGCAAGATCTATGAGGAAATAGTCCGGGTTCGCCGGGTCTTCCTGTCCGACCAGCAGGTTCATACCGTGTAAATCACCATGGCTATGGCCTTTGACGGCACGGATATGCAGCCGGTCGTGCAGATCGACAACACCTTCCGCGAAGGCCAGTGGGTTTGGAAACCACTGTCCCTCGAAAGTGAAGCTCGGATCATGAAAGTCCAGACCGCACTCCTTCGACAAGAAGGTGTGAATACGTCCTCCCGAGCCGGTGACCAACCTGTATCCAAGCCAGGACGAAAGCAGATCCTGCGGCATATGAATGCCGTCACTGAGCCTGTAGTTCTTGTTCCACTCCGCCAGCAGATCTTTTGACAGATGCCGGATAACGGGCAGTTGCTTTTCGAACGGGACATCGGGCCAGGGATCAGCATACTCCAGACCACGGCCGGCGATCGTCAGCAAAATGCCGAACTGGTCTCTGTCATGGAAAGAATAGAGCAATCTTGGAAGATGCTGTCCTGCAAACTCCGGTGAGCTCTCGATGGCCTGCATCAACAGTTCCGGTTCCGGGCGTCCGCCGTGCACCGGGTCCCAGGCCTTGTCGAGCTTCAAAATAGCCTGCCCCGTGTAATCTGAGCTGTGGACATCGGCAACCAGAACCTGCGCACCGGACTTGCCGCCACGCAGTTCGCGGCTCAGGCACATCGTTCCCTCGGCACCCAGCCTCTTCTCTACTTGTGCAAGCAGGCACGAATAGGCCTTTGGCCAGGGCAAGCCTGACTGCAGGGTCTCTTCCAAAGGGCTGCTTTGCTGACCCAAATTTATGACGTCACTTTCTACCAACGCTCGACTAGCTCCCGTCTGTCCCCGTGAGATGTCTGATAGATAAGTGATTTTCGCGAAGTCTGAAGTTAAATTGATGTAATGATAAGATAAAATCGATATTCCAGCGTCAAGGAAAGCAAAATACTTAGGTTTGGAAAATTAAACTTGAAAAAGTAATTCTCTATAGGAAAAGTAATGGTGACTAATTGTACAGGCTAAAAAATAGGCGAATCCTTTTGAGGGCGGCATCATGACCTTGCCGACCCGCTTAGATCTGGAATCGGCGGTCTTTTGCAATCGCGATTTTGCGGATCAGGCCGAAGCCTGAACCACCATCTCAACTTCAATCTTCAAGTCCGGCGCGGCCAGTGCGGCAACGCCGATACCGGTAAGGCTCGGCAGCGCGCCTGCCAGAAAGTCCAGAATGAGCGGCATTACCGCTTCCTGCGACTGCGGCGTCAGGTCGGTCACGTAGATGCGCATGTGAACAATGTCCTCAGGCGTGCTGCCGATTTCTGTCAGTGCATGTCGCAGGTTTTCAATGACAATCTCTGTTTGCTCAACAAGCGATGCCGGGACGTCTCCGCCATCGGCCCTCCAGGCGACTTGGCCTGACACAAAGGCCAAACGGCCGGCTTCGGCAACGGAAATCTGGGAATATCCGACTTTCCCGGCGTCGGGCAGGCTGTTCGGATTAAGACGCAAGATCGGGGCTGACATAATCATCCTTTCAAAATGGCAGATTTACGTCACCTGTAGCGCTATCATTTGCCGAACTGTATTCGCCTCAATAGCGAACAAATTTCTGCAAAGAGGTTGCATGCTCGGTTCGAAGGTAAATGATATTCTTGTGTTTCTTTCCGTCGTCGACACTGGAAGTTTCGTGGACGGGGGGAGGGCGTTCGGGCTTTCCCGCTCAACCGCCGGTAAGGCGGTTGCCAGGCTTGAGGACGCCTATGGTGCCCGCCTTTTGAACCGGACAACACGCGCGCTGGATATGACAGAAGAAGGCCGGAAGCTTTATGAGCACGGTCAAGCAATCCGCGCCGCGATCGAGGAAGCGGATCTGAGCCTTTCTGCCGACGCGGGAATTCCGCGCGGGACTTTGCGCATCACCGCGCCAGATGCGGTCGGTCGCCGCATTCTGTTGCCCGTCGTCCGGCGTTTTCTGGAAAAGTGGCCGCAAATGCGGGTTGAAATCGGGTTTTCAGACCGCGTGGACAACATGATCGAGAAAGGGTTCGATCTTGCAATCAGGGTCGGTGTCACATCACCTGGTCAAGGTTTTATTTCAAGAACGCTGCTGACCGACGTGCCGGTGCTTTGCGCTGCGCCGGCCTATTTTGAAGGCGGCGGACGTCCTTTGCGTGCTGAACAACTGGACGCATTTGATCTTCTTCTGTTTGGCGACCAAGGCAAAAATCAGGGATGGCGCATCAGGGACGAAGGCGGCCCCTGGATCCGCCTGCAGGGTCATGCGCGTTTGAAGCTCGACAGCGCCGAAGCGCTGCGTGAGGCTGCTCTTGCTGGATTGGGAATCGCCTTGCTGCCCCGGCTCGTCGTTGAAGAAGACCTTGCAGCGGGCCGACTTGAACAGGTATTGCCGCTGGCCGAGTGCGGCTCTGTCCCGATCATCGCGCTTTATCCGCACAAACGGCTGCTCGAACCGCGTGTCCGGCGCTTCATCGACATGCTGGCGGAGCACCTCAATCGAAATGGTTCGTCCTGCGGTAATGGTAATCGACCGCCTTAAACCTTTGTCACCAGAGCCTTGAGAGCCGTTTGATGAAGGAGGGAGGCAGCGTCCTCCGGCGAGACCCATCTCCTGGTCCGGTGCTTTTCCTCCCAGGCGTCATCGGGGAGGATTTCGGTGACTTCCATCGAATAAACCGTTACTTCGCAGGTCGCGCCCCACTTCTCATATGCATAGGTCCCAAGGGGCGCGGTGCCGACAGTCCCCTTAACGCCTGCTTCCTCCAGTGCTTCATTCATGGCTGATGCGGCAGGACCGAGCCCCGGTTCGACAATTCCCTTGGGAACGACCCAGCGGCTGCCGCCGCTCGACCCGACGATGAGAATTTCAGTACCGCCACCTGTCCGGCGAAAAGGCACGACAGAAGACTGGGTGTAGTAATACGCCGGCCGTTCTCGCTGATCGGAACCGTTGGGGGTGGGATAAGGAAAGAGGTCAGGCAGATCTTTCGGGTCGACACGTTTGACAAGACGTGTGTCGCCATTTTCTTGCGAAAGCCAAAGGAAAACGCCAGGTCCGGGATCCGCATCAAGCCCCATTTTCCGCAAGACTTCCCGGAGTTGCCCGGCAAGTCCGACCAGAAGGGGCCTGCCTTCTTTTGGCAATTCGGGAACATGCCCGTCGGAAAGCTCCGCCGACAGTGTGATGTTGCGAGCCGTCCAGCCTGCAGCCTTAAGGGCCTTTTCGGCAGTCACCTGCGCGCGCAGCGCACTGGTGGTAATTGTCATGTCCGGCTTGAGGCCGTTCCCCGCCATCCAGGTGCCGATTTTCTGCGCCTGACGCTTTCCCTTGTTCCGCAAGGGCCGGTCGATGTCCGGGCCGTTCCACGATTTCATCGCAGCGCCGGCGCACAGCATCAAAAGCTCCATAGATGCCTCCCGACAGTCATCGGGCGATGATCGTGCGCCCACCAGATCCTGACGTCTGTTAACACCGAAAGCATATCCAAGCCGATGGCGGCTGTCACAAGACGGTCGCCAACAAGAAACACTCGCCGAGACAGCCGGGTCAGCGCATGTCCTCAATCATTGCACGGGCCTCGCTTCGGCACGTCGTGCTGACGTTGTTTGACCATGCATAAATGCAGGCCAGTAATCGCCCCTTGCCAGGCGCAACGCTCCTGCAATGGGTCCTGATATCCGATGCGCAGACCTGTTTCAGTTTGGCTTCATCAACCCGGACGGTCCCGCTGCGCGCGCCTGCTGGGACCTTGGGTTCAAAGGCCATTCTTTTTGCAACTTTCGTGACTTCCGGTTTGCATGCCGGCGAGATTCTGTTGCCGTGCGCAAAAAGGCACGCGGAAATGCGTCCACGCCCCTCCCGCACGCCCTTGCAAAGGGAGGCGATATCCGGCGAGCACGCGGTCATGAGCGAGCTGGCCTGAGCGGGGGAGCTGTTACCTGTTGTCGTTGCGCCGGCAAGGGCCATGGCGAACATGGCAGACGTGATCTTTTTGCCCATTTGTTCCATCTCCCTTCATGGTGAGTGAACGTTGGCTGATCTGTGCCCTGCCTGAGAATTTTACCGCATTTTCGCTTTGATCGGAACCGCGCGCGCGAACTGCCTTAAGGTGGAATCGTATCAGTCGCCTGCCACAAAGTAATGCAGGGTTCCATCGGGACCGATGCCGACACGATAAAACGTCCAGGCACCGAATTCTTCCATTTCGGCATAGTCGCCCGCGGTAATGATCCGGTACATTTCGACCTTCTGGTCCGGCGTCAGGTCTTGAAGCGGATAGCGGGCAAAATACGGCCACACATACATCTCTTGCGGCGTCCCGACATCGACATGCAGGAAGCCTGCGTCCAGCGTGTCCGCCAGTATCGCCAGGATCTCGAAACCCTCGCCGTCGCCTGAACTCTGTTTCAGAAAATCGATCGGATCATCGATGTCGCCGAATGAAAGTGTTGGCGGCAGCTCGTTGCTCTCAAGCACCATGCGCATCCGCTTCATGTCGCCCAGAAGGGCAGCTTCACGAAGTTGCGCGTGCATGCGCGCCACGGGCTTCGGCAAAACGGAGGTATTGTAGAGAACCTGGGGTGCAGCAAGGTCGGCAGGGGCGGCAGCCTTGTTGCCAGCCGGTGTTGCCGGTTCATCGCTGCTTTGCGGAACAGACAGTTGATCGTCCGGTATCGGCGCGGATTGCTGGGTCGGCTCTGGACCAATCGGGATGGTTTCCGTCGTGACGTTCTTGGCCAGGCCGACTGCCGGAAAGAGACAGAAAACCAGAACCGCCGCCGTTTTTGTCCGTCCCATGGCGAACTCCCGTAATTGCGATTTGCCGCCCCATCGCCCTTATGGGACATTCCTTAAACAATTCGTGCGAGAGTTCAAACAGCTTGAGCGTATTTTCCGTCCTTGTGATTGGCCCGCGAGACCAATTTCGGGCGGGAAGAGGCTTTCATAAAAAATCCAAGGTCTAAAACAAAGGGCCGGCTGTGACAGTGTTGGAATACGTTCTGATCGGATTTTTTATTGGCATTCTGACGACAGCGCCAGTTGGTCCGGTCAACGTCATGGCCATCCAGCACGCCGTCAGAAGCGGCTTCAGCCACGGCGTCTTTGTCGGGTTGGGCGCAGTGGTCGCGGATACGATTTTCGCAATTGCCGCCATCTTTGGTGTCTCTGCAATCACCAACTTCGTCGAAGGCCAATTCCGTCTCATCGAGGTTGTCGGCGGCGCGCTTCTGATTGTTTTCGGCATCAAGATCTGGAATACGCATCCGCATTTGGACAAAGACGGCAACGACCGGGAATACAGCTATTTGGGCGACTCGGCCGCAGCCTTTTTCATGGCAATCACCAATCCTGGCGCAATTCTGGCTTTCATTGCGATTTTCGGCGGACTAGGCGACTACCGTCCAGCACACGGCGATCACTTCGGTGCCTTGATGATGGTTGCTGGTGTCGCGAGTGGGGCGACAACCTGGTGGGTCACCGTGTCTGCGACGGTGTCGCATTTCAAAGCAAAGATCGACGACCGGTGGCTGGACCGGGCCAATCACATTGCCGGCTTTGTCCTAGTCGCCTTCGGCGCCTTGATTTACATGAGCCTTGCGCTGGACGGGTTCAGCCACGCCGCAAGTTTCTGGCGGTCTTGAACCGGGAATAAAAAAGGCCGGATGATCCGGCCTTCATGTATCGTTTTGGACGGCAGGTCTACTGAAGGACCCGGTTCACCGTGTAATCACCTTGAAGAATGCGATCCGGCAGTCCCTCGGCAAGTTTGGCGACGGCGTCCTCGCCGTAGGCTGCAACGAGATCGGCAAGCGCGGTGAACATGGCGGCATGTGCAACCGCGTCGGCATCGACACCATTGGCGATGGCTTCCGCCCAGGCATCTGAAATGAAGCCGAGAGCGGCGCGTCTGATGTCTTCGTCTTCGGCGAACTCGGCCTCCATGGCCGCTTCAGCATAATCGTCGTTTATCATTCGTTCCCTTACCGGTCTGTCCCGAACCCGAGGAGACAACTCCCGCGTGTCCCTCTCCCGAATCTCATGATCTGATCCTAGCACGGCGATCCGCGCTGATAAGCAACCGTGAACGCAAACTTAACGGCCACCCACAAATTTGATTCAAAAGGTTAACCAACTCGTAACGTTTCGACGTTTTTGCCCGGATTTATCGGCCATAGCGGCTGGTAACGTCGCTTATGATCGTTTCGCCCTCGCTCAGATACTGTCCCATTGCGATACGGGCTGCGTCGGTGCACTCTCTGTAAGCGACTGAGAATCCACGATATCCTTGGTTAAACCGTTCGATAAATCTGCGCCGCCGGTTTTCGTCGACCGTTTCTGCGTCCAAAAAATCTTCCATCCGGTCGCGCCAGGTCGGCTGATCGTTTTCTTTGCATAAGGGCCGCAGAAAATGGAGCGCGCCAAAGACTTCCGACAATCGCATGAGCTGCTGTTCGTAGGGCGGGGCATCGATCCCGGGCTGCTGGGCGAATGCAACCTGTGAAGGTGCCGTCGACCCAAGCACCGCCAGAACGATTATCCGGTGCAGGAAATTAGGGGCGCATTTGTTCCTCATGGCCGGATCATGCGCGCGGCGAGGGTGCTCCGCAAGCGTTACGGCTGAGTGATCCCAAGAATTGGTACCTCTGGATGGAAGGCATGCACCACAAACGCGAAGGTGACATCGTGGACAAGTGGCGTGTCCCCGTTTGCGTCCATCCTCACTGCCTCGACAGAACCGATCGGCCGGCCGCGTTCCGTCTCCCTTTTGTCGAGTATGGATGCCTGCTCACCGGTCCAGCGAAGATGAACAGCGTCGGCAAAGGCAACGCTGCCTGACGTTCTGACGTGATCAAGTGTTGCCGCGTAGGTCTCGTCTTCATCCCGCACAACAACGACGCGCACCATTGGATTGATGTTGTCGGGCAGATCACCCTGGTAAAGCGGATAAGGGGCCGACCGGCTGTCATAGCCGACATAAGGATTGGAGCCGTAATCGCGCCGGGGTGAAGGAGGACGCGCCAGGACCTGCCCATCCGGGTGGTCTTTGCGAAACGTCTCGAACGCGGCGACCGTGGAGGGGATCATTTTCAGCTCGCGCCCCGCGTGGGTGCCGACGATCCCTTCTCCGGTGAACTGCTGCCACCACGTCTCGCTCTGGCGGTCGTACATCACCAGATCCGAATTCCTCAAGAGTCCGGTCGTTCCGAAGTCGAGAATGTCGCCGTCGAGACGTCGATCAAAGACAATGGAAGAGTTGCACAAGGGACAGTAGGTCACCGAAACCGGCCTGTTGCCGATCCGGTCATTGACGATCTCGTGCCAGATGAGAATTTGCAGCGGATAGGCTTTCACCTCGCCGTCCAGTTCCAGAACGATGACCGGTTCCGGGTCTTGAAGCCAGTCTACGCCGCTTGCCGATTGAAATGTCGGTTCGTCGATCGACGGAATGCCATCCTTGGGCGGACCGCCCGAAAAGATCGTCCCCAGATCAACGGTTGATATGGAAAAGTCCGTCGAAAACCCCGCGCGGCGCCATTTGTCAGGATCCGCCGTTGCGGTCGACACCGACGTGAATATCAGGACAAAGGCCAGGAAAACGCCTTTGATGGGGTCTGCAGACCGCATGACTGCCTCCGGAGCTGGGATCTCCGGAATGCTCTCAGAGCTCAGGCGCAATTGGGAATCACGGTTCTGCAAACCTCCGTGAAGGTTTGCCTAGGGTAGGGCCTCGTTTATGAGTCCGTACCCTAGTGCAGTCAGGCGGGTATGTGGCGCCGGATCCGCTCCGGCGTTCCGGGTGTGGTCGGTCGGCCATCGAGTTCTTCGGGATGAACCCACTCGGTTTCGACTGCATCGTCGCCTGCAACCGCTTCCCCGGACAGGAAAGTCCCGCAAAAGACGGTCAGAACGAAATGTGTGAGGACCTTGCCGGTGTCATCGCGCTGGATGGAATCGAAACTTTCGACCGGTTCGCCGATAAGGGCTTCGACGCCGGTCTCTTCCCGGAGTTCACGGGCGGCGGCCTCCGCCAGGGTTTCACCCAGTTCGACGAGACCGCCCGGCAGGCTCCAGTGATCCTTGAAAGGGTTCTTGCCGCGTTTGATCAGGAGCACGTGCCCGTCGCGATGACACAGGACACTGACGCCCACGCGCGGCGCATCTGGATAAAACCGGGACATAAGCGTTTCTCGAACTAGAAAAGCAAGAATATGGCTTAGGCGAACAGCGCGTCGATTTCCGCCTGGGCACCATCACCTTCATGCTGCGTGGCTTCCGGCTCAACATGGCCGTGAATGACAGCGCCTGCAAGGGCGATCAGCGGCTTGATCTCATGTGTTGCCCGATAGGCGATCTCCGGCGCGATCGATGCGGCGTCGCCGGTCTGGCGCAACTGGGCCTGGATTTGACCGACAAGTTCGTTGATGCCGGCGACATGGGCTTCCAGGTGTTCTCTCAAAAAGCCGGGGGCCGCGTAATAGGCCCTGATCGCCAGCTGTTTGTCCTTGAACGTTGAATTCTCGAAATGGCCCTCATAATCCAGCGGTTCCCATTCAAGAACATCTTCAGCGCAGTCGGGCATATCGGGAAGCATTTCAAGAAGCATCATGACTTCGTTGAAATGGTTGAGATAATCAGTGGCGAGACCGGTTTGCGGGTTGATGTTTGCCTGCTCCAGCCGTTCGGCGGCCAGATCTCCGGCGCCCAAAACTGGATCCAAACATTCCATACCTGCCCCCTGATTATTGACTTCGCGCTAGGGTCAGGACCCATTAATTTGGTTGAATTGGCGCAGCAAACGGCGATGAGCTGCAAGGAAAAGCGCGACTAGCGGGCTTCCTGCCCGGTTGAGCGGTTTGACGCCGCAGATCGAAGCCGTTTTTGCGTCCCTTCAGGATAGGGTGAATTTGCCCGGCAACGTCGTTGCAAATCTTTGGAAACCGGACGGTTTCCTGCAGCTTTGCGCCTCGTATCCGAACAAATTCATCCCTACCAATTCAGTCAAATTAATGGGTCCTGAGCCTAGGCTACTTCTTTTTTGTTTCCAATTGCCTAACTTGGAGGCAACTTGGGTGCGGCGAGACGTCGCCGGCGCATATCGAGCGCTGCGAATTGTGGAGAAATCAGATGTGCGGCCGACTTGCGCTGACAACCCCGCCGGATGCCGTAAGAGACTTCTTCGAGTATGCCGAAAAGCCGAATTTTCCGCCGCGTTACAACATCGCGCCGACCCAGCCAATCGCAACGGTCCGCTATGAATACGGCAAGCGCCGCTTTCATCTGGTGCGTTGGGGGCTTATCCCGTCCTGGGTCAAGGATCCGGCAAGTTTCACGCTTTTGATAAACGCAAGGGCGGAAACGGCAGCCGAAAAACCGTCCTTTCGCGCGGCCATGCGTCACCACCGGTGCCTGATACCGGCAACTGGCTTTTATGAATGGCGCCGCACGCAGCATGGCAAACAGCCCTTCTGGATCAAGCCGAGGGAAGGGGACATCATGGCCTTCGCCGGTCTGTGGGACACATGGTCCGATCCGGATGGCGGCGACATGGATTCGGGCGCGATCCTGACAATCCAGTCCAACCGCATGATGTCGGAGATCCATCACCGAATGCCGGTGATCCTGAAGCCTGATGCGTTCGAGACCTGGCTCGACACGGCCAATGTCGATGCGCGCGAAGCCAAGAAATTGCTCATGCCGGTCGAGGACGAATTTCTCGTAGCGACGCCGATATCCACGCGCGTGAACAAGGTCGTCAATGACGATGCTGATGTTCAAACGCCCGTCGATCTGGATGAAGCTGCAGAGCCGACGAAGAAGACCGGAGCGAAAGAAGCGTCCAAACCGGACGACAGCCAGCTCGACCTGTTTTAATGCTCGCCGTCACAATTACCGTGCAAAGGATCGCGCACCGGTGTAGTGGGAGAAAAAATCAGTCAGGCAGGCGGTATGAGCGAAACGGAAAACAGTTCATCGAACTTGGACGACATTGAGGAAGATGATGCGCTTGCCCAGGCTTATAACCGCGGACTTGCGCTGCAGAAGTCGGGCGATCTGAAAGGCGCTGAGCAGGCGTTTCGGCAAGTGCTCGCTTTGGACCCGGAAGACACCGGCGGCGCTAGCGTGCGTCTTGCAGCCATCGGTGCCGACGCGGCACCGGAAAAAATGCCGGATGCTTATGTTGCCACGCTCTTCGATCAGCATGCAGACGTTTTCGACGAAATCCTGGTCGATGAACTCGGCTATTGCGTACCGCTGCTTTTGCGGGACCTGATCCAGCGCCTCGGAGCGGGGCCGTTCGAAAGGTTGCTTGATCTCGGGTGCGGGACGGGGCTGACAGGGATGGCGCTTTCGGATTGCACGTCCCATCGGACCGGTGTCGACTTGTCGGAAAAGATCGTTGAATTGGCCTTCGACAGAGAGGTCTATGACGATCTCTATGTCGGCGAGGCGGTGGAATTTCTGGCTGATTTCGAGGAAGAAGGCGGCGCGCGCCCGCACTGGGATCTGATAGCAGCAACCGATGTCTTCCCGTACCTGGGAGCCGTCGAACCCTTTCTAGAAAACTCGGCCGGACGTCTGACGCCCGGAGGCTTTCTCGCCTTCTCAACCGAAACACTCCCCGACGAGGTCTTGAACGGTCGCTCCTACATGGTGGGACCCAAGAACCGGTTCGCGCAGGCGGAGGGATATATCCGTACGTCGCTCGAGGCGGCCGGCTTCGAGTGCCTCGCCATGGAGCCGATAACCGTCCGGCTTGAAGAAGGTGATCCGGTACCCGGGCACCTTGTCATTGCCCGGTTGCGTTAGGGTACGGACTCATAAATGAAGTCAATTTGGTTTGGATCGTTTTGACCAGCGGCAAGGAGCGAAAGCGCAGGAAATGTGGTTCATTTTCAAGCCTTTCGCGACGAAGCAGATGGCCAAAACGGCCAAATCCGAAGGACGGCAAAATGGCTTCACCTCGCAGCGTCAACGCGCTTGACCGGGCATAAAGCCCGCTCTTCACACGCTTCCTTGCGTGATTTCGCCATTTATGCCGCCAAATCGGCTTCATTTATGGGTCCGCACCCTAGGGCTCCGATCCTAGTTCTTGAAGTAGAACTCCTTGCGCAGCGCCGAATTGTGCCACGGTGACTGCGTGCCCCGTGTGGCTGCATAAACGTCCGCCTTGACCCGTTTCATCATGATCTCGATTTCAAGGCCGGGGGTTTCAATGTGGCTGAGAAGCGCGGTGGTGAAGGGACTGTTGTCCTCGTCGCCGTCAAGAGCAACTTCGCCCGGAGCGGTTGCGAAGCCGATGAGAATGTTGCCGCCGCCAGCCTGCGGCGCTGCCAGACCACGCTCGACCTGCGAACTTCGGCTGACACCCAGACTGCGTGAAAAGCGGCGGGACAACGGGTTGTCACGGCACGCATCGAGCAGTGCGATCGACAGGCGGCCGGGCGCATTCATGTAATCCAGCAGCGTTCCGAGTTCGATGGTTTCAAAGTCCACCGCCGTTTGGTCTTCGAGCTTCGCGTCGATCGGAATGAGATAATTTCGGCCACCAAGCTGCATCGCATGACCGGCATAAAAGAACAGGGCCACATCCGCATCCTGGATCGTTCGCACATATGTTCTGACCGTCCCTTCCATGGCGACCTTGCTCTGGTCGAGACCCAGGATGACGGTGAATCCCAGGCGTTTGAGCGATTCCATCAGATCGGTTGCGTCGTTTTTCGGGTTGGGAAGAAACGGAGCATGTTCATAGGCCGAGTTGCCGATGATAAGCGCAACGCGTTTTCCTTCCGGGAGTGTCCCGAGGTCCGGCAAGTTCGAATTCGGCTCGGTAACGCCGTTCTGATTTGGCAGGCCTGCCTGCTGCTCCGGTTCCGGGCCGATTGTTGGAACGGAAGGCGTTTCGGCCTGCTTCGGCGGTGCTGCGTCAAGGTATCGGCCATAGGCCCAGCCACGCATGCCGTTTGACAGTTCAACCTCAAACCAGGCGCCCTGCTGTGCGAGCATGGTGACCTCGGTGCCTTCCAGCATTCGTGCGATTTCAGAATGCGAAGCACCTGCACCGGCTCTGAGCGACAGGAAGTCGTCGCCCGTGCGGGCGAGATCCCCAACGATGCCGCGCCGTGGTGGCGTGATCGAGCGTTTGGCGACAGTCGGCGGCGTGACGGGAGAGGGCGCAACGGTTGGCGGCGTTGGTTGGGGGGCAAACCCCGGCGTGGAGGCGACGTACTTTCCATAGGCCCAGCCGGATCGCCCGTCTGCCATCGCGACGTTCAGCCAGGAGCCGCTTCTTCCGAGGATCGTCAGGGGTGTGTTCATACCCATGCGGGCGATTTCCCGGTATCGGGTGCTTGGTCCGGTGCGCAAGGACAGGAAATTGTCCCCTCGAGGGTCCAGACCGGTCACATAGCCCTGCTGCGATGTTGGCGGTGAGACCGTGCCGCCACCGGAGCCCGCGTTGAGACGCGTAGACGCAAAAAGCGCCTGGGAGGCCCCGCCGGTGATGCCTGTTGCCGACCAGACAGCAAACTGAAACCGTTGGCCGTTGTGAAAGTAGCTGTCGCCGGGTATGAGGCCGCTCGCCAGGAGACTGGATTTGTAGCGATTGCCGGCTGGCTGGGTCATCCAGCCCAGTGTGATTGCGAACCAGCCGTTGTTCGATTGAAAGACCGTCGTCTGGGGAAAGCGGTTGGAATAGCTGCGGGCTACGTTGATGGCATCCGGTGCAGTGGGACGGCTTGCAACAACGAGCCAGCCACCATTGCCGCCCGGCATGACGGCGGCTTCGGCTTGCCGAACGCTCGCCGGACTGAACCAGAAAAGCACCGTCAGAACGATGGCAATTGCCTGCAGAACCCTTGCAGCACGAAATCCAAGCTGATTCACCTTATCGCCTCCCAACCACCGAAACAGATCGCATGGGATCGGCTCATTCACCGATGTGTTTGGAGCGATTATGGCACGGCTCCCGCCGTATTACACGGCGGGAAGTTGGTCGTGGAGGACGGGTCGGAACAACACTGGGTTATCGACCCGAAATCGGCTTCAGCAGTTCCGCAACAGTCGGCGCGTCACAAAACGGCCGGCTGCATTTTCAGATAGGGCTCACCATTCGATGTCTGTTTCACCGCAATGCCGTCCGCTCGAATGACACAGGTCACCCGGCTCCGGTAGGCGGAAAAACTGTCGAACGTGACCACATCAACGGCCTGGTCGAACTGCACTGTGACCTGGTAGCGGTCTTTCGCACCAAGCTTGGTGAGGGCAACAATTTCGCCTTCGAATGCCTGCTGCATATAGCTGCCGGAAACCCGGTCGCCGACCGCAAACGGGAGGCGGTTGGGTCGTAACGCTGTCGCACTTGCAGTGTTCCAGTCCCGGAAGCCGTGTTGGGCAGAAACAAGCTCTAGCGCCTGGCCGTGCGAAAGTGTCTGACCTTTCGCATTGAGCGCTTTTTTCAGGCGTTTCGCCTGGGATTTCAGTTCATCGACGCTTGGAAGTGTCATGGTTTTACCTTTTCAAGAAAAGGCAGGACAAAAGGTTTGCACCTTTCAATGGGGCCCGCATTGCCATCAGCCTGCGCAATCTTGCAAAAGGCGGCATTGGCGAAAACCGTTTCGCCAGAAGGAATTCACCATGGACACTGCCGCGGGCGGCTGGCTCCTTCAAACCGGCGCTTCTCATAAGCGGCAAGACCTGTTCTGTCAATGAAAGAAAAAAGAAGCCGCTCAGGCGGCTTCAGGTATGGGAGGGAAACTTATCGTTTGCAAGTCAGGTGTGGACCAGGCGTTTGAGGAGTTCGACCTCCTGGGCAAGCACGTTGTCCGTGGTCACCATGGCCTCGATTTTCCGGACCGCATGCAGCACCGTTGTGTGGTCACGGTTGCCGAAGCGGCGACCGATCTCGGGCAGCGATCGCCCGGTCATGACCTTTGCGATATACATCGCGATCTGCCGCGGGCGCACCAGGGTCCGTGCCCGGCAGGACGACAGCAGGTCCGCCTTCGTCACACTGAAATGCTTGCAGACGATCTGCTGGATTTCCTCCACCTTGATGGAGCGCGGCTCGCCGATCCTGACGAGGTCGTGCAGGGTTTTCTCGGCAAGATCCATCGTGACCGGCTGCTTGGTCAGCTGGTTGTGAGCGAACAGACGGTTCAGAGCCCCTTCCAGGTCCCGGGCAGACGAGATGACGTACCGCGCAATGTAGTCGGCAACTTCGTCGGGCACAGTGAAAGCCGGATGGGTCTGCCGGGCTGACGCGATCCGCTTTCGCAGGATGTCTTGGCGCAGCGCGTAATCTGTCGCCTGGATGCCGACGACTTCGCCCGTCTGGATCCGTTGCATGACTTTTGCGCTGAGGGTTCCAAGCTCTTCGGGAACCCGGTCTGCAGCCATGATGATCTGCGACGGCGCCTCCATCAGCATTTCCAGCGTCTTTCCGAACTCCTCGTGGGCCTGCTTTCCGTGCAGGAACTGGAGATCGTCCACCAGAAGCAGGTCGATGGATTTCATTGCCTGCCGTAACACGGGAAATGCCGGCGTGCGCAGGGCCGGAACAAGGTGATACATGAAGAATTCAGCCGAAAGATAGGCGATCTGCCGGCCGGTCCTGCGCGCTTCCATCGCCGCAGCCTGAAGCAGATGAGTCTTGCCGATGCCGGTCGGCGAATGAAGAAAGAGCATCTCCAGGGTGCCCTCATGCCCGGCAGCCATCTGACGCACTGCAGCACAGGCCAGACTGTTTGACGCCCCCTCAGCGAATGTGTCGAAAGTCAGTTTCGGGTTGAGAGCAGCACCGCTCAAAAATTCCTTCGCCGCCTCTTCGCCGGTATCGGCAAGGCAGGGTATGGAGGAGGCGTTAGAAGCGCCGGCACCGAATTGCGCCGTGTCGCCAAAGGCAGCCGAGCGGCTGCTGATCCGCCGCGCGGTGATGGCTTTGGGTGGCTGGGTGACGTTGAGCGGGCGCGGGCGAAGGGCACCGCGAACGGTGAGCTCGATACGATTGATATCGTCGATTTCGCGCTTCCAGAGCCCGACCAGTTTCTGTTCGTAATTGTTCTGGATCCAGTTTTTCAGGAAACGTGTAGGCACCGATAGCCGAACTGAATCGCCAACGGTTTCCTCGTGTTTCACTCTTCCAAACCAGTTTGAAAAGACGTCCTCACCGAGCTCGTTCTTCAGTTCATTCTTCACACGATCCCAGTGATCCGAACTTGCTAAGTTCTGAACCTGCATTGTGGCCTCCATACGAGAGAACGTTGGGGGGCGTTCTCCCTCGTGCACTGTCTAATGAGCAGCAAGTTCCGCCTTCGCCGCTCAATTGCTTATGTCCGGTCTTGTGACCGGATGGCTTATTTGACGCCTATGCCACATGATTAACCTTTTACTTACCATGTTTACAAATAGCTTATTCTTATGAAGCCATAGACGTTTCGTATCGTAAGTTTTGTAGATGATGAGGTGTTCAGATGTATAAGTTACATGGCAAGATCTGTGCCCCACCGATTTCAGGACATGCCGCAAGTCCTGAATGAGATGTTCCTCCGTTGCTGTTTCCTCAATGCCTGTTGGCATGCAAGCAAATTTAATAAAAATTTAACTTCTGAGTACATTTTCTGCAAGTTTTCAAAAGGCGGTTGCGTTTTCTGTAAGTTTCCCCGAGGAATTGCTTGGTTTTATTTTGAAAAGGAAGTCATTTTTGACAAGGTTCGCCGAAGAGCAGGAAAAGCCTTTGATCCCGATAATCGGGTTTTTTGTTGGTAGCGACACACTGAATCGTCTTGTTTGCCGGCGTGCTTGACAATTCCTGGCTGTATCTCAAATCCAGTGCGGCGCGCACATCTCGGCCCATTCGTGGCTGCGTGTTTGTGTAAACTCAAGCGATTTCAGGAGGCTGAAAAGCCCAGCCGACAAAGCTGGGCCGTTATGTCACCAGCGCCGCTCTCTCCGAACTTCTCCCGGGAGTTGAATGTGCTCGGCGCGTTGTGGGTTTTGAAAATTCAGCCCTGTGGCAACAGGAATTTCGCGTATTAAGGGAAGTCACGGCACTGTTTCATGCGTTGTGCTTTCGAACTGAAGACTTGAACAGTATTTGTGATGAAAAAGCAGTTTGGCGCTTCCGTCAGCTGAAATGGATTGCGACATTCAGGCAGGCACTGGGTCTGAAAGCCTGATCTGAACGTGCAAACCGGTTCGTGATTGTTAAATCTTCCGCTAAAAGCGGAGACTCACCGCTTCGTTGAAACAGTCGGGACCGGTAGCCGGCACCGCAAACGGGATTTTCTCAGGCATGCTCAGCCGACGATCTTTCAGCGCCATGGCCGCTTTGGCCTGTTTGACTTCACCGAGTGTGCTCAACGCGCGATCAAAAGCCCGCGTTCTTGTTGTCGGCGCGGGGGCAGCGGGTCTAACCGCGGCCTACCATCTCGCCAATGCCGGTGCCGATGTCCGCATTCTTGAGGCTTCAAGCCGTTGGGGAGGGCGTTTGAAGCGCGTCGACGGGTTTTCGGAGGTGCCTCTCGATCTTGGTGCGGAGTGGCTTCACGACGATCCGACCATGCTGGGCCAGATCATTGGTCGCGGTGACACGGATCTTGATGTTGAGACGATTGACTACCGGCCGCAAACCTACAGGTTTTGGCATGAGGGCGAACTACACAGCCTGAACGCCTTGAGGCACGCATATGGGGAGGTGAAGTTCTACGACACCACGTGGTACGGCTTTTTCGAGCGATTCATTTTGCCCACCGTTCGCAACCTGATTGAATTCAATGCACCCGTTTCGAAAATTGCAAGCATTGGCGACGGCATCTCGGCCCATCTGGAAAGTGGCGCCATTCTTAACGCCGACAAGATCCTGATCACGGTGCCACTGTCCGTCTTGCAGCAGGACCGAATTGTGTTCTCTGCCGACCTTGCCGAGCCGCGGCTGCGCCACTTGAAGGACATTCGCTTCGGTCAAGGGTTCAAGATATTCATGAAGTTTACCGAGCGGTTCTACCCGGACATTTTGATGTTCGGGTCCAGATGGAAAGTGCTGCAAGACAGCTGGGATGAAAAGATCTACTACGACGCGGCATTGGGCAAACCCACAAGGGACAATATCCTCGGCCTGTTCACCGTCTCCGAAGCATCTCTCCCGCGCGCCGTGCTCGACGATCGTGCCCTGTTGCAAAGCGTGATGACGGAGCTGACCGAAATCTTCGGGGATGTCGTAGACCGTACCTTCGTCAAGGCAGAAGTGCAGAACTGGAGCCGCGACCCGCATATCCTGGGTAGCTATTCCATGTCGAACAATAGCGACATGGACATTGGCGACATCCTCGCGCCGTTGTCCGGGCGCGTATATTTTGCCGGAGAAGCGCTTGGTGGTGACGCGCAGTCGACGGTTCACGGCGCCGCGTTTTCCGCGATCGATGCCGTTGAGAGTTTGATTGGCGACTGAGCGTCGTCGGCGCTGAGTTCCTAAAGGACTCTGCCCGGATTGAGCAGGCCCTTGGGGTCAAGGGCAACCTTGATGCGCTGCATCAGGTCCATCTCGATGTCCGACTTCACATCTTTCAGGAGCGTGCGCTTGAGCCGGCCAATTCCGTGCTCTGCAGAAATGCTGCCGCCAAAATCCGCGACGATACCGTGAACGATGGCGTTCATCTCATCCCACTTTGCAAGATAGGCATCCTTGTCGGCTACGACCGGCTGACTGACGTTGAAGTGGATGTTGCCGTCACCGATATGACCGAACGGAACAGGTCTGCAGCCGGGTACAAAGTCTTGGACTGCCGCCATGGCCACATCGAGAAACTCCGGGATTGCGGCAACGGGAACGGAAACATCATGTTTGATGGAGCCGCCCTCCGGTTTCTGGACTTCAGACATACCGTGACGCAGATGCCAGAAGTCGTGAACCTGCGACAGGTTCTGGGCGAAGGCGGCATCCTCGATGAGCCCGTCCTCAAATGCCTGCCCCAGAATGGTTTCCATGAGATCCCTGATTGGGAATGCTTCGGAACCGCTGGAGAGCTCCATGAGAATGTACCACGGGTGAACCCCCTCCAGCGGATCGCGGGCCCCTTCCAGATGCTTCAGACAGAATTCCAGCCCGACGCGGGGCATGATTTCAAATCCGGTCAGGACTGGCCCGGCTTGTGCCTTCGCCATTGTAAAGAGCTTCAGTGCATCCTGCGGAGTGGGTAGTCCGATGAAGGCGGCCTCGAGTTTTTTGGGCTTTGGAAACAGCTTGAGCGATGCGGCGGTAATTATCCCCAGGGTGCCCTCAGCGCCGATAAATAATTGTTTCAAATCATAACCGGTATTGTCCTTACGAAGCGTTCTAAGACCGTTCCAGATTTCACCGCTTGGCAGCACCACTTCCAGTCCGAGGACGAGGTCGCGGGTGTTGCCATAGGCAAGAACAGCGGTGCCGCCGGCGTTGGTCGAGATGTTGCCGCCAATTTGGCAGGAGCCCTGTGCACCGAGGGAAAGAGGAAACAACCGGTCGACTTTGTCGGCTTCGTTCTGAAGCGTTTCCAGAATGACGCCAGCCTCCACAGTGATGGTGAATCCGGCCGGATCAACTGATCTGACCGTGTTGAGCCGTGACAGCGACAGGACGATTTCATCCCCGGTTTCCTGCGGAATCTGGCCGCCGACGAGGCCTGTGTTACCACCCTGCGGTACGATCTTGAGGCCTTGTTTATAGGCATAGGCCATGACCGTCGAAACCTCCTCCGTGCTGCCAGGACGCAGCACCATCGGCGTCACGCCCTGGTAGAGATCGCGCCATTCTGTCAGGAACGGTGCCTGCTCGTCGGGGTTGGTCAATACATTGGCTGCACCGATCATTTCAGCAAAGCGGTCGGTGTGTGCAGTGCGCTCCATGAGCGAGTGTCCTCGTGAAGATTATCAGGGTAGGCGGGCGTCAACATAGTGTGTGTTTGCGCGACCGTCGACGGCGTATTCCGTCGCTGCGACTCTTGAAGGAACTAACCCCTTGTGCCATAGGAAGCCAGCCCGCTCGGGTGGTAATGGAATCCTTTTCGGAGATAACGATGGCGGAAACGCGCGGACTGATGAATGGCAAACGCGGCCTGATCATGGGCGTGGCAAACAACAAATCTATTGCCTGGGGTATTGCCAAAGCGCTGGCCGACGCGGGAGCCGATCTGGCTCTGACTTATCAGGGCGACGCATTGAAGAAACGGGTTGAGCCGCTTGCTGAGCAATTGGGAGCAATCGTGGTCGGGCACTGCGATGTGACCGAAGGCGAGACGATCGATGCCGTGTTCAAGGAACTGGAAGACAAGTGGGGCAAGATCGATTTTGTCGTGCACGCCGTGGCGTTTTCCGACAAGGCGGAGCTCACCGGACGGTTTGTCGATACATCGTCGGACAATTTCGCCCGCACCATGGATATCTCCTGCTATTCCCTTACAGCTGTCACCCAACGCGCCGAGAAGCTGATGGCCGATGGCGGGTCGATCCTGACATTGACCTACTACGGCGCTGAAAAGGTCATGCCGCACTACAATGTCATGGGTGTTGCTAAGGCGGCGCTTGAAACAAGCGTCAAGTATCTGGCCATGGACCTTGGACCGCAGAACATCCGTGTCAACGCGATCTCGGCGGGACCGATCAAGACCCTGGCGGCATCGGGTATCGGCGACTTCCGCTATATCCTGAAGTGGAATGAGTACAACTCGCCGCTTCGGCGTACGGTAACGATCGAGGAAGTTGGCGACAGCGCCCTGTTTCTTCTGTCCGACCTCGGGCGCGGCGTGACCGGTGAAATCCAGCACGTTGACTGCGGATACAACATCGTCGGCATGAAGGCGGTGGATGCCCCGGACATCTCGGTCGTCAAGGACTGACCAAACAAGGTGGCCGGTTCTGACCGGCCATTTCTTTTCCGGCACGGTCGTGGCGCCGGCCTACCTTCTGGAAGCAAGATATGACTACGCCTCAGACTGCCGGCGCATCGAAGCGGCTGGCGAAAATGCATGACCCGGAGCTTTTGATTTTCGTCCGGCACGGTCAGACCGACTGGAATGCCGAAGGCCGCATGCAAGGTCACCGCGATATACCGCTCAATGAAACCGGCCGGGCGCAGGCCACTTCGAACGGTGAACGGCTTGAGGCATTTCTCGCCAAAGACGGGCTCAATGCGGAAGACTTCGACTATGTTTCCTCTCCGCTGGGGCGCACGCGCGTCACAATGGAGCTTTTGCGCGCAGGCATGGGGCTGAGGGCAGACAATTACCGCTTGGATGATCGCCTACTGGAACTGACTTTCGGCGCATGGGAAGGCTTCACGTTTGAAGATCTTGCCGACGAGGAACAGGATCTGATCCTGCAGCGGCGCGCTGACAAATGGCGCTTCGTTCCGCCGGGCGGCGAAAGCTACGAAATGCTGACCGAACGTGTTCGCGACTGGCTCGGGACAGTCGACAAGCCAACCGTCGTCGTTTCGCATGGCGGCGTTTTTCGCGTGTTGCGCGGTTTGCTTGAAGGTTTGGAAACCGCTCACGTGCCGAAACTGGATGTGCCGCAGGACAAGGTTTTTGTCTGGCACGGCAGCCGGTTCAGAGCAATCTGAATTAGGGTCCTGACCCTAAACCGCACAGGTGCTGCCCGCCGCTTTGGTGGACTGTGAACCTGTAGATTGATTGATCGCATTGCGACCAGTTGCATCGCAACGCACTCTGACCCCACACTTTACACAATTAAGTGACTGTTTTTGTTCGTGGCATTGGTGATCGACTTTCTGCGCTGCCACGTAGGATCGGCAATTTCAGGGGGAAGCAGTGTCTGCAGAAAATTTTTATCGTGAGCTGCCGAGCTTTTCAGATTTCAGCAATGTCGCCGAACTGAACGACTATCGTCCCGTTCCAGATGACTGGTATGTGCTTGCCGCCGATATTGTCCGTTCAGGTGATGCGGTGGCGGAAGGCCGTTACAAGGACGTCAACATGGTGGGCGCTTCGGTCATCGCGGCAGTCCTCAACAGCGTCAGCCGGGATCGTGTGCCGTTCGTCTTCGGCGGCGACGGCGCCATGTTGCTGGTCCCTGAAGGAGACCTCGAGAGTGGCAAGGCAGCGCTTGCTGGCGTTGTGGGTCTTGCCAGGCAGGTCATGGACCTGGAATTGAGAGCCGCAGCCATCCCGGTGGCGGAAATCAGGAGCAGGGGCGGTGACATCAAGCTGCGCAAATATCTTCTGAGCCCGGGAAACCATCTGGCCATGATCGTTGGTGACGGTCTTGGAATTGCTGACGAGCTTCTAAAAGATCCGGAAGCCGTCCGGCCCTACGCGATCAAATCCGAAGACACTGATCTGCCGCCGCTGGACGGTCTTTCATGCCGCTGGGAGCCACTGCCGGCGCAAAACGGGCAGATTGTCTCGCTGATCCTGAAGCCGGCGGGCGCGCGGTCTCTGACGGAATTGATGGACCGGATCGGTGAGGAACTCGGTTTCAACCCCCTCGTCGATGATGCCCGGGCGATGATGGCGACAAAGCAACGCCTGAAGTTCCGTTTTCCACCCAAGGGGCTCGGACTGGAAGTCAATCTGGGCTCCGCCGGCCAGCTTGCGAGCGGATGGACGAAAACCGTCCTTGAATGCGTCTTCTTCGTCTGGAGTTATACGACGGGTTGGCGGGTCGGTCCTTTCGATCCCAAGAAGTACTTCAAGGAACTCAGTCTCAACACGGACCACCGAAAAGTCGGCGACAGCCTGCAACTCGTGCTCGACCTCACACCCGAACAGCTTGAGGCCCTCAAAACCTGCCTTGGTACAGCCTTCGCGGAAGGCGACGTGGTGTACGGCATGCATGTATCAAATGAGGCGCTCATGACCTGTTTCGTGCAAGACATTGCCAATAGCCAACACATCCATTTCGTCGATGGTGCCGATGGCGGTCTCTCAATGGCCGCGGCCGAATTCAAGGAGCGTCAGGCAAGTTCTGCGGCCGCCTGACATCGTTCAGGTAAAATCCCCGAACTCTGGTTGCCCACCCGGTCTCATCCGACGGCGGCTGTATGTCCGGTCTGGGGTTTCGGCCGTTGCACGAAGTTCTGCTTGAGGATCATGGTGGCAAGTTCATTTTCCGGGACGGCCCTGGAAATGAGGAAGCCCTGGATAACATCGCAGCCATTTTGTTCCAGCCACTGGCGCTCACCAGGCGTTTCAACACCTTCGGCAAGTACGCTGATATCCAGGCTTTTGGCCAGGTTGATCAAGGCGCTGGTGAATTTTTGCAAGTCCGGCTTGCTGTCGACGCCGGCAATAAAGCTGCGGTCAATCTTTACCCGGTCAATCTTGAGGTCTCGCAGGCTGGATATGCTGGAATGGCCTGTACCGAAATCGTCAAGTTCGATGAAAAAGCCAAGATCCGACAATCTGGCGATGTTTTCCTTGATCGGCATCGCCTTGTCCTCGTCGATCATGACGGCCTCCAGGATTTCAAGACTGATCAGGGAGGGGTCAAGTCCGGCCTCTTCAACCTGGCGATAAAGCGCCTCGACGGCCTTCGCGCTGCTCAGGAGATCCGCCGTGACATTCAAGCCGAAATGCACATTGCGCCGTGTTCTGCCGGACAATTCGGCGGCGAGCGCAACCGTCTTCTCGCGCACAATGGTCTCGATCCGATCCATATGGCCCGCTTCGGCAGCAGCCGGAAGGAAATATCCCGGATAGCGAATGTGCTTGTCATCCAGCCAGCGGACGAGCGCCTCTGCTCCAACCACCTCGTCGGTGTGGATATCCACCTGCGGTTGGAACCAGGGCGTGATGTCGCCATTGATCAGGGCTTTGGATAGATTCTGGGCAATTTCTCCGTATTCCTCAAAGGCGTCACGCATCTTCGCGGTGAAGATTTCGCACTTCCTTGGGGCTTTTTGTTTCGCGGAACGCAGCGCCAGCGCTGCATCGACCAGCGTCTGGTCGCTCACCGGATCGCCGGGTTGGCTGATTAGCAGACCGGCACTCGATTCAAGCACCGTCTTCTTGTCCTCAACCAGGCGTTCCTTGCCAAGCTCTCGAATGATCCGTGCGGGCAGCTTTTCGAAGTCTTCCGTGTCGGTGACACGCGGACGCATCAGCGTGAATTCGGTACCGCCCGTGCGGCACAAAAAGTCCTGAGCGTCCGCGAACTGGACCAGTTCTTCGGCAACGTCCCTCAGGATCGCGTCACCGTTCTGGTCGCCAAACAGATCGTTGACCTTCTTGAAATGCCTGACATCGATGATCACGAGGCCGGCGCGATCCGTCTCCTGCGCGCTGGGCATGGCTCTGATTGTCTTCAAAAGGGCGCGGCGGTTGGGCAGGCCCGTCAGCGGATCGTGAAATCCGAGGTTATCGAATTCTTCCTGGGTGCGGACCGCCAGTGCCCTGCTTAGTGCGACGGCGATGGCAAAGGCGGCAATGATCACAAGGCCGCCGACAAGGCCAGCGAGGGCAACCGCAAACAGCGTTTCGGCCCGTTGTTCCTGCAGGTCTTCGTGCAGATAGTCCGCTGCCACCTGCCAGAGGGCGAAAATCGTGCGCACGAAGTCGGGCTGTATGACGTTCAGCTGCTCGTTGGTAATGTCACCGCCACTTGAGCCCTTGATCGTGGAGGAGAGCAGTTTCGCGCCTGCAGACTGATAGGCGAGATTTGCGCTTCGGAAGGCCGCCGCTTTATCGCGCAGGATGTCCGCCTTCGGCCCTTTGAGGTTTTTGAAGTTTTCGATCGTTGCACGGGAGGCGCCGTCGGCAGCGACCTTGAACTGGCCACCCTGAACGGGAACCAGCATCTTGTCCCACGTGTTGATGCTGTCCTTGGCGCTCAGCATTTTGCCGTTCTTCACCATCACGGACGTCTCGATGACGACACTCAGCAGCGTGTCATTGATCAGATGGGGGAATTTCGAAGTCTCGTAAGATGCCGACGAGTTGAGCTTTGCAAGCCGAGATATCGAGGATGTCAGCGTCCTTGCGTTGCGCAATGCATTGGGAATGTTCGGTTCTTTAAGAAAGCCGTCCAGCTCTGCCAAGAGTTCGTCCGACCGATCCGGCGACCCGAACTCGGCGAGCTTCATATGCAACATTTCGGTTGGCTGGTCGATCTTGCCCGTCAATGCCTTCTCCTGCATCAACGGTCCGAGAGCCTGAATAAGGTTCAAGCCGGCGAGGCTCCGGTCGATCGAGCTGACATTTTCGAATTTGCTGTTGAACCAGAGAGAGGCAAACAGCAGGCAGGGTGCCAGCAAGAAAACGATAAGACCTGTCAGCCAACCTCGGATGTGCACCTTTGTGCCCCACATTCAACTACCCAAGCATCAGTTTAATAACCGCGGAGCCTTAAAGATTGGCAAATAGGAAGTCGTGATTCCGATCAATACGGCGTATTACAGAGCTTCTTTTTTGCGCCTCACGCAACCGTGATAGTATTGCTGCGGGTTTGCTTAACTTTGATTTCAAGGCATCCGGTGTTCTGCTCGAACTCATCTGATGCGGATCGACATGCGGCTCGGATCTGGATGAAGGGCTTGAGCTTCTTCCCATGATGGCTTATCGCTCGGCGCCTGACGTCTTTCCCGTTTGCATTCGGAAATCTTCATGTCCCACAACAGTTTTGGTCATTTGTTTCGTGTCACCACCTGGGGGGAAAGCCACGGCCCGGCAATCGGCTGTGTTATCGATGGATGCCCGCCGCTGGTCCCGCTGACGGAAGCGGACATTCAGGGATACATGGAAAAGCGTAAGCCCGGTCAGTCCCGGTTCACGACGCAGCGGCGCGAAGCCGACGAAGTGAAGATCCTGTCGGGTGTCATGGTCGACGACGACGGTGTTCAGAAAACGACGGGCACACCGATTTCGCTCATGGTGGAAAACACCGATCAGCGGTCCAAGGACTATTCGGAGATCAAGGACCGCTTCCGGCCCGGCCATGCCGATTTCACATACGATGCCAAATACGGCATACGCGATTACCGCGGCGGTGGACGTTCGTCCGCGCGTGAAACCGCGATGAGGGTCGCTGCCGGTGCGGTTGCCAGAAAGGTGCTGCACGGGGTAACCATTCGCGGCGCCCTTGTTCAGGTTGGGGAACACCGCATTGACCGGGGAAACTGGGATTGGGCAGAAGTGGGCAACAATCCCTTCTTTTCGCCTGATGCCGAAGCCGCCGCACATTGGACGACCTATCTCGATGGTGTCCGCAAGGCCGGGTCTTCGGTCGGTGCCGTGATCGAAGTGGTTGCTGAAGGTGTACCGGCCGGCTGGGGCGCACCGATCTACGGCAAGCTTGATACGGAACTGGCGTCGGCCATGATGTCGATCAACGCGGTAAAGGGCGTTGAGGTCGGCAACGGCTTTGAGGCAGCGCGCCTGACTGGCGAGGAAAATGCCGACGAGATCCGCATCGACGATGTCGGACGGCCGGTTTTCCTGACGAACAATTCCGGCGGTGTTCTCGGCGGCATCTCCAATGGCGACCCCGTCGTCGTTCGCTTCGCCGTCAAACCGACGTCATCGATCCTGACCGAACGCAAGTCGATCACTCGAAAGGGTGAGGAAGTCGATGTCATGACCAAGGGCCGCCACGATCCGTGCGTCGGCATCAGGGCAGTCCCGGTCGGCGAGGCCATGATGGCCTGCGTGCTGGCTGACCACTTTCTGCGTCACCGCGGGCAGGTTGGGTAAGCGAACGTTCACGTTTATCAGAACGCGACGAGCCGAACGAGACCAGCGCTCGCGAATACGACAAGCAGATAGAGGCAGACACGCCGGTAAGTCTGATCGAGGCTGCGGCTGAACAGTTTGCTCCCAATGAAGACGCCGGCAAGAACGAGTGGCGACAGGATTGCGCCGCGCGCGGCTGCCTGTTCGTCGAGGACGTCGAACAGGAACAGTGTGATCGAAGACGTGAACAAGCTGAAAAAGAGATAGAGCACCAGTGCGCCGCGCATTTCGCGGGCCTTTTTCGGGGACGCCAGCACATAGAGTGCGATGACCATACCGCCGACGGATGCAAGTCCACTGACAACACCTGCAGCGAAACCTGTCGCCGGAAGGGCGTACCGCTCTGAGGTCGGGAGCACATTGATTTTCAGCAGTTGCAGGAAGGTCAGGAAAAGCACCAGCAGGAGCGCAAACAGTTTCGAAAGTTCGGCATCGATGCTCGTGGTCAGGGCAAGGCCAAGCGGAATGCCGATTGCGCTGAAGAGTGCCAGGGTTACAGCGGTTCCCCAGGAAGCATCTCTCAGACCTCCGCGAAACATCGCCAGACTTGCCGCCGCTTCGAGCAGAAAACAAACGGGGATGAGTTCAACCGGCGGAATGATCACAACGATGCTGGCCATGAGAACCGCCGACAGGCCGAACCCGGCAAATCCACGCACCAGCCCGGCGATGAACACCATCGTCGCGCTGATGACCAGATGGCTTGGCGGCAATCCGGTCCAGAGGCTTAAGTCTTCGAGCATCGTTTTCTCTTTGTAGAAGAAGACCGCTTTTAGCAGCCTGCATTAACGCAAGTAAATTCTCGAAAATGCAGACGAGAGCTGCAACAATGCAGAATGAACTGGGAAAACCTGAAATACCTGCTGGCATTTTATCGCACTGGCTCGCTTTCCGGCGCCGCCAACCGATTGAACGTCGATGCGACAACGGTTTCCAGGCGGCTTGGCGCGCTGCAAACCGAGATAGGCGCGCAATTGATCGAAAAGTCGGCGAACGGTTCACTCGAGTTGACCGCGGCCGGTCTGACGGCGGTATCGCACATTGAAACCGTCGAGACGTCTCTTGACCGGCTGACCTCCGAATTGACCGGCGCTCGTTTGGCGGAAGAAGGTATCGTCCGGATTTCTTCCGTCCCGGTCGTGAACACAAAAATACTGATGCCGCAGATGAAACGTTTTGCCGAACAGCACCCGGGGATCGAGCTGCATCTTGCATCCGAAGTCAGGAATGTCAGTCTCACACGCCGGGAGACGGATATGGCCATTCGCCTCGGCCGGCCCCAGGATGGTGGATACAATGTGACGGTGAAGCGGATTGCGGTTCTGGAGCACGCGGCCTATGGCCCCGCCGGGGTCACAACACCTGACTTGCCTTGGATCATGTATCACGAAAACATGAGCTTCCTGCCGCAGGCGCGGTGGATGGCGGAGCACCTGAAATCCGATAGTGACAGGATCTCGAGTGTTCGGCCGAGCGACCTGGAAGGCGTGATAGAAGCGGTTGCGAGCGGCTTGGGGCGTTCCGTCATTCCAATCAAGATTGCCGAAACGGACCAGCGTCTGAAGCGATTGCCGGACCCAAAGCCTGATCTCCTGCGGGAAGTCTGGCTCATGCAGCACTCAGATCAAGCCGGTCTCGCGCGCATGCTGGCGGTCAGCCGCTGGATTGAGGAAATCTTCTCGCACTAGGGTCCTGGCTCCAGGGTGAAAAGGGGATGCAACACAGATTTGCATCATCGCCTGTTACAAACCGTTACAACTTATCGGTCGATCAAGTGTGGACCTTGTCCATCATCGGACTAAGGTACCCTAGGTTCGCACTGATCAGGGAGCAATGAGATGAACGACATGACACCGGTTCGCCGCATGACGGCGAAGGACTTCCCGCAGGAACTGCTCGACCTTTATGACTATTACGCCCACGGCAAGATCACGAAACGCGAGTTTTTGAACGGAGCGGCCAAGTTCACCGTTGCAGGCGTGACCGCCGCGATGCTGCTGGATCAGCTCTCTCCGAACTACGCGCTTGCCCAGCAGGTGGACCCGGACGATGCCGCTATCGAAACGCAGCGCATCACCTATCCGTCCCCTAACGGGCATGGAGATGTCAATGCCTACCTGGTGAAGCCGGCGGGCGCTACAGGCAAGCTGCCGGCGGTTCTGGTCATTCACGAGAACCGTGGCCTGAATCCCTATATCGAAGACGTCGCACGTCGTCTCGGCAAGGCTGGATTCATGGCAATGGCTCCGGATGGTCTGACCTCGGTCGGTGGCTATCCGGGTACCGACGACGAGGGCCGTGAGCTCCAGCGCACCGTCGACCGTGAGAAGCTTCTGAACGATTTCTTTGCCGGCTTCGAATACCTTTTGAACAGTGATGACAGCACCGGCAAGGTCGGAGCGGTCGGGTTCTGCTACGGCGGCGGTGTCGTCAACGCCATTGCGGTTGCCTATCCGGAACTGGCCGCTGGTGTTCCGTTTTACGGCCGTCAGGCCGATGCAGCGGACGTGCCGAAGATCCAGGCGCCTCTCATGCTGCAATTTGCCGAACTGGACGAGCGTATCAACGCGGGCTGGCCGGCCTACGAGGAAGCGCTCAAGGCCAATGGCAAGAACTACGTGGCCCACATGTATCCCGGCGTGAACCACGGCTTCCACAACGATACGACGCCTCGCTACGACGAAGCCGCGGCCAAGCTAGCGGAAGAGCGCACGATTGCGTTTTTCAACGAATACCTGAAGTAGGTAAAGCTAGTGCCCTGACCTAAAACCTGTGCGGGCGGCAGCACGCCCGCATTTGGTCAGGGTCAATTGTCGAGAATTTCGGTTTCGTCGATCTTGATGTCAAAGCCTTCCAGGCCAACATAGTGGCGCTCGCGAGAGGCGAGGAGGCGGATTGAGCTGACCCCAAGATCTTTCAGGATCTGAGCACCAAGACCAACCTCACGCCATTGTTCCTGGCGTGCCTGGGCGGAGCCGTGCTCTTCGGTGTCCGCTGCTTCGAAGTCGGAGCGTGGCCGCCGCGACTGGCGCGCCACACCGACCGAACCTTCCCTCAAGAACACGATGATGCCTCGCCCGCGTTCGGCAAAGAGATTCATGATGTGATCGAGGGGCCTCGTTTCGCCGAAGACGTCATCCAGAACCGATTCCAGTTGCAGACGGACGGGAACACCGCGGCCGTCGAGAATGTCCCCATAGACAATGGCAAGGTGGTGCATCGGGTCATAGGGCGTCGAATATGTCATCGCATAGGCCGCGCCTGCGATCGTTTCGACCGGTTGCTCGTTGACCCTTTCAACCATGCGTTCCGTTCGCTGCCGCCAGGCGATCAGGTCGGACACGGACACCATCTTGAGGTCGTGCTCGGCTGCAAACTCGGCAACCTGGGCTCCGCGCTTGACGGTGCCATCGTCGTTGACGAGTTCACTGATGACGCCGACCTCCTCAAGGCCTGACAAACGGCACAGATCAACGGCGGCTTCCGTGTGTCCGGACCGCATCATCACGCCGCCTTCCTTGGCAACCAGCGGAAAGATGTGACCCGGGCGCACAAAATCATCGGCAGCAACGTTCGGGTTGGCAAGCGCATGCACCGTGGCGCAGCGTTCTTCGGCGGAAATACCGGTAGTCAGCCCTTGCCGATAGTCGACGGAAATCGTGAAGGCGGTCGCCAGAGGTGCATCATTTTCAGCAACCATCGGGTCGAGCCTGAGACGCCTTGCATTGGCCGGCGTCATCGGCGCGCAGATGATCCCCGATGTGTGGCGGACCATGAAAGCCATCTGTTCGGAGGTGATTTTCGACGCGGCAACAATCAGATCGCCTTCGTTTTCGCGATCGTCATCGTCGGTCACGACCACCATTTCACCACGTTCGAACGCACGGATTGCTTCAGCGACACGGGCCTGGGACACAGGATGCTCCTTGGTTGTGGACAGTCCGAGAAAGTCGTTTGGTGTGACGGCGCCATCGGTTGCGATGGCGATCTTTCGGGCCATGTCCCGTGATACCCAAACGTTCGGGTCGTTGCAAAGAGCCGTCACAGACGCAGGCGACAGGTCTGCCCGCCGCGCAAAGGCGCTCCGGCTTTCCCCAGTCTGCAACAGCCATTGATCGAGTCTCATGCTATCGCGTATAAGCCCATTCCCTTTCAGTCACAAGAGAAAGAGCGCAAAAAATTCAGCGATACTGAAAGGGGTGGCGTTACCTGGTTTTCACGAATTCCGCCGCGCGCGAGACGAAAGCCGGCGTCATCCAGCGTTCTTCAAGTCCTTCATCAGAACAAAGGCTGGTGAGATCCTCTTTGAGATAAGAGTTATAATACGGTTCGTGGAAAAGCTGCGGGAAAAGCGACAGGAGACCGTCATAGTCCGGCACGTCGCCGGTCTGCAGGCTATCAACGAAAAGGAACGAGCCACCCGGCTTCAGAACCCGCGACACTTCCGCCAGCACCTTGCGCCGGACCTTCGGTGGCAACTCGTGAAAAAGGAATACGCAGGAGATGACGTCGAATGAGCCATCAGCGAATGGCAAATTTTCCGCCATTGCAGTGACATAGCTTGCGCGGCGTGTCTTTGCCCGTTCGCGGGCAACATTCAGGTAAGGCTCGGAAAGATCGAGGCCAACGCCTTTGAGGCGCGGGAACGCTTTGAGCGCCGGGCGCAGCAGACCACCGGTTCCGCAGGCAATGTCGAGATAGGCGACCTTGCGCTGGTCCTTTTGTTTCAGGATCTCGGCAAACGGCAAAAGGACCTTGCGGCGCATCGCAGCCGTTGCTCCCGAGAAAAGAACATCCACCTGGAAGTCGTAGAGTTTTGCGCTGTCTTCAGACAGCCAACCATCGGTCTGGAAGTGAAAGTTCTGGCGATAGTAGCGCGGCAACGCTTCGGCAAAGCCGGCCGGCTCTTCGTTGACTTCCTGATGGGCTCCGGTTGCGCGGCGCCGGGCGACTTCCGGCACGTCCTTGAAAAAGGCCCGGCTGGTGTCAAGCAGTTCGCGGGCTGTCATGGTCCCGTCCGACGGCATTGGATAAAGACCGTCTTCGACGGCTTGCAGATCGTCCGCGAACAGTTTGAAAATGTCGGCAAGCATGCGCCGCTGACTGGGGACCGGACCGTCTGGTGTGATCTTCGGCGTGTCGGGCAGATCCTTTTGGATCCGCTTGTTCATGCGGCGCATGGCTTCAGAATGAAGTGTGTAGAGCGCCACGCGGCTGCCCTGGTGAAGCGCGTATCTGGTACGCCGGGCAAGGCTGAGGAGCGGAGGGGTACTCTTGTTTCCCACCGGAGGTTGAAGCTTCTCGTCTGCCGCTCCCATCGCTCACTCCCTGACTAAAACCGCCACCACTTCAATATGGGGCGAATAGAGGAACTGGTCCACCGGTGTGACGCTTTGAAGCGTGTAGCCGCCATCGATCAGGAGGCGCAGGTCCCGGGCCAGTGTTGCCGGATTGCAGGAGACGGCGACAATCGTCCTGACAGTCGATCCAGCCAGCGTTTCTACCTGAGCCTGCGCTCCGGCGCGCGGCGGGTCGAAGACCACGGCGTCGAAGGCTTCCAGTTCCTCGCGAACGAGGGGGCGTCGAAAGAGATCGCGGCGTTCAAACGTGACCTTTTTCAGGCCCTGGGGCTTTCTGAGCGCCTTGTCGAACGCAGCGACGGCGGCCGCATCGCCTTCAACCGCATGAACATTCGCATGACGGGCGAGCCGCAACGCGAAGGTTCCGACGCCTGAAAACAGATCCGCAACCGTTCTGGCTTCACCGACCCCCGCCAGCACGAGCCGGGAGAGGGCCTCCTCTGCCGCGAGCGTTGCCTGGGTAAACCCGCCCGGCGCTGCCACCAGTCCGATCCCGCCCATGTCGAGCATTGGTGGTCGTATCTCAAGTAGAACCTCGCCGTTCACCGACAGCCGCGCGAGATCCAGTTCCACCGTCTTCTGAGACAGGACCGGGATTTTCCGGTCATAGGTCTTGTCCGCCTTGTCGAGGGCCACATCGAGACCGGTGGTGGTGTTCAGCACGGTCATGCGCAGGTCGCCTTTTTTCGGCAGGACTTCTGCCGCCAGCGATTTCAAGCCGGGAAGCGCGTTGGCAATTGCCGGGTCGAGAACGGGGCACTCCATGATATCAACCAAGCGGTTGCTGGACTTCTCGTGATAGCCGAGCAAGGGGTGCCGTCCGGCGCGTGTGGCCGTCAAAACGGCACGGCGGCGGCCGCCTTGTGTCGCCGGGAGAGCTTCATTGACTGTCTTCTCAATACCCCGGTCGCGAAGCGCTCTGCTTACGAGCTCGCGTTTCCAGGCGAGATAAGGTTGTGCGGAAAGATGCTGAACCGAGCAGCCGCCGCAAACCTCAAAGTGTTTGCAAACCGGTGAAACCCGGTCCGGCGACATTGATTTGAAAGTCACGTTTTGGGCACGCCCGTCCACGATATCGGCGTGGACGACTTCGCCTGGAAGCGCGCCTTTGACATATATGGCGCCCTCTTGCGTGTGCGCGATGCCGTCGCCGCGGTGGCCGAGGTCGGTAATTTGAATCTCTCTCTCACTCATGGCCGAGCGATAGCCTCTGGCGCCGCATTGAGCAAGTCTCCTTCAGCGGCTTCAGAACGGGTCTTTCTTCCCATAGAGCAGCCATTCGGCATTGCCATCGCCACCTTTGACAGGTGAGGGGATCAAGTCGCCTGCCGTCCAGCCGGGCTGGGAGGAAAGCCAGTGCTGAAGGTCCTGGGCGGTTTCTTTTGCAACAGACGCATCGACCAGGCCGCCTTTGCCGATCTTGTCCCTACCGGCTTCGAATTGCGGTTTGACCAGCAAGATCGCTTCAGCGCCGGGGGCTGCGAGGTCGAGTGCCGGTGGCAGGGCGAGTTTCAGGGAGATGAAGCTGACGTCGGAAACAACGAGGTCATGTGCGTCATCTTGAAGGTGGTCTCGCTGAAGATCTCGTGCGTTTAGGCCGTCCTGCGCGAAAACGTTGGGATGACCGCGCAGGGAGGCGTGCAGTTGATCATGGCCGACATCGATCGCATGCACTTTCAGCGCACCGCGCTCCAGGAGAACTTGCGTGAAACCGCCCGTCGATGCACCGACATCCAGGCAGATTTTGTCTTTCGGATCGACGCCGAAGCTCTCAAGTCCTGCCAGGAGTTTCAATGCCGCTCGCGAAACGTAGTTTGCTGCCGGGTCCGCAACGTGAAGGTCGGAATCCGAGGCGACTTTTTGAGCCGGTTTGCGGCAAACACGTCCCTGTACCGTGACAGTGCCGCGCAAGATGGCGTCACGTGCGCGTGCCCGGCTTGCGAAATGTCCGGTGTCGACGAGATGCTGATCGAGGCGCTTGGAGGTCATGCCCTTAAGTCAGGCGTTTGTGGAAGAGATGAAAAGCAGAGCCGGACACTTAGCCGAAACAGTTTGCGATCGCTGAAAGCAGCCTGTCGGCGTAGACCCGCTCTCCGGCATAAAGCCAAAGCAGGGCCGACAGCGCGACGAGACCCGTCGCGCCGGCAGTCAGTCCGATGTAGAGCGGCATGCGCATTTTTGAATGTCCACTCCGCAATTCTTTATGAGGAAGCCGGTGCGTTGTCGATCAGTCGCCGCAACTTCTTCAAGGCGTTGTCTTCCGCTTCCTGGTAGGCGATCGTGCCAACAAACTTGTTGTCCGCGTTCATCAGATAAACGGCTGCGGAATGGTCCATCGTATAGTCGCCGTCGTCAAGGGGCACCTTCTTGGCATAGACGCGATAGGCCTTGATCATCGCATCCACCTGCTCGTTTGAGCCCGTCAAGGGTGTGATCCGCTTGTCGAAGGCCCAGACATAATCGCGCATGACATCAGGTGTATCCCGTTCCGGGTCCACGGAGACAAAGGCGTAGTTCAGCTTGTCCGCGTCGTCTCCGAGCGCTTCCATCCAGCCCTGCAATTCCGACAAGGTGGTCGGACAGACATCCGGGCAGTAGGTGAAGCCGAAGAAAAGAACCAGCGGTTTTCCGGCAAAGGTCGCGTCGGTGACGGTTTCACCATTGCCGTCGACAAGTTCGAATGGTCCTCCGATCGCTGCCAGTGGTTCAAGCAGGTCTCCAGAATTCTGATTGCTTGCGGTCTGCTGATAGACCAGGAAGCCGGACACGGCCGCCAGGACGGCAACCGCCGCCCAGGCCATGTACCGGAAGAGTTTCAAGCCAGACATGGTTTGTCCTCTTCAAACGAGATCAGTTGTGACTGTGACTCTCGTGGTTGTGGTTTTCATGGTTGTGACCCTCTTGGTCGTGAGCCATCGACTTGGCGCCCATCTTGGCAACGTCGAGTTCAACGGCGACGTCTCCTGCTTTTTCGAAAGTCAGGACAACCGGTACCGTCGAACCTTCCTCGAACGACTGGTTCAGGCCCATGAACATGATGTGCAGGCCGCCCGGCTTCAAGGTGACGGTCTCACCGGCCGGAATTTCAATTCCGCCTTCAAGTTCCCGCATTTTCATCACGCCGTCGGTCACGGACATCTCATGGATCTCGACTTTTGCAGCGACATCGGATTGAGCGGCAACAAGCCTGTCGGTTTCAGAGCCGTTGTTGACGATTTCCACGAAACCGCCGCCTGCCTTGGCTTTCGGCGGCGTCGCACGGGTCCAGGTGTTGGACAGTGTCAGGTCACCGGCCTTGTAGTCTGCGGCGATTGCGGAAAGAGAAACGAGCGTAAGCGCCGTCGCAGCGGCGATGGAAGTCCAGAGTTTCATTGGGATTTTCCTCGGTATGTCTGAAAGTTTTTGTGAGTTCAGATAACGGAGGAAGGTGGGCCGCGAATGGGAGCTACGCGGTCCTTGGCGGCATCGCTGGCAGAAAGATCTCTGTCATGAAGACACGCGCCGGAACCGGCGGCGCACTCTGGTGCTGCCGAAAGTGAACCTGCCAGAGCAGATCCTTGTGCGCAGCCATGCGAACACACCGGTCCGCATTGGCAGGCCAGCATGTCGTGTGACCAGGGAACGCTTTGCTCCTGGCCAGCAGGAGACCTGCAGATGTCCGATAGGCCGGAAGCGGCAGCGCGGTCAGCCGAGAAAGCCGTTGCGAGAATGACCAGACACAGGCGCAGCGAAAAGGCGAGCGTTGCCAGCGCCACCAGAGGATGGCGCTCCTGCCGCAAGATCTGCAAATGTGATCCACGCAAAGCCATCAGACGGCTATAGGCCTGTTCCGTGCGTCTGTCGAGTGGCGAAACCGCGCAGGTTGCTTGCGATTGTCATGAAGAGCCGGGCTTCGTGCTCTTCTCGGTCCCGTCCGGTGTGTCGGTGTTGGCGTCGCTCGCGCTTTCCGTATCGGTCTCCGGCGCTTTCTCACCAGCGTCTGAAGCCTTTTCGGGAGTTTTATCTTTGTCGCCTGCGTCGTCACTCTCTTCTTCCGAAGCTGTATCGAAATTATAGATGTCGTCCTCGTAGGCCGGGAACTCTTCCGGCGGAATGACGTATTCTTCCGATTCAACGTCAAGCGGCTCGGGCGAAATGACGGTACCGACTTGTGCCGTTGCCGCATATTCGAAGTCTGTCTTTTCGTCTTCGGTAAGCGCCTGGCGCGTGAAGATACGTGTCAGGACAAAGGCGGCCATCATCAGACTGACCACCGCGATCATGACATAGAGGCCGGACGGTCCGATTTGACCCATGATCAGCGAGGCAACGATCGGGCCGATGATCGAGCCAATCCCGAATGAAAGCAGCATGCCGGACGACGTTTCGACAAAATCCTCCGGGGCTGCGTGGTCAAAGGCATGGGCAACCGCAATCGCGTAGAGCGGCTGCGTGAACATGCCGACAAGCACGGCGGTCAGGATGGCAACCGGAAGCAGGGTCGGTGAAAACGCGACAATCAGGAGCGACGACACCGCGGTTGCTGTGCCCATTCCAACGAGAACGAGGCGCCGGTCCATACGGTCTGAAAGGCGGCCGACGGGCCACTGTGCAATCATGCCCCCGCCGATAATTGCAGCTGCGTAGTAAGCAGACTGGTTGGTCGACAGTCCGATCTGCGATCCGTAGAGAGGCGACAGCGTGAAAATCGCGCCTTGCGAAACGCCGATCAGCAGGATGCCAACGAACGCGGCCGGTGAGGTTTTGTAGAGCTGTACCGGCCGGAAACGAACCAGTGTGATCGGCGCCGGTTGCGTCGCCGTCGTCAAGGAAATCGGCATCACGGCGAGGCTGAGCGCAACTGAAGCCACGGCAAACGGGACGAAGGAGGCGATGCTCATGCTGGCAATCGAAACCTGCCCCAGGATCAGGGCGCCGAACACGATCACGATGTAGACCGACATGATGGTGCCGCGGTTTTCATTGGTCGCGCTCTCGTTCAGCCAGCTTTCGACGATCATGTAGAAGCCTGCCAGACTGAACCCGGACACGACGCGGATGACAAACCAGGCGTAGGGATCGATGATGATCGGGTGCAGGATGGCGGCACCTGACATCAGCGAAACCAATGCGGCAAAGGCACGAATATGACCGGCGCGCATGATGAGAAGCGGCGCGCCAAGGCATCCGAGTACCAGGCCGACAAAGTAAGCCGAGGAAATGAAGCCGATTTCAAAGTCCGTGAAATAGAATCGGTTCGCGGCCAGCGGCAGGAGCGTGGTTTGAAGGCCGTGCCCGAAAATGAGCAGGGCAACGGACAACAAAAGGGCTGACACGGAAATGAGTGTCTGTGCCATGGCTGCCTCCCGCATGCATCACAGAGTGCGAAAACAAAAGCGCCGGTTGGAACCGACGCGTTTGATCCTGCACACCAGCATTTTCAGGTCTGGCAGCCTGTGTCAATCACGATTTGAGGCATGTCGCAATCTCGGTCACAGGCGACGATTTGACTGTTTCTGAAAGCGGTTATGCGCGCTGCGGTGCAACCAGCATTTCCGTTCCGAGCGCGGTAAAGACCGTCTTGAGAATCCCGTCGCAGTTCAGGCCGGCCGAGGCATACATGGCGTCCGGCTTGTCCTGATCGATGAAGACGTCCGGAAGGGCCAGGCTGCGGATCTTCAAGCCGCCGTCCAACAGGCCCTCATCCGCCAGGCGCGTAAGCACGTGGCTGCCGAAGCCGCCCGAAGAACCTTCCTCGATCGTGACCAGAACTTCGTGCTCGCGGGCAAGCCGGCGGATCAGGTCCATGTCCAGCGGTTTGGCGAAGCGGGCGTCTGCGACGGTTGTCGACAGACCAGCTGCATCGAGTTCATCGGCAGCTTTCAGGCATTCATTCATGCGGCCGCCGAAGCTGAGGAGTGCGACCTTGGTGCCTTCGCGGCGGATCACGCCCTTGCCGATTTCCAGAACGCTGCCGCGCTCCGGCATGTCGAGCCCGACACCTTCGCCGCGCGGATAGCGGAACGAAATCGGGCCTTCGTCATAAGCGACCGCTGTCGCCACCATGTGACGCAATTCAACCTCGTCGGCTGCCGCCATTACGACGAAGCCGGGCAGGCAGGACAGGAAAGCCGTGTCGAACGCACCGGCATGCGTGGGCCCGTCGGCGCCGACAAGACCGGCTCTGTCGATGGGAAAGCGCACCGGCAGACCTTGGATGGCCACATCGTGAACAACCTGATCATAGGCACGCTGAAGGAAGGTGGAATAAATCGCGGCAAAGGGCTTGAAGCCTTCCGTTGCCATCCCGGCGGCAAAGGTAACGGCGTGTTGCTCGGCGATGCCGACATCGTATGTCCGTTCCGGAAACGCTTCGCCAAAGAGGTTCAGACCGGTCCCGTCCGGCATGGCGGCGGTGATCGCGACGACCTTTTCGTCGGCTTCAGCTTCCTTGATCAGAGACGACGCGAACACATTGGTATAGCTCGGCGCGTTTGCTTTCGGCTTGGACTGCTTGCCGGTGATGACATCGAACTTGGCAACGCCGTGATATTTGTCCTTGGCGCCTTCCGCTGGTCCGTAGCCTTTGCCCTTCTGAGTCACTGTGTGAATCAGAACCGGGCCGTGATGCGTGTCGCGCACGTTCTTCAGAACCGGCAAAAGATGCTCAAGATTGTGCCCGTCGACCGGACCGACATAATAAAAGCCAAGCTCTTCGAACATTGTGCCGCCGGTCCAGAACCCGCGCGCATACTCTTCTGCGCGTGCTGCCTTTTCGAAGACGGGCTTCGGCAGGTTCTTGGCGATGTTCTTGGCGGCGTCTCGAAGGGTCTGATAGGTCGGGCCTGACACAAGCTTGGCGAGATAAGCGGACATTGCGCCAACGGGCGGGGCAATGGACATGTCGTTGTCATTGAGAATGACGACCAGTCTCGACCTGAGATGTCCGGCATTGTTCATGGCTTCATACGCCATGCCCGCCGACATGGCGCCGTCGCCGATTACGGCGATGACATTGTTGTCGCCGTCCTTTAGATCCCGTGCAGCGGCCATTCCGAGACCGGCGGAGATTGACGTGGAGGAGTGAGCCGCGCCGAAGGGGTCGTAGATGCTCTCTGCCCGTTTGGTGAAGCCGGACAGGCCATCGCCCTGGCGCAGGGTGCGGATCCGGTCACGCCGTTCGGTCAGGATCTTGTGCGGATAGCATTGGTGTCCGACGTCCCAGATGATCTTGTCGTCCGGTGTGTTGAACACGTAGTGGAGCGCAACGGTCAGCTCGACGACCCCAAGCCCTGCACCAAGGTGGCCTCCGGTGATGGACACGGCGTCAATGGTTTCCGACCGCAGCTCGTCCGACAATTGCCGAAGATCTGCCTCCTCCAGTGCACGCAAGTCTGCGGGCGAGGTGACCTTGTCCAGAAGAGGTGTATCAGGCTTTGAAGACACGCTTTTGATGGCTCCACGAATAAAAACAGGCGGGCAGGCATACACTAACCCTTTATAGGGCGCAATTGCAGCACGCGGAATGCGCCAAATTGTTACTGGCTTCAACCGCATAACGCTGACGGACACTATTTGATGAATTGCCAGGTGCGACGCAGATCGTGTGCATTTTTTCCGCTGACACCTCTTTTTGAAATTCAGTCACCCTTTTGGGTGATGCATCCGGTGCTGATCTGGCCTAATGGATTGGGTGTGGTCGATGGGGCCACGTGCACAGTGATCAACTTGGGGTCGCAATTTTGCGGCCCCACTTTTATTTGACGCTTGGTCAGGAAATTGCCCGAAAGACAGGCAATTGCTCACGTTAGATCCGTTTTCGATTTAGCCGGCGCAGGTGCACTCAAAAAAGTCCGGACAATCTGTGAACCAGCTTCGCGAGTTGTAGTTGTGTATGAACGCCGGTTTTCTCAAACACCCGGCGCAAGTGGGTCTTGGCGGTATTCCGGGTGATCCCAAGCTGATCAACGGTGTCATTCATCGACCCGGTCATGGTCAGGTGCCGGGCAAGATGTGCTTCCGAATGTGAAAGTTCATAACGCTGTTGCAGCACGGTCTCGATGTCTTCCGGAAGTTCAAGGGGTCTGGAAATCCGCAGAACGATCCAGGGCAGTGATGCAGACATGGCGCTGCTTTCAGCAGGTGGGATCGCGTCGACGGTAATCCTCTTCAGGAAACTCTCCTGGTCCTCGATATAGACAGAGTGCGTGGCAGATGGCGGGCTGATTGATGCGCCGTGCTCGTTCGCGCTTGCGTCTTTGCCAAATCTGGTTGCCTCCAGCAGATCTTGCAGACTTTCTTCAAGTTGCTTGTTCTTGAAGTCCAGCTTGTCGCCCCGCAGGACGGCTGTGCCGGATCGCAGGAGGTCCTCTATCCCTGACGTCGTGTGCCCCAGGACCGTCCTGTCGGCTGAAAGAAGTACGGCCGGGCAGGCGATACTGGACAAGAGGATACTCTGTATCCGGTTTGCGGACCGCTCCTTTTCGATCTGGTAGTAGGCATCGAGCCCGGGCGCCAAAGCCTTTGAGATCCTTCGAAACGTGTCGTTCGCAAGCGTGACGTCGATGCTGTCGAGCGTGTGCTCGGTGAAGAGACAGCCAAACAGGATCGTGGTGGCTTCGGTCCGGTTTAACGGGGAAATCAGCCCGGGTGTTTCGCTAAGACTATGATCCGCAGGGAGACTAGCTTCACTGTTGGGAGCACCAGCGGCCAGATCAGCGTTTGCTGGATCTGATCCGGCAACCGGCCTGTTGCCGTTGAACTCGCCCTTTTCGAGCGTGGTTTTGCAATAGGGATAAAGCAGCGGAGCTTCACTGATAAGAAACTGGAGCGCATCCGGTCCCCGGCCGAAGGGGGGCGGCTGCAACAGATCGCTTAACCTGTTCTCCGATTGGCTTCCGGCAAATTCCTTGGTCGGCGTTCCGTTTCTTTCGAATTCCGACAGAAATGACTTGCAGTTGAGTTTAGCGTCAATGAAGTCGAGAATACGCGTCCAGCCTTCTGATTGCGTGGAGCATTCCAGTACGCGCAAAAGTAGATCTACTTCTTCTGATTTGCTAAGCGCTGGCATTATAGGAAGCATCTACTAAATATTACATAAAGATCTCTTAGACTTGTAAATATTACTATCAACTAGTTTGTGAAATGGCAACTGAACCCATTTCGACAACAAGTCGCCTACTGGGTCACGACCTTGTACAGCAATCCTCCGCGACGCACTTAGGCGCAGCGGTCACGTTGGATTAGGCGACGAAACAGCGTTCCAATGAAGATAGGAAAAGCGTGGGTAGGGCTTGTTATTGCGGATCCAGTGCGGCCGTGCCGCTGGCGTTGCCATCCTGGCCGAGCTGGATCTTCTCCACTTTGGCTTCTGCGGACTTCAACAGCGTATCGCAATGCTTGCGCAGGGCATCGCCGCGCTCATACATCTCGATGCTGCGCTCCAGGGGAACGTTGCCCTGCTCGAGTTCGCGCACGATTGTTTCCAGCTGCTTGAGGGCGTCCTCAAAGGAGAGTCCGGAAATGTCGCCTGCAGCGTCGGTCATTGGTGCGGTCCTTGTCTGAAACCAGATAGCAAGTGAAACTTGCGGGCCTGACTGTTGAGGTCAAGTCGATAAACGAAGTTTGGGGCAACGATCCCCGTCGTTTTTCGGTGTCCGGGTTTCAGCCGGTCATGAGCGTCATCACATGAGCGGCCGCAGAGCGGGCAAGACCCTCCAGATCGTAGCCACCCTCTAGAACAGAGACAACATGGCCGTTGCTGTGCTTGTCGGCCACGTCCATCAGCACACGCGTCGCCCAGGCAAAATCGGCTTCGACCAGATTGAGGCCGCCGAGCGGATCCCGGGCGTGCGCGTCAAAACCGGCCGAAATGATCACCAGCTCGGGCGCAAAGTCCTCAAGGCGAGGCAAGACGCCAACCTCGAAGGCTTCCTTGAAGGCCAGTCCGTCTTCGCCCGGCGCAAGCGGAACGTTCACGATGGTATTTGCTTCACCGGTTTCCGTAGCTGCGCCCGAGCCAGGATAAAGCGGCATCTGATGCGTCGAGCAATACATCACGGTCGGGTCGTCCCAGAAGATGTCCTGCGTTCCGTTGCCGTGATGAACATCAAAGTCGACGATTGCAACGCGTCCGATACCGTGTTTGTCCTGAGCATATCTTGCTGCAACAGCAACGTTGTTGAAGAAACAGAAGCCCATTGCCCGGTCTTTTTCTGCATGGTGTCCGGGCGGACGGGAGGCCGAAAAGGCGTTGCTGACCTTTTTGGTAAGGACCTCGTCGACGGCCCGGCAGGCACCGCCGGCGCCTCTGAGCGCAGCTTCCCAGGTCCCGGGTGACATGGTCGTATCCGCATCGACACGGGCAACGCCCTCTTCGGGCGAAAGTCGGTGCAATTGGTCCACATAGCTCATTGGATGCGCACGCGCGATGTCCTCAAGAGCGCCCACAGGGGCGAGGTCCCGTTCCACCGACTGGAATTTTTCGTGTTCCAGAATGCGGTCGATCGCCCGGATCCGGTCTGGCCGTTCAGGATGACCCAATGGTGTGAGGTGGTCGAGATAGGACGGGTGATGCAGTATGAGCGTTGACAAAGAGGCGTTTCCGGAAGGTTTTGTGTTTTGAATTGCTGACAGTCATCAGAACTGTCCGCAAACGCCCTGTCAATTGATGATAGGTCTTAGGGGAAAATGCGTGCGCTTTGATCTTGCAGGTGCTGCCTGGCCAAAAAGAAGGCCGGCGCTTCCGCCGGCCTGACCAAGGTGCGAGCACCGCAATGCTCGAGGGGAGGTCCGCTGCATCTCAATTCTGATTTTCAACCTATGTGATTCTCGTAAGGGAATGCGAGCATTTTACCGTAATCCACCATGCCCAAGGTGTTGATAAGTTTGCAATCGGACTATTGTACACTTGCTTGTTTGTCCGAAGTGGCAAGCTCAGCCCAAGTCATCAACTTGTTTTTAGTTCATCTGCTATATTGGAAACTTGCGAGTGTTTTCGACTTAACTTAAGGCGGTCGGCGTTCATCTCGCACGCGAAGTCACACGTGTGAAATGCTGATATGTTTGCCCTTTTTTTGGCGCTGCCCACGAAATCGCCATCCGAGTTCGGTCGGCAGGATCAGGCTCAACGTCAACTTGCAGGTGATCACTTCAACCACGTGGTGCCGCTGCACGTTGCAAACGGTCGTTGATCGCCTCGCCAAGACCGATGTTGGGGATAAACTGTACCTTGATGGCGCGTGAACCGCAGGCGTCAAGGATACGCATGCCCTGAAACAGGTTGGCAGCCGCTTCCCTGAAGTCGCCACCCGGGCTGAGATTGAACTCGGCAACGGCCTGATCGGCCCCGGGCAGCCGTTCAGCGCCGAAGGAAAGCAATGCCTCTCCGGAGGCAACCTCGGCAGCATTCAATTTCATTGTGGAATTCGGAGCATAATGGGATGTAAGCATGCCAGGCGCTGTTGGGGCTTCTGGATGCATGTGTGTGTCTGCTCCCAAAAGAGCAGACCCCAGGATCTGTTCGATCTCTTCGCGTGCGATGCCGCCTGGTCTGAGCAACCTCGCTGTTCCGTCGGTCAGGCCGACGATGGTTGACTCAATTCCGACCTCGCAAGGTCCGGCATCGATCACGAAGCTCAAAGAAGACCCCAGATCCGCAACAACGTCCGCTGCACGCGTTGGACTTATCTTGCCGGACCGGTTGGCGCTCGGCGCAGCCAGGGGCTTTCCCGTCGCTTCCGAAAGAAAGCGCATGACCGGGCCGTCCGGCACGCGGAGCGCAACCGTCTGAAGTCCGGCCGTGGCAAGGTCCGAAATTGGAGAGTCCGGTTTTTTCGGCAAGACCAGGGTGAGAGGTCCCGGCCAGAAGGCATCGGCCAGTTTGAGTGCACGCTGTTCAAATTCCCCATGCGCGGTTGCCGCTTCAAAAGATGCGACGTGCGAGATAAGGGGATTGAACTGTGGACGGCCTTTGGCTTCAAAGATTTTTGCGCAGGCCGTGCCGTTGGTGGCGTCGGCGGCCAGACCGTACACCGTCTCCGTTGGCACGGCGACAAGCTCACCACGCGCAATCGCCTGGCACACGGCCTCTGCCTCAGGCGCGTTTTGCCAATCCGGTTGATTCAGATTTACGGTCCAGCTTTGCATGTGTCCTGTCTTTGCTGGTTTTGTCCAACAATGCCTCATAAGTCGAGTACCTGCCGTAGCGGTACGGGTTGACGTTAACGTCAACTGAGATATTGTCGTGACAATAGCTGCCTCCAGCGCCTTTTGCGGACAAGCCCCGTTGTCGTCAAGCGTTGAGCAGAGAAAACCGAAAAATGGCGGCCACAGAAAGCCGCATGGTTCTTGGGAGGACCTGAATGTATCGCGCTCCAGTCGACGAGATTTCTTTTACCTTAAGGCATGTTTGCGGCCTCGGTGACCTGCAGCAAACGAAGCGCCACGAGGAGCTCGGAGATGACCTGGTGGACGCAATTCTGACGGAAGCCGGCCGGTTTGCGTCGGAGGAAATTGCGCCGCTGAACGTGGTCGCAGACAAGCACGGCACGCCTCTTCAAGATGGCAACGTGACCACGCCTCCTGGCTGGCGGGAAGCATACCATGCCTGGATCGAAGGTGGCTGGAACGGTCTTTCGGCGGAACCGTCTTCCGGTGGTCAGGGCTTGCCGCAGATGCTGTCCGCTGCGGCCATGGAAATGTGGAATTCCGGCTCCATGTCCTTTGCCATTGGACCGACACTCACGATCGGTGCTGTCGAGGCCATGGAAAAACACGCGTCGGAAGCGTTGAAGTCAACATATCTGGAAAAACTGGTGTCGGGAGAGTGGATGGGAACCATGAACCTGACCGAACCGCAGGCAGGCTCGGATCTGAATGCGCTCAGGGCCCGCGCCGAGCGCAATGAGGACGGTACCTATCGAATCTTCGGCCAGAAGATTTTCATTACCTATGGCGATCACGACCTGACCGACAACATCATTCACATGGTGCTTGCCCGCTTGCCGGACGCGCCCGCCGGAACCAGAGGCATCTCCATGTTCCTGGTTCCCAAGTTCCTGGTCAATGACGACGGAACACTCGGCGAGCGCAACGATGTGCGGGTCGCCGGCGTCGAGCACAAGATGGGAATTCATGGCTCTCCCACATGCACGCTGATGTATGGCGACGAGGGCGGTGCGACCGGCTGGCTGGTCGGCGAGGAGAACCGGGGCCTCGCCTGCATGTTCACAATGATGAACAATGCGCGTCTTGCCGTCGGCATACAGGGTCTTGGTGTTGCCGAGCGCGCTTATCAGGCCGCACTCGCTTACGCGCTGGAGCGCAGGCAAGGCAAGGCCCCGGGCGACACCAGTGACGGCATGAGCCCGATCGCGCACCACCCTGATATCAAGCGCATGCTGTTGACGATGAAGTCCAAGACGCAGGTTGCCCGGGCAATCTGCTACGCCTGCGCTCATGCCATCGATATGGCCAACATTGTTGAGGACGCGGCTGAAAAGACATTCTGGAACGAACGCGCAGGACTGCTCACACCGATTGCCAAGGCTCTGTCAACGGACTTTGGCGTAGAGGTCGCCTCTCTTGGCGTCCAGATCCACGGCGGCATGGGCTACATCGAGGAAACCGGCGCAGCTCAGCATTTGCGCGATGCCCGCATAGCGCCGATTTACGAAGGCACGAACGGAATTCAGTCCATCGATCTTGTAACGCGCAAACTGCCGCTTTCGAACGGCGAGCACATCCGTGGCTTCCTGTCTGAGCTGAAGTCGATTGCCGGTGACGTTGCAGCATCGAACCGGCCCGAGTTTGGCGCAACCGCCGACCGGCTGAACGCAAGCATTGCGGACCTGGAAGCCGCGACAGACTATATGCTCGCAGCATTAGCAGAGGACAGAGTGGCGGATGCGCTTTCAGGCGCAACGCCTTATCTGCGTGTTGCCGGGCTCACGCTCGGTGCGGCTCTGCTTGCCAAAGGGGCGATCAAATCGGTTTCCGACCTGGCGCCGCGGCTCGCAGAGCGGACCCTACTGGCGCGCAGTTTCTGTGAGACAGTGCTTGGAGAAACGACGGGCTTGAAATCCGACATCATATTGTCGTCCGAAGCCATTCAGGCTTTCGATGCTGAAGCGCTGGCTTCCTGACCAGACTGGATACCGGAGAAAAAGAATGATCCAAAAGAGCCTGGAAAACGGTGTCCAGATCCTGCGTCTGGACAGGCCGGAAAAAAAGAATGCCCTGACAGGGGCAATGTACACCGATCTTGCCGAGGCGCTCGAGAGCGGCAACGACGATGATCAAATCCGCTGTCATCTCATTTGCGGGCAGCTAGAGGTTTTCACGGCCGGAAACGACATTGGCGACTTTCTGCAATATGCCGGCAAGGTCGCGATTTCCGAAACACCGGTCGTCCGCTTCCTGCGCGCGCTCGTGCGCACGCAAAAGCCCATGGTGGCATCAATCGATGGTCTTGCGATCGGCATTGGCACAACGCTGCTGATGCATTGCGACATGGTCTTTGCAAGTCCACAAGCCTTCATCCGCTCTCCCTTTGTCGATCTCGGGCTGGTCCCTGAAGCGGGCTCCAGCTTGCTTGGTCCGCAATTGATGGGACACGCAAGGGCGTTTGAGCTTTTGTGTCTCGGCAATCCTTTGTCTGCTGAAAAGGCCGAGCGCTTGGGACTGGTCAACGAGATCGTTGAAGAAAACGTCGACGCTGCCGCGCTGGCCTGTGCGCACGAGATTGCCGCAAAGCCTCCGGAGGCAATGGCGTTGTCGCGCAAGCTCCTCAAGGGGGACACCGAGGCTTTGTCGGAGCGTGTCGAAGAGGAAATCAGCATCTTCGCAGCCCGCCTGACGGCACCTGAAACAATCGCCGCCTTCCAGGCCTTCCTGGAAAAGAAGAAGGCGTGATAGCCCCAAACACCGCCGTGACGGTGAAATTCTGGAGGAGAAAACAATGTCCCTGAAGGGCAAAACCCTTTTCATCACCGGCGCGTCGCGCGGTATCGGCAAGGCGATCGCACTGCGAGCTGCAAAAGACGGCGCAAATATTACCGTTGCCGCCAAAACCGCCGAACCGCATCCCAAGCTCGAAGGCACGATCTACACCGCCGCTGAGGAAATCGAAGCAGCGGGCGGCAAGGCTTTGCCGATTGTTCTGGACGTGCGCGACGATGCAGCGGTCAAGGCCGCGATCGACAAGACGGCGGACCATTTCGGCGGTCTCGATATTCTGGTCAACAATGCCAGCGCCATTCAGTTGACGCCTGTGCAGCAGACTGACATGAAGCGTTTTGATCTGATGCACCAGATCAACACGCGCGGTACTCTCGCGTGTTCCAAACATGCCATCGACCATCTGAAAAACGCCGACAATCCCCACATCCTCATGCTGTCACCACCGCTCGACATGCAGGAGAAATGGTTCGCGCCCTTCACACCCTATTCAATCGCCAAATACGGCATGAGCCTTGTGGTTCTGGGGCTCGCGGGAGAACTGAGATCCAAGGGCATTGGAGTGAACGCACTCTGGCCGCGCACCACAATTGCAACAGCTGCGATCAAGAACATCATCGGTGGTGACAAGATGATGCAGCAGAGCCGAACACCGGACATCCTGGCAGACGCTGCCTACGAGATATTCACGTCGCCGTCGACGGAGTTCACCGGACAGTTCGTGATCGATGATACCTTTCTCGCAAGCCGTGGCGTCACCGATTTCGACAGATACCGCGTCGATCCGAACCTTGCGCTTGCTCCGGATTTCTTCGTTCCCGACGACATTCCGGCACCGGCAGACCTTGGCCCGGCGGACAAGTAGACGACACCGCGTACAGTCGAACGGGCTTGCATTTTGAAGCCCGTTCATGCAGCCTTCAGGGGCCGATGAGGGCGGCAGCCGGATCCGCGGAAAGCGAAAGCACCCTGTCTCACATTGATGAATGCCGGTTTTTCACCTGCGCCCGACAAAAGCGGATCGCCCGGGCAGATTGAACAGGAGAAAAGCCATGTCCAAAGGCACTCCCCCCGAACTTGATGATTTCAAGAAGGCAGCCCGAAGGCTGCGCAAAGCCCATGCCGCCGGTGATACCGAGGCTCAGGCCCGTTTGGCCGCCCACGTCGATCCCGGAAAGGACCTCAGGCACGCCGACTATTTGCACGTTATTGCCCGTGAAGCCGGGCAGGAGAGTTGGCCGAAGCTGAAATTCGCGGTCGAAACAAGCGCGATGAGCCGGGCGGAGCGTGCAGAGCGTCTGAAGATGGCGCTTTATCACGGCCAGCACTGGATGACGGAAAAGCTGCTTCAGGGCGATGCGGATCTTAAAGACGACAATCTTGGTCTTCAGATCGCTCTCTACGATCTTGAAAGCGTTCGCACAGCGATCAACGCAGATCCGGCTTTGGCGACCGCCATCATCGGGGTTCGATCGCCAATCCTGCATCTGGCTTACTCCAGGGACATTCATCGCCAGCCCGAAAAGACAGCCGATATGCTGGCGATTGCGAACCTCTTGGTTTCGAACGGAGCGGATATTGATGACGGGTATCCGCCACAGCCGGGTGCAGATCACAAGATTTCGGCGCTCTACGGCGCTCTTTGTCACTCGGACAATTTCGAACTTGGCAAGTGGTTGCTGGAAAAGGGAGCCAATCCGAATGACGACGAAAGCCTCTATCACAGTACCGAGCTTGGCCACACCAGGGCGCTTGAACTGCTTCTGAAGCACGGCGCGGAGCCTGACGGCACAAATGCCTTGCCGCGAGCACTTGATTTTGACAGCGAGGAAATGGTCAGGCTCCTTCTGGAAGCGGGTGCCGACCCCAACCTGACAGTGCCGGATCATCCAAGCGGTCAGCCGATGAACACGATCCCTTCCATGCATCAGGCTGCTCGGCGCGGCGCTTCGGTGAAGGTTGCAGACTTGCTCTTGCAGTACAACGCCGACCCGGACGCCGAATGGGATGGGCATACGGCCTACGCCATGGCACGCATATATGGCAACAAGCCGGTTGCCGAATTTCTCGCAGGCAAGGGGCATGGTCATCCGCTGGATCACAATGAAGCCGTGCTCGCGGCCTGCGCGGAAGGGAAAACACCAACCGAGCGCCTCGACATTGAGAAACTGAGCGAGGAGGACCAGGGACTTTTGACCCGGCTTGCCTTCATTCCGGGCAAGCTCGATCAGATGAAGCTGCTCGTGTCGGCGGGGCTCGACCCGGATGTCACAGACTTCATGGGCTTGCCTCCGCTTCACGTGGCGGGCTGGAACGGACTTGCCGCGGAGATGGCCTATTTTCTGTCGCTCGGTCCGGATCTGACCCGCAAGAACGACTATGGCGGCGATGCGCTGGACACGGTCATCCACGGATCTGAATTTGCTCCGAAGAGGCAGGAGGCTGATCATGTCTCCTGTGCCCGTCTTCTTCTTGAGGCCGGCAGCGTTCTCTATCCGGAATTCATCTCCGGTTGCGGCAACGAAGAGATGGTGCAGTTTCTGGAAGACTGGCGGGACAGTAATCGCTAGAAAGGATGGGGCGGACGGTCTGGTCCGCCCCGATCACGGAGATTGGGGGCAAACGACCCAGACAGCCTTTTAATTCAGGATTTTAGCAATCCCATTTGAGTCGGGTTCAATGGAGGGGTTTCATGGAAGGCGCAATGGATCAGGTGAGCGCGTACGCGCCGCTACTCATCAATGCGGCAAAAGCCGTCGTCGTTCTGATAATCGGCTGGATCATCGCCGGCATGCTGTCCGGACTGGTGCGGCGCAGGATCGTCAGTCACCCGCAGATTGACGACACGATCGGCGGGTTCGCAGCGTCGATCGTTCGCTGGCTGATCCTGCTGGTGACGTTGATCGCGGTGCTGCAGCTCTTCGGCATCGAGGCGACCAGTCTGGTTGCCGTGCTCGGCGCCGGTACGCTGGCAATCGGTCTGGCACTGCAGGGAACCTTGAGCGACGTTGCCGCCGGCGTCATGCTGATCATCTTCAGGCCCTACAAGATCGGGCAATTTGTCGATATCGGCGGTACATCGGGCACTGTGAAGGATCTCAACATCTTCGTGACCGAACTCGTTACGCCGGACAACGTCCAGATCATCATGCCCAACGGTCAGGCCTGGGGTGCGGTGGTGACCAATTTCTCGGCACACGACACACGGCGCCTCGATCTGACCTTCGGTATCGACTACGGCGATGATGCCGACAAGGCGATCCAGATCATCCTCGACGTCGCCAATGCCGATGAACGCGTGCACAAGGATCCTGAGGCCTGGGTGCGCGTAACCAATCTTGGCGACAGTTCCGTTGACCTCGGCGTGCGCTTGTGGTGCGCGGCTGGAGACTATTGGGAGCTGAAGTTCCATATGCTGAAAGCGGTCAAGGAAGCGTTCGATGCAGGCGGCGTTTCCATTCCCTATCCGCATTCGGTTGAAATCCAGAAAGCCGGTTAATCAGGCGAACTGCGCAATGAAAAAGGCCGCGTCATCGGACGCGGTCTTGCGGCAGGCTTTTCCTGCAGCAGCCTCTTTTCGGCCCCATCCTGCGGCGACATACGGCGCTTTCTTCAACGATGGCTGCGAACGCTTTTCCATGTGGCCGATCCTTCGAGACGCGCGTCTTCGACACGCTCCTCAGGATGAGGAGGAGTATGCAACCGCGTACCACCCTTCAGGCCGACATACGCTGGTGGGAAAATAACGACACAATTGGTGAGGTCACTGAAACCTTCATCTCTCATCCTGAGGAAGCGCGCAGCGCTGTCTCGAAGGATGGGCCACCTGCCTTTGCAGCCCACGTTTCGAGACGGACCTGGCCGTCCTCCCCAAGATGAGCTCCATGGTTTTTTAGACGCCACTCACGCGGCTCTTCAGGATGACGCGAAGGCCTCGCCACACGACGTTCTGGTGGTCTAGCCGGATACGGTCTCTTTTTTTATCTCTTCCGTCCGGTCGTCTGTGTCCGTATCACCCGTGGACGGCTCTTTAGGCGCATCCTTGTCGACCGGTGTGTTCTTGGTTCCAGTGGCTTCAGACTGAAGCGCTTTTAGCTCAGGCGGCAAACTATCTGAAGTTTCACTTGAGGTTTCGTCCTTGCCCGCAACAGCCTCTTCCTGTTCGGTTTTTTCCGGTTGCTTTTCATCCGGAGCGGGCTCGGCTTCGAACTGCGGAACCACCGGATCTTCAATTTCGTGTTCTGCCTTGTCGGTGTTCATCAGTTGCCGTTTGGTGGCAAGTTCGACGACGTGATCGCGCAATTCCGGGTGCTGTTCCATCAACGCCTTGAAGTCATGCGCGCCGAGGCTCAGCAGTTGGCAATAGCCGAGTGCGACCACGTCGGCGCTGCGCCGGCCTCCGGTCATCAACGCGATCTCGCCGAACACGTCGCCGCGGCCGAGACGGACATTGTGTGTCGGAGCCTGCACCTCGACCGCACCCGAGGCGATGAAATAGGCCGCATCGCCCCTGTCTCCGCGCCGGATCAGGCGCTCGCGCGGTGTCGCGAACTGGGGCCGCATCATGCGCCGAATGGCCTTCTGCTGCTTTTTGGGCAAGTCCTTGAACAGCGGATGCGCGCCCACCAGATCGCCGGTCTTCAGACCCAGATCCAACTTCGGTCGCGTGTGGCTGGCTTTCCTTGTCCGTTCCACGTCCCGCAGCAGTTCCCGGTGCAGCTCGGTTCCGATCAGCATCTGGTTCTTTGCTTCGTCATAAGCGGTTTCCTCAAGCCGTACGCCTGCCTTCATGAGGAACTGGCCTTCGAGCGAGTCCGCGTAGTCCGGATATTGCAGGCGCAGCGCGTCGATCGCCTGGATCGTTTCGTCCTGCCGCAGGCACAGCGTATCGAGAAGAATGTCTGCCACGCGGTCGCCAAGCAGTGGCCGGATGCGACTGTTGTTGAAGTCGATCAGTTCATCGGCGAGGATCCGGTAGATCAGCAGGAATTCGAAACGGTCTGCCAACTTGTTGGCAAGGGGCCGGGCAATCCGCAAGCGGCGCTGCAGCGCCTGGGCAAAGCGGAAACCGAAGTCGAATTTCAATGGTTGCCGGGTCGCCTTGTTGTAGCCGGACCGGCCATCCGAGCGGGTCAGATCACCGGTCCGGCCGGTCAGGGTCAGGAAGCGCGACACGGCCCTGTTGGAAATCGTTTTTTCGTGAAAGTGTTCCAGCACCAGCTGCTGTTCCCGGTCGGCGAGGGCGATCAGGCCCATGCGGACCCGGTCCCAGTCGCTGAGTTCTTCCAGCTTGTTGTTTTCCGAAGCTGCTGCGGCTGCGCGATCTTCGTAGCCGCGCAATACCTTCGCTGTCACGTGTTCGTCGATGTGGTAGCTCTTTGCTGCAACGTCGAGCTCGGATTTGACATCGAGCAAGGCCAGCGAGAGAAACTGCGTTCTGAGCGCTTCATCGCGTGCGTTGAGGCGGTCCAGTTTGAGCAACCGGATCAGCGGTTTAAGGCTCGTCCCGTAGACGAGCAGCGTGAACAGCACAAATCCGGTGGCCAGCTTGGTGACGAAGCTTGAGACTTCTTCATTCAGAACGGCGTGTTCCGACACGCTGAGGGCCAGGATCAGCGTCACGGCGCCGCGCATCCCGCCCCACAAGATGACGGTCTTGTACTTGTTGTTGACGGTCTGGCCGGCACCGAACAGGTTGATCGCGGGCAGCAACCCGAAAATTACAACCGCTCTTGCGGCGAGCGCGGCGATGATCACCACGGCGAGCAAGAGGATATCAATCGGCGCAAAGCCGGCCACCAGCTTTGGAATGAGGATGGCCGACAACAAAAAGATCAGGGACGCGGCCCAGTAGGACAATTGCTCCCACACAGCGTGGAGAAACTGCCAGTTGGCAGGCTGAATGCGCGAAAGGCCGTAAAGATTGAAAATGGTTCCTGCGCAAACAACGGCGACGACGGCCGAGACATCGGCGAATTGGTCGCTCAGGACATAGGTGCCGTAGGGCAGGGCCAGGCTCAAAGTCACCTGTGCCAGCGGCAGGTCCCGCATCAGGGAAAGAAGGCTGACGGCAATACGCGCCAGAACTGCGCCGACGACGAGGCCGCCTATGAAAGATCGTCCGAAGGCGATGACCGCCTCTCCGAGAGTGATGGATTCTGAATGCGTCAGAACGCCCAGCAGAATTACGAAGATCACGATGGCCGCGGCATCGTTCAGGAGGCTTTCCCCCTCTACGATCCGGCCGAGCCGCGCCGGTGCGCCAATGTCTCGAAAAATTGCGACCACGGCGACCGGATCGGTCGTGGCGACAATGGCGCCAAGCAAAAGGCAGACGATCAGGGTGATTTCCGGCGACAGGAAATAGGACGTCAGGGGATAGAGCGCAAAGCCGATAAAGCCCGTCGCCACGAACACCGCCAGAACGGCCATAACCAGAATGGGTACGAGATCCTCCAGAATTCGGCGAATGTCGAGCGTCAGCGTTGTCTGGAACAACAGAAGCGGCAGGAACATGTAGAGGATCATTTCCGAATTCAGCGGAGGATCGGCAAAGATTTGCGCGAAATCGTCAAAGGTGTCGGTGTGTGAGGTGTAAAACAGATAGGTCGCTGAAATGCCGATCAGCGTTCCGACGACTGCGAGCAGGACGCTGGGTGCAAGGCCCAACCGTCTGGCAAGCGGCTGTAACAACGATATCGTAATCAATAAAAGCGCGAAGGCGCCTGTAATTAATGGTGTTTCCATAACCGCACTGTGCCTTGTGAATGCGGCGATATCAAATTCACCGAAACTTTATTTCAAACCTGGTTTCAACGATCGCGTGTCGCCTTGCGCTCCGAAAGCCAAATCCCTCCGAGCACGAGCAGCAGAGCGATACCGTGGTGAAACTTGAAGGGTTCGCCCAGGATGCTCACCGCGAGCCCGGCTGCAAAAAGCGGTACGAGGTTGACGAAGATGCCGGCACGCGCCGGACCTATCAGGTCGACACCGCGCATGAAAAAGATCTGCGACAGGCAGGATGGGAAAACGGCGACATAGAGAACGATGAGCCAACCGTCGAATGTCGGCCACTGCGCCGTGCCCGTCGAAATTTCGAAGATCAGTCCCGGGATCGAGGCCAGGACGGAAATGCCCGAAAGGACTGCAAAAAACACCAGTCCAGGAACCTTCGGCCGGTTTCTGAGCGCGAGCGCATAACCGGAATACAGCACGCAGGACAACAACATGATGCCGTCACCCGGGTTGACCGCGAGCGACATCAGGACGTCGAGGCTTCCCTGTGCGGCGATGATCGTAACGCCCACAAGGGTCAGCAGGATCCCGCCCACCTGTAGCAACCGGACCTTCGTGCCGAAGGCGATAACCGAGCCGATCAGAACGATAATCGGCATGGATCCCTGGATAATGCCGAGGTTGACTGCCGTAGTCTGGGTGGCCGCGATGTAGAATAACGAGTTGAAGCCGACGAAGCCGAAGGCAGCCATAAGGATGATCCGCGGCAGGTAAGGGCGCATGATCGGCCACTCCGACCGGATCCTTTTCCAGCACAGAGGCACGAGAATGGCCGCAACGATCAGCCAGCGCAGGAAGACGACCATCATTGGCGAAACGTCGCCGACAGCAAGACGCCCTGCGATGGTGTTGCCACCCCAGAAGAGAGCCGTCAGCGTCAGCATGACAAAGGCATTGCCGTAGGTCAGATCGCCAAATCGTCTTGCAATTGCAATCATGAAAAACCTTGTCTGGAAAACCGGTTCGAGCGGTCAGCGGTAGCGGATTGCGAGGGTGACGGAAAGCCAATTTTTCAGTTTTAACGACCTGAGATGGAGATAATAACTTCGATTATTTCCAAAAAAGAAAAAGTCATGGGCAGTCGCGAGCAATTGACGACTGTCCGCTTTCACCCCAAAACACACGGTTAAACGCCAACCTCAAGCCCATCGTGTGGAGATAAGTATGAGCGCCCGGACAGATGCCCATGGATTGCAAGTTGCCAACGAGCTTTATGAGTTCGTGAATGAAAAAGCCCTGCCCGGGACCGGGGTCGACAAGGACCACTTTTGGACAAGTCTGTCTGCGCTGATCCACGATCTGGCACCGAAGAACAAGGCCCTTCTTGCAAAGCGCGATGCTCTTCAGGCGAAGATTGATGAATGGCACAAATCCAATCCGGGCACCCCGGACATGGCAACTTACAAGGCGTTTCTGGGCGAGATCGGCTATCTGGTTCCCGAAGGGGAGGCATTTTCCGTCGGGACAGACCGCGTCGACCCGGAAATCGGCTCCGTCGCAGGCCCGCAGCTTGTGGTGCCGGTGATGAATGCGCGTTATGCGCTGAATGCTGCGAACGCGCGTTGGGGCTCGCTCTATGATGCGCTCTATGGAACGGATGCCATGGGCTCGAAGCCTCAAGCGGGTGGGTTTGATCCGGTAAGAGGCGCCGAGGTGATCGCCTACGCGCGCAAGGTTCTTAACGAGAGCGCACCGCTTGCCTCGGGAAGCTGGGCGGACGCGACCGGCTTCAGCGTCCAGGACCAAACGCTGCAGATCGATACTGAAGCAGGTACGACGACTTTGTCGGATCCGTCGCAGTTTGCAGGTTATTCAGGCGACGTCGCTGCGCCTTACAAGATCCTGCTCGTAAAGAACGGGCTTCATCTGGAAATCAACATCGACAGCCAGCATCCGATTGGCAAGAACGATAAGGCCAACGTCTCGGACGTCGTTTTGGAGTCGGCCATGTCAACGATCATGGATTGCGAGGACTCCGTCGCAGCTGTCGACGCCGAAGACAAGGTTGTCGTTTACACCAACTGGCTCGGCCTCATGAAAGGCGATCTGGAGGAAACCTTCCAAAAAGGCGGAAATGCCGTCACGCGCCGCCTCAATGGCGACCGGCATTACACGGCGCCGGACGGCGGCGCCCTGACGCTGCACGGCCGTTCGCTGCTGCTCGTTCGCAATGTCGGCCACCTGATGACGATCGATGCGGTGCTGGACAAGAATGGCGACGAAGTCCCCGAGGGCCTGCTCGACGCCATGCTCACATCGCTGATTGCGCTCCACGATATTGGCCCGAACGGGCAGGGAACCAACAGCCGTGCCGGTTCTGTCTACATCGTCAAGCCGAAGATGCATGGTCCTGAGGAAGTCGCCTTCGCCTCTGAAATCTTCGACCGGGTTGAGGATGGACTCGGTATGGAGCGCAATACGCTCAAGATGGGCATCATGGACGAAGAACGGCGCACGACCTTGAACCTGAAGGAGTGCATCCGCCAGGCGAAGGACCGCGTGTTCTTCATCAACACCGGCTTCCTCGACCGGACCGGTGACGAAATGCACACGTCCATGGACGCCGGTCCGATGATCCGCAAGGGCGACATGAAGGCCTCGACCTGGATCGGCGCGTACGAAAACAACAATGTCGATGTGGGCCTTGCCTGCGGTTTGCCGGGACATGCGCAGATCGGCAAGGGCATGTGGGCCATGCCGGATCTGATGGAGGCCATGCTGGAACAGAAGATCGGCCATCCGATGTCCGGCGCGAATACCGCCTGGGTTCCGTCTCCGACCGCGGCAACGCTGCACGCACTGCATTATTACAAGGTTTCCGTTTCTGACCGTCAGTCGGAGTTGAAGTCGCGCGAAGCAGCGAAACTGGACGATATCCTGTCGATACCGGTCGCGGAGCGCCCGAACTGGGCACCGGAAGATATCCAGGCAGAACTCGACAACAACGCCCAGGGCATACTGGGCTATGTCGTGCGCTGGGTTGAACAGGGCATCGGCTGCTCCAAGGTGCCGGACATCAACAATGTCGGACTGATGGAAGACCGGGCGACCTTGCGGATTTCCTCCCAGCACATTGCCAACTGGCTGCATCACGGCGTCGCCGGCAAGGAACAGGTCATGGAGACCATGAAGCGCATGGCCGCTGTGGTTGATGAGCAGAACGCGGGCGATCCGGCCTACCGGCCCATGGCTGCGGACTATGACGACTCTGTCGCCTTCCAGGCCGCCTGTGAACTGGTCTTCGAGGGCACCAGCCAACCAAACGGCTACACCGAACCGGTGCTCCACCGCCGCCGCATCGAATTCAAGGCAAAGGTGGCCTGACTTCCACAGCGTTCATCGCTATCGGGAAAAAGGATGCGGGATCAGTCACACACACTGATCCCGCCGTCCCGGCCACAACGGTCCATTGGCAATTTTTGCCTTCAGCGACACGTCGTTGAGTAGAGCTAACGGCAAAATTCAATTTCTCGCCTATTCGCGACTGGACAGAATTTTTATTGACGCCGGCTACGGAGCCCTTCAGCTTCCGGTTTTTTTGGCGAGGTAGACTGTCTGCGTGACCTCGCGCCCGTCCTGCAGGGGATTTGCGAAGACAACGGGTGCGGCCCAGGCCTCATCAAATGCTTCGCCGAACATTTCTGTAATGGTCGTGTCCGGTGCCTCATCGGACCATAGACCCACGACGCCACCGGGTTTCAAAAAACGCTGCAAGCGGCGCATGCTGCCGATCGTGTAGAAACCTGTCGACCCTCCATGCAGCAATCGCTCAGGCGTATGATCGATGTCGATGAGGATCGCGTCGAACTGATGATCGGGCCTGCGCGCGTCGAAGCCTGTTTCAGAGGACGCCAACGCAAAGAAATCCCCTTGCACAAGCTCGCATCGGGGATCGTCAGCAAGTTCGGTTTTTATGGGAACAAGTCCTTCCCGGTGCCAGCGGATGACCGGCTCAAGAAGATCAATGACCGTCAGGCGGGCAACGGTGTTGTTCGCCAGAACGGCCTGAGCGGTGTAACCCAGTCCAAGCCCGCCCACCAGCACATCAAGAGAGTCTCCAGGCAAAGCAGCGAGCCCCATTTCGGCCAATGCGACTTCGGATGCAGTGAAAAGGCTCGACATCAGGTGTTCTTCACCGAGCAGGATTTCAAAGACATCGGTTTTGAGCGCCAGAATGTGCCGTCTCCGCAAAGAGATTGCGCCGATTGGCGTTGGGGCATAATCCAGCTCTTCAAACATCGCGCTCATCACCGCACCTTGGCGCCCCCGCGACGAAATAGAAAGAGGGTTTATCTTTTGGCCGAAGCAGTGCTCGCTCGGGCAATGAGACTTGGCGCGATGGTCACCGGGTCTTGTGCACCGGGTTCTCCTTCCAGAACCGCGACAAGTTTGCGGCACGCCAGTTGCCCCCATTGCCGCCTCGGCAGGCGAATGGTGGTCAAACCCGGATTGAAGACAGCCGCGTAAGGCATGTCGTCATAGCCAATCACCGATATGTCTTCGGGCACCCGAATTCCATTGTTGGCCAACCCGTGCAGAAAACCCGTGGCCGTCTCATCGTTGTGAACGAATACGGCAGATGGCAGATCGTTGCTCTCCACGAGCATCTGGGCGGTATCGATTCCAAATTGCACCGACAGGGGTCCGGACAGAACGCGGTCGTCTTTGACATCAATGCCAGCATGCTTCAGCGCCTGCCGAAACCCGAAGAATCTTCTTTCAAATCCGTGCACCTGCAACGGGCCGCAAATCTGGATGATGTCCTTGTGCCCAAGCTCAATAAGGTGCTCAGCAGCCAGTCGGCCACCCAGGGCGTCGTCGGTGCAGACCGACGGGACGTCAACACCCTTGTGACCGGCACAGGAAACCAGGGGAGGCCCCTTGTAGCCACTGTTTGCATTGCTGGGCATCAGATCGACCGGAAAGTCGTAAGTGTTCAGAATCAAACCGCCGGCCTGGTTCATCAAAAGCATGTTCGAATAAGCACGTTCTGTGCTCGCGACTTCCGACGTGTCGCCAATCAGCAGGACGTAGCCATGACTGCGGGCTTCTTCTTCGATCCCCTTGAAGAACTCGGCGAAGAAGGCATTGGTGATGTCTGATACAAGCACCAAAAGGGTTTTACTGCTTCCACGCCGCAGATCGGCTGCCGCTCGATTTGCGCTGTAGCCCATGCGCTTCATGACGTTCAGTACATGCTCGCGTGTTTCCGGATTGACATCTTCCGGACGCGTAATCGTTCGCGAAACGGTTGCGACCGAGACCCCAGCTTCCCTTGCGACGTCTCTCGATGTCGGGCGTTTGGTGTTCATCTAGAGCCCTTTTGAAAAATACAGGGCCATTTGACCCGATTGTCGCGTCGGCCGGCCAGGCGTGCTCTGCGCAGTGGTCTGGCTGGCCACAGCGCACAGCTCAATTGACGTCCCGAGGGCGCGGCAATCGGGCCTTCGACGGGTCACTTCTGCCCATCTACGGCGTTGCGGAACTTGACCGATGCACCGTTTCGGGCAGCGCTTCGTGCGACGGATGTGAGCTGAAGAGAGCTTATCAATTGGCCCCGTATCACTTAACAGCGGTCCAGGCCATCGCCTCATGAAGGCAGCCATTTTGCCGTCTTTCGGACTTGGCCGCTATGGTCACCTGCAGCGGCATGGAGGGCTTGAAGATGAACCACAATTCCTGCGCTTTCACTCCTTGCAACCGGTTCAAGAAACCCAAACCAGATCAACTTCAATTTTGGATCCGCACTCCGGGGTGCGGGTACGTCTTTCAGGCAGCAATCGGCCGTCCTTCATTATTGAATTTATGGATGAATTCCTGCAATGGCCGCAAGAAGATTGTATCGCCGACATTTTGGTCGTGCTGTCCGTTGAGGCTCACTGTCAGCATGCCGGCCTCTGGCACCTTAACGTAAAGGATGGTGTCGTGACCCAATCGCTCGACAAGTGTCACGGTGCCCTGCCACGCCTCGTCGCTCTGTCCGACGGCAAAGTGCTCCGGCCTAACACCCAGTGTCGCCGCTCCGATGAAATCGGCATATTTCCCCTTCACGAAGTTCATTTTGGGAGATCCGATGAACCCGGCCACGAATTCAGTTGCCGGATTGTTGTATAGCTCCATCGGGCTACCGACCTGTTCGATATAGCCGGCGTTCAAGACCACGATCCGGTCAGCCATGGTCATGGCTTCAACCTGATCATGGGTCACGTAAATCATCGTGGTTTCCATCCTCTGATGCAGCTCGCTGATTTCAACGCGTGTCTCGGAACGCAGCGCAGCATCCAGGTTCGAAAGGGGTTCGTCCAAAAGAAAGACTTTCGGATTGCGAACGATCGCGCGGCCAATTGCAACGCGCTGTCGCTGGCCACCGGAAAGCTGCCCCGGCTTTCGGTCAAGATAGGGTCCGAGTTTTAGAGAGTCGGCAGCTTCCTTGACCTTTTGCGCTATTTCCGCCTTCGGTCGGCGCTCGAGGCTGAGTGAGAACCCCATGTTCTGCGCAACGGTCATTTGCGGATAAAGTGCGTAAGACTGGAAGACCATTGCGATATTGCGTTGCTTCGGCGAAAGCTCGTTTGAGCGTGTGCCGCCAATCATCAGATCACCGCCGGTTATTTTCTCCAGACCCGCAATCATGCGAAGGAGCGTGGACTTGCCGCATCCCGAGGGACCGACAAAAACCACAAATTCCCCATCGGCGATGCTGAGATTGATATCGTGAAGCACTTCGACCTGTCCGTAGGCTTTCGACAGGTTCATGAGTTCCAGACCAGCCATAGCTACTCCTTCCTTAGCCCGCAGCCAGCGGTGCACGAATGATTTTTCTGACGGTATCGAGGGATGCCGGCTGTAGTTGCCGCGTGGGAGACCCGGCGATCATCGCCTGAACGTCATGCAGGATCATGTCACCGATCGGATGACGTCCACCTTCGACAGCAGCAGCTCTGTGAGGCGACCAGATCACGTTTTCTGCCTGGCGTATCGCGTCCCGCCTTGCCACCGGCTCGCGAGGGAAAACATCGCTCGCGACCCGGACATGGCCTTCGTCCGCAGCTTCGACAAGGGCATCAAAGTCCACAAGATGCGCACGGCTCACAACCACCACCAGCGTTCCGCGCTGCATTTTTCCGATCAGGTCCCGGGACACCAGTTTGTAGTTCTCGTCCGTCGGTGTTGCGGCGACGACGATGCAGCGCGAAGACGTGATCACTTCTTCCAGATCACAAAACTCGACGGATCCTGGCTCTGTGCCGGTTGCGCGTAGCCAAGGGTCAAAAGCTTTGATGCGTGCTGAGAACGGGCCAAGCAATCGCGTGCATTCCCGTGCGATCGAGCCGAAGCCGACAAATCCGATCGTTTGACCGTAAAGCGAGAAATCAGTGCCCGTGTTGTCACAGAGCCAGCGCTCGGCGCCCTGGCGAAAGCGCTCGTGCTCGTCAACAATACCACGGGCACCAGCCAGCATCAGGCCCAGGGTCATTTCTGCAACCGAGTACCGGAACCCAGGGGCACAGGACAGAACCTCGATGCCGCGTTCAAAACAGGTTTCATAGTCGAGTCCCTGCTGAAAGGTGCCCGACACCTCTATGACCGCACGGAGTTTCGAAGCCGTATCGAGAGCAGCGCGATCGAGTTCGGGGTGGGCAGCGACCACAAATTCGGCGTCCGGGAGGCTGTCCAGAAAATCCTCTCGTGCCATCTGCCAGTTGACGCCTCCAAGCACGTTGCAAATAGATCCAAGCGACGTAAACGTGCTTGGCCGGAAGAGTTCCTCGACCTGCCTGAAGTGCTGGTCCATCAAAAGGACGGGTTTCGCCATTTCGGTAGCTTGCATCACTTTACTGCGCCCGCTGTCATGCCACGCACGAAGTGACGCTGGAAAAACAGGAACAGGATGACGACCGGTATGGCCATGATGACTGTGCCGCTGGAAAGACCGGTCACGTCACGTGTCATGGTTCCCTGGAAATTGAGGAGACCCACCGACAAGGTGCGCATCTCATCCTGCGTCAGCAACAAAAGGCGCAGCAGCAGGTCGTTCCAGCTCCAAAGAAACTCAAGCAGCGCTGTCGTCACGACGGCGGGCATGGCGATGGGCATGATTACGCGCCGGTAGATCTGGAACTCGGTGGCTCCGTCGATGCGCGCTGCCTCATGAAGCGCTTTGGGCACGCCGACGAAATAGGACGTGAACATGAAAACAAACACCGAGACCGCGAGGGCCAGATCGGCAACAATGACACCGAAATGCGTGTTCAACAGTCCGAATGAGCGCACAATCTGGAACAGCGGCAAGACGATCGCCGTGACCGGTATCATGAGGCCGATCAGGAAAAGCACCTGAAGTGCGAGTTTGCCTCTGAAGTCAATAAACACCATGGCGTAAGCGGCCAGAGAGGCGATCACGACCATGACGGCGGCATCAACCACGGAGATCAGAAGCGTGTTGAAGAAGTACCGGCTAAAGCCGCCTTCGGTCCACACGCGGACATAATGCTCGAACGTTACGTTGAGCGGGGGATACCAGGCCGGGTTCACCAGCTCTGTCGTTGGCTTTAGCGACGTGAACACCGTCAGGATCAGGGGTGACGCCATCAACACTGCGATCACACCGAGAACGAAAAGAAGGATCCATCGACCGTACATTTATCGGTCCTCCTTGTTCTGTATCTGCATGTAGATGATCGTCGCGGCGCTCACGATGACCAGGAGCGAGACCCCGATTGCCGAGCCGTACCCGTATTGATTTTCCAGCGCACCACGCTTGTACATGTAGGTCGACAAGATTTCGCTGAAGCGGATCGGACCGCCTTTTGTGGTTGCCCAGACCAGGTCGAACACCTTGAAGGACTGGGTAAGCGTGAGGATGAAGACGACTGCGGTTACGGGCCGCAACGCTGGCAAGGTGACATAACGGAATGCCTGAACCGGTGTTGCGCCGTCGACCTTGGCAGCTTCATAGAGGTCTTCATCTACCGCTTGAAGTCCGGCCAGGAAAATGATGACGCTGAGGCCGATCGTGGACCAGCTGTGGGCGAGCGCCAGAGCGTACAACACCACATCCGGACTGCCGAGCCACGGCGTCGCAAGTCCGCCGAGGCCGATGGATTCCAGCAACTGGTTGATGACCCCGGTCGGCTGATACATCCACCGCCAGATGGTGGCGACCGCCATGGGGGAGATCACCACCGGCAGAACGATACAGGTCTGAATCAACAGGCGGGCCTTCCAGACGCGGGCCAGCATGGCGGCGATGACAAGTCCCAGCCCAACGTTGATGACAATGATGACGCCTGACCAGACGAAAGTATTTCGGAAGGCTTCCCAGAAAATCTTGTCTGTGAAAAGCCGCTCATAATTGGCAAGGCCGATATATTTGCGGTTCGGACTGATACCGTCCCAATCGGTGAAGGAGTACTCAACGACCGAAATGGTCGGGTAAATCGCAAAAACGATGTAGATCGTCAGCGCGGGCAAAAGAAACAGGACCGGGTTCAGTCTTTGGGCCCATTTCGAATCCGGATCGAGAAACATCGAGCCACTCCCGAGGATCAGGTTTTCGGAGGTCTTCTCCGCTGTCGACACAGCGGCTACACGCCAGCGGCTGCCCCTGGAATGGAATGAAGCCCAGGGGCCGTGGGGTCGGTAACCGGGTTGGCTTACCGGTCGGCGATGCCACCTGGCAGCATGATTTCACCGGCCTCTTTGGCTGAAGACCACGCGCCCTGCATTTCCGAGGTGAACTCTTCCGGCGTCATGACATCCAAAAGCAGAGCCTGGAGCCCGTCATACGAGACTGTGGTCAGACTACCTGGTGTGATTGTATCCAGGAATGCCGGAACCGTGCCGTTCGCGGCGTGATCGTCGGATGTTTTCCAGATGTCGACGGCCAGAGGAGACATTTCGGCTTCAGCCAGAGCTGCGTCCAAGGGGCCGACGGGAACGGTGCCCGCGTTCAACAAGGCGACGCGGCCTTTCGTGTCCAGGAACATGCTGTTGAGGAAACGCACCGCTATGTCAGCACCCTCAGAGCCTTCGCGTATGTACCAGCCGCTTCCGATGGAGTTTGTCGGGTGGATCTTTTGACTGTCTTCGAACGGTGGGACCGCAAAAACACTGTAGTCGCCAATCCTGTCTCCCGCGGCTTCAATACCGCCGCCAATGACCCAAGGACCGGTGAATGTCATCGGCACCTCACCTGCCCAGAAGCGGTCCATCAGTTCACCATAACCGATCGCCACGGGTGTCGGACCAAACCAACCGGCCTTGCCCATTTCCTGAAGCTTCGCCGAGGCTGCCACGAACGGTGCATCCGTCCATTCGCCGTCGCCGAACAGAACATCTTCAATGCCGTCCGGTCCCGCGTATCGGCCGAACATCATCGACTGCCAATGCGAAATAGGCCACTTGTCAGCTGCGCCAAGACCAATCGGAGTGTCGTATCCGGCTGCCTGGAGTTTGGCGACAGCTGCCTCCATTTCCGCCCAGGTCGTGGGCACATCGATCCCGTGCTCAGCAAAGATTGCCTTGTTGTAGAACATTCCGGTTGTTTCAACTTCGCTCCCGAATGCCCACAGTTTGCCGTCGCTCGAGGTTTGCACGACAATCCCCTCCGGGATCGTGTCTCCCCAGTTATGCTCGAAATAGGCGTCCGTCAGATCGGCGACCAGGCCACCGGCGATAAGTGCGGCCGGTTGTCCGGGCCCTGTGCCAAATGTGAAGAGATCAGGACCTTCTCCGGCCGATAGGGCAGGGACCAGTGCAGGATTGAACAGATCGGAAGAGTTTTTGACGACCGTAATCTTTGCATCGGGGTTGGCAGTGTTGAAGGCATAGGCAAGCTCGTCATAAATCGTGGTCTGTCCCGGCTCTCCGGCAACCCAGACGACGACCTCTGTTTGTGCGAGCGCCGTGCCCGGCAATGCGACCAGAACACTGAATGCGGTAATTGCGGCTAGGTTTTTCATTGTGGCTCTCCTCCCAAAGAAGCTTCAATTTCGGGCACTGTATACGTTTTCATAGGCCATGTAAACGTATACATGACGAGTTTTCGTCGCTTCCGCTCGCTTTCTGGCATGCGCCGGGTGCGGCCCGTTTCGCCAGTAGATCAGGTGTCATGCGCTGGACTGAAAAGCTCGTTGTTCCCCCGCTCAGTAGAAACAAACACCCCTCCCTGATTGATGTGCTACAACCGGGGATAGTTTGGTGATAGACTGAGTGACGAACGCCATTGGGGGGCGAAGTGGCTGGTTTTTTTCGCATTTTGATTTTCCTTTTTACCATCTCAGTCAGCATGGGTGTTGCCCAGGCGGAGCGCCGGGTTGCACTCGTCATCGGGAATTCGGGATATCAGCACGTCGCGGCTCTCAAAAACCCCTACAACGATGCCAGGGGTATGGTGGCTAAACTCCAAAGCTTGGACTTTGACGTGGTGGAAGGACTGGATCTTGATCTCCGCGGACTGCGGTCGAAGATCGAGGCGTTCGTATCGAAGCTCAACGACGCGGACATTGCGCTCTTTTTCTACGCCGGCCACGGCCTTCAGGTGAACGGCGTGAACTACCTGCTGCCGACCGATGCCCAGCTCAATTCGCCGCTGGATCTGGAATTCGAAACGGTCCCAATCAACCTGATCCTGCGAACGATGGAGCAGGCCAGCAAGACCAACCTTGTCTTCCTGGATGCGTGTCGGAACAATCCGCTCGCCGAAAACCTTGCCCGGTCGATGGGCACGAGATCGGCTTCTGTCGGGCGCGGGCTTGCGAAGACCAGCTCGGGCATCGGAACGCTGATTTCGTTTGCCACGCAGCCGGGCAACGTTGCGCTTGACGGTGCAGGGGAAAACAGCCCCTTCACGACAGCGCTGCTCAAGCACCTCGGGACACCCGGGCAGGATATTACCCGGGATCTGGTCTCCGTGCGCCGTGATGTTCTGGAAGCAACCAATGGCCGCCAGGTCCCCTGGGAAAACTCCTCTCTCACGGGCGAGATCATTCTCAAAGCCAAGGAACCGCCGAAGCCGGTGATCGTGGAGCAACCTGTTCCGCCTGCGAAGAACCCGCAAATCGAACTGGCCTACTGGGAATCGATCAAGACGGGAGAAAACGCGGTCTATTTCGAAAACTACCTGAAACGGTATCCGGACGGCCAGTTCGCCGATATCGCGAAAGTACGCATCGACGAGATCAAGGACAGGGCAACTGCCCGCGAGGCCGAGGAGCGCCGGCGGGTGGCAGCAACCGAGATCGCCTATTGGCAATCCATCCAGAATGCGTCGCAACCCGAATTGTTTGAGAGCTACCTGACACGATATCCGGACGGAGATTATGCCGATCTGGCTCGGTTGAAGATCGATCTGTTGAAGAGGGAAACACCGGTAATCCCCAAGGCGCCAGAAACATCGCAAATCAAGGCGCATGAAGAGCCGCAGAAGGACACTGAAACCCAGAAAGAAATCGTGGTTGCCAATCTTTCACCGGAAAGTGCGGGAGCTGCAGCCACCGACGAGCAACCGGCAGAGGTTCTGGACGAAAAAGAGCTGGCGCGCGCCCTTCAGACCGAACTCAATCGTCTTGGCTGTTCAGTCGGCAGGGTCGACGGGGCCTGGGGAAAGCGAAGCCGCGGTGCGCTCAGGACCTATGCCGCAGAGGCCGGCCTGGAGCTGGCCTCGCTTGATCCGAAAGTGGAAATTCTGGATCAACTCAAAAAGTCGACCGGGCGGGTCTGTCCTCTGACCTGCGGCCGGAACCAGGAACTGAAAAACGGAAAATGCGTTGCCGTCAGGCAACCTGCCAGCACATCGGGAAGCTCCGGGACGTCAAAAACCAAGACGGAAAAAACCACAACGACCCGAACAAGCAGCGCCTGCCCGAGCGATCCGAATGTCGATTCGCACACTTATGCGAAACGGCGGCGCCCCGGCACGGACATGAAGTACTACACGCATTCCTGTGGCCGGACGGTTGTCTGCCGGGCGCACGCCAGTCAGCCCAGAGTGTGTTTCTGGCAATAGGATGGAACCGTCTGCAGGCGCGCAGAGATCGGCGACGACTGTTGAAAACGGGCGGCTGTCCGCTGCTTGCGATCAATGCTTTTTGCGATGGCAAAACCTTCGCCGCTAAAGCCCGAGGCCTGGCGCATCACCTGCTTAGGAACAGGACGGGCAACGGTTTGACGGGATCGGGAAAAACCAGTTCAGGGAAATGAGATTTGGACCGCTGGACTGTTGGCGTTTTGCCCTGAGGTCAAAGCTATGCCCGTTTAGCTGAACTTATGCCGGAAGCATGACCGCCCGGCGTATGCCGGGCGGTCGTTTCGTTGGAAAGCGATTACTTCTTCAACGATGCGATATAGGCATCGACTTCGGTCAATGACAGATATTCCACTTCGTCCGTGCCGGCGTCTGTGAATTTCCACACGACGGCCGGTGCAGACACGTCCCCGTTTGCATCAAAGCGGACGTTGCCGGTTGCACCCTGGTACATCACGGTGCCGCCGCCTGACAGCGTTTCCTTGGCTGTGGTAAAGCCGGCGGTATCTGCCGTGACGGGTGTCCCGTTCGGGTCGGTGACTTTTGAAACGGCTGCGGCAATGTCCGCACCGCTTGCATCGGCGCCGGCCGCCTCCATGGCCAAGAGCGCGATCATCGTGGCGTCATAGCTGTTCGCAAGACCGGGGCCATTCGGTTCAGAACCGAACTTCGCGGTATAGGCGGCCTTGAAGGCGTCTGCACTTTCAACGCGTGGTGAAGCGGTGTCTGTGCCGAACGCATTTCCGAGATACTGCATGCCGACCGCGTCGCGGAATTCATCGGACTTCAGCGAGTTGGCAAGGATCATGTTTTGCGTTCCGCCGAGCGAAATCCATTCGCGCACAGCGGATTTGCCTTCGGTCGGATAGAGCGCCAGGTAGAGCGCATCAGGCTGACTGCCAAGGGCCTCTGTGACTTCCGCGCGATAGGACGGCTGCGCGTCATTGATAGCGACATTGGCTTTCACCTCGATGCCTGCAGCGGCAAAGTCGGCTGCAATCAGCCGGGACATGTCCTGTCCCCAGTCGTCGTTCTTGTAGAGGATCGCGACTGACTTCCAGCCTTTGTCAGCGGCCACTTTCGCACCCATTGCCGACTGCACGCTCGTTGTTGCAAAGGTCCGGAACCAAAGGCCGTCGGTCTTGCCTTCCTCGGACAAAACCGTGAACGCCGTCGACGACGAACAGCAGGACATCTGCATGACGCCGCTTGGTACCGTCACAGATGTCAGGATCGGCATCGAAACGCCTGAGGAGACCGCACCGAGCAGCACCTTGATACCTTCCAGATCGACAAGTGCCTTGGCGGCATCCACGCCGACCTTCGGATCGACCTGCGTATCCCGCAGCACCATCTCGATCGAACATCCAGCCGCTCCACCGGCATCGTTCACCTGGTCGACGGCAAATTGGGCGACTTCGGCGATCGGGCGCCCCCAATCGACGGATGTCGGCAGGACAGCACCGACCTTCGTGGTGCAGTCTTGTGCCTGGACGCCGGTGCTCAGGGCGGTCATGCCCGCGGCCGCCGCCGCAAAAACCAATGTTTTTTTCATGTTAGTCCCTCTGCTTGTGTTTTTTCCCGGGTACCTCCTCCGGGCTGTGAAACGACCAGCCGCTCGGGGAAAAGGCCCTGTGGCCTCCAAAGCAGCATGCCGACGATCACCATGCCGATCAGCACGAACTGGATCGAACCGGTGTAGAGCTGAACCTCGATGGGCGCGAAACGTGAGAGCGCCCAACCTGAAAACGTCCAGGCGCCCCAGATCAGAAATGCTCCGGCGATCGCGCCCTTGTTGTTGCCGGCGCCGCCGACAATGAGCATCGCCCAGATCTGGAAAGTCAGAATGGGAAGCACGTCCTGGGGGCTGACAAAGGCATAGAACGTGCCGTAGAGCGCACCGGCAAGGCCGATGATGACGGAACCGGTCACGAAGGCCAGAAGGCGTATCCTTGCCGGCGCCTTGCCGAGCGAACGGGCGGCCGTTTCATCCTCGCGGATGGCCCTCAACAGACGGCCGAAAGGCGAGACGGTCAGCCTTTCCAGAAAGACATAGACAAGTGCCAGCACGACGAGCACCGAGATCAGAAACGCCAGATTGTAAGTGAGGCCGCTGCCGAGCGTTTCCATCATCGGACGCTCGAACCCGCGAATGCCCTGTGCACCACCGGTGACGTTGGTCGCATTGCGCATGACGTTTTCAAACGCGACCGCGACCCCGAAGGTGGCGATTGCCAGATAGTCGTGCCGCAGGCGCAAGGTCAGCTTGCCGACCATCCAGGCGAGGCCGCCGGCAAAGAGCAGGCCGCCGAAAAGTGCCAACGGGTAGAACAGCTCAAAACCGCCCAACTGACCCTCTTGGGGCGGGCCGCCCAGGATCAGTGTGCCATAGGCACCTGCGCCGAAAGAGGCGACGACACCGCCATTGAAGAGCCCTGTATTGCCCCATTGAAGGTTCAGCCCAAGAACCGCGATGGAAAGGATCGCAGCCACCGTGGTGAAGAACACCAGATAGGAAAGGACGCCGATCATGTGCGTGCCTCCCCGAACAAACCGTGCGGCCGCAACAAAAGCACCGCCAGGATCATGAGAAACGGAACGGAGGGGCTGTAGCCCGAGGGCAGGATCACCAGCGCCAAATTTGCCGCTATGCCGACGATGAAACCGCCGAGAACGGCGCCGTATACGCTGCCGATGCCGCCCACGATCGTGGCGGCGAATATGGGTAGCACCAGATCGCGTCCCATGACGGGCGTGATCTGGTAGCTGAGACCATAAAAAATGCCGGCAACCGCTCCAAGACCGCCGCCTATGATCCAGACAGCCGCGATCATCCGCTTGAGGTTTACACCGTGAACCTGGGCAAGGCTGGGATTTTCGGCGACGGCCCGCAATGAAAAGCCGAACGTGGTTCGTGACAGGACAAGATGCAGAATAAACATCAGGACCAGGGCTGCGATGAGCACAAACACCTGATCAGGTTTGACCAGAAGCAGGGGGTCGCGCGAGACAACCATCGCGAAGGCGATATCTTGCGAGTAAAGCTCGGCGGACAAGCCGAAAACCAGGCCAATGACATTGCGAATGATCAGCGCCATGCCAAAGGACGCGAACACCATCGACAGTTCCTCTCCCTTTTGCCGAACACGTTGGAAGATGAACCGGTCGATCAGGACAGCGGATAGTCCCGTGATGGCCATGGACAGCACAATGGAGATCGCTAAAGCGCCAGTCATGGAGAGCGGGCCGATCTTTTCTGCAAGGATCGGCAGCAGGCTTTCGAACAGCTTGTCGAACACCAAAGCGCTGTAGGCGCCGATGGACAAAAGTTCTGCATGGGAGAAGTTTGCAAAGCGCAGGATGTGCATTGCCATCGTTAGCCCGATCGCACCCAACGACAGGAACGAGCCAACAAGAATGCCGTCGACGAGATGCTGGATCATGCCGGCACCCGCCTTTCCCCGCCGAGATAGATCCGCCCAAGCGTGGGGTCTTCCAAAAGCTGCGTGGCCGGCCCGTCAATCTGATTCCGCCCTTCTGCAAGCACATAACAATGATCGGCGCGTCTCAAGGCCTGCTTGACGTTTTGTTCGACCAGCAAAATGGTCACGCCTTGAGCCGTTAATTGCTTTGCATGATCAAGCACATCCTCGGCGGCCTTCGGCGACAAGCCGGCGGACGGTTCGTCCATCAGGATCAGCTCCGGTTCAACGGCCAGCGCCATCGCCACGGCGAGGAATTGCCGCTGACCGCCGGAGAGCGCTCCCGCCCTGTCGCGCCGCTTTTCCGCCAGGACAGGAAACCGGTCATAAAGGTCGGCAAGACGCTTCTGCGGATTGCCGTGGGTTTTCAACGCCAGATCGAGGTTTTGTTGGATGGTGAGTGTCCTGAAGACATTGTCGGTCTGCGGGACGTAGGCGATCCCCGCGCCGGTCATCCGGTCGGGAGAAAGACCGGTAATCTCCTTCGCACCAATTCTGATATGGCCGTCCGTGACCGGCAGAAGGCCGACAACGACCTTGATCAGGGTCGACTTTCCTGCGCCGTTCGGCCCGATGATCGCAGTCAGACTGGCCTTTTCCGCTGTGAGCGACACACCGCTCAGGATCGGCAGGTCCGGAACATATCCGGCGGTCAGGTTCTCCACGCTCAGCAAGGCTTCAGGCATCGACTGGCGCTCCCAGATAGGCATCCAGGAGGACCGGATTGGACTGAGCATCGGTGGCAGACCCTTCGAAAACCACCCGGCCTTCTGCGAGGGCGATGACCGGGTCGCAGTGCCGCATGACGAAATCCATGTCATGTTCGATGATCAGGAAGGTTTTGCCGTCACGATTGAGCTCCTCGATCTTCTCGATAAGGATCTCCGTCAGTGCCGGATTAACCCCGGCTGCCGGTTCGTCCAGCAGGATCAACTTCGGATCGCCCATCAGCACCCGGGCCAGCTCCAGGAGCTTCATCTGTCCGCCGGAGATTTTTCCAGCCGGCTGGTCGGCAAGTGCGCGAAGCGTGACGAAGTCAAGCACCTCTAACGCGCGTTTGCGGATGGCCGCCTCCTCGTTACGGATGCGCGCGCGCCCGAAAACGGGTGCGAACAGGCCTTCACCGCTTTGCCCGAGCGGCGCGAGCATGACGTTTTCCAGAACGCTCATGCGCTTGAAAGGGCGCGGGATCTGAAAGGTTCGGCCCAATCCCGCAGCAAAGCGCTGCTCCGGGGGAAGGGTGGAGATATCATCACCTAAAAACGCGACGCGTCCGGCACTTGGCGGCAAGTCACCTGCCACGACGTTGAAGAGCGTCGACTTGCCGGCCCCATTCGGTCCGATCAGGCCGGTGATGGAGCCTGTCCGGATTTCGAGCGAGACCTCGTCGACGGCCGTGAAGGCACCAAATGAACGCGTGACATCGGCGAGTTTGAGGATCACATCAGCCATTTGCCGCCCCAAGCACCGAGTCATCGGGACGTGCGTTCAAATTATACTTCATGATCCGGCCATGGCGGCCCGTCCGATCGCGCTCAAGAGCGAACACCGGTCCTTGAGGTCCGGGCGCAGATGCCAACAGCTGGTCAATTCGGCCAAGATCTTGCGCATCCAGCTCGAAGGAGAAAACTTCCAGGGTTTTCGGCAGATGCCGGGCATAGCGGGCCCCGACAATTGCGGCGGCGACTTGCGGCTGCTGCAAGACCCAGCGCGTGGCGACAGAGCTGAGGGACACGCCGTGCCGCATGCCGATTTCCTTGAGCGCCTGAAGCAGCGCCTGGAAAGTGTCCCAAGTCCCGTATTCGTCGATGATCAGCCGGTACTTGACCAACGAGCGATTTTTAAAGGCAAAGCCAGGGTCGGGTTTGCCGAGCCAGTTTTCGGTGAGAAAGCCTCCCGCGAGCGTGCCGTAGCATAAAAGGTGAATGTCGTGCGCGGCGCACCAGGAGACCAGTGTTCCGGCTGGTCTTCGGTCAAGCACTGAGTACTGAACCTGCGTTGAGACCAGATCGATCCCAGCCTCAAGATAGGGATTGGTTTCGGCAACGTCCCAGTTTGTCACCCCCAGATGCGCGATCTTGCCCTTTTCCTGGCAGCGCTTGAGAACCTCCATGGCCCCGACCGGTGACCCGATGGAGGTGTCCCACCAGAAAAACTGAACCAGATGCAGGCGGTCGATCTTGAGACGCTGTAGCGACCGGTCGATGATCGCCTCGACTTCCGCAGCGCTCAGATCTGCCAGACGTTCCAGATCCGGGACAAGCTTGGTGTGCACCTGGATACGGTTCGCGGTTGCCGCTCCCCGGCGGCGGCGAACGTCGTCGACAAAGGTGCCGATCATCTCCTCGACGCCGGTATAGATATCTGCACAGTCGAATGATGTGACCCCGGCATCCAGAAACGCTTCCATATCGGCAATCGCGGTCGCGGCATCGACCGCGCCGTGATCGCCCGCAAGCTGCCAGCCGCCCTTGATCACACGGGAGATTTGGTAACCTGGGCGAAGAGAGGTGGTTCGCTCGCTCATTCAGCGCCGTCCTTTTGCCAGTAGGGCGTGCTTCTCTTGTCCGGAAGACCGGTCGTCTCCGCATGGCTGAACCATCGTTTCCCGGTTCTGGTGATTTTGAACCGTCCGCCGCAATGGGGATCAGGACAGGCAACCTCCGCGTCCGTGCTCATCCAGTCCTCCGGGGCGGTAGGACGCTGCTTGGCCGGAAGCAGCGGCAAAACGGCGGCCAGCGCGTACATGGAGACACGCTGTCCTTCCTCAAAAACCAGGGCTTCGCCCTCGACCTTGAAGCTTTCGCCTTCGATGTGCCTGCAAACCGGTGTCCGGCCATCCAGCACCGTCTCGACCTTCAGGTCATACAGCCAGAACCCATCTTCTGATTGCGCGTCGGGTGTCCGTCCGCTGCCATTTGAATCTTCGGTCACCGCGCTCCCCAAAATTTTGTTTTAGCGCCTTGCTTGTGATCTGTGATATTTTATACCATGTCTCAATTCCGGATTGTCAAGACAAGAAGCCATAACGGGCAAGGCAGAGGGATGAACGAGCCAAAAGTCGCCAGGATCGATCAGTCGAAACTGAGGGAGAGCGTCTACGACGCCCTGCGGGAGGCTTTTACCCGCGGTGCGTTTGCACCTGGAGAGAGCGTGAGCCTTCGAACCCTTGCGGGCCAGCTTGGCACATCCATGACACCTGTGCGCGAGGCGGTCCGCCGCCTGGTTGCCGAGGGAGCGCTTGTCGACACGCCGAGCCGGACCCTTGAAGTGCCGCCATTCGATGCGGACCGTATGCGTGAACTGAAGAGCGCACGCCTGGCATTGGAAGCGATCCTGTTGGATGAAGCCATGGATCACATGGATGCCGCCGCCATCGACGCTTTGGCTGCAATTATCTCAAGGCCGCGCGCTGCGGGCGACTTGCCCGACCTGACCCAGAACTACGATTTCCACTTCACTTTGTACCGCAGGTCCGGCTCCAGGGTGATCCTTCCGCTGGTCGAAGCGCTCTGGCTGCAATATGGCGCGTTTCTCAATCTTGTCGTCAAAGAGAAAGCCGCCTCGGAAATCCCGGAACACATCCATCACGAGGAAATCATCGCGGCGCTTCGCACCAACAATCGTGCAGCAGCTCAAAAAGCCCTCGCACAGGATATTGAGCGCAGTTTCAAGCTGCTCCTGCCCCAAATCTGAAGGACCCGTCCATGACTGTTGCTCCGCCGCGCCAGACCCTTGCCGACGGTCTGGAAATCAGCCGGATCCTTACGGGACTGTGGCAGGTCGCCGACATGGAGAAGGATGGAACAACGCTTGATCCCAACCAGGGCGCGGATCATCTTCAGGCCTACCTGAACGCCGGGTTCTCCACATTCGACATGGCTGACCACTACGGCAGCGCGGAGATCATTGCCGGCCGCCTTCTGTCCCGGCACGCCGGTGCAGGCGGTCCGCAGATCTTCACCAAATGGTGCCCGGAACCCGGCCCGATGACAGCGGATGTTGTGCGCGCCGGCGTTCAGGAGCGGCTTGACCGCCTCGGTACGGACTGCATCGACCTGCTGCAATTTCACTGGTGGAGTTTTGAACACCCGGCCTGGCTGGATGCTCTTCACGAGATGGCAAGGCTCAAAGAGGAGGGGCTTATCAAGGCGCTGGGGGTCACCAATTTTGATGCCGCGCATTTGCGCCTCGCGCTTGCTGACGGCATTCCGTTGGTCACCAACCAAGTATCCTTTTCCATGATCGACCGGCGGGCACTAGGGCCGCTGTCACAAGTGTACGCGGACAAGGGCGTCAAATTGCTTGCTTATGGAACCTTGTGCGGCGGCTTCCTGTCTGATCGCTGGCTTGGCAAGCCGGAACCGGCAGAAATCAGCGACTGGTCGAAGATGAAATACAAGCGCTTCATCGACGCAGCCGGTGGTTGGGGCGGCTATCAGGCCATTCTTCAAGCCGCAAGCGCCATAGCGCGAAAACACGGCGTTTCGGTTGCAAACGTGGCGACACGCTGGGTGCTGGACCAGCCGGCCGTCGCGGGAACGATCGTTGGGGCCCGCCTTGGTGAAAGCGAGCACATTGCCGACAATGCCAGGCTGTTCTCCTTCGCGCTCGATGAGGAGGACCGGACACAGCTGGAAGAAGCCTTCGCGCAAACTGCGCCTGTTCCGGGCGATTGCGGTGACGAATACCGCCGCCCGCCATTCCTGACCGCGTCCGGGGATTTGAGCCATCATCTATCCGAAATGCCGCGGGCCCATGACGCTACGCCCGCATCGCACCGATCCGATGCCACCCGTGTTCTGACCGGCTCGGACTGGGAAGAGATCGCCGGTTACTGCCGTGCCCACCGGATCGGAAACCGCATCCTTGTCTCCGGCACGACGGCGGTTGCCGGGGCAGCCCGTGCTGTTGCGCCGGACGACGCGGCGGCGCAGACGACCTACATCCTCGACAAGATACTTGCCGCACTCTCAGCGCTCGGTGCCAGCGCTGCGGACGTGGTGCGCACACGCATCTTCATTACCGATGAAACGGATGTTTTCGATATTTCCCGCGCCCACGGCCGCGTCTTTTCAGACATCAAGCCGGCAAACACACTGGTCGTTGTTGCCGGCCTGATCGGCGACCACCGGGTTGAGATCGAGGCCGAAGCTCTCTTGAGCGATACGCCGACGGATATGGCGTAGCCGGAATTATTCCGTCAAAGCGGCGCCGCCGGTGTTTCCTGAAAACCCAGATGCAGCTCGTCGCCTTCATAAGGGTGAGCACGGGCGACGTCCTCGTCCAGATCGGCGCCAAGCCCCGGTTCGGTTGACGGGATGATATAGCCGTCCTCCCACCGGATCGGTGTTTTGAGAAGATCTGCATAGAATCCGTCGAAGGTTCGGATCGATTCCAGCACCAGAAAATTCGGGCTGCAGGTGGCGAGCTGGATATTGGCAAGCGCGACCAGTGGACCGCAATAAAGATGAGGGGCGACTTGTGCGGAGTGACATTCCGCCATCGAAGCGATTTTCTTGGCTTCGAGCAGGCCGCCGACCCGGCCGAGATTCATCTGCAGAATGCTTGCAGCCCCTGTTTCCAGGACGCGGGAGAACTCATACTTGGTGCAAAGACGCTCGCCGGTCGCAACCGGAATGGAGGTGTAGCGGGCAACGTCCGCCATATCTTCCGGCTTTTCCGGCGGGATCGGTTCTTCGAACCAGAGCGGGTCGTAAGCCTCAAGGCGCCGGGCCATGCGCTTTGCACCTGAGACGGTGAACTGGCCGTGCGTACCGAAAAGCAGGTCTGCCTTGCTGCCGACGGCCTCACGGATCGCCCGGCAAAAACCTTCTGACCGGTCCAGGTCCTCAAGGCTCGGCTGATGACCGTCATAGATTGTGTAGGCGCCGGCCGGGTCGAATTTGACCGCGGTAAAACCCTGGCTGACCGCCTTTACCGCTGCTTCGGCGGCCATGTCCGGATCGTTATAGACATTGGGTTTTGCCGGGTCCGGATATACGTCGCCATCCGAAGGATAGAGATACGTATAGGAACGCAGCCGTTGGTGCACGCGGCCACCGAGCAGCTCATAGGCCGGTTTGCCCGCAGCCTTGCCGATAATGTCCCAGCAGGCCATTTCCAGACCGGACAGGACACCCATCACCGAAACGTCTGGCCGCTGCGTATAGCCGGCGCCATAGGTCTTGTGCCAGAGCCGCTCGATGTGGTGCGGATCCTCGCCCTCGAATTGCCGCTGGAACACATCCTTCGCCATTTCGGCAACCAGGTGCGGGCCGAAGGTGGCGTTGTAGATTTCGCCGTAACCTGTGATGCCGCAGGCCGTGACCAGCTTGACGAAGATAAAGTAACGACCGCCATGGCGCGGCGGCGGGTTTCCGACGACAAAGGTCTCGATTTGGTCGAGTTTCATGTGAGGTCTCAACTCGCGTTGCTGATCGTGATCGACTTTACCTTGGTATAGGCGTCCAGTCCTTCCCAGCCTTTTTCGCGTCCATAACCGGATTTCTTGTTGCCGCCAAATGGGAGTTCCAGCCCGCCTGCCCAATAGTCATTGATTGAGACCTGGCCACAATCCATCGCCGATGCAACCCGCATCGCCCGACCGACGTCGCGCGTGTAGACGCTTGCAATCAGGCCGAATTCGGTTCCGTTCGCCAGTTGCACGGCTTCCTCTTCGGTTTCGAAATTCTGGACCGAAAGAACCGGCCCGAAAATCTCGTCCTGGACGGCAGGATCGTCGGCAGCGAGATCGGCGATGACGGTCGGCTGAAAAAACCAGCCCTTGCCGGTATGGGAGTCCACGGTCACGTCGCCGCCGGTGAGAAGATGTGCCCCCCGGGATTTCGCCGCATCGACATGGGCTTTGATGCGCCCCAGGTGAAGCTCGGAATTGATTGCGCCCATGTCAGGAGCGGTCAGTCCGTGCGCCGGTCTGATCGCCTTTGCACGCTCCGCCAGGATGGCAAGCACATCGTCCCGGATGGCCTTGTGCAGGATCAGTCTGGAACCGGCAGAGCAGATCTGACCGGAGTTCGAAAAGATCGCCCAATAGGCGCCGTCGGCAACCTTCTCGGGATCGGCGTCGCCAAAAGCGATCAGGGGTGATTTGCCGCCAAGTTCCAGCGTCAGCCGGGTCACATTGGGAGCTGCCATCTGCGCGACGTTGATACCGGTCGAAACAGAGCCGGTGAACGTCAGTTGCTTGATACGCGGATCCCTGGCCATCTGCGCGCCGACATCCGCACCCAGACCGGTGACCACGTTGACGAGGCCCTCCGGCACGCCTGCTACGCAGAGCAGTTCCGCCATGACCAGTGCGGTGAACGGGGTCGTTTCAGCCGGTTTCGCAACCACCGCGCAGCCGGCGGCAAGTGCCGGTGCGACACCGCGTGCAAAGGTCGAGATCGGGTAGTTCCAGGGAATGATGTGGCCGGTCACACCGACCGGCTCGCGCACGGTGAACGCTGTATAGTCCGGCCCGAGATTGACGGACCGGCCGTCGAGCTTGTCAGCAGCACCGGCATAGTATTCGAACAGCCGCGCCGAAGACTGAACATCACCCTGAGCTTCGGCGAGCGTCTTGCCGCTGTCGACCACCTCGATTACCGAAAGCCGGTCGGCATTTTCGCGGAAGAGGCGGGCGACGTTGTTGAGGATCCGGCAGCGTTCGCCGGGGGTCACATGACGCCAGTGCCTGGACGCCTTTTCCGCCGACGCGATGGCAAGATCCATATCCGCATCCTCGCCAAGCGAGAATTCGGCAAAGGCCTCGGCGCGTCCGGGGTCGAAGCTTTCCATTTTCCGGTCGGAAGGCCGCGTCACCTTTCCGTCGATGAAGTGGCCTTCCGGCAGGGCCTCAAGCTTGCCTGTGCTCAGATAGTCTTGTGCGATGTCCTGGACTGTCATTGTGTGGCTCGTTTCCGGTCTTCAAGAATGAGATCCGCCCCCTTCAGGGCGAGCATCATGGTTGGTGCATTGGTATTGCCAGACGTGATGTTTGGAAAGGCTGAAGCGTCGACAATCCTGAGACCGTCGACACCGTGTACCTTCAAACGGCTGTCGATAACCGTCTGCTCGCGGTTTTCGCCCATCCGGCAGGTTGAAACCGGATGAAAGACGGTGCTTGCCCGGTCGCGAAAGTCCTCAAGCAAACCGTCATCATCCAGCGCTTCCAGATGTGGGGATTCGGATGTATCCACGATCGACCGCATGGCATTGCTCGCCATGATCTTCTGACAGAGCCGGCCGCCGGAAATGACGGCGCGGCGGTCCTCATCCGTCGCAAGCGAATTTGGCTGAATGAGCGGCGCGACCGTGCTGTCCCCACTCGTGATATCAATGCGTCCGCGGCTCGTCGGGCGGGTCGGCTGGGCACAGATGATAAAACCGTTGAAAGCGTCGAGCGTGAGCTTCGGCGTGTCACCGCAAGGTTTGTAGCGATAGCTGATCGGGTTGAAGTAGAGCTGTTGGTCAGGCGCGTTGAGGCCCGGATGCGATCTCAGGAAACCACCGCACTGGTTGACCGAAAGGGCAAGAGGGCCCTTTCGGGTCAGCGCGTATTGTAGAGCCGCATAGGCCTGTCCAGCCAGCGGGCGCAGAACAGCATTGAGGGTCGCTTCCTTTGCCCGGAAGGTAAAGCTTGCGGTCAAATGGTCCTGAAGGTTGGCGCCGACATTGTCGTTTGCGAGAATTACCGGTATGCCGCACTCCTGCAACACGCTGCCCGGGCCAATCCCTGAGACCTGCAGAAGCTGGGGCGACCCGATGGCTCCGGCTGAAAGAATGATCTCCTGCTGGGCAGTGAGCGTTTCGCCAGTGGTGAGTTCGACACCTGTTGCTCTGCGTCCTTCGAAGAGAATTCTGCTGACCTGAGTGTTTGTGCGCAGGACGAGGTTCGGGCGCGACAGGGCAGGGTGGAGAAAGGCACGTGCGGAGGAGCATCGTTCGCCGCTTTGCGCGTTGATGTGATAAACGCCGCCGCCTTCCGGCTGTTCGCCGTTGAAATCGTCGGAACGTGGCAATCCGGTTTCGTCGAGTGCCGAAAAGAAGTGCCGGTTCAGCGGATGGACCTGATCGGCTGTGTTCTGGACATGGATGGGTCCGCTGCCGCTTCTCTGTCCGTCTGGCCCCACCTTTGTTTCCAGACGCTCATAGACGGGTTTGACATCCTTCCAGCCCCAGCCGGTTGCACCAAAAGCCTCCCAGTCATCAAAGTCTCCCGGGAGCCCGCGGCAATAGACCATCGCGTTGATTGAGCCGGACCCGCCAAGCATTTTGCCGCGTGGCCAGGAGATGCTGCGGCCGTTGAGGCCTTGGTCGGGCGCTGTCGAGAATTGCCAAGTGTGTTTCGGATTGATGACAAGTTTGCCGTATCCAAGCGGCAAGCGAACCCAGGGGGAACTATCCGCGCCGCCTGCTTCAAGTAGCAACACGTTCGTCTGCGCATCCGCGCTCAGGCGTTCGGCCAGAATGCATCCGGCGGAGCCTGCGCCCACAATGATGTAGTCGACCTGTTCCATTCACAGTCATGCCAGTCGTGTTTCTTCGGAGGTGAATTCTCAGCGAGTTCGCAAAATCTTTGAAACGAAAAAAAATTTGGCGATACATCGAAAAATTTTGCAGGATAGATCTGTAAGTGCACATCAATTAATGCAGTGTCGCGTCTGGAATTGTAAATTTGACGTGCGGCCCGGGAAGCGAACATGGTCTACAGTCTGCCGCCATTGCCGTGGTTGCGCGCATTCGAAGCGGCCGCCAGGCTTGGCAATTTCACAAGGGCTGCCGAAGAACTCCTGATCACACCGGCCGCCGTCAGCTACCAGGTGCGCCAGCTGGAGCAGAAACTGGGGTATCCGCTATTCGACCGGGTGCATCGCGAACTGGCGCTGACACGGTTGGGCCAGACTTATCTGCCCAGTGTCGAGAAGGCCTTTTCGGACCTTTCCATCGCAACTGTTTCGGTTTTCGGTGAGCGGGATCGGAAACCGGTTCGCTTTCGGTGTCTCAACAGTTTCAGTCAGCTCTGGATGATCCCAAGGCTCGCTTCGTTTCAGCAGGCATTTCCCGGGATCGAGTTGCAGATGATCTCTGCGTCCTGGGCCGAGTCCCTCAACCCTGATCTCTTCGAGATCGACATCCGTTTTGGCGATGGCAGCTGGTCAGACGGCAATGTCGAGTTTCTGCTGAATGATCCGATCGTCCCGGTCTGTCATCCGCAGTTCGCCCTCGCGCCGGGCGAACATGATCTCGTCGCACTCGCCGAGGCGACACGCCTCGATATCATGGGCGTGATCGACACCTGGGAGAGTTTTTTTCGCACGTTCGGGCACCCTGTTCCAAGACGCAATGGGCTGCAGGTAGATCAGACGCTCTCTGCTTTGGAACTCGCAGCTCTCGGTCACGGGCATGCGCTTGTCCTGGAAACGCTTGCGCGGCCGTATCTCGATAACGGGCGGTTGGCCTTGTCTTCAGGCCGGAAAATCAAGAGCCGACACAGCTACTACCTTGTCACCTCCGGGCCGCGTCAGGGGCTCGGTCCGGATGCCCAGATCTTTTGCGACTGGATCATCGGCGAACTCGTACCCTAATCGACCCTGATCCTGTATTCGAACAGCCGCTCGATTGGGTCGAGAGGCTTGGGGTCGTGGTAGCGGTTGATATCGAGAAGACCTGCCTGGATCGCGCTCTGTTCATTGAGCTTTGCCTGGATAAGGTCGAGCGTTTCCCAAAAGCTCCGATCGGTTCGACGGATGCCGAAGCGTTCGATGACACCGAGGTAATCCTGCTGGCTTCTGATGTCCCTGATGCCTTGAACAAAGGCGGGAACGTCATCCGAGGTCACCCTGAACACGAGGTTGGGGTAGCTTGAGAACTGGCCCGGCACGATGGTGAGATCGTCGTTTTCCGGTTCACGGTGCAAAAGCTCTTCGTTGAACAGGAAGGCGACATTGCTGTGCGCAACGTCGAGCACGATTGTGAAGACCTCAGTCGCATCCCCGTCTTCAACAATCAGAACGGCGATGTCCGGCATGTATTTCGCGAAGGGCGCCGGTGTGCCGCTGAGCGGGCGCAATTGACCTGCGACCGTCGACGGCTGGGCACAGTCTGGACCTTCGCAGCGATTGATCGGGTCGCTGAGAGGCCAGAGCTCCGGTTCTATCTTGAGCAGTCCGGTTAGAAACTCGGCCTTGGGCCGGTCGGTCCCGAAGTCCACTCCGGAAGGTGTCGTGGTGTCGATCGGGCTTTCTTTCCAGAGATCGATCAGGCTGACGAGTGCCCCGCGGTACCAGTCGTCATGGGTTTGTTCGCGGATATCCGGCGGCAGGAAATAGAGGAACATTCTTTCGCCTTCGCGGCGCAAAATGTCCATGTAAATGCGCGTCGTGAGCTGGTGTTCAACATTGCCAAAGACGTCGAAGCCGGCCACGAGATCGTAGTAGATCCGCTCAAACAGCGGGAAATCGATCACCCAGGCTGTTTTCGGTATGGCACCGACAGAGCCGGTCACCACGGAAGCGGACGTGAAATTCCTGTAGATCGTCAGGCGAGCGTCGATATTGCTGCCGTCACCGTCCCAGATATCGGAGTAACCGAGACCGCCTTCCATTTCCGCTCTTTGTGCGTATCTGTCCTGCCTGAACTCCTGGTACTTGATCGGGCTGACGAGCAGAAAACTCTTGAGGCGCTCGGTGAACTTGTCGTCTTCCGACACAGCGACCGGCAGTTCCAGGATCGGAATGGCGTCTTGCAGATAGGTCGGATCGGTCACCGAAAGATCTGAGTCAGGATCCAGAAACGACACCCAGAATCGGTCCTGGATCACATTGACCGCGACCTGCCCGTAACAGACCGGGCCGCGTATGAACGTCCGCACGAAGAAGAGCGCGTCATCCAGGAGGAACTGATATCGGCTGCGCGGAGGGATGGCCTGAAATGTCGACAGCGGGTTGCCGCCTGCTTCGTTCGAATAGGCTGGCAGAGCCTCGAGGGACCAGTCGTTTTCCAGGAACAACTCGTTGTAGCGGCTTACCCGTTCTGAGCCAATTTCGTAGACGATGTGTTCCTTGTGCAAGATGGTGCCGTCGAGCGGAACGAGACGATAGAAGAACGGTCCGCCCGGATCGTCGAACGGGCGGCGGGTCGGAATCTCGTCCGGGTCCTCGCCGGGCCCAGTCCGAGACCGGATGATGCGGAAAAACCTTCGCGGATCATCGTCTTTGATATGCAAATGCGCCAGGAAAAGGTGTTCATAGATATACCGGGCGACGAGCCTGGACCTGAGCGTTTCCTGATTGAAAAATGCCTCGACCTTTCCGATTTCGTCTGAAATATCTGCTGGCAGCTCGACACGTGCCGTGCCCCCGGGTGATCCGTTCGCCGCCCATGTGAGGAGGCGTTCGTAGTCTCCGTCCGGCAGCGGTGCGGTGCCGAACGGCATCCCGCCATAGGGGTGATTGGACAGATAGCCGCTCAATTGATCAGGCGAGGGGCAGCTATCCTTCCTTGTCGGTCTGATATCAAGATCGTCCGGAAGCGCCGCACCCAGCTTGAAGTCATGATTGCGGCCTGCCTTGAGGAGTTGTTCGATTGTGGAAGGTGCGCTGTCGCTGCCGGTGACGGAAAAGAACCCCTTCTCACGCCACTCCGGAACGGTCTTCGCATCGATGCCGAGGCGGGTCATCGGAGCGTCTTCAAGGCGGGAGGAGTCGTAGACCCGCGCTTTCGTGGCACCGCGTTGCCACCCGTCCGGGGAGGACAGCTTCAGCTGGCAGGGGGCGTCATAGCAGCCGTGGCAGACCACACACCGCTTGTTCAGGACATCCTGGACATCCTGGAAAGTTGAGGCAGACGCTGATTGGGATGTGCCCTCTGCCGAAGCACTGTGGAGACCGGCAAGGAGCGAAACGCACAGCAGGATACTGAACACTGCGAGAAGCTTGATGAACCGCACCTGTGTGACCGCATCCCGCTGCATCACGATTTTATCCTTCGTCTTCGTCCATCCGCGGCCTGGTCTTTCGCGTCGGGTCGTCGGGATCCTTGTAGGCGTAAAGATATGACCAGGCTGCATAAAGTGTGACAGCTCCCACAAAGATTGCCCAGTTGTGATTGCCGAGCATGTATTCCATGACCGTCCATCCGCCGCAAAAGGCAACAAGCACAATCCGCCGCCACAGTGGATCGAGCCAGGGGTGTTCCGCAGGTCCCAACACAGTTTTGCCTTCCTTGTCGGTCAATTGAATTAAGCCATACCATCGTAACCAAGCGTATGACGGTATCACCATGACGTTTCATCGGTCTTGCGCGGGCTGTCAAGGCTGGCAATTGACGCAGGGTGAATCGCAAGAGCTTGCAAAATCAAGCAAAAACATGTTCGCCGGATGCTGATTTCGCCTTGAAACCGGCGCTTTAACACGGGAAAGTGTCGGCTTCATTCAGGGCACGGGAAATGCGGGAAAAGGAGTGGGGATCCGCGATGTTGATGGCGCATGATCTCCTGACAGCGAACGATACGCCGGGTCGGCACGCTCCATCCTATTACGCTGCCACCGCGAACTGGCAGACAGCATATCCTGCGCTCGAAGAGGCACGATCCTGCGAGACTTGTATCGTTGGCGGCGGCTACACAGGGCTATCGGCCGCACTTCATCTCGCCGAAAGGGGCATGGAGGTCGTGTTGCTGGAGGCCAACCGAATTGGCTGGGGTGCCTCCGGCCGCAATGGCGGTCAGGTCGGCTCGGGGCAACGTGTCGACCAGACCGTGCTTGAAGAACGGCACGGCAAGGCGCACGCCAGGCTGCTCTGGGACCTTGCAGAGGAATCCAAGGCCCTGGTCAAGGACCTGATTTCGCGGCACCAGATCGCCTGTGACTACACGCCTGGAATTCTCCACGCTGATCACCGAAAGTCCTTTGTGGAGGAGAGCCGCGACTACGTCGAACATCTTCGCCTTGTCTACGGTTATGACCACATTCGTTTCATCGACGGCGATGAGATTGGCGAACAGGTCGGCAGCCCAAGGTATTATGGCGGGTCCCTCGATATGGGGGCAGGACACCTGCATCCCTTGAATTTTGCCCTTGGGCTCGGTCGTGCCGCCGAGGCAGCCGGCGCGAAGATATTCGAAGACACAAAAGTGACGGGGATCAGCGCCAGAGGCAACGGGAACGGCAAGATAAGCGTTGCGACCGAGCGCGGAGAAATTCATGCCGAACACCTGATACTGGCCTGCAACGGTTATCTGGGTGAGCTGGACAGGACAACAGCGGCGCACGTCATGCCGATCAACAATTTTGTCGTGGCGACCGAGCCGTTTTCCGAGGACGAAGCGCAGAAGATCATCCGCAACAATGTCGCGGTTGCCGACAGCAAGTTCGTTATCAACTATTTCCGCCTCTCGGCCGACCGGAGACTGTTGTTTGGCGGTGGCGAGAATTACGGTTACCGCTTCCCCGAGGATATCAAGTCCTTCGTACGCGGTCCCATGCTGGAGATTTTTCCGCACCTCAAGGACGCCGCTATCGACTACGGCTGGGGCGGAACGCTGGCGGTGACACCGAAGCGGATGCCGTATTTCGCAAGACCCGCGCCCAATATGCTGACCGCGACCGGGTATTCCGGACACGGCGTTGCCATGGCCACGCTCGGAGGGCAGATCCTTGCGGAGGCAGTTGCCGGCACCGCTGGCCGGTTCGACGCCTTTGCCAAGCTAGACATCCCCGCCTTTCCAGGCGGCGACCGGCTGCGGTTCCCGCTCCTTGTTCTCGCGATGACCTGGTTTTCGCTGCGCGACAGGCTGGGGATCTAAGATGCTGCAGCAAGGCACAATGTCACGCGAGCCGGCCGGCAGCTATTGGGAAGCAAGCGTTGAGGCGCCGCGGCTGGACCGGCAACTCATGGGGAACGCCCTGTTTGATGTTGCTGTTATCGGCGGCGGTTTTGCCGGTCTCAGCGCAGCGCTGAAACTGGCACAGGCAGGGGTCTCGGTGTGTGTCCTTGAAGCCGAACATGTCGGTTACGGCGCTTCGGGCCGCAATGGCGGTTTTTGTTGCCTGGGCGGAACGATGTTGGACGGGCGCCAGCTGATCAAGAGATTTGGCCTTGAAGAAGCCAGGAGATTTGTCGCCTACCAGGTTGCCGGGATCAATCTCGTCGCACGCCGGATCAATGACTGGGGCATTGATGCTGACTGTCATTCCAGGGGAGAAATCTACCTGGCCCATCGGCCCAAGGATCTCGTCGCGCTGAAGGACGACGCGGCATTTCTGAAAGAGAGCTTCGGCATCAAGGCCAGGATCCTTGAAAAGCAGAATCTGCAGGCAGAAGGGTACGGCGGCCCGGGCTTTCACGGCGGCCTTCATATACCGTATGGGTTTGCGCTCAACCCGATGAAATACGTGCTCGCGCTTGGCGACCAGGTTCGCAAGGCAGGCGGAATGATTTTTGGCAAGTCGCCGGTAACGGAATTCGCCCCGGACGGTGAGAGTTGGCGTCTTGAAACGGAACACGGGTTTGTGCGTGCGAAAAAGGTTGTCCTGGCAGGAAACGGCTATATGCGCGAAACCGTGCCGAAATGGATCCAGGGCCGCACGCTCCCGGTCATGTCCTCGATCCAGGTGACACGCCCGCTCAGCGATGACGAGCTGGCCGCACAGGGCTGGACTGCGGACACAATGGCCGCGGACACGCGGATTTTGCTGCACTATTTCCGCCTCTTGCCCGACAGGCGGTTTCTGTTCGGAACGCGTGGCGGCATTTTTGAGAACGCGTCTTCCTTGTCGGCCATGCAGGCACGCGCGCGGCAAGACCTGGAAGCCATGTTCCCGGCCTGGGCCCATGTCGAAACGGATTTCAGCTGGCACGGCAACGTCTGTCTCACCCGAACGCTCACACCTTTTGTCGGTGCGGTTCCCGAAATGAAGGGCGTTTATGCCGCAATGGGCTGGCACGGCAGCGGCATCGCCATGGCTTCCCTATCCGGTGAAAAGATCGCCGGTTTGATTGTCGGAGCGCTGACGCCGGAAGACATTCCCGCTCCGATCCGGATTCCATTCCGGAAATTTCCGTTGCCGGCATTCCGCAAGCTCTATCTCCAGGGCGCTTACTGGCTGTACGGCCTGAGAGACCGCTAAGTCACAGTGAGATCAGAGCGCGCACCGGATGGCCGGTTCGTTATTTCACCTGGACGATGTACTTGTTGGACACGTTTCTGATTTTCGCAGTGCCGGAAGTGTGCATGTCCATTATGAACCTGACCTTGAAAATGTCTTCGCCGCGGAAACCCCTGTTCGGCTTGTAGACCACAACCGTTCCATTGACGGATTTTCCGGCGCAGCGGCCAGCCTTCTCGGTCAGTTTCGCGCTGACTTGTCTGAAGGAAACCGTTCCGTTCTTTGGGGCTTGTGTCACTTTCATTCGGGGCACGGCGCCGCCAGTGCAGTCAGGCCCGTAAATCGCGTGTGCGCCGACAGATGAAGCTTTGTTTGCCGGAATTGTCTCGCGATAGGTGTCGGCAAGGCCGAGTGAGGAGAACAAGGACAGAAACAGAAAACCGAAGAAAATACGCATTGTCTCACCGTTTTATTTTTAGGTGTATTTTGCGTATCGGACACGTTTTACGATTTCAACGGTCATCAAACCCGGACAATCGTTTGTTCATTTGGTGTTGTGTTGATGCAACTTTGGATAGAATCAACTGGTTGCGAAATCACGTATGCGGAGGGCCAGGACGCCGAGTTTATCAGTACGGCTTTCCGTCAACCCGCTTTTCGAACAACAGCGACATTCACCTCCTGCCAGACCTCGAAACCAAGCTTCCGGTAAAGTGCAATCGCGCCCTCGTTGTCGGCATAGGCATGCAGGAAAGGGGTGTCTCCGCGCGCGCGAATTTTGTCCGCGACATGGATTGCGAGTGCTGTTGCAAGGCCGCGTCCCTGAAAATCCGGATGGGTGCAAATGCCGCTGACCTCGGTGAACCCGTCCAGGTTCAACCTTGTCCCACTCATGGCGGCAAGCCGTCCATCTATCCTGACGCCCCAGAACGCCCCCAGTTCATGAGTCCTGTGGGTAAAGGGGCCGGGTTTTGTCAACTTGGCAAGGGAGACCATCTCCGGCACATCTGATTGGCTCAGAGGTGCGATCTGCACGGATTTCGTCTGCCTGGCAGACGGTGCGCGCTCCGTCATGAGAACACCAAGCGTGGATGTTTCGGCAATGAGCGTCTCCGGCAGCACGATCTCGTCGGCCTGGACCAGAAACACCTGATCGTTTTCAGGCTCAATCAGGTCCGCAAGGGCCTTCATGGCTTCAGGCGAGTCGTCCCGTGCAACTGCGAAAGGGGAGATTGCCGGATCGAAGCGTCTTGCGAACGCACCGCCCCTGGAGAAACGTTCCTGCCTAGAGGTGAGTGCGGACCAGACGACACGCTGGAGGGCCTCTGTCATGACTGGTTCCCCTGTGCTCCGCGTGCAGTCAAAAGTTCATAATGCTGCGCGGTCCGGTCAAAGCGTTTCAGAACCGCTTGGGCAACATCGGGAACGTGACTGCGTTCATAGTCCGGCCCCTGAAACGCAATGATATCGTCAATCGAACGGAAGCTCACGATGGTGATGAACTCCACTTCGCCTTCATGCTGTTGCCGCAACACTTCAATCCCGAGATATCCAGGAAGCGCCTTGGCCTCAATTGCGGGAATGACCTGCCCGGTCAGAACTTCGAAATAGCGGTCGGCGTTCTCAGGTGCGGTCCAGCCGTGCCAGATACGCTTGATCATGTGGCTTTTCCTTTCTGTTCCAAAAGCTCCTCCCAGTCCGGAAGCGGCAGCTCGGACCGGCGATGCTTCAGCGGTCGGTCGACAAGGGCGCTTTCCAGTTGGTCAAGCTGTTCCAGCAAAGTTCCGCTAAGTCCGGTGCAGGCATCCTCGACCGCCAGCATCACCTCCGGCCAGAAAGTTTCCTGCAGCCGTTTCACGAGCGCTTTTCCGCCACGGGTGAGTGTGATCCTGCTAATGCGCCGATCTTTCTCGTTTCCCTGTACCTTTACAAGTCCGGCGCTCTTCAAGCTGTTGACCATGCGTGTGACGCCCGGCTGGCTTTGCCCTATCGCCTCTGCAAGATGACCGATGCTGAGCGGGCCGTTGCGGTCCAGCGCCGCCAGCACGGGATTGTGTGAAGTCGGCAGTTCTGGAGCGGCAAGCTCTTCGCTGATTTCCTGAGTCTGCGCTTGCAGTTTTTCGCCGATGCGCTTCAGACGGCTGCCGAGCGTGCCGTAGCCCAGGGAGCGCACGATGTCTTCGACCATGGTGTCTCTTTTATATAACAAGATATATAACAAGTTATATAACAAGTTATATTAATATTGGTAGCTTGACAAGCAGAGAGAATAATATAACCATAAAGTTATGGAACAAGTTGGTTATATAAAGGGTAGCGCCAGCCTGGATACCGTTTTTGCGGCGCTGGCCGACCCGACGCGGCGCGCAATCCTCACGCGGCTGGCTGCGGGTGAGGCGTCGGTCAACGAGATTGCCGCGCCGTTTCAGATGAGCCAGCCTGCAGTCTCAAAACATCTCAAGGTGCTGGAACGGGCAGGCTTGATCACGAGAGGCAGCGACAGGCAGCGCCGGCCGGCCCGGATCAACGCGGCGCCAATGAAGGAAGCGGTCGCCTGGCTGGAGGAATTCAGGAGCTTCTGGTCGTCCAGTTTCGACCAGCTTGACAGCCTGCTTGAAGAACTCAAACACAAGGATCAGGGGGAGTAAGCGCGTGTCATTGCCAGAGTTCATACTTGAAAGACGTTTCAACGCACCACGGGAGTTGGTCTGGAGGACCTGGACAGAGCCGGATCTTCTGTCCCATTGGTACGGCCCCGGTGTCGAGACGATTGTTCACGAACTGGATGTGCGCCCCGGAGGACTCTGGCGCAACGAGATGAGGTTCGGTGGCGGCTCGCAATTCGAAAGGGTCGAGTATATCGACGTGGTCGAACCCGAAAAGCTCGTCTGGCTTCATTCAATGTCCAATGCCGAATGGGAAATTGCTGCAAATCCCATGATGCCGGACTGGCCGCGCAAACTTTTGACAACGGTGACTTTCACCGCCGACGGAGACCAGACCGATCTTCGGCTCATCTGGACGCCGCACGAGGCAAGTGAAGCGGAAATCGCGTGTTTCTCCGGCGCCATCGCCGGCCTCGATCAGGGTTGGGGCAAGGGAATGGAGATGCTGGCGGAACTGCTTGCCGACCTGCAGCGCTGACGTTGTGCGGCGGGTGTCGGATCACCCGTTTCTTGTCTCAGCGCCGGTCCGGAGCCGATCCGGGACCTGCTCGCACCACAAGTGTTCAAACGAAAAAAAAGCCCCGGCTCAAGGCCGGGGCAGCGCCGTTTAACTATCGGCACTCTTGCTCAATGTGACTGGCTCTGAACGAGTGATCAATCGAACTCCGGTCCACGCGCCCGGTAAGGCGTGATTTCCTTCCAGGCCTTCATCAGCGTGTCCAGTTCCTCATCGTTTTGAGGTGGCATGACGATTTGCGGTTTGACCAGGAGGTCGCCATGACCACCGCTTTTGTTCGGTAGGCCTTTGCCCTTGAGACGCATCGCCTTGCCGCTCGACGTATTGGGCGGGATCGTCAGATTTACCGCGCCAGACAGGGTCGGCGTGCGGACTTTGGCGCCAAGCACGGCTTCGTAGAGCGTAATCGGAAGGTCCAGAACAAGGTCTGTGCCCTTCATTTCGAACAGTTTGTGTGGCCTGATCCTGATCTCGACCATGGCATCGCCGGCGGGGCCGCCGTTTTCACTTAGGTGGCCCTGGCCTTTCAGCCTGATCTTTTCGCCCTCCTCGACGCCTTGAGGCAGGGTGACATTCACGGTCTTGCCGTTTGGAAGCGTAACTTGCGTCTTTCCGGAATTGACAATGTCCTCGAGCGACACGCGCGCGACGATTTCGGCGTTCTTGCCCTTGGTCTTGGGGGGAGACTTGGTGCGCGCGCCTGCACCGGCAAAACCGGCTCCAGGCCCCGGACCTGCACCTGGACTTGCCCCGGCACGGTTGCCGCGGCCTCCGCGGCCGCCGAAGCCACCGAATATGTCGTTCAGGATATCGTCGAAGCTGCCTTGATTGCCGCCAGCTGCCCGAAAGCCATGCGTGCCACCGGCCGTGCCGAAATCTTCGAAGCCCGAATAACCGTCAAAGCCTTTGGAGTGGAAGCGCTGCTTTCCTTCCGCGTCGATCTCGCCGCGGTCGAACTGGGCGCGCTTATCCTTGTCGCCGATGATTTCATAGGCCTGGTTCACTTCGGCAAAATGCTGCTGGGCCGCCGGATCGTCCTTGTTCTGATCCGGATGGTATTTCTTGGCCAACTTCCGAAAAGCCTTTTTTATCTCGCCCTCACTGGCGGATTTCGCCACGCCGAGGACGCTATAGGGATCTCGCATTCACATCACCAGGTTTCTAAGATTTTCCGGCCTGCCACTTCACGCACAAACGCTCCGGACACATGACCTGCTCCGAAGCGCGCGTTTTCCCGAAGTAAACTTGACCGGACTTGTCTACTATATCGGAACGAAGAGAGCAAAATTCCAGTCCTGAGCCTCCAACACGCAGGCTGTGATTTATGGTTGGAACTTGCTGATTGTTCAAGCGTCGGCGACGCTGAGCGTAGTCACGCTGAATTTCTGCGTTATGTCGCGGCAGGCCGTCCCGGAGTAGAGCCTGATACCTGCAATCGTGTTCGCGGTGGTCTTGAAAGTAACACAGCCGGTCTCGCCGAGGCTGTCGGCATTCAGATCCGTAAGCGTGCCCGAATTGCCGCTTGTCGGGTTCTGCCAGGACAGAACAGCACTTTCCTCGGCATCGGATGCGCTGAGTGCAGTGTCGAGCGTATCCAGATTTTCTGCAATGATGCTGCGGTCTTCGGCACTGATGTCGGAATAGGCCTGATCGGCCGAAGAGGAAACCGAACCGGTCAAAACGGTCGGCGTATCGACATTGTTGCTGCCAATCGGCACGTTTACCCGGGCGCACCCGGCCACGACGCTTGCAAATGCCAGTGTTGCAATGACAAATGGTTGGATCTTCTTGTGCCCGCGAGTATATGAACGCATACGATACATCTTATGGACAGCCCCCAGGCTGGCAGATCCTTGCCTTGCTGCAGGCGGTCGAAGTCTTCGACAGGTAAACAATGACAGACCTCAAGCATCCCCCTGAAGAGTTAACAAAAGGTGACTTTGCAGAGGTCGAGAAGCCATTTGATCTTTTTTCTGAATGGCTTGAAGACGCAAAGGCATCCGAACCGAACGATCCGAACGCGCTGTCGCTGGCGACGGTCGACGAGACCGGTCTTCCCAATGTGCGCATGGTGCTGCTCAAGGACGTCGATGAGCGCGGCTTTGTGTTCTACACAAACTTTGAAAGCGCCAAGGGGCAGGAATTGCTGTCGTCGGGCAAGGCGGCCATGTGCTTCCACTGGAAAACGCTGCGCCGTCAGGTCCGCGTGCGCGGTGCGGTCCACCAGGTGTCGGATGAAGAGGCGGATACCTATTACCAGTCGCGCCCGCGTGGCAGCCGGATTGGCGCCTGGGCGTCGAAACAGTCAAGGCCGCTGGAAAGCCGCTTTGCGCTTGAAAAGGAAGTTGCCAAATACACCGCAAAATTCGGCATCGGCGACATTCCCCGGCCGGATCACTGGTCCGGGATGCGGCTTGTGCCGACTTCGATCGAGTTCTGGCACGACCGTCCGTTCCGCCTGCACGACCGCATCCTGTTTACCCGGTCAACGCCGGACGCGCCTTGGACCAAAGAGCGGCTCTATCCCTGAGCTGCTCGCTTGATTTGCGTGTCCTGTCCTTAAAGAAGGCGTTTCCACCGGAAGAACATGAAGGTTGCGATCACCGAAACCACCATGAGGCCGATCGCGAACAGGAAACCTTGTTCCCAGTTGAGTTCGGGCATATTGGCAAAGTTCATGCCGTAGATTGAGGCGATCAGGGTCGGTGGCAGGAAAACAACACCAAGAACCGTGAAGATCTTGGAAATCTGGTTCTGTTCAAGCGTGACGAGACCAACCGTGGCATCCAGCAAAAAGGCGAGTTTGTTGTCGAGCGCGTCCGCGTGTTCCTTGATGGAACGAATGTCACGGCCATAGGTCTTTACATCTGTCGCCTGAATGTCGGTCAGGCCGAGCCGCTTGGCATGGGTATTCATGAACAGCAGTACTCGTGACAGGCTGGTGCAGACATCGTGCATCTTCGCAACGTGAAGTCCGACCTGGCCGAGCTGCTTGATCGCAATCTGGTAGCTGGCCGTCTTGCGCATGTTAAGCCCGTCTCCGAAAACCTGCAGCGCGAGCTCGTCGTAGCGGGCCGACGCGGATTCCATTTCGTCGGCGCAGCGGTCCACGATTATGTCCAGCAAGGCGAACAGGACCGCAGGGCCCAGATGTGCGATCGTCGGATCCGCCTGCACCTTTTTCGCCAGTATCGAGATTGATTTGGGTTCGCCATAGCGCACTGTCACGAGCCGCTTGGCGTTCACAACAAAGGTGACCGATGACAGGATCGGATCAAGCGTGCGGGTTGCCATGGGCATTTGCGCGGTCATGACCACCGCACCGGGTTCCACATAAAGACGTTCGGAAGTTTCGATCGAGGCGATTTCTTCCCGTGTGGGAATTTCAGCGCCCATCAGCTTCTCGGCCGCTTTCTGCTCATCCTTCGTCGGGGAGACAAGGTCGATCCAGACCGACGTGGCGGGGAGCGGCGCATCCGGAGCGAGTTCGATACGTTCCAGACCCTTCACGGACGGGCAATAGGCTATGATCATTCGGGCAAACTCCCATGGACAGGCCGTGCCACTTTTTTACGGCAAAATGTGTCCAGGGTCTTTCGAGAGTGAGTAATCGACCTCAGCAAGCAGCACTTGTGCGACGGTGCCAGGCGATCTGGCGCGAACGCATGGAGTGCACGGGATGCGCTGTATGCATCCTGCCAACAATTCTCAAACACACGGAAGAGATTGCCCGAGGCAAGGGCAGGCGTCCGGTGACCTGAGACCCGATTGAAATCAGATTCTCAAAAGACCTTGTTGGCGGCAGTTTGCCCAACACTGCAGGCCGCTGCAACCAGATCCGGAGCTGAAACGCAATCCGAAGGGTAGCAAGCGCGGCCTGCTGGTGGGTTCGAAAAAGCCGATCCGCAATATTGAGCGGATTACTTGGTCTTTTTCTTCATAGCACCTGGGTTCTTGCAAAGTGCCGCTGCATTCAGCGCGGCAATGCCCACAGGCTTATAATGATTTACCAACTTTGCTCCAGCCGGATCCTTAGACACCGATTGGGAGGATTGCTCAGACATTTTTCCAAGTCCGTTGTTAATTCCAGTTCCCGCTGGCTGGAGGTTTGTGCGCGGATTTTTGCGGGCCGCGTGCATGTCGTGTCCAATTGCGGCATTCAAAGGGCGAGCTGACGCTAAAACCGAAAATTTTCCGCAACCGGCAAAAAAATCATGCGCTTCTTTAGCCGTCTCAGCCAGTCAAATTCTATAACAGGATGTAACGCCGGGGTACTTAATTTGAAGTATAACGTTAAGTAATCATTAACTTATTTAAGTCGACCGGCTTTTGGCAAGGTCGCTTGGCGCGTTTGCCGTTACGCCAGATAGCTTCGGTAAAACCTCGGAGAATTTCCGCGAAGAGCACTGAAAATGCCGCGAAAACAACGAATTAGCGTTAGCGCAGAGGTTACGGTCAGGAGCGCCAGCCCGGCAAGGATGAGCGAAGACGAAAGATCAGCGCCGATCAAGATCAAGAGACAGCTGACGCAGGTGCCGATCACAAAAACTGCAATGGTTGTTCGGATAAAAAAGTAATGAGCGAACAGGCGCTGCTCTGTGGAATCGGCAAAACGGACCGAAAAAATCAGTGCCACGGGTGCAAGAACAAGCGAACAGACAAGCAAATAACACAGAAAGACGTTGCCGAAGCCCGGCGAAAACATGCCGCGCCTTTGCCGTCCTGAAGGCCCTTGGCCAGAGCCCGCAAGTCGGCGCATCTTATCTGCCGGATGACGGGAACCCAGTCCAGCCATGCCCAACCCCGCGTAGTTCCGTATCCTTAAGTGGAAACAGTCACTCACCTGCCTGTACGAATTTAGGATGAGCCAGCAGCGGAAGTGAAGTTCATTTTTGACAATTTGGAGTTAAACACAGAAACAATTCTGGTTTTGCCGGTTGCGGACGCGTATCTTGGCCGGCGATGCGGATTGGGAAAACATGAAGCGATATGCCGTTTATAAAACAGCTTCTGCACCTGCGAGCCGGACAACCGGCTCGATAGCGTTTGCAATTGCCGCCATAGCTTTTCTGGCAAAGCGGTTCGGTTTGATCGATGCAGACGTGTTCGTGCTTTCGCTGGCTGTCGCCGGTGCGGTTGCGCTGGTGGCGTTGGCAATGGCGATTTTTGCGTTTCACCGTATCTGGTCCTATGGCGGACCCGGTGTCCCTTCCGCGCTTGGCGGCGCCGTGATCGGTCTCTTCGCTCTCGCCGCTCCAGTCCTCGTGATCGGCATGCTGGTGGCCAATCCCGGCCTGCCTGACATCTCGACGGACCGCGCCGACCCGCCTGAAGTCAAAGGCCAGACAGTTGCCGAGGAACAACCCTTTTTGGACTGGAGCCACACCCGGCTTGAGCAAGAGGTCTGGCCGTTGATATCGCAACTCTCCCAGTCGGCTGCCCTGTCGGTCTTGAGGTCGGAAACAGGGTCTGCTGATATTGTGCCCCGGCGCTACAGGATCGCTCCGGGTCAGTTGCATGTCGCCACTGCCAAGGCACTGGAAGATCTGAACTGGCCCGTCGTGGACGAGTTGCCGCCTGATTTGCTGGACGCGGCAACACGCCTGCAAGCGGAAGGCACGACGCAGATCCTTGGATTGAAGTTCGATGTCGCCCTGCGGATCCGCCCGGATCCGGTTGGTGCGCTTCTTGATGTCCGCTCCCGTTCCAGAACCCCGTTGCGGGATCTGTCGGGCAACGCGGAGAATATCCGGTCCGTCTTTGACGAAATTGACCGGGTTTTGCTTGAGACCTACGGCGATCTCGCACGGCTCTCGGTGGAAGAGAGCGAAACTGCAGAAGACCTGCAGATAGAACCGCTTGAGGAGCAACGCGATGTCGTGCCCCTCCCAGGGTTCAAGCCGTATTTCGAAGATGAAGAACAGCTGGCACCCGGCGACGACTTAACGAGCGATCTGGAAGGCTAGCACAGCCACTCGTTAGAGCGACTGTGGTCATTCACATGGTGCGGCTCAGCCGGTCTTTCTGTATCGCGCATCAAGGGCTAGGTCGGGCATAGCCAATGCCAGCTTGCGGTCAACGAGATCCTCCAGATGCGCGAAGACAGACAGGCTTGCAGCCCGATGCAACGACGGGTCGACATCCGCGTAGAGCTCACGGACGATCTCGATGATGCTGCGCTCGCCCCCTGAGATCGAACGCAGTATCGCCTTTTCCCGGTCAAGCCGGTGTTGTTTCAGCTCCTGCACATACGTCTTGGCGTCGGATATGCTGCCGCCGTGGCCTGGGAAGTAACGGGTCTCAGGGCGTAGCAACATCTTGTCGATCGATGCCATGTAATCTCGCATTGATCCGTCCGGCGGTGCGACTATGGACGTCGACCAGCCCATGACATGGTCTGCCGACAGTATCAGATCGCTTCCGGTAATTGCGAAGCAAAGGTGGTTTGCAGTGTGGCCGGGTGTTTCGATCGCCTCGACTGTGGCGTCCGCCGCGTCAAACAGATCACCATCGAACATTTGTCTGGCCGGCAGGTGATCCTTGTCCGCACTGCTGTCGAGCGGGTTGATCTCATTGTCGAGAAGGTCACGCGCAGCCCTGTGCGGTCCGCAGCCGATGATCGACGCGCCGGTCTTGTCCTGAAGCACCCGGGCACCTGGAGAGTGATCCATATGCGTGTGGCTCACAAGGATCGCTTCAATCTTGGCGCCATCTGCCGCTTTCGCGATTGCCTCAATATGGTCTGGCAGCGCCGGACCCGGGTCGAGCACCAAAAGCCGTCGCGAACCGATCAGGTAGGTATTGGTCCCGTGAAATGTGAACGGGCCGGGATTTTGGGCCGTCAGGCGCCGCAAGCCGGGAGCGAGTTCGACCGGCGTGCCATAGTGCGGGGCAAATTCGCGATTGTGTTTCATACCGGCCCTGTAGCTAGCACAAGAGGTTTAAGTGACGATGTCTGAACCTCCTTCAGTTCGGCAGAGAAGGCAACATCGGTTTCGTCTCTCATGGCGTCATGTATTTGATGTCCGAATCGGCTAGATCAGCGGATATCCGGCCGGAATCGCTTGGATGGCTGAAAGACAGCCGCTTCCGACACGGCAATCAACTTCGTATACGCACGCGCAAACTTGTCTGCGAGATAAAGAACTTGTTTTATGGGTCAAGGTGAGCTGATCGCTATCGGCACGGAAAAATTGGAGCTTGGTGGAAAAGGAATGACGGACAATCAGGAATGCCGGTTTGATGTTTTGCTGGATTTGCCCAGGGACCGCGCATTCTCGCTGTTCGTCGACCGGCTCGACTTGTGGTGGACGTCGCCTTTCCACGGTTCTGGCGAGGACAAGGTCGAGGCCGGGATCGAACCGTTCCCCGGTGGAAGCTGCTACGAAACAGACAGCAATGGCCGCCGTATCTGGGGCACTGTCCTGTCCATTGAACCGCCGATCTTTATTCGCATCGCCTGGCAGGTGTCGCAGGACGGGGAGGAAGTTGCCGATCCGCTGACCGCCAGCCGTCTTATGGTCAACTTCCGTGAGGCGGGTGAAAAAACGCGCATGGAGATCATTCACAACGAGTTTTTGCGGCACGGAGAGAACGGGTCGGATTATCTCCTGCAGATGCGCGCGGGCGATGGCTGGCCACGGATCATCGCAAACCTCCGCGAAGCCTCGAAGAACGCGGGTTAGCGCCGTATTTACAGGCATCGCGGGCTTTCAAGAAAACACAAGCTCTGTCGCTAGAATGACATGCTTGCCGTGGTAGTTGGAGCATCAATGAATGCCCCAATCCCGGATTTCGACCTTGCAAATTACTAAGACGTCGAAATAGTGTCGGCATTTCGCGGCGTAACCCATAGGCCCTCAACCTCGCACACACATCCATGTCTCCACCTTCGCCTGTAGAGGAAATCCCCGAGGTTCAGCCTTCCGCCTCACCGCTCACGAGGATCGGAGAAGCACGCTGGGTCCTGCTGACCGCGCTCGGGGTCGCAATTGCCGCCGTGGTTGCTTACGACCTGCCGGTTTGGCCTGCCGTTGGCGGCGTTTTACTGATGGCGGCTGTTGCCGCATTCGTTCCCAGAAGATCTGCGAGCCGGCGCGTCAAGCTGAATACGCAGCGAGAAATGCGCAGGATGTGGCCCGGGACCGGTATGAAGGTCACGGTCGATGCTTTGCCGACACCATGCTTTGTCGCGGATGGACGCGGAATCACGCGATACGTCAATTCGCAGGCCATGGCCACTTACGACGGCGTCAAGCCGGGCGATCCCCTGTCGTTTTCGTTGCGGGCTCCGTCCTTGCTCGAGGCTTTCGACCGCGTCTGTACAACGGGTGAAGCGGAGCGGATCACCTGGATTGAAAAAGTCCCGACCGAGACCTGGTACGAAGCGCATATAGCACCGATTTACATGCCGGGTTCGGGCAGTCAGGAGCGGGGCCGCGATCTGCCGGACTTCATTCTCGTCGTTATCCAGGACCTGACCGAGAACAAGCGCCTGGAACGCATGCGCACGGACTTTGTTGCCAACGCGAGTCACGAATTGCGCACGCCGCTCGCCTCCCTGACCGGGTTCATCGAAACACTTCAGGGGCCGGCCAAGAATGATTTGGAAGCGCAGGACAGGTTCCTGTCGATCATGCTCGATCAGGCCGGGCGCATGCGGCGCCTGATCGATGACATTCTGTCGCTTTCCAGGATCGAACTGAAAGCTCACGTTCGTCCCGCAACAATTGTCGATATGGGAGAAATCATCCGCCACACCGCCGACGCGCTTTCCCCGCTTGCAAGCGATCTGGGCGTTGAGATCAGGATCAATTTGCCGGATGCACCAGTGAGGCTCAAGGGTGACCGGGACGAACTGATCCAGGTGGCTGAGAACCTGATTGAAAATGCACTGAAGTACGGAAGTTCCGGAAAGGTGGTCGACGTTGGCCTGATGGAACAGGTAAGCGATCAGGACGCCCCCTGTTGGGTGCTCTCGGTTCGCGACTATGGCGAAGGCATCCCGCGCGAGCATTTGCCGAGGCTGACGGAACGATTCTACCGCGTCGATGTGGAAACCAGCCGCACGATGAAGGGCACCGGTCTCGGTCTTGCGATCGTGAAGCATATCCTCACCCGGCACCGTGCACGACTGGAAGTGGAAAGCGAACCGGGCGAGGGGGCCCTGTTCAGAGTGAAGCTTCCGGCAATGGAAGAATCAGAAGGCGTTGTCGACAAACTCTCCGCTTGATCAAAAAGTTCTTCTGCTATGCCACGATACCGAATTTGGCAGATTTACGCGCCCGTACTTGGCTAGATTCCGGCCATAACGCGACGATTGCCTAGAAGGATCCTGATTTTCGCAGCCCTCCTACAACCTTTTCTTGCATGCTCAATATTTTCAGCCCGATCGGGCTGCGGAGACGCGCAGAAATTTGGCGTTCACGCCTGCACCGAGTCGGACAGGGGCGTGAAAAGTCACATTGAGTGACACAAAAGATTCAAGAACGGGAAAAAGGCTAGGTTTTTCAATATTTTAAATTGTCACAAAACTGAGAAATAACTGTCATAGAACTCTCATCCATCGGGCCTACGGTCCCCGCATCGACCGTGCATGTCCATGTGCGACGATCTTCTACAAACCTTGACATTCAAAGGGAGTGGTCAAGTGAAATTTACGACCCTCGTTAGCGCAACTGCCCTGGCTGTTGCTTCTACTGCATTCGTTGGCGCAGCTCAGGCTCGCGACCAGGTCCAGGTTGCTGGTTCTTCTACGGTTCTGCCGTATGCTTCCATCGTCGCCGAAGCTTTCGGTGAGAACACCGACTTCCCGACCCCGGTTGTTGAGTCCGGTGGTTCTTCCGCTGGCCTGAAGCGTTTCTGTGAAGGTGTTGGCGAAAACACCATCGACGTTGCAAACGCTTCCCGTAAGATCCGCGAAAAAGAAATCAAAGCGTGTGCAGACGCTGGTGTGAAAGACATCATCGAAGTCCGCATCGGCTATGACGGCATCGTTTTTGCCTCGCAGAAAGACGGTCCTGCTTTCACCGCATTTGAGCCGGTTGACGTCTTCAACGCTCTTGGCGCAAAGGTTCTGAAAGACGGTCAGATCGTCGACAACCCCTACAACAAGTGGGCTGAGTTCAACGCCGACCTTCCGGATGTTGACATTGCTGCCTTCATCCCGGGCACCAAGCACGGCACCCGCGAAGTCTTCGAAGAGAAGGTTCTGGCTGTTGGTTGTGAAGAGTCCGGCGCTCTGAAAGCCATGATCGACGGTGGCATGTCCGAAGACGACGCTGAAGATGCCTGCATCGCAGTCCGTCGCGACGGCAAGTCCGTTGACATCGACGGTGACTACACCGAAACGCTTGCTCGCATCGACACCAACCCGAACGGCATCGGCGTCTTCGGTCTGGCGTTCTACGAGAACAACACCGACAAGCTCAAAGTCGCCACCATGAACGAGATCGCTCCGTCCACCGAGACGATCGCTTCCGGCGAGTATCCGGTTTCCCGCCCGCTGTATTTCTACGTCAAGAAAGCACATATCGGCGTGATCCCGGGCCTGAAAGAATACGCTCAGTTCTTCATTGCTGACGAAATTGCTGGCCCGAGCGGCCCGCTGGCCAACTATGGCCTGGTTTCCGACCCGGAGCTGGCTGCTGTGCAGGCTTCCGTCGCTAACGAAGAAACCATGCAGTAATCGAGCTTCTGCTTGATTTGAGGGGGCGGCAGGTTCCGCCGCCCCCTTTTCTTTTGGGGCTTTTCTACATATTCGGGGGAGCAAATGCCTTTGTTCTGGCTCATCTTGATCGTGCTCGTCATCGCTGCGGTGGGGTACGTTCTGGGGCGGGCGCGGGCTATGTCCAGTGCCGGGGGAGAGCTAGCCGCTCTACATTCCCTACCGTCCTATTACGGGGCGAATGTCGCAATGAAGGTGGTCGTACCGGCCTTCCTGCTCCTGATTGTCTGGCTGCTCGCGCAGCCGTTTTACGTTAACAGCGTCATTTCGGACATGATCCCGGAAACGGCGATCGAAGAGGGCTCGTCCCGCGGCCTGGTGCTTGCCGAGGTGCGCCGTGCGGCTCGCGGTCTCGACAATGCCGTCGCGACCGGTGCGATGGACGAGGAGTTCGCGCGCAACGCCCGCGCCGATTTCGCGGATATCAGTACGCGTCTGAGGGACGCCGGCCAGATCGTGACCTCCGAAATCTCGCAGCCGATACTGCGGGCAGCGCAACGCTACCGCATCTTGAATTCAACCGGCAATCTGATCATGTCGGTTGCCGTCATATTGGTCGCGCTCTTTGCAGCGTTCTGGGCACTGCGGGAAACGAACGCAGAGTTTCGGGCGCGAAACGTGGTCGAGCAGGGGATCAAGGCGATCCTGATCGCGGCGGCTTCCATCGCCATACTGACGACGATCGGAATTGTGCTCTCGCTGGTGTTCAACACCTGGGAGTTCTTCCGGCTCTATCCCGCATCGGACTTCTTTTTCGGCCTGACCTGGTCACCGAGTTTCTCCGGGCGCGGCAGCTCGTCTCAGCTCGGCATCATCCCGCTTCTTTGGGGAACGTTCTACATCTCCATCGTTGCCCTATTGGTTGCGGTGCCGATCGGTCTCTTCGCAGCGGTTTACCTTTCCGAATATGCAGGCCCGAAAGTTCGCGCCGTCGCAAAGCCGTTGCTGGAAGTACTGGCCGGTATCCCGACCATCGTTTACGGCCTCTTCGCCCTTTTGACGGTGGGTCCGCTTCTGCTCTCGGTCTTCGGCGATGAGGGGCTCGGGATCATGCAGGCCGGAACGGCTGTCATGACCGCCGGCCTCGTCATGGGCATCATGCTGATCCCATTCGTGAGCTCCCTCTCGGACGACATCATCAACGCGGTGCCGCAGGCCATGCGTGACGGCTCCTACGGTCTGGGCGCAACCAAGTCAGAAACCGTTCGTCAGGTAATCCTGCCAGCCGCGCTTCCGGGCATCGTTGGTGCGATCCTGCTGGCGGCCTCAAGGGCGATCGGTGAAACGATGATCGTGGTTCTTGGCGCCGGTGCTGCCGCACGCCTCAGCCTCAATCCGTTCGAAGCTATGACAACGGTGACCGCCAAGATCGTCAGCCAGCTCACCGGTGATGCGGACTTTGCATCCCCTGTCGCGCTGGTCGCGTTTGCCCTTGGCATGACGCTCTTCGTGATCACCCTGGGTCTCAATATTGTTGCACTTTATATCGTGCGCAAATACCGGGAGCAGTATGACTGATGACCGACGCAACACTTCCTCCCGAGACGGCACAACCGGCTGCGAAAACTCCAATGCAGCCCAAATCGCTCTACGCGATTGATGACCTCACCCGTAAGCGCAACGCAGCCGAAAAGCGCTTCCAGGCCTATGGCATTACCGCCATCGGGATCGGTTTGTTCTTTCTTGTTGTGCTCGCTTACGCGATCATCTCGCAGGGAATTCCGGCTTTTTCGCGCACCGTCGTTGAGGTCGAGTTCACTCTGACGCAGGCACAGTACGAGGAAGCCGAAGGCACGCTGTTCAAGACGCGGGCCTACGAGGAGATCTTCATCGGTGCCCTGACCGGCCAGCTTCAGGATAGCGGGATCGAAACGCCTGTTGAACCGGAAGCCATTGAACGGATCGTCGGCAAGCCGGGCGGCACCATCCGTGAGTTTTTCCGGGAGAACGAGGACAGGCTGGGTGAGCCCGTTCAATTCGATCTGGCTGCGTCCTCCAGGGTCGATGGCTATATGAGCGGCCGTATTACCCGGGAAAGCATGACAGACAGCCGGTTTTTGATGAAATCGGATCTGGATCTCGTGGACAACCTGGTCGAAGCGCAAGTGATCAAGACGGTCTTCAACTGGCCTTTCATCACCGGTGCCGACGCCGGTGTGGACAACGCTGCGGCTGCCGGGATCGGGGCGTCTGTGGTCGGATCGTTCTTTATGATGCTGGTGGTGCTGTTCCTGTCTCTGCCAATCGGTGTGGCCGCATCGATCTACCTGGAAGAATTCGCTCCGCAAAACAGGTTCACCGACCTCATTGAGGTGAATATTTCGAACCTGGCCGCCGTTCCGTCGATCGTCTTCGGTATCCTGGGTCTGGCCGTATTCATTCAGTTCATGCACCTGCCGCAATCGGCTCCGCTGGTCGGTGGTCTGGTCCTGACGCTGATGACCCTTCCGACGATCATCATTTCGACACGTGCATCCTTAAAGGCGGTTCCACCGAGCATTCGCGATGCTGCGCTTGGTGTCGGGGCCTCAAAGATGCAGGCGACATTCCATCACGTTCTGCCATTGGCAATGCCCGGAATCTTGACGGGCACGATTATCGGACTTGCGCAGGCGTTGGGTGAGACAGCTCCGCTGTTGCTGATTGGTATGGTCGGTTTCGTAGCGCGTGGCTATCCCGAGGGCTTCATCGAGGGTTTCACCGAGCCGAACTCGGCAATGCCTGCTCAGATCTACACCTGGGCGGCGCGGTCCGACCTCGCCTTTACAGAGAAAGCCTGGGGCGGAATTGTCGTCCTGCTGATCTTCCTCCTTTCGATGAACATTCTCGCGATCATCCTGCGCCGCAGGTTTGAGCGCCGCTGGTAAGGATTGATGCGATGAACGAGATGCCGAGTATTGAACAGGCGAACGCAATGAGCGACAGCAAGATCTCCGCGAACAAAGTCCAGGTCTACTATGGCGATACACACGCCATTAAGGACGTCGATATCGAGATTCAGCCTCGGTCGGTAACGTCCTTCATCGGACCGTCCGGTTGTGGCAAATCGACGTTCCTGCGGACCATCAACCGCATGAACGACACCATCGATATCTGCCGCGTCGAAGGCTCGATAAAGATCGACGGCGAAGACATCTATGATCCCAAGGTGGACCCGGTGCAGCTTCGCGCCAAGGTCGGAATGGTGTTCCAGAAACCGAATCCGTTCCCGAAATCGATCTATGACAACATCGCCTACGGTCCGCGCATTCACGGGCTGGCCCGTAACAAGGCGGAGCTTGATGACATCGTGTCCTCGAGCCTGCAAAAGGCGGGCCTCTGGGAAGAGGTCAAGAACCGCCTTGACGAGCCGGGAACCGGCATGTCAGGCGGGCAGCAGCAGCGCCTGTGTATTGCACGCGCAATCGCTGTCAGCCCGGAAGTGATCCTGATGGACGAGCCGTGCTCGGCGCTCGACCCGATTGCAACGGCAAAGGTCGAGGAACTGATCGACGAGTTGCGCGAGAACTTCACGATCGTTATCGTGACGCACTCCATGCAACAGGCGGCCCGTGTCTCACAGCGTACTGCGTTCTTCCACCTCGGTATTCTGGTCGAAGAAGGTCCGACAGAGGACATCTTCACAAATCCGAAAGACAAGCGTACTCAGGACTACATCACTGGCCGCTTCGGCTAAGCGTATTTCCGAATTCTGAAGGGGACACAGGATGTCTGAACATACAGTCTCGGCCTATGACGAGGAACTGACGGAGATGGCCGGGAAGATCGCCGAGATGGGCGGTCTTGCCGAAGTTGCGTTCGCCGATGCTGTCTCGGCGCTGGTTTCACAGGATCTCGAGCTGGCTAAATCCACCATTGCCAATGACGAAAGGCTCGACAATCTTCATCAGGAAGTGGAGATGAAGCTTGTTGAAATGATTGCCCGTCGTCAGCCGATGGGACAGGATCTGCGCGAAATCACAGCTGCCAGCCGGATTGCGAACGATCTGGAACGGGTCGGTGACCTTGCAAAGAACGTAGCCAAGCGCGTCATTGCGATCGACAGCGGCCTCAACTCGAAAAAGCTGGCAATTGGCGTCGAGCACATGACGGAGCTTGCATTGGCGCAGGTGAAACAGGTTCTGGATGCCTATACCCGCCGCGACGCTGAAGCTGCGCGTCGCGTTCAGGAAGCCGATGCGGAAGTCGACGCCATCTACACGTCGCTTTTCCGTGAGCTGCTGACCTACATGATGGAAGATCCGCGGGTTATCACGCAGTGTGTGCATCTGCTGTTCTGCGCCAAGAACATCGAGCGCATAGGCGATCACGCCACGAACATCGCGGAAAACGTCTACTACATGGTCACGGGAGAACGCCTGCCGGAAGACCGTGAAAAGCTAGATGAAACGACAGGTGCCGTTTAACCGCTGAATAGTCGCGGAATGTTTACGGTCGGCGCTCCCGTGCCGGCCGACAACTTGGAGCGAGAACGAATGCCGAAGGTGCTCATCGTTGAAGACGAAGAACCGCTCAGCCTTCTTTTAAGATACAATTTGGAAGCAGAAGGATACCAGGTGGAGTCCTGTGTCCGGGGCGACGAGGCCGAAATTCGCCTGCGTGAAAGCCTGCCGGACCTGTTGCTGCTCGACTGGATGCTGCCCGGGCTCTCCGGGATCGAACTTTGCCGGCGCCTGCGCGCGCGCGAAGATACCGAACGCCTGCCGATCATCATGCTGACGGCGCGCGGTGAAGAGGCAGAGAGGATCCGTGGACTGTCGACCGGCGCGGACGATTATGTGGTCAAGCCCTTTTCCGTCCCGGAGCTGATGGCACGCGTCAGGGCCATATTGCGCCGGGCCAGCCCCGAAGTCGTTTCCACGATGCTTCGGTCCGGTGACATCGAGCTTGATCGTGAAACCCACCGGGTGCGCCGCAACACCAAGGAAATTCATCTCGGCCCGACCGAGTTCCGCTTGCTGGAATTTTTGATGACCTCGCCCGGCCGCGTGTTTTCGCGCGAACAGTTGCTCGATGGCGTCTGGGGCCACGATGTCTATGTGGACGAACGCACGGTCGACGTCCACGTTGGGCGGCTGCGCAAGGCGCTGAACAAGGGCAAGGCCAAGGATCCCATCCGCACGGTGCGTGGCGCCGGCTACGCCTTCAACGATCAGTTTTCGATGGCGAGCTGATCAGGTTCCGCGTCAGACAGTCACGCGCATTTCACAAAAAAGCCCGCCGGATTTGGCGGGCTTGGTTACTTTCTCTGTTCGTGCGCCTGATTACGACGCCTGAGCGACCGTCTTGCGCTCGCGGCGCCTGTCTGCGACCGGCTGATAGGCGATTTTGCAGTGGTACGCACAATAGGGAACGCCAGCGTCCGACACGCGACCGCAAAAGTAGAAATCGTCGGTCGCCGGATCACCGATCGGCCACTTGCAGGTGCGTTCGGTCAACGTGAGGATTGTCGCGCGCTGAGAGATCGGGATAACCATGTCCGGAACAGGTTCAATCTCAGGCTTGGCTTCCACCGCCGGAATTGGGCTCACGTCCGCCTTCAGCGCCGTCGCGCCGATCGTCTGCGGGCTGTGCGATGGCTTTTTGGGCGCGCCGCTGGGGGACGGAGCGTTTGCTCTTGGGCGGCGCGGTTTGGCACTTGAGCTGGAGGTTTTGGCGCGTCCCGAAAGTCCGAGTCGATGCACTTTTCCGATCACGGCGTTGCGGGTCACGCCACCGAGTTCGCCTGCGATCTGACTGGCACTGAGTCCATCGCTCCAGAGTTTTTTGAGCAGTTCAACCCGTTCGTTCGTCCAACTCATTGCCCACACCCTTTTGTTTGGCCTTTTGACCATTAACCCCGTATTAAGCATGCTCATGCATGCCTAATGTGGCATATCTAGTGCCTCTTGGTGGTTTGAAACACGAGATGTCGTGTCTGATACGGGAGAGGTTACAATAACGTTAATTTGCGAGGCAACCGCCCGACTCAAACCAGTTGGGGATGAACAGACTTTTCCCCAGTTATGGTAAGGTCTTCGCGGATTTTATGAATTTCAGCTTTGAGCCCACGTGAAACCATAACCATTGACAGGCAATGGTGCGCACAGTGTATAAGGAAGCCGCAACGTGCCGCCTCATCGGGGCGGCACGTTGCGTTTTTGGCTTATCCGCATCCGAAAGACGGACCGTCTGAGACGCAGGTTTCACCGGGTGCGGAGGCTGTTCCGGATCCCTGAATGGTCAATCGTCGCTGGGTTGGCATTGAGGCGATCGAAATCAACGATTAGGGGCATTGTGCGGCCTTAAGCCGAATGCGGAATGCTCCAGGGAGTAAGATGAGGTTATGTCCGCGACTGCGCTTTTCGGAAACTATGCAAGATCGAACCTGACATTCGATCACGGGGAAGGTGTCTGGCTTGTTACCAAGGACGGCCGACGATTTCTCGATTGCGGTTCCGGCATCGCGGTGAACTCGTGCGGACACAGTCATCCTCACCTTGTGAAGGCCATGCAGGACCAGGCGGCGAAGCTCTGGCACGTTTCCAACCTGCACCAGATGCCGGAAGGCGAGCGTCTTGCTCAACGTCTCGTTGATGCAAGTTTCGCAGACAAGGTTCTGTTCGTGAATTCCGGCGCGGAAGCCATGGAAGCGGCGATCAAGTGCGCCCGCCGTTATCATTACGACAACGGGCAGCCGGACAGGTTTCACATTGTAACCTTCGAGGGCGCTTTTCATGGACGGACGCTTGCGACGATCGCAGCCGGCGGTCAGGCGAAATACCTTGAAGGCTTTGGACCGAAGGCGCCAGGCTTTGATCAGGTGCCAGCAGGCGATCTCGATGCGCTGAAGGCCGTGATTGGACCACAGACGGCTGCGATCGCCATCGAGCCGATCCAGGGCGAGGGTGGCATCCGCGAGATGCAGCCCGAATTCCTGCGTGCGTTGAGGCAGCTCTGCGACGACAACGGCATCCTGTTGATTTTCGATGAAATTCAGACAGGCGTTGGACGTACCGGCAAGTTGTTTGCCCATGAGTGGGCGGGCGTAGATCCCGACCTGATGGCAGTTGCCAAGGGCATCGGCGGTGGTTTTCCAATGGGGGCCTGCCTGGCAACAGCAGAAACGGCTGCAGCGCTTGCTCCGGGAACGCACGGCACGACCTTCGGCGGCAATCCGCTTGCCATGGCTGCGGGCAATGCCGTGCTCGATGTCATTCTGGCGGACGGTTTTCTGGAAGACGTTCAGAAAAAGGGCCTCAGCTTGAAGCAGAAGCTTGCGGGACTGGTCGACAGTCACCCGAAGGTGCTGGATCTGGTGCGCGGCACCGGCCTGATGCTTGGACTGAAATGCGTCGTTCCTGCTGGCGACTACGTTGCAGCGGCCCGCGAAGTGGGGCTGCTGGCTGTGCCGGCCGGAGACAACGTGGTGCGCATCATGCCGCCGCTGACCATGACCGAAGACGAAATTGCAATTGCCGTGGAGCGCCTGGAACAGGCTGCACAGGCAGTTGAAGCAAAGCTTGTGGAAGGAGCGGCCGAATGACCGCGAACGGAGCTTACCGGAATTTTCTGGACCTGACCGACTTCGAAGGCGAGGACTTGCGCGCCATTTTGGATACGGCGCGCAACATCAAGGCATCGCGCAACGGCATGCGCCGTGGTGAGGGGCCGCTTGCCGGCAAGGTGCTGGCGATGATCTTCGAACAGCCCTCCACCCGCACGCGCATTTCGTTTGATGTGGGAATGCGCGAACTCGGTGGTGAGACCCTGATGCTGACGGGCGCCGAGATGCAGCTCGGACGTGGCGAGACAATTGGTGACACCGCAAAGGTTCTGTCCCGTTTCGTCGACGCGATCATGATCCGGATCCTTGATCATAACGAACTGAATGAGCTTGCCGAGCACGCAACGGTTCCGGTGATCAACGGCCTGACCAAGATCTCGCATCCTTGCCAGATCATGGCAGATTTGATGACATTTGAAGAACATCGCGGATCGATCCAGGGAAAAAGCGTTGCCTGGACCGGGGACAGCAACAATGTTCTGGCGTCCTGGGTCCATGCGGCTCCCCGTCTGGACTTTGAATTGCGTATTGCAACGCCCTCCGAACTTGCGCCTCCCCAGGAGCTGATTGACACGGCCCGTGCCAAGGGTGGTTCCATTCAGCTGACCTCGGACCCATATGAAGCGGTCAAGGGGACCGACTGTGTGGTGACGGACTGCTGGGTATCGATGGGAGATGACGACACGGAATCGCGTCACAATCTCCTGAGCGCCTACCAGGTGAACGCGCGCCTGATGGCTGAAGCCAACAGGGATGCGCTGTTCATGCACTGTCTTCCAGCCCATCGCGGCGAAGAAGTGACATCCGAAGTCATGGACGGCCCCAACTCTGTTGTGTTTGATGAGGCCGAAAACAGGCTCCATGCCCAGAAGGGCATTCTTGCCTGGTGTTTCGGCGAAGGTTGAGGCAAAGCCGACGTGGCACTGAATCTTGATGAGCTGGGCATTACGCCCGCAGGGCTGGACGCTGTCCGGCCCTTTGCTGTAGAGGCGCTGGATGTGCGCGGACGGGCGGTCGCGCTTGGACCGGCCCTGGAGAGTATTCTGGACCGGCACGACTATCCGGAGCCGGTCTCCCGCCTGCTTGCGGAAGCTATCGTGCTGACGAGCCTTCTCGGCACGTCGCTCAAGTTCGACGGGCGCTTTATTCTCCAAACGCAGACCCAGGGACCGGTCTCCATGCTGGTGGTCGACTTTTCGTCACCGGGCGACGTGCGCGCCTGCGCAACGTTCGATGCCGCGCGCGTTCAAGCACTGACGGACGCCGGCAAGGCGACGCCAGAGGCCTTGCTCGGTCACGGGCACCTGGCAATGACCATCGACCAGGGCCAGCATATGCAGCGATATCAGGGCCTCGTCGAGTTGGACGGGATTTCCCTGGAAGAAGTCGCGCGCCGGTATTTCGATCGCTCGGAGCAGATCCCGACGGAAGTCCGGCTTGGGGTCGGTGAGCTCTATACCCGCCCGGACGGTGAGGCTCTTCAAAAGACCTGGACTGCGGGCGGCATTCTCATTCAGTTTCTGCCTGAGGCGCCCGAACGCCTCGTGCAGGCCGACCTCGATCCGGGAGACGCGCCTGAGGGCACGCTGCTGCATGAGATAGAGGAAGACGACGCTTGGGTTGAGGCCAAGGCGCTGGTTGAAACGGTCAACGATGTGGAATTGACCGATCCGGAGGTCAGCGTCGAAACCCTGCTTTTCCGGCTGTTTCACGAACGCGGTGTGCGGCTGTTCGACCCGCAACCGCTTCTTGACCAGTGCCGGTGCTCGCAAGAGAAAATCGAGGGTGTTCTGTCCGGCTTCAGCGACGAGGAAATCGACGAGATGACCATCGATGGCAAGATCGTCGTGACGTGCGAGTTCTGTAATACGAAGTACGAATTCGATCGCTGATCCGCGCATCTTCGGAACAATTTGGCGCATTCAGACACACTCGGTTACAATTTTGAGCGTGCCAAGTGCCGCCTGGGGGCCTATTCGGGGCTTGAATTTTGCAGTGCGAAGTAAATCTATTTGCTTGCAAGAAACTCTTTGGTGTCAACACTTGAAGCTCTGGTGCGCTTAGAAATGTTGCAGTCCCTACCAGAGGACGCCGGTAACAAGCCGGTTTCCGAAGTTCTTCCGCCCGCCGACCCCAATCCGGGAACTGGTTGGCGCCGGGTCATGCTCGTTCTGAAAGCGCTGCTACAGGCCTTGATCGCGTTCGCGATACTGATCGCCGCTTTCATGGGGATGAAAACCCTGGTCGCGACCAAGCCGGACGTCCCAAAGCGTCCGATCCAGGAGACGAGCTACGCCGTTGAGACGGTGACGGTGGCGCAGGGCGATTTCGCCCCGGATATCAACGTATTCGGCGAAACAACGGCTGGCCGCGAAGTGGAGCTGCGGGCCCTTGTCGGAGGTGAGGTTGTGGACGTTCATCCCAACCTGAAGGCGGGCGGGCATGTTTCGGGCGGGGAAATCCTGGTTGCGATCGACCGGTTCGACTATGAGGGCGCCGTCACTGAAGCCCAGGCGAATCTTGCCGAGGCTCAGGCAGGTCTGGTCGAAAGCGAGGGCCGCGTCGAACTTGAAAAGGCAAACGTCGTTCGCGCGCAGGAACAACTTGAGTTCGCGCAAAGGGATCTGGAACGGGCCGAGGAGCTTATCGGGCGCGGCGCGGTTACCGAGCGCACCGTCGATGACAGGCGGCTTCTGGTGTCGCAGCGCCAGCAGACCGTGGAGCAAAGGCAAAACTCGCTTGCGCTCGAGGAAGCAAAGGTTGTTCAGCAGAATGCCACGGTAAAGCGGCTTCAATGGCGATTGGAAAACGCCGAGCGTCAGTTGGAAAACACCATCTTGAGAGCTCCATTTGACGCAATCGTGCGCAGCGAAGCGGCTGAACCCGGACGCCTCGTGAGCGTCAACGATGCAGTCGTTGCGCTTTACAGCAGCGACGACTTCGAAGTTCGCTTCACGTTGTCCGACAACCAGTACGGCCGACTTCTCGCCGATAGCGGAACCGTGGTGGATCGTCCCGTCGAAGTGACGTGGTACCTCGGCAACAAGGCGGTGACCTATCCGGCGACTGTCAGTCGTATCGGTGCGGACGTTGCCAGCACACGCGGTGGCGTCGATCTGATCGCGACGATTGACAACTCTGATGCATCTGTTCCGCTGCGTCCGGGTGCCTTTGTCGAGATTTCGCTGCCTGACCAGACCTATCGCGAAAGTTTCCGCATTCCGGAGACTGCGTACTACGGTGAAGGCACGGTCTACGTCGTCAAAGACAGCCGGCTGGTGCCGCGAGACGTGATCGCGCAGGCAATCGACAACGGTTTTATATTGGTCACAGGTGATCTGGAACCGGGTGAAACGCTGCTGACAACGCGCATACCGGAAGCCGGCGCCGGCCTATTGGTGAACGACGTAACCGGTGCGGCCGCCGCGACGGATGGAAATGTAGCCAGCACGGCGACCAGCCGTGACACGTCGGCCCAGTAGCGGGAGGCCTGGCAATGCGAGAGATCCGGTCCCGCGGCTTCCTTGAACTGATTGTTCGCCATGCGAACGCGGCAAATCTAATCATGGCCGTCATGGTGCTGTTCGGCGCCTACGGGCTCGCAAAGCTGAACACGCAGTTTTTCCCGACCGTCAAGATCGACAACATCTCCGTGACGATCGTATGGCCGGGGGCCAGTGCCGAGGACGTTGCCTCGAATATCCTGGAAGTGATCGAGCCGGAACTGCGCTTTATCGACGGACTGGATGAGATCGTCTCCTACGGTCGGGAAGGCTCCGCGTCGGTGCGCATGGACTTCGTCGAAGGCACCAACATGCAGCAGGCCCTGTCCGATGTGGAGCAGGCGGTTGCCGGTGTCACGACTTTGCCGATCGATTCAGAAACGCCCGTCATTTCCGCGTCGACCTTTACCGACGGTGTTGCGACAATCGCCTTGCGGGGTCCTTTTTCCGAACAGGCGCTCAAGGTGTTCGCCCGCCAGATCCGGGACGACCTGCTGGCCCGCGGGATCGACAAGGTCGAGCTCTATGGATACCGCGCACCGGAGTATCTGGTCGAAATCCCGGAACGTGAGCTCAGGCGCCTCGATCTGACAATCGCCGACGTCGCCGGCCAGATCGCGGGCAACACGATCGACCTTCCGGCAGGCAATCTCGACGGCGCTGTCGAACGGCAGATCCGGGCCCTGTCGGAAGAAAGGTCACCGGAGGCCGTCGGTCGCATCGAGGTGAAGTCCTTCGCCTCGGGTGAGAAAACGCTTGTCGAGGACATCGGCACCGTCGTCAGGGATTTTGATTCAGGCGAGAACCAGGGTTTCTCGGACGGCACGCGCGCAATTGAACTTCAGATCCTGCGGACCGAAAAGACCGACACCCTGAAGGCTGCGCAGATCGTCGATGACTACCTTGCCGAAATTTCCCAGGAACTGCCGCAAACGCTGGAGATCCTGAAATATGATGTCCGCGCCGATGCGGTGAAGGGCCGGATCTCCCTTCTGGTCGAGAACGGCCTGACGGGTCTGGTGCTTGTCGTCGGGATCCTGTTTCTTTTCTTGAATGCGCGGATTGCGCTGTGGGTCGCTGCCGGCATCCCGGTCGCCATGATGGCAACGCTCGGCATCATGTGGCTGCTGGGTGAAAGCATCAACATGATCTCCATGTTCGCGCTCATTATGATGCTGGGCGTGATCGTTGACGATGCCATTGTCGTGGGTGAGCACACGGCCACACGCCGAAGTATGGGCGACAGTCCTGAAGACGCGGCGATCAACGGTGCGACAACCATGCTTGCGCCTATCTTTGCCGCGAGCCTCACGACGATTGCCGCTTTCCTGCCAATTCTGCTCGTGAGCGACGTCCTTGGGCAGATCATGGGCACTCTGCCTGTTGTGGTTGTCGCGGTCGTGATCGCGTCCCTGATCGAGTGCTTTTTGATCTTGCCGGGTCATCTGTCACATGCCCTCGGCAGCCGTCCGGGCTGGAGTTGGTGGCGTGTCGTGATTGTCGCCGGTGTGCCGGCCTTTTTCCTGAGCGCGCTTGTTGCGCAACCCGACATTTCGGTGCCGCCATATCTGGATGTGATCGATGACCCGCTTCGCAGCCTAAGGGACACAGCCGGTGTCTTCGTTTTTGAAATGGTGGTTATTGGCGTCTGTTTCCTGCTCGCGCTCGCCTTCGAATCCCTTCTCATGGCGCTGCGGCGGAAAAAGCAGCGCCGGGAAGACCCCGACCGGTCGAGCTGGTTCCGCCGCGGCTTCGATACCGGCTTCGGCTGGATACGCGACTATCCGTTCCGCGCCTTCGTGTCCGTTGCCGTTCATTGGCGATACGCGACGCTAGCCGTCGCTGTTTCTGCGATGATCCTTGCCGTCGGTCTTGTTCAGGGCGGCCGGGTCGGCTTTACCTTTTTCCCCTCACCTGAAGCGGAGAACCTGACCGCGTCGATCTTCTTCCATGCCGGTATTCCGGAAGAAGAAGCAATTGCCGGGATCGCCCGGATCGAGCAGGCCTTGAAGGACGCGGAAGCAAATCTGACGCGTGACAACGGTGAAACGCTGATTGAGGCCACCTATGCCACACTCGGCCAGGCGGGCAACAATCGCGGCGACAACGTTGCCAACATCACCGTTCAGCTGACCCGCTCGGAAGACCGCACGACCCGCACGCCTGAAATTGTCCGGGCGTGGCGCGCTGCACTTCCTGCGATCCCGGGAACTTCACGCATTGCGGTAGCTGAGCGCCGGGGCGGTCCTCCTGGTCGTGATCTGGATATCCGATTGACCGGAGCGCCGCTCAAGGACCTGAAGGCCGCAGCTCAGAAACTTCAGCAGGAACTCTCGGCGTTTCCGGGCACGAGTGCCGTTTCGGACGATCTGCCTTGGGGGAAACCAGAGTTGCTGGTCGAACTGACGCCGCGCGGACGAGCGCTCGGCTTCACAGTGGAAAGTGCCGCCCGGCAGATCCGCAACGCCTTTGAGGGCAATATCGCCCGGCGTTTCGCGGAAGGAGACGAAGAAGTCTCGGTAAGGGTCAAACAGATCTTCGATGCCGACGGAAGCGCCGCGCTCAGACAATTGTCGCTGAGAACGCCGGCAGGTGAGTTCGTGCCGTTGACGGAGGTGGTTGACCTGACCGACTCGCAAGGCTTCTCGGTCATTCTGCGTCGCGACGGCAGAACTCAGGTCTCTGTTGTTGCCGATGTCGACAGCACGATAACGTCGAACAACGAGATCATCGCCGAGCTGAGCAAAGAGTTCTTGCCGGAGCTAACGCAGCAATATGGCCTGGAATACTCCTTTGCGGGACGAGCGGAAGAGCAGTCGAACGCCTTCTCGGATCTTTTGACCGGCGTGATGATGGCCGTCGCCGGGATCTATATCATCCTGGCCGCGATCTTCGGCAGCTATTCCCGCCCGATCGTTGTGATGTCGATCATCCCCTTCGGGATCGTCGGTGCGATCGTCGGCCACTATCTGATGGGCTTCAATCTGACCATCTTGAGCATGATCGGTCTTCTGGGGCTCGCGGGCATTCTCGTCAACAACTCGATCATCCTGGTCGCGCGCTTTGAGCAACGTTTGGCCGCCGGCGAAGCCATCGATCAGGCGGCCATCGGGTCAAGTTGCGATCGTCTGCGGGCCGTCTTGTTGACGTCTATGACCACGATCGGCGGCCTGCTGCCATTGATGTTCGAAACCAGCCTTCAGGCCCAGTTCCTGTTGCCGATGGCAATCACCATAGTGTTCGGACTGGCAACGGCCACCGCGCTGGTGCTCGTGCTCGTACCGGCTCTTGTCATGATCGGTGATGATATCGGCGGCATTATCTTCCTGCGCCGGCGCCAGCACGCGCACGCGGCTTCCGGAGACGGACGCAGCATCACACCCGCTGAATGAAGTTTGGGTTCAAGTCTCTAGCGATGTGGTGAATTTGGCGGTTGCTTTAGCCGCCAAACGAATGTTGCCGTCCAGCGTCGCCGGAGACTTGCCGCGCGGCCCGAAGTCGTGGTTCCCGTCTTCAAGGTAGGTCAGCGTGACGTGATCTGGCAGGTTCATCTCATCAAGTTCCACCTTGGACCCGAAGGGATCCCGGTCGCCCTGCAGGATCAGGACAGGGCGCTTGGCCTCTTCCAGAGGCGCCAGCCGCCAGTCTGCTTCCGGCCGGCCTGTCGGATGAAACGGATAGCCGTAACAGCAGATCCCCTTGACCCGGCCGGGCAGGGATCCGCCGCCGCCCAGCATGGCAGCGACCCGGCCTCCCATGGATTTTCCGCCCAATAGCAAGGGACCTTCTGTTTCCTTCAGCAGGACCTGCAGCGCCGTCTGGAATTCGCCGATCAGCTTGTCGGCGCGCGGTGGTGGTCTTTTGGACCCGCCCGTCCGCCGTCCGGCCATATAGGCAAATTCGAACCGCGCAACAGCGACACCCTCCGCCGCAAGGGCCGTGGCGAGCTTGTCCATGAAGGTTGAGTCCATCGCGGCTCCGGCACCATGTGCCATCAGAAGTGTCGCGATCGGGTCCGTGTCAGGGCGTGTCCAGAGAAAGTCGCTCATGGTGATGTGATCTGTCGCAGCTTAAATTGAAGAAATGCGGGCTATATATTCGCGAAAGATGAAATAGGTATCATCCAGTTACCGCTTGCACTACAGAGCCGCAATCGTCATTGCAAGCGGCTGGATTCGAAAAGGCATGTTTGAACAGTTCGACATAAACCAGCTGCGCATGGCCTGCTTTGGCGGGATCTTTCTGATCATGGCCCTGCTGGAAGCCGGCCTGCCGCGGCGGCGTTTGGAAAACGGTCGGCTGAAACGCTGGCCGACCAATTGGGGGCTGATCCTCCTCGATTCCATTCTCGTCCGGCTCATCTTTCCGATCGGCGGCGTCGGGTTGGCGTTGCTGGCACAGGAAAAGGGTTGGGGCCTGTTCGGCATCCTGGGCTGGTCCGGCTTGCTGGCGGGTTTGATCACGTTCCTTGTGCTCGATCTGGCCGTCTGGGGCCAGCACGTTGCTTCCCACAAGGTGCCATGGTTCTGGCGCATCCACCGCGTCCATCATGCTGACAGTGAAGTGGATGCAACAACGGCGCTGCGGTTTCATCCGATTGAGATCCTCCTGTCCTTCGTTTGGAAGGGGCTGGTGATTGTCGCGCTTGGCGGACCCGTCGAAGCCGTCCTGATATTTGAAATCGTGCTCAATGCCTCGGCGGTCTTCGGACACGCCAACGTCCGAATTCCCAAGGCTTTGGACCGGCTGCTCCGCTTCGTCATTGTCACCCCCGACATGCACCGGATTCATCATTCCGTGATCCACAGGGAAACGGATTCAAACTACGGGTTCTATCTTTCCGTCTGGGACAGGCTGTTCGGCACCTATATCGAAGAGCCCGAAAAAGGTCATGACGGCATGGAGATAGGCCTTGGCCCCTCGCTGACCCCCAAAGCCCACCAGCTTCCCTTCAGCCTGGCCATTCCGTTTTTGAACGTAAGGCGCGAGGTGCAGAAGGACCCGGATGAACGGATCGAAGGCGTGGGTGTCAAAAAAGCAATCAGTAAAAACTCAGCGGGAAATACCTGAGATAAAGCTCCCGGTAGATGCCCTTTTGCTGAAGCTGGCGGAGTGCGTAATTGAGCGCGGCGGTGCGCTCGGTATCCTCGGGCCGTGTCGCGATCGCCATGCCCTCGTCGAAGTAGCCCGGTTCCAGCCACGGCCCTCCGGAAAACCGGCAGCAGCCCGCGGCAGCTTCGCTCGGCAGCCAGAAGGCAAGGCTGAGCCCGTCACCGAAATGCGCATTGGCCGTGCCTGATTTAACAGCCTCGCGCGCGCCGGACACGGTCTCAAATCCGACAATTTCCGCGTCGGGCCAGAACCGTTTTGCAAACGCCTCGTATCGGGATCCTGAGACCACCGCGATGGTCTTGCCCGTCAACGCCTGCTCGTTGAAAGTATCCTGATTTTCGGCAAGGACAATGAAGCGTGCAGGCAGTTTCAGATAGTCATCTGTGAAGTTCAGCCGGCGGGTCACGGGCAGGTTGCGTGACAGGCCGGAGATGATCGCATCGCCTTCTTCTTCATCGAGAGCGGACAACAGGACATTGAAATCCTTGATCCTGAGGGCACAGGAACTGCCCAATTCCTGGCAGAGCGCGCGTGCAAGGTCGACATTGAACCCTGTCAGCCGCCCTTGCGGATCCCGGAATACGAAAGGGGGGTAGTTGTCGGTTGCCAGAAACTGGATCTTGTCCGGGATGGAATTCGGCCGGTCATGAACCGCCTTTGGATCCCAGAAATTCGGCACACGCACATCCGTCTCCTGCGCCAACGTGATTGCAGGCGCAAGGAACAGGCAGAACACCGAGACTAATAATGCGGCTGGCGAATTCTTCATCAAACGGAGATTTGAACCTGTTTGCACAATTTTCCTGGTGACCCGCTCAGAGAAATGTGGCGCGAGTCACGCTTCGTCGCGGCCAATATAGCCGAATGTCGCGGGACAGGTCATCAAATAGGTGGTCGTTAGAAGGTTATAGAAATGGGTTCACCGACTATCCGTTCCTCAGGAAACTCTAAACCACTTCCGTAGTCGCAAGCGTCGACCGGCCCAAAGTGAAGCCAGTCGACTTCTCTTTAGGCCGGTGTAACTACGTCTCTTCTGCTAACTTTTGATCACGACTCAGGATCTGGTTTGGCAATATTCGGAACGTCTGCACTCGACTGAAGTGAGCCAAACTGCTTCAAAAAGGCTTCCTTTGCCTTCTTGGAAGTCGAAAAGTCATTTGCAGAAAGAAAGTCCGCTATGCTGCGGCCAACGATTGGTGCAGAGACGCTTGTTCCGTTCATGATCTGGCTGCTGCCGCCGCGACCTCCGGTGCCAACAAGTCCCGAGACCACTCGTGATCTGTCGCATATCGCGGAAGCGTCTGAGTCAAGCATCCCCTCATGAGGTTCGCCTGAGTAAATGGCACGCAGTCCGTCACTTAATCGATGACCGGAAACCCTGATCATGCTTTCAGAGGTTGCCAGGCCGTTGAGCGTTCCGTATCGGGCGATACCTGCGTTCGCATCATGCTCTTCGATGAACTCAGTCAGTTCGTCCCGGCGTTGTTGTTCCAGGGTCCAGCTCTGGTCTTCGAGATAGGACTGCCGACCTTCGCGCCGGAAAAACGGCGGTGAATCATCACGCTGTATCCAGCCTTCTATGAGTTCTCCCGATGCGAGTTGAGCTTTAACCGAAATTTCCCACGCCCCCGGAGGTATGCTTGCCGTGTCATCTGCGATCGGGCGGGTTGGGGCAAGTGCGATCAGTATTCGCAGCTTCGGATAGTATTTTTTCCTATCGCTTGAACGTGAGTTGGGATCAGCATTTGACGCGTCCAAAACATCGAATGTCACCCTGGCAACGATGTTATCGTCCAAATCCCGCAGCTCGCGATCTTCCTGTCCGGTCAGGGTGCCGACGTCAAAGGTTTCTTCAAGAATGGCGCCGTCGTCACCGAATGGCGGTTTCAGTGCAAGCGTGACCTTTTGTTCCGCTTGCACACTCTTCTTTTTCGGTTTTTCCGGCTTTGGAATCCAAACCTCAAGATAATTTGGAGATTTGTCCTGCGGTTGCGTGATCCAGTTCAGCTTGAGTTCATGCTCTCCTGCTTCCTCTGCCTCGACATGCGCATGACCCTTGAGCAGGTATCTATTCCCGGCGGGCATGGGAACGAGCAATGGTCCGAGATCCGGGTCTTTGTCGAGTTTCGAAATCATCTCCTCGACAAAACGCTCAAAGATGTGATCACCATTGTGGGGACCACCCGCGAGCCCGTAGCTGAAATTGACCACAAGCGGAATTCTTTTTCCCTTGGGTTTTCTTATTTCTTTGGCGACTCGCCTTGCCCGATCGACAATGTACTGCAAGCCCAAAATAGCGAACAGAGCGTAAAGTGCACCTGAACTTTCGACAGTTACTCTTCTGTTCAACTGAACCGCGACGATCCTTCGATCCTTTGCGTGTACTTCGACATCTCCGTTGGACAGCTCCGCGATACCGGTTCCTGCAATCCGTTTCACTGTATGATCGCCAGGGTAGCCCGCCAGCGTGTCGAGAACAAAGGTGCCATGGCTAAACGCTTTGCTGAGCGTAGTCGCTTCCGATCTCGCAGGGTCGACCAGCCCGAGCGTACGAAGGGTTTTCTCCTCCGCATCTGAGTGCGCTCTTGCTTCTTTAATCTGTGCGGCGGAAATTTCTCTGCCGAACAATACGGTTGAAGGGTTGGAGCTCTCCGCGTCCAATCGTCCATCTTGCAGCCACGCGAAGTCGACGCGTGGATTGCCCTCAGCATCAACGAAGCGTTCATGGGCAACGTTTATTCCGTCATCAATCACGCCAAAAATTACGGCTTTGTCAGGATCGACGCCGATCGATTTCAAGTCTCCCACTGACGGTTCTGCAAGGTCACTCGGAACCATCGCGTCGTCCAGCGGAGCAAGCTGCGCATAGATTTCTTTGGCGTCCTTCTGCGTGGGAGTTGTCAGGTTGCCGGAAAGATCGTCGAAGTTATTCCGTGAGAGTCGGTAGGAAAACGCGGACCCCTCGGGTTCCCAGATAACATTGCTTTTGTCGATTTGACGAAGATTCTGCGAATCTTTGCTCCCGTTTGATTTCTCATCCGGAATTTTGAGCAAGATGAGAAACCAATGATTGTCCCTGCAATCTGTGAAGCGTTCGACATCCAGGCAATTTGGTGCTGTGTCGACCAGCCACCTGGTGTACGGATCGACGGTGATCGGCCAGCTTACGGCCGGCTGCCATTGATAGGTTCCAGACATTGTAACAACACGGCCTCGATTTATTTCCACTCGTCTTTGGCTAATTTCCAGATATGCGCCAATTGTGGAATGGCGTGGTTGACAGTCACAAGATCGGTGCCAATGTCGACGAGTTCGCCAGATCTGCGCGAACCGGTCTTGTAGTAGTCACGGATCGAATAATCTGTGGTTGACGCCCTGGTGAGCTCTGCCGCTTCGTCTTCGCCTGCCACAGCGGCATCAAATGTGACGGGTTTGATGGACGTGGGGTTGCCGGCCGTCGATTGCGCGCGCGCTTCGAAATATTCTGCAAGGCAAAGTCCGAGCGCCGCTCCGGATATGCTGTCTGCTGGAAAGTGCAGGCCCGCAACCGTGCGATTGACGGCAATACGCTCGGCCTGAAGCATCATCATCCGTTCGTAGTGGTTTTCATCCGTATCGGACTTTGACTGATTACCGGAAATTTTGGTCAGCATCAGCGCCATCGCGGCTGCTTCGGTTGCGTGGCCGGACGGCAATGCGCCATGGCCGGGCATGGGGATTGCAGGCTGAACAGACGCCGAATAGAGGTCCGGTCGCTTACAAGCCAGCGCCATTTTGACGTTTTGGACAACGGCTGTGGCAAAGCGTTGCACAATGCCCAACAACTCCAGTGTACGCTTTGTGCGGTCTGGATGGAGTGAGACGATGATACCGAAATAGTGATCTGGATAGCCGGTCTGATTGACTATCTCTGCGAGGCGGTCGACACGCAGGTCGGCGTAGGAGAGAACAAGATTCATCTGTCCTTTGAAAAAGTTCTCGCTTGGCCGCTTGATGGTTGCCAGGTTTTTCACCGGGCCTGCACATGGGTTGGTTCGCTCTTCATCGCGGTGCGCGATCTGAACGGCCACCGCCCCATCCGTTGAGATGCGCAAGCCGCTCATCAATTCACCATGGATCACCATCGAACGCGCCCAACCTGGCCAGGCCATCGTATCCTTTGGGTCTTCAAATCCTAAGTGGGTAACGGACTGCGTTTCCCAGCTGGAGCGCGGTCCGACAATGCCGTCGCGCGCGTTGACGATACTCTGTGCCATGTATCCGGAAAACTGACGTCCGCCAGCCCCGGACGTCCCAGAAGTCCCGCTTGTACCAGAAGTGCCGGATGTTCCGCTTGTACCAGATGTACCGGACGTTCCACTGGTGCCTGATGTGCCGCTAGCCCCGCCTTCAAATGCCATTTTACTCTCCTGAAATTAATGTCAGCGTCTTGGAATGCCGCTATTTTCGAGGGCATCTGCCCATTCTCGACCTATCTCTAGTTCAGCGGCTGGGTGTGCGGATAGGTAGCTTTCAATAGTGAATTTTGGGTACATCTTGAGCAGGATCGAAGCAGCGGCTCTCGCCTCGTCAAAACGGTGCAGGCCGTCTAGTGCAACGATTTTTGTTCTGATCGCCGATGCGTGGTGCCTGTTGAGATCAAGAGACTCTTCGGCCAGCTTCAAGGCGGCTTGAAAATTTTTTCCGGACAAATGTGCCGTGCCCGAAAGGTTTTTGTAGAGATACCCTCCGGGATCCAGCGGGGTCAGAAGGCGGCCTCGATCCGTATAGGCTATCGCTTCGCGGCCTTCGCCTTCAAAAGCATACATGATACCTTTCCAAAACCAGGCGACAGCATTGTTTTCGTTCTGGGCAAGAACATCATTGAAAGTGACCGAAGCGCGTCCGTAATCCCTCTCAAGCTGATAGGAAACGACACCGTCCATCACTTGCGAGAAGCTGCAATCCGGATCGGCGTCAAGTGCCCTGGAAACCATCTCACGAGCGGCGCGTCTTTCGTCCTCAATATTCGTGCCCCAGCCCTGCGCAAGAAACAGAATGTACCATTGCGCAAGCCAGGCGTAAGGAAGGGACGAAGGGCCTAGCCGCTCGATAATGTTCTTGAGATGCTTATGCGACCGCAGCACGCTGGCCAGGTCCTGCCGATGCATCAGGGCGATTGCCGACATCAACAGAGTGTGCGCGTTGACGTCTTCAATATTCCTGGTGCGAATGTCGCGCATCGCTCCCTTGAAGAGTGAGTCGACGATGTAATTCGCAATTTCATGAAGGACCTCAGCACTGCCCTTGAGCCAGTCTTTGCTGGAACGTGTGAACCGTTTTGAATTGACAATCACACCGGAGGCACTGTCGGTGAACTCGATGTCCAATGTAATGTCACCGTGAGAGGTTCTCAAAAAGCCTGTCGCTACATAGTCGACACCGTAGCTCTTTTGTAGGCGGTCGAGGTCGGCATTGATGAATCCTGTTGCCCGGCACGACAAATGGGAAATCACGTCAATACCGTGTGCCCTGGCGATTATTCGAGACAAATCGCCCGCAATCATGTCACCAAAGAATGGATCGATGCCGTCACTCGCCGAATGGGAGAACGGTAGTATCGCGATCGCAGGCCGCAATTTCGTCAGATCATTGAAGCCGGACGATATAGAGGATTCCTGCTTGATTGAGACAGGGGCTTTCGCGTGCAAGCCCGTACTGATGTCGCTCTCCAGACCTGCAACGATCTGTTGTCGCTGCTCCGTGAGCCACGCTTCGAAACCGTCTGCGCCAGAGGGATTGAGACCCTCAAGCAACATTCCTTCTTGCGGTGAACCGACAAACCGGACTGCCGGGAGGTTGATCCAGACATCCTGATTGGTTGTTCCGATCAAGAGATCATAATTGTCGCCCAAAGCGCGTTTAATGTTAGCAAGGGACTGTCGCAAACTTGCCCGGCCATGCTGCGCGCCGGATCTCGGCCACAGCATGTCCTGCAACCATGATCTGGTCCGGCGCCCATTTGGCGCTGACGCCAACAGAGCAAACATGGCAGCCGTTTTGCCCGTGAGCGGTAATACGTCACCGTTCTCAGAAGTTGAGCAAGTAAATGTCCCATACATCCTGATAAATATTAACGTATTGGCCACAGCTACCCCCGACAAGCTCTCAATTGATAGATCAAGTTACTGAGGTGAATCCAGATGCGAAGTGCCGATTCACACTTTTTTAACGCAGTAGAGAGGGAAAACAACTGTAAAACAAGATGGCAAACGTGGGAGCTAAAAGAATGCAAAACGAGGCCAATGTGATCAAAATCGGCGAGATTTCTTTGGAAATAAAAAGTTTGGTGGATCTGCATAATCATTGGCCCGAAATCAGCAACCGTCTTCGTCAGGCGATAGAAGGCGGGGAGATTGAAGACGAAGATCTCTGCAAAATCGTAGAATGGCTGATCATTCTTGGCGACAAAACGCTGTTTCGGTCGAACTAGCCATTTTGCATCGCGCTTCTAAACAGTTCTTAGCGTATGTAACACCTGTTGCATGCACAGCCGGGTTTGCTATGCGTGTTTGAACTTTTTTTACTCAAGCTTTTTCGGACACCGGGTTAGATCCTCATAGGAAATCCCGGTACGATTGTATCGCAAAGATCTCACCCAATTTGATCATACCGGAAGCGTTGGCCAGGATGTTGCCAAGGCTGCACCTGTGTGGTCGACCGGGCGCGAGAGATGTTTGGTGTCCAAGAACACCAACCTGGCGACTATGGTTTGTGTCCAACCGAACCTCGTCACAGCACGCATCCTTTCGACCTCGGAATATGTCCGGGATGCGGGTGCCGCAGCTCCCCATGAGGTGAGGTGTCTTTCTGCAGCACATACGTATTTCTCCGATGTTAAGGCCAAGCATGTCGAGGCAGAAATCCAACTGGCAAACGTATGAAAAGTCACTTTGCAAAATCAGGACCCAGAAGTGCTGTCTTTACTTGCTAAATTTCTAATGCTTTGAATCAATAAAAGTCGAAATTTTACTAACAACCTTTGATTGAATCGGGTTTTTTCCTTCGTGTGAATTTGAATTCACGCTTTTCTCACGCGCACAGTCACGACGAATATTGTAAGACTATTCCTCAACAGCAAGGCGCATGTGAGTGCCCATCACGAACAATAAGACTGCAACAGAAAGAGCCGGAAAAGACGGCCTCGAAAAAAGAAAGAAAGTCAGTTCGGCTTTAAGCCAGGCGGCTCATCAGACACCGGATAACCGGTGCGTGGCTGCCGGAAAAGCCGAAATGAGGAAGACAGCCCCATCGACCGTCCCATCGTGAACGGTTGCGGCCCCAAAAGGCCGGTCTCTTCCTCGAGCCACGTAACGACGAGAGCTTTGGAGGTAGTCATGTACGCCGATATCCTGGAAGCGACGGTCCTGAACAACACGCGGTACGAAAAAGACCCGAACAGGTGCCTGGCCTACCAGCTCTTGGACGACAATCGCGTGCCGCTCACAGAGGAACAAGTCGCGGTGGAATGGGCGGCCTCCGGTAAGGGTGAGGAGTGCGATCCGCTTCGGGTGCACCGCTCACCGATCCAGGTCTGCGCAAGCGGCGATTCGTGGATCAACATTGTCGTCGAGGTCTCAAGGTTCCATGGCTACAACCGGACGTTTTTCGATATCCTGGAAGGGTATTACCAGACAGCGTGTTCAGCCTGGCCGGGACATTGCTTCGACAAGCTGATCAACAAAAAACCCTTCAGGGTTCATGTCGACACCGGTGTCTACGACTATTTCGTCTTCTCGGGCGGTGGAAACGAGTTTCTGGGCGGTGCTGCGTTGACAAGGCTCCTGAAGGAAAGGGACGCCACACTGGGCGCCGAGAGGCCGGAAGACTGCCTTCACATGGATCGGTTTGAGGCCGTTCTTGAAAAGCTGAAGGGCGGTTATGTCGACCTTGCCAAGCACATTGCCAAACGGGCACCGCGCACGCAGCTCCTGGTCCACGGCTACGATTATCCTGTTGCCCGCAGCGATGGTCCGTGGTTCGGGCGGCCCTTTGTGAAGCGCAATTTCCGCTTCGAGGCGGACAAGGACCTGATCACGAGCATTCTGACGTATCTGATTGACCGGTTTTATGATGTCCTACAGGAAGTTGACGACGAGTTCCCGAATGTCACGCTGGTCGACATCCGCAACGTGGTGCGAGGTCGCTGGACGGACGAGTTCCACCCGGACATCGAAGCCTCGAAAGATATCGCCGGGTTTTACCGGAACGTCATCGATGGGTATCCCATCGTTTGACCAACTGATTTCGCGGGAAACCGCACCAGACATTTTTGCCGAAAGGTCCGTTTGGATCTGAAGCGCCATACCTTTGAATAAAGACTGTTTTTTAGGAATATTCAGTGGCGGAGCCTGGCTCCGCCACTTATTTTTTTGCCAGTTGCAGCGCGTTTATCTCTATCGAAAAAACTCGCCTGACCAGTCGCAACTTCGTTTCCTCAATACTACTTTGAGAGTGTGATCATCATCATGGATTGACACGATTTGCTGTAACCATGCATTTTTTGCCAAGGTGCCGGAAAGAGGAGGGGCCTTGGCTGACCAGATTGTATTTGTCGTTTATCCAGGGATCACGCTTCTGGACCTTGCCGGGCCTTTAAACGTCTTTTCGGGCCTGCATCAAACGGCGTCGGGGGAGGCCCGTTATGACATTGCGCTTGTGTCCGCAGAGGGTGGCACGGTTCCAACGGACGTGATGATTTCCGTGGAGACGGATGCCTCGGCCGATTGGACTGACGTTCCTATCCATACGCTCATCACAATCGGCGGGACCGGCGTTTACGCCGCCGCTGCGGATAGCGCGTTTGTCGCCAATATCAGGAAAATGGCGCAAAACGCGGCTCGTGTCGGTTCGGTCTGCAATGGCGCTTACTTGCTGGCCGCCGCGGGATGTCTGGATCATCGAAGAGCGGCGACACATTGGGACGCCGTCAAGCGTTTGCAGAATGATTTCCCGAAAGTGCGTGTCGAGGTCGATCCCGTCTACATCAACGACGGCGGAGTCTGGACATCTGCAGGGGTGACAGCCGGGATCGACATGGCGTTGGCTTTGTTGGCCGAAGACCTGGGCCGCGACGTTGCCCTGAGACGCGCGCAATATCTCGTGACCTATATGGTGCGGCCCGGTGGGCAATCGCAGTTCAGTGCTGTTCTGGAAAGACAGTGCGCAGATCGGTCGGGGACCTTTGATGAACTTCATGCCTGGATCGCGCAAAATCTCGCTGACGATCTGCGTGTCGAGCAGCTCGCGCAATATCAGAACATGAGCGTTCGAAGTTTTTACAGAGCCTATGTCTCGACGGTTGGGCTTACGCCTGCAAAAACCGTTGAAACCATCAGGGTCGACACCGCCAGGGAGTTGCTGGAGACGACGAAAGCCGGTGTCAAAGCGATAGCAGTTCGCTGTGGTTTCAAAAACGAGGAGCGGTTGAGACGAGCGTTTACGCGCCAAGTAGGTGTTACACCCACTGAGTATCGAGACCGGTTTCAATCCGCCTGATGTGAAACTGCCAGAGGCATCAACGCGTGGCCGCAGATTGGCAGAAAACGACGGTGAACTGTCAGATTGGCCGGTTCATTATCGGCTAGGGTTCGGCAACTCGGGAGTAGGGTCGAGCCCAATGCAGGTCTCGTTCACACCCAGCATGTGAACTCCGTCAACACAGGTGTTTATCGTTGGAAAGAATTTGTCTGGTCCATGGTCTTATCGGCGCCCTGAATGCACCGGAGATCCTGCAGCCCTTTGCGGGACGTCTCAGTGTGAGCGCACCGGATCTGCTGGGCTACGGGCAGTTCGCCGACCATTCCACTGTGTCGCTCACAATTGAGGATCAGGCGCAGCATGTGATTGCGCATCTGGAGGCAGACGGTCCGGTGCATCTGGTCGGTCATTCGGTCGGTGGCGCTGTGGCCGTTTTCGTGGCCGGGTTACGCCCGGATCTGGTGAAAAGCCTGATCAGCGTTGAGGGAAACTTCACATTGAAGGACGCATTCTGGTCGTCCAGGATCGCAGGCCAGAAGGCAGAAGATGTCGAACAGGTCCTTGAGGACTTTCGGACCGACTCCGTCACATGGATCAAGGGCGCGATTGATGCGCCAGATGAACTCGCCATCCGGCTTGCGCCCGAGCTGCTGTCCAACCAACCCGCGTCCACGATCAAGGCCCAGGCAACGGCCGTTGTTGCCGCAACGCGTGGCCCGGAATACCTTGAAGGCATCCGCGCGCTCATGGAAAGCGATCTTCCGGTTCACTTGATCGCCGGTGCGCGGTCCGCTGCGGGATGGGACACGCCCGATTGGGCCAATCAGCTCTGCACCTCCCGGATCAACATACCGGACACGGGGCACCTGATGATGATCGAAAACCCGCAGAGATTTGCTGCCTGTGTGGCGCAGTGCGTTGTCTTATCGGAAAGCGTCGCTCACGATCGGAGGTCATGATGAGCATTGAGCTCTGGTTGGGATATGTTGTTGCCTGCGTGATTGTGGTGTTGATCCCGGGGCCGAACATCATTTTTACCGTCAGCTATGCCATTCGTGACGGAGCCCGCTCTGGTTTCGCAACCATTCCCGGCGTGTTGTTCGGTGCGTTGATTGCCATGTCACTTTCCCTGGCAGGGGCAGGTGCCATTCTCGCAGCTTCGGCCTTCTGGTTCGGTGTCCTTAAAGTTGTTGGTGCCTTTTACCTGATGTGGTTGGCCTATTCTCTTTGGACATCCCCTGTCGAAGCCTTTCAGTCCGATGGTGCCAACAAGCACAAACCGCTCGGCAGGCTCTTTTGGCAAGGCACACTCATCAGCCTGTTGAATCCGAAGGGGCCACCCTTCTACGTCGCCTTCGTTCCTCAATTCGTGGATCCGGGAGGTCCGGTATTGCCGCAATTTACAATCCTCATCGGGACGTTTATGGGCGTTGCATTCGTCAACTGTGTCCTCTGGCTCGTGACAGCCTGTGCCATGCGCCGGCATTTTCATAGTCCAAGAGTATTGAAGCTCTTCAGCCGCGCGGGCGCGAGTTGTCTGTTTGCTGCCAGTGTCTTGACGCTTCGTGGGTCCCGCGTCGGCTAAAAACCAAAGCTTCGCGCCGGGGAGACATTTATTTAGTTAGCCAGTTAAATTTCGGCAAGGCTTGATGAAATTGCCGGTCGAACTCCGTGAGCTCGTTTGCGATGCGGAAGCACTTTTACGACAAGCAGTCTGTGCCCGCCGGGACACGCCTTATTCGAATTCGATCTGTGTGAGGGCGGCGTCGAAAAAAGGATAGATCTCGCCGCCGCTTGCGCGCGAGATTACAAAGCGATGCGGAACCATGACGCCGTCGACCTCGCGGTAATCAGACCTCGTCACATGTTCGCCCGAACCGTGATACGAGGTCGACAGGTCTCCGTCCTCTTCGGCAGCCATGAAAACCATTCGCCCGTCTTCATCGAAATGGGCAATCATGGCTGCGCGCAGTCCATCAGCTTCAACGATTGCCCTTGCGCTGTTCTCGTTGATCGGTTCCCAGCGCACGGGTCCCCCCGGCAGCAGGGCTTGTGGGAACAGAGCACTTTCCAGCAACCAGCGACGAAGGGAAATAACGTTCAGTTCAGGCGTTTCTGCCTCGTCGACGACGGTGAGGACCGACATCACTTTTGCTTTCATTTCCATCTCACCTTCCGCAAAGAAATCATAGGCCCGTGCCCAGATGCCGGGAACAATCGGCGTGGTTGCTGAAAACATGAGCGCCGGTTCTCCGATTGCGATGACTTGCTCGGCTGTTGTGAGATTGAAGTCTTCCGTTTGCGGACGGCGGAACTGGCCTTCGGCTGAAACGCGCACGATGTTTGCCGTCGTCACGCCGTTCGGAAACACAAAGTCGAAATAGCGCTGAACCGGGGCGGGCAGAGACTCAATGTCTTCCCGGCTGACAGGCTGACGCACTTCGGTGAGCCCGATTTCTGACACGTGTTCGCGAAACTGCGAGATATCGCGCTCCGTCAAAAACGAGCCGGTTGCGACAAGGCCGGCGATCCCTGCACCAATCAATCCGACGCCCAGAGCAGTCCACTTCAGGATGTGCATTGACTTCCCTTTCTCGAATTCTAAAGGCGTACATTTTTGTACGGATTTGATTTACGTAATGATGTGTACGGTTTTTGTCAACACGCGGCTTCGACGCGGGAAGCTTCAAGCGTGCTAACAAAGGCACTCAGCGTTTTGTGCGGAGGAGGTTCCTGAAGCGCGGCACGTCACGATGAGTGCACCGAGGGCCAGTTCTCCGCGTTTGTTGAAATTTCAGCTTGCCCCGTTTCCGTAATGCTTGTTACGGTTTTAGAAATCGAGGTGGGAATGCGAGAAGAAAACCGGACAATTCGACAAAGACAGATTGAAGACGCGGCCTATGAGGTTTTGCAGGAAAAGGGCTACAGCGGAACCTCGATGCTGGCCGTCGCCAAGAAGGCCCGTGCCTCGAACGAAACACTCTACAACTGGTATGGCGACAAACGGGGTTTGTTTCGCGCACTCGTGGTGAGGAATGCGGAAGAGGTAAAAACCTATCTGGAAACGGAACTTCAGACCGATCACGATGCCAGATCAATCTTGTCGACCCTTGGGCCGAAACTCCTTGGCCTTCTGACCAGCGAGCGGGCGATCGCCCTGAACAGGGCAGCCGCAGCCGATAGCTCGGGCGAGCTGGGGGCGACACTGGCGCAATCTGGCCGCGAGGCTGTGCTCCCGTTGCTGAAGCGCGTCATGGAGCGCGCAAAACGCGAAGGATTGATCGTGTTCCGGCGCAGCGAGGAAGCCGTCGGCCTCTACCTGGACCTGCTGGTCGGAGACTTGCAGATCCGCCGTGCGATCGGCAGTGTGGATGTCCCCACCAATCAATTCTGCAAAAAGCGTTCAGACGCCGCGCTCACGCGTCTGCAGAAACTCCTTCAAGACGATTGACCGTGCTGCCCGTTCAAACCGTCAATCGAAAACCTGTCTCTCCACCTGTTCTGCAGGTTGGCTTGAGGATGTGTAAGTACGTTCACTTTGCGGAACTTCGACGAGCTTCTGGTTGACGAAGTCAATGAAAGACTGTTCGGCGCGCTTAAGGCGCGCTTTCGGGTTCGTAACAAACTGCACGTCAATTTCCAGCGTGTCCTCGTAAGGGGGCAGACGCCAGAGGATCCCTTTTTCTTCGTATCTTCGGGCAAAGTGGACGGGCAGCGGACCAAATCCCAAACCGGCAAGAATCATTCGAAGCGCTTCATCCAGATGAGAGGTGTAGCCTGTCACGCTCTCGTCGAGTTTATGGTGCGCCCGCATAAGCGCGACCGGACGCAAAGCATCCCAAAGCTGGTCCGTTTTGAAGGTCACGGAAGAATGTCCGCGCAGGTCCTTCAAAGAAAGATTGGATTTGCCGAACAGGGGGTGTGTCGAGCCGCAGAAGAAGCCGAAGTAATGGCGGTAGAACAGTTCGTAGTTCAGGCGCGGATCTTTTTCGTAGATCTGGCAAATCCCCAAGCCTGCGCGTTTCTCCAGAACGCTTTGGTGCGCTTCGCCACTCGCCATGACGTCGATCTGAAAACAGACCTTTGGATGGCGTTTGTGGAAGGTGTGAAGGACGTCGTTGAAAAATGCGCTCTGAATGGTGCTGAACGCAGCAATAGTAACGTTGCCCGTCAACTCGTCTTCGACGGTCTGACCCACACCCACTGCACGCGAAATGGTCCCGTATATGTCAACACATTCCTGGTAGAGATGCTGTCCAGCCGGTGTCACGCGGAAGGTTGAGGGGCTTCGGTCTATCAGGCGAATTTCAACGCGATCTTCCAAACGTTTGAGAGCCTGGCTGACGGAAGGTTGACGAAGACCAAGCCTGGCCGCGCCCTTGGTTACACCGCCTTCCTGGACCACGATCATAAAGGTGCGCAACAAGTTCCAGTCGAGCTCGCGGGTGATCCGGTCAATCTTTGCAGCCAAGTCATGATCATCCATGCCTATGATGGTAATCACCATTATCTATTTTGTCTATGATGATTGATTTCCTACCCTTTCGGTGTCTCACGCACATCGGGGGGAACGAGTGCAGCAGAAAGTTATCATCACCTGCGCGGTAACGGGGTCGGTACACACGCCGACCATGAGCCCTAATCTGCCTGTCACGCCCTCGGAAATTGCCGAGGCTGCCATTGCGGCATCTGAGGCAGGAGCGGCAATTCTGCATCTGCATGCCAGGGATCCGGAAACGGGCGCCCCCAATGGAGACATTGAGCTCTTTCGTCAGTTTCTGCCCCGGATCAAGCAATCAAGCGACGCTGTTTTGAACGTGACAACAGGCGGCAGTTCACAGATGAGCGTCGAAGAGCGGGTCGCTGCCCCTTTCGAGCTTTCCCCGGAGATGTGCTCTTTGAACATGGGGTCGATGAATTTCGGTCTGTTCCCCATGGCTGAGCGGTATTCGGAGTGGAAGCATGATTGGGAAAAACAGTTCCTTGAGAATACGCGGAGCACGTTTTTTCGTAATACTTTCAGCGACATCGACACGATATTGGCAAAGCTGGGTGATGAACAGGGAACGCGTTTTGAATTCGAGTGCTATGACACCGGGCACATAAACGCAGTCGCTTTCTATCTTCGCCAGGGACGGATAAAGCCGCCGGTTTTCCTGCAATTCGTCATGGGCATTCTGGGCGGGTCAGACGCATCCGCCGACACCCTGATGCATATGAAATCCACTGCCGATCGGCTGTTGGGGAACCAGTACAGGTTTTCCGTGTTGGCCGCGGGCCGCCAGCAGATGCCGCTCGGCACGATGGGGGCCGTCCTGGGCGGCAACGTGCGCGTCGGTCTTGAAGACAGCTTGATGATCGAACGCGGCAAGCTCGCCGACAGCAATGCGCAGCAAGTCCAGAAAATCCGCCGGATCGTTGAAGAGCTCGGACTGACAGTCGCGAGGCCCTTTGAAGTGCGCGAAATCCTTGAGCTCAAGGGCGGGGACAAAACGGGGTTCTGACAGAGAATGAACGCGTTCACCTTCAACACAACGCAGCGTGTCGTTTCAGCTCCCGGAGCTGCAGGGAACCTTGGTGCCCTGGCTGAAAATTTGCTTGGGCCCCGTGCTTTGTTCGTCACCGACGCAGGCATCCGGAAAGCAGGACTTGAATCTCGCGCGATCGCTTCGCTCGAAGCACACGCCATCAAGGTCTGCATGTTCGACAAGGTCGAATCCAACCCGAGCATCGGCACAGTACAGAGCGCGACCGAGATGGCGCTTGCCGCCGGTTGTTCCGGGGTCGTCGCTCTTGGTGGCGGGTCGTCGCTCGATGTTGCGAAGATGGTGGCGCTGCTTGCAGGTTCGAATGAAGACATAGACGACGTCTGGGGCGTGAACAATGCCAAGGGGCCACGGCTGCCGCTCGTTCTGATCCCGACGACTGCAGGAACCGGTTCGGAGGCGACCCCCGTATCTATCATTACGGTGTCGGGTGCAGAAAAACGCGGCGTGTCATCGCCGCTCCTTTTACCGGATATCGCAATTCTTGATGCGGAACTCACGCTCAGCCTGCCTGCAGCGGCAACAGCTGCCACTGGCGTCGATGCGATGGTACACGCGATCGAGGCTTACTCTTCAAGGAACGCCAACAACAACCCGTTCTCAGCCTTGCTGGCCGAAAAGGCACTTCAATTGCTCGGCGGAAACATCGAGACGGCCGTTTTCGATCCGGGAAATATGGAGGCTCGGAGCAATATGCTTCTTGGCTCCTATGTTGCCGGCGTGGCCTTCGCGAATTCTCCCGTCGCTGCTGTTCATGCGCTCGCTTACCCGATCGGCGGCCATTTCCATGTGCCTCACGGGCTGTCGAATGCGCTGATTTTGGGAGAGGTCTTGCGGTTCAACGCCGATGAGACCGCCAACGGATCGATGCAGCTGTATTCAAGGCTCGCACCGATGGCGTTTCCTCATTTGGACAAGCTTCAGGATACCTCTGCCAGGTGCGCCGCGTTCATTGAATCGCTGGCAGACCTTTGCCAGAGGCTTGGTCTGCAAAGCCGGCTTCGGGATGTTGGCATTGCCAAAACCGATCTTGCGCTGCTCGCCAGGGAAGCGATGAAGCAGACACGTCTTTTGGTCAACAATCCGCGCGTTGTCGCCGAAGCGGACGCACTGGCCATCTACAAAGCGGCCTGGTGAACACATGGCCCACCAGACCCCTCTTCATCGAAACGATTTCCCGGTTCTCATGAATGTGCAGACCAGATGGAGTGACAATGATGTCTACGGCCACCTGAACAACACCGTTCACTACAAGCTGTTCGACACAGTTTTGAATCTTTGGCTGATCGAGAACCGTTTACTCGATCCGGCACACAGCGATGTCATTGCGCTCGTTGTTGAAACCGGCTGCACGTTCTTTGCCGAACTGGCCTATCCTCAACAGATTGTTGCAGGCATGCGCACCGAGCGCATCGGCCGTACCTCGATCACCTACAGATTTGCTCTTTTTGGCAAGGCTGACCAGGCGGCCGCACAAGGGTATCTCACACATGTTTTGGTTGACCGCGCCTCCCGGAAGCCGCGCGCGATTCCAGAGCCATGGGCGGCGGCACTCCAGACAATTCAGAGACTTGAGACCAAATCGGGTTCCGACGGGACCTGGGCGGGGGATCGCATCCACGACACCTAGCGGTGTCTTCGTCCCGCTGATGCTTTCGCTTCCCGGATCGATCGGAAGCGGGAACACCAACCAAAGGCAGACCAGAGACAACAGACTTAAGAACGTTAAACAAAGGAGACCTTCCAATGAGTATCACGAAACTGAGTTCAGGCCTGACGGCGGGCTTGCTGGGCATCCTTGTGGCGTCAGCAGCACTGGCTGACGACGTTACGCTGCGCTTTGCAGGCGTCTTTCCGATTGATCACCAGGGTACCAAGATGATGGAGCAGGTTGCCGCCGACGTGGCAGCTGCCGATGTCGGCCTGAAAATCGACGTGTTCCCCGCAAACCAGCTTGGTTCCGGTGAAGCGCTTTTTGAGGATGTTGCGCGTGGCAATATCGATCTTGCCGCCGCGTTCATCTACGCCGACACGGACCCGCGGCTCGAATTTCTGTCCATGCCGTTTCTCGTCAGTGGATGGGACGACATGAACAACATCCTGCGCAACATGGATTCTGAGTACAACAAGATCCTCCAGGAAATCACCGATGAGTACGGTGTAAGCGTGATGGCGCAAAACCCGGAAGGGTTCGTCGGCATCGTTGCAACGCAGGAGCCCACGAACTGGAACAATTTTGACGACAAGGGAATGAACATTCGCGTCTGGTCGTCACCCTCGGTCAAGGCCATGGTTGAGACTCTAGGATTTCAGGCAACGACAATGGCCTGGGGCGACATCTTTCCGGCGATCCAGTCGGGAATCGTCGATGGCGCGATCTGCTGCACCAAGACAGCCACCTACTCGATCTTTGCCCAGTCTGATGTCGGCACGCATTTTGTCGAGTACAACTCGATCTCCGAACTCACATCGTTTTATGCGTCTCAACGCACGCTCGACAAACTGAACGACGCGCAACGCGAGGCGCTTCAGGCGGCGATGTCCAAAGCGTCAGACGATTTCTTTAACTACAACCGCGAAAACGATGCTGCGTTCGGTCAAAAGCTGATCGACAGCGGTTACACGATCCTGAGTCTCAGCGACGAAGAACAGGCGGCCATGGCTGCCCATGTTCAGGAAAACATCTGGCCGATGATGGCCGACAACGTTGGTCAGGACGTCATCGATCGCCTGCTTGCTGCGAAGAACTGAACCTCCCCGAGCGAACTGGGCCGGCTTTCATGTCGGCCCCATTTTTCGCTTTCGCCTCAGCACCGGGACCGAAGAAGGGAAGGGCAATGGCAACACATGTAACCGATGAGCTGCCGGCAATAATCGGAAAGCCGATGCGATGGATGCTCGTTGCGATGAAGGCGATTGTGATCTTCTCCGGCTTCCTGATGGCGTTCACCTTTGGTTTGGTGGTGGTAATCCGTTACGGCTTCGGCGGCGATCTGTTTGCGTACGAAGAATGGCTTCTAGCCATCAGCATCGTCGGCTTCTTTGCCGGTGCCGTGCTGGCCTCGGAGCGAAGGCTTCACATCAACGCGGATATCCTGGGCATCGTCATCAGCGATCCCAAGCTGATCTGGTGGCGCGGCTTTGCGGTGCTCCTGATCGAACTCGTCGTAACGCTGTTCATCGTCTATGCGTGTTACGTGTCTCTGGCCGACGATTTCTCCTTTCCGCGCCTGCGCTCGACACCCGTCCTGCGCATTCCATTCGTTTCCTGGCGGATCGCCATCGCCATTGGTTTTGGCTTCATGGCGATGTTCTCCGCTGCCCATCTTTACGTCCATATCCGCAAGGGTATGGGGCTTCCTCTTAGATCGGAGGCTGCAAAATGATTATCACCGGAAGTCTGCTTATTGTCTGCTTGATGCTTCTTCTGGGCGTGAGCGTCTTTGTTGCGTTCGGATCTGTTCTGATTTTCATCGCTTTGGTCGGGGACCAGTCCATTTCGGGTTACCTGCCGACAGGGGCGACCGGGGTCAGGTCACTCGTGTTGCTTGCCATTCCGCTGTTCATGATCGCCGGCGGCATCATGGAGAAGGGCAGGATAGCCGCGCCACTTGTGTCGTTGGCCGAGATGTTCATCGGCCATATCAAAGGTGGGTTGAGTGCAGCGGGTGTTCTGGCCTGTGGTGTGTTCGGTTCGATCTCCGGAAGCGCGAACGCGACACTCACCTGTATCGGCGGGATCATGATGCCGCACCTGGTGCGGAACAAATACCCGGCCGGGCAGTCCGCCGCGCTCATTGTTTGCGCCAGCCCTTTAGGACTGCTGATCCCGCCAAGTGCGTCGCACATTCTTTATGGCTGGGTTGCCCAGCAACACGTTCTGAAGTGCTTCCTGTCCACGGTGATCCCGGCGATCATTTTGATCACGCTGCTGATCATCACCAATCAGTTCATGCTGCGGAAATACGACAATATCCAACTCAAGGACCGCCCCAAACCGTTCATCCCCACGTTCATAGGCGAGGGGCGCCTGGCGGGGCCGGCCCTGATGATGCCGGTGATCATCCTGGGTGGCATCTACGGCGGCATCATGACCCCGACCGAAGCGGCCGGGATCGCCGTTGTCTATGCAATCCCGATTGCAATCTACTTTTATCGCGGACTTACGTGGAAATCATTGGCCCAGACCGTCGGCAATTCCGGCGTGACCATCGGCGTTGTGATGGTGATGATCTTCATGGTGCTGATCGTTTCCGACAACCTGATCGCTCAGGGCGCTCCGCAGCTTGCAAAGGAACTGGTTTATTCGGTTTCGGACAATCCAATCGTCATTCTTTTGATGATCAACGTCGTGATGATTTTGATCGGAATGCTCATGGACGACATTTCCGGACTGTTGCTGGCAACACCCATCCTGCTTCCGATTGCTCAAAGCGTTGGTGTTGATCCGATCCATTTCGCTGCCATCATTGGCGTCAATCTCGGCATGGCAAACATCACTCCACCGACGGCACCCTTGCTCTATCTCGGTGCCCAGATTTGTGACACGCCGGTCTCCAAGATGCTTTGGCCGACACTGGTGTTCATCGTTTTTGCGTGGTTGCCGACGCTGATACTGACCACGTTCGTACCCGAACTCGCGCTTTGGCTGCCTGACCTGCTGCTTGGACGATAAGCGCAAGTGCCGAAAACGGAGAAGAAAAGTGTATAAGAAGGTAATTGTGGCGCTTTCGCTGGAGCACGGGATTAGCGATCTTGCACTCACGGTCGCCCGAAGCCTGGTTTCTGAGGATGGGGCGATCACGGCAGCTCATGTTTATGAGCCGCCCAACAGCTCGATCCTTGTCTACCTAGATGAAGAGGTTGTCGAAAAGTCGCAGCAAAGGGCGAAAGACAAGCTTGGAGACCGGGTCAAGGATGAGCCTGACATCACGTCGGTCCTGCTTGAGGGACAATCTGCCGGTTACACAATCACCGAATACGCGAACACCCACGATGCGGACTGTATCGTGATCGGCTCGCATCGTCCTGGCGTGAAAGATTTTTTCCTCGGTTCGACCGCCGCGCGGGTCGTGCGTCATGCACACTGCTCTGTCCATGTCCTGCGTGTCTGAGCGACTTCCAGCTTCTGCCAGTGTTATGAAACAGAGCCGTTCATTCGATCTAACCCACAACAGGTAACCGAGCCGGCATCGGGACGTCTGAGATAGAGGAGAATTATGTCGGGCCCTAACTCAAAAATTCTGCATCGGATCATAGGTGCGAAGGTACCGCAGATCGTATCAAGTTCCGGGATCCATCTTCGTGATGCGAGCGGGCGGGACATTGTCGATGCATCAGGTGGAGCGGCTGTGGCTTGTCTGGGCCATTCCCACCCGAAGATCATTGCTGCGATGGAAGCCCAGATGGCATCTGTCTGCTACGTGCACAGCGGCAGCTTCACCACTCCGATTGTCGAGGAACTGGGACGGGTCATGGCCGAAAATGCACCGGACACGATCAATCACACCTATCTTGTGAGTGGCGGGTCGGAGGCGGTTGAGTCGGCCATCAAGCTGGCACGGCAATATCATGTAGAAACCGGTTCACCGGACCGCCGCCATATCATCGCGCGGCGCCAAAGCTACCATGGCAATACCTTCGGTGCCTTGTCGGCAAGCGGCCATCGCGCGCGCCGCAAGATTTATGAGCCGATGCTCGTACCATTTCATCATGTCGATCCCTGCTACTTCTATCGACACGCCGAATCCGGAGAAACACCCGAGGACTACGGCCGTCGTGCCGCGGACAGCCTTGAGGTAAAGATTGCCGAACTTGGCACCGAGAATGTGGCTGCTTTCATTGCAGAGACCGTCGTCGGAGCAACCCTTGGAGCTGCAACAGCGGAAGCAGGCTATTTTCGCCGCATTCGAGAAATCTGCGACAAGCACAACGTTCTGCTCATTCTGGACGAGGTGATGTCGGGTCTCGGGCGCACGGGCACGATGCACGCCTTCGAGCAGGAAGGGATCGTCCCGGATATGGTCACTTTGGCGAAGGGTCTCGCTGGAGGTTATCAACCGATCGGCGCGGTGATGATTGAAGATCGTGTCTATGGCGCGCTCGCCCGGGGCAGCCGCGCGTTTCAGCATGGCCTGACCTATTCGGGCCACCCGGTTGCTGCCGCCGCCGCGCTTGCGGTCCAGCAAGAAATCGCGGAACAGAACCTACTCTCAAACGTTGGCGAGATGGGAAATAGGCTTGCGAGCGGGCTCAAAACCCGGCTTGAGGCTCACCCTTATGTTGGCCATTTCAGAGGCAGAGGGCTTTTGCAGGCCTTTGAATTGGTTGCCGATCGCGACACAAAAGCCCCCTTCGATGCTTCGCTGAAAATAAACGAACGCCTGAAAGATACGGCGATGGATCTGGGGCTCATGATCTATCCGAGTGGTGGATGCGCGGATGGTGTGAATGGCGACCACCTTTTGATCGCCCCGCCCTTCAATGTCACGGCGGACGAAATAGACAAGATCGTGGATCTGGTCGGCCTGACTGTGGATCAAGTCTTCAGCGAAATCTCATTTGAGAAGTGAACATGAACCGCACCGGTTCATAGAGCAGTGCGCGCGGTTTGTTTGAGGTGCCATGGATAGCGAACTGAAAACGAAAATCATACACGCCGTCGATGCCGGCTTCGAGCGGCAGCTCGAGTTTCTGAAGGCGTTGACTGCTGAGCCGTCGACACGCGGCAACGAACAGTCTGCGCAAGCGTTAATGGAAGATGCGCTTCGAGCACGAGGGTATGATGTCGATCGCTGGCTAATCGATGTGAATGACATTGCCCATCTGCCTGGGTTTTCGCCAGTTCACGGAAACTATGAGGATGCCGTCAATGTTGTTGGAAGCCATCTCAGCCGCACGCAGAAAGGAAACAGTCTGATCCTGAACGGGCACATCGATGTTGTCCCCGTTGGCCCTCTGGATATGTGGCACACCGCACCCTTTAAGCCAGTCATCGACGGTAAGTGGATGCACGGGCGCGGGGCTGGCGACATGAAAGCGGGGCTGACTGCGAACCTCTTTGCGCTTGATGCGCTTCGTGAATTGAAGTTTCAGCCCGCTGCGAATGTCTATGTGCAATCGGTTGTCGAAGAAGAATGCACCGGCAACGGCGCGCTTGCGTGTCTTCAGCGTGGTTACAAGGCCGATGCTGCACTAATTCCGGAGCCTTTTGATGAGGTGCTGACCAGTGCACAGGTGGGTGTGTTGTGGTTTCAGGTTCATCTGAGAGGTGCCCCAATGCACGTTGCCTATGCGGAAAAGGGCGGTAATGCGATCGACGCTGCAATGCCGATTATTGCTGCGCTCCACGCGATGGAAGAGCGCTGGAACGAAGCTGATCGCAGGCATCCGGAATATGCTGCACACACCCATGCCCTGAACCTGAATGTGGGCAAGATCGCTGGCGGTGACTGGACGAGTTCTGTTCCTGCCTGGTGTACGTTGGACATTCGCATGGGGTTGTTTCCGGGCCAGGATTTGGCGACAGCCAAGGCCGAGATCGAAGCCACCATTCGTGAGGTTGCCCGATCCCAGGCATTTTTAAGGTCCAACCCGCCGGAAGTCGTCTATCACGGGTTCCAGGCCGAGGGGTATGCACTCTCCGATGACAGATCGCCCAAGGCGAAGGCGGCAATCGGCGCGCTTGCATCAGCCCATCGCACCGTGCTTGGCACTTCACTTGAAAGCCGTCCGTCTACCGCGACAACCGATGCACGTTTCTTTGGGCTTTATGCCGAAATCCCCGCGCTTGTCTATGGCCCCACAGCCGAAGCAATCCACGGCTTCAATGAACGCGTCGATCTGGAATCGTTGCGCCGTGTTACGCAAACCACGGCACTCTTTGTTGCCGAGTGGTGCGGTCTTGAACAATCTTGACGCCGGAGACTTTCTTTTCGAAGAAAAGGGGATCTGAGCCCCGTGTCGTTCACACGGACCTTAACTGGCGCCAGTTTCGATGAGTTGAACCAGGCGCCGCATTCTGGAGCCGGCGAGGTGGACGTTATCAAGCACCGCTTCGTCGATCTCGTCGCTTTCCGACAATTCCGCTGGACCACCAAGGCTGTTTTCCAACGCCTCGTTCCTTGAGCTGACGTCCAGTCGATGGGTCGTTTCGCGTAACCGGTCTGAGAGAAAGAGGGCCAAAGCCCGGTATAGGCGGGCGGCAAAGGCAATGTCCGTTTGAAGGCGGTCATGGATCAGAGGCAGAGAAATTGACAGATATCGTCCTGGCTGTTCAGCAATCACGGATGTCGACGGCGGCTTCTTTTCGACCAGCGACATCTCCCCGACAACATCACCTGCACCAAGACTGGCAACGGCGGGACCTTCTCCCAGAAAAACCCCGAACTTGCCTTCCAGCAAAATATGGAAGTGTGTCAGAGGCACGCCCGCGTCGACCAACTTGTCGCCGACCTCAATTGCGTGAACTTTCCCCTCGGACGCAAACCAGACCACGTCTTCTTCATTCAGGCTGCCCAAGATATAGAGGACTTTTTTCATTATCTGGCTCCTCTGCCAAATCCGGTTCAAACCGTTTGCCGCTTCGCCATCTTATGGAACAAGGGGCTGGTTTCGAGGAGTTCTTCAAAAGAACCGTTTGCCTTGATGCGCCCGTCGTCCATGAGAAAGATCCTGTCGGCGTTCCTGATGGTGCTCAATCGATGGGCGATCACTATTCGGGTGATATTGAGTTTCTCCAAACTCTCGGTCACGACCGCTTGCGTTCTGTTGTCGAGCGCACTGGTCGCCTCGTCGAGAAACAAAATGGCCGGATTGAGAACCAGGGCCCTTGCGATCAGAACTCTTTGCCTTTGGCCTCCCGAAAGGCTTGACCCACCTTCGGTAAGGGGTGTGTGCAAGCCCATTGGAAACGCCTTGAGATCACTTTCCAAGCCGGCCGCCAAACATGCTTCCAGACAGCGTTCGTGATCGATATTCGTTGCACCGCGAATGTTGTCCAGAATTGTTCCGGCGTGGACTTTTCCGTTCTGCGTCACAACGCCGATCTGCCGTCGAAGCAGGGGCAGATCAAGTTTTGAGATGTCCTGATTGTCGAACGTGATCGTTCCGGAAAAGGGCTTTTCCAACCCAAGCATCAAGCGCATGACCGTCGACTTGCCGGAGCCGGAAGAGCCGACGATGGCGACGTGCTCGCCTGCCTCAATCTTGAAGGAGACACCCTTGATGACTTCCAGGCCTTCCAGATAACCAAATCTGACCGATGAGAGTTCGATGGAACCCTTCAGCTTTTTGGGTTTTGCAGCCTGGTGCCCCACTTCCGGCTCCGTTTGCAAGATAACCTGACCGCGTTTCCATTCCGGCTGCAAGGCAACGAGGTCCAGCGCCAGTGTCGCCAGTCCCTGGAACGCGAATTGAAAGCTCCCGAAGGCTGCCAGAAAGGCTATGAAAGTCCCCGCCGAGCTCTGTGAAGAAGACCCGAGAATGCTCGCGGAGAACAGGGCAATCAGGCCGAAGCCGGCATAAAGCTCAAGGAAGCCGGCAAACTGTCCGGAGCGATGTTGCGTGCGCAAGATGGCTGCCTGGGAACTGGCAAACTTGTCCGCCCAACGGGCGAGGAACCGGACTTCGCTGGCGGAGGCCCGCAACTTCGCGATGCCGGTAAACACCTGAAAGACGTAGCCGGAAAGCCAGCCGCTGAGCTCTGCGATTTTCAGATGATCTCGTCTCAGATAAAGGCCGAGAGAGATACTTGCAGCAACGAGAATTATGACATAGCCGAGGGCGATGAAGGCGAGCTGCGGGCTATAGAAGTACATCAGCGCGAAGTAAAACCCCGAAAAAATAATCGTAACCAGACTGTTCAGTACGATCGAAACGCACATCTCGCGCAAAGAAAGAAGCCCATGATACCGGGCTTGCAGGTCTCCGGAGGAGTGGGTGTTGAAGAAGCTGACAGGAAGGGCAAGCAGCGTGTTCCAGATTGCAGAGGCAAACAGTTGCTTCGATTTGCCATTGGCCCGAAGGACCAATCGCTGTCTGGTAACCGAAAGCAGATAGTTGAGCACCGCAATGACCGCCAAAGCCACCCCGAGTTGAGAGAGCATGTTCCGCTCAAGACCCGGGATTAGCGTGTCGACAACGACTGCGGTGGCAATCGGAACCAGGGTCCCCAGAGCTGCAATCAAACCCCCGAAGATTGCCGCGCCGATCAGTTCTGAACGGATCGAAGGCAGAATGAACCAGGCCAGCGACAAGGGGGAGCTGATGTTTTGCGGCAAGCTGGGATGAATTTCAAAGGCGATGGGCTTTAGTTGCCGGGCGATCTTTTCGGTTACCTTGATCGGTTCGGGATTACCGGGAGCAACAAGGTCGTAGCCGCCTGACCGGCGCCGAATGAGGGCAACAGCCGATTGTTCTTCTGAAGCTGCTCCATCGCTTTCGGCAGCTTCAATCATCAGGCCCGCAAGGTTTCCATGGTCCTTCTCCCACCAATTGGCGGGAAGAACGATTTGCCGCGTTCTAGCGCCGAAAACATGCGCAGCATCTTGAATTGTAACCGTGCTAAGGCCGCTGAACGCGGATCGGGTGCGCGGAACCGCCTCGAGCCCATTGGCTCTGAATATCAGGTCGACGACTTGCGCCTGTTCAGGCAAATCCTGTCTGAAAGTGACCTTTCCAAGACGCTCGACAACTCGATCAAGGCGGGAAAAACTTCTTTCAAGACGGTCCGATTGACTGAGCTTCGCAGGCCGGGCCGCCTCCAGGCTCGCCGCTTCGGAACCGCTTCGTTTGTCCTGATCGGGCTGTTGCAACATGGTCTGCTAGGCCTCGATCAGTTCTGCGTAGCGATTGTTCAATGCAATCAGCTCGTCATGGGTGCCACGTTCCGCCACGTTGCCGTTATCGAGAACCAGTATCTCATCGCAGTCGCGAATGGTGCTCAGTCTGTGGGCAATCACAACGAGAGTGATGCCGCGCGCCTTGATGGCACGCATGATATCCACCTCGCAGATTGCATCCAGTGCGCTGGTTGCCTCGTCCAGAACGAGAATGTCCGGGTTTGTCGCCAGGGCGCGCGCAATTTCCAGCCGCTGTCTTTGTCCTCCCGAGAAGTTCACACCATCCTGTGCGACGAGGCTGTCATACCCGCCGGCGCGCGACGAAATGACGTCGTGAATCTGAGCGTCCTTGGCAGCTACTATGATCTGCTCCTCTGAGAGCGTTTCGTCCCACATGGACACGTTTTCCCGGACGGAGCCTTCAAACAAGACAATCTCCTGGTCCAGATAGGAGACGCAATTCGCCAACTTGTTTCGAGGCCAGGACCGGATTGGCATTCCCCCGATCCGGACCTCTCCGGCTGTCGGCGTCAGAAGTCCAGCCACCAGGCGGCCGATTGTCGACTTGCCCGATCCGGATGCGCCCACGAGCGCGACACTGCCACCAGGCGCTACACTAAGGGAGAAACCCTCTATGAGCGGATCGGCCAGGGGCAGGTAGCCGAAGCTTATGTTTTCGACCTCAAGAGTTCCTGTATCTTCGGGGGCAATGCCTCGCTCAAGCGCCGGCTCAAAACGTCGGTCGACCGGATGGCGCACAACGTCTTCGATCCTGTCCGTGTAGGAGCGAATTTCCTGAAACGATGTCACCATGCCAGTGAGCGTGAGCAGGGGAGCGGAAAAGCTGACTGCCAGGCTTTGAAATGCAACCAGCGAGCCGATGGTCATCGATCCGTTCATGACCGCTCGCCCACCCAGCACAAGAATGGCGGCCGTTGTCAGCGCATTGAGCAGCACCGGAAGGTTTTGGGTCAGCAGAAGGCGTTTTCCCAGGTCCTGCTCGATATCGAGAATTTTTGTCTGAGAGCCTGCCCACCTTTGGAAGAAGGCATCTTCCGATCCTGCTGCCTTGTAGCTCTCCATGTCCGCCAGTCCGGACAAGGCCACGCCATGGAGTTTCCCGCCCTCAACCGACAGTTTGCGGTGGCCTTCGGCCGCTTGTTTTCCCGCCAGGACGACAGCAACAATGCTGAACAGGGAGAGCAAAACCACGCAGGCGGTGATGAGCGGGCTGTAACTCAACATCAGCCCCAGAAAAAACACGCCTGTGATCAGACTGAGGAAACTGGCAGCAATATCACCGGTAAGGAGCCCGGCAAGCCCCGTGCTCAGGTCAAGCCGTGTGGCAATGTCGCCGGCAAAGCGCGTTCCGAAAAACGCAATCGGAAGCTTCAGCAGATGAATGAACATCCTGCGTGTTTCCCGAACTGCCAATTGCGCATGCGCTTTGATGAGCTGAAGTCGTTGCAGCTCCGACAAAGCGAAGCGCAACAGAAATGTCAGCGCCATTCCCCCAAGCAGCGGCAAAAGCCAGTTGTCATGGCCCTGGACAAGGATCTGGTCGACGAAAACGCTTGAGAAAATGGGAATGGCGAGCCCGGGCAGGATGAGCGCAAGGCTCGCGAGAAAAACGAAAAAGATACTGCTTCGCAGCCCCTTCGTGCGTGCGAACAGTGCCTTTGCGAGACTTGGACGGTCGTCCGTCTTGACGAAGTCGGGACCGGGCTCGAACACAAGCACGACCCCGGTGAACATCGCGTCGAAGCGTTCCTGATCCACCTTGCGTCTGCCATTGGCTGGATCATTGAGAAAAAAGTGCGTTTTGTTGAAGCCTTCCAGAACCAGGAAATGGCAAAAGTCGACAAAGATGATTGCCGGCAGCGAGATCTTTGCAAGCATGTCCGGCTCCGCCTTGAAGCCTTTCGCCGTCATGCCGTTTTGTCGTGCTGCTTTCAGGATATTGGTGGCCTTGGACCCGTCTCGCGAGACGCCGCATGCTTCGCGCAAGGTCTCCAGCGGCAGAAACCGGCCGTGATGTGCCAGGACCATGGAAAGGGAAGCTGCGCCACATTCTGCCGCTTCCATTTGCAGTACGGTTGGTACCTTTCGCCGATTACGCACCCAGCCCGGAAACCCCACCCGCTCAGTCCTTCCACAGGGCTTGGAGCCGGTCAGCGAGGCCGGGCATGGCGATATCGGCAACCGGTTCGCGGGCAACAACGAAAGCTGCGGTCAAAAGCGTGCCGGGGCGGATTTCGTCATCAGGTCCTTGGCTTGACGACCAGCTTAACCCGCTGACCGTCGATGGATCTCTTTCAAGCCGAACCCGGACCTCAAACGAACTCGACCCGCCAGAAAGTTCCTGGGCCAGACGTTCGTTGCGCAAATTGGTGCGAATGCTTTCGAAGCTGGCCGGCAACGCGGAAACATAAACGACGTGACCGCGAATGAACCCGTATCTGGATTTCTTGAACAGGCTGGGAACAACCTCGGCAAGCATGCCTGGTTTGATCTTCTTGCCGTCCACGGAAGACACATAGATGAGAGCCTCGGTTTCCAGTTCATCGCCGGGCATCTCGACTGCCAAAGTTGCAATCGCTTCACCGGCGTCGATCACGTCGCCTTCATTGACCCGAACCTCGAGGACCTGGCCGCTATGAGGGCTTGTAATCGCCTGCTCAAGATTGAGACGGCGCTTCATGCGTTCAATGGACCGGATTTGCTGCTCGATCTTGAGGTTCTCATCAAGCAGGGCGAGATCCCGCTCAACCTTTTCTTCCAGAAAACTTGACCGCATGGAACGGCGTTCGTTTTCCAGTCCCAGCAACCGTTCCCGGGCGTTGGCCAGCTCAAGCTCGACCGCGATAAGGCTCGCCGGTGTCGTCAGCTGTTTCTCAACAAGCGCAGCGATGCTGTCAACGCGGCTTTCAAGCAACTCCTTCCTGCGGATCATCATTTTTTCAACTTGATCCAGCCCTGCGATTCTGGAGTTCCTCACGTTGGATTTCAGCTCTTCCTGTTCCTGGGAAAAGGCAACGAGGGAGGCGAGCCGTTGTTGGGAATCCTCCAGGGCGGCTTCGGCGTTCGCCAGCTCCAGCTTGAGCCTGGTTCGATTGAACCTGGCGATGACCTGGTCTTTTTCGACATAGTCTCCAACGGCAAGGTTCAGCCGGTCTATGCGTCCGGCTGCCTCCGAGGAGACTTCATTCAAGCCCTGTTGCTGAAGGAGAATACCGCCACCGCTGACCTTGACAGGGGCATCTGCAAACAGGGCCCAGACAAAGGCGAGCAGGATGCACGCAATCAGGATCAGAAGCGATATCCACGCACCCGCGGAAACGAGTGAATAGGGGCGGTCCAGCTGTTCGGGCGACGAAAGTCTGTCGAGGGCAGCCTGTCTGTAAATTTGTTTGGTCATGACCGTATCAATTGCTCAAACGTTCCGGCAATGCCGCTTCCAAGCACAATCCGGCTGGAAAAATTCACCGGCGATCAAAGATCCGATGTACTTGGACGCTACGCATGGTAACCCTGCCTGCGCTGCTTTGTTAAGACCAGCCTTAAAGTTTGCCGCCCCGCAGCGCCTCCCGTTCAAAGTCGATACTGTAGAAGTACTGCCAGGTGGTCCCGGCTTCTAGGTTGCAGGGGCGTGCGCCTGCAATTTAGTGTCTTCAAGAACTGACCCGAACTCTTGATCAAAGACGACGCGTCTTTCCGCCTCTGCTGTTTCGTTAAGCTGTCGGTCGCGGTTGCACATTCAGCGAAAGACAGAAATGATATCTGCTCACGGTTTGGCCTGAAGGTTCGGCAGCAAATTGTGCGCTTCGGTTCACGTCAACGGTTTTGCGGATCTGTGTTTCAAATTCAGGCTGTTGCAGGTTTTTTGACAGCAAGGCATTTCGGGAGGTGGACAGGATTTGGAAAATGGTGCCCCGGCGACCCGAATAGGGTTCGTGCCGATAATCCTGAAATCTTCGATTGCGTTCCCGGAGCCGAGGATTTTGCGGCAGACTCGGAACAAACCGTTAAGCCGTAAGGGCGTCCAGGCCTGTCCGGCGGTGAACGTGCTCGAAAAACGCGTGATCGAGGTCCTTGCACCCTATTCAGTTCAGATCAGATGTGTGGAGTCAGAGCCGGGCACATTTGATTTTCATCTCATCAATCAGGGAACGCATATCGCCGCGGACCGGTTCAAGGACCTGTTTTACGTGCATGAGCCTCACGGGTGGCGGACACCCAAGGTTCCTGTTGTCCAGATTTCCATTCCGCACTTTTTTGTCTGCGACACTGTCTGCTACTTGAACATGCTGCCGGCTTTTGCGTCTCCCGACGGGGTCAGGGCGCCGGGTATGCTGGTTTCCGGCCGCTACCCGATGCACAAGTGGCCGCGCAGCATCAACTTCGCGTTCGAGTGGAGCGACAAAGACGTCGATTTCAAGATGTCGCGGGGGCAACCGCTTTGCTATCTGCTGCCGGAAACAGAAGATCCCGCCGGTCAGATAGAACTTGTTCCGGCAAAGATGACACAGGCGCTGGCAACTTACCGCGCACGCTTTGAAGGCGTCACACAATACACGCCGAATGCCGAAAGTTTGTTCCAGGAGATTGAAAAATACAGACCGGAAAAGTTGCTTGAGGAGATTTAACCGGGACTTCGAGGACGCCAGAAAAAAGTCTGCAAGCGGCTACGGCCTGCGAAGACACGCTCGAAATCTGAGCCTGCCCCGGTTTCCCAGGGAACTAGTCGATCTGGAAACACTGATTTTGCGAGGATGTAACCTTTGAATATCTTCTCAGACGCGTGTGTGCGCCTCAAATACAGCGGTGGAACAGTGAGCTTCTGTCTGGAGAGCGACCAATCCAGTTATGCCGGCACCACTGTTCATATGCCTTTCGATGCCTTCATCGCGATGCAGGCAGCCTTTTCCAACGAGATGGACGCACTCAAGGAAAAGCACCAACACTGGTTGGCATCGCACGCAGCCGAGGTCCCGGCTTCGGAAACTGAGGCTCCAACGCATCAAACCAGAGAGCCTTTGGGTGTGAAAATCGCCTCGGTATCAACGGGTTGAACTGAGTGTGCCGTGGTGCAGGCAGGTCCTATTTCATCGCCTGCGAGGCGACGTCGCGTTTCTGGATCACCAGTTGCCCTGCATGACACAACACGATCTGACATTTTGTTGCGTGCGCGCCCAAAAAGGAATTTGAGGCCCGAACAACGCTGTCTTCCCACCAGCGTCCCAAAACGTAGTCGTCGAGACAAATCAAACCGCCGTCCCGGCAGACCCGGAAGCTCTGTGCAAGATCTGCGGCAACAGCCTCGTAGGTATGGTCGCCGTCGATGTAAATGAAATCCAGGGAACCGTCCGGAAGCTTTGCGAGTGCGTCCTCGGAACGTTCCGCATGCAAGATCACACGGCCTGTTGAAATGTCTTCCGAGAACCGGTTTTCGACGCCGGACCTGATCGCAGTCATGTCTTCAGCGCTTTGTGCGCCATACCAGGCCTTGTCATAGGTCGGCTCGTGACGGGTTCCGAACGGGTCGATCAGGTGCAGGCGGCGGGGCTTTGCAATTGAAAGGATTCGTTCGCTGAAGTCGCCTCTCCAGACTCCAACTTCGGCGCCTTCCGCATGTTCTGGAAACAGGGACAAGATGTGGTCGCGGAAAGATTGCACTGTGGTCTCCGTCATCCTGAAAGGCGGAAAATCCGGCTGACCGAAACCGCTGCTATCCAAACATGCAACAACAGGATGATGTTGTATACTTCAGTTGATTATCTGGCGCTGAAACCTGAATGCGCGCGTCTGATGGCGATGTTTTTGTTTGCAAGTTGTTAGGGTACGGACCCATTCATTTGGCTCAACTGGTAGGGATGAATTTGCTCGGATACGAAGCGCAAAGCTCCAGGAAAACCGTTTGTCGGCCGTTCCTTGCAGCTCATCGCCGTTTGATGAGCCAATTCAACCAAGTGAATGAGCCTCGACCTTAGGCCCTCGATGATGTCCTCACAATCCAAGAATGATGCTCATCGTACTGCTGCGCCCTATGCCCTTTTGCATCATCCCGACATTGTTGAACGGCCGGGATTGCCCCCCATCGGCAGGCACGTGGCCGGGCGCGGCATGCTTAATGGTATTTTTCAGCACACCGTTCAACAGTCCTTGCATGCGGTGACCGAACATCCTGGCCACGCAGATCATTTCACTGACCTCGCGGCTCAGGCGGGTTGGAAAGGCGAGGTCGCGTTCTACGGCCTGGATACGTTTTTCGAGCAAGCCGGACCAGGGACGCTGGTCTTGCCCGGGCCTTCGCTCGCGCCGTTCGCGCAACGACGGGCAAGTTCCATCGGGTCCCGCCATGCTCTTTGCGGGCTCACCCACACGATGGCAACCGCGCAAATGGTCAACGAAATCTACCAACTTTTTTGCGTTCCTCTAATGCCGGGGGACACGATCATATGCACGTCAAAGGCGGTGCGTGACGTTGTGCGTTATCAGTTCGATCGCGCCATCGAGACAGGTTGGGCACCTGCCGGTCATGCTCCGGATCTGCCCGTCATACCGCTCGGCATCAACTGCGCAAGCTTCGCATCAAGTTCGAAGGATCGAGCCCTTTGGCGCAAGAGACTGAAGCTTGATCAGGACGACATAATGCTGCTGTCGATCGGACGCTTGGCAACGTTTGAGAAACTGCATCCCGCACCGCTGTTCTCAGCTGTCCAGCGGGCTTCATCAAGCATATCTTCAAAACTGCATCTGATGATGTGCGGCTGGTTTCAGGATGACCGTGAAGAGCAGGCACATCGGGAAATGGCAGCAGCCTTTGCACCCGACATCCGGGTAACTTTCCCGAACGGCCGCGACGAACAGACCAAGCTGGGTCTGTTGCGGGCGGCCGACATGTTCGTTTTTCCGGTCGACAATATCCAGGAAACCTTCGGGCTGGCGCCCGTTGAGGCAATGGCTGCCGGGTTACCGGTCGTGGCCTCGGACTGGAACGGTTTGTCAGAGACGATCGTGGATGGTGAAACCGGACTGAAGGCTGCCACCTTTATGGCGGCGCCACGCACCGGCGATGGACTTGCAGAAATGTACACGGACGGATCGGCCCCTTATCCGCAGTATCTTGGAAGCATACAACAAAGGGTGGCGGTCGATCTCGGACGTTTTTCCGAGGCGATCGTCGCACTTGCTGCAGATCCGGAAAAACGCAAGGCAATGGGAGCCGCAGCGCGTCGCCGGGCCCGCGAGGCCTATGATTGGTCGGTCATTGTCCCGCAGCTGGAGGAACTGTGGGCAGCCATGGCACAACGTGCGCGTGGCGCCGGATCGAAGCCTTTTCAAGCGCCCCAGGGCACGCCTCCATCCCATCCGAACCCGTTGCTGCAGTACCGGGGTTATGCCAGCGCGCAACTGACCAGCGACCACTTGCTTCGCAACGCGAAGCCTCTGACCGGTGAACAGATGCTTGATCACATCAGGCTGACCGGAGCCACCTTGCCCGACTTCATGCCGGTTTCCCCCAATCTGCTGCTGGAGGTCAGCCATAAACTGGTTCGCAGCGGCACGGTTTCTGTTGGTGGACTGGCAGAGATCCTGGATCACTCCTTTGACGAGATCGCAGCCGCGGTAATCTGGTTGGCCAAATTCAATCTGGTGCAGATTTCCAGCGCAGAGGAGCGGATATGATTGTGTTCAATGCCGGCCTCCCACGATCCGGAACTGTGTTGGTGGGAGCGATTGTCCGCGCCATGTTCGAAGGTGAGGGCGCAACCGTCACGCAGCATAACCCCCATGGCCCGGAATTGGCCGTCCTCTTGTCAAAGCTTCTGGAAGCACGTTCAGAAGGGGCACAGGTCGACCTCATCCATACGCATGGCTGGCCGGATGTGCTGCCGCATGAATTTTTGGCGAATGACAACGTCACGGGGTTCCTTTGCCATCGTGACCCTCGCGATGTTTGTGTCTCTTTGATGGGTCTGCACGATATGACTTTTGAAGAGGCGGTCGAGTTCACGTTGGGGAATTTGTCGCTGTTCTATGCAATGCGATCTCAAACGGCATGGCCCACGATCGACTACCGGGATCTTCATGACCGCAAGCTGGATCAGATCCACGGTATTGCGAAGCATCTTGGGTTCCAGCTTTCCGAAGAACGTGCTCACCAAATCGATGATGCGACGTCGGTTACAAGGCACCGGGCGATCATGGAGCAGCTTCGCGCCGGCAATGTGAACCACATGATCGTGCGCAAAAACAGGCACCGCGATTTGCGCGAAGACGCTCACAGCCTCATCAACGACCGGCATATTCAGTCTGGTGAGATTGGCCGCTGGCGACGGGAGCTCTCCCCGGAGCAACAGGCCACGGTTACAGCCGCCTTCACAAGTTTTCCCGATCTCACATCAGAATGAACGCAGGTCTGGACAACGAACCTAGGATGCAGACCGAAAGTCGCCAAGACAGTCATTCGATACGATAGCCAAAGCGCTCCAGCGCACCGGCATAAGGTGCCAGGCCTTCCACGATCGAGGCTCTGGCACTGGTTGAAAGCGTTTCGATGAGACCACGGTTTCGATCCGCAAAGTCTCCGATCGGCGCTCCGATCGGTTCGCGCCGCTCACGCACCTTGCTGGCGTCCAACACACTGCCCAAGACTGTTTCGGGATCGCTGGTCAGATCTTCATAACTGATCCAAATGTCGCTGACCTCATGCAGGTCGGCCTGCATCGCGAACCGTTCTCCGCAAATTTTCCCCAAGAACCGAAAGTAGGCCGCAGCATCCGGAAGATCCACGCGCCCGTACGGGCACCAGTTGCATTGGACGACTTCAGGAGGATAGCGCTGCGACCAGCTCGCACAAATTGCCAGAGGATGCCGTGTCAGCAAGACCAGGGACTGGGGGAACTCTGAAAACGCTTCCATCAGGCGATGCATCCGGCAAAGGTTTGGCGGTGATTTTTCAACGACCACGCGGGCATTTCGCGCCCTGGTGCGGCAGGCCTCCAGCCAGATGGGGCGTATCTCATCGAAGTTTTCCGGCACAGGGGGGTTCCACCGGGTCTCCCCGTTGTAAAGCTGTGGCGTGAGCCACTGTCCTTCACATCGGTCCTCAATGCCCGTGAACCCCGGCACGGAGGTCAGAAGACGGGCCAGCAAAGTGGACCCGGAGCTGGGCTGGGCTCCGACAAAAATCCAGGAGGGTGTCTTTCGCATACCGCTAGACGGTTTCATCGGAATTTTCCGGTGGCCAGGGGCGTTTGGCTTGTCCAAATCCCACTGGCCCAAAAACAAGAGCGGCAGGACCATCGGCCCCGCCTCACTTCATGTTGCAATGCAGAAAATGTCGGCTGCGAGCCCTTTGTGGCCCGGCTCATGTTGTGCAAGAGGCTCATCTCAGCCCCCGGGCGCTGAGGCCCAGGGATCGCGCAGGGACGTCCGATCATGGGCGCTGCATAGGTTTTTCGGTTAACGCGTCCCAGGCGTCTTCTTGCGTTCGCGCGGCCTGCAAGCTGTCCCAGACCTCTGCCACAAAGGGGTCAGCCGCGGCCATCTCGGAAACAAGCGCGTCCCAGGCTGCCCGGAGGCTGTCCAGTGTCTCGGGGCTGTAAAGGCGGACGTCCACGCCTTGTTCTGCCAGTTGTGCGACGGCGGCGGCTTGTGAGTATTCCATCCGCAGGACCGAACGCATCGCGTTGGTTCTGGCCGCCATGTCGATGATCGTGCGCTGGCTGTCTGTCAGGCCGTCCCAAACGTCGCGGTTGATGACCAACTCAATCATCGTCGAGGGTTGGTGCCAGCCGGGGAAATAGTAGAAAGAAGCCACCTGCGGAAATCCCAGCGCAAGATCCACCTGAGGAAAGCTGAACTCGGTCCCGTCGATGACGCCACGTTCAAGCGATGGAAAGATCTCTCCGCCTGGGATCAGCACAGTATCCGCACCTATGCTTGCCAGCACTTCCGAGGCCAGCCCCGTCCAGCGCAGCTTGAGCCCGTCAAAATCGTTGGTCCCTTCGATGGGGGTGTTGAACCAGCCGCCCGATTCCATGCCGGTGAAGGTTAGTGGCATAGTCACAAGGTTAAAGCCCGCATCGTCATACATACGCTGATTGAGCTCGAGCCCGCCGCCTTCGTAGAACCAGGCCATATAATCGAGCGCCTGCGGACCGAACGGCATCGACGTGAAAAACGACGCAACGGGCAAGGACCCATGAAGGTATGCCGCAGCGGTATAGCCCGCTTCGATCTCGCCGTCAGAGACCGCCTGTTGAATGTCGAACGGTGGGACAATCGCGCCAGGTTCCGCCAGCTCTATCTGGATCGTCCCGCCGGAGGCTGCCTCGACCTCTGCTTCGAACTGCCGGATCGTGTTTATGACCGGAAGGCTGGTCGAAAAAGCAGATTGCAGGGTGATTGTGATATCCTGCGCAAGGCTCGGCCCGCTCATGGCCACAAAGGGTAATGCAGCTAGGGCCAGTTTCGTCATCTTTGTCATGTTGTCCTCCGGGACTGTTGCGCTAGTTTCTTAGGGTACGCGATAGTCGATGCGGCGCATTGGATCATGCTCCGTTACTGGCCGGACTATCACCGACATCTCTACCTCAAATTCGCTTCTTGAAAGGAGCTTCCGCTACAACTCTAAAGATCGCAAGGGCCGGAAAAGCTGGCCTTGGCGAAACGCGCAGCGTCACGCAATTTGGGCTCCATAGCCGCATTCGCCACGCGCACAACCAACGGCTGCTTCTAAATCTGGGTCAGAAATGCTTGACGTTTGGATCAGATTTGAATGATGTGATTTTTCAACGACCACGCGGGCATTTCGCGCCCGGGTGCGGCAGTCCTCCAGCCAGATGGGATGTACCTCATCGAAGTTTTCCGGCACGGAGGTCAGAAGACGGGCCAGCAAAGTAGACCCGGAGCTGGGCTGGGCTCCGGCAATAGCCAAAAGAGTGTCTTTCGCATAACGCTAGACGGTTTCACCCATGTCTTCCTATGGCCAGGGACGGTCTTGCCGTGAGGTGATCTCGTCTTCTCCAATCTCGCCGCCAAACCGTTCCGCCGGGATGCACAGCATGTTCACGGAGAATATTCCCGGGAAGATATTCTCGCTTTCTCCGAAAAAATTGTCGGGGTTGAACAGCGGCGGTGTGCTCCACATGAGCCGATAATCAAGGTCGAACAAGTGCCCGATAAGTTCAGCGGAGTTCTCCGACCGGTCGTTTTCAATCATCATCAACGGCCGGTACCGGCTGATCAACCCGGATGCACCTTTGAGAACGGCAAGCTCCATTCCCTCCACGTCGATCTTCATCAGATGAAGCGCGCCAGGATCAAGGACGTCATCGAGGCGGACCTGGGCAATCTGTTCGCCGCCGGTCGAAGTCGAAAGCGCAACACCGCCAAAATTGCCTTCCGTCGAATAGTCGGTCTCCGGCAGGCAAAGCGCGTCTGCGCTATCCCCGACCGCGACATTGTGGATCGTCACATTGCTGGGCTTTACTTGCGCGAGATTTGCTTCCAGCAGGCGGAAAAGCCGTGGTTGTGGCTCAAATACGTGCAGCGTGCCGCGTTCGGTCAAATGGCGTGCCAGCGGGACGCTTTGCGTTCCGATGTGAGCGCCCACCTCAACAACCGTATGTCCTGGTTTGCACAAACGGAGCAGAAAGGCCGTTTCAAGCTCAGAGAATTCGCCGTATTTGGCGAGCGATGCGCCGATCCAGGTGTCGTGACGCAGAAATCGAAACCGGCCATGCCGTCCATCGATTTGAGCCTCACACATTTTCGTAAACACCCAGGCCTGGTGGATGGCCCCTCGGGTATCGCATACCGTATCGGGGAGGCTCATAGTGGTTTTCGGCGGTGTAGGGTGCACAAAAGTGATCTCCAATCAGATCATTGCGCACAAAAAAGGCATTCACGCCGGAAAAGCAGCAGCCCACAAGCGCATACCCTTTTTCGCTTCCAAGCTTTTCCAATGCGGAGAGGCTTGCGCCGAAAAAACTGCTCCCGTCCCAATGTTCGTGCGGTTCATACGGCACCGTCAGGGAAAGGGGAGGTTTCAAGGTGGCGTTATATTCAATGACAACGACACGGGGCCGGATTGCCTCAAGCGCTTTCCAGAGCCAGTAGTCGTGGTAGTCCGTGTCGATCGAAAGCAGATCCACATCGCCATCGTCGCGGAACAGCTCGTTGATATTGTCGGGCGTGACCACGGCGTTCTGGCAGCGCAATCGGCCAGCCTTCAGGAAAACGTCAAATGTACCGCGAATGTCTTCGACGGCTGAGGCGTCGCTTTCGCACCAGTGCCCACTCCAACCCGTCAACAGCAAGAATACAGAATTGCATTCGAGGCCGTTCTGCACGCCAAACTCTATAAATCGGCGATTTTCAACGCCGATACGGCGATAGATCTCTTGCAGGATCCCGTCTTCGTCGTTTTGCGAGTAAATCTTTGCGCCGGACGCAAGGAGACGCCCGGCCTCGCGGTACCGAGGCCGATCGAGCGTTTCTTCATAATAGGCAAGCCAGCCGGGATCGCCGGTGCTGAAACTCATACCCTGGACCCTGGTTGGCGGCTCATTGCAAGCTGAGGTCCTAACGCTTCAGCTTGTCGGTGCCCTTAATGCTTGGAGTCGAGATCGGCTTGTCAGGGTCACCCGCAAACAGCGTGGCAGCAGCAAAACCAGGGCTCGCATTAATGGTGTCTTTGTTCAACTTTGCGTCAATGGTTAGCCCCTTTGTGGCCATTGCCTGGGTGAACTTTCCGGCTCCAACCACATCGTCCAGCTGTTCATCGGTTAGCTGCTCGGGCTTTTCTTCAGTTGAATCTTTTTTTTCGTCAGACATTTTTTCTCGCTATCGTTTGATGTCGACCGCCATTAAATTGCGGTCATGGAAAATTTAGTCCGCTGCTCAATGCTGCGACTATAGCGTCTTCTTCGGCTGATTGGCAAACCTCGAACCATCGCTCAGTCCAGTCGGACAGCCCATTGCAGACGCGCGAGACGAGCCTCGCCCGGTGCTCACAATGGGATAGCAGGGCGTCCGCTTCCTGTTCTGTGATGTTGCCCCGTAGAGCGCTGTGCAACTCGCACGCAAACGTCCGGCCTCACGGTATCGAGGCCGGTCAAGTGTTTCTTCATGGCAGGCAAGTCAACCGGTATCGCAGGTTCCGAAACCTATATCCGGACCCGGACTGCAGGCTGACTTGTCAGCTGAGATCCTAGCGTTTCAGTTTGTCGATGCCCTTGACGCCGGGCGTTGTGATTGTGTTGGCGCGGCCACCAAAAATCGTATCACCGACAACACCGGGACCTGCAAACAGCGTGTCGTTGTTCACCAACGCGTCAACGCTGATCGCTTTCGTGACACGGGCCTGGGTGAACTTGCCGGCACCAACCACATCGTTCAGCTCTTCGTCGGTCAGCTGCTCGGGCTTGTCTTCAGTTGAATCTTTTTTGTCGTCGGACATTTGTTTGCTCACTATCGCTTGATTTCGACCGCCATAAAATTTCGGTCATGGAAAATGTGTTCGTTCACTCAATCCGTGCACTATAGCGTCTTTTTCGGCGGGTTTGCAAACCTCCTGCCACTGCTCCGTCCAGGCGGAAAGCGCGTCGCGAACGCGCGAAATGAAGCTGGCCCAGCTGTCATTTTCGTCGAAGCGAAACAATCTCATGCCGGGATACCATGGCGTCTCAAGCTGATCGGTCATGAAACGCCAGTCCGCCCTGGGTGTGAGGAGTGTCCAGCACGGCACGTCGAGGCCCCCGGCCAGATGACAGAATGAGGTGTCAATCGTGATGACGAGATCAAGCTGCTGAACAAGCGCGGCGTCGTCGGCAAAGTCCTCAAGGTCGCCGGTAAGATCAACGATCAGGGCTTCAGCTCCGTGTTCTTCGATGTCGCCTTGCGGAGCACCGCGTTGAAAGCTGTAAAAGTCCACACCGGCCACTTCCGTCAATCCGACAAAGTGCGAAAAGGGACAGCTTCGGTTCAGTTTTTCCCGGTTTCCGGACCAGGTCAAACCGACTTTCGGTTGACCGGTTTGAGGAAGAACGCATGAAGGTTGCCCGGCCTTGAGATAGGGGAAGCGGGTGGCGATCTGATCATAACCTGTCCCGAGTTTGGCCGGCAGGGAGGGAAAGGCGACACTCACATGGTGTGGGTGCGTTGGTTCTCCAACGGCTACAAAGGGGATCTCCGGGAAACTCGCCTGAAACAGCCTCAAGAGAGGTTTCTGCACCAGTCCGCAAATGGGCCCGTCAGCGCGCTCCTGGAGGGGCAGCAGAAAACGTGAGAACTGCAAGACATCGCCCAGTCCCTGCTCGGCATGAACCAGAAGGCTGCGCCCCTTTAGGGCGTCTCCCTGCCAGGCCGGGGCGACGTGTTCGCTCTGCGTGTCGGGTTCCAGGCTCAGGCGTATTTCATAGTCTTGAAAACCTTCCTGAATTCGGCCGAGATGCAGCCGGGTTATGCCCAATGTCAACCGTGTTTCAGTATCGTCCGGTTCCAGGTCCAGCGCAGCCTTGAGTTCTGTTTCCGCCTTTTCGAAATGGCGGTTGGCGAAGTGCGCCATACCCAGCATTTTCAGGTAGATCGGCTCTTCGGGGTCGAGCCTGTGCGCCTGCTGGAAGGCATGAAGGGCAGAGACATTGTCTGCGATTTCAAGATAGGCGTTTCCAAGGTTCGACCAGGCGTCTGCATCCTCGGGCTCATCCGCAAGGGAGCGGCGATAGCAGCCGATCGCAGCTCGCGGATAACCCATGGCGCGCAGCGCGACACCCAGATCGTTATAGACCGCGCTTTGCCGGGGATGGTTCGCGAGTGCCCTTTTGTAGAGTGCTCGGGCCTTTTCGACCTCACCCTCAAGGTGCAGTTGACGTGCCTGCTGATAGAGCTCGACGGCCCGCTCTTCATCCTGTTGAGTGTCTGCCATCTTGGTACCGCCCGGTAGCTCGCCCGTCACGGCAGGTGCTTCATATTGCAGCCCGATTGCCGTGCACCTAGAATTTCGTGCTTGTTCGGATTAGAGGCAGGTGGCCGAGAAATGGCAAACATAAAAATTGAGGTGTCTCCGGGAGACTTTTTCGACAGGCTCACAATCCTGCGAATAAAGAAGCTGCGTTCCGACGCTCCGCAAACCGATGCTGCCCAAGCGAAACTCGCAGCCTTCGAAGCACTTCGGCGAACGCATTTCCACGATGGGCAAGAGCTGGAAGCACTTGAGGAGAAGCTGAAGAAACGCAACGAGGACCTTTGGGACCTTGAAAACCGGGTGCGCACGTTCACGCATCCCCTTCAGTCTTCTCAAATGGAAGACTATGTTTCCGTCGCGCGGGCGATATTCTCCTTCAACGAGGACCGGTCCGCGCTCAAACGCGAAATCGACCTCCTCTTTTCCGATGACAGTGATGAAATCAAGTCATACGACGCCGACGCGGGGAACGAATAGCCCCTGATTTCTGACCGCTTGGGCGCTCCGGAAAAAGCTGCGGGAAGACCTTTGAGCGGTCTTTCAGTGAACTTGGAAAGTGTCTTTGGCGCAGACTTGGTCATCGAATGATCTGGAGCGGGTGAAGGGAATCGAACCCTCGTCTTAAGCTTGGGAAGCTCCTGCTCTACCATTGAGCTACACCCGCCGCGTGAGGTGTTATCTGAGCTGACTTGGTGACTGTGTCAAGCTGGGTGTTTGCTTTTCCGTCTTAGTTGATCTTGCGCTGCAGCGTAGAAATCGCCATGTTCGCGCCGGCGCGGCAGCGCTTCAGCAAAACGGTCAAACTCCGGGTCAGGTACATGCGAAATCAGGTCAGGGCGCTGGTCACCTCACGCAATTGGGAATTCTGCATCATTTCGATCATCGTGCTGAATGCGGTGACGCTTGGGCTGGAAACAAGCAAACCCGTGATGAACAGCGTCGGTGACTGGCTGGTTCTGATCGACCAGATCATTCTGGGCATCTTCGTCGTTGAACTGGCCTTGCGGCTTTACGCGCACGGGCTGAAATTCTTCAAGGATCCTTGGAGCATCTTCGACTTTGTCATCGTCGCGATCGCGTTGCTTCCTTCAACGGGCACCCTGGCCGTTCTTCGGTCCTTGCGTATCCTGCGTGTCCTGCGCCTGATATCTGTCGTCCCGTCGCTGCGCCGGGTGATTGGCGGCCTGATCGCCGCGCTTCCGGGCATGGGCTCCATTGTCGTGCTGATGGCGCTGGTCTTTTATGTCTTCGGCGTCATGGCGACCAAGCTGTTCGGTGAGGCCTTTCCCGAATGGTTCGGTGATCTCGGCGCATCGCTCTATTCGCTGTTCCAGATCATGACGCTGGAAAGCTGGTCCATGGGCATCGTCCGCCCGGTCATGGAGGTCTACCCCCATGCCTGGCTGTTTTTCGTGCCCTTTATCCTCTGTACTGCTTTCACGGTTCTAAACCTCTTCATCGGTATTATCGTTTCCGCCATGCAGGAGGAGCACGAGGCAGAAGCCGATGCCAACCGGCAGGCAATCCACGATGAAACAGGTCAGATTCTGGAAGAGGTCAAGGCACTGCGCGCAGAGCTGAAGGAACTGCGGACCGCTGTCCGGCAGTGACGGGTCATGTTGGTTTCGCCAAAACCACTGCGCTGAACTTGTTGCATGAAGTTCACGACTTTGCGTCTTTTTGGCTAACCGAAATGCGCTCCCGCAGGGTTCTGAATTGACCGCGCTTGCCTTTCCGTGAAACGCGTGATTTGTCAGAGACATGACAGCAGAACCAAAGGGCACCATTGCAGCAGGTCATCAGCTCACCGCGGAGGCGGGGGCGTCCATGCTGCGTGAGGGCGGGAACGCCATTGATGCAGCCATTGCCGCACTCTCCATGGCCTGCGTGTGCGAACCGGTTCTGGCGTCTCCCGGCGGTGGCGGCTTTGCCATGATCCGCGACGGGCAGACCGGAAGAACGGCATTGCTCGACTTTTTTCCGCAAACACCGAAGCAGAAACGCGGTGATTTGGCAGATGGATTTCGCAGTATCACGGCCGATTTCGGATCAGCGACACAGACGTTCCACATCGGTCCTGCGACAGTTGCAACGCCGGGCTTTCTCCCCGGTCTCACAACATTGCATGAAAACGGCGCGGCTCTCTCTTTCGCGGACCTCTTCGCTCCCGCGATCGAGGCCGGCCGATCCGGTCACCGGGTCACCCGGTATCAGCATTACCTGTCGACGGTGGTGCGGCCGATTCTGACCGCGACTGCGCCTGCGCGAACTCTCTTCGCCCCTTCAGGTGATCTCGCGGCTGCCGGATCGGATTTCTACAATTCAGACCTTGCCGATCTGTTTTCCGAACTGGCGCGCTCCAGCTGGCTTCAAACAGGTGCCGCCGACCGGCTGCTGGCGATGCAGCAAGGCAGCGGACATCTGACACGGGAAGACCTGGAAGGATACGAAGTGGTTGCGCGTGAGCCGCTTGGTGTTGATGTTGGCGGCGCAACCGTTTTTCTCAATCCGTTGCCGGCCGCATGCGGTACGCTGATCAGCTACGCATTCATGCAACTGGATGGCTGCGATATGACCGGCATGGCCAATGCGCTTAACGCAACCGACAAGGCGCGCCTGTCGGCCCGTGGAGATCTCGGCAGGCTTTTGGATCGCCCGCTGCGCCAGAAGGGAACGACGCATATTTCGACTGTCGACGCCTCCGGGAACGCCTGTTCGGTCACCGTGTCCAACGGAACCGGCAATGGTGAGATCGTCGACGGCTACGGTTTCATGCCGAACAACATTCTCGGAGAAGAGGATGTCAATCCGCACGGTTCGGCCGACTGGCCGGCGGACACGAGGCTTGCCTCGATGATGTGCCCGACCCTGATCGACGCACCGGATGGACGCCTGATCGCGCTTGGGTCAGGTGGGTCCAACAGGATCCGCTCGGCGATCTTTCAGGTTGTCGCCCGCATGTGCCTTGCAGACGCCGAGCTGGCGGAGGCTGTACGCGCACCGCGGCTCCACGTCGAAAATGATCATCTCGACGTCGAAGAACCCGGCGCAGGCGGTGCGATTGCGCCCCTGCAAGACCTTTTCCCGGATCACCGCATCTGGCCGGAAAAAAACATGTTCTTCGGCGGTGTGCATGCTGTCTGCGCCGACAGCAGCGGGCAGTTTACGAGCATTGGAGACGATCGCAGGGAAGGTGCAGCGATCGTCGTTGCGTGAGGCTGGATCGCAGGGCGCGGCCAAATCAGCTTGTAGCTCGTCCGGGATGACGGTGGAGGGTATGGATATCACGAAAATCTACCCTCAAAACCGTCTTCTTCATCCTGAGGAGCCGCTTTAGCGGCGTCTCGAAGGATAGGCGGCAGGCTCTTGATTTGGCAGAGCATTCTTCGAGACGGACCTGGCGCTCCTCCTCAGGATTAGGCAAGGGCGCCCGTCGACAGAGCACATTCGCAACGATTGTCCTCCCTGTCTCTGAAGGCGCCGCGCTAACGTCGGTTCTTGAGTTGCGTATGAACGGGCGCGAGCGGAGCGCGGTGTCCCCCCTTGCTGTCGAAGACCGTTTGCCAGCCATGTGTCCCGGGTGATGCTGGAAGCTCTCTAACAAGCGCGGATCTTTTCGTGCGGTCCTGAAACCTCGAAGGCTGCGCCTGGGCCTTTCGAACCTCAGGCCACCTCAATAGCCTCGCCGTTCTTCCGTGGACGGCGGCTCAGAGGTCGTCGGTCCGGCTGTCTGGCAACCGGCGAGCACCGGTCCCAAGAGCATCGCGGCCAGCAACAGTTTCACTTTCATCTTCAACTCCGTCTCTTCGTACACCGGAGTTACGTAAACATCAGCCTCCGCCGATCACCGAAATCTGCAAATCCTTCGCGAAAGCGTCGGGGGTCACGACAATTGCAGCGCGGCGAGATCCTCTTCCGGCCCCTCGACGGTCAGCGTGACGCCATCTTCGGTGAAAGCCCTTGTGACCACCTTGAGCCCGAGCGCGGCGATCCGGCGTTCAAGCTCGGAGCTCGATGCGAAGTCTGCACTGATGGTCCGGGTGATCATCTTCTGGAATGGGACCAGCTCGGCTGCGTTGATCGCGTCCTGCGCCGCGCCGGAATAGGCGCGGGCAAGGCCTCCGCCACCGAGTTTCGTGCCACCGAAATAGCGCACGACCAAAACGGCACAATTGATCAGTTCTGCACCCTGCAGAACCCTCTGCGTCGGCATGCCGGAGGTTCCGGCCGGTTCGCCGTCATCCTTGCCACTTTCCTCGATACGGCCATCGTTCATGAGGCGGCGGTGCGCCGTGACGATATGGTTGGCCTTTTTGTGTTCCTTACGCAGTTCCTCGAGACGCAAGTCAAACCGGTCAACCGGTACCAGATACGCCAGAAAGCGGGATTTCCGATCTTCCAGAAACCCCTCCGACTCCCGGGTCACGGTTTTGAAGGGCATTTTTAGGTGGGCACCCTGAAGTGTTTCGACAGCTTCAGGGCCTGTCCCTGATAGTTCGAACCGATGCCTTCGCCGTAAAGTGTCTCGGGACGTTCGGCCATGTGCTCATAAACCAGTCGTCCGATGGTTTGGCCGTGTTCGACGATGAAGGGCACATCATGCGAGCGCACTTCCAGCACGGCCCGCGAGCCGACGCCGCCTGCGCCGGCATGGCCGAAGCCGGGGTCGAAGAAACCGGCATAGTGAACGCGGAACTCGCCGACGAGGGGGTCGAAGGGCACCATCTCGGCCGCATAGTCCGGCGGCACGTGCACGGCTTCCTGGCTCACCAGAATGTAGAATGCATTCGGGTCAAGGATCAGCTCGCCTTTCCGGCGCCGATGAATGGGCTCCCAGAAGTCGAGCGGGTCCTGTGCACCGACTGCATCGACGTCGATCAGGCCGGAATGATGTTTGGCCCGATAGCCGATCAGACTTCCGGGGCCATCGCCTTCCAGATCGATCGACAACTGCACACCGCCGCCGATGCGTTCGTTGCCGCCGCTCATCAATGTGTGCGTTCTGTGAACGTCCTCCAGATCGGCGTCCGGAATCAGTGCTTGCCCGCGCCGGAAACGGATCTGGCTGAGACGGGATCCACTGCGCACGAGGATTGGAAAGGTAAGGGGTGAAATTTCCGCGTAAAGAGGGCCGGTGTACCCGGCAGGTACGGTGTCGAAAGCAAGGCCATGGTCGGTGATGACACGGGTAAAGACGTCGAGCCGCCCTGTTGAGCTTTTCGGGTTGGCGGTCGCCGAGATGTCCGCGGCCAGGGCCAGGCTCTCCTGCAGCGGCACGATATAGACGCAGCCGGTCTCCAGCACCGCGCCGTCCTTCAGGTCGACGGTGTGAAGCTTCAGCTCTTCCAGCCGGTCGGCAACGCGGATGTCGGGGCCGGGCAGGAAACTGGCGCGCACGCGGTAGGCGACCGCTCCAAGGCGCAAATCGAGGCTTGCCGGCTGGATCTGGCCGCTCACCGGGGCCTCGGTTGCAGAAATTTCTCCGGCCACGAACATCGCGCGAATGATCCGCTCGGGCAAGATACCGTTTGCTTTAAGAGTTGCGCTTCCGTCCAAGGCCCGCCCCGCTGACACGTTCATCGAGAATTTCCAGATTCTTTCCCTTTGGAATCCTTAAAGGATGGTTTGGTTCCAGCCAACCGTGTTTGTCGAAGGTGCTGCCTTTTCGCCAAAGATGATTGACCCTCGCACCCTTTTCCCGTAGGACAGACCCATTCCGTGGTGATTTGGGCCGGCCGGCTTGCAGCCACGTTAAACAACTCGCTAAAAAAGGCCGGAGGTGCGAACCCCGGTCTTGAGGCTGGGGTTTTTTGCGTTTGGAGCGAAGAAGAAGATGACTGAGACCACCAAGACCGGAAACAAGAACTGGCGTCCTGCGACAACTCTGGTTCACGGCGGCACCATGCGCTCGCCCTTTGGTGAAACCTCGGAGGCCATGTATCTGACCCAGGGCTTTGTCTACGACAACGCCGAAGCAGCAGAAGCGCGCTTCAACGGCGAAGACCCGGGTTTCGTCTATTCCCGGTATGCAAATCCGACCGTCTCCATGTTCGAGGACCGTATCAAGGCACTGGAAGGCGCAGAAGCCGCCCGCGGAACCGCCAGCGGCATGGCCGCTGTCAATCTGGCGCTGATGGCGTCGGTCAAGGCTGGTGACCACGTGATTGCCGCCAAGGCGCTCTTCGGCTCTTGCCGCTATATCTGTGAAACCCTGCTGCCACGTTTCGGCGTGGAAAGCACGCTGGTTGACGGAACCGATATCCAGCAGTGGAAGGCTGCTGTGCGACCGAACACGCGCGCATTGTTTCTGGAAAGCCCGACCAATCCGACGCTGGAAGTGATTGATATTCCAGCTGTTGCCGACATTGCCAAGACGGCAGGCGCGCGCCTGATCGTCGACAACGTTTTTGCAACGCCGCTTTACCAATCGCCGCTCCAGCTTGGCGCGGACGTGGTTGTCTATTCGGCAACCAAGCACATTGACGGACAGGGCCGGTGTCTTGGGGGGGTGGTGCTCTCGGATGAGGAATGGATCACCGAAGAGGTAATGCCTTTCGTCAAGCATACTGGTCCGCACATGAGCCCGTTCAATGCCTGGGTGCTTATGAAGGGGCTGGAAACACTTCCCATACGCGTTGCCCGCCAGACCGATACTGCCGGACGGATTGCAGATTTCCTCGCCGGCCGGTCCAAGGTCAGCCGCCTGATCTACCCCGGGCGGGACGATCACCCGCAGGCGGAGCTTGCCAGGCGGCAGATGCGTGCCGGATCCACAATGGTGGCGCTCGAAATCGAAGGCGGCAAGGAGGCCGCATTCCGTTTCACCAATGCGTTGGAAATCATCCGGATTTCCAACAATCTGGGCGATGCAAAGAGCCTCATCACCCATCCGGCGACTACGACACACCAGTCGATCGGTGAGGAAGCGCGCGCGGAACTTGGGATCACCGATGGCATTCTGCGCCTCTCAGTCGGTCTCGAGGATCCGGAGGATCTTCTGGAGGACGTCGAAAAGGCGCTAAGTGCAGTCTGAGGACAAGCCGGGTATCTCGATGCGGAACGGTCGCGGAATGGGCGCACCATGTGGTGTTGCCCATTCAGGAGCAGCTATTGGTGACGGCAACTGCGTCAGGTGCGACGCTGCTTTTTGACTGCGATTTCAAGAAATTGACGAGCAGCCTGAGGCACTCGACCCGTTTGTTTTGCTCTGGAAAGTAGAGATAGAACGGCGGCAAGTCCTTGGCAAAAGGTTCAAGCAGCGTCGCGAGTTCTCCGGTCTTGAGATGCTCCTGCATCGTCGCCTTCATCGACCAGCCAATGCCGTGGCCCTCACACGCCGCCTGAATGACACCCGCCGCAGAATCGAAAATCAGCCGTGCCGGCGGATCAATGCACGTGTCTTGACCGTCCTCGGAAACCCACCACTCCCGCAGCATGCCAGATGTTGGGTGCCTGTGCCGAACACACTGGTGGCCAAGCAGATCACGCGGCCTTACGGGTGTGCCGTGGGCGCGGAGATAGGACGGAGCGGCAAAGAATGCGGACTTGATCGGCGGGGTAATGCGGACGGCGATCATGTCTTGGCTCAGCACGTCACCCATGCGGATGCCGCAATGGAAGCCCTGGCGGTTAATGTCCACCAGTTCCTCGTTCCACGACAACTCCAGATTAATGCCGGGGTTATCGGCCAGGAAATCTTTCAAGTGTGGGGCGAGGGCTGCGATATAGGCCCCTCGTGACAGGCTCAGCCGCAAGGTCCCCGTGGTGGACCGGGCCATCTCCTTGGTTTTCTTGAAGGCATAGGTCAGATCGCGATGCGCCGGGGCCGCAGCCTCGAACAGGACCCTTCCGGCTTCTGTCAATTCAACGCTGCGCGTCGTCCGGAAAAACAGCTCAATACCCAACCGTTCTTCAAGCGCCTTTAATTGCAGGCTTACGGCGGAAGCTCCGACACCAAGGGCGGTTGCTGCCGAGCGCATCGAACCCTCGCGAACGATGGTCAGAAAGACTTCAATGCCGTGGGTGGGTATGCGTTCCATTGTTTGAGAATATCAAATAATAGCTTCAGTTTACAACGCATATTCAAATCAATGCTGCTGCTGTATTCCTTGCAAATCGTGAATTCCTCAATAGGGGCAGTGCTTTGACGGGCAGCGTGGACACCCGGCCGCAGAACATCACGGGAGGTGTTTTGCTGATCGTCGCGACAGCTCTCACAATCTCGATCCAGGATGTCGTCTTCAAATTCCACAGCAGTGAACTGACCCTCTGGCAAATATTTGCCCTGCGCGGTGTTCTTGCGGTGCCGATGCTGATGGCAGTGCTTTGGCTGCGGGGGGCGCACAAAGGCATCCTGCGCGCTGCCTTCGGAAAGTGGCCGCTGTTGCGGTCGGTGTTTATCACGACCACCTTCCTGGCGTTTTACGCTGCGATCCCGTTTTTGAGCCTGTCGACCGTTGGCGCTGCCAATTACATTGCCCCGATCTTCTTGATGTTGCTTTCGGCATTTGTAATCAGGGAAGCTGTTGGACCCTACGGACTGCTGGGTGTGCTGCTTGGATTTGCCGGGGTAATTGTCTTGTTGCAGCCCGGCACGGACGCCTTCTCCGCCTGGGCGATCCTTCCGGTTGCCGGGGCCGCTTTTTACGCATTGGCGCACATCACGACACGATCAAAGTGTCAGGACACGCCACTTCCGGCCCTGGCCTTGTCGCAGACCATCGTCATGTTGTCCGCTGGCCTGATCGTCAGCGGGCTCCTGGTCTGGCTGAGACCACAGGGCGGTCTTGCCCAGGATTATCCCTATATCTTCGGCCAATGGTCGGATGTCGACCTGACGGATTGGCTTGTGCTTCTGTTGCTTGCAGGACTTGCGATCGTGATCGGCATGATGCTGGCCGGGGCCTATCAGATCGCGCCGCCTGCCATTGTGTCTACATTCGAGTACAGTTACCTGGTCTTTGTTGCTGTTTGGGACATTGTCTTCTTCGAAATTGCACCTGATTTTGCATCCGTTTCGGGCATGGTGATGATTGTCACGGCAGGGCTGCTGGTTCTACGCCGGCGGGCAATATGAGGCGTCGTCTTTCGCCAGCGCAACTTTCGCCTGGCGTTCGCACGGCACACATTTTGGCACCCGAACTCCGAACAGTGACTAGCCCGTCGCCTGTCCTTCGACGTTCTGCTCAATCGCATCCATGGCGGCAGCTGCAGCTTTTTCTTTCGTGTCTTCGTCAAGCTCGTCCGCACCCACGACTTCCACCTTGACGTTCCGCTGGGCGAAGTTGATCCCTGCCTTTTCGAATTCGTCCCGAATGCGTTGGTAGGCGTCGCGCCTGATGGTCCATTGGCCGCCGGGCTTCGTCATGAACTTGACACCGACCACCATGTTGAACTCTTCCATGCGGCGGACGCCCTGAAACTTCAGAGGTTGCAGGAAATTCCCGCCATATTCGGGATTTTCCTGCAATTCCGCGTCGATTTTTTTGACGATTTTCTTGGCGAGTTTCAGGTCCGTGTCGAAGGGTACCCGGAACTCCAGCTTCATCATCACCCAATCGCGACTGTAGTTGGTGAGCGACTTGAGCTCTCCAAAAGGAATGGTGTGAACCGCACCCCTGTGATGGCGCAATTGCAGGGAGCGAATTGACATGGATTCCACGGTGCCGCGAATGTCGCCCATCTCGATGTATTCACCGACCCGAAATGCATCGTCTATCAGGAAGAAGACGCCGGAGACGATATCCCTCACCAGGGCCTGAGCGCCGAAGCCGACCGCAAGGCCAACGACACCCGCGCCCGCCAGGAGCGGAGTAATGTTGATGCCCATGGACGACAACCCTATCAGGCCCACCATCACCAGGATTGTCACCAGGACAACCTTCTTGATAAGCGGCAGCAAGGTTGCCATCCGGGCTTCCGGACCGGGCGCCATGCCAGGCACGAGTTTGGGCATACTCGCCATGCGCCGGTCGATCGCCGTCTTGGTTGCGGTCCAGATCAGATCACCAATCAGGAAGGCCACCATGATATCAATCAGAACTCTGACGACTTGGGCTGGCGTCGAATTGGTGGCGGACATGTTCCAGGGCTGAACGCCCCAGAAAAGTCCGATACAGACGACAGCGGCAACCACGACCACAAATCGGCCGAGCCGCACGGCGACCGGCAGATAGACGCCGTGTATCGCCTCGGCATTGGTGATAGCCTCCTGTTCCGCCTCGCCGGGTGCCTCAGCTTCGGCGGCGGCATCCGGCTCAACGACGGCTTCCGCCTCGGCTCCGGCTTCTTCCGCTGCCGCTAGTGTTTCGTCGGCGCTGACTTGCTCCGACTGTGCTTCGGCCCGGCTCTCTTCAAAGGCCTGCTCGATTGTTTTGCGCACCAGGCGCTCTGTGGGAATAAGCAGGGCGACCACCGCAAGGGTCCCGGCAGCGCTGTAGGCTCCGATCAGCCAGAATATGAAGAGCATGAACAGCACCAGCGACCCAACGACCGGCGCCGCGATTGACAGGCGCTTGGGTTCGCTGCGCGTATGCATCAGCCAAAGCAGCAAGATTGCCAAGACAGTCGTCAAGGCGGCCGCGATGATATCGATTGTCAAACCCGCCGGTTCATCGGCCCCAAGCACCACGATTGTTTCGGCAAGGCCATGTCCGAACAACATGACCGCCGATGCCAGCATGACGCCGAGATAGAGGCCTCTTGCGTCCTGCCTGGACAGCGGCACCAATCGCAAGGCTTCAATTCTGGGAGCCAGGGCGAACAGCGCCAGGGCGGACACCACACGCAACATGACCAGCGCGAACAGGAGTTCTAGAACGAACTCTTCGGCGTTCGGCGGCCAGTCGAAAATGACAAAGGTCCCGATTGTCCCGAGCGAGAAGAACACGGCGCCGCCTGAGACAAGCGCAAGGCGCGTGAGCGCCGAACGTACCTTGTCAATGTAACGGTTCGAGCGGGTCAGTTCGATGCGCCTTCGAAGGTACCCTGCATATCGCCAGTAAAGCCATTCCAGGCCGACACCGACAAAAACGAAGATGATCAGAAGGACGACAAAATTCAGCTGTTCTCTTGGCGTCAGCCCTTCTTGCCAGGTCGTGGAAACAATGGACGGGATGTTCGGCAAAAGGACCAGCGCCGCGCCAACCTCCTGTACCCGCACCTGGATCTGGATCAGGCCCAGTTCGATGCTTTCACGGAATGTCAGATTGGTGGATGCACCATCCTCGCCGAGCCCTGCTGCCCTTTGTTGCAGCCAGTTGACCACTGTCGGATCAGCCAGCAATCGCGCCAGCTCCTTGATATCGTTAGGCGAGGGTTCTGCTGGTGTTTCTGCGGTCTCTGTGGCTGTGCCGCCTGGCAGCATCATTTGCGCAGAAAGGGGTGTTGATGTGTGCAGGAACCCCAGAAAGACCAGCGCAAAGAACAATCTGATCATGCGATTTCCTCGCGCTCAAGGCCTGGCTCCGGATCACGCGCTGGAGGGTCCTCTCCCCGGAGCAGCTCCTGGTACTCCACGGGAGATATTGTGGGAGCAAATAGACGTTCGACAGTGACTGGACCTCCGGTCGGCATTGCCTGACAGGCGAGCCGGACGCCCTCGGGAAGTGACCGGCGCGCGATCGTCTCGGCTTCGGTCTTACCAGGAGGCGCGAGGTTTTCGTGGCCCTCCAAAACACGCACGGCGCACGAACCGCAGCGCCCTCTTGCTCCGCAGAGCGCCGCGTGAGCCGTGTCCATTGATTGCGCAGTCTCGAGCAAACTGAAGCCGGCGGTCCGCTCAATGGTCGGCCCGTCCGTGTAGGTGACCGTAATCTTTGGCCGCTTGCCCCAAAGGCGGACTGCTCGGGCCAATAGAACGGCTGCAATCAGGGCGGCATACCACCACAGAACCTGGCTCTGAATGTTGTTCAGGGTCGCCCCAACGGTGCCGTAGGCAGCGGCAGCTTCCCGGACAGGTGCCATGAACTCCGGGTCGCCTCTATTGGCAATCAGGATCTTGCCGGATTCGACAAAACCGAGCAGCGCGGTTACCGGCACGATCACCGCAAACGGGTAGGAAATAGTGGCATATCGGCCCCACCATTTTTGGACCTGCATCCACAGAAAGAGGCCGTAGCAGGCATGCACCCAGATGACGATCAGGGCGACGACCTGCTGGATGCCCAGATGCGGTACGAACATCCAGTAAACTGCGAGCACCCACTTAAAGTTTGTGTGGACACCGGTCATCGCCGGGCCGACAACGGTGCCCATGATGTGCGGCAGCAGCAGCGGAACGATCGCCAGGCCCAGTGCTGCCTGTGCGGTGTCAGCCCAGTTGGAAAACAGGCTGTTGCGCCAGTAAACTGTCCATAGACCCAGGGCAGCATGTACGAAAAAACTCACAATCAGGATTGGTCCGCCGATCGGATTGCTGAAGGGCCCCATCAGGAACCGCCCGGCAGTTTCCATCGCGGAGATTGAGTACAGTCCAAATGCAAGGGTGAGCAAATGACCAATCACAAACACAAACAAAAGCAGGCCGCTTATGATACGTAGTCTGCTTATCATGTTGCTTCCATCTCAATGATTGTTGTTGCCAAGCTGATCCGCACCCTTGAACACAGCAGAACGTTGCAACGAGTTATCCGGTCGCTCGCTTTTCTTCTTCTGCCATGGTTAGCGTATTGTAGATCCCGGCTCCATCAAAAATGATTGATTTGCTTTCGTCCACAATTTGTCAGTGCAACAACTGAATACTTGAAGTGTGCCACGCTTCTACTGAAGCCAGTGCGTGCAGCTTACCTAGAGAAGGCTGTCGGTGATTTTTTGCTCTGCAGCGGTGTTTGCTCGGCGAAAGATCAGCGTCACGAGCGTCGATGTGATCACGATGAAGAGCGAATAAAGCGCGCCGACTGCCATGATCGGCTGCTGCTGGTCGCTTGGGAACGTGAGCACAATGATTGCAATCGCCAACGGGGCATTCTGGATCCCGGTCTCAAGGGCAACGGTGCGTGCATTCCTTGGATGCAGCCGGATGGAGCGGGCAAACAGATACCCGAGCGCAATTCCGAAAACGCCCAGCATGATCGCCACAAAATAGGTCGACGGTGCTGTGGTCATCAGGAATTGCCAGTTACGCGGTATCCAGGAAATCGCGATGAATGCGATGAAAACAAGCGCCAGGACCGAACCGAAGAATTCGGTTACGGCGCCGGCGTTGGCGTTAAGCCGGCGCAGGATCATCCCGACGGCGACCGGTACGAGCAAAATGACCAGCGTAGCAATGATGTTCTCGCGCGGGATCGTCAGATCAAGCGCGGAAGCATAGACGAGCAGAACAATCGGGATCAGAACCACACCGAAGATCGTGGACGTGACGGTCATGAGAACCGACAGCGCCAGATTGCCCTTGGAAAAATAGGTAAAGATGTTCGAGGTCGTTCCCCCCGGCATGCAGGAGACAATCAGCAACCCGATGGCGACCGGTTCCGGCAGGGCGAACGCGAGCGTCATGAGGAAGCCGATTAGCGGCATGAAACCAAATTGCGTGAACACGCCGATACCGAGCCCGTAAGGCCGCCGCAGCGCCAGGTAGAAGTCGCGCGGCGTCAGCGAGGCACCCATGCCCAGCATGATGACGAAAATCATCGCAGCCAGAAGTGCTTGCTCCAGGGGACCGACCATCGGTTATTCCCCCGCGTTGGCGCCAGCATTTTCGGCGCGCAGGAGTTTTCTGAGTATTTTGCCGACATTCGACTTGGGCAGCTCGGTGCGGATCTCGATCCTTTTCGGCACCTTGTAGGCGGTCAGGTGGTTCTTGCAGTGGGCGCGCATCTCGGCTTCTGTCAGGCTGGTGTCCGTGAGGACAACGAAGGCCTTTACGGCCTCTCCGGTCGCTTCGTCCGGAACCCCGATAACGGCGGCTTCGAAGATACCCGGGTGCGAGGTCAGGCAGTCTTCGATTTCATTCGGATAAACATTGAAGCCCGACACAATCACGAGGTCCTTTTTTCGGTCGACGATGGAGAAGTAGCCGTCTGCATCCATCTCGCCGATATCGCCTGTGAGAAGCCAGCCATCCCGGAACACGGCCTCCGTTTGGTCCGGTCTGTTCCAATACCCCGCCATCACCTGTGGGCCCTTTACCGCAATCTCACCGGGTTCGCCTGGCGCGACGGGAGCGCCGTCGTCATTGACGCAGCGCATGAATGTAGAGGGGAGGGGCACGCCGATCGACCCGTCGCGTGATTTACCCACCGGATTGAAGCTGAGCACCGGCGATGTTTCGGTCAGCCCGTAACCCTGAATGACGGGTTTGCCGGTGATTCCTTGCCATCTCTTGGCCACCTCCGCCTGCAGCGCCATGCCTCCGGCAGAGGCCAGCTTGAGGTGTTTTGGCGGACTGTCTCGAAACCACAATTCGTTGTTCAGCCCGTTGAACAGGGTATTGACCCCGCTCATCCACGTGATCTTGTAGTTTTCGAATGCTCGTTTGAGGTTAGACAGTGGGCGCGGACTGGGGATCAGGATGTTACGGCCGCCGAGCCAGAAAAAGGCGAGCAGGTTCAGGTTGAAGGCGAAGATGTGGTACATGGGCAGCGCTGTCAGCGCGACTTCCTTGCCGCGCTCGATCACTGGGATCATTTCCAGTGTCTGCTCCATGTTCATGATGAGATTCTCGTGGGTGAGCATCGCACCCTTCGATACGCCGGTTGTTCCACCTGTGTACTGAAGACAGGCGACGTCCCCGGGCAGAACGTCCTGGTGATAGGTATCCACCTCAATGTGGTCTTTGATGCGGTGCGCGCGACCAGCCTCAAGTGCGTCCGGCAAGCGAATATGGGGCACTTCGACGGGAGCAACCGTACGGTCCCAGTATTTCTGGACGAGCCCGATGATCCCGCGGGGCAGGACTGGCAAAAATTCCGCAATCCGTGTGACGATGATGTTGGGGATCGGATGATTGCGGGTTGCTTCCGGAATCTTGTCGGCGAACATGTCGATGATGATAAGCGCGCTCGGAGTGGCGTCCTCGAACTGGCGCGCCATCTCTTCGGCCTTGTAGAGAGGGTTGACGTTCACGAGCACACAGCCTGCCTTGAAGACCGCGAAAGCAGCAACCGGAAAGGCAAGGCAGTTCGGCAACTGCAGCGCCACCCGGTCGCCTCGTTTCAGTCCCGCGACCTCACGCAGGTACACCGCCAATGCGTCCGACAACGCGTTGACCTGTTCGTAGCTCAACGTCCCGTTCATGCCATTAGGCATACAGGCTGTGAACGCGGGAGCCTCGCCGTAGGTGTCGGAAACGGACCGGATCAGATCGCCGATCGTACGGTAGGAAGCCTTGTCGATATCGGCGCGAACATCGGGTCCGTAAAATGCTGTCCACGGCCGTTCATCTGATGTCATGCCTTGCTCCTGGCTTCCGATTCCGGTCCTGCGGCACTCTCTTCGAAAAGAAGAAAAAGCCGCTGTTCAGCCGACGGAAGGTGCACAAAGCCGCGGCAGTGGCCGTCACCGTCATCCGGCTGGGCATGAACGCGCCGTCATTGGATTGTCTTGTCTCTGCTTTACGTAGGACGCCGTCCGTTTTCGACCAGAGACCTTGAGATCCGGATGTGTAGTCTTCTTAAAGCAAAAGGTGAAGACCCGGATTGGTCAGATCGTTCCAAACAGACTGACTTAAAGTCGTTTCGAGCAGCACTTTCCTGCTCGCCTGCAGCGCGAACTTTGTCCGGGAACCGATTCTGATCATTGGCTTTTAAGGCGGCGAACCAATTTAAGTGTGCCTTCAAAACAGGTTGACATATGAAAGTGCAAACTGAAGCGGCCTACAAAGCCTATGTCATCTGCACATCACCGCGCAGTGGCAGCACCTTGTTGTGCAAGCTCCTTGCAGCAACCGGTCAAGCGGGCAATCCGAAATCGTATTTTCACGAGCCGGACATCGATGCATGGCAGACCTATCTGGGACTGGAAACCCGACGCTTTGCGACAGAAGGGGACCGGTTGGAAGCTCTCTTTTCAACGGCACTTGAAAAAGGCTCCGCCGGAACCGGGATATTTGGTTTGAGACTCCAAAGGCGCAGCTTCGATTACTTTTTCCAGCAGCTCGCAAAACTGCGTCCTGGGGAACGCACCAGGGTCACCCAGATAGAAGCCGTTTTTGGAAAGCCGTTGTTCATTCACCTGACACGCTCCGACAAGATTGCGCAGGCGGTATCCTTTGTGAAGGCGAGCCAGACGGGCCTCTGGCACAAAGCACCGGACGGACGGGAACTGGAAAGGCTCGCGCCGCCGAAAGAGCCTCAGTATGATGCGGACCGCATCAAAGAGCATGTCGACCTCTTCACAGACAATGACCGCGCATGGAACGAATGGTTCGAAGCGGAAAAGATTGCGCCGCTCCGGATAAGCTATGACACGCTGTCGAATGACCCTGTCTCGGTCACTGCTCTGATCCTGAACCATCTCGGCCTCGACACCGCGTCCGCAGAGGACATCGACCTGCCTGTCGCGCGGTTGTCGGACAGGGTCAACAGCGAATGGATCGAACGTTTTCAGAATGAAAAAGCCGGTTAGTCCCTGTCCAGGGACTTGACGCCGATCAGGACGCGCGCGGTTGCGGAAACGAAACAGACCGCCGCAAAAGCCCAGGCAAGCACCGGAAACCAAGCCGGCAAAAGCGCCATCAGCAGGAACAGCGCGATCGTTTCCGTGCCTTCCGCCAAGCCGCCGAGATAGTAGAGCGATTTCTTGCCCTGCCGATCAGTGGTAAGGCCACGCCGTTCCGCCATGATTGCAAAGGCCAGAAACGCAGATCCATTTGCGTAGAAACTGCAAAGCAGCGCCGCAGCGGGAAGGGCATTGGAAGCAGGGTTCTGAATTGCAAAGGCAAGCGGGATGGCGCCGTAGAAGAAGAAGTCCAGTGTAATATCCAGATAGCCGCCGAGATCGGTCTTTTTCGTGACCCGCGCGACGGCACCGTCCAGCCCGTCGGCCAGGCGGTTGAGTGCGATGAGAACAAAACCCAACAGGAAAAAACCTGTCGCAATGGCAACGGCGGCACCCAAGCCGATCGCGAACCCGGTCAGGGTTATCGTATTGGGACCAATGCCTGCATTGGCCAGCAACTGCCCCATTCGGTTCAGCGGCGGGTCGATCAGCGGTCGGATGCGTGCGTCGAACACGTGATGTGGTCCCTGACTTGGACAAAACAGCGCTGTAATTGCAAAATCCTTCAGGAAATCACAAGTAAGTCTCTTTCACGCTTATGTCATTCGCCCTATAAGCCCATCCTGAAGTTGCGGCCAACCGCGAAAATTTTAAAGGAACTACCGTGTCAGGCAGTTACAGCGCCACGACCCATGGGATCGAAGTCTCCGTCGAGCCGTTCTATCTGGACGATGAATCGAAGCCGGAAGAGAGCGAGTTTATCTGGGCATACATGGTCGAGATCCACAATGGTGGCCAGGAACCTGTTCAGCTGAAGACCCGCTATTGGCAAATCACGGATGGTCTTGGCCGCCAGGAAGAAGTCAGCGGCGACGGCGTGGTTGGCGAGCAACCTGTGATCGAGCCGGGGGAAACCTTCGAGTATTCCTCACACTGCCCGCTTTCGACCGACAATGGCATCATGGCGGGGTCCTATGCGATGGAGCGCCCGGACGGTACGCGCTTCAACGTCGTCATTCCCGCCTTTTCACTCGACTTGCCCGACGCGATCCGCAGCCTGAACTGACCGAACCAAACCCGTTTGGATTGCCACCGTGAGCGCGGAACTTGAATTCGATCCGCGCCCAGACAATCGGTGGCGTTGCGGATCAGACGGTCCGGTGACGGGCGATCGCACCGCGTTCAATCGCGGCAACGGTCAGTTTGTCGAGGCTGAAGCGGTCGCGGAGCATCTGCAGGATGCGCAACTCTTCCTGTTCAACATGCAGGTCTGCGGCTGCGACTTCCACCGCAAGCGCATATGCCGTGTCATAGAGCTTTGGCGGCAGAACATCGCCAACCAGTTCCAGAACCAGCGACAACCCGTTTTCTTCCTGGAGAATGTCCCCGCAGCGCTGGGCCGCCGGGATGATCCTGTTGCCGTCGTAGCTTTCAAAGACCGGCAGCATTTTGATCATGTCACCGATCGTGGCCAGTTCCTTGTCTGTCATTGCATTGTCTGACGCGGATACGATCACCATGATGTAGATGAGGGCTTCCTGAACACTGATCGGTTCATTGATAGACACTATTTAATCTCCACTGCGCCGGTTTTTGGGCTAATCGACTGCCCGGTTTATAGGGTTGAGGGTCAAGCTTCAAGTCACACAAAGGCGACAATTGATTGACGTTTGCGCCACGCTTTTCTAGTGTCGCGCCGCAACATGCGGCATGGGTGCAAGCTGCCCGCCGGAATTGCGATGTTTCCATCCAGACAACAGAATGAAACCCGAAAATGACCGACCAATCCCTGCCTCCGCTTGACCTTTCGCAAGACTTTGTCGAAGCGGCCGCGAAATCGAAAGCGTGGCCGTTCGAAGAAGCGCGGAAACTGATCAAACGGATCGAAAAGCAGGATGCGGAAAAGCCGGTTCTGTTCGAGACGGGCTATGGTCCCTCCGGTCTGCCGCATATCGGAACTTTCGGCGAAGTGCTGCGCACCACGATGGTGCGCACGGCCTTCCGTTTGCTCACCGAGGACAAGATCCCGACGCGGCTCCTGTGCTTTTCCGACGACATGGACGGCATGCGCAAGATCCCGGAAAACGTTCCGGATCGGGCTGCGCTCGAACCTTATCTTCAGATGCCGTTGAGCGCAGTACCGAACCCGTTCGGCGGCGACTATGACAGTTTCGCCGCGCATAACAACGCGATGCTGCGCCGGTTTCTAGATACATTCGGTTTCGATTACGAATTCGCCAGCGCGACCGAATACTACAAGTCCGGAAAATTCGATGACGTGTTGATCCGGGCGACCGAGAAGTATCAGAAGATCATGGACGTGATGCTTCCGACCCTCGGCGAGGAACGCCAGGCGACGTATTCTCCCTTCCTGCCGATTTCACCGACCTCCGGTCGTGTGCTTTATGTGCCGATGAAGTCCGTGAACCCGGCCGACGGCACCATCACGTTTGACGACGAGACCGGTGAAGAGATCACGCTGTCTGTCACCGGCGGCAATGTGAAACTGCAGTGGAAGCCTGACTTCGGGATGCGTTGGGCGGCTCTTGATGTCGACTTCGAGATGTTCGGCAAGGATCACATGTCCAACGCGCCGATCTACGACAAGATCTGCAACATTCTGGGCGGTAAGGCACCGGAGCACTATGTCTACGAGCTCTTTCTGGATGACAAGGGCGAGAAGATCTCAAAGTCCAAGGGCAACGGGCTGACCATCGACGAGTGGCTGACCTACGCGTCTCCGGAAAGTCTTGCGCTCTATAATTTCCAGAAGCCCAAGACTGCCAAGAAGCTCTATTTCGACGTCATCCCCAAGGCGGTGGACGAATACTACACCTTTGTTCAGAAGTATAAGCAGATGCCGGTGGAGCAAAAGCTTCAGAACCCGGCCTGGCATATCCACTCCGGAAACATTCCGAAGATCGACATGCCGGTTCCTTTCGCCATGCTTTTGAACCTGGTGTCGGCGTCGAACGCGGAGAACAAGGATGTTCTGTGGGCGTTCATTTCGCGCTATGCGCCCGGTGTCACAGCCCAAACGCATCCGGAATTGGACGCTCTCGTCGGGTATGCAATCCGGTACTTCGACGACTTCGTCAAGCCGACGAAATCCTTCAAGGTGCCGGATGAGGTCGAGCGGGCTGCCTTGCAGCAGCTCGACGCAAAGCTCGCCGAACTGCCCGTGGATGCGGACGGTGCGTCGATCCAGGATGCCGTTCTGGACGTTGCCCGTGCAATCGAGCGCTATCAGGACCCCAACAAGAAAGGTCCGGATGGCGGGCCGGGCGTCTCCGTCGCCTGGTTCTCAGCGCTCTACCAGCTCCTTCTGGGTCAGGAAAAGGGACCCCGCTTCGGATCGTTCGTGGCGCTTTACGGCATCGCGGAAACACGTGAGATGATCCGCAAGGCGCTTGCGGGCGAACTGTCTGCGTAAGCCTGTCGGGCAAGATTTGAGGCGGAGTAATTTCTCTGCCTCTTATCAAGGATCACCTGAAATAGTGTCGTCATCGTGAGGAGGACCGCAGGTCCGTCTCGCTTGATGAGCCACTGGCACCAGATCACGCCCCAGATGCTTTGAGACGGTGTCCTTGCCATTTGGCCGTCATGTCAGTCATCCGGCGCAATGGCTCGAACCCTCTCCAGGCTGGCTTTCAGCCCTTCTCCAAACAAGCCGGCGACGCCCAACTCCTGCAATTTGACGAGGCCAGCAGTCGTCGTGCCGCCATAGTCGATCATTTCCTTAACATAGGCGCTCGGCGGCAAGTTCTGGCTGGACATAAGGGAAGCGCTTGATGTCATGAGTTGCTTGGCCGCGCGAACTGCGACGTCCGGGTCGACATTGTTGGCAACAGCGAATTGCACCATGCAGTCGGCAAAGAAGGCGGCAAAGCCCGGCACCGGACCGGTCACAACTGTGAAGACTTCGATCTGGCTTTCGTCCGGCAATTCGTCCGAAGCACCGATGGCCGATAGCAGGGCGCATACGGTATCGCGATCCGCCTTGTTCAGTGTCCTTTCGTCAAACCAGGGCGAATAAGCCTGTCGATATCGTGCGGCAGGGCTCGACATGGCGCGCACGGCCCTGCTCGATCCGGTCAGCTGCATGATCTGTTCGCGCGACACGCCGGCCATCACGGAGATGACGAGCTTGTCCGGCGCGACTATGCCGATTGTACCGATCAGGGCGGGCGGGACCGAAAGAAGAATGACGTCACATACATCCGCCAATTCCTGGTTCGATGCCGTAAAATTCACTTCGGGCCAGGCATCGAACCCGGATGCAGTGCCGGACCGGTTTGAAATCCAGAGATCGTCCGGGGCAACGCACCCTGCTTCAAGCCAGCCCGTCGCGATGGCACTGCCGAGTTGGCCGGTTCCACCGATGATGCCGATCTTCAGATTACCTGACATGCAGTCGCTCCCTTCATCTGGATAGGGCTTACGCTTCATCCGTTTGACACGATCTGGAGGCGGTGCGACGAAGAGGCGGGCGCCGAATTGAGATAATTCGCTTTGGACCGCGATGGGCGGCCCAAAGCTTATTGCTGCGGAATGTCTTCAGCGGGCTCCGCTTCAAATCCGAAGCTTTCCTGATTCAAATCGCTCGAGTTCGCCTGTTCGCTCCAGTCGATAATTTCCGGCGCCAAGTCGGCCAAACCGGGAAGCGGTGCATTCGGATCGTTGTCCCAACCCGACTGGACCGGCGCATGTTGCCAGACTTCCCGCCACTTGCCGAGCTTGCGCTCCTTGGCAAGGAGAGCAAACTCCTCAAAGCTTTCGGGCGCATCGGGGGCGGGGTCCGCCCATCCGTACCGTACGAGACGGCTGCTCAGGTCCATCTTGCCGCGTTTGCAAGTCGCCACGATTTGCCGTGGACTAACATCGGCAACCTTCTCGCACGAGACCTTGAACTGCCTTATCAAACCACGCAGAAACGTGCGCGCCCGGGCTCCGCACGGCCATTCGCCACCTTGTTCGGCAACACAGATTTCGTCGATCTTCAGCGGCTCGATATGGGCAAGCGTGATCACAAGCTGCTTCGCTTTGATCCTCCCGCCGTCCAGCACCTGAACACGCCTGTATTGCAGCGGTCCGTCCGGGATCTCCTCGACCGGCGGATTGAGCAATTCCTGAAAGCGCTCGGAAGGATCGATCCGCTTCAGGTTCCCCCTGACAAAGGGTGAGGAAACGCCGTCCGGCGAAACGTTTCGAATGTCATCCGGCAAGGGCGCAGCCGAAGAGGGCGCTTCAGTGGGAGACTGGGGTTCAGGAGAACTTGGCTCTGAACGGGAAATGTCCTCGCTAGTCTCGGCAATGCCGGGCCTGAGCGCTCCGGCAACCTGTTTTTCAGGAATCTCGGGCGGTTCTGCCAGCAGCAGCCATGCAACGACACCGCCGGAAACGGTCAGCAGGATGGCAGGCACCAGGAATGGCCGAAGCATCATCGCGAGTCACTTTTGTTCTTCTCAGCCGGAATTATACGTACCGGCTGCTCGAAATCCGAGCACTTAACGTAACGCCAATCGGTTTTTTTATTGTGAAATTGTCATGCACCGAGAAAGTCGGACCGTTTCGCTTGTTTGACGAAAGACCTGTGAGTAGTGTCCGCGCCGACAGCGGCCGCTCGTCGGACACGATCGGCCAAGAGGCAATTCGTTACGGGAACAGGCGCATATGACGTTGATATTCAAGATCGTTCCACGGTCGATGTGGCAGGACGCGGTTGAGAAAGGCGTTTTTCAGGGCGCACCGGTCGATCTCGCAGACGGTTTCATACATTTTTCGACTGCTGACCAGGTCCGGGAAACGGCCTCAAAGCATTTCAGCGGTCAAACGGACCTGCTTCTGGCGGCCTTTGATGCCGCCGTATTCGGGGACGCATTGAAATGGGAACCGTCGCGGGGCGGAGCGCTGTTTCCGCATCTTTATGCCGAGCTCCAACCGTCGGTCGCGGTCTGGGTGAAAGACCTTCCGCTCTCCGAAGATGGCGCCCATTTGTTCCCGGAGCTTGATGGATGAGTTTCGGCTTGTTTGAAGGCATTGCTCTCAAGGGGCTTCATGCGCTTGACGCGGAAAACGCCCACCGTCTGACGGTTCTGGCTCTCAGATCCGGCTTGCTCTCGGCACCGAAAGTGCCAAAGGACGAGCGTCTTGCGCTCACGCTCTGGGATCTGAAATTTCCAAACCCGCTCGGCATGGCCGCTGGTTTCGACAAGAATGCTGAAGTCCCGGATGCTCTTTTGAAACTTGGGTTTGGGTTTACGGAAGTCGGCTCGGTCACGCCGCAGCCACAGCCGGGCAATCCGCGCCCCCGTGTCTTCAGGCTGCATGCCGACGAGGGCGTCATCAACCGGTATGGCTTCAACAATGACGGTCATTCCGCGATGCGGCAACGCCTGGCCAATCGAAAGACCAGCAGCGGTATTGTTGGCATCAATGTCGGTGCAAACAAGGACGCAGCGGATCGGATTGCAGACTATGTCTCGGGAATAACAGAATTCGCTGATTTGGCGTCTTATTTCACGGTCAATATCTCGTCCCCCAATACGCCTGGCCTCCGCGATTTGCAGGCCCGTTCAGCCTTGGCAGATTTGTTGAGCGCAGTGACGTCCGCGCGCGATGCGAGCACGGACCGGATCGGCCGCCAAGTGCCGTTGCTTCTCAAGATTGCACCGGATGTCGTCGACGACGACCTGAAGGACATCGTTGAGGAAGTGCTGGACAAGAAGATCGACGGCCTGATTGTCTCCAACACGACGATCGGCCGCCAAGGCTTGAGCGGGAAGGGGCCGCATCAGGAAGGAGGGGGGCTTTCGGGAAAGCCGCTCTTCAGGAAATCGACGATTGTTTTGGCACGCGCGCGCAAGCTGGCCGGTCCGGACCTTCCGATTGTGGGGGTCGGTGGAATTGACAGCGCGGAAACCGCCTGGGCCAAGATCACCGCTGGGGCCGACCTGTTGCAGCTCTACTCCTCGATGGTCTTCAAGGGGCCGTCCCTTATCTCTGAAATTCTGTCAGGGCTTGCCGACAGACTTGATCAGCATGGTTTGACATCGCTGCGCGAGGCGCGGGATACCGAACTCGAAGCGTGGGCATCGGAAGAACTGTAAGGCTGGTGTTTCAAGCCTCGGCGAACGTCCTGTCGGCTCGCCCACGACACGCTGCCAGCAGCGTGATGCCGCGCAGGCCCAGGAACAGGCCGAGGGCGAGCCAAAGACCGTGATTGCCCATTAGCGGGAACAGCGCATAGTAGGCGGCGATATAGACGGCCAGTGACAGCAGCATCATGTTGCGCATGGTGTCGGACCATGTCGCGCCGATATAGATGCCGTCCATCTGGAAGGCGAGAACGCCCAGGAGCGGCGCCAGCACGGCCCAGATCAGATAGGTGTTGCCGATGGCACGCACGTCAGGTGCCGTCGTCATGAAATCGATCATCGCCGGTCCGAACAGGTAGAACACTGCAGACAGGAGAAAGGCCATGGCGAAACTCCAGATCGCCGTCAGCTTAAGCGTCCTGTCGAATGCCGGGCGGTGCTTCGCGCCAACGGAGCGGCCCGCCAGTTGTTCCGCGGAGGTCGCAAGCCCGTCGAGAAAATAGCCTGAGACCATAATGAATTTTTCAAGAACCGCGTTGGCCGCAAGGACTGTATCGCCCTGATCGGCGGAGCGGGCCATGAAGAAGGCGTAGGCATAAAGAAGCGCAAAGGAGCGGATCATGATGTCGCGGTTGAGCGCCATCATGCGTATCAGAAGCCGGCGATTGAAAATGACGGCAGGTTTCGGCCACGACCCGCGCCCCACCGTTGCAAGTACCAGCACAAGTCCGAGCATGGTCGTGGCGATTTCGCTGAGGACGGTGGCGAATGCGACGCCTTCCACGCTCCAGTTCAGACCGACGACGAACCAAACGCTCAAAGCGATGTTCAGCCCATTGAGAAAAAGCTGCAGCAGCAGGCCGGTGCCGGCTCTGCCAAGACCGATGAACCAGCCCAGGATGACGTAGTTGGCCAGCAGGAACGGAGCACTGAGGACCCGAACGTCGAAATACCGTGCAGTGGCAGACTGGACCTCCGCGCTGCCGCCCAGAAACCATTGCCCTGCCTCGCGGATCGGTGACTGGAGCAAAATGACGAGAAGGCCGCCGGCAAGCGCGATCAGGAGTGCTCGGAGCAGCGTCGCCTTGATTTCCTCGTCATGCTTCGCGCCGAGCGCCTGGGCGGTCAGTCCTGTGGTTCCCGCGCGCAGAAAATTGAAAGTCGTGAAAACCAGATCGAAAATAATGCCGCCGAGTGCGATGCCGCCAAGCAGAGCCGCGTCGCCGAGACGCCCGATGACAGCCATGTCGACCACGCCCAGCAAGGGCGTCGACAAATAGCCGAGTGTCATCGGAATGGCGATGGCCAGTACGGAGCGGTGCGTTACCGAAAAAGCGAGCTTGGACGGGTCGTTCGCAGCTTGGGATGGCGACATGGAAGTCTCGTGTTCAGTTCACAGACCTTCTCGTCCAGCGCCACCGGTCTCGTCAATTGCTTTCCTCACATACCCGGTATGAGCGCTGCAGTCTTCAGGTGCCAAAAAGCTTCCAGCCCGCTATGGACTGACTATATTGCAGATAATGTCGCTGCCTATCGTTCATCACCCGGCTTACTGCGCCGACCTTCCCGCAAATCACAGGTTCCCGATGGACAAGTTCCGTGCTGTCGCGGATCTGATCCGGGCCGAAGGCCTGCTTGACGGCGGCTCGTTTGTCCGGCCCCGCCCGGCGCCGTTCGAATGGATCGCCCTTGCCCATGATCCCGCCTATGTGGATCAGGTCTTCAATGGGAAAGTTCCGGAAAAGGTTGCCCGAGAGATCGGCTTTCCGATGCGCGAGGACATAGCTCTGCGCGCGCGCTGCGCCACCGGAGGCTCGGTGCTGACGGGCTATCTAGCACTCGAAAACGGGATCGCCTGCAACACGGCCGGCGGCAGTCATCACGCCCGCAGGCTGCATGGTGCCGGGTTCTGTGTCTTCAATGACGTTGGGGTTGCTATCAAGGTCATGCAGGCGGACGGCGCCATTGGCAAGGCGCTCGTTGTCGATCTGGACGTGCATCAGGGCGACGGGACCGCTGATATTTTCCAAAACGATCCGGACGTCTTCACCTTCTCGATGCATTCCCAGAAGAACTACCCCGTGCGCAAGATCCCGTCCCATCTGGATATCGGTCTTCCGGACGAAACCGGTGACGAGGCGTATCTGAAAACGCTTGAGGAGACTTTGCCGGAACTTCTGACGCGCGAGCGCTGGGACATCGTTTTTTACAATGCAGGTGTCGATCCTTACGAGAACGATCGCCTCGGACGGCTCAAGCTCACGCGCGACGGATTGGGCCGGAGGGACCGCTATGTGATCGAAACGGTGAGAGCAAAGGGGTTGCCGCTCGCCGGTGTTCTTGGAGGGGGCTATTCAACCGACATTGATGAACTGGCAGATCGTCACGTCACCTTGCACCGGACGGCGAGAGACGTTGCAGAAATGAAACCATAGACGAGGATCCCGGACGCCGTTTCTCAGCGCGAACGCCCCATCGCCAGAAGCCGGGTAACGAGCCAGATCGGGATGACGACGATGGCGCCAACGACAAGGTAATTGCCTAGTCGTCCAATTGCATGAAAGCCCATGTTCCAAAGGCGCTCAAAGAAATCAACGGTCATGTGGACCAGGTCTATCGGGTCCAGATTGAGCGCGGACAAGATGATCCCGACAACGAAGGAAAGGAAGATGAGCCTTAAGACCACCTGTGCTGGCGAACCACCAATAAACCGGCTCAAACCGCTGTCGGACATTTGTTGCTCCAAAAGTGTCGTCAAAATCGCTGACGGATAGTTAGGATCAGTTCTCTAAAATTACAACGCATCGGCGTCTGGCCCACGAGACACCTCGTCAATTCTTCATATACGCAAGGGTTGGTGTCGTGAATAGTTAAATCCTGGAGATCTCACGCCAAAGACAGGAGTGAATCCCTGACGTATCTAAGGTTTCAGGTATGTGAAACTTATCGTTAGCGGGAAGCCCACTTCTTCTTACGACAAGATACCTCCACCCGCAGTGAAAGACAGCGTTCGAGCCGGCTCCCTCCGGCGCGCACAAAAATGGGCCACATTGCGGGATCGGTCCAAAACCGGCTGACATGGCGATTTTTGTCATGTGTCCCAGAGGCCGGGAATGAAAGTTGCGTTCGATAGGGAGTATCGGATGTTTGCGGGCCTAGGAAACAATCTCTGGCACGGCGGTGGTATCGAGCCCGTAACTGCCACCGTGCCGAAATTCTCTCTTCTTCCGGTCGCAGCTTCGTCATTTCGCATGTGGTGTTATTCAACCCGCGCGGACTTTCCCGATCGCGTCTGTTTCGGCTGACCAACGCTTCGCGGCATCGACGCAACCCGGGAAGGCTGCACTTTTTTCCGTGGGCCTCCGTTGAGCGCGCTGACCCGGGTCGCGCCCTCTCGAAACTTGCGCGGGGAAACGCCGAACCAGGTCTTCACCGCCCTTGAAAATGTGCTGAGTTCGGAAAACCCGATGAGGTAGGCGATTTCCTTCATCGGAAGATCGGTGCCGCGCAGATATCTCTCTGCTGCAGAGCGCCGGATTTCTTCACTGAGCTTCCGGAAGCTGGTACCTTCCTTTTCGAGCAGCCTTTGCACCGCTCTTTGCGACATGCCGAGTTTTGCGGAAATGTGCGGCAATGTGCAGGCACCGTGAGCCAGGTTCGTGGCAATCTCGTTGGCAATTCTGGTCAGCGGCGATTCAAGCTGGCCAAAACGGTCCAGCTCTTCCATCGCGGCTTTCTGAATGATTTCATATAGATGTGTGTCGCTCTGTCTGAGAGGGCGGGACAAGAGCGATCTCGGAATGAAAATCCGGTTGTGCGGCGCTCCGAACTTCAGGCGGCCCTGGTATTTCTTCTGAAACGCGGAGGTGTTTTGCGGGGCTGTTGTTGCAAGCTCAATGAGAATGGGCGGCACCTGCATATCAAGCGCGCGTTCCAATTGCTGGGTCGACCAACCGATCCGCGCGAACATGTTCTGCCGCCATTCGCCGCGGCCCTCCAGGATCTGCCATTCGACATAGCCACCTGTCTCATCTTCTTCAAACAACATGCGGTATGCGTTGGTGCGGATTGGAATGAACTTCACCCAGGCGAGACAGGCGTCCCGCAGTGTTGGCGCGCAGGAAAACAGATAGTCGAAAATCGAAAAGCAACCGATGTCGACATTGTTGAACAGGTCGAACATGACAGCATCGTCGCCAAGCGCCTCAGCGACATGTTCAAACACGCCGTGCCATGCCGTGATGGGCACGACACCCTGGGGATCTTCAATAACAGAAAGGTCGAATTGATAGTTCTCAGCGATCTGTGGCCAGTTCAAATCGCTGTTTGAACTTATGTCGCGCAGGACTCGGAAAACGTCCGCGCGTGCCCATTCGCCTTCAAGCGACATGTTTTTCTCCGGCCAGCCCGTGCACAGTTATTGTGTGAACTGTGCATGACAAGACGGCGTGGATCAAGTTTTGTCCGACATTAGTCGCCGTATTTTGGACTGTGCAAGGAACCATCCCCTTTTTGGAGATGGTTCCCGCAATTTTACGCAGCGTCTTTAGTTGCTTGCTCTACTTTTGGTGGAAATTTTCCGTAAAACGATTCGTTCGCCTTCGCCATGTCGCGGAGCAATTTGTTCGGCTTGAACCGCGGGCCCCACTTGCGGGTGAATTTCTTGCAAAGATCCACGAAAGCAGGTGTTCCCATCATGTCGATATAGCTTAGCGTGCCACCCGTATAGGGCGCGAACCCAAAGCCCAGGATCGAGCCGACATCCGCTTCGCGCACATCAGTCAGGCAGTTTTCCTCAAAGATCCGGGCTGTTTCCAACGCCTGCATCACAAGCAAACGCTGCTTCAGTTCCTCGACATTGAAAGCCTCGGCCGGTTTCGGTTGGCCGGTGACTTCCGTGATACCGGGCCAAAGGCTCTTGTCTTTGCCCTTGTAGTCGTAAAAGCCCTTGCCATTCTTGCGGCCGAAGCGTTCCCGGTTGACGACCATCTCCTCAAGAATGTTGTCCAGCGGCCCTTCAACATATTTGACGCCAAGGTCTTTGCGTGTCGCGGAAACGATCTTCCATGCAAGATCAAGCGCGACCTCATCGCCAAGCGACAAGGGGCCGACCGGCATCCCTGCCATTCTGCCGGCATTCTCGATCATGGCCGCCGGAATGCCGTCGGCCAGCATCATCAGCCCTTCACGGATGTAGGTCATGACCACTCTGGAGGTGTAGAAGCCCCGGCTGTCATTGACGACAATCGGTGTTTTCTTGATCGCCTTGATGTAGTCGAGTGCCATCGCCAGGGCACGGTCGGACGTACGTTTGCCCAGGATCACCTCCACCAGCATCATCTTGTCGACCGGCGAGAAGAAGTGGATGCCTATGAAGTTCTTCGGCCGCTTCGAGGCCTGCGCCAGCGACGTGATTGGAAGTGTCGAGGTGTTGGAGGCGAAAATGGCGCGCGATTTCATCACGGCTTCCGCCTGCTCGGTAACGCCTTTCTTGATGTCCCGGTCTTCAAACACGGCCTCGATAACAAGGTCGCAGTCCGCAAGGGCTTCATAGTCGACAGTCGCAGTAATCCGGGACAGCAGCTTTTCCTTCTGGTCCTCGCTTGCCCGGCCACGTTTGATTGCTTTGCTGATCAGCTCGTCGGAATGCGCCTTGCCCTTGTCGGCAGCTTCCTGGTTGCGGTCGATGAGGACGACATCGATGCCCGCACTGGCCGTGACATAGGCGATGCCGGCACCCATGAACCCGGCGCCGAGAATTCCGACCTTCTTGATCTTGTTTGGCCGCTGATCCACCGGACGGCGCGCCAGCTTGTTCAGCTCTTGCATGGAGACGAACAGCGAACGCACCATGTTGGCCGCTTCCGGGGTTTGGAGAACTTTGGCGAAATACCGGCTTTCCACCTGCAACGCGAGATCCATCGGCAGCTGCAGTCCCTCGACCACCGACTGAAGCAAGTACCGCGCTCCCGGATAGTTGTCGTACGTCTCCCGGCGGTAGATCGCGTTCGCTGCGGGCCAAAACTGGAACCCTGCCGGCGAATACACTTTTCCATTGGGCAGCTTGAAGCCCTTTTTGTCCCAATCCTTGACCGGATCAACTCCGGCTTTCAGCAGTTTCTTCGCGGTGGCGACAAGTTTCTTGGTGCCGGTGACTTCGTCGACCAGTTTCATCTGCTTTGCCTGGGGAGCGCGCAGTGTTCTGCCTTGCAGCAGAAACTGCATCCCCTGCTGACCGTCGGTCATGCGCATCACGCGCTGTGTCCCGCCGGCCCCGGGAAACAGACCGACCTTGACTTCCGGAAGCCCCATCTTGAGGCCTTCGTCGACCACGCGCGCGTGACAGGCAAGTGCAAGTTCGGTGCCCCCGCCCATGCAGGTGCCGGTAACGGCCGCAACGAACGGCTTGCCGCATGTTTCAAGCTTGCGATAGATCTGCGTCAGCCGCCGTGAACCTTCAAAAAGCGCCTTGGCAGCGCCTTCCGGATCGTTGCCCCGTTTGATATGGAACTCCTTCAGGAGGGCTTCCAGCATGGTCAGGTCGGCGCCGCCGGAAAAGGCATTCTTGCCGGACGTGATCACCGCTCCTTTGACGGCGTCGTCGCCCGCGACCTGATCGATGATCGCATCGAGTTCATCCATCACCGTCAGGTCGATGACGTTCATGGACTTTTCCGGCATGTCCCAGGTCACCAGGGCGATACCGTCCGCATCTGTCTCGACAGAAAAATTCTTGTAGCTCATCGAAAAATCTCCCTGTCTCAGACCCGTTCGATAATTGTTGCCGTGCCCATGCCTGCGCCGATGCACAGGGTCACGAGCGCAGTGTTGAGGTCGCGGCGCTCCAGCTCGTCAAGAACCGTGCCGAGGATCATCGCGCCGGTGGCTCCGAGCGGATGCCCCATTGCGATCGCGCCGCCATTGACATTCACGATGTCCGGATCGAGGTCGAACGCCTGCCGGTAGCGCAGGACAACCGATGCAAAGGCTTCGTTGATCTCGATGAGATCAATGTCCTTCAGGTCCATCTTGGCGTTCTTCAGGAGCTTTTGCGTAACATCCACCGGCCCGGTCAGCATAAGCGCCGGTTCGGAGCCGATATTGGCAAATGCCTTGATCTTGGCGCGGGGTTTCAAACCGGACGAGCGTCCCGCGGTGCTGGAGCCGATGAGAACGGCAGCGGAGCCGTCGACGATCCCGGACGAATTGCCGGCATGATGCACATGCTTGACGGTTTCGATTTCCGGATGAGCCTGAATGCCGACTGCATCAAATCCACCCATGTTGCCCATCAGTTCGAAGGACGGATTGAGCGAGGCGAGAGACTGCATGTCAGTCTCGGGCCGCATATGCTCGTCCCGGTCGAGGATGGTGATGCCGTTGACGTCCTTGACCGGAATGACCGACCTGGAAAAACGGCCTTCTTTCCAGGACTTTGCTGCCCGTTTCTGGCTCTCGACCGCATAGGCATCGCAATCGTCGCGGTTGAAACCGTACTTGGTCGCGATCAGGTCGGCAGAGACGCCCTGTGGCATGAAATAGGACGGCATGGCAACCTGAGGTTCGATCGGCCAGGCGCCGCCCGATGCGCCGATGCCGACGCGGCTCATGCTTTCGACACCGCCCGCAATGACCAGTTTGTGCTGACCGGACATGACCTGAGCAGACGCCATGTTGACCGCATCGAGACCGGAGGCGCAGAAGCGGTTGATCTGCATGCCGGGCACGGAGGTATCGTATCCTGCCGCGAACACGGCTGCCCGCGCGATGTCGCCACCGGCTTCGCCTACCGGATCCACGCAGCCGAGAACGACATCATCCACCTTGGCGGTGTCGAGGCCATTCCTGTCCCGGATCGATTCCAGCGCGGTTGCCGCAAGGCGCACGGACGTCACTTCATGAAGCGCACCGTCCTTTTTGCCGCGGCCCCGCGGGGTTCGAACGTGATCGTAGATATAGGCTTCAGCCATCTGGTCCTCCGCTTGAAAGGTTTATTGTTTTGCATCCGGCAACGGGTGGCCGGGCATCAGGTCATAGGGGTGTTTCCAGCCGGGCAGGGCCTTGAGCCTTTCCAGCCAGGCGATGACATTCGGGTAAGGCGTAAAATCGGTCCCGATCTCGTCCTGCCAGTATAGATAGCCGCACAAGGAAAAGTCCGCGGTTGTCGGCTTGTCGCCGACCGCGAACGCGCTGTTTTCGAAGTGTTTTTCAAGGATTGCCAGCCCCGCGCGCATCCGGCCGTCCAGAAACTTCGTCACGTCGTTTTCGCCGGTCTTGGCAAAGACCCGCAAGAACCTCAAAGGCGCGGCCACGCCGGAGACTTTCTGGTTGTCGAAAATTGTCCAGCGCAGGATTTCACGGCGCTCATCGTCGTCAGCCCAACCAAACTTGCCGAACTGGTCTACAAGGTAATCCAGGATGACACCGGACTGTGTCAGTTTCTGTGAGCCGTGTATCAGGACCGGGACCTCGCCCATCTCGTTCACGTTGCTGCGGAATTCTTCAGTGCGTGTTTCACCGTTGAAAAAGTCGACCCACTTGGTCTCCCAATCGGCGCCGCACAGCTCCAGCATCAAGGCCACTTTGTAGGAATGGCCTGACTGGGCCATGCAGTAAAGAATGTGTTCGGCCATACGTTTGTCGTCTCCCTGGCAGATTCTGTTCAGCGCGAGGCTACTACGGCAGCGGTGAATTTGCTCGGGCGAATGTCCGGCCCGGTGCCGCCGGGCCAGGATGGATTAGAATGCGTTTGCGTCGAGCGACATCATCATTTCAGACCCGGAAGAGATCCGGGAAAGATGCGCCGCCGTTTCCGGCATTGTGCGCTCCATGAAAAAGGTGCCGAACGCCAATTTGTTTTCCAGCCACTCGGACTTGTCACCGGCCCCTTCTGCCAGCTTCTCGTGTATCGCCTTGGCCATCTTGGCCCACATGTAACCGAGTGCCACCAGCCCGAAGAGGTGCATATAGTCGACCGACCCGGCACCCGCATTGTCGGGATTTTTCATGGCATTGTTCATGAACCACATGGTTGCCGCCTGCAGGTCGTCGGCACCTTTCTTCAAGGGGGCGGTGAAGGCTGCAAGTTCCTCGTTATCCTTGTTTTCTTTCAGGAAAGTGTTGACTTCGTTGAAGAAGCTCATCACGGCGCGGCCGCCGTCCGCCGGCAGTTTCCGGCCGACGAGGTCGAGGGCCTGAATGCCGTTGGCGCCTTCGTAGATCATCGCGATGCGGGCATCTCGGACGAACTGTTCCATGCCCCATTCAACAATGTAGCCATGGCCGCCATACATCTGTTGCGCATTGACCGCATTGGCAAAGCCCGTGTCGGTCAGGACGCCTTTCAGAACGGGTGTCATCAGTCCCATCATGTCGTCGGAATACTGGCGGTCGTTGTCGTCGTCGGACCGGTGCGCAACGTCGCCGTGAAGGGCTGTCCAGATGACAAGAGCACGGGCCGCTTCATTAAAGGCGCGTATCGACATCAAGGTGCGGCGTACATCCGGATGAACGATGATCGGGTCCGCCGCACCGTCGCTGTTCTTCGGACCCGTCAGGGACCGTCCCTGCAGCCGCTCCTTCGCGTAGGTGGCCGCATTCTGATAGGCGACCTCGGACTGCGAAAGACCTTGAACTGCGACACCGAGACGGGCTTCATTCATCATCACGAACATGGCCTTCAGGCCTTTGTTCTCTTCGCCGACGAGCCAGCCGGTGGCCTCGTCGTAGTTCATCACACAGGTGGCGTTTCCGTGAATGCCCATCTTGTGTTCGATGGATCCGCAGGAAACACCATTGTTGTCGCCGACCGATCCGTCATCGCCGATCGCATTGCGGGGAACCACGAAAAGAGAAATGCCTTTGACACCGTCCGGAGCGCCCTCGATACGGGCGAGCACCAGATGGATGATGTTATCCGACATGTCGTGCTCGCCGGCCGAAATAAAGATCTTTGTTCCGGAGATTTTGTAGGACCCGTCAGCCTGTGGAACCGCCTTGGTTCGGATCAGGCCCAGATCGGTACCGCAATGCGGCTCCGTCAGGTTCATGGTTCCGGTCCACGTTCCGGCGATCATGTTGGGCAGGTAAGTCTGCTTCTGGTCATCCGTGCCGTGGATCGTGAGAGCGGCAACGGCACCGCCGGTCAACCCCGGATACATCGCAAACGCCATGTTCGCGGATGTGGCGTACTCGTTGAAGATTGTCGCGAGCGTGTGCGGCAGACCTTGTCCGCCATAGTCCGGGTGCCCGGACAGCGTACCCCAGCCGTTTTCGCAAAACGCTTTGTAGGCGTCCGAAAATCCTTTCGGCGTTGTTACCGTGCCGTCGTCATGCCTGACGCAGCCCTCCTGGTCGCCGACCTGGTTGAGCGGCTGCAGGACTTCTTCTGCAAATTTTCCGCCCTCACGCAGGATCGCTTCAACGAGGTCGAGCGGTGCATCAGAAAAGCCGGGAAGATTGGAATAACGGTCATAGCCGAAGACATCCTTCAACAGGAAAAGCGTGTCATCGACGGGCGCGGTATAGCTTGGCATCTAAATCCTCCCAGATTTGCCGGGTATGTTCAGCTTTACGTTTGCGTAAACGTCATCTTGGGATCTATATACGCATCTCGATTGGGTCCGGCAAGTGGTGTCCCAACGGAAGGGATTGCAAAAAAATGTGCTCAAAACACGCATATTGGACTGTTTTTTGAGGTTGGCTACCCCGGAATCATGTCGTGATGACGTTTTTTTGAGAAAACTAACGCTGCTGCGCCGGCGTTTGTTGAAGGGTAGACACAATCGCTTCAACCAAAAAAACGCCGTGCGGTCAGGCACGGCGTTTTCGAATGAGTGTCGATCCAGCAAAGCCAGGTCATGACATAGCGGGTCGATGACCTTGGCTTTTGTCGAAATGACCTAGCCTTCTTCGGCTTCTTTGTGTTTCAGCATTCCGGACACGATCTCGACGGTTCGGGACAGTTCCTCGATTGCCTGCTCGATGTCCTTACGCTGGTCTTCAAGGACGGCAATCTGCTCCTTGAATTTGGACAGGGCGACCCGCAACTGGGTGACCTGTCCATCGCGCAGGTCGTAAAGGTCCAGCATGTCCCGGATTTCGGAGAGGGAAAAGCCGACGCGCTTTCCCATAAGAACCAGTTTCAGCCTGGCACGGTCGCGGCGGTTATAAACCCGGTTAAGACCGTCGCGTTTCGGGTTCAAAAGCCCCTTGTCTTCGTAAAATCTCAACGTCCGCAGGGTGCAGTCGAACTCTTTTGCCAGATCGCCGATCGTGAACTGGGTTTTCTTGGTGCTGTCGTCCGAGGCGGACACAACGTCGACAAGGTCGTCTTCGTTGAGGATTGAAAGCGCTTCGCTCATGGCAGTCTTTACTCAATTTCCAGCCGTTATCCGGCTTATTGTCAGGTGTTTTTCAGTTCATCGAAACCGGCTGTTTCGAGCTCACGCAATTCAGCGGCAAAATCGAACTTGCGCCTGCACAGCTCTACCCACCGGTTTTCTGACCTTTCTTTAGCTTACGTTTGCGTCAAGGTCCAGTAGTGGCGTCTGGGCGCGACAATTCGTTAACGTGCGCGAGGCGAAAACGACTGAAAGTGGAGATATGAACAGGCGTTTTTACGCTAAAAGCGCTGATTTTCGCATTTAGCAACACCATTAACGCCCTGTTTACCCTAAGTCGACAAAGTCTATTAAAACACTGCCCCGGTCCGGTGTTTGTCGGAGAATGGGCGCAGCACGCTAAATCAGCGGTCACACCGACCGTCAGTCCAGGGTCAAGATATGCCGGCTTGGAAGAAACACGAGGCAGGACGCCGCGGCCGTGATGCGTATGAAAGCGACGACTTCTATGAAGCAACGGGCAGGGAGACGGCGCAAGAACGCATAGAGCGTCTGACGCGCACCGCCACAGCACTGGGACACGGTTACGATCCTCGCTCACAGGGCGGACGTGACGACGATGACCTGACTGCAGTTGCCGACGAACTGGACAGGATGCTGTCGGAACGCGGTGGACCCGCAGCCGGCCGCCCGGCCGCCACAAGCCGGCCTCACCGCGCCAGCGCTGGCCGGACGCCTCCGCGCCAAATGACCGGTATGGATGACGTTCTGGGGGCATTGGATCGCCTTGACGAGCAGGTCCAGGGCCTCGCAAATGCGACAGGTGCAGGCGATCCCGGCAGGTCGTCGTCAATGCGGTCCCAGCCCCAGCCGGGCCGGTACGCGGTCGATGCTCTGCAAGAGGCTGATCATTATTCCAGCCCTCACAGATACCCCGGCGAGGAGGATGCGGAGGGTTTCGACGACCCGTACGGATACGACCCGCAACCCTATCGTGAGCGCACGCGGGTTCAGCGTGATGCATCTCTCCATATGTATAAGGACCTCGGTCGACGTATTGACGCGTTGAGAGCGCCTCAGGAAAAGGCTCTAAACCAGGTCCGCGAGGAACTGGGGTCCCTGCGTGACGCGCTTGGAACCATTACACGCGGCACCAGCGAAACCGTTGGCCGCCAAAATGCCGAACTGCGCCGTCTTGCCGACATGGTTGAGCGCCTTCGCGCCGACAAGCGCAATGATCAGTCTACAAGGGAAATCCGCAAGGAAATCGCAGACCTGAAAACCATGGTCGGCAGCACCAATGTGGAAGGGGCGCTGCAGACACTGGAGCACGGCTATTCGCACATTCTTCAGCGGCTTGATGAACTCTCCAGAGCCGCGATAGATCCGCGCGTTCTGCGTGGTGTGACCGCCCGGTTGAACGAAATCGAGGATGCGTTTGCCGCGCTGCCCCGCTCCGAGCACATGACGGTCCTGGAAGACCGAGTCGTGAACATTGCCGAGCGCATGGAAGAGTTGCTGGAGCGCAAGGGCCAGGCGGAGATGGAACCGCTCCGGGCCGAGCTGCGCGAAGTGCGTGGCTATGTCGAGCAGATCGATATCAACGGGCTCGTTGAAGGCATCGACGACCGCATGAAGTTCGTCTCCGGACGGCTGGATGACATTGAAGTTCTGGCGCGCGAGCAAAGAGGCCTCGACAGCCGTCTGTCCGCGATGGAAGAGCGGATGCCCGAGCCCGAAACAATTGCGAGGCTGCAAGGGCGGCTTGAAGATATCGCCGGCATGATGGCGGATGATCGTTCCAACCCGGCAGACATGGAGCATCTGACGCAGGTCGACAGGCGTCTTGACGATATCGTCGACCGGCTCGAGCGCATGGAACAGGCCGCGCCGCTGCCGTCAGCCGATGCCGGTGCATTCGAAGCCCTTGAAAAACGCCTGGAGAGCATTTCCGGCAAGATCGATGTGATCGAGAAGAAGGCTTCCCGTCCCGCGCCGGTTATTGATGCAGAGGCAATTAAGGCTGTGTCGGGCGAGGACAAAAAATTCCTGGTCCAGCTTCAGGAGCGCCTGAACGATCTGTCTGCACGCTTAGATGAACCAAAGGATACCGTGACCTCCGCCGATCTGGACAAATTGCGCGAGGAAATCGGTTCCATGCGTGCAAGCGTCGCGGCGCCGCAGTCAACGGATGCACTCGAACAACGCATTTCGGATCTGGCGCAGCTTGTGTCCGAAGGCGCAAATGTTGCCGATGATGCGCGTTTCGACCAACTGGGTGCCAAGGTTGCGGCCCTGGCGGAACAGATCGAAAGCAGTTCGGCGAACACGCCGGGGATCGAAAAAGTTGCCCCGGTTCTGGAGCGGATTGAGCAGGGTCTTGTGCAAACCCGCACCGACGTGACCGACATTGCCAGAAAAGCGGCCTTCGACGCGGTTGCCCAGGCACCGCAGCCACATTTCGCCCAATATGACGAAGCCATTAACGCCCTGCAGGGCGATCTGAAGCGGCTTCTCGATGCGGCAGAAGGTGGTGAACAGCGGACGCGCAACACGTTTGACAGTGTGAAGTCGGTTCTCGGGTCTTTGACGGAAAGACTGGACAACCTGGAGCGGGTGGACATCAAGACCGCTCAAGCCGCTCCGGTTTCGGCACCGGCAGTTGAAGATGCATCGCCCGCGGCGAGCATCTCGTCGGTGATCGTTGAAGACACGTCGCCGGCCTTCACGCACCAGATGCAGCAGACTCAGGAACCCCTGGAAAGCCCGGCCGCTGCTGCAGACGCAACAACCATTCAGCAGGACGACCGCTCGCGGGACCGCAAGGCCGACTTCATTGCCGCTGCCCGGCGCGCCGCCCAGGCCGCTTCCGTGGAGGCGGCGCGGCTGGAGCAATCGCAAGCCGAGAGCAAGAGTGCGGAGAACGCCGACGAAGAGCGTGGCAAGGCAAGGGTTGGCTGGTTGCGCAATGTTCTGAAACGCGACAAGTCCGCCAAGAAAGAGGACGAGAAGCCCGAAGAACAGGACGACCTGGAGCTGGGCGTTGATGATGTCGCTGAAGAAACGTTCGAAATGCCGGAGGCACCGGTTCTTCCCGGTGACCGTCCGGCACCGGAAGCTGCGCAATCCGGCGGAGGTCGCCGCCGCGCCATTCTGCTGACCGCAGTCGCCGTCGTGCTGGCACTCGGCACGTTCACAGCGTACAGGTTCGTCGCGAACACATCCCAGGAGGGCGACAACGTCGCATCCGCGGCACCGGAGACAACGACAGTTGCCGATGCAGCGCCGACATTCTCCGATGTTGAAGCAGCGCCTGCACCGTCGTCGGACTTTGCCGATTTCCAGAGCGATCCCGGAAACGCCTTCGGGGCCAGTGAAGACACCGCAGAAACGGCGCCTGCCGTCGCGAATGCGGAGCCGCCGCCTGCACCGACGGAACCTGCAACAGTCGCCGAAGCGGCAACACCCGCACCAGCTGCACAGCCGAGAGCAGTTGCCCAACCGCGCAACGTTCAGGCGGCTTCTGCAGCAGGCGGTCCTGAAGCTGAGGTTGCGTTTGCGCCACCCGCAGGCGTCTCTGGCGGTTTCGACACCAAGCCGGCGGATAATCCTGCAACCTTTACCCAGACACCGGCGGCCTCCGCCAACCAGGATGCCGCCTCAAACCTGATCGCGAGCCTTCCACCGGAAGGCGTCGGCACGGTGGCGCTGCGCAGCGCTGCAGCAAGCGGCAACCCGGCGGCGGAATTCCTGGTCGGTGTCAGGTACACCGAGGGTCAGGGTGTTCCGGCCGATTTGGCAGAGGCTGCGACCTGGTATCAGAAAGCGGCCAACAAGGGACTGCCCCCGGCGCAGTATCGCCTCGCCAGCCTTTACGAAAAGGGGCGGGGCGTCGAACGGGACGTTTCCAAGGCCAAGGCCTGGTATTCCCAGGCAGCACAGGCAGGCAACGCCAAGGCCATGCACAATCTTGCCGTCCTTTATGCAGAAGGCGGGGGCGCTGAACCCGACTACGCCAAGGCGGCCATGTGGTTCGAAGCTGCCGCCAACTACGGTGTCAAGGACAGCCTCTTTAATCTCGGAATTCTTTATGCAGGCGGCATCGGCGTCGATAAGGACCTGGTAGCCAGCTACAAGTGGTTCGCGATCGCAGCGGACAAGGGCGATCCGGAAGCTGCCAAGCGGCGGGACGACGTCGCGAACATGATGGATCAGCAGACACTTGCCAATGCGCGACTGGCGGTCGAAGGCTTCACGCTTGAAGAGCCGGATCCTGCGGCGAACAAGGTCACGCTAGAACCGGATTGGGCCGAAGAGGCCTCGCTTCCGGCATCCAATGTCTCGGTCGCGCCTCCTCCTGACAACACCGCGATGATCCGGGAAGCGCAGGACAAGTTGAACTACCTCGGATTTGACACGGGCACGCCCGACGGCCAGATGGGACCGCGCACGCGCAGCGCGATCCGCGCCTTCCAGCGCAGTATCGGCATTCCCGAAACGGGAGAAGTCGACGGCAAGCTGATCGAAGAGCTCAAGAGTCAGGCAATTTGAGGAAATTTCACTCTGCCAAACCGAAGTGACCCGCTGGCTGGTTGACACACCGGTCAGCACCGGTCTTTAACCAGTTCAGTCTATTATCCTTGCAGTCTTATCTGCTGTCTGTTCCGGCGTAACCCTGTGCAACTATATCTGCCCATAGCCGAGATTCCGGTCAATATCTTCGTGATATTTGCCATGGGCGGTGCTGTGGGTTTTCTGTCCGGCCTGTTCGGTATTGGTGGCGGGTTCCTTCTCACGCCCTTGCTGATCTTTTCCGGCATCCCGCCCGCCGTGTCCGTTGCCACCGTAACAACCCAGGTGGTGGCGTCCTCTGCGTCGGCCGTTGTGACTTATTGGCGCCGCAAGGCGATTGACATGAAACTCGCAACGATCCTGCTGGCAGGGGGTGTTTTCGGGTCTCTTATCGGTGTCATCCTATTCGATGTGCTGCAATCCGTCGGACAGCTGGACCTCGTCATTTCGCTTTCTTACGTGACATTTCTGGGCGCGATTGGCGGCCTGATGCTGTTTGAGTCCGTCAGGGCGATCCGGCGCCGAAAGGCCGGTGCTACGCCGAGCGCAAGAAAGCCGGGTCAGCACAACTGGATCCATGGCCTGCCGCTCAAGGTGCGTTTCCGTCAGTCGAAGCTTTATGTCAGCGTCATTCCGGTCGTCGGCCTCGGAGCGATCATCGGCTTCCTCGGGACGATTTTGGGTATCGGCGGCGGCTTCATGATGGTTCCGGCGTTGATTTATCTGCTCCGGGTGCCGACAAACATCGTCATCGGCACGTCTCTCTTTCAGATCCTGTTCACAATGGCGGCTGCGACCATATTCCACGCCATGGGGACCAAAACGGTCGACATCGTGCTGGCGATGACGCTGATGATCGGCGGGGTCATAGGCGCGCAGTTCGGTGCCCGCATGGGCCAGAACCTGCGCGGTGACCAGCTTCGCCTTCTGCTGGCCCTTTTGGTTCTGGGTGTCGGCCTTCGTTTTGCCGTGGATCTGTTGCTGACACCGGAGGATCTTTATTCGATCGCAATCCGCAAGGGGGCAGGCGCATGATCCGGTTTGCCCTTTTGTTGGTTGTTTCCTTGTTGGGCGCGTCGGTCAGTGTGGCGCAGGACGAAGACCATTCGAATGATCTGGTGACTGCGCTGTCGTCTGACATGGTGTCGATCCAGTCGAACTTCACCGGGACCGAAATCGTGATTTTCGGTCAGGCAAGCGACATTGAACGGGCGCCCCATGCCGCGGAGGAATTCGAGCTTGCGATCGTTGTGGAAGGACCGCCGCAGGACATAACCACCAGGCGCAAAGGGCGTTTCCTAGGTGTCTGGGTCAACCGTGAAGCCGAGCGCTTTCAGAACGTGCCGTCCTTTTACGCGGTCGCCAGCACCGCCGATATCGGCGAGATCGCCGACCGGACCTTGCTGGACGAATACGGCATCGGGCTCAATCACATCAATCTTGCTGTGTCGGGCGTATCAAACGTACCGCTTTCGGACCGCGATGACTTCCGCCGGGCGTTCATCAGGTTGCGTGAGGAATCCGACCTTTATTCGGAACGGGAAACGTCGATCGAGTTTCTGACCGAAACCATGTTCCGCACCACTATTCCCCTTCCGGCGAACATTCCCGTCGGCGACTATTCCGTCAAAAGTTTCCTGTTCAACGGGGGCGAACTGGTCTCTCACACGGAAGAAACCCTGGCGGTTGCCAAAATCGGCTTTGAGCAGGTGACGTTCGAACTCGCACAGAACTATCCGCTCGTTTATGGCGTTCTAGCTGTGATCCTGGCGATCTTCACCGGCTGGCTTGCCGGCGTCATTTTCAAGAAAGATTAGGGTACGGACTCATAAATGAAGTCGGTTTGGTTTGGATCGTTTTGGCCATATGAAAGGAGCGAACGCGCAGGAAATGTGGTTCATTTTCAAGCCTTTCGCGACACGGCAGATGGTTAGAGCCCTTTTGAAGACTACAGAGCCGCTTGACCCGGTTTTCGGGTCTGGCGGCTAGGCGCGATCTGCGTGGCGGTCTGATGAACGCAAGCAGGGCGCAACGACGTCCGGCGGGTCTGAAAACTGGGCCTTCGGTGGGCCAATTCAGCCCATCTCCAGCGTTGCGGAGCTTGCCCGATGCGCCACATCGCACTGCGCTCCGCGCCTTGGATATGGGCTGAATTGGCTCCATCAAGTGGCTCCGTAGTCTTCAAAAGGGCTCTTAAACGGCCAAATCCGAAGGACGGCAAAATGGCTTTGCCTCGCAGCGTCATCTTGCTTGACCGGGCACAAAGCCCGCTCTTCGCACGCTTCCTTGCGAGATTTTGCCATTTCTGCCGCCAAATCAAATTCATTTATAGGTCCGTACCCTAACCCTCCCACATTCCGCTGGAACTCGGGCTTGCTGTAGCTATTCTGACGCAAGGAAAGTTTCGGGAATCACAAAGTGGGGCACCATGACCGATCAGTCTTCTTCCGAACCGTCAGGTGGGGGATCTGGCAAGCGCGAGCTAACGCTGGATGCCAAGGTCATCGACATAGCGATCCGTCTCGGTGTCCTGGGATTGTTCGCTTATTTCTCCCTGCAACTGATCGCACCGTTCTTCCTGTTCTTGCTGTGGGCTGTCGTGCTCACAGTGGCGCTTTATCCTGCCTATGGCTGGCTTGCGAAAAAACTTGGCGGGCGCAAGGTTCTTTCTGCGATCCTGATCACCCTTTTGTGCCTGGCAATCGTCATCGGACCGGTGGCGGTGCTCGTTATCAGCCTCGTTGAAACCCTGCAGGGCTGGTTTCACGGCATGACAGGGGAAGGCCTCAAGCTGCCCCCGCTTCCAGAAAGGCTCGCCGGTTTGCCAGTGATCGGGGACCGAATTGCCGAACTTTGGAACCTGGCCAGCCGCAGCCTTGAGCTGTTCTTTGAAAAGGTCGGCCCGATGGTCGTGCCGGCCGGTGGACGCATCCTGTCTACGCTGGCCTCGCTCAGCGGCAGCGTCCTTTTCTTTATCGTTTCAATCATTCTGGCCGGCTGCCTGTTTGTTCCAGGGCCCAAGCTTGCGCACGGTGCGAAACGTTTCGCCGACCGCATTATTGCCCCGCGCGGCGCCGAATTCGTTGACCTTGCGGGTGCCACGATCCGCAACGTGTCGCGCGGTGTGATCGGTGTCGCCGTCATCCAGGGCCTGCTGACCGGGATTCTTCTGATTGTCTTTGCCGTACCGCTCGCGGGTCTTCTGACCTTTGTGGCGTTGTTCCTGTGCATCATCCAGATCGGCCCGGCGCTCGTCATCGTTCCGACGATCATCTGGGCGTGGAGTTCCTGGGATCTTGTGCCTGCGCTCTTGTTTACGGTCCTCATGGTGCCGGTGATGTTGGTCGACAACGTACTGCGCCCGATCCTGATGTCGCGCGGTCTCGATGTGCCGATGCTGGTCATTCTGATCGGCGTTCTCGGCGGAACACTTGCCTACGGCTTGCTCGGTCTGTTCCTGGGCCCGGTCATCCTGGCGGTTTTCTACGAACTGGTCATCGCCTGGGTGAAGGTGGGTGAGGAAGGCTGACTTGGGACAAATCGAGGCGATAGTTCGCTTCGCAAACATTTGTCCCCTCACCCTAACCCTCTTCCAATGGGAGAGGGAGGACTGTCTGCCTCTTGGGCATTTACCGTATTGCGGTGACTTGTTGTATGAACCGAAGTCCGATGGGTTGCGGTAAATGTTACCAGCCCGCGCAATCGCAGGGCTTAAATTTACCTCTCCCCGTGGGAGAGGTCGGAGCGCAGCTCCGGGTGAGGGGACAGAACTCTCAACATTAATGGAAATGGTTTCAAGACAGAGCGCATCCTCGACAAAGCCTCGCGGCATGGCTCTCTGACGATCAATCCACCACCAGCCGGCTCGCCGTGAAGGGATAGAGCCGGTCATTGCCGAGTAGAAAGACAGAAAACTGCCTACGGCGGAAGAGCGTTGTGTAGGCGCGGTCGGTGACGTTGAGCCCGCCCGTCAATGCACCGAAGGCCGGCAAGACAAGGCGGGTTCCGTCAGTGATGAAGCAGGAACGCCGGATCGAGCGGCCGAAACGGCGCACCCGGGCAACCGGATGAAGATGTCCGCAGATTTCTCCGGCGGTTTCCTTCAGGCCGATCTTTTCGACCGGTTCGTGCCGGAACTTGAGCGGCCCGACACTGATTTCGTCGACGGTCTCGCCGCACAACCGCACCGGTGCAACTGGATCGTGGTTGCCCGTCACCCAGATCCATTCGCGGCCAAGCTGCAATGTCGTGAGCATGGCACGATATGGCGCGGGCAGCCGGTCGGAACCGCTGGCATCGTGAAAGCTGTCTCCAAGGCAGATGACGCAAGCCGGGTCGAAGGCATCCATAACACCGGCCAGCTTCTCCAGCGTTGCGGCTGTATCGTAGGGCGGCAGCATGACGCCGCGCCGGGCGTAGCTTGAGCCCTTTTCCAGGTGGAGATCGGCGACAACCAGAAGGGATTCATCCGGCCACCACATAACACCGCTGTCGTGCAGCCCGACCAGCTGGCCGTTGATCTGAATGTCATGACATACCGGCGCAGATGCATATTTGCGCATTCGCGATGTCAGAACATTCATTCCATGGCCTCCAGAACCAGATCTTCTGCCGCGCCTTCCAGAAGGGAATCCATAGCCTCGCCGTAGACCGGTTCTTTTCCTATTTCAAGAAGGATGGGCACGGCGAGAGGGGAGACGCGCGAAAGCGCAGTATGAGTGATTCGCCCTTGAATACGGGCAAGAAGTTCTCCAAGACGCGAGATATCCAAAAGTCCTTCCGCCGCATCGTTCCACGTGGCCTTCAGCAGAATATGGTCCGGCTCGTGAGCGCGCAGCACGTCGTAGATCAGGTCCGAGGACACAGTGACCTGGCGTCCGGTTTTCTCCTTCCCCGGGTGCCGGCGTTCAATCAGCCCGGCAATGACCGCGCAATTGCGGAACGTGCGCTTCATCAGGCTGGAATCCGCCAGCCAGGCGTCGAGATCGTCGCCGAGAATGTCTTCCTCAAAGAGCTCATTGAGCGGAATGCGGCCTGATGAAAACAGGAGCGAGAGATCGCCAAGACCCCAAACGGACAAAGCATAGTCATTGGCGACAAATCCCATCGGTCGCGCTCCCAGCCGTTCCAGCCGCTTTGTCAGCAACATGCCAAGCGTCTGGTGCGCCAGGCGCCCCTCGAACGGATAACAGACCATGTAGTGCTTGTTGGAGCGCGGAAACGTCTCGACCAGGAGGCCATCGGGCGCCGGCAGAACGGACTTCTCGCGCTGGATTTCCAGCCAGTCGCGCACCTGGACGGGCAGCTCTTTCCAGCTCGACGGTGTCGCCAACATCGCTCTCACACTCTTGGCCAGGTAAGTCGACAGCGGAAACTTGCCGCCCATATAGGACGGGATCATCGGATTGTCGGAGTTGGTTCGCGAGACAAAGGCTTCGTTCTCGCGAACGCCCTCGAAACGGACGACCTCGCCACCGAACAGAAAGGTATCGCCCGGAACCATCTGGTCGATGAAATACTCCTCCATTTCACCGAGCACGCGGCCACCACGCCCAACCGGTGTCCGCCGACCGTCCGCCTTGGAGCGCACCAGCCGGATCTTGATCTTGGGCGCTTCGACGATGGTGCCGACATTGAGCCGGTATTGCTGTGCGATCTTCGGATGAGCAATGCGCCAGAGACCGTCCTTGCCCTTGCGCAGCTTGGCATACTGGTCGTAGCTCTTCAGCGCATAACCGCCGGTCGCGACAAAATCGACGACACGCTCGAAGGTTTCCCAGTCAAGCGCACGGTAGGTTTCGGACGAGCAGATTTCATCATAGGTCGCGGATAGGTCCAGGGCATCGGCACAGGCAAGGCCGAGAATGTGCTGGGCAAGCACGTCCAACGCGCCGGTACGCAGCGGCGGCGTGTCCTGCTCGCCCCGCTTGGAGGCTGCAAGCGCAGCCTGACATTCCAGCACCTCGAAGCGGTTAGAGGGAATGAGCACGGCTTTGGACGGCTCGTCCATCCTGTGGTTGGCGCGGCCGATCCTCTGTGCGAGACGGCTTGCGCCCTTGGGAGCGCCGATATTGACGACAAGATCGATATCGCCCCAGTCGATACCCATGTCGAGCGATGACGTCGCGACCACGGCCCTGAGCGTGCCCGTGGCCATCGCCGCTTCGACCTTGCGGCGTTGGCCGACGTCGAGAGATCCATGGTGAAGCGCGATCGGAAGCGTGTCCTCATTGATGCGCCAGAGCTCCTGGAAGACCATTTCCGCCTGGCTGCGCGTGTTCACGAACAACAGCGACACGTTGTGTGCCTTGATCATCCGGTAGATGTCGCCGATCGCGTAGCGAGAGGAGTGGCCTGACCACGGCAGGCGCTCCTCAGAGTCCAGAATGGAAATCTCGGGCTGCGCGCCTCCGGTGACTTCAACAACATGGGAAAGTGCTCTGGTGTTGTCGCCCGGCTGGTCGACCAGATAGGCGCGCAAATCATCGGGTTCACCAACCGTTGCCGACAGGCCGATAGTGCGCAGCTCTGGAGCGAGGCGGCGTAAGCGCGCAAGCCCTAGTGCTAGAAGGTCGCCGCGCTTGGAGGTTACAAGCGCATGGAGTTCGTCCAGGATGACGGTCTTGAGGGAAGAAAACAGCCTGGCGGAGCCTGGATCCGACAGAAGCAGCGCGATCTGCTCCGGCGTCGTCAGCAGGATATCCGGCGGGTTGAGCTTCTGGCGTTGACGTTTGTGCGTCGGGGTATCGCCAGTGCGGGTCTCCAGCCGGATCCCCAGCCCCATCTCGGCGACTGGAGCTTCCAGGTTACGGGCAATGTCGACAGCGAGCGCCTTCAGTGGCGAAACGTATAGCGTATGTATTCCGTTCCCTGCCTGTCCCGGCTTGCGTTTGCCGCGTTGGTCGAGCTCCACAAGGCTCGGCAGAAAGCCTGCCAGCGTCTTGCCTGCCCCTGTCGGAGCAATCAGCAAGGTGGAGTGGCCTTGAGACAGGTGGTCAATGAGCTGCAACTGATGCGGCCGCGGGGCCCAACCCCGAGAGGCGAACCACGATTGAAAGCGGTTTGGTAGCAGCAGTGCGTCCATAAGACGGTTTTAGGCGACGGACCGCGAAAAGGCGAGGGGATGGACACAAAAATGTTCACTTTGTGTTCCGCTCGCCGCTTCGATATTCGATGGTCACTTGATTGTGGTCTTCATTCCGGAATTAATACCGCTAATGTCCGATCTCCTGACGATCACACCCGAAGGCCTCTTTTGCGCGGCTGCTGACGCTCATATCGACCCGGTCCGGCCGGTGGCAAAGGCAATCATTACCCACGGTCACGCGGATCATGCCCGTGCTGGTCATGGGGCTGTCCTTGCAACACGTCAAACCCTCGACATCATGGCGATCCGCTACGGCGAGAATTTTTGCGGGACGGCCCAGGACACCGGCTATGGCGACACTCTGAAAGTTGGCGCTGTGGATGTCTCGCTCCATCCGGCGGGGCACGTTCTGGGATCGGCCCAGGTTCTGCTTGAGGCCGGCGGCAAGCGGACCGTTGTTTCGGGAGACTACAAGCGCCAGTCCGATCCGACCTGTGCGCCTTTCGAGCTGGTGACGTGTGACACGTTCGTAACCGAGGCGACCTTCGGCCTGCCTGTCTTCCGCCACCCGCCCGCGCGGAGCGAAATCGCCAAACTTCTGGCGTCGCTCGATCTCTTTCCGGATCAAACCCATCTGGTTGGAGCCTATGCGCTCGGCAAGGCTCAGCGCGTGATAGCCGAAATCAGGGCGGCAGGTTACGACAAGATTATCTACCTGCACGGTGCCCTTGAGAAGCTGACGGCCTACTACCAGAGCCAGGGGATCGACTTTGGTCCCTTGGAGCCGGTTGGAAAGCGGGGCAAGGAACTGCAGGGCGAGATCGTGTTGTGCCCGCCCGGGCAGTTGAGTGATCGCTGGGCGCGCCGGTTCGGCGATCCGGTCGCGGCCATGGCGTCAGGCTGGATGCGGGTCAGGGCAAGGGCACGCCAGCGAGGGGCGGAATTGCCACTTATTCTGTCCGACCATGCCGACTGGGACGATCTGTGTCGGACCATCCTTGAAACCGGTGCTGACCAGATCTGGGTTACGCATGGCGCCGAGGAAGCCCTGGTTCACTGGTGCGAATTAAATGGACGAAACGCCCGCCCGCTCAATATGATAGGCTACGACGATGGCGAGGATGCCGACGGTGCGCAGCTTGAAGGGGCTTGATCAGGCCTGCGCGATTGTTCAGCTCCTCAGGGGAGGCAGTCATGGCGGATGACGGTGGTATCGAAAAGACCGGCGACGGTCACACAAACGGGGCTGGCTCAGGCACAAACGGTGATGCGGAAGAAGCGATTGCGCAGCTCTTCGACGACTACCAGGCCGGGTTCAATGACTACGAGATCGATCGGATCTGTGACTGTTTCGCGCTGCCTGCAATCATTTGGCAGCACCAGAAGGGCCACGTCTTCGCCGACGACGAAGAGCTGATCGAAAACATTGAGGCACTTTTGAAAGCCCTGGAAAAGGAAGGCGTGACGCATTCCGATTTCCAGGTCGTCTCAAGCCATGTCAGTGGATCCGCGGCGCTGGTCACACTGGACTGGATCCAGGAAAGTGCAGACGGTGAAGCGGTTTTCGAATTCACCTGTCATTACCAGTTGATCCAGGACGGAGCGGACTGGGTGATTGCCTGTGTGATCAACGAATAGACCGCGATAAGCCGGCAAATGATCATGCAAGCAGCGTATCGCTGAACGGATATGTCGTCATACGCTCCATGCCGTCTGCGGTGATCAGGAACTGTTCCTCCAGCTTTACGCCTTCGCTGTCAGCCTCCGCGCCGATATAGCTTTCGATGCAAATTACCATGCCGGGTTCGAACTGCCCGTCAAACGCGTAAGGAACATCGTCGAAATAGTGCGGTACGTAGGGAAACTCGCCGCAGAGCCCAAGCCCGTGGCCGAGGCAATAATAGCCGTGGCCGCGATACTCGGGCGGGACAGGCCACGCAGCGCGGGCAAAGTCCTCGTAGGAAACACCTGGTCCGAGCAGCGCGGCATTGTGGTGGAGCTGATCGTAAGCGAGCTTGTAGAGGTCTTTTTGCCTCTGGTTAGCCGGTTTGTCTCCGCACAGGAATGTTCTTGAAAAGTCAACGGCATAATGCAGATATCCGAGGGCATCCGTGTCGAAACAGACAAGGTCGCCCGACTGCATTTGCCGCGCTCCAGCTTCTTGAAAATAGGGAAATGTCCTGGAGCCGGACTGAAACAGCCGGGTCGAGATGTATTCGCCCTCTGTCGCGATCAGGTGCCGGTGAAATTCCGACCAGACTTCGACTTCGCTGGCTCCTGGGGAAATGGCGGCTTCAAGCGATGCGGCGGCAGCTTCAACGCGGCTGACTGCTTCGCACATCACCGCAATTTCCAGCGGCTGCTTGATCAGGCGGGCGGTCGAAAAGACATTTGTTGCATCGGCAAGCTCAAGACCGCCGCTTCGCAGCGCGTCGATGACAGGCAGGTCGAAGCCTTCGACCGCCAAACGCCTTTCTCCACCAAGGGCAGACTGAAGATCAGCAACAAAGCGGGTGATCTCCTTGGTGTAACTTGCGCCGGATATGGGGGAGAGGCCCGGGGCCGGGCGAACATCCGTCGCAACTGGATTACCTACCTGAAGGTGTTCGCAGCCAGCAAATTCCCACAGGACAACATCGCCCGACGCCAGGATGAGGGCGAAACGGAACGGCCCCATCAAACTGAAAACCGTCATGTTCCGGGCACCGGTCGCGTAAAGGATATTGATGGGGTTTGACGTCAGGACGGCGGGGACATCCAGGTCAGCCATGACCTTCAAGAGCCGTTTATGGGTTTGCCTGACAAGGTCGGCGCGGTCAATTTCCATGGCTAAGCACCCTGTCCCAGAATTTGAAGCAGCAAATTTTTTGGCGGAAGAGCAAAGGATCTTTCCCTTTGTGCATCGGGCTGCGATTGACCGCAAGCGTGAACGACCAGCAGGTTGTTTTCTGGTTCAAGTACCTGACATTGCCTATACTGGCTCAGGGCTGCACAGGGGAAGCCTGACCGATGAGCCGTGAGAACAACAGATCCTTGAAAGACCGGCTGAAGCAGGCTTTCGATCTCGGCTTCGCGGTCACCATCCACCTGCTTTTCATCGTGATTGCGCTCCTCGGTGGTCTGGTCGTTTATGGCATGGCCGATGCGTGGCGCACCGGGGAAGCCGGGACAACTGAGGCGATCTTCTTCGGGGCGTTCGGTCTGCTGATGGTCGTGATCGGCGTTGGTTTCTTCTATGTCGCCTATATCGGCGCCCCCCGATTTCTTGCCAATCTCGAACGCCGGCGCAAAAAGTACCGGGACAAGCCTTGGCTGCTCAATCGTCAATGGCGCGCGCGCCGCGTGGTTCATTCGACAAAGTATACGGCGTGGTTCATGTGGTTCTGGTGCATTGGCTGGTGGGGGATCATGGGCTTCCTCTGGTCCGTCAACAAAGACCTGATCCTGGCAGACCTCCAGGGAACCTGGGATCAGGCGATCCCGACCGCACTGCCGATCGTCGTCGGCGTCATCGCACTCCTGGTGGCGATAAGTGTAACCTGGAGGCGTGTCCGGTTCGGCGACGCCGTGATGATCATCGACACGCTGCCGGGGGTCCTTGGCGGGGAATTTCGCGGCAAGGTGATGGCGCGGCTGAAGAATGCACTTACCGAACCGGTCGGCATCACGCTGACCTGCGGCAGCCTCCGAAGCGAGAAGCGGGACGTGCACGGGAGTTGGCAAACCGTCTGGATCACGGACGAATTGTGGGCGGAAAAACAAGAGTTTCATCCGACGCAGACGACCTATGACAAGGGCTGGATTACGCTGCGCGTCCGCTTCCGAATTCCAGCCAATTTGCCCGAAAGCGGGCACATCCTGGATGACCCGCAAATTGTATGGAAACTCAAGGTTCGGCCGGGATCCGTGCTCGATCGGTCATTGAAGGCCGAATTTCAGGTACCGATCTTCTCAGTGCAGGAAAACACCTGACCAGGTTGGTGCACTCAATTTCCTCGTTTGAGCGCCACTCTGAAATTCGAAGATGACGTCAAGGCGGTTCGGCTACACGCAGTCTCTCATCTTCTGGTTGCTTTGATCCCGGGCATCGTCTCGTGGTAGATTTTACGATCTTTTTCAGCAAGAGTTTTGAGTCATGAAAATCTATTTCGCAAGCAACAGGGATGTAAAACACGAGACATCTTCAAGCGGAAACATCTTTGGGAACAGGTTCAACGAAGGCGGACCGCAAGTCTTTCGCGTCGGTGAAGCGAATGTTGACTACAAAGGGCGAAAGCCAAAAGATGACGACAGCTGGTCGGTCGGCAAAACCAGACTTTACGACGAGGATCTGGACAGCAGCCGCGAAGAAGGCGAATTGCTCGGCTCGTCGCGCCTCTTTGAAGAGATGCGCAAGCTCCTGAAGAAGCAGGACACGGACGTCATTCTGTACATTCACGGCTTTGCAAATTCCTTCCAGAATTCCGTCTTGCGCGCCGCCGCTTTGCAGGAGCTTTACAGTTCCAAGGACCAGCAGGTTGTGGTGTTTCTCTTTTCTTGGCCGTCGAACGGGAGCGTTCAACCGGCCTGGAATTACTTTTCCGATCGTGAAGATGCAGAAGCTTCCGGGATTGCCATGGGACGCACACTCATGCGCCTGGTCGAATTCCTGAAGGAGATGCGGCAGAAGGACAAGGAGACCATCCTTAACGCGCGAGCGGCAGGTGAAGTACCGGATCCCAAAAAACTTGTGCAATGCACCCGCCGCATGCATGTTCTCGCGCATTCCATGGGCAACTGGGCGCTTCGCCACGCGCTCCGGAAATACGCAGAACTCAACAACGGGCGTGTCGACAGGATCCTGGACAGTGTATTCCTGATGGCAGCCGATGAGGATAACGACGCGCTGGAAGAGAGCCTTAAGCTCAAACGTCTCGACGAACTTGCGAACCGGATCTTCGTCTATCACGCGGCGAATGACGTCGCTCTGACCATCTCCGATACAACAAAGGGGATGCCGGACCGTCTGGGGTCAGACGGCCCCCAAAACCTGGACAAAATCAGCGAGCGCATGTTCGCGATCGACTGCACGAGGATCAGCGACACGAACAAGGTGTCTCATGGCAGGCACCAGTATTACCGCCTGCGCGACGAGGCCATCCAGGATGTGCAGCTGACACTTTCAGACACGCCGCAAGAAGGCCGGCCCGGGAGAGAGGTCATCAGGCACGGGCGAAGCTGGAGCCTGAAACCAGTCAAGTAGGAAGACGAATTGGCTGCATCGGGACTTCACCGAGGCGGCCAGTCTCACTTTTTCGATTTGGACGCCTTGCGTTCTGCGCGGGAAGGCTTGTTCTTCTTCGCTGATTTCTTCTTGCCCGGGGCCGTTTTTGCAGCTGTTCGTGACTTTGGTTTGCGGCGCTGGTCAGCATCCGCACCATCACTGTCCCGGCCTTTGCGGGACGGTTTGCTGCCATCGCTGTCAATATCCCGCGCAAGCGCCTTCATATCGAGCGGCTCGTAGGCCGGGTGATGCGGCACAGCATCGTCGTCGCCGGACCGGCGGCGCTTGCGGCCGCGCGTCGCGTCAAAGTCGCGTTTCGGAGCCCGTTTCGGACGGTTTGATTTCAAGCTGTCTTCCGGCCCGAGATTTTCATAGTCGGGGGTATCCGCGCCACGAGGCCGGCGCCTTTGGGAATTGCCGCGCTCCTTGCGAAAACCGCCTTCCTTGGGTGGCGACGGCACCTTGCCGCCGCGTGCATCCAGCAGCTTGATCGTCGCATTGTCCTCGCCGGTGCCATCGCGCTTGATCACCTCGGCAAAACGCTGCCCGTGGCTTCCGGCGATTTCGAAATAGAGCTCGTTCTGAAAGATCTTGATCGCACCAACCTCTTTCTTGGTGACGTGACCTGCCCGGCAGATCATCGGCAGGATCCAGCGCGGTTCCGCGCGCTGCCGGTGTCCGAGCGACAGCGAGAACCAGACACCATCCTCAAATTTGCCTGAGATCTCTGCACTGCGGCCACCGCGCGATCCTGCGTCGCGGCCTTTGAGCGAGGTTTCGTCGAGTTCGGTGATCTCTTCCGGTGCCGGCATGCGTGACTGGCGCAGTTTCACGAAGGCCGCTGCCAGTTGCTCCGGGCTGTGGAGCGCAAGGAGTTCCATCGCCAGCGCCCGGTCTTCTTCTTCAAGCTCGACGGAGAGCGACGGATCGGCGAGAAGACGTTCTTTATCCTTTGCCCGGATGGCGTCTGCCGTCGGCGCGCCGGTCCATGTTGCCTTGACCCCTGCATATTGAAGCACCCGTTCGGCCTGACGGCGGCGCGGGAAGGGGACCATGAGCACACAAGTTCCCTTGCGTCCGGCGCGGCCTGTGCGACCGGATCTGTGCAGGAGCGCGGCTTTGCCGGTCGGCAGGTCCGCATGGATCACAAGGTCAAGATTGGGCAGATCGATCCCGCGCGCGGCGACATCGGTTGCAACGCAAACCCTGGCACGACCGTCCTTCATGGCTGCCAAGGCGCTCGAGCGTTGTTCCTGGCTGAGTTCACCCGACAGCGAGACAATCGAAAAGCCCCGGTTTGCAAGCCGGGATGTCAGACGGCTCACCGCCTCGCGGGTGGAACAGAAAACAATCGCTTTTTCCGCTTCATGCAGCCGCAAGACGTTGATGATGGCGTTCTCACGTTCGTTCGGAGCAACCGGATGGGCGACATACTCGATGTCGCCATGCTGTTCGCGTGCATTAATGGTTGAGAGGCGGACGGCATCTTTCTGGAAGCGCTTGGCCAGCTCCGCAATCGGTTTTGGAACGGTTGCCGAAAACATCAACGTGCGTCGCTCCTGGGGCGCGGCATCCAGAATGAATTCCAGGTCCTCGCGGAAGCCCATGTCCAGCATTTCGTCGGCCTCGTCGAGGACGACTGCACGCAGTTCGGAAAGGTCGAGGCTGCCTCTTTCGATGTGATCACGCAGGCGTCCCGGGGTGCCGACAACGATATGTGCGCCACGTTCGAGCTGACGACGCTCGGTTCGCGGGTCCATGCCGCCAACGCAGGACGCGGTGACTGCGCCAGCCTCCTCATAGAGCCAGGTCAGTTCTTCCTTTACCTGCAGCGCCAGTTCGCGGGTTGGCGCAATGGCCAGCGCGACAGGCGCAGCGGCCTTGTCGAGGCGCTCGCGATCGCCGAGCAACGTCGGCGCCAGAGCAAGGCCAAAGGCGACGGTTTTGCCGGATCCGGTTTGAGCGGAAACCAGTAGGTCCGCTTCCGCTGGTGCATCGTTGAGAACGCTTTCCTGCACGGGAGTGAGGCTTTCATAGCCTCGTTTCGCCAGCGCGGCCGACAGGGCCGGGGCGAGAGACGTCAAATCAGTCATAGAGATCTTTCAACTGCTCCGGATCATCTGCATGCCAATCAGCAGTCTACCGGATCGGCCCGGACGTGTGCCGGGCAAGGGTTCGGTCTCGCAAATGAACCCGAATTGCGCGGCTTATATCGTTAAAACCACACGTCGTCCACTCCGCCTCAATGATGAATTTTTGGGCATCCATGAAAGGAGTGGCGATGGAGACCGCGCGGGGAGTGAACGCGACCTCAGCAAAATTACCTAAGGTAGGTGTATGCAACCGTTTTTCTCGCTCTGGTTAGTAAGTTTGTTAACCGAACCGGAGCTTAGATTCTCCCAATTCTCGTGGTTGGGGGTTCCTAATGTTGAAATCGATTCGCATGCAGATTGCCATGCTGGCGATCGTCCCATTGCTTGCTTATGCGGTCGCAAGTCTGATCGCGTTCAACGAAGCTCTAAATGAAAGTAAAATTGCGTCGGACATCTACCCGACCGCACTGGTTGCGGAAAAGTCCGAAGCGGTATTGCACGAACTTCAAAAGGAGCGCGGCAGGACTGCGGTTCTGCTGGCCTCCGGGTACGGCGACAACGCACGCGACCTGCTTAACAGCCAGAGGCAAGCCACCAACACGGCGCTGGATGATCTGCGCAACACGGTCGCCGAATTCGATGTCAGCAACAAGAAACTTCTCGACGAAGTGCACGCGACAGTCAAAGGCCTGGACGCGGTCGCTGCGCACCGGACTGCAATTGACAATGAAGCTGCGGACGGCAAGAAAAACCTTGCTTTCTATTCCGGGAAGATCCGCGACCTCATTACAATCGTCCAGGCGGCTCAGAACGCCAGTGCTGACCCCGAATATGCCGAGCAGATGACCCCGTTCCTGCTCCTGACAGAAGCGATCGAAGCAGGCGGACTTGAACGCGCGATTGGTGGGCAGCTCTTCACCATCGTCGGCAAAACCGGAGACGTGCCAAACGACCGTTTTCTCGCTTACTTCGACCGGTTGTCGGTTGAAACCGCGTTCCTGAACAATTTCAACAGGGTTGCGACCCCGAAGGAGATGGAAGCATACAAACAGATCGTGTCCGGCCCTGCGGTGGATCAGGTCATGGAATGGCGCAAGGTGTTGCGCTCGCTTCCCGAAACCAAGGACGGGCTGGGCATCGAAGGCTCGGTCTGGTTTGGAAAGGCGACGGAACGGTTGAACTTGATCCGTGAAGCGTCGCTCGGAATGCTCAAGGCTGCGGAAGCACGCGCGCAGGAACTGGCAAGCGCCGCAAACAATCACCTTAATTTTGTGATCGCCGAGACGCTTGGGGTCATCCTCGTCACGATTGCGATCTGTATCTGGCAGCTTCGCAGCGTCAATGGATTGCTGGCAAACCTCACGCATAACCTCGTCCGGATATCCAAGGGTGACGTTGACTTTGCGATGCCCTATGCGGATCGCAGTGACGCCATCGGTGATCTTGCCCGTGCGGGCGGGGTTTTCCAGGAAAACGCCCGTATCCGGCAAACCCTTGAGGGTGAAGCTGCGAAGGAGCGGGATCGCGAACGTATGCGCCAGAACCATGTCGAGACCCTGATCAGCAAGTTCAGGAACCTCATGGAAAGCGTAACTGGCGAAGTCCACGACAAAACCGGGTCCATGACAGATATTGCAGCCCGCGTTCGCTCGATATCGCAGGACGCATCCGGCGCCGCGACACAGGCCCGGGATGCATCTTCTTCCTCGTCGAACAACGTGCAGACCGTGGCCGCTGCAGCCGAAGAAATGTCTGCAGCGATCCAGGAAATCATGAACCAGGCGGACCGGGCGAACGCGGTTATTGACGATGCCACCGGTGTGGCGCACCGCACCGATGCAAATGTTTCAAGCCTCGCCGATGCGGTTGAGAAGATCGGCACGGTCGTGGAGATGATCCGGGCGATTGCGGAGCAAACCAACCTGCTGGCGCTGAACGCAACAATTGAAGCAGCCAGGGCAGGGGAAGCCGGCAAGGGGTTCGCGGTCGTCGCGGCGGAAGTGAAGGAACTTTCGACACAGACTGCGAAGGCAACAGAGGAGATCTCCAGCCAGATTTCTTCCGTTCAGGGCCTCACCAATGAAGCGGTCGACTCCATCCGAAAGATTTCCGGTTCCATCGAGATGATCAGCGAAGTGACCGGTGCAATCACGACAGCGGTTGGCGAACAAAGCGTCGCAACCCAGGAGATTTCTCAGAGCATCACCATGGCCGCGAGCGAGACAAGCAACGCTGTTCAAAGTGCTGAGAGTGTCGATCAGGCAATCCAGACGACTGCAGGCGAGGCCGAAACGGTCGATCGCATTTCCGGGGAAGTCAAGGAAGTCGCGGACAAGATGGCAGAAGGGATCGAGGGCTTCCTTCTGGAAATGACCCAGGATGTCGAGGAACGCCGTCGGGCGTCCCGCAAACAGGAAATGGGGCAGAAGATCAGGCTGATCACCGCCGAAGGCGACGCGATCGTGACCAATCTGGTCAACAGTTCGGAAGGCGGCGTCGGCGTGACGTCCTTTGAAGGCGTCGTCATAGGTATGCACGTGACCTACGAAGACCACGCAGGGGATCGGTTCCCGATGGAAATCAGGTGGGAGAAGGATGGCATCGTCGGGCTTCAGTACCGCGCGGAAGACAATTTGAGCTACGCGGCAGCCTAATTCACTGAGGTATAAAGAAAACAAAGGCGGCTCGGCGCAGGTTTGCTGAGACGCAAATTTCCGGGAAAGACTTGCCCCACGGGTCTTTCCCGGTATTTTTTTGCCAATGCGCGCATTCTCAGCATTGTTGGATAGGCTTTCACTGGAACCCCGGCGCCTCGCCAAGGAAGCGCTGCTGGTGCGCTATTTCAGGGAAACACCCGACCCGGACCGAGGTTACGCCCTGGCGGCGCTCACAGGTGGTCTCAGCTTCAAGAATGCCAAACCAGCGGTTCTGAGGGCGCTGATCAGCGACAAAACGGATCCGCAGCTGTTCTCGCTGTCTTATGATTTTGTCGGCGATCTGTCCGAGACGATCGCCTTGATGTGGCCCACTCCTGAGGGCCTGGACGCCGATCGACCTGGTGAGGAGTTGGCGCTTTCCGAAGTCGTAACCGCACTTGATCTTGCCGGCAAATCCGATGTGCACCGGCTTCTGACCGACTGGCTCGACAGGCTCGACGAAACCGGAAGGTGGGCACTTCTCAAGCTGGTCACCGGTGGATTGCGTGTCGGTGTTTCCGCGCGGCTTGCCAAGACGTCACTTGCCCGCCTTGGTGAGCTTGAGGTTGCGCAGGTGGAAGAGGTCTGGCACGGATTGGCTCCGCCATATGAAGACCTCTTCGCCTGGGCGGAAGGGAAGGCGGAACGACCCGACAACAAGGACCCGGCGCCATTCCGGCCAGTCATGCTTGCGCATCCTCTGGACGAGGATCGGGATCCCGCAGGTCTGGCAGCGGCCGACTTTGCGGTCGAGTGGAAATGGGACGGCATTCGGGTTCAGGCGTCTGCCGGAGGGACATCCAGTGGTGAAATCGTCCGCCGCCTTTACAGCCGGACAGGCGAGGATATCTCCAGGTCTTTTCCCGACATAGTTGACGTATTGGATTTCGATGCGTGCATCGACGGGGAATTGCTGGTCGTAAGTGACGGAAAAATCAGGCCGTTTTCCGACCTTCAAAAGCGTCTCAATCGCAAGAGCGCCGGCCCCAAGCTGCAGAAAGACTATCCGGCGGCCATCAGGGCCTATGACCTTCTTCACCTCAAGGATGAGGATTTGCGGGAGTTGCCGTTTTCCGAGCGGCGCAAACGGTTGGAAGCCTTTATTGAATCGCTCTCCAACCCGCGCATCGAATTGTCTCCCATGGTCGCGGTGAGTGACTGGGAGGCAATCGCGGCCGCAAGATCCGACCCGCAACCACATCTTGAGGACGGCAATGCGGAGGCCGTTGAAGGCTTGATGCTCAAACGCTGGGATTCCGTATATGTCAGCGGACGCCCGAGAGGATTGTGGTTCAAGTGGAAAAGGGAACCGTTTCTCGTTGATGCGGTTCTCATGTACGCCCAGCGAGGACACGGGAAACGGTCCTCGTTTTATTCCGACTACACCTTTGGCGTCTGGCGTCAGACGGAAGCGGGCGAGGAGCTCGTTCCGGTCGGAAAGGCCTATTTCGGATTTACCGACGAAGAACTGCGGGAAATTGACAGGTTTGTGCGCAACAACACCATCAATCGCTATGGTCCGGTCCGCGAAGTCACGCACAACAAGGACATTGGGCTCGTGCTTGAGATCGCTTTCGAAGGCCTGAACCGCTCCGGTCGCCATAAATCGGGCGTCGCCATGCGGTTTCCGAGGATCTCGAGACTGCGTTGGGACAAACCGTCAGCGGAGGCGGACCGTATTGAAACACTCGAGGCATTACTCCCCGCCAGCGAATAACCCGACTGGTGCCATATGGGCAATCGGTTCGCGCAAATGCGATTGGTCGTGCTTTGGCCATGGAATTGTGGCATTCAGATCCTGCAAGGCTTCGCGGCGTGACTGGCGAAGTCTTGGTCCGGAATTCGGAGAGATCCAATGACAATGCGCAAGACGACTTTTCTTTCGTTCCTGGCAGCTGGTGCGGCAGTGTTCCTGTTTGCAGCGACTGCGCATGCCGGGTTGAAGATCGTAACTGAAGATGCGGACGCCGTGACCGAGGGACAGCCGGACCGGTTTTCTCTGGTTGAGGCGGATGGCGACATTCTCCGGGTCGACAAGCAAAACGGCACCGTGTCGATTTGCAGAAAGCAGAACAGTTCCTGGCGATGCAATCCGGTACCACTGGCTGAAGAAGCCTACCTTGCCGAAATCAACGAACTGGCATCAGAAGTCGACCGACTGAAGGCGCGCCTTGAGCAGATTGAGGGCGACGACCCCGACGCATCGCCTCAAGCGCCGGGATCGGTCTTGAAACGGCCCGAATCCGGAAGCGGAAATGAAACATCAAGATGGACCGAGGAAGACGAAGAATTCGAGCGTGTGCTCTCGTTCACCGAAAGCGCCATGCGGCGGTTCTTCGGCATGGTTCGTGATCTGCAAAAGGATTTCGACGGCGAGGGCAACTAGAGCCCTTCCGGAATAAAGGGCGTCACTCGGTTGCTGCTGATCAAGTCTTACGAAAAGTGCCTTGCGCGGGGCGACAATCCGCGTCGCAGCGCTTTGCGGCTCAGTCGATCAGCATTTTTGAAATACCGGCGTGAGCGTCTTCCGGCAGACGGACCGCCTTGCGGGTCGACAAGTTCATCGTCAGAGCAACAACATCCAGGGTCGCTGCAAGCCGGGACGTGCGGCTTTCGAACAAATGATGCCGCATGGTGAACGTGCTGGGCCCGACGCTGGTGAAACCTGTTGCGACCACGACTGCATCACCGGATTTAAGAGGTGTTGCCCAGGTCAGTTTCATTTCGGCGGCAACGCGGCCGAACCCGTTTTCTGTCAGGTAGGCATGGTCCATCGGCGTGCGCTGCCAGACATGCGGAACACCGTCGGTGCAGCACGACAGGGCATATTGGTCGTCCGCCCTGCCGTCGGGTCCTATGTCGCGTGGCAAAACGGTTCCCCGATAACAAATCTCTGCGCCTTGTGACAAAAGGCCGGAAAGGGAGGTACGCAGACCAGCGGGTCCCGACTGAATGCCGCGCGGAGCGGCTTCAGAAATCATGGGCGTTTGAAACTCTTTGAAGCGCTGACGCAAGGGTTTGGCCGAATTCGGGCTGGGCTCGTATCCGTCAAGGGCCGTTGCGGCCAGGGTTCCGGTGGTTCCGTCCCGCATTTCGTGAACAACGGTCAGCATATGCGGGCCGTCAAAGGCAACGCTGGAATGCACGGTGATGAGATCACCGGTCCGAAGTTCCTTGTGGTAGCGAACATGACGAACGCGCCGGGCACCGACGAGGGTTTCGCCCAGACCAGACATCAGCCGAAACTGGCGATCGGCTTCCTCGAAGCGGCTGAAATAAAACTGAACGTTTAGATGATCGTTTTCGTCGCATTCCCAGCGATTCACAAATGAAAATAGAGTGGCTTTAATGGTCATTCTGTAAATTCGTATGCTCAGTGATTAATTAGTTTTTGAAAAGTCGTTCAAGTTTATTAGTTGCTCTCTTTTGAAAGATTATCAATAAGAAATGCAGTCTGTGGAAAAAATTGTTTTGCTGGCGGCCGGATTATTAACACAAGAACTGACACCGCTGCGGAAGTTTGAAATTAAACTGGTAGTTGCACTGCGTCACAAGAGATCTATTGCAGCGTTCTATTGCGCGAGATGCCGCTTGATACAATGAAATACCGTTTTTGAAGCGCGCAGTGGGGCTGCAAGTCGTGCATATGTGGAGCAAAAGCATTGTTTGACTTGCGTGCAACCCATGATGCAAACATACTTCGAAGAGGCCGCAATGCGAACCGAGAAGCCAAAAACAAGTCTGGAAGCGCATACGACGAACGGAGCGCTCGGCATGGCCGGGTTGGCAAGGCGGGAAAAATGACCGTTGAGGGAGGAAAAGCAACGTGTCGTCGACTTCGTATCGATTCATAATCGCAGATGATCACCCCCTGTTTCGAGGAGCGCTCCGTCAGACACTGGAATCGCAGTATCCCGAGGCGTCCATCGAAGAGGCGGGAGCTCTCGAAGACGTCACGGCACGCCTGGAGCAGGATGGCGACGCGGACCTGATCCTTCTTGACCTGACCATGCCGGGGATGCGGGGTTTCTCGGGCTTGATGTATCTGCGCGCGCAATATGCCGGCGTTCCCGTTGTTGTCGTTTCGGCCAATGAGGAGCCGCAGGCGATCCGGCGCGCGATAGAGTTCGGCGCATCCGGTTTCATACCCAAGTCGCACGGCATCGAAGTTATCCGCCAGGCGATCTCCGAAGTCATGTCGGGCAACATGTGGACCCCGCCTGATGTCGATCTGAAAGCCGATGACGGCAGCGACGACCTTGTACAGCGCCTGTCGACACTGACACCGCAGCAGGTTCGGGTTCTCATGATGTTGTCCGAAGGTTTGCTGAACAAGCAGATCGCCTATGAGCTGTCTGTGTCGGAGGCGACCGTGAAGGCGCACGTTTCAGCGATTTTGCAAAAACTCGGTGTCGAAAGCCGTACACAGGCCGTTATCGCAGCGTCCAAGATCGAAGCCGGGCAATGGCAGCTTGGGGGCGAGGAGCAGGAAGCAGCCGGCGCCTGACGTCGGTGCGTGAGCTATCAAACTGACTTCTGACAAGGCGGCTGGAGTGCTTGGACACTCCGGCCGTTTTGTTTTTTCATCCGGCTGATGCGGCAGGACCGAGTTTGTTAAGGTAAACGGAAATTAGCTCTAAATTCTTTAAATGTTTCAGAAAATTCCAAAAATCCGCGAAGCCTCTTTACCGGAATTTCAGGGAATGGTTGTAGCACTGTGACTGATTGAGCTGTGGCGCACACAGTAAAGAGTAGCAGATGCGGAGACGAGATGCGGCCCGGCGCCAATTGGAGACTGATCCTAAAGACGATCTTTATGGCGTTTGTGTCACCGGGGGCCCGTCTAAAGTCTGCGGCAGCGGAGGCGCGCGAGCAATCCAGCTCCAGTCCGGATAGGGCCCTGCTGCTTGCCTTCGGGCATCCCGTTGTCGAGCAGTATCTCGCCTGCAGGGTTCGGGCGGCCCAGATCTCGAGCATTGCCCGTCTCACGCCACTCACCGTTCTGGCGAATATCGTCAACGCAATTGTCGTAACACCGGTTCTGGCGCAGGAGCTTCCTGCCCCCTACGTGGTTGCGTGGCTGTGCGCAGTCGTTAGCCTCATGGCAGTGACGACGGTCAAGTGGCTGCTTTCGAAACGCTCGCCGATTGAACTGGCCTCCCGTGGAGCACTGTCCGCTGCCGTACGCCATGCAACCATATTGAGCGCGCTTTGGGCAGTCGTTCCGATTGCGGCCTTTGCCAGTGGTAACCTGAACGCGATCTGGATTGCCTCCTGCGTCACGACGGGCATGATCTGCGGCGGCGGCTTTGCACTTGCGACGGTGCCGCAGGCAGCGTTTCGCTGGGTAGCCATTCTCTACGCAGCTGCCGTCACCGCACTTGTGATCGACCAAAGCGTGATGATGTGGCCGCTCCTGTTCCTGCTGACAAGCTACGCCTTTATCGTCGTCGGCAGCACCACAGCTGCGGGCTGGCTGTTCACATCGCACTTTCTTGCCGAAGCCGAGCTTGAGCAGCGCGGTGAGTTGATCGCACTCCTCTTGAACGAATTCGAGGAGACGTCGAGTGACTGGATCTGGGAAACCGACAGCACCGGGAATTTCCGCAATGTCTCCGACCGGTTCCTGCACGCGAGCGGGCGCAATCGGGCGCAGCTGGAATCGATGCGCATGGTTGACCTTGCCTACTCGCTTGACAATGACCAGGCACGGCGAGCCGTCTACGCGCTGGAAAAGTCGATTGATCTGCAAAAGTCCTTCCGCGACGCCGTTATCGGGCTGACCGTCAACGAGGAGGAACGGTGGTGGTCATTGTCGGCAAAACCGGTTTATGACGATCACGGGTCTCTGGCCGGTTACCGCGGTGTGGCGTCCGACATCACCGAAACCCGCCGCGCCAGCGAGCTGGTTTCGCATCTTGCCGAACACGATTCACTGACCGGTATCGGCAACAGGAGCTGGTTCCTGAAAGAGGCGGAGAGCCTGCTTGCGGATCAGGTCAGGTCCGGACAGAACACCCTGACACTGTTTCTGATCGACCTCGACAATTTCAAGGTCGTCAACGACACCAGCGGCCACCCGGCGGGCGACGAACTGTTGAAGCAGGTGGCTGCCAGGTTCACGGCGCTCAGCGAGGGCAGGACTGTGTTGGCGCGGTTCGGCGGTGACGAATTTGCGGCGCTGGGAAGCTTTGTTAGCGATCAGGCCGCCGGTGCGTTTGCCGAAGAACTTGTCAATGTGACCCGAAAGCCTTTCAGGATTGGCAGACGTGACTTTGCAATTGGCGCGACCGTCGGCTTTACGCGCCTGCGCGACAAGGGCGACACCGTCGACGACCTGATGCGCAAGTCGGATATTGCACTTTATAAGGCCAAGGAAAGCGGGCGTGGCCGTGCGCTTGCATTCGAAAGCGACATGGAGCGCGAGGTGCGTGAACGCCGCGAGTTGGAAGCGGACTTGCGCGAGGCTTTCGAGTACGGAAAGCTGAGCGTCGAATTCCAGCCGATCGTAAATGCGCGGTCCGGTAAGGTCGTCTCAAGCGAAGTATTGGTCCGCTGGTTCCACCCGACGCGCGGTGAAGTCACCCCGGACACGTTCATTCCGATCGCGGAACAGGCCGGCCTCATTCTGCAACTTGGAAACTGGGTCTTGAGAAAGGCTTGCACAGCAGCCGCACAGTGTCCCGAGTTGGAGAGCGTTGCGGTCAACCTGTCACCGGTTCAGTTCATAGACCCGAACCTTGTCGGGCACATCGAAACCGTGCTCGATGAGACCGGATTTCCCCCTGAGCGTCTGGTTCTCGAAATCACCGAATCCGTGTTTTTGCGCGACTTCGGTTCGGCGCCGGAGAAACTGGCGAAATTGCGGGACCTGGGCATCAAGATTTCGCTCGACGACTTTGGCACGGGCTATTCGTCACTGTCCTATCTGCGCCAGTACAAATTCGACAAGATCAAAATCGACAAGTCCTTCGTGGATGAAATCGGTGAACGAAGCGACGGTCTTGCCATCATCTCTGCTGTGATCGCCCTTGCGCACAATCTCGGACTGGAGGTCACCGCCGAGGGGGTCGAGCGCCAGTTCCAGGTCGATGCGCTGCGCACACTGGGCTGCGATACTCTACAGGGCTATTTCTTCGGAAAACCGCACCCCAATCCGATGAAGATCACGCAAGTCAGAACCGATGAGTGGCAGGGCGAGGTTTCCGGCACGCCGCCGCAAGACACCCAGGCACTTTCCTCCACATCCTGAGCGCGGGCGCTTCCATCCGCCTTATTCTGCCGCCTGTCCTGCGTGACAACGGGCCAATTGCGCGCGCAATGCGGCGGGTTTGACCGGCTTGTTGAAGAACGCAATATCCTTCTCGCTGGCTTCTGCCCGCACGGGGCGGCTGCGATCGGCGGTGATCAGTATCGCTGGAAGATGGCCGCCAAACTTCCATCTCAGCTTGATGATCGCTTCGATCCCCGTGCCGTTGTCCAGGTGATAGTCGGCCAGGATCACGTCCGGCGTTAGCCCCGCCTTGTTCAACAGCGCCGCAGCTTCCTGATCGTCCGCGGCGGTGACCACCGTGCAATTCCAATTGGTCAACAGATGGCGCATGCCGCTGAGAATATCGGGTTCATTGTCAATGGCCACGACGCACAGGCCATCCAGATTGCCAACGGAAGCCGGCGCCTGCTTTGTCGGTATGGCATCGGGCATTGAGGCGGAGCGCGGCAATTCGACCGAGAAGCAGGAGCCCTTGTTGGCCTCCGAACGAAGATCCACCGGATGGTCGAGTACGTGGCTGATGCGTTCGACGATCGACAGGCCAAGCCCGAGACCTTTGGCAACGCGCATACCGTCGTCGAGCCTGTGAAACTCATGAAAGATGGCTTTTTGCTTGCTCTTTGGAATGCCCATCCCGGTGTCGTAGACCTCGACGAGGATACGGTTTCCACGCCGCCGGCAGCCGACCAGCACCTTGCCCTTCTGGGTATATTTCAGCGCGTTTGAGACAAGGTTCTGCAAGAGCCTGCGCAGCAGCCTGCGATCGGTCCGCACCGAGACCGACGTCGGCACAATTCTGAGCTCCAGCCCCTTTTCCTGGGCGACCGGTTGGAAATCGAGCGCTAGACCGCGCAAGAGTTCGTCGAGGCGAAACACTGTCGGTTCCGGTTTCAAGGCGCCGGTGTCAAGGCGGGAAATATCGAGGACGGCCCCGATAATGTCTTCGACAGACTCAAGGGCCGATTCCACGTTACGGACGAGATCGCCGTCATCGCTGGCCTTCAGCTTGTCGACCAGAACGGACGAGTAGAGGCGGGCGGCATTGAGAGGCTGCAGAATGTCGTGTCCTGCTGCGGCCAGAAACCGTGTCTTGCCCAAATTGGCTTCTTCGGCTTCGCGCGTCGCTTCGACAAGGCGTTCGTTGACATGGGTGAGCTCTTCCGTGCGTTCACGCACGCGCCGCTCCAGCGTTTCGTTCGCACGCGCAAGTGCTTCTTCGGCCAGAACACGCTCGGTGATGTCGGTATAGGTTGTCACGATGCCGCCATCGGGCATCGGGCTGATGCGGACTTCAAAGACTGTGCCGTTGGATGCCAGTTTTTCCTGGAAGGTTTCCTGAACAATAACGAGCTTTTCGAGCCGGTCTGCGACGATTGCTTCGACAGGTCCTGGCCCGTGTTCGCCGCGCTCTGCGTTGAAACGCAAAATGGCATCGAGTGTCGTGCCCACCTGACCATACTCGGCCGGAAGTCCCAGGAGGTCGCGGAACTGTCGGTTCCAGCAGATCAGCCGCAGGTCCCGGTCGAACACACCGATGCCCTGACGGACCTGATTGAGCGCCGTTTGCAGCAGATCCCTGTTGTACTGGATCGCGATGGACGCATCGTCGAGAAGCTTCACCGCGCCTTTGGTTGACGGGTCGTGCCGCTTCAGCATCAGGGTCAGGACGAGGCGGGAAGAGGCTGCGCCGATGGCGCTGGCCAGCAGCTGTTCGGAAAACCGCAGCAGATTGGCATCGGCTAGCGTGTTCGGATCTAGAGAGATCCCCCTTTCGCCTGCAAATCTGCTGAACGAGCGCTCCGTGCGCTCCTCGCCGAGATAGCGCGCAACCGTCGACTGGAGGTCGCCTGCCGTTACCGACGTCCGCCAGTATCGCAGGCTCGGAGCAGGGGTGAATTCTGCAGGCACGAACACATTGGCCTGCAGCGTTTCGGCCGGAAGCGGCTTTCGCAAAAAGGAACAACCGACAAAAAGAAGGACATTGACCGTAAGGCTCCAGAGCGTCCCGTGGATGAAGGGATCAATGTCTATGCCGAAGAGCGATTGCGGATTGAGGAACCCGATGCCGAAGGGCCCGGTTGTCAGGAAGCCGACGGAAATCAGCCCCGATTGCGCAAAGGTTGGCAACAAAAGCGTATAGGCCCAAAACAAGAAACCGCCGCTCAGGCCGGCGAGCGCGCCGAGCGAGGTTGCCCGGCGCCAGAACAGCGCGCCGATGAATGCCGGCGCAAATTGCGCGATCGCGGCGAAGGACAAGAGCCCGATGGACACCAGCGCCGCAGTGTCGCCGGCGGCCTTGTAATAAGCGTACGCCAGCAGAAGGATTGCGAAAATCGCAAGACGGCGGATCGTCAGCAGAAGGCGGCTCATGTCCTGCCCGCCGGTATTGACCAGCTCTGCTTCGCTGTGCCGGCGCAGCAACAGCGGGACGACGATGTCGTTGGAGATCATGATTGCGAGCGCAACGGTCGCGACGATGACCATGGCGGTCGCCGCCGATAGCCCGCCGATGAAGACAAACAGGGCTAGCCAATCCAGCCCGGCATCGATCGGCAGGGCCAGAACATAGGTATCAGGATTGATATCCTGCCCGAACCGCAGCATCCCGGCCGCCGCGATCGGGATCACGAACAGGTTGATGAGGACGAGATAGAGCGGGAACAGCCACGTGGCGCATTTGAGTTCCTCGTCGGAATTGTTTTCCGTAACCGTCACGTGGAACTGTCGCGGCAACATCAATACGGCAAAAGCGGACAACACCGAGAGGATCATCCAGTTGCTCACATTGATGGGCTGCTCGAAAATCTGGGCAACCTCGGGAGCTTCGGAGATTGCCCGGACGAGGTCGAACGGACCGCTGAAAAGCCAGTAGGTTACCCAGATGCCGACCGCGAGGAACGCCAGAAGCTTGACGATCGCCTCCGTCGCGATTGCAAGCATGAGGCCTTCCTGGTGTTCGGTCGCATCAATGTGCCGCGTGCCGAATGCCCAGCTGAATATGGCCATGCCAAGGGCGATGAGAAGCGTGAGGTCGTTGAAGAACGGTGCAAAGGAAAACCCTTGGGACATAAGCGGTCCGACCATCGTGGTCACCGAAAACGACACCGCCTTGAGCTGAAGAGCGATATAGGGGATCACGCCGATGACGGCGATGATGGTTGCGAGGGCCGCGACGGATTGGCTCTTTCCGTACCGCGCACCGATAAAGTCGGCGATCGACGTGATGCTCTCGGTTTTCGATATCTGGATGATCCGGCGAAGCAGCGGATATCCGAGCGCGAACACCAGAAGGGGCCCGATATAAATCGTCAGGAACTCCGCGCCATTCCGGGTGGCGTTGCCGACCGAACCGAAAAAGGTCCACGACGTGCAATAGACGGAAAGCGACAGAGCGTAGATGAACGGGCGCCCGCCTGCACGTGAAGACGTACGGCGCTTCATGCGGTCGCCATAGCTGGCAATGGCAAAGAGCAGCAGGATATAGGCCGTTGCGGCCAATATCACGATCCATCCATGCAGCATCTTTTGGTTTACCGTCCTCCCGACCGGTGTTGCAGCTGTCTGTCCCGCTGCGTTGCTTGATCGGAGCACAGCCGCGGCGATCTGTCCATTCGTCTTGCGACCAAGGCCTCGTGCTGATTATGGACCGGTTTGCAATGGGTTGGAACCGATCAACGTCCGTGAAGTCTTGTTCACATGGTTTCATGAAACATTTCAGTCCAAACACGCTAACTTGCGCTCGAATGTCATTGAGGGGAAACAAGAGTTGTCCGACCTGATTCAGCGATTGAGCAAGGGCGCAAGAAACACGCCTGAAAGCGGCATAGTCGAACTGGTCAACGCCGGAAGGCATCACGAATCCCTGATCCCATTGTGGGCAGGAGAGGGTGACCTTCCGACACCTGACTTTATCAACAGGGCGGTAAAGGACTCGCTGGATCGGGGGGAGACCTTCTACACCTACCAGCGTGGTATCCCGGAGCTGCGCGAAGCCTTGGCAGACTACCACCAGGCAGTTTTCAACCGCTCCTTTTCACCTGAGCGGTTTTTTGTCACCGGGTCGGGAATGCAGGCGATTCAGCTTGCTGTTCAGGCTGTTGTTGATCCGGGGCGCGACGTCATTACGCCATCACCCTCATGGCCAAACATCGTGGCTGCGATCGAAATCCACGGCGCGCGGAGCGTTCCCGTCAAGCTGTGCGAAAGCAATGCCGGCTGGAGCCTGGACATCGAGGATATCGAAGCTGCGATCACATCGAACACGGCCGCGCTGTTCTTGAATTCACCGAGCAATCCAACCGGGTGGGTCGCCTCCGAAGATCTTCTGAAGGAATATCTGGAACTTGCCCGCAAACATCACCTTTGGATCATCGCCGACGAGATTTACGCACTCTACTACTATGGCGAGGGCCGGCGGGCGCCATCATTTTACGACCTTTTTGAAGAAGACGATCGCATCATCTTCGTCAATTCCATGTCCAAGAACTGGGCCATGACCGGGTGGCGGGTCGGCTGGATCTCTGCGCCGCCGGCTGTCGGTCAAGTTATTGAAAATCTTGTACAGTATTCGACGTCGGGCGTGCCTGCTTTCCTGCAGTGGGGAGCGGTGGCTGCGCTTACCGAGGGCGAGTCGTTTCTGGCGTCCCAGATTGAGCGCGCACGAGAAGGTAGAGACATCGTTCTGAACGGACTGCAAGAGATCGACCGGGTCAACGTGGTGCCGCCTGACGGCGCTTTTTACCTGTTCTTCTGCATCGACGGCGTCGCGGATACTAGAAGGTTCGCGCTTGACCTTGTTCGCCAGACCGGTGTCGGTCTTGCGCCGGGCACGGCGTTCGGCCCAGGAGGCGAGAAATTTCTCCGCCTCTGCTACGCCCGTGACCCGGCTCAGCTGGAAGACGCGGTGCGGCGAATTAGCGCTTGGCTTCCAGAGATTTAGGCATATGACGGGTTGCTGGTCTACGTGAAACCCCTTAAACCTTGAATGGACGTGATTTCCATTTGGGTGCCTTAATGGCGGACGACAGTGTAATTGATCGTGAAGCGGAAACGGCCGCTGTTTCAGAGGCCCGCCTTGCGAGCGTGTTCGACACGGCGGTAGACGGCATCATCGTCATCAACGAGCGTGGCCTGGTCCTGGCTTACAACAAGGCCTGTGAGGACCTGTTCGGCTACGAGGCGGCCGACCTGCTAGGCCGGAACGTCCATAAGATCATGCCGCAAGAATACGCCCGCGAGCATGACACCTACGTCAAAAACTATATCGACACGGGCGAGAAAAAGATTATCGGGATCGGTCGGGAAGTGCGCGCACGGCACAAGGACGGAACCGAGTTCCCCATCGAGCTGTCCGTCGGCGAAGCCGATACGCCTTACGGGCGCCAGTTCATCGGCATTCTAAGAGACCTGCGTTCGCGAAAGCAGATCGAGGACCGACTTGCAAAGGCCCAGGCGCAACTTCTGCACATGACACGGCTGAGCGCACTCGATGAAATGGGTGCGGCCATCGCGCATGAGCTCAATCAACCTTTGACCGCAGTGCTCCTTTACCTGCAATCCGTGTCGCGCAAGGCCAAAACGGACGAGTCGATGGATCCGTTGATCCTGTCGGTCATCGAAAAGGCTGTCCGAGAGGCGGAACGGGCCGGTGACATCATCCAGCGCATGCGGCAGCTGGTGGAAAAAAAGGCACCGGCACGGCAGACGGTCGATGTCGATGAACTCGTCAAGTCCTGTCTGGAACTTGCACAACTCGGCAGTGGCGAAAATCAGGCTTATGTGTTCGCAAATGTCGAACCCGGATTGCCACCGCTGCAGGCCGATCCGGTTCAGATACGTCAGGTACTGGTAAACTTGTTGCGGAACGCACGCGAAGCCGTCGCCGAGCAGCATCAAAAACATGTGTCTTTGTCGGTGCGTCTGAATGACGATACGCTTGAATTCAGGGTTCAGGACAATGGGCCAGGTGTGCCTCCCGAAGTCGTTGAAGGTCTTTTCCGGGCCTTTACCGGGGCAAAACACAAAGGCGTCGGTCTCGGACTGGCGATTTCGCGGTCAATCGCTCAAAACCATGGTGGCGATTTGAAGTTGGAAACGTCGCCGGCGGGTAGCGGCGCATCGTTTCTGTTAACGTTGCCGGTTCATCCGAGAGAAGAATTGCCGGATGAAGCCACGTGACGTACAGGAAGTGAAGACATTTTTGGGGACGGAATGACAATGGAACCAGACGCAGAGGCCGTTTATATCGTCGATGATGACCCTGCGGTGCGCGACGCGCTGTCCGTCCTGTTCAACATGGAGGGATATGTCGTTGAAACGTTCTCCGACGGCGACACCTTCATTGATTCCGCGAGCAAGTCCGTTCCGGCCTGCGTCATGCTTGATGTCCACATGCCCGGACGTTCCGGGATCGAAATCCTGAAGGCACTGAATGCTGAGAATTACCCGGCTCCGATTTTCATCATTTCCGGGCAGGGTGATATTCCGATGGCTGTTGAAGCCATTCGCAATGGCGCGTTTGACTTCATCGAGAAGCCTTTTTCAGCTGAATCCGTTCTTGAGCGGGTGAAAGACGCCGTAACCGCCATGAAACAGCGGCAGGAAGTCGATACCACCCAGACTTTTCAGGGCGCAGAGCTGCTCACCCGCCGGGAGCTGGAAGTCCTGAAGGAAATCACGGATGGTGCTTCCAACAAGGAAGCCGGACGAACGCTCGGAATCAGCCCACGCACGGTGGAAGTCCACCGAGCCCGCATCATGGAAAAACTTGGTGCCCGGAATGCGGCCGATCTGGTCCGGATCGTGCTCGGTCATCCCGCTTCGGGATGACACACGCAAATCTACTTAGCTTTGGGAAGTGAATTGTCCGCAATATGCCTTAGGGCGTATTTCTGCGTACATTCGTCGCACTGTTTCTGGCGTATGTATAGACGGTGATCCGGCAATCTCGCCGGCACACCGGGAACCGATTGCGTGGTTGTTCACATCGTAGAGGATGACGAAGCCGTTGCCGATGCGCTCGCCGTGGCGCTGGAGCAGCTGGACCATCATCCCCGGATTTACCTCGATGGCGAAACATTCTTGGCCGAAGCGAAGCTCTCGGCCGGCCACTGGGTCATTGTCGACCTTGGTCTCCCCGGCGTGAGCGGAGCGCAAATTGTCAAGGAACTGAAGAGCTTGCCGATACCGCCAAGGATTATCGTCATCTCTGGAAAGTCACGCGTCAAGATCCTCCGGCAGACCCGCGAACTGCATGACCTGCCCGTTTTGCGAAAGCCCTTGTCCCTGGAGATGCTGACGGCGGCGATGGCCTGAGGTTGGTGCTCTTTAGCTTTCGCTTGCACGCCATCCCTACGACTTTTGTCGCGTGCGTCGTTTCAGCTCATATGTAGTTTCTCTTACGCAGTCGACCGAATTTCTTCAACGGATTCCTGGTTCTAGAGTCAGGCTTACAAGTTGCAAACGTCGGACGGGACGCTTTGGCAACCTGGGGCAATCCTTGTTTTCTCATGTCGACCATCGGTCGATCGGGTCATTCACAACAGGGACTGCCATTAGCCTAATCGGTGCGGTAGCGCATTTAGGAGGGGAAGATGGCGTATTTCGAAGCAAGTGTTACAGGTCAGGGCTCCGGCGCAAGGACGGGCGGCGCAGCACTATGCGCTCCGGTCAAAGCAAGCTTCTCCGAATTCGGCGGCAAAACGTCTGAATACGAGACACATGCCGTCGTTTACTACGAAGGTGACGACGCAAAACGTCTTTATGAGCTCGTTCGCGGCTCGCTGATGCTTTATAAACTCCTCCCTGACGGACGCCGCCAGGTCGTGGAAGTCCTTCGTCCCGGTGACATTTTTGGCTTGGCCAACGGTAATGAACACGACTGCACGGCGGAAACACTGACGGATTCGGTCGTTCAGGAAATCGACTTGAGGCAAGTCGAGCGCTCCGACGAGCTGCAAAGAACCCTGACAAAGTGCCTGACCAACCAGATGCGTGTTCTTCACGAGCATGCGGTTCTCCTGGGCCGTAAATCGGCGGTCGAGCGCGTCGCCAGCTTTTTCATGCATCTTGTTCCAGACCGCGGCGGTCTGGGCTGCACCGGTCCGCAGGATGAAGAGAACGACAGCTTTGATCTGCAGCTTCACATGACGCGGCAGGAAATCGCCGACTATCTCGGTCTCACCATTGAAACCGTCAGCCGTGTGGTTTCGGATCTGAAGCGCCGCGGGGTTATTCGTGTAGACAAGGCCGATAAGATCCATCTCAATCGGATCTGCAGCTTGTGCCAGATGACCGGTATGCACTGAACCGAAAACATTGATCTATCGAAAGGCTGCGCATCGTTCGCAGCCTTTTTGTTCCAGGTGCGCGACACGAACAAAGAAACGGAAATTAAATCATGTTCTCAAGTACCGGGTTCGATCCGGTCGCGCGGGAACTTGTATTTAGGGCTCATTCTCTAGAATGCGTTCGGTTTCGTGAAAATCGGATGTCGTCGTGATGAAGATAGAGTCGCTTCGTTTTGTCGAGGTGCCGGTGCCCGATGGCGGCGCGCACAAGCAGTACAATGTCCACGCGAATGAACAAACTTTTGTTCGTTGCGACCTTTCCAAGAGGACGATTGCCAAGCCGGTCGAGATTGTAAATGTCCTGGATTCGACCAGCCGAACGCTTTCCCCCGAACGCAAAATCCTCAACAGGCGCTGGCAGCTCTCCGGGCAGGAGGAGCGGGAGAACGGCAATGTGGCCGCGACCGGAACGGAAGGGTGGCTTGCGAGCGATGTTCTTGAGAATGAGCTTTTCCGGGTTTTGGATCCGCGCAAACTGACAACGAAAACACTTGAAACCGTAATGGGGTCCTGGCCGGACAGTTATGCGCTCGTTTCCAAAGAGGCCTGCATTGGTGTCGTAAGGCGTGCCTTGCGTCCGGGAGAGGAGGAACCTCGGACAAGGCTGCAGAAGTTCAAGGGGCTTTTGAAGCCGCGCGACTGGTGCCTGGAATTAGAAAGGCCATTCACGTCACAAGAAGCCTACCTGGCGATCGCGTCGGTGCTGCTATTGATCGAGGTTACGGTACGTGGCGCGCGCGCAGGCTGATCGTTGTGCCAGCTGTCGCTAGACCGCTGCGGAATGCCTTGCCTTGCCGCTTGCCTGACTTTCCGCAAGATAGGCGTCAAAAGCCGCAGCCGCGAGCCGGACATAAGGACGGCCACTGTCAGTCACGGAAACCGTTACGTCGTCATCGGTGCCGAAATCGAGTTTCACCAACCCGTCTGTCACCAGATCCTCCAAGGCATCAAAGGCACCACCAAGGTCCTGAACGGACAGTCCGTGCCCTTTGCAGACCGGTGTAAGGTCGCAGGCATAGTTGGTCATCAGTTCCTCGATGATCTGGCCGCGCATCCTGTCATCCGAAGAAAGCGCCAGTCCCTTGGAAACCGGCAACTCGCCCGACAGGATGCTGCGCCGCCAGCTGCCTACATCGGGCATGTTCTGGATGTAGCCATTGGACAACTTGCCGATGGAAGACACACCGAAACCAATGAGTTGTTCGCCCTGATCGGTTGTATAGCCCTGGAAATTCCGTTTCAGCGAGCCGTCAGCAAGCGCAATGGCCATGCTGTCATCCGAACGTGCAAAGTGATCGAGGCCGATTGCAACGTAGCCGGCATCCAGCAGCTCGGCTCTGGCCAGATCGGCCAGCTCGAGCCGTTCGGCGGCTGAGGGTAGTGTCGATTCGTCGATCAGTCGCTGGTGTTTGCGCATCCATGGTACATGCGCGTAACCGAAGAGCGCGATCCGTCCGGGCGCAAGTGACAACGTCTTGTCCACTGTGTCCAGGATCGTTTCGCGCGACTGTCCGGGCAAGCCGTACATGAGATCGAAATTCAGGGCATCAAGACCGGCTGACCTGAGAAACCGTGAGGCGTTTGCAACGATCTCGAAGGGCTGAACCCGCCCGATTGCTTCCTGAACATTCGGATCGAAGTCCTGAACGCCGAGGCTTGCCCGGTTGATGCCGATCAGTGCAAGAGTTTCCGCGAGCTCCTCGGTGACCAGTCTCGGGTCCAGCTCGATGGCGTGCTCCAGATCCTTGGCGAAATCGAAGTGGACGCGCATCAGACCGGTCAGGTCAATGAGGCTCTGACGCGGCAAAAGACTGGGTGTACCGCCACCCCAGTGGATGTGACGCACCGGTCCGGCAGACTCCAGATGGTCGGCGACAAGACTGATTTCCTGTCCGAGCGTCGTTGCGTAGGTCTTCAGCGGCGCATCCTGGCGCGTTGCCTTGGTATGGCAACCGCAATAATGGCAAAGCTCCCGGCAGTAGGGCACATGCAGATAGAGTGACAGGCTGTCATCCGGCTTGATCGCTTCGAGCCAGTCTGCATACGTCCTGGCCGTCACGCCGCCGTGGAAGTGCGGTGCTGTCGGGTAGCTGGTGTAGCGCGGCACGTTGCGCAGTGCATATGAAAGCGGATCTTTTGTCATGGCGGCATCTTTCCGGCAATTGCGATCCGGAGCTTTGACATCGCTCAAGTTCGCGGGACGGAAATCGACGAATTGCTTCAATTGACGGAAAAAATTCGGGTCTGAGAGCAAACACGCACGCTACCAGCGTGTTTCACTCTCTGCCGCGCGCGTGTCACGGATCTGTGCTAATTGTTGGCGTGGATTTTTGAAGAGCTGCCATCGTGGTGCCGGTCCTGGCTTCCCTCGTTCGGGATCGACTGAAAAGCATTTATGTTGATCTATGCAATCAACCATGACGGCAACGATCAACAATAGTACGGAGTGGTTCTGAATTCTCCAACAGACGCCAGACGGACCTCATGAACTCTGCCTTCCTCAGCACGACCGCCACACGACTGCCATTGACGATCCTGATCGCCGTGGTGGGAGGTGGCGTGTTTTATCTGCTGAACCTGCCGGCGGCCTGGCTTTCTGGTGCGATGGTTTTTGTGGCGGTTGCCACGCTGGCGGGCGTCCCTACGATCTTGCCCAATCCGCTGCGTGACGCGCTCTTCGTCGTCATCGGCGTCTCCATGGGAGCAGGTGTGCGCCCGGATGTCGTGGAACGTATGGGTGACTGGCCGGTCTCCATGGCGTTGATGCTGATTGTCGTTGTCTGCGTGACGCTTGCCGGATACGTGGTCCTGCATTTTGGGGCGAAATGGTCCAAGGAAACGGCTTTTTTCGGCGCTATTCCCGGAGCATTGTCTTATGTGATCGCCCTGGCGACAGACCGGGGCGCTGACCTTCCCAGGATCGCATCCAGCCAGTCGCTGAGACTTTTCGTGCTGGTTGCCATTTTGCCCTTCGCGGTCGTATCCACCAGCGGAACGCTGGACGGTGAGGGTGGTGTCGTGCAGGTCTCCAGCCTGTTCGAGATAGCAATCGGGCTGCCTTTGTGTCTCCTGGCGAGCCTTGTGGCGTTGAAGGTGAGAGTCCCCGGAGGCTTGATGACCGGTTCATTCTTCATGAGTGCCGGCCTCAACGCGTCCGGCGCGTGGACACTTGTCCTGCCGGCCTACATGGTCATCCCGTGCTTTATCCTGATGGGCGCGATGATCGGTTGCCGTTTCGCCAACATGACTTTCCGCCAGTTCATGAGCGTGCTCGGCGCGTCCGTTGCCGCCTTCAGCGCCGCTTTCCTGATGTCGATTCTGGGTGCATGGATCGTGTCTTCGTTGATGGATATTCCCTTCGGCCAGGCGCTGTTGGCTTACGCGCCAGGCGGTCTTGAAGTCATGACGCTGCTGGCTTTCATGCTCGATCTCGACCCGGCCTTCGTTGCCGCTCATCAGATTGCAAGGTTCACCGGCATGGTGCTGCTACTGCCGATGATCACCGCGCTCGTGCTGGGACGACGGTAAGCGTAGACTTGGCTGGCTTTTGGAAGCGGGACCGCGCAAAAAAAGACGCCGGAGATGTCTCCGGCGCCCCTTATAATCGTCAAACTTGGCTCAGGCAGCCGCTGAGAGGTTCATCTGCTCAAGTTTGATCCTGAGATCTGCAATGTGATCCAGATTGAGCGGGAATTGCAGGGTCGTGCTGTTGCCTTCCGTCATCGCGACGCGTGCCTCGATCGGATTTGAAAGCTGCTCGCAGACGAAGACGACACGTGTACCGGGGTCAAGATCGATCTTGGCATCGATCGTGCAATTGGCGGAGGAAATCCTCGTCGTTGTCGTTGCGACCTGATTGCCGTTGACTTCAAGAGTGGCCGGCCAGTTCACATCGTAGATCCGGTAGGTTTCGTCATCGCCGCGATTGCCGATAGCGTCCAGGAACGTTTCCACCTCATCGCCAAGCAGAACCGCCTCGTCATAGACAACCGAACTGCCGTCTTTCACCATCTTGGAGGAATTGGCGGTATCCTCCGAATTCTGGCGCATCATCGAAACGCTGTCTCGCACACGCGCCGCGCTGCTGGAAACCGTCTCCATGCTGCGGGCGATTTCAGAGGTTGCGCTTTCCTGCTGGGTAACAGAGGAGGCGATGCTGGTCGCGACATCGTTGATCTCGCGGACCGTGCCGTAGATCTCGCCGATCGACTGTTCCGCGCTCTGGGCCGTGCGCTGAACCGCACCGACCTGGTTGCTGATCTCGCCGGTTGCCCGGGAGGTCTGTGCCGCCAGTTCCTTGACTTCGGAGGCTACGACGGCGAAACCCTTGCCGGCTTCACCGGCGCGCGCCGCCTCGATCGTCGCGTTGAGCGCAAGCAGGTTTGTCTGGTCGGCGATTTCGCGGATCAGGTCGACGACGCTCGTGATCTGATCGGACGCGGTGACCAGTTCGGTGAAGTTGGACTTGGTTTCCTCCGCGCGGTCTGAAGCGCGAGCGGCGATTTCCGCGGAGTGATCGGCATTGCGCCGGATCTCCTGAATGGAGGAAATCAGTTCTTCCGCCGCCGAGGAAACGGTCGCCACCATCGAGGACGTGTCACTGGCTTCCTTGTCGAGCACGGTTGCCTGGTTCGTCGAGTTCTCGGACGTTTCTGTCAAGGTGACAGCTGTCTCGGACATTTCGGTCGAGGAATGCGACATGCGCTGGAAAATGCCGCGAATGGTATTGCCGAAGATGCCGATCATCTGATCCAACTCGTCGCGTCGCCGGTTGGTCGTTTCGCGGTTTCTCTCCTGCTCCTCGCGCATCCGCTGGCGTTCGACAAGGCCGTCGCGGAAAATGATCACCGACTCGGTCATCTCCGCCACTTCATCCCTGCCGCGTGGAGGTAGTATTTCGGTCTCGAGCCGATTCTGCGAAAGATCCTTCATCGTGCCGGACAGGTTGACAATCGGACGGCTGATCATGCGCCCCAGGAAGAAGGCGGCTGTCAGCCCGAGGATGACACCCAGCGCCGTGCCGATCACCGAAAACAGGATCGCATTGCTGGTCTGCGCGTGAACGAGCTTTTCGATCTTGTGCTCCGCATCGATCGCATACTGCTTGATGGCGGCAAGGTCGTCGGCGACGATCTTCGCCTCGGCGAACATCACGTCATGTTCCAGGTGCCGGATGTCCGTTTCGAGCGTCCGGAACTCGTTGAGAGCGCTTACATAGACCTCAATCTGTTTAAGGGCATCGTCGACCAGTTGCTTGTCCTCGCCATCAAGCTTTGCCATGGCGTCGCTGGTCAGGTCCTTCTTGACCCTGTCGATCTCCGAAAGCGCATAATCGAGTTCGCTTTCCATTCCTGAATAGATGAACCGGTTCGCGTGGTCCCGGGCGATCAGAAGGTGGATCATGGCGTCCGTGACAAGCTCGACAGTCTCAGACGGCTTGCCGTTCTTTGAGTCCTGTTCCTGTTTGTGCTTGAAGACCGTCACAATCTCGTATTGGAGCTTGTCGCCGGCCTTGTGCAGGCTGTTATCGACAATGTCCTTTTGCAGCGCGCGCTCATGGGCGACCTTCTGGAAGTTCTTCCAGTAGATTTCAACGTGCTTTCGAGCGTCTACGAGCGGTTCGATCTCTTCCGGCACGTGCAGCTTCTTGATCTTTTCGTCAATCAGCTGAAGCACATTCGTGTGGGCGGCATCGACTGCCTGAAGCTTGTCATCCGACGAATTCTCGACGTACTCGATCGCCTTGATCTCCATGTGGGAGAAGGCTTGGGTGATGTCTGTCGCCGCGGCAAGCGCGTTGCCATGTTCAGTGAATTCAGTGAACTCCTGATCAAGCGTTCGGAACATCAGGGCGGATTTCCCGCCCAGAAAGAGCATCACGACAAGTAATGCACCAAAGGCGAGCAGAAGCTTCTGCGTCAGTCGCATATTGTAAAACCAGGCCACGAATTTCCCCTCCGAAAGCGTGGATGAATAGATGCTCAGTTCGAGGTGAGGTTGCTCACGGTCTCGATCAGGAGCTCATTGGTGAATGGCTTTTTCAGAACTGCATCGGCGCGCGAAGCCGACAGGGTCAAGGCGTCGTCCGCCGGAATACCCGACCCTCCGCCCGACATTGCAACCACTTTCGGGCCCGTCGGCGCGGACTTGAGTGCGAACACGACATCGGTGCCGTCGGAAGCGGGCATCATGATGTCGGTGATGATTAGGTCGAAGCGCTTTTTCGAGGCGATCTCGAGCCCCTTGTTGCCGTCGTCCGTCTCCACAACGTCGTGCCCGGCCCTGCGCAGCGTTGCTGCAATGGCATGGCGAACCGGCTTCATATCGTCAATCAGTAGAATTTGGCACATTGGTCCGTCTCTCCCAGATGTGCCGAAATACAACCCTACGTAATTATCGGTACATCTATAGTAAACATACAACCGAATCCGTCACCATCAGGTTGTATGAGGCCCTCTCCAAATATTATTTTTCCACCAACTTTATTAATAATTTGCGAAGCAACAGAAAGGCCGAGTCCACTGCTATTTTTACTAATGCTTTTTGAATAAAAGGGCGTGAATACTTTTTTGCGAAGTTCGGCCGGTATCCCCGGGCCATTGTCGGCAATCGATATTTTCACGCTCGAGTCTTCGTCTTGGGTGACGTCTATACGTATTATCCCTGAATGCTTCGTCGCCTGGGAGGCGTTTGTGACAATGTTGATCAATACTTGTGCAAACAAAGTCTCATTGATCGGAATATTCAGTTCTTTTGGAAGGTTCCCGAAAGCTGTTTCAATGGTGATTGTCGGCGGCAGCATGAGCCGCACCAGATCAATCGCGCGGTTCAACCCGTCCGAAAGACTGGTGGTGTCTGTTTCCTCGCGAAAACTGCCACGGGACAAGCCAAGAAGGTTGTCCGATAGGTCGGCTGCCTGCTGCGCACTGTAGTGCGCCATCTCCAGATCCCTCCGGACGTCAGCGTTCTCTATGTCGGACAGGTGCAGCGAAATGAGGCTGGTGACCGGATGCAGAAGATTGTTGAGCTGATGCGCTAGGGATCCGGTCGCCGTTCCGAGAGCTTCCAAGCGGTTTTGGCCAATGTCCCGCTCCGCTCGCAACCGCTCTTCGGTGATGTCTTGCTGAATGCCGAGATAGGCAGATAACTGGCCGGAACTGTCGAAAATCGGCGCCATGCGCAGTGCGTTGATGAAGGGCTCGCCAGATTTCTTGTAATTCAGCAGAACGACGTCCACAGGCTCACGCGCGTTGATCGCCTTGCGGATCCTGGCGACATCGTCCTTGTTTGTATCTTCGCCTTGCAGGAAACGGCAGTTGCGGCCCAGGGCCTCGTCGGGACTGTACCCTGTCGTCCTGGTAAAGGCCGGATTGACATATGTAAGCGGCAAATCGGGATGCCTGACGTCGGAGAGACTGATTGTGTCCGGAGACCCCTCAAGAAGGGATTTCAGCAGGTCAGGTGAGTTGACTGCGATTTGCTCAAGGGCTGCATATCCCTGGTTCGCGTCTCTTTTCATGTCTCGTGTCCCCCTTCAAGCGCTTACGCGCCTGCCGCTTTAAGGGTAGGCAGAGATGGGCGAAAACGGAAGGCCGCTTTTCAAGTCCGAACGAAGTGCATTGTGTCGAATTGCCGGCGCCAGTCGGAGACCCTTTTTGCCATTGCTTCCGGATCGTTTGAACGCAGTGCCTCGGCTATGAGGCTTGCCAGCCGAGGCATGTCCGATGCGGTCATGCCCCAGCGCACGAGTTCGGGTGTTCCAAACCGCAGGCCGTTCATGTCGCCGTCGACCGGTGCGATCGGCAGACCGATGCCGCAGGCAAGGAACCCAGCTTTTCTGAGCTTCTTGGAAGCCGCCTGACCGCCGCCAAACGCAGCCGCTTCAAGGGCGAACTGATGCGATGCCGTAAATCCTTTCGAGGTCTGGAAAACCGGCAGGCCCGCTTCGGAAAGCGCGACTGCCAGGGCTTTTGACGCAGCGGCCATTTCTGCGGCGTATCCCGGACCGAATTCCCGCCAGTCCAGAAGTGAGATGGCAAGCGCGGCCGACTTGGCGACGTCGAAATTCGCGGTCAGGCCCGGAAAGGCAATGGCGTCCAGTTTCTCGGTAAGATCGGGTTCATTGGTAACCAGCAGCCCTCCTGCGGGTCCGCCGAGGCTTTTGTAGGTGCTCATGGTCATCACATGCGCGCCTTCCTGAAGTGGATTGGCGAAGACACCACCGGCGATCATGCCGCACTGGTGAGCTGCGTCGAACAACACCTTGGCGCCGACTGCGTCGGCGATTGACCTGATTTCGCGGACCGGGTGCGGAAACAGGTTAAGGCTCATGCCGATGGTAATCAGTTTCGGCTTCACCTTGAGCGCCAGCGCGCGCAGACCGTCCAGATCAATCGTGTAGCCGTCCGCATCGAAGGGGGCTTCATGAATCTCCAGTCCGTAGAGCCCCGCGCAACCAGGCGCGTGATGCGTTACGTGCCCTCCGACCGTCGCTGGCGGGACAATGATGGCGTCGCCTGGCTTCGTCGTCGCCATGAATGCGTAAAGATTGGCGAGGGCACCGGAGGCGACACGGATCTCGGCATACTCGGCCTTGAAAATCTCGCAGGCCAGATTGGCGGCGATCACCTCGATTTCCTCAATCGCCTCCAGACCCATCTCGTATTTGTCACCTGGATACCCGAGCGAGGGGCGAGAACCCAATCCGCTGGCGAGCAGGGCCTCAGCGCGCGGGTTCATGACATTGGTGGCCGGATTCAAATTGAAACAATCGCGTTCATGGATGGTCTTGTTTTGCGCCACCAGGTCTTCGATGCGTGCGGCAAGGTCCGAGCTCGACCGATCTGCGGTTTGTCCTGTGACCTCCTCGATGCGGGCGAGGGCGGCGGCGGGAAGCCAGGGATATTTTTCCATGATGGTCATGCTGTCGCTCCGGAGGTGTCAGGGTCCGTACCCTAGCTCTTGATTGCTCGCAGTTTCCACGTCTGCTTGCCATTGCGCAAATCAGATTTTAGAAAAATAAGGGCTAGAAAAATTGAGTCTTACCAATGCCCGTTGCGCCGCCCTTCCCACGACTGCCGTCTCTCAACGCCTTGCGTGCATTCGAAGCCGCCGCGCGTTTGGGAGGTTTCGCGCAAGCGGCCGAGGAATTGCAGGTTACGCCGGGCGCCGTGGCCGCCCAGATCAAGATCCTCGAACAGGAGCTCGGCGCAGATCTTTTTGTACGTCACGCAAGGGGCGTGCATCTGACGGCACTGGGGGAACGGGCGAGGCCGCGGTTCCAGTCAGCGTTCGACGCATTGACGGCCGCGATACGCGACTTGCAGCATGAGGCGGCGCCCGGCAAAGTTCACATCGCAGCGCTACCCGCGCTCGCCCAGCTCTGGCTCGCGCCGCGGCTGCCGCAATTGCGCGCCCGTTTCCCCGAGATCGACATTTCCGTCACGGCGACAGAGGCACCGCCTAACCTGAAACGCGTGCCGTTCGACCTGTGCCTCTTCTACGACGATGCGGATGCCGCCGGAAAAACACCACTTGCCGGTGATGCCCTTTTGCCGGTCTGTTCGCCGCAGATCGCCGAAACCATTCGAAGTCCTCGTGACCTTGTTCAGGCCGTTTGTCTGACGGATACAGCCTGGGCAGACGACTGGCGCATCTGGGCGGCAGAGGCCTGTCCCGAAGTCGGGTTGGTTCCGAAAGGTCCTGTTTTTTCCTTGTATGCGCTGGCCGTTGAAGAAGCCTTGAACGGTGCTGGCGTCCTGATGGCTCACAAGGCTCTGGTTGAAGAGCATCTGAAGTCCGGGGCGCTTGTTGCACCCCTTGCCACGCAAGTGCCCCTGCCTCACGCAATCTCGATGTGGGGCCTGCCAGGAGGTCGCGCCAACAAGGCCGTTGCGCTCGTGACAGCTGAGCTGCAAAGAATGTCGGCGAAGCTGGACTGATTGCAGGTTCAGGACCTTACGTTCGGGCCTTGTTGCTGCGCCACAGAATAAACAGACCGGATCCCACGATGACGCCACAGCCGATCAGCATCTGAAAATCGATCGTTTCGTCAAACCAGAGGACGCCAAGGAGAATGCCGAACAGGAGCCTTGAATAGCGGAATGGAGTGACAGTGGCGACCTCGCCGGTGCGCATGGCTTTCATCAGGGAGCTATAGGCAACAACACCAAAAGCGACGGCTGCCGCTAGGGCCTGAAGGGCCGAAGTTGAGGGCACGATCAGCGCCTGCTGCTCCCAGAAACTGAACAGCACGCCGGCAATGATGATTGTGAGAAAGCCGTAAAAACCCAGAACATTCGTGCTCAAGGTCGCAGGTGCTGCCCGGCTTGCGAGATCGCGGCCGGAAAAACCGAGCATGCCGATAACCGCGAGCAGCGAGAGCACGGAAAAACTGTCTCCGGCTGGGCGCAGCACGATCAGCACGCCGATCAATCCGACGAAGATCGCGCTCCAGCGCCGCCAGCCGACAGTTTCCTTAAAGAACAGCGCAGCACCAAGCACAACGAAGATAGGTGTCGCCTGAAGGATGGCCGTCGTCGAAGAGAGCGGGGTCAAGGCAAGCGCAAGAATGTAGAACAACCGTCCGACCAGTTCGAAACCGAACCGGACTTTCATGACAGGCGACAACACGTCCGCATGAAACACGGTCTCCCGCCTCAACCCGGCCAGACCCCAAAACGCAAGTGCTCCGCCGAGGCCGAAAAGGATCAGGACTTCGCTCACGGGGAGTTCCAGAGCGGCATGTTTGACGAAGGCATCCTCCAGCGCAAAGGCCGCCATTGCGGCAATCATCCAGAGACTGCCGGCGAGATTCGGGGAGAGGATCGCGGATTTGAAGGATCGATCAGTCACTGGCCGGTTCGCGAGGGAAGGTGCCGCCTGCTGGCGGATGGAAGATCGGACGGTGCGCGGAAAGGTGCGTCCGCTTCGACGCTTACCACGATTGGGCGGTTGTTTCCTTCGGAAAATGACAATGCCAACAGGCCCTTAATCTGCTGCCAAATTGTCGCGCAACCCGTCTTACGACCAAAGGCTGAGGGGGAAACCCGGAGCTGTTGATATGAATCAACGCGGCTCGCCGGGAGACGTGCGCATGGTCGTGCCATCGTTGGCACCTTGCATGGAATCTAATAACTGGGGCGCTGAAATGGCACATAAAAAGACCGGTTTGGTCTCGCTCGAGGAGGGTGGTTTCGCCATCTTCCTCGTGCTGCTTGCATTCGCTTGCATAATCGTTGCGGGCAAGACCTTTGATCAGGTCATGGCTTTTCACGCTGGCATTGGCGCACTGTTCGCCGCGGTCAGCGTTTTCCTGATCTTTAAGAACTTCTTCGACGACGGCGGACAACCAATCCCGGCCGAAATCGACGGAAAGCCTAACTACAACCTCGGACCGATCAAGTTTGGTGCGATAGCCGCTATGTTCTGGGGCTTGGCCGGTTTCACGGTTGGCCTCGTGATTGCGCTTCAGCTGGCCTGGCCGGCATTGAATTTCGATCTTCCCTGGACCAATTTTGGTCGCCTGCGCCCGCTGCATACGTCAGCGGTGATTTTCGCCTTCGGCGGAAACGTGCTTCTGGCAACCTCCATGTACGTGGTTCAGCGAACCTGCCGCGTGCGCATGCCGGGCAAGATCCTGCCCTGGTTCGTGATGCTCGGGTACAACGCGTTTATCGTGATCGCTGGCACGGGCTACCTGCTCGGAGCGACACAGGGCAAGGAATATGCAGAGCCTGAGTGGTACGCTGATCTGTGGCTGACGATTGTCTGGGTGTTCTACCTGTTCCTCTTCCTCGGCACGCTCTGGAAGCGCAAGGAACCCCACATCTATGTGGCCAACTGGTTTTACCTGGCGTTCATCGTCACGATTGCCATGCTGCACGTCACAAACAACCTGACGATCCCGGTCTCGATCTACTCGACCAAGTCCTACATCGTCTGGTCGGGTGTACAGGATGCGATGGTGCAGTGGTGGTACGGCCACAACGCGGTGGGCTTCTTCCTGACCGCCGGCTTCCTCGCCATCATGTACTACTTCATCCCCAAGCAGGCTGACAGACCGGTCTATTCGTACCGCCTGTCCATCGTGCACTTCTGGGCGCTGATTTTCATCTATATCTGGGCCGGTCCGCACCATCTGCACTACACGGCTCTGCCGCAATGGGCCTCGACCCTCGGTGCGACCTTCTCGATCATTCTGTGGATGCCGTCCTGGGGTGGCATGATCAACGGACTGATGACGCTGTCAGGCGCATGGGACAAGCTCAGGACCGACCCGGTTCTGCGCATGATGGTCGTGTCTGTCGCCTTCTACGGCATGTCGACCTTCGAAGGACCTTTGATGAGCCTGCGTTCGGTCAACTCGCTGTCGCACTATACTGACTGGACCATTGGTCACGTTCACTCCGGTGCGCTCGGCTGGGTGGGCTACATTTCCTTCGGTGCAATCTACTGTCTGGTTCCGTGGCTGTGGAATAAGAAGGGCCTTTATTCGCTGAAACTGGTGAACTGGCACTTCTGGCTGTCCACGCTCGGCATCGTTCTCTACATCACGGCAATGTGGGTGTCCGGCATCATGCAGGGCCTGATGTGGCGCGCCTATGACAGTCTCGGTTTCCTGGAATACTCCTTCGTTGAAACCGTGGAAGCGATGCATCCCTTCTACATCATCCGTGCTCTCGGCGGTGCGCTCTTCGTGGTCGGCGCCCTGATCATGGCCTACAATCTCTGGATGACCGTCCGTCATGGTGAGGCTGAAGAAGCCGACACCACGCCGGCTGGCTCCCTGGCTCCGGCCGAATAAGGGAGGGACACCAATGTCTGCATGGAATAAACACCAAATCTTCGAGAAGAATTCCTTCGTTCTTCTGGTCGGTATCCTGGTGGCGGTCGCCATTGGCGGTCTGGTCGAGATCGCACCGCTCTTCTACCTGAAGAGCACGATCGAAAAGACCGAGGGCATGAGGCCCTATACGCCGCTGGAACTTGCCGGGCGCGACATCTACGTGCGCGAGGGCTGCTATCTGTGTCATTCGCAGATGGTGCGTCCGATGCGCGACGAGATCGAGCGCTACGGTCACTTCTCTCTGGCAGCAGAGAGCATGTATGACCGGCCGTTCCAGTGGGGATCGAAGCGGACCGGACCGGATCTGGCCCGCGTCGGCGGCAAATACTCCGACGACTGGCACGTCGAGCACCTGGTCAACCCGCGCTCGCTGGTTCCGGCCTCGATCATGCCCGGTTACCCGTTCCTGGCGGAAAACAGGCTGGAAACACGGGACATCAAGGCACATCTGGAAGTCAACTCCATTTACGGCGTGCCTTACACCGAAGCGCAGATCGAAAGCGCGGCGTCGGATGTGCTTGGACAGGCCATGCCGGACTCCGATGCGGCCTATGAGTTCGAGGAACGCTGGCCGACAGCCCTGATCCGCGATTTCGACGGCAACCCCAAGGAAGTCACCGAAATGGACGCGCTGGTCGCCTATCTCCAGGTGCTCGGCACAATGGTCGACTTCTCCATCTACGACGATGCGGCTAACGCGAGGTAGAGCCATGAACGAGACGTATAGCGCTTTCGCGGGCTTCGCTCAGACCTGGGGCCTCATCTATTTCATGATCATGTTTGGCATTGTTCTGGCCTACGCCTTGTGGCCGAAGAACCGGAAAAAGTTCGACGATGCTGCTCAGATCCCGTTCCGGGAGGATTGATCCATGGCGGACACACAAAACAAGGAAGTCGACCAAATCTCCGGGGTCGAGACGACCGGCCACGAATGGGATGGTCTGAAGGAACTGAACAACCCGTTGCCGAAATGGTGGCTCTACATCTTCTACGCAACGCTGGTCTGGGCCGTGATCTATTGGGTGCTCTATCCCTCCTGGCCGCTGGTGACCACCTACACCAAGGGTGTTTTGGGGGCGAGCCAGCGCGAAGAGGCGATTGCCGCCTACGACAAGGGCGTCGCGGACAGATCGCAATTCGCCGACAAGATCGTGTCCACGGCACTTGAGGACATTCCTCAGGACCAGGAACTGCTTCAGTTCGCGCTTGCCAATGGCCGTGCAGCCTTTGGCGACAACTGCGCACCTTGCCACGGCAACGGCGGTACCGGTGCGGAGGGCTATCCGAACCTTCAGGACGATACCTGGATCTGGGGCGGCACGCTGGATGATATCCACACCACGTTGCTCCACGGCATCCGCAACGAGAGCGACGATGCCCGGTTCGGCGACATGCCGGCTTTCGGAGCGGACGAACTGTTGTCCCGCGAGGAAATCGACCAGGTTGCCAACTTTGTCGCCTCACGCGCGGGACAGGAGACAGAAGATGGTGTTGACCTTGCAGCCGGCCAGGTTCTCTACGAGGACAACTGCGCTGCCTGCCATGGTGACAGCCTGGAAGGTATCCAGGAAGTCGGTGCACCGAGCCTGATGTCTGCGAACTACCTTTATGGAAACTCGCTCGACGAGATCAAGGCACAGATTGCCAATCCGCGGAACGGTGTGATGCCGGGCTGGGAAGGCCGTCTTGATCCTGCGACCATCAAGTCCCTGACCGTCTATGTCCACTCCTTCGGCGGTGGTCAGTAACAAGGTGGTGAGGATGCGGCAAATGCGCCGGATCGTCTGACACATTTGATCCGGCGCAAGGTGTGACGCTTTGCGCCGGTTTATTTTGAAATGGCGCTGATAAAGATCGGCACTTGGGAGCGGGACGAACCCGCTCCGCAGTTTACCAGGATCCTATTGGGGCAGGATCGCGTTATAAAGGACGGACGGTATGTCTGCGGACACCGAAACGCATGAGGGCGAGCACTCCGAAGAGTGGTTTGCGTCGGCCAAGAAAATCTACCCCATGGCAACCCACGGCCTGTTCCGCAGGATCAAGTGGGCGCTGCTGTTCATTACCCTGGGCATCTATTACTTCCTGCCATTCGTCCGCTACGACCGCGGTCCGAAAGCACCCAATCAGGCCGTTTTGGTCGATATGGACAATGCCAGGGGCTACTTCTTCTTCATCGAGATCTGGCCGCAGGAAGTTTACTATCTCACGGGCCTACTGATCATCGCGGCTGTGGCGCTGTTTCTCATGAACGCCGTCGCGGGCCGAATCTGGTGCGGCTATCTCTGCCCTCAGACCGTCTGGACTGACCTGTTTTTATGGGTCGAACGCCAGGTTGAGGGCGACCGGCGGGAGCGAATTGCACTCGACAAGGAACCTTGGTCCTTTTCGAAAGTGCGCAAGCTGGTCACCAAGCATTTCTTCTGGTTGATGATCGCGTGGTGGACCGGCGGGGCCTGGGTTCTCTACTTCAACGATGCACCGACCCTTGTCTGGCAGTTGCTGACGTTCCAGGCACCGATGGTCGCCTATATGTGGATCGGGATCCTGACGACGACCACCTATCTGCTCGCCGGCTTCATGCGTGAGCAGGTCTGTATCTACATGTGTCCGTGGCCGCGCATTCAGGCAGCGCTGACGGACGAAAAGGCACTCAATGTCACCTATCGCTGGGACCGCGGTGAACCACGCGGCTCGCTGAAGCACAACAAGAAGCTTGAAGCCCAGGGATTGCCGGCAGGCGACTGTATCGATTGCTACCAGTGTTTCCAGGTTTGTCCGACCGGCGTTGATATCCGCAAGGGCTTGCAGCTTGACTGTATTCAGTGCGGTCTGTGCATCGATGCCTGCGACAACATTATGAAAAAGGTCGGCAAGCCGACCGGCTTGATCGCTTATGACACCGATGAAAACATCGAGCGGCGTCTGGAAGGCAAGGAACCGGTCTACGAGATCGTCCGTTGGCGCACGATCGCCTACGCAGCGATCATCGCCGTTGTCGGCGCCATCATGCTGTTTACCCTGCTCAATCGCGATTTCGCCGACATCAGTGTGCTGCATGACCGCAATCCCGTCTTCGTCGAACAGTCCGACGGCTCGGTAAGGAACGGCTACACGGTCCGCCTGTCCAACAAGCGGCGCCACTCCAGGGCTTTCATGCTGCACGTCGAAGGCATGCCGCCGAACACATCGGTTGAGGCCGTGGGCGCTGATTCGACCTTTGCCGGACGTCCCATCATCGAAGTCGGACCGGATACGACCAGAGAAGTGCGCGTTCTTGTGAGCTCGCCTCCCGGCGAAAAAATGCCCCATTCAACACCGGTCACATTCCGCATCACCGAGAGCGTGATGGGGGAAGTGGTAACAGCCAATGACACCTTCAAAGCCCCCGGCGATTCCTGAGGAGCAACGGATGACGATAGCGCAATCGAACATGAAAGATCCGAAGCCAATCACGGGTAAGACCGTGCTTGTCTGGCTGCTGTGTTTCTTCGGCGTTATTTTTACCGCCAACGGTGTTTTCATCTACTTCGCGCTCGGGTCGTTCCCGGGCGTGGTGGTGAACAGCTCCTATGAGGCCGGCCAGACCTACAATCGGGAGATCGCGGCAGCAAAAGCCCAGGCCGATCTCAAGTGGCAGGTCTCCAGCGAAATCGCACGTGAAAGCTCAGGTGCCACGAAACTGATGGTCACCGCGGCAGATGCAGAAGGGGCTCCCCTTTACGGCATTGAAATCAAGGCGATGTTGCGTCACCCGGCTCAGGAAACGGCGGATATGGAAGCATTCCTGCGGGCCGACGGCGGCGGCCGCTACATAGCCGAGCTGGACTCCTTGCCGGCAGGCAACTGGACACTGGTTTTAGAAATCGAGCAGGACGGAAGTCGCAGGTTCAAGTCCGAAAACCGGATCTTCCTGAAGGAATAGGGATCCTGTTCAGTGACAGTACATCAGCGAGACTGGCAGGCATTCGTTACACCGGCAAAAGATGGCGCGGTCCACATGGACCTCGCCGTCGACGGGATCACATGTGCGGCCTGCATGGGAGAGATCGAGCGGGGCCTGAAACGTCTTCCGGGCATTCGTGCTGCGCGCGTCAACCTCACCAGCCAGCGTCTCGCTGTCGACTGGGTGGAAGACCAGACCGGGGCGGATGAGATCGTCAGCGAGCTCGCACGGCTTGGTTATACGGCACATCCGTTTGACCCGGCCAGTCAGAAAGAGCGCCAGGACAAGACGGGCAAGCAGCTCCTGCGCTGCCTTGCCGTTGCCGGTTTTGCGGGCATGAACATCATGCTCCTGTCCGTCTCCGTCTGGTCAGGCAACGCCACGGACATCACACCGGAAACACGCGATTTCTTCCATTGGCTGTCGGCGCTGATTGCATTGCCGACCGTTGCGTATGCGGGACGACCGTTTGTCAAAAGCGCGTTCGGCGCGCTGGCAGCAGGTCGGCTGAATATGGACGTTCCGATCGTGATCGGTGTGTTCCTTGCGGTCGCGCTTTCCATCGTCCAGACGCTTCAGCACCACCATCACGCCTATTTCGAATCTGCCGTGATGCTGTTGTTCTTCCTGTTGGTGGGGCGCTATCTCGATCACAACATGCGTGGTCGAACGCGGTCATTTGCCGAGAACATTGCGGCCCTCAAGGCCGAGGTTGCTGCCAGGATCAATCCTGACGGCAGTGTTCGCGAAGTGCCGCTCTCGAAAGTCAATTCCGGTGATCTCGTTCTGGTTTCCGGCGGTGAACGGGTGCCGGTCGACGGTGTCGTCGAGACAGGCCAGTCCGAAATCGATCAGAGCCTTGTCACGGGCGAGAGCGTCCTCGTTCCCGTCGGGCCGCAGCAAAGAGTTTACGCTGGGACACTGAACGGGGCGGGAGCCTTGCAAGTTCGGGTCGAAGCGGCCAGCGGCGCAACGCTCCTCGATGAGGTCAACAGGCTGCTGGAAACCGCCTCCCAGGCCAAGTCCGCCTATGTCCGCATCGCTGACCGCGCTGCGCGTCTTTATGCCCCGCTGGTTCATGGGGCAGCGGCATTGACCTTCCTCGGATGGCTTCTGGCGGGTCTTTCCTGGCAACCCGCTCTTGTGATTTCCATTTCGGTTCTGATCATCACTTGCCCCTGCGCTCTGGGTCTGGCGGTTCCGGCAGTTCAGGTCGTGGCGTCCGGTCAGTTGTTCCGCTGCGGCATCCTGCTCAATTCCGGAGATGCGATCGAGCGGCTTGCCGAGATTGATACAATCCTGTTCGACAAGACCGGAACACTGACGCGCGCCGAACCGGAGCTTTGCGGCTCAATTGACCCGGATGATGAAACGATTGCGCTTGGTGGCCGGCTCGCACTGGCCAGCCGGCATCCGTTGTCGGCCGCCCTGGTCAAGGCAACCGGTGCGCTGGTCCCGCTGCCGGATGTGGAGGAGGTTCCCGGCGCAGGTCTTGAGGCGATTTTTGACGGGGAATGTCTCCGCCTCGGCAGCCCGCTCTTTTGTGGGGCGTCCCGGGATGAGATCGATACAGCTCTGGCGGCTGTCCCTGGTGCGTCGCTGCTTGCCGTGCGTCATGGTGACAGACCAGTGCGCGTGCTTGCATTCCGTCAGAGCCTGCGCCCGGATGCAAGAGAGGTGATCGATCTGCTTCGGGATGAGGGCTATCGGCTCGAGATCCTGTCCGGCGATACCCAGCCAGCTGTTGCCGATTGCGCGAAGGTTCTCGACATTGATATGTGGCAGTCCGGCATGAAGCCCGCCCAGAAGATCGCACGTCTGGAAGATCTTCAGGCCGAGGGACGCAAGGTGCTTATGGTCGGAGATGGCCTGAACGACGCACCGGCGCTGGCCGGAGCGCATGTGTCGCTGTCGCCGGTCACTGCAGTCCACTTGAGCCAGGCCGCAGCCGATGCGGTTTTCCTGGGCGACAGGCTGATGCCGGTCGCCGACGCTTTGCGGCTTTCCAAAAAGGCGCGCGCGGCAATCGAGCAGAATTTATGGATTTCGGCGCTCTACAACGTGATCGCAGTACCGATTGCTGTCGCCGGGTTCGTAACGCCTCTCATGGCCGCTGTTGCCATGTCTGCCTCGTCCATCGCCGTGACGGCCAATGCGCTGAAACTGAGGTGGGGTGAAGGAAGCCAGCGTGAGCCTGCAGAAACCCGGCAGTCACTCAAGCCGGCGGGCAAGGGATAACCGCGATGGATGTTCTCATCTTCCTGATTCCGATCGCCCTGTTTCTCGGCGCGCTGGGACTGATTGCTTTCCTGTGGTCCTTGAAAAGCGGCCAGTATGACGACCTGGAAGGCGCCAAATGGCGCATCCTGGACGACGACGACCTGCCGGACAAATGATGATGTGAAGGTGTGGTTTCAGCTACGCGGACTGCGGATCCAGTCGCCCTGGGGGCGGTGCGTCTCAAGCCAGAATGTTTGACAGCGCCATCGCCACGGCGAGAAGCACAAGCCCGACTCCGGAAAACAGCAGCACGTTGTCGCGCATGCCGGTCGGACCGTTTACAGACGGCTCATGCTCGCTCACATGCGGCTTGTCCTGTCTGCTCTGGTCCGGGTCTGTGGTCATTAGGCTTGTGATCATTGAACAGTGACATCTCTTTTTGTTTCTACGACCAAAATGAACGTCAGCTCTGAAAGTCCCGTTAATCCGGTACGCGCAAAAAAGTTAATTGCCCGCAACATTACCAAGTCATGAAAACGGACAAATGCGCTTAGCCGGATTTAAGGATTTGTTCAGACATATCAGCACTTTGCCAGCGTGAATGGAATCTGCCGCAGAGGCAGCTGACGTCCTTTGGCAACCGGCTAACCCAATCTTCAGATTTTCGTGGCAAGACAGTGAGAAACAAGGAGGAATTGGTGAGCCTGGATCTTGCCTCTTTGACGTTTTTGCTGGTCGAAGACAGCGCGTATATGCGGACAATCCTGCGGACAATGCTGCAGGGTTTCGGTGCGCGCCGTATTGTTGAAGCCGAGGACGGTGCATCCGGTCTCGAAGCCATGGACCGTGCCAATCCGGACATCCTGATCCTGGACTGGGTGATGCCCATTCTGGACGGGGCGGACATGGTGCGCATGATCCGCAGCCCGAACAATCCCTTCGCCTACATTCCGATCATCATGGTGACGGCTCATACGGAGCGCAGCAGGATTGTCGAAGCCCGAAGATTGGGGGTCCACGAACTGTTGTCGAAACCCATTTCGGCAAAATCGCTCTATCAACGCGTTTCGAGCGTGATCCTTCATCCGCGCGACTTCATCAAGACCGCGACCTATTTCGGCCCTGCACCCCGGGAAATCAGAAACAGACAGAAGATCTGGCAGGGTGGAGCCGGTCAAATGCCGAACCAGCCGAACCAGCCAATCGACGACAACGCCGACGTCACCGCCATCGGCTAGGGTCTGTCAATTAAGTCCCTGAAACCTGGTGTTGGAAATCAGGCTGCCGAATGGGCGCTCTGTGGTGGTTCTACGGAAGAATTGACGCTTTTTGCAATCTGGGCCGACCGTGCTTCAAGCGCATCGGCAAATTGTGCGAGAACATCGAGATCGACGGTGTAGTTTTCGAGCAGAAATTGTGACAATACGTCGATTGGCAGATGATGGTAGCCATCGATAGCCGCCATCAGAGCCTCGGGAGTGTCCAAACGTTCACGCAGCTTGATCATGATTTTCCGTTGATTTGATTATCTGCCATCGTGAGAATTTATAGTTAATAATGGGTAAATCTGACAGGCGCAAGAGTGACTTTTGCTCGTATGACGGTCATGAATTTCCGTCTCCGCTGCTGCTCGAATGTAGCGGCTGTTTTGCTTGTAAAATTAACAGTTTAGGCGCATTCTGCGCGTAGCAATCGAAGAGGCCCGCATGGCAAAAGTCGTCTACGTTCTGAACGGACCGAACCTCAATCTCTTAGGCAAACGGGAGCCTGAGCTTTATGGCTTTCAGACCCTGGATGATGCCCGCCAGATGTGCGAGGCAAAAGCGGCCGAAAAGGGCCTGCAGCTTGTCTTTCGGCAAAGCAATGCCGAGCATGAACTGATCGACTGGATTCAGGAGGCACGTGAGGCTGCTAAGGCCATCGTTATCAATCCCGCAGCCTATTCTCACACGTCGATCGCGATTTTGGACGCGCTCAATGCCTGTGAGTTTCCGATCATAGAAGTGCATGTCTCGAACATCCACAAACGGGAAGAATTTCGTCATCATTCATACGTATCGCAGCGCGCAGATGCCGTGATCGCTGGCTGCGGCGTCGAAGGCTATTTGCTTGCCATTGACTGGGTCGCGACGACACTCGGCAAAAGCTGACACGCGCCGCTATTCAAGGCGCGTGCAGCGTGGACTGTTGCAATCAGTAACTTCTGCCGACGCTTGTATATTCGAAGCCCTGGGCCAGCATGTAGTCGGGCTTGTAGATGTTGCGCAGGTCAACCACCTTTGGCGCTTTCAAAAGCGTTTTGACGCGCTCCAGGTCGAGCGCGCGGAATTGATCCCATTCCGTCACGATCACGACAACATCCGCGTTCTCGATGGCGTGATAGGGACCGTCGCAAAACAGCACGTCCGACATCATCTTGCCGGCCTCATCCATGCTGGCCGGATCGAACGCCCGGATCCTGGCACCTGCCGACTGCAGTTTTTCAACAATGTCGAGGCTCGGCGCCTCCCGCATGTCGTCGGTATTCGGCTTGAAGGCCAGACCGAGAAGCGCAATCGTCAATCCGTTCACGTCACCGCCCATGAAGTCGATGACCTTGTCGGCCATCTTCTTCTTGCGTGCCGAGTTTACCTCGATAACGGAATCGACGATCTTGAGATCGGAGTTGGCATCCGCTGCAATCTTGGAAAGGGCGAGGGTGTCCTTTGGAAAGCACGATCCGCCGTAGCCCGGCCCGGCATGCAGAAATTTTCCGCCAATCCTGTTGTCGAGACCGATGCCGCGGGAGACTTCCTGGACATTCGCTCCAACGCTTTCGCACAGATCCGCGATCTCGTTGATGAACGTGATCTTGACCGCCAGAAAAGCGTTGGCGGCGTATTTGATCAGTTCGGACGTCCGGCGTTTCGTGACGATAATCGGCGTCTCGTTGAGGTAAAGAGGCCGGTAAAGCTCCTGCATGACCTCGACAGCCTGTTCGCTTTCAGTGCCGACAACAACCCTGTCCGGCCGCTTGAAATCGCTAATGGCAGCGCCTTCGCGCAAAAACTCCGGGTTTGAGACTACCGCGAAATCCGCATCGGGATTGGTGCGTCGGATAATTTCCTCGACCTCATCGCCTGTGCCGACCGGGACGGTCGATTTGGTGACAATTACCGTGAAACCTTCGAGCAACCCGGCAATTTCTTCAGCGGCGGCATAGACATAAGTCAGGTCGGCATGGCCGTCGCCGCGGCGTGTCGGCGTCCCGACCGCGATGAAAACAGCATCTGCTTTTCTGATTTCCTCGCCGGGATCGGTTGTAAAAAAGAGCCTCTCTTCAGCAACATTCTTGGCGACCAGCTCCTGAAGCCCCGGTTCGTAGATCGGAATCTGTCCGTTGTTCAGAGCGTCGATTTTCATGGCGTCTTTATCGATACAGGTCACAACGTGACCAAAATCAGCAAAACAAGTCCCGGATACCAGACCGACATAGCCGGTCCCAATCATTGCAACGCGCATCTTGGATTTCCAGTTTCTGAGGCAGATCCCCGATCAAAGGGAGAAAAAGCGTTTGGATTTGGGCAGCATCTTAGCTGCACAGCCCCCTAGCACGACTGCCGACAGAATTGCTACCCCCAAGGGTGCGTCATGCCCGCACGATTTGCGAAAGGCTTGAGATGGCTCTGCGTTCTTTGAATTCAGACGGTCAGGTAGCGGCGCACTTCGTTTTCCGACAACTCGGCACCTGTTCCGGACAGGACGATCTCGCCTCTGTCCATGACGGCATAATCGTCTGCCAGTTCCCGCGCAAATTCGAAATACTGCTCCACGAGCACGATCGCCATCGTTCCCTGGTTTCTGAGCCAGGATATGGCCCGGCCGATATCCTTGATAATGGACGGTTGAATACCTTCGGTCGGTTCGTCGAGCACCAGCAGTTTCGGCCGGGTCACGAGCGCCCGGGCGATGGCAAGCTGCTGCTGCTGGCCACCGGAGAGATCACCCCCACGCCGGTTCAGCATGTCCTTCAGAACGGGAAACAGTTCGAAAACCGTATCTGGAATGTATCGTTCCTTGCGCCGGATCGGAGCGAAGCCCGTTTCGAGATTTTCCTTTACCGAGAGAAGCGGAAAGACTTCACGACCCTGCGGCACGATCGCGATGCCCTTGCGGGCCCGGGCATGGGCAGGAAGCGCTGAGATGTCCTCGCCGTTCCAGAGTATCTTGCCTGCGGCGATGCCCTGCTGACCCGCGACTGCACGCAAGGTGGACGTCTTGCCGACACCGTTGCGTCCCATCAGGCACGTCACCTTTCCGGTTTCCGCTGTCAGCGAAACACCCTTGAGGGCCTGCGCCGCGCCATAAAAGAGATCGATGTTTTCGACTTTGAGCATTATTTTGAACCTTCGTTCAAAGATTGAATTCAAGCATTCTCTTTCTCATCCCGGTTCGGCTTCGAGCCGAGACCGGGATCCGGTAACCATTGCCGCCTGCTGACCAAACAATGCTTCGGGCACTGGATCCCTGCCTTCGCAGGGATAACAACGGTGTATGAGGCTGATATCTCACCGCCCCAGATAGACTTCAACGACGCGCTCATCGGCGGAAACATGGTCGAGCGAGCCTTCGGCAAGCACCGATCCTTCATGAAGCACGGTAACTTTGACATCGAGCGAGCGCACGAAATCCATGTCGTGTTCGACGACGACGACCGAATGATCCTTGGCGATGTCCTTTAGCAGATCCGCCGTTTCGGCCGTTTCCGCGTCCGTCATGCCGGCTGCGGGCTCGTCGACCAGAAGCAGTTTCGGGTCCTGGGCAAGCAGCATGCCGATCTCGAGCCATTGTTTCTGTCCGTGGCTGAGATTGGCGGCAAGTTCACTGCTCTTGTCGGTCAGCCGGATGAGTTCAAGCAGGTTCTCAATCCGGGTCTTTTCAGCGCCGGTTATGACATGAAACAGAGTCGAAAACGGACCGCGCGGTGCCTTCAGGGCGAGTTCAAGATTGTCCCAGACCGTATGGCTTTCAAACACCGTCGGTTTCTGGAATTTCCGGCCGATCCCAAGTTCGGCAATGGCAGCCTCGTCCTCGCTGGTCAGGTCAATCGCACCGCTGAAATACACCTCGCCGCTGTCGGGCCGGGTCTTCCCGGTGATCACATCCATCATGGTTGTCTTGCCCGCACCGTTCGGGCCGATGATGGCCCGCATTTCGCCCGGGTCGATCGTGAGCGAGAGATCGTTCAATGCCTTGAACCCGTCGAAAGCGACCGAAACCCCATCAAGGTAAAGCAGGCTTGTTGCTCTGGTCATCGATCTACTCCGCCGGCTGGGGGTGGGCTGCGCCGGCACGCGAGACGGCAGGGCCGGGAGGAGGTACGTTTGCCGGTGCACCCGGCGACTGTGGTGCTTGTGAGGGCGGATCTCCAGATCCCTCGCCGAAGTCGGACGATATCCGCCGCTGGCGGAGCGCCGTCCAGCCGTCGCTCAGGGTGCCAACAATGCCTTTGGGCAGGAACAGCGTGACGAAGACGAAGAGACCACCCAGAGCAAAGAGCCAAATGTCGGGGAGTGCGGCGGTGAACCAGGTTTTGGCAAAGTTCACCAGAACGGCTCCAAGAACCGCGCCGACAAGGGTCGCCCGCCCGCCGACGGCCACCCAGATGACCACCTCGATGGAATTGGCCGGTGCGAATTCGCCCGGATTGATGATGCCGACCTGCGGGACGTAGAGCGCGCCCGCAACGCCCGCCATCATGGCCGAAAGCGTCCAGACGAAAAGTTTGTAATGCTCGACCCTGTAACCGAGAAAACGCGTCCGGCTTTCCGCGTCGCGCACGGCGACAAGCACCTTGCCGAGCTTCGAACGGGTCACGGAGCGGCAGATCAGGAAACAAACGACCAGCGCCAGGCCTGAGGCTGCAAACAGGCCGGCGCGGGTCGTGTCGGCTTGAATGTCAAAGCCGAGTATGTCCTTGAAATCGGTCAGGCCGTTGTTGCCGCCAAAGCCCATGTCGTTGCGGAAAAAGGCAAGCAGCAAGGCGTAGGTGAGAGCCTGCGTGATGATCGACAGGTAGACCCCGGTGACCCTGGAACGGAAGGCGAACCAGCCGAAAACGAAGGCCAGCAGGCCCGGAACCAGCAGAACCATCAGGGCTGCGAACCAGAACATGTCGAAGCCGTACCAGTACCACGGCAATTCCTGCCAGTTGAGAAACACCATGAAGTCAGGCAGCAGCGGATCGCCATAAACACCGCGCGTGCCGATTTGGCGCATGAGATACATGCCCATCGCATAACCGCCAAGCGCGAAGAAGGCGGCATGACCGAGCGAAAGAATGCCGCAATAGCCCCAGACCAGATCCACCGCCAGCGCGAGCAGGGCATAGGTGAGATACTTGCCCATCAGCGTGACGGCATAGGTCGGCACGTGGAAAGGTGAGGTCTCTGGCACAAGAAGATTGCCCACGGGCACCAGGATGATGACGGCCGCCATGAGTGCCAGGAATATACCGGCGCGGGCGTCCATGGCGCGGAATAGGAAAGAGGACATCATGCTTCAACTGCCCGGCCCTTGAGGGCGAAGAGGCCCCTCGGACGCTTTTGGATAAAGAGGATGATGAAGACGAGCACGAAGATCTTGCCAAGGACGGCGCCCGCATACGGTTCGAGGAACTTGTTCACGACGCCGAGCGTCATGGCGCCGACAAGCGTACCCCAAAGATTGCCGACCCCGCCGAAGACCACGACCATGAAGCTGTCGATGATGTAGCCCTGGCCGAGATTGGGCGACACGTTGTCGATCTGGGACAGAGCCACGCCGGCAATCCCGGCGATACCCGACCCCAGCCCGAAGGTCAGCGCATCGATCCACGGCGTGCGGATGCCCATGTTCGCGGCCATGCGGCGGTTCTGGGTGACGGCGCGGGTGTAGAGCCCGAACGGTGTTTTCTTCAGGACCAGTATGAGCCCGGCAAACACCAAAAGCGCGAACACGACGATCCACATGCGGTTATAGGTGATCGTCATTTGCCCCAATTCGAAGGCGCCGGACATCCAGTCCGGGTTACCCACCTCGCGGTTTGTCGGTCCGAAAATGGAGCGAACCGCCTGCTGCAGGATCAGCGAGATACCCCACGTGGCCAGGAGCGTTTCCAGCGGTCTGCCGTAAAGCCATCGGATCACACCGCGCTCGATTGCGATGCCAATCACGCCTGCGGTCAGGAAGGCGAGGGGAAGGGCAATGAAAAGAGAATAGTCGAACAATTCCGGCATCGAGGTGCGGATCAGATCCTGGACGACAAACGTCGTGTAGGCACCGATCATCACCATCTCGCCATGGGCCATGTTGATGACGCCCATCACACCGAACGTGATGGCGAGCCCGATAGCGGCGAGCAACAGGACCGAGCCGAGCGAGATGCCGTACCATATGTTCTGTGCCGCATCCCAGGCGGCGATGGACTTTTCGATTTTCGTGACGGCGGCTGCGGCGGCACCTTGAACCGCGCCTTCCGAACTCGACCTGACACCGATAAGCAGCGACAAGGCCTCGCGGTTGCCCATCTCGGAAAGGATTTCAACGGCTGCGATTTTCTCGGCTTCTTCAAGGTCGGAATTGAGAACCGCCGCGGCGCGCGCCTGTTGCATGACCTCGAGCACGTTTGCGTCCTGCTCGGCGGCAATCGCGGTATCCAGCGCTTCGATGCTGCCGGGATCTTTCGCCTTGAAGACAGCCTCGGCGGCCGCGATGCGGACTTTCGGGTCTGGCGCCATCAGTGTCAGGGAACCGAGCGCTGAACGGATAACCCGTCGCAGCTTGTTGTTCACCTTGATCTTCTTGACCTCGCGCCTGCCGGCTTCACCTTGTGCTTCCAGCGTCAGCGGGTCCGTCAGTTTGAACTGTTTCCCGTCCTTTTCTGCAATGAACACCTGGCCATCAGATTTGCGGACGTAAAGGTCGCCGGCGCTGAGCGCTTCAAGGGCAGGGGCCACAATTGGATCGCCCGTTGCCACCAGGGCTCCGATCTGCCGTTCCGTTTCTGCAAACTTGCCCTCGGCCAGTTCGTTGATCAACGGGCGCAGCGTTTCGCTGTCGCTTTGGGCATTTGCCGGACCGGCGAGTCCGACCATGAGACTTATCTGCAAGCAAAGGAAAACAAAAAGCGATTTCAGACAGGACATCGGTCCACCGGCGTTGTGAATTTGGATAAACGCCTCATCCTGAGGAGCCGCTCTGCGGTGTCTCGAAGGATGGGCCACTTGCTCTTTGGTTTGCCGCCCATCCTTCGAGACGGACCTGACTGTCCTCCTCAGGATGAGGTACTGGTTCTGAATTCTTCCCGGATCGCGCTTTGCGCCTTCGGGACAACAAGTGGAACGAATGGTAGGGGGCGGGCCGCGTCGGCCCGCCCCAACTCCGTCTCCTCCCTTAGGACCCGGAGCCCCCACACTTGCCGGTGGCGGTGTTGAAGTTGCCGCAGGAAAGCGGTGCGCGCCAATCGGAGATCAGGTCTTTCGAACCGTCCAGATAATCGGACCATGCATCGCCAACGACCAGGCCGGAGGTTTCCCACACGGTTTCGAACTGTCCGTCGTCCTGGATCTCGCCGATAAGGACCGGCTTGGTGATGTGGTGGTTCGGCATCATTGCGGAATAGCCGCCCGTCAGGTTCGGGACGGACACACCGACAATGGCGTCGATCACAGCATCCGGATCGGTCGTGCCGGCTTTCTCAACGGCTTCGACCCACATATTGAAGCCGATGAAATGCGCTTCCATCGGATCGTTGGTGACACGATCTTCGTCGCCGATAAATGCATGCCAGGCATCGATGAACTCGGCATTGATGTCGGTGTCTGCGGACTGGAAGTAGTTCCAAGCGGCCAGGTGACCGACGAGCGGCTCGGTGTCGAGCCCGGCCAGTTCTTCTTCACCCACGGAGAACGCAACCACGGGGATGTCTTCCGCCTTGATGCCGGCATTTGCCAGTTCCTTGTAGAAAGGAACGTTGGCGTCACCATTGATCGTGGAGACCACGGCGGTTTTCTTGCCGGCGGACCCGAAGGTCTTGATGTCGGAGACGATCGTCTGCCAGTCGGAATGACCGAACGGCGTGTAGTTGATCATGATGTCTTCTTCAGCGACACCCTTGGACTTCAGATAGGCTTCCAGGATCTTGTTGGTCGTGCGCGGATAGACATAGTCTGTTCCGGCAAGCACCCAGCGCTCGACGCCTTCTTCGTTCATCAGGTAATCGACGGCCGGAATAGCCTGCTGGTTCGGCGCTGCGCCGGTGTAGAAGACGTTCCGCTGGGACTCTTCGCCCTCATACTGCACGGGATAGAAGAGCAGGGAGTTCAGTTCTTCAAACACCGGAAGAACGGATTTGCGCGACACGGACGTCCAGCAGCCGAAAACGGCATCGACGCCGTTCACTTCGATCAGTTCACGTGCCTTTTCGGCAAAGAGCGGCCAATCGGAAGCGGGATCGACGACAACCGCCTCAAGTTTCTTGCCGAGAAGGCCGCCTTTCTTGTTCTGCTCCTCAATGAGCATCAGCATGGCGTCCTTGAGGGTGGTTTCCGAAATCGCCATGGTGCCAGAGAGCGAATGCAGGATGCCGACCTTGATCGTATCTTCCTGGGCAGACGCGCCGCCGATCATGGTCGAAGCCATCAGGCTTGCCAGTGCGAATTTTGTGAGAGTGTTTTTCATGCCAGTTCCCCTGTTTGAAGGCACCGGTTCCCATCCGGTGCATAGCGGCTGGAAGGACTGCCGCCATCGGGAAAAGATCGTGCGCCGGAATCATTGCGCCGCAACATACGTCAATTGACGTAATAGGCTGGTTGGCAATCCTGCACCGTGCGCGTCTGTTCGGCATGAATTGTGCTCTTTCACAGGATTCATGAATAACGGGCGGGAAATCGGGGCATTGGTGACGGCGAGCTGCCCAATTATTAGGCAAGTGCTGCAAATTCGGGCGGCGGTATCTTTATGACCGCCCGCCAGCGCATCCTGCCCATTCGCCGCCAGTACAACAAATGGGTCAACAACCAGACGCTGGAGGACTATGCGCTCCGCTTCACGGCCAAGGGCGCGCGCCGGTTTTCGTCGCGCGCGATTTCGCAGACGGCCATCGGTGCGATTTCCTTTCTGGCACTGGAAGCGATCGGCGGTGCAATCACCCTGTCGCACGGGACTGCGAATGCGTTTGTCGCCATTTTGGTCGGCAGCCTCGTCCTGCTGATTGTCGGCCTGCCGATCAGCCGTTATGCGATGCGTTATGGAGTCGACATCGACCTGCTGACACGCGGTGCAGGCTTCGGTTACATCGGTTCGACAGTCACGTCGCTTATCTACGCCAGTTTCACGTTTATCCTGTTTGCAATCGAAGCCTCGATCATGTCGAGCGCGCTGGAGTTTGCGTTCGGCGTGCCGCTTTGGATCGGCTATATCATCAGTGCCGTCGCCGTCATCCCGCTGGTCACGCACGGGATCACCTGGATCAGCCGATTTCAGCTCGCGACGCAGCCGTTCTGGATCATCCTGAACATCCTGCCCTTTGTGTTCATCGCGTTCACCGATTGGCAAGCGGTCGGTGAGTGGCTGACCTTCTCCGGAATTGATCCGGCCACACAGGCACCGCGCACCGAGGCCGGTGGCTGGAGCAGTGTCAATCTCATCAGTTTCGGTGCCGCGACGGCCGTGATCCTCGCGCTGATGGCGCAAATTGGCGAGCAGGTCGACTTTCTGCGCTTTTTGCCAGCAGAGGATTTCGGCCGCCGCAGGCATCGGCTGGCCCTTTTTCTTGCCGGTCCTGGCTGGGTAATCCTCGGTGCACCGAAGATGATTGCAGGCTCCTTCCTGGCCGTTCTGGTGCTGTCGCACGGCGTGCCGGTTGAGCATGCAGACGAACCTTCGCGCATGTATGCGGTTGCCTTCGGCTACATGATCCCCAACGAGACCGTGGTCCTGCTCCTGATGGCTGCTTTCGTTGTGGTGGCTCAGCTGAAAATCAACGTGATGAACGCCTATGCCGGGTCGCTCGCCTGGTCGAACTTCTTTTCCCGCCTGACCCATTCGCATCCCGGGCGCGTGGTCTGGCTGGTGTTCAATGTCGGCATTGCGCTTCTGTTGATGGAACTCGGCATTTACACGCTGCTGGAGGAAACGCTCGGCGTCTTTTCCATTATCGCCATGGCGTGGCTGTCGGCGATCTCCGCCGATCTCTTCATCAACAAGCCGCTCGGACTGTCTCCGCCAGGCATCGAGTTCAAGCGCGCTCATCTTTACGACATCAATCCGGTCGGCACGGGTGCAATGCTGCTGGCAACCGGATTTGCCCTTGCCGCGCAATTCGGACAGTTCGGCGAAACCGCCGCTGCGCTCGCGACCTTTCTTGCAATGGCGATTTCATTTGTCGCCGCACCGGTCATAGCCTTTGCGACCGGGGGAAAATTCTATCTGGCGCGCAAGCCGCGCGCGCACTGGCAGGAACGCGATCATATTTCCTGTTCCATCTGCGAGAACCCATTCGAGCCGGAGGACATGGCTTATTGCCCGGCCTACCAGGCACCGATCTGTTCCTTGTGCTGTTCGCTGGATGCCCGCTGTCACGATTCCTGCAAGCCCAAAGCCCGGTTAGCCTATCAGGTTGGCACCGTTGCCTCGCTTGTTCTGCCCGAAAAGGTCCTTGTGACTTTGCGTTCAAGGCTTGGCCGCTACGCGCTGGTCTCGGCCTTTTCGATTGCCGGGATTGGTCTCGTCCTCTGGATCATTTACGCCCAGGCGGCAAGCAGGCTCGGTGATCCGACAGGCATCATCGCCCAGACTACCACTCTGATCTTTTTCGTTTTTGCAATCGTGGCCGGTATCTCCTCATGGTTTCTCGTGCTCGCCCATGACACAAGGCAGGTCGCCGAGGAAGAATCCGCCCGCCAGAACGCGCTTCTTCAAAAGGAAATCGACGCCCACAGCGTCACCGACGCCGCATTGCAGAAGGCGAAGGAAGATGCGGAAGCGGCAAACCTTGCCAAGAGTCGGTATGTCGTCGGCCTCAGTCACGAGCTTCGCACACCGCTCAATGCGGTCCTGGGGTATGCGCAGGTTCTGGAACGCGACGAAACGCTGCCTGCGGAACGAAAACCCGCCGTCAGTACGATCCGCCGGAGCGCGGAACACCTTTCAGGCCTGATTGACGGTTTGCTCGACATCTCCCGGATCGAGGCCGGTCGCCTGCAGGTCTATTCCAATGAGATCAACATCCACGAATTTCTCGACCAGATTGTCGACATGTTCCGGATGCAGGCCGCTGCGAAGGGCCTCGGGTTCGGTTTTGAAAAGGCCTCCAACCTGCCGGTCTTTGTGCGGACCGACGAAAAACGCCTTCGGCAGATTCTCGTGAACCTTCTGTCCAATGCGATCAAGTTCACCGACAGCGGACACGTCTTGTTGCGTGTTGGTTACCGGTCGCAGGTTGCCAGTTTCGTCATTTCAGACACGGGGCCAGGCATTGCATTGGAAGACCAGTCCAAGGTCTTCGAACCGTTCGGGCGCAGCGCGGCGGCCAGCAGTCGAAGGGCGCCCGGTCTTGGTCTTGGGTTGACGATTACCAAACTGCTGACCGAAACCATGGGCGGCGCGATCGCGCTGTCGAGCGAGGCCGGGAAGGGGGCTTCTTTCGAAGTGCGCCTTATGCTGGCTGCAGTCGACAGGCCCGTGGACGTCGTACGCCTTGAGCACCAGGTGCGGGGGTACCTCGGGGCCCGCAAGACAATTGTGGTCGTTGACGACAACCCGGATCACCGCGCGCTTGTCAAAGATGTTCTGGCACCGATCGGCTTTACGGTTCTTGAGGCGGAAAGTGGCGCTGCCTGTCTTGACGAGATCCGTGAGCTGAAGCCCGACCTTTATCTCATTGATATCCTGATGCCTGGAATGAACGGTTGGGAACTCGCCAAAGCGCTTCGCGAAGGAGACGAAACCGCGCCCATCATCATGCTGTCGGCGAATATCGGCGACCAGTCCCTGCATCCGGAAGGGCCGGCGCTCAACGACGCGTCGCTGGCAAAACCATTGGAAATCGGCCAGCTGCTCGATCTTCTTCAAAAGCACCTTGGGGTGACCTGGGCAGAAACAAGACAGCCGGAAAATACAGACGAGTCCTCGACGGCCAGAATCAGGTCGCCCGGTGCTAGGCATGTCGCCGATCTGATCTCGCTTGCAGAAATCGGATATGTGGAAGGCATTGAAGCAAAGCTTGCTGAACTTGCTGGCACCCCTGAGAACCGTCCGCTGGTGGAGGCGCTGAACGATCATCTCGACCGGTTTGACTTCGATGCCTACAGGGATGTCTTGAGCGAATTGGAAACCCATGACGGATGATCGCCGCGATACGGTTCTGGTGGTGGACGACAGTCCGGAAACGCTCGGGTTTGTCACCGAGGCGCTGAAGAGAACCGGTGTTGCGGTTCTGGTGGCAACCAGCGGTGAAGCGGCGCTCAAGATCTGTGACAAGGTGACACCGGACACGATCCTGATGGACGCGGTCATGCCGGGTCTCGACGGGTTCGAGACCTGCAAACAGCTCAAGGACAATCCGTCATTGCAGCACGTCCCGGTGATCTTCATGACCGGTCTGTCGGAGACCGAGCATATCGTCAAGGCACTGGAATCCGGTGGTGTCGACTTCCTGACGAAGCCGATTGACGTTGACGAGTTGAAAGCCCGGATCAAGGTCCACCTCAAGAACGCCCGGTCCGTGCAAAGTGCGCATGTGGCACTTGATGCCGCTGGCCGTCATCTGGTTGCCGTGACCTCGAGCGGCAGCATTCTGTGGTCCACACCGCAGATCCATACGCTTCTTGAGCGAACCGGGAATTCTGAGGCGAGCCTGGTTCAGCTGGGCAAGGCTCTGGGAGAGTGGCTTGACGCGGCCGCACAGTCGGACGTGCACCACAAGAGCTTCATGCTCGGCATGGCCGAGGACCTTGCCGTGCAACTCCACCCTCTGGGACGTGTTGGGCCGGATGAAAACCTCTTCCGCGTGACCGCAGAAGATGAAGCCGGTCAGATCAAGGCGCTTCAGGACCGGTTCGAACTGACTTTGCGCGAAGCTGAGGTCCTCATATGGATCGCCAAGGGCAAGTCCAACAAGGACATCGGCGAGATACTCGGCCTGTCGCCTCGCACGGTCAACAAGCATCTGGAACAGATTTTCGTAAAACTCGGCGTCGAAAACCGCGCGTCGGCGGCCGTGCGCGCGGCAGAGATCATTTACGCGTTTTGAGCGGCCGGTGACATCTGTGACGGCTGCCGCGCTTTTCACGTGCGTGAAGCGCTCTACATCACAGCAGACATGACCACTTTTTAATGCAACTCATTCGCAACAAGCTTGACAGTTGCAAATGATTTGCAATATCAATTGCAGAAATGCGGACGAACCCCATTCAGGAGTCTGGAATGCTGAAGAAACTCGTTCTGGCTGCGTCCATGACGGCAATGACGGCGACCCTGTCCCCGGCTGCGTTTGCCGCGGACAAGATGAAAGTCGTGACCACCTTCACCGTGATCGCCGATATTGCAAAAAACGTTGCCGGGGACACGGCCGAGGTCGTGTCGATTACCAAGCCCGGTGCCGAAATCCATGGCTATCAGCCGACACCGCAGGACATCGTGCGGGCGTCAGATGCCGACCTGATTCTGTGGAACGGCATGAACCTGGAGCTGTGGTTCGAACAATTCCTGTCCAATCTGGGGGATGTCCCCTCGGCGACCTTGACGGACGGCATCGACCCGATCGCGATCAGATCCGGGTCCTATGAGGGTAAACCCAATCCCCATGCCTGGATGGGGCTGGACAATGCGCTGGTCTATATCGACAACATCGTCAAGGCCTTTTCGGAACAGGACCCGGACAACGCGGCGACCTACGAGAAGAACGCAGCTGCCTACAAGAACCAGCTTCGCGCGACCATCGAACCGCTCCGGCAGGCAGTCGCCGACATTCCGGAAGAGCAGCGCTGGCTGGTCACCTGTGAGGGCGCCTTCAGCTATCTGGCCCGCGACTTCGGCATGAAGGAGCTTTACCTCTGGCCAATGAATGCCGATCAGGTCGGGACCCCACAACAGGTTCGGGCTGTCATCGACGGCGTGAGGGAAAACGAAATCCCTGTGGTCTTCTGCGAGAGCACGGTCAACACAGCGCCGGCCAAGCAGGTCGCCCGTGAAACAGGGGCTGAATATGGCGGCGAACTTTATGTGGATTCCTTGAGCGAAGCCGGCGGCAAGGTGCCGACTTACCTCGATCTTCTGAAAGTCACCGCGGGAACGGTCGCGGACGGACTGAAGTCAGCCAGCAACTGACATCTGTCCCCGTGATGACCGGCCTCGCGGATCTGCGCCGCGGGGTCGCAATTGTGAAGCGGTGAAATGTGCTTTTTAATAGGGTGATCTGTGCTTCAAATCGTCAAGGACCCGGAGATGGATGCGCCCGCGATCGTGACCGCGGAAACAGGCGGACTATCCGCTGAGGACGTGACCGTCACCTATCGCAACGGTCATACGGCGCTTTGGAATGCGAGCTTTGCCATTCCCCGCGGCACAGTGACGGCGCTGGTTGGGGTCAACGGGGCGGGAAAATCGACCCTGTTCAAGGCAATCATGGGGTTCGTCCCGGCTGCCAGAGGCACCATCCGCATTCTGGACCTTCCTGTTCGCGACGCCCTGCGCAAGAACCTCGTCGCCTATGTGCCGCAGTCCGAGGAAGTCGACTGGTCCTTCCCGGTTCTGGTTGAAGATGTCGTCATGATGGGCAGGTATGGCCACATGGGTTTTTTAAGGCGCCCGAAACAGGCTGATCACGACGCGGTCAATCAGGCACTCCGCCGGGTCAATATGCAGGACTACCGTCACCGCCAGATCGGAGAACTCTCCGGCGGTCAGCGAAAGCGCGTCTTTCTGGCCCGCGCGCTGGCGCAAGACGGGCAGGTTATCCTTCTTGACGAACCCTTCACCGGTGTGGACGTCAAGACGGAGGAGCAGATCGTTGCGCTGTTAAAGGAGTTGCGTGACGAGGGCAGGGTGATGCTGGTCTCCACCCACAACCTGGGTTCGGTTCCCGAATTCTGCGACCGGACGGTGCTTGTTAAAGGGACTGTCCTTGCCTATGGGGCGACGCAGACGACCTTTACCCGCGAGAACCTGGAGCAGGCCTTTGGCGGTGTGCTGCGCCATTTCACCATTTCCGACGAGACGCTGCACACTGATGGCGACCAGCGCAAGGTGACGATCCTCACCGACGATGAACGCCCGTTCGTTCAATATGGCGACGAGGTTCAGACCACCGAGCGCGGTCAGCAATGAGCGTCCTACTGGAGCCCTTTGCCTACAACTACATGGTGACTGCCATGTGGGTATCGGCACTGGTCGGCGGGGTCTGCGCGTTCCTCTCAGCCTACCTGATGCTGAAGGGTTGGTCGCTGATTGGCGACGCCCTGTCCCACTCCGTCGTTCCGGGTGTTGCGGGCGCCTATATCCTGGGCCTGCCGTTCGCGCTCGGGGCTTTCATTGCCGGCGGCCTTGCCGCAGGCACAATGCTGTTTCTGTCTGAACGCTCGGGTCTCAAGGCCGATGTGATCATCGGCCTGATTTTCACGTCCTTTTTCGGGCTCGGGCTGTTCATTATTTCGGTCAGCCCGGCGTCCGTTTCCATCCAGACCATCACCATGGGCAATATATTGGCGATCACGCCGGAAGACACGCTTCAACTTGCCATCATCGGTTTCGTTTCCCTGGCGGTTCTGCTGGCGAAATGGAAGGACCTTATGGTGACCTTCTTCGACGAGAACCATGCGCGCTCCATTGGTCTCAATCCCGGTCTGCTGAAAGCGATTTTCTTCGTTTTGCTCTCCGCCTCCGTCGTTGCGGCGATGCAGACGGTAGGCGCGTTTCTGGTGATCGCAATGGTGGTCACGCCCGGCGCAACCGCCTATCTTTTGTGCGACCGCTTTCCACGGCTTATCGCGCTTTCCGTGGCGATTGGCGCACTGACAAGCTTCACCGGCGCCTATATCAGCTACTTTCTGGATGGTGCGACTGGCGGTATCATCGTCACCTTGCAGACGCTGATCTTTCTGTTTGTCTTTCTGCTTGCCCCCAAACACGGCCTTCTGGCGGCCCGCCGCAAGGCAGCCGCAGCGCTGCGAAACAGACCCCTAGATGCGACTGCGCCGACTGATCTGACTGCCGTCCGTGCGGACAAGGGGGAGACGGTCTGATGGAACTCGACACGCTCCTTCTCCCCTTCAAATTTCCGTTCATGCAGAACGCCTTCCTGATCTGCATCATCGTCTCCGTTCCGACTGCACTCTTGTCCTGCTTCCTGGTCATGAAGGGCTGGGCACTGATGGGCGACGCGGTCAGCCACGCCATCCTTCCAGGCGTTGTGCTCGCCTACATCTTTGGTATTCCGCTCCTGATCGGTGCCTTTGCCGCCGGGATGCTGTGCGCGCTTGCGACCGGTTATCTTGCGGGCAACAGCCGGGTGAAACAGGACACGGTAATGGGGGTGGTCTTTTCAGGCATGTTTGGCCTCGGCATCGTTCTTTATGTTGCCGTTGAGACCAACGCTCATCTCGACCATATCCTTTTCGGAAACATGCTCGGTGTCGGAGCCAGCGATCTTCTGACCGCCGGGATCATCGCCGCTGTTGTGGGGTGCGCGCTGGTTCTGAAATGGAAGGACTTGGTCCTGCACAGTTTTGACGCGGCCCAGGCACAGGCGTCAGGGTTGCCTGTCAACTTACTGCATTATGGTCTTTTGGCGGCCTTGTCGCTAACCATCGTTGCGACCTTGTCAGCCGTCGGTCTGATCCTCGCAATTGGCCTCCTGATTGCCCCCGGAGCCATCGCCTTTTTGCTAGTGCGCACGTTCGGCACCATGCTTTGGGTTTCCGTCCTCGTCTGCATGGCCTCAATGCTCGCGGGAACCTATGCCAGCTTCTTTCTGGACAGCGCGCCGGCGCCGACCATTATTCTCATTATGACTGCGGTTTTCATCATCGCCTTTATTCGGCGGCTTGTCCTGACCCGGCGGGCTTCGTTGCAGCGGATTGCGCCAGTCCAATAGTCGAAATTCATCGCTGATTGACGTTACGACACATGCCCTTGTGGGCGTGAACGCATGATGTGCAAATGACATTTTAACCGAGTGCAAAAGAAGTTGGGAAACCCTGCTTGTATTTCGGTATCAGTGACATAACATAATATCTGGCTAAGAAATTCTCACGCGATTCTATCGTGAAATGGGAGTGGACTAATATAGCCTTAAGAGAATCGTAAAGTGTGGGCGGAAATATTCAGAAATATTCTGATTTTCATTTAGAATTTCTGAAATAATGTCTGATATCGACAAGAATAAGTGAGTAATTAGTTGTATCAAGTGTGAATAAATCAGGGTTGGTAGGAGCGCGGAGGATAAATTGGAACGACAGAACAAATCCCAGGCTTTTGCAGCCCCACACGATACCGCTGACAACCACGTTGCACACGGCTTTACGCCAACGGTCATGGAGACAACTGTTGAGCGATCAACAGGAAAAATAATCGACCAGGACGGGGCCTTTTTCGAAATCCGCTCAGCCGGCAAAGCCCTCTCGGCGTCGAGAGCGGTATCTTGTCTTGTCAAACCCGAGATTGACGATGTGGTCGCGCTGCTGGAGACCAATGAGGGTGTTTTTGTAACCGATGTGTTGCTCCGACCCGAAAAGGACAGCTCGACGCTGACGCTGGATCTCTCGCGAACAGACGGATCACCACAAGAAGCCGTGCTTTCTGCCGGCAGTCTCAAACTGGAAGCGGAAGACCGGCTGGAAGCCTCCGGCAGACAACTCGGATTTAAATTTGAGAATATCCTGATGTCCGGCAGCCGCATTGCCCTTGTCGGCCAAAGGCTCATGACATCAATGCAGGAGATCGTCAGTCAGGCCGGTAAGTTGCTGGCAACTTACGATGTGTCGTCGACGCGTGCCAAGAACCGCATCGACACTGTCAGCGACACGGATCAGCTCAAGGCAGGCGCAATTCAGTCGCAGGCCGAGACGGTGTCGATTACGCAGGCAGGATCATCGATCATCGTTGCCAAAGAAGATGTGCGCATGGACGGCAAGCGCATAACCATGGGCTGATGCCGCTTCGTTGAAAGTGGATCAGCCTCGTTGTCGTTGCCGCAAACCGAGGTCTGGTGAATGCGCGTCATAAAACCCCAACGTCTTGGTCTGATGACCAAAACAATGCCGCACAATAGCGCGGGGCTTTTCATCGTCTCGACCTTCACGCTGTTTGATCTGCGCGATCCGGGTGACATTCTGGCCGAAACGGCGATGTGGCCCATGGTGGCCGAGGAATTGCCCAAGGGGACCGTGTTCGACGCGGCCTACCCGAAGCCATTTGGTGAATTCCTAATTGCCGGCAGCGCGATGTCGCAAGACCCCGTCAAGGCAATGCATGTTGGTGTGACCGTTGGCGAGCAAAGCCGGTATCTGTCCGTTTTTGGTGACAGGCACTGGGAAACCGACGGAGACGATCCTGTCTTTTCAGAGCCTGATCCGTTTACGGAAATGCCTCTGACGCCGGACCGCGCGTTTGGTGGCGAAGGGTTTGTGCCAAATCCGGTCGGGCAGGGGGCACATGCGGCTGAGTTGAATGCGAGTATACCGCGCCTCCCGCTGCCAAACGTGGAACTCGCCGGATCTGAGATCAAGTCGATCGGCGACCGTCCGGCACCTGCGCTTGTTGGTCCGATCGCCCTGGACGATCCGGCGCGCCTTTCGCTTGCCGGATCATTCAACAAGGCCTGGGTCGACCAGCAAATGCCGGACTGGCCTACCGATTTCGACCCGCGTTTTTTCATGTCTGCGCCCCTGGAACAACGCCGCCAGTCCTTCTACGCGGGCGACGAGGCTGTCAGGGTTGTCGGCATGTCTGCGAGCGTTCCGGATCTGCAAACTCACTTGCCCGGTATTCGCGCGCGCGCCTTCGTGACCCTTGGCGCTGAAGAGGTGCAGCTGACGGAAATCCAGATGCGCACCGACACGGTCTGGGTCTTCGGCTCACAGATGAAGGGCGTTGTCGTTAATCGGGGCATGCTCGAAGTCTCGGACCTGGACGGCCGCGATATCAGCGCGGTCATGGTTGCCTATGAGCGGCTCAAGGATGCCCCGAGGCCAACCAGCTACTACCAGGGTGTTTTCGATCTTCGCAGCGACCCGGACGAAGGGCACAAATACCTTCTGGCCGACGGCCAGCTGTCGCACGAGGAAGATCCGGAAGAAATCGAACGGCGGGAGCAGGACAGGATCGCTGAAGCGCAAACCCGCCTGGAAAAATGGACGGAAGGCCGCCAGTGGCGTCTTGAACGCCACTTTGGCGATCACGGTCTGCCGTCTTCTCTCGTGCCTGCCGTCGACGAGCCGGACCTGAAACCGATCCTGCTGCCCAGCACCGAGGATATTGCACGCGGCGACGTCGATATCGCGCGGCTGATGTCCGATGCCGAGGATCTGCGGCGAGAAGCTGAACTGAAGTCCGGATTGGCAAACGCAGAAATCCTCGGTGTTGTTCGCCAGCTTGGCCTGAAACCGCCCGTTTTGCCTCAAGCTGACGAGAGCGACATCGAAAAACTGAGCCAGACCACTGACACCGAACAAGGTTTCCTGCCGGCATTTGAAGATCTCCTTCCGCAAGACACCCTCGACAAAATGCTGGCAGACTTCGAAGCGGCTCCAAAGTCCGATCAATCGGCTCCCGAGGAGCAGGATCCGCAAGTGGCGTTCGAAAAAGCCAAGGCCCGGTTCTTAAACGAACCGTCTGCAGGGCTCTTGTCGGTTGCGAAAGATATGATCGGCAAAAGTTCCGATGGCCCGACGCCCCCTTCAGCGGATTTGCTTCCGGTTGATTTTAGCGGCGTCGACAGTACGCCTGAGGACGACGAGGCGACGTCTTCCGCGCAGGAAACCAGCGAAGCGACGGGTTTGGACGATTATCTCAGCCACGCCTTTCCCGGATTGGCTGATGAGGAAGATGCGCAGCCCTCCGAAATGCTGAAGTCTGCTCTTGCAGGCACCGGAGCAAAAGGTGAAACGGCCGCCACGTCATTGACGGCTGCAAAGGATCAACTGGCAGACGCGGAAGAAAATCTTGAGGACGCGCTCGCAACTGCAAGAAGAACCGCTGCGCAAGCGATCGCCCCACTGGAACCGATAGGACCCCAAGCCGCCGAGTTGCTGGGCGCATTCGTCAGGTCGCATCTCGAGCAGGGAGGCGCGTTGGCTGGCCGGGACGCCGCCGGCGCGTCACTTGTTGATTTGTCGCTGGAAGACGCGGACCTCAAGGGCGGTTTCCTGGAAAACAGTGATCTTTCCGGGGCAGTCTTGCACAGAGCGGTCTGTGAGAGTGCAGCCTTGACCGGTGCGCGCCTTACTGACGCTGATTTTTCCCGTTCCGACTTTTCACAAGCCAGTCTGTCGAACGTTCAGGCAGCAAGAGCGACTTTCAAACAAGCGACATTCAGGGACGCGACCATCATAAGAGCGGATTTCTCGGATTGTGATTTTTCCGGCGCAAGTTTCGAGAACTGTACCTTCGTCGAATGCAAGTTCCCCAATGCACGCTTTTCCGGCGTCACAATGAAGGATTGCTCAATTGCGACCTCGGACCTGAACGGCCTCAAGGCCGATGGGGCAAATCTTACGCACACGAGTTTCTTGTCGAGCCAACTCAACCATTCGGACTGGACGAGGGCCGAACTGAAAAAAGTATCGTTCGCCGATGTCGCCTTCCGAAATTCCACCATGGCGAATGCCAATCTTGATGAATGTGGCTGGTTCGGCGCGACCGACATGTCCAAGTCGAATTTCTCAAATGTCGACGCGGTCAAGTGCGGCTTTCAGGATGCCGTAATGCGGGAAACCGCGTTTCTTCAGGCAGTTTTTGACGGTTGTAACCTGGCTGGCACGGATCTTGAGCTGGCCGACATGCGGCTGTCCTCCTTAAAAGGCAGCGTGTTCGCCTTTTCAAGGGTCAAGCAGGCAGATCTTTTCGGCGCCAACCTCCGCGAAGCGAGCTTTCGGGGGGCCGATCTGACACAGAGCAATTTTCGCTCGGCGAATTTCTTCCGCACAGATCTTTCTGAAGCGTCGATCGCCTTTGCAGATTTCTCCCATTCGAATTTGCAGCTCACCAACATGGAAGCGCGGCCATGATCACACTCGAGACCCTTGCGGACTTCATTCGGTATGGCGAGCCGATCCTGGAAGCGGATTTCTCGGGCTGTGACCTGTCCGGGTGGAATCTCGCCGGAGCAGTGTTTTTGCGCTCTGATTTTTCCGGTGCGAACCTGACCGGAGCAGACATCTCCAAGTGTTTGTTTACAGAATGCAATCTCCAGGATGCGCGTTTCGACGACATCAAGACCGAACAAGCCGTTTTCCTGAAATCAACCCTCGACCGGGCCTGCATGGGTGGCTGCTGGTTCGAAAAGGTATCGTTCCTGGAAACATCGGCGAAAAGCAGCAATCTGGCCGGGGCCAATTGCATAAGCTGCCAGTTTGTCGCCGCAGATCTGGAAGGTGCGGACTTGAGCGGTGCCGCGCTGTTGAATTCTTCGATGGTCGAATGCACTGCAACGAACACGAACTTCAGCGACGCTCTCATTGAATCCGCAGTGCTGGTCGGTATGGACTTCTCCACTGCCACATTCGCAGACGTCATGCTCCAGGCAGCGATGTTCATCAAGTGTGACCTGACGTCGATGGACTTCTCCGACACCCCGGTCACGCAATGCGGGTTCGTCGAAACGGCACTCGACGGCTGCCGCTTCGAACGGTCAGATCTCACGGGAAGCGTATTGGTTGGAAGCAAGTTGCAAGGTGCTTCATTTGCCGAAGCGATCGCCGATATGGCGCTTTTCTGCGACGCGGATTTGCAGCAGGCTGTGTTCGCCGGAGCCAAGCTTGAAATGGCCAATTTCACTGGGAGCGACCTCCGGCAGGCTGACCTTACGGGAAGTCTTTGCGCAAAGGCCCTGTTCGATCAGGCGGATTGCCGCGGGACTGTTTTCACCGGCGGTGATCTCAACATGAGCAGTTTTTCAAACAGCAACCTGGATGGTGCGGACATGTCTCGGGCGGCAATGCACATGACTGACTTCCACAATGCGAGCGTCAACTCGACCGTGATGACCGGCGCGCACGGATCAATACGACAAACCGATGATTTGCGGCTGATCTGCGAGATCTACGATCCCCGCAAAGTCGCGTTGGCCGATTAAAGGAGAAGACTGTGTTTGCCATTAATCAGCTTGGAAGCATGAGCCTTGGCATCGTCGATGTCTGCAACGTGGTTACACCGGCCGGTCCCGTACCGACGCCCTTTGTCAATGTTGCTCTTTCGACCACCGCAGTTCCGAACGTGCTCACCGTCTTTCTCAGCGGTGCTCCCGCGCACAATCTTCTGACGAGCAGCGTCATAACGAGCGGCGATGAAGCGGGCGTCGGCATGGGAGTGGCATCGGGAACCTTTATCGGCCCGAGCCGCCACCTCACGAGTTCGTTCAAGACGTTTTACGGCGTGGCGCCGGCAACACGGCTCACCGATACCACGATGCAAAATTCGACCAACATCGTCGGCATGACGCTGACACCGAGCCAAGTTTCCGTCTTGGTACTGTCTTGAATAATGAGAATTGCAGGGAAGCCTTGGGCAAGTTCAAAAGGAGACCGGCATGTCAACCGTAGATGATGCTGACTACGTGGTCACGCAAAGCAATGTGGGTGAAGAACTCAACGCCACAGTTCTGATCCCCGATCCCGGCAGTTCTGCCCTGGCCGTGTCCTCACTGACGAAGGCTAACAGCAGCTTTCTGAGGATCGGGCAGTATGAAGCCTCCGAAGAAGGTGACCGGTCGCCGACAAACCTGACCAGCGCGGCAAGGGGCGTTCTTATTCAGACGACGGGAGGACTGTTCTTCACTGTCAACGAAGATGCCTACCAGCAATTCGTCTCCAATCTTGACCACCATGTCCAGGGCAACGTCACAAGGAAGATCGAGGGCAACAACACGACCACGATATCCGGAACAAATGACGTCAACACAACCGGAGTGAGCCGTCATACCGGCGAAGGCTTCACGATCTCGACCGGCAGCTACACCGACATTCAGCCGAGCAACTCAAAAGACATTCGCTTGAAGTCCGACAACAAGGTCGACATTGAAAGTGACAGTGGCGTCAAGCTCGCCGTCGGAAGCAGTCACTACGCCAAGATTTCCAGCGAAGGTCTCTGGGAAACCAACTTCGCCGATGCGATCGACGTTACCACTGGAACGACCCACAGCCGTTTTGGAGGGTGGACGACCGAAGAATATTATGGCGGCAAGTTTACGTTCAACATCGCAGGAACGATTGAGTTGTCTCTTGCGGTGAACATATCGATCAACCTGCTGGTCGATATTTCGGTCGGTACGCTCAGCTTGAGTGCCGGCGGCATAGAAATGGGATACAGAAAGATCGATGTTGAGGTCCAGGAGTTGAAAATCGACAGCACGACCATCGATATGTCTCGGAACCTCATCGAAATTGAAACCAATGATGCCATCAAGTGCGAGGCAGATGGTGTGAAGCTGTCAAAGGCAGCGGTGAAGCTTGCAACCGGACTGCAGATCATCGGCTAGGGTTCAGACCCTGGCGTTTCGTCTTCGGGAAGAAGAAAATGAACCTTACGGTTTCAGAGAAATGTGACGCCGCTGAAGATCTGATTGAAAAGGGCAAGCTGGAGGACGCGGAGTTTCTGCTGGATCAGGTGCTTGAAAGCCATCCTGCGGAAATACGGGCACTTGTCGGTAAGTCTGCTTTGCTCATCAAGTCCGGGGACCTGCAGAAAGCAAAAGCTCTGCTGCAGTCCGCTTATGAACGCAGCCCTTCCGATGCAGTGGTTCAGACAAATCTCGCGAATGTCGCGTTGCTTGAAAACCGCATCAACGACGCAGTCGTCCACCTTGAGACGGCGCATGCGGAAAGATCCGACTACCTTCCCCCGATCCTTCTGCTGGCGCAGATACGCAGTCAGTCGGGAGAGGCAACTGAGGCGGCCAGTTGGCTGACGAAGGCAACAAAACTAGCTCCTGGAGATGCCAACGTGCTGGCTGCCGGAGCAGGATTTCTTCTTGCCCACCAAAAGATATCGGAAGCCAAGGCTTCTTTTGAAAAAGCGCTCGATGTTGATCCGGGCCACGTAGGTGCGCTCGCCGGGCTTGCCCAATTGAGTTGCCTGCTGGGTGAATTTGATCGCGCCGGCGAGCTGGCAAAGAGAGCACACCTCCTGTCGCCCCAGGACCCGGAAGTCGCGGTTACGCTCGCAAAGGTATATCTTGCCGCCGGCGCTCCGAGTGAAGCTGAAAAGCTGATGGATCGGTTCAAAGCCCGCCTTGCCGACTTCACACCGGTGGTCCTTGTTTGCGCCGAGATTGCAATAGCGCGCGGGCAAACTGCACAGGCGTTGTCGGATACCGCGAAATGGCTGCGCAAGGCACCGAACGATCAGATGCGCATCGCGGCGTTCCTGAAGGTCTTGAAGCAGGCCGGCGCCTGGCAAGAAATTGTCGACATGTATCTGAAACTTCCGGACAAAACGGCGTCGGAAGACATGGTGCAAAGCCTCTATGAGGAAGCGCTCCACGCCCTTGGCCGGTCAGAAGAGGCTTGGCGATCCTGGACGGCACGGCGCGGCCTTGAAGCGAAAGCTCCTACGCCGCCGATCGTTGTTGAGCTGCCGGAGCGGACGCCGCTTCTCGACGAAATCGTGCTGATGCGGTTTGCAAATAGCTGGGCGCAAAAAGATCCCATCTCGATGGTTTCGAAGAGCCCTTTGGAAGGAATTTGGGGCCGATTGACGTCAGCGGCTCAGATCGGTCGGACAGCTGATCGTCGGGATCTACAGGATCAAAGCAACGAACTGCTGGCTGATCTGGCTGCCCGGACTTGCCTTTTCGCGCCAGAAGTTGCCGCCTTCAATCCGTACCTTGCGCCGAGCACTCGAGTAGCCGAATGGCGCAATGCCTTGCCAAGCGGGCGTGGGCCTCTTGTTGGCGTGTTCTGGCAGGAAAGAGCACCCGGATTGATGATCGATCATCTGAAAGCGGCCTTTGCCGGAAAAGACGTCGTTCCGGTTAGCCTCCAGTTTGACGATGCCCGCCATCAGTTGCGCACCTGGCCTGAAGCCATGGATGCCGGCGTCGCATTGGGCGGCCTGGAAGATCTTGTCGATTTGATTGACTGTCTGGATCTGATTGTCGGTCCGGACGGAATTCCGCTTCATATTGCAGGCGCGCTTGGGCGCAAAGGTGTGGCACTGCTGCAGAAAAATCATGAGTGGTACTGGGCCGGGACCGGGAGCGAGAGCATTTGGTACCCAAGCGTCAAACGGGTCGTCACCGCGATCGGTCCCACTTGGGAAGGTGCTGCTGATGCGGTAGCGGCGGAGATTGATGCTCTGTTGGTTTAGGTAACCAAACGGACAGCGAAGAAACCAACTTCGGTTTGCTGTCCTCTTTCGGGTTGGTGCAACTTTTTTGAGGTAAAACACGCTTCCATCAGCGAATTAGCGAGTCCTTTTTCACTCGCCTTTGCAGTTTTTTTGCTCGCTTTGCGGGTGCTCGATGTGTAGGTGCTGCAAGACTCTGATATGACTCAGAAAAAATAATCATGCGACTTGGCGCTGTTTGTAAATTCGACGTGGCGCCGTGCAAAATCACTGTCAAATATTCCTAGAATTGATCTTCAAAATGTGAGGCGTGCAGCCACAGATCAGTCCTGTGGTTGTATTTATTTAATAAGTGAAATTAAAGGTTTACACCACCTTAAACTATTAGGCGCAATTTGACAGAACACGCTTGGACGGTGCTTCGAATCGGAGAAAAAAATGCGCCTTCAGAACATCAAGACAAAATCGAAAGTATTTATCGGATTTGCCTTTCCCATTGGGTTGTTGGTTGTTTTGAGTGTCACCGCATACTTGTCGATCGGGCGCATCGTGCAGACGGACAAATGGGTGCAGCACACGCATAACGTCTTGTCCGAGGCTTCGGGCATTGTGTCATCCGCGGTAAATATGGAAACCGGTATGCGCGGCTACCTGCTTGCCGGACAGGAAGAGTTTCTTGATCCCTACCGGCAGGGCGAAGAAAGCACGTATAGTGCGATCGAAACGCTCCAACAGACCGTCAGCGACAATCCAGCCCAGGTTGAGCGGCTGGACGAAGCGAAGACCATTCTGCTGGACTGGCAGGCCGACGTGACAGAGCCGACGATTGAACTGCGCCGGCAGATCGGCGACGCGAAGACGATGAACGACATGGCGAAACTGGTCGGCGAAGCGCGCGGCAAGACCTATTTCGATGGTTTTCGTAAAAAGATCGCAACCTTCATCTCGCGCGAGGAAACACTCCTCAAACAGCGCCGCAAGGAGTTCACTGACGCGAAAACCATGGTGGGTGAAGCCAAGTTGGAGCTCGTTTCCGCCATGGATTGGGTGGAACACACAAACAAAGTCCTCGCCGCCGCGTCGCGGATTGTTGCCCATGGTGTGGACATGGAAACCGGCATGCGCGGCTTTCTGATCAGCGGCGATGACGAATTTCTTGAGCCCTATAGCAGAGGTCTTGACTCTCTCTTTGATGAAATTGATGCCTTGAAACAAACTGTCAGTGACAATCCTCCGCAAGTTGAGCGCCTACAGAACGCGGAAAACCAGATGACGGAGTGGTTGATCCGGATCGCAGAACCCGTCATTGGCATGCGCCGTCACGTATCCGCCAACGTCCGTCCGCTCTCCGATGTCATTGAGAAAATTCAGAAAAAGGAAGGCAAGGCCTATTTCGACCAGTTTCGCAAGACAATGGCGGAATTCGCCGCGATCGAAAGCGAATTGATCGAGGAACGCAAGGCAAAGGCCGTCGCAGCCGAGGCTTCCAGTGCCGCCGCGCTGAAACAGATGGTCGACAATGAAGCCTGGGTTGCTCACACCTACAAGGTCATCGGAGAGGCCAACGCGATACTTTCGCATGCCGTGGACATGGAAACGGGAATGCGCGGATATCTGCTGGCCGGCAAGGAGGAATTTCTGGCGCCTTACACCAACGGTGCGGAGAAATTCTACGCCTCCGTCGCGGGTCTTCAGAAAACGGTGAGCGATAACCCGCCGCAGGTCGAGCTGCTTGGTGAAATCAAGACCACGCTGGAAGAGTGGCAGGCGGAAGTCACGGAACCGACCATCGCACTGCGGCGTCAGATCGGCGATGCCAGGACCATGGACGATATGGCGGATCTCGTCGGCGAGGCGCGGGGCAAGACGTATTTCGACGCGTTCCGTGCTGTGATGGCTGACTTCCAGTCCGAGGAACGGGCCCTCATGACCAAGCGGCTCGCGGCGAAGGAAGGCACCGTTTCAACGACCAACACTGTTTTGATCGCCTGCACCGCCTTTGCGCTGATGATCAGTGGCCTTCTGGCCTGGTTGATCGGGGCAGGCATTGCCAACCCGTTGAACGCCATGACGGCGGCCATGAAGCGCCTGGCGTCGGGCGACACATCAACCGAAGTGCCCGGAGCCGACCGCAAGGACGAAATCGGCGACATGGCCGGTGCGGTCCAGGTGTTCAAGGACAATGCCATTGCCAAGGAACAGCTCGAAGCCGAGCAGAAGGAAGCGGAACTGCGCAGCGCCGAAGAGAAGCGGCAGGCCCAGATCCAGATGGCCGACGATCTGGAAGACGCAGTGAAGGCCGTGGTTCAATCGATCGCCGGGGCAGCCGTTCAGATGCGCGACACCGCACAGAACATGGCTCAGATCTCCGACGATGCGAACCACAAGTCGACCTCCGTTGCCGGTGCGACGGAAGAGGCTTCTGCAAATGTGCAGACCGTGGCCGCGGCATCCGAGGAAATGTCGAGTTCCATTGCGGAAATCAGCCGGCAGGTAGATACAGCGCTCGACGTTGCGTCGAATGCCGAAAAGACCAGCGGCGAGGCAACCGACACGATGAAGGCTCTGGCCGACATGGCACAGAATGTCGGCACGGTCGTCAGCATGATCAACGACATCGCCGAACAGACAAATCTGCTGGCTCTCAACGCGACTATCGAGGCAGCGCGGGCAGGTGAGGCAGGCAAGGGCTTTGCGGTTGTCGCCTCGGAAGTCAAATCGCTTGCAAGCCAGACGGCAAAGGCGACCAGCGATATCGAGGAGCAGGTCAATGCGATGCAATCGGCTACCAACAGTTCGGTTCTGTCGATCGACGAGATCCGCAACGTGATCACACAGATTTCCGAGACATCCTCGTCCATCGCCTCTGCCATTCAGCAGCAGAATTCCTCGACACAGGAAATTTCGAGAAACGCACAGGAAGCTGCGGTCGGAACGCAGGATGTTGCCAACAATATTTCGGTGGTTCAGTCCTCTGTACAGAAAACGGGTGACGCTGCCAGCGAAGTCCTGACAGCTGCCGAGCAGCTTTCCAACCAGGCCGAGGATCTCGATCAGAAGATCGACAGTTTCCTCAACCGGCTGCGAGCTGCCTAAGCGACTGCGCTCCTAGCAAGGGCTTTCCCAAATCGGGAAAGCCCTTGTTGCGTTTCAGATGCAAGTCTTTCTGGGCAAGCCGCTTTCATGCCCGCGATGTTGGCATCGGCGTCTGATCGACATGGGCAATTTCGGCGCGGACAAGCAATTCCAGGAGCCTTTGCTTGGGCCCGCTTGAAGCGGGATCGCTCCAAAGATTGTGGAACTCACCCGGGTCCTCCTGAAGGTCATAGAGCTCACCCCAATCCATTCCGTGCAGGACGGAAAGACGGTATCTGTGATCGCGCACCGAGTGGATTTGCGGCGGGACACCGAGCTCGTCCATCTTGTTCTGATGAGCATATTGGATGAAGGCCACCGGGCGCTGCTTTGACCCGAAAAGATCCCGTCCCTGCATTCCCCAGGCCGGTTCGATCCGGGCACGCTCCAGGACAGTTGTGCCTATGTCCTGGGTCTGGCCAATCTGGTTCGTGCGGCCTGTAGCATTTGCCTGCGGATCCGACCAGATGAAGGGAACGCGCGTGATCTGCTCGTACTGCTCCGCTCCCTTGAAGAGAAGGCGGTGATCGCCCAGGTGATCGCCGTGATCTGAAGTGAAGATAGTCACGGTGTCTTCCTGCAGGCTGGCATTGCTCAGAGCGGACTGAACGTCGCCGACCGAGTCGTCGATCATCGTGATCATGCCGCAGGTCAAGGCTTGCGCTTCCTGGGCTTCGCGAGCACTGCAACCGATGGCATTCATGCCCTGAAGATTTGCCTTGCCGTCGTTCCGGCGCTTCAAGACACCGGTGACGTGTGGCGGTGGTGTCCAGTTGTTGCGCTGAAAGGCCTCGGGCACCGGCATGTCTTCGGGGTCATACATATCCCAATAGCGTCCGGGCGGATTGAACGGATGGTGGGGATCCGGCCAGCTGACCATCAGGAAAAACGGCTGGTCGCTGTCCTTTTGCGCATTGATGAAGTCGACGGCGCGCTCGGCGATGTACCTTGTTGAATAGAGCTCTTCAGGAACGGCGGTACGCACGGCTTGCGGGCACGTGTAACTGTGTGGAAGTTGATTATCTGCGCCGATGAGTTGTGCCGCGTCGGGCGCGCGCTCCAGCAGCCAGGCCGTGTAATCGCCGCCGATATGATCCCCGTGACCGGTGACGAGATCAACGTGATCAAACCCGTAAAACGGGGTCGGAACGCGCGGCTGCGGCCCCGCCCAGAAGTCCGGCTCCTCGACGCGGTAGATCGGGTCCATCAGGTCATGGCGCACAGCCTCGGCAAGCGGCCCGTTGGCGCGGTAATAGCCGCGCCGCGCCGGTGGAATATTCTGCGTGGGCGGAACGCCGGTAAACGTTCTGAGATGGCTCTTGCCCACAAGCGCAGTCTTGTAGCCAGCGTCGCGCAACAGATCGACGAAGGTGACATTGCGCTCCGCCAGCGGAATTCCGTTGTAGCGCACCCCGTGATTTGCCGGCATGCGGCAGGTCATCAGGCTGGCGCGGTTCGGCATGCACACCGGACTTGCAACGTAAAATCGGTCGAACACGGTCCCGGACGCTGCCATGCGGTCAATATTCGGCGTCTTGAGCACAGGGTGACCATAGCAGCCGAGAAAGTCCGCGCGGTGCTGGTCGGTGATGAACAGGACGAAACTCGGGCGCTTGGTCATGCTGCACCTTTGGGTTCACGGCGTTGAAAGAGGAGATGCCTCCCGACAAGGACGGCGCCAACGGCAAGGCCCGCGACTTCGCTCCACAGATCCGGTGACAGCAGCGCTAGAGCAGCGGCAAGGCGGATCAACCGTTCCACAGCGCTGAGGCGCACCCGGTCGTGACCGATCAGAGCGCTGGCACACAGGTAAAGTGAGGCCGTGAGGAAGACGATGGCGGTTAGAACCGGCAAGAGCGCTGTTTCGCCGGTACCGAGCAGGATCGCGTCGTCAAAGGCAAAGGCGAACGGCACGAGGAAGATCATCGCCCCGATCCGGGTCGCCTCGATCGCGGTCCCGATCGGTTTGCCGCCGGAGACCGACGCGGCGGCATAGGCGGTGATGGCAACCGGCGGTGTGATACCCGCGGCAACACCGAAGAAGAACACGAACATGTGCGCGCTCAACAGCTCCATGCCAAAGCCCTGCAGCGTCGGGCCCATCACGGAAATGATGGCGATGTAAGCTGGAAGCGTCGGCATGCCCATTCCGAGGATGATGCAGCCGAGGGCCGCGATCAGCAGAGCAAACAGCAGCGAGGTGTTAGACATGGTGGCGAGAAGCACGGCGAACTTGGTCGGGATCCCGGTTGCGGACAAGGTCGAGACGACGATGCCGACAATGGCGATCGCGATGGCCAGTTGACCGACGGTTTTGCCGCCATCAGCCAATGCGCCGATCAGCCGTCCAGGTGCCTTTCTGATGTCCGGATTGATAAAGCTCAGCGGCACCAGCAGCAGGATTGCTGCAATGGACGCGCCGGCGGCCGAGAGACCCGAAACCAGCAGCCACACGATGATGAAGATCGGGCCGAAAACCAGGATCAGGTTCAGCCAGTCCTGTGCGGTCGGCGCCGGGACGCCGTCGTCGACGGTGACGGCTTCGATGCCGAGCTTCTGCGCCTCGAAATAGACGGCCAGAAACAGGCTGAGGTAATAGGCGAGGGCAGGAATGATCACGGCCAGAACCACCGTGAGATAACTCACGCCAACAATATCGGCCATGACAAGCGCAGCAGCTCCCATGATCGGGGGCAGAATCTGGCCGCCCGTTGAGGCCGAGGCCTCGACAGCACCAGCGAAATTCGGCGAAAACCCACGCTTGCGGATCATCGGAATGGTCACAACTCCGGTACCGACCACGTTGGCGACGGCCGAGCCGGACACCGTGCCGAACAATGCAGAGGCAAGGATCGCGGCATATGCGGGGCCACCTTTGAAGCGTTTCATGAGATGGAAGGAGATGCGGATCATCGACCCGCCCGCACCACACCCTTCCAGAATGGCGCCGAGAATGATGAAGGGCAGGACGGTGGTCAGCACGACACCCATGATCGAGCCGAGAATACCCTGGTCGCTGTTGTACCAGATATTTGCTGAAATCGTGTCATAGAAGTCAGACGGTGCCGTCTGGAACGGACCGGGCCAGTATTGTCCTGTTGCTAGGTAAAGGAGCGCCAGGCCGCCGAGAATTGCGATCGGCGTGCCCCACAGGATCGCGCAGGCCCAGATGGAGATGATTGCCGCGACGAAGGCGATCGTGGCCTCTCTCGCACCAAAGAACATGACGCTTTCAGCGATGATCTTGCCGACGTGCCAGTAATCGTAACAGGCATATGTGATCGCACAGAATGCGACGGCATAGGCAATGAGATGAAGCCAGCTCAGTCTGCGCGCCTTCAGACGCATATCGGCATCGGCCGCCAGGAAACAAAGAACGCACAGCCAGAAGAACAATGGGCGGAACCATTCGACCGGAAAGGGGCCAATGCGGGGCAGCACATTGTATGTCGGCAGGACGTTCAGCAAACCGGCAATTGCGATCACAAGCCCGATGATGAAAACAAGGTATCCTGTCGGACGAATGGCATGTTCGTTGGCACCGGACATGGTCCGCTCCTCCCTGAGCTGGAACGATGAGGTGGTTCGAAAGTCGCGTGAGGCTGCCGCGCCCGGTTGTCGGGGGCGCGGCGATCTGCGGGATGCGTTAAGGCATCAGCTCTGCGGGGATCTCGATCCCGGCTTCCTGATAGTAGCGTACAGCGCCTGGATGAAGCGGTGCATTGACGCCGGCCAGTGGCAGGTCGGGATTGATCGACTGCATCAGCGCGTTGGAGTTCTTCATGGCGTCGAGATTGTCCCAATACGCCTTGGTCAGTGCGTAGGCCGTGTCGTCGTCCATGGACTTGTTCACCGACATCATCATCGAGGTCGCCACGGTGACCAGATCCTCATCGCCATTGACGACGCCGGCATAGGTCTTTGCCGGAACTGTACTTTCCGTCAAAGCGCCGGTCTCCAGAAGTCCCGACCAGCCGTCCGTTCCGCGGACCTCATCCGGCACGCCCAGAATGCGGATCTCGCGCTGGAGGCTGAGCTCGTTGAGTGCCTGGGACCCGACGGCAGCGGAGGCGATATAGACATCGTATTGTCCGTCCTGGAAGGATTGCTGCGCAGCACCCCAGGGTGCACGTATGCCTTCGTAATCGTCACCGGCCTTCAAGCCTCCGGAGGCCTGTTCGACCAAACCGCGCATCTGGGCGCTGGCAGCGCCGGCCGGCGGGCCGATATAGACCCGTTTTCCAGCAAGGCCGGTCCAGTCGTCAATGCCGCTGTCGGCCCAGGTGATTGCGTGGAACGTACCGCCCGGGAAGGCAAACAACGCACGAACGTTTTCCGACAGTTTGGCCGCCTGTTCACCCTGCTTTGCATAGGGACCGACACCCTTGCTCATGGCCCGGAAGGCGGGGGGCGGCACAACGGCAATATCGACCTTGCCCGCAGCAAGCTTCAGGGCGGATCGGGTCAGCGTTTGGCCCAACACAACTTGCAGGTCTTGCCCGGCAGACGATGTGAATTGAGCATAGGTTTGCGGGACAATTCCGGTCAGCGAAGCTGCGCCACCACCTTCAAGGCTCAAAGTATTGGCATTTGCGGCCGATGCTGCTGTGGCGAAGATGGCTGCGGCGATAACTTTTCTCAGATCAAGCACGATGATGTCCTCCCTGTACCGATCGATACATCACCGTAACATGCCGATTTTGTTGTAAAAAATGCAAAGATACGCCAAGTGAATACCAATTTTGGTATGTTATGGCCTTTGCCGGATCCGTGTGAGCAGCTCCGAAAGGGCCTGACTGCGGCCGATCTCTGGATTGGTTGTCAATCCGACCGGACCAGTCAGTTCCTGTTCTCCGAACGGGAGCTGGATGAGCGCGCCGCGTTCCAGGTCCTGTTGCACCACACCGCGCGGAACGGCTGCAACGCAGTCCGTGCATTGCAAATACGCCCTTTGAAACTCAGAGGACGTCGTCTCGATAACGTTTCGAAGTTTCACGACACCCTGGCTGGCCAGGAATCGATCGACTTCCTGCCGGATGATTGTGCCTGGTGGCGGCAACATCAGCGGATATTCCAGCACGTCCTCGAGCGTGGCGTTTCCCGATGCGAGCACGTGGCTTTGTCCGACAACAAACACAAGCGGCTCGTCGAAGAGCGCCTCGAACACCAGACCGCGCATGGCGTCCCCGGTCGACAGGCGACCGATGACGATGTCGACTTTTCCGCTCCGGAGATCGCTCAGCAGGTCGGCATTGGGACCTGGAATGACACTCACGGTAACGTCCGGAAAGGCGGCCTTGAAATCCCTGATTACGCCCGGAAGAAACTGGGAACAGACATTGGGAAGTGCGCCGACCCGGATTGTTTCCGTGAGATCCACTTCTGTTGTGGCCTCCTGGATACCCTGGCTGATCTGCAATAGACCAAGCTCCGCTGCCTCCATCAGGGCACGCCCCCGGCTCGTGAGCTGGGCGCCCCGCTGGGACCGGTCGAACAGGTTGTGGCCGATAACCTGCTCAAGTTCCCGAACGCTGCGGCTGACGGCAGGTTGTGTCAGCCCAAGCTCTTCAGCGGCCTGAACGAAGCTTTTCTTGCGCGCGACGACCACGAAGCAGCGCAACTGGCGCAAACGGATTTTCGATGTCAGAACGGCACGTTGCATGCCCCCACAGTGCCGGGACGGCTGCCTGTCGTCAAACGCTGACCCATCAATCCCCGCACTCTTCTAGGGAAACTGGTGGACTGCGCACGGATTGCCTTTAGTTTCTGAATTTGGAAACTAAATGGTCTGATATCTCAATTTACATTACCAATTTTATCAATGATGATAACGCCCAGAGACGTGCTGAAAGCTGCGGGCAACCCGTTTGCATTCTTGCTTGACCAACGGAAGAATGGTTGTTTTCGATTGTTGACGAACTAGGGTACGGACCCAAGGCAAGCGGAGCAGGTCGACTTTCAATTCAACCTAAAAAAGAACCTGAGAGCCAGGCGTCACAACACTTTCTGGAGGAGGAAACATGTTCAACTTAAAGAATGCCGCACTCGCTGCTGTTTTTGCAATGACGGGCACGACATTCGCCGCGGCAGCGGATCACGAATTCAAGCTGCACCATTTCATCGGCGAAAAGGCACCGGCACATGCTCAGATGCTGGTTCCCTGGGCCAAGCGCGTGGAAGAGAATTCCGGCGGCAAGGTTTCTATCGAAATCTATCCGGCGATGACGCTCGGCGGCCGTCCGCCGGAGCTGATCAACCAGGTGCGCGACGGGGTCGTGGATCTTGTCTGGACCGTGAACGGCTATACGCCCGGCCTCTTTCCACGCTCGGAAGTATTCGAACTGCCCGGGGTCCACAAAAACGATACCGCGGCAACAAACCTTGCCTTGAAGGAACTTTTCGATAGCGACCTGAAGGACGATTACAAGGGTGTCGAAGTCATGTTCCTGCACGTTCACGCTGGCCAGGGCATCCATATGACCGAGTCCGAAGTACGGTCACCATCGGATCTTGAGGGCAAGAAAATTCGCATTCCGACCCGCACGGGCGCCTGGGTGATCGAAGCGCTTGGCGCCTCACCGGTCGCAATGCCTGTGCCCGAACTGCCGACTGCGCTGCAGAAAGGTGTCATTGACGGTGCGATGATCCCCTGGGAGATCATTCCGCCGCTGAAGATCCAGGAGCAGACCAAGTATCAGATCGAAGGCGCTGACAAGGAACGTTTCGGCACCACCGTGTTCCAGGTCTCAATGAACAAGGCGCGCTGGGACAGCCTGCCGGATGACGTGAAGCAGGCTTTCCGCGACGCTTCCGATGAAACCTGGGCCGCCGAAGTCGGCAACATCTGGGCAGGCGCCGACGACTTCGGCATCGGTCTGGCGACCAAGGCCGGCAACACGCACATCACCCTGTCACCTGAGGAAACCGCGGCCTTCAACGAAGCGCTCGCACCGGTCGTCGACCGTTGGGTGGATGAGGTCTCCGAAAAGGGCATCGACGGCAACGCGCTGGTCGAAAAAGCCAAGGCGGCCGTCGCCAATAACGCGTCCAACTGATGTCGGCTGAAACACAAGAAAGCAGCTCCGGTCTTGCCGGAGCTGCCAGGCACCTGATCACGAGCTGGGCGCTCATTGGTGGCATATTGCTGCTGCTGGTGGTCGCCGTGAACATGGTATCGATCATCGGATCGATCTTTGGAAAACCTTTTCCAGGCGACTTTGAGTTGACGGAAATGGGCGTGGCGGTCGCAGTCTTTTGCTTTCTGCCCTATTGCCAGCTCGTCGGTGCCAATGTTTCTGCCGATATCTTTACATCGAGCGCCCCCAAACGCGTGATCGCCTTTTTCACGCTGTTGGGCTCTTTGACCGCTCTTGGCTTTGCCATTCTGCTGATCTGGCGCATGTATTTCGGCATGCTCGACCAGAGGGAATACGACTACACAACAACAATCCTGCAAGTGCCGCACTGGCTCGCCTTCATCCCGATCCTGATTTCGCTTGCACTGCTGGCATTGGCGGCAATCGTCACCTTGCTGCGCGACGTGGAAGATCTGTCGAGAGGATAACCGGACTATGACAGATGCACTCGTCCTCGGCCTGGGCGCGCTCGCCGTGCTGGTCTTCCTGATCGCGATCCGGATCCCGATCGCCTATGCGATGATCCTCGTTGGCGGCGTCGGCACGATGATGCTGAACGGTCCGGCGCTCGTCCTCAGCCAGCTCAAGACCTTGGCCTATGGTCAGTTTTCCATCTACGATCTTTCGGTCGTGCCGATGTTCGTCCTGATGGGGGCGATCGCGTCCAAGACCGGTCTCAGCCAGGCCTTGTTCAGGGGCGCGAATGCCTGGCTCGGCTGGCTGCGCGGCGGCACGGCGATGGCCGCGATTGCCGGATGCGCCGGGTTCGGAGCTGTTTGCGGGTCGTCGCTGGCAACGGCCTCGACCATGGGCAAAGTCGCGCTGCCCGAGCTGCGCCGCTACAATTATTCCGGCGCGCTTGCGACTGGAACGCTGGCTGCAGGCGGTGTGCTCGGCATTCTCATCCCGCCTTCCGTCGTGTTGATCATTTACGCCGTCATCGTGGAAGCAAACATTGTCACGATGTTCATGGCAGCGTTCCTGCCAGGACTTTTGGCTGTTGTTCTGTTCCTGCTGACGATTGCAGTCTACGTCGCGATCAAACCGGCGGCGGGCCCTAAGGGCGGTGTTGCCGACAAAACAGAATTCGTCGAAGCGACTGTCGGAATGATCCCGGTTCTGGTGATCTTCGGTCTGGTGATCGGCGGCATCTATTTTGGCTTCTTCAATCCGACACCCGCTGCCGCAGTCGGGGTGTTTCTGGTTCTCTTTTTCGGCCTCGTTCAAAGAAATCTGTCACGCAGCGACTTTGTGTCCGCGCTCAAGGAAACAGCCGCAACATCCGGCATGATCTACCTGATCATCCTGGGGGCTGAGCTTCTCAAGATCTTCATGTCGCGGGTCGGCTTGCCGCAGGAAACAGCAGCCTGGATTGCCGGCTCCGGCCTGGAGCCGATGACGGTCCTGATCATTTTGCTGATCGCTCTGATCTTCCTCGGTTGCCTTATGGACAGCCTGTCCATGATCCTGCTTGTCATCCCGTTTTTCTGGCCGGTTCTGGTCGAAATCAACGGTGGCATCTACCAGGGAGCGGATGGCGCCGGGTTCGGCATGAGCACCGAAGACCTGAAAATCTGGTTCGGGATCCTGGCCCTGATTGTGGTGGAACTCGGCCTGATCACGCCACCGGTCGGCATGAACGTCTTCGTGATCTCATCGCTCGCACGCGACACGCCGATGATCGAGACCTTCAAGGGCGTCGCCCCGTTCTTCGGAGCTGAGATCGTCCGGGTGGTCCTTCTGGTGAGTTTCCCTGCAATCACCCTCTGGTTGCCACAGGTCTTGCGGTAGCCCGACCGATATCAGGTCAATCGCGTCCAGTGGTGCGCCTGGCAAATATCCTTCGGGACATTTCCCGGCAAGGCTCGATGACCAGGCGCGGATCAAGCGCCGTCTGCCAGTCGATCTTGAGAGGACTGAGTTTATTGAGAGCCTCTGCGAACGGTGCGCTGTCACTGGCGGCTCTCGCAACGAGGTCTTTCGCTTCGGCCCTCGGCAGTCCGGCCTTTGCCAGCACGAAACTTGCGGTTTCGGCCATGAGTTCCGGATTGGCAGCCACGGTGGCGTCGAGATGCTTAGCGTTCGTGTGCATGCTGTCCGAAAGCGCTTGAGCATGGCGAAGGGCCGACCCCGCAGCCATGAACGCCTGGGGCAGCATCATCCACTCCAGCGGCCATTTCGTTCCGTCCCGCTCTTCAAGTGGATCTGAAGCTGCTGCAAGTCCGCTTTGAGAAAGATTGGCTATCTGGTTCAAAACAAGGATGGTTTCCGCCTGAACCGGATTGGATTTTTGGGGCATGGTCGACGAGCCGCCACCAGTTCCGCTCGAGACTTCTGCAATGTCGGTGCGCCCCATAACAATGAGATCGCCGGCCATCTTTGCAAGCGCGGTGGAAACGCGCTGAAGCCACGCTGCAAGGTGCAGAAGGGGCGTCCGGTTCACATGCCAGGACGGCCCGTCTTCAAGACCGAGTTCGGCTGCGAGGGCCCGCGCTACCAGGGTTCCGTCCGGCGCGATGGCGCTGTTCACACCGGAGGCGCCGCCGAACTGGACCCGCAAGGCAGACGCTCTGAGCGCAGCTAGATCGTTTTTCGCATCGATCAGTGGCTGCGCCCATTGCGCGATCCGGTATCCAAGCGTGACCGGCGTTGACACCTGGCTGCGGGTGCGGCCGGCAAGCAGTTGCTCCGCATTTTGATTGCTGCGCGTTTCCAGCGTGTCGATCAATCGGTCGAGCCGCGCTTCCAGGATATCCAGGCACGCCTTCGCCTGTAGCATCTGAGCGGTGTCGATGACGTCCTGGCTGGTTGCCCCCCAGTGGAGCCATTTACCGGCATCTTCACCGGTGATCTTTCGCAATGTTGCGACAAGTGCTGGAACAGGTACGCCTGCCGACCGGGTTCCCTCGGCAAGGCCCTCTGGCTCCATCGCCGCATCCTGCAATTGCCGGTCGATGGTGTTTGCCGCGTCTGCGGGAATGATTCCAAGACGTCCTTGTACAACGGCCAAAGCCTGCTCGAAGCGGACCATTTGCGCGACGTCGCCGGCATCATCGAGCAGCGGAAGGAGTTCGTCATCGGAAAAGAGACCGGCGTGAACTTGGCTGGAAAACAGGGAAACGGGCATGGCTCTCAACAGTTTGGGCGATGCCCTCATTTGAGAGCCAAGCGGTAACTCAGGTCAAGCCGCCTGGGGTACGGCTTCATTTATGGGTCCGCACCCTAGAGTGGCAGCTCCAGGATCTCGCGGGCCTGCTGCCAGGTTGCGACCGGGCGCTCGTGCTTTTCGCAGAGCTCAACCGCGCGTTCAACGAGTGCGGCATTGGACGGGGCAAGCGTGTCCTTGTCGAAGCGGACGTTGTCTTCAAGGCCCGTGCGGGTGTGGCCACCGGCGGCAATGCACCACTCGTTGACCGTCAACTGATATCTTCCGATACCGGCCGCGCACCACTCGGCGTCGGGCACGAGCCGCTGGACGGTCTTGATGTAGTAGTCAAAAACGTCGCGGTCGACCGGCATTGCGTTTTTCACGCCCATCACGAATTGCACATAGAGCCTGCCAGGAATGCGCCCGTCCTTGTTCATGGCCGCCGCCTGGTGGATATGGCTGAGATCGAAGGCCTCAATCTCGGGTTTGACCGTGTAAGTCCGCATTTCACCGGCCAGCCAGTCCACAAGATCGGGTGGATTTTCGTAGACACGTGTTGGAAAATTGTTCGACCCGACCGACAGCGACGCCATATCGGGCTTGAGCGGAAGCATCCCGCCACGCGCCTGGCCGGCGCCGGACCGGCCACCGGTCGAGAACTGCACGATCATGCCCGGACAGTGTTTTTCTAAGCCCTCTTTGAGGCGGGCGAATTTTTCCGGGTCCGACGAAGGCGACTGGTCGTCATTCCTCACATGGGCATGAACAATGGACGCACCGGCCTCAAACGCTTCATGGGTGCTCTCAAGCTGCTCGGCGACCGTGACGGGTACTGCCGGGTTGTTCTCCTTGGTCGCTACCGATCCCGTGATGGCAACGCAGATAATGCAGGGCTTTGTCATTTGGCTCACTCAAATATCGAAAAAGACGGTTTCATCTTCTCCTTGAAGCTTGATCTCAAAGCGATACACGGCTTTGCCGTCCCGTTCACTTCTTTTGGCAATCAGTGTTGCCCGCCGGCGTTCCCACTCGATCAGGTTCAAAACGGGATCTTTCGAATTGGCGTCCGCTTCGTCCTCGAAATACATGCGGGTATTGAGGCCTATATTGATGCCGCGTGCAACAAGCCAGAGGCTGAGATGTGGTGCCTGTGTTCCGACATTGCGGCCCTGGCAGGGCCCGGGCTTGACCGTCTCGAAGGCCCATTCGCCGGTTTCGAAATCGGTGATGACGCGGCCCCAGCCGCGAAACCCTTCTTCGACCTCGCCGCCGCCTTCCGGATGGGCATAGTTGCCGGCGGAATTCGCCTGCCAGACTTCGAGAAGGACGTCCTTGATGGGGGATCCCATGCCGTCCATCACGATGCCTTCAACACGGATGCGTTCGCCGGCGGCGTGCGGGCCGGCGATGTCCCAACCCAGCTCCTGCTTGTAGATATCAAACCCGGCAGCGCCCGGCGCCAGACCGATATGAACATAGGGACCGGCCGTCTGGGAGGCGGATTCCTTGAGGTAATTCAGCGTCTGAGGCATCGGTCAGTTCCCTTCCAAACGGTTCTCGAACAGGGTCGAGCGCCGTCCGCGCAGGACCACGTCGAACTTGTAGGCGATCGTGTCCAGCGGAATTGTTTCATTGAGGTCCAGCTTCGCGGTGAGCTGCTCGATCGCATCCGGGTCCGGGATCGTGTTGACGATCGGGCAGATCGGGATCAGCGGATCCCCCTCGAAATAGCATTGCGTGATCAGGCGCTGGCAAAAGGCGGAACCGAAGACCGACATGTGGATATGGGCCGGGCGCCAGTTGTTCACCCAGTTGCGCCACGGATAGGCGCCGGGCTTCACGGTGCGGAAATAGTAGTAGCCGTCTTCGTCGGTGAGAGTTCGCCCGCAGCCGCCGAAATTCGGATCGATGGGAGCAAGATAGGTGTCCTTCTTGTGCCGGTACCGGCCACCCGCATTTGCCTGCCAGATCTCCACGAGCGTGTTCGGCACCGGCTTGGCGCTTTCGTCGAGAACGCGTCCGTGCAGGATGATCCGCTCGCCGATCGCGCTTTCACCCGGCTTGGCGTAGTTTTGCAGCAAATCCTTGTCGAGCGGATCGATGTCGTTGTGTCCGAAGACGGGACCGGTAATTTCCGAGACCGAATTCTGAAGGCTGATCATCGAATATTGTGGCGACCGCGACACCGAAGTCTTGTAGTCCGGCGTAAGCGCCGGTGGCTGGCGGGTGCGATCGCGCTGGTAGTATTCGCCTGGTTTGAGCATGGTTTCTCCCTCGATTGCCAGGGTAGACGAAAGCCCTATTCGGACTCCATCTCCGCATATGTCTGTTTGGCCAGTTTCAGCGCCTGGTTGGCGCGCGGCACACCGGCGTAAATCGCAACGTGCTGAAAGGCTTCCAGCACATCCTGCTTGCTCGCACCGGTCCGCTGCGTCGCCCGGATGTGCATGGGGATTTCCTCGAAATTCCCAAGCGCCGCCAAAAGGGCAAGCGTCAGCATGGACCGTTCGCGCGGGCTGATGCCGTCCGACGCCCACACATTGCCCCAGGCGCTCTCGGTGATCAGCGTTTGAAACGGTCCGTCCAGGTCCGTTCGACCGTTTTCGGCCCGGTCAACATGGTCGTCTCCAAGGACGGCTCTGCGGACGGCCATCCCCTGGTCATAGCGTTCAGGCATGGAGATCCTCCTTCAGAAACGTCAGCAGGTGAGCGGCGTAAATGTCGGGACGCTCAACACAAGGCAGATGCCCTGCATCTTCAATCTCTGCGTATCGGCTTCCCGGCACCAGACTGGTGGTTGCCCGCACCTGGTCCGGCGGGCTTGCCAGATCCTGTTCGCCGCCGATGCCAAGCACGGGCAGGCGGAGCTCGGCGGTTGTTGAGGTCAGGTCAGTTGCCGCAATCGCCGCGCTGCAACCGTTGTAACCGTTAACAGGTGTGCGCGTCAGCATGTATCGCCATGCAGTGCATTCCTCGCTCCGGCGAAAATCCGCGCCAAACCAGCGTTCAAGAATGGCGTCGGCCATGGAAACGATACCGTCCTGTCGGATGCGATCGATCCGATCCTGCCACATCTCCGGCGTTCCCATCTTGGCAGCCGTGTTGGAGAGAACCAGGCCGCGGATCAGATCCGGTCGCTGGCTCGCCAATAACTGTCCGATCATGCCGCCGATGGAGAGGCCCACGAACACACAGCTCGAAACACCGATCGCGTTCAGAAGTTGCTCGGTATCGTCCGAAAGGCCTTGCATCGTATAGGGCGGTGGCGGACAGGACGACAGGCCGTGCCCACGCTTGTCGAAGCGGATCAGCCGAAGGCCCTCCTGCGGCAAAAGCGCAATGACCTTGTCCCAGAGCCTGAGGTCGGTTCCGAGAGAATTGGCGAACACCACCGGCAACCCGCCCGGGTCGCCGTCCTCCTGCCAGTGAAGGTCCGCAGATTTCAGCCGTGCGATCCGCATCAGTACGGCAATCCCACATAATTCTGCGCGAACCATTTCTGCGCGATTTCGTTGTGATGCAGCGACTCGATTTCGGCCCGTTGCATTTTCAGGTCGAAGTCCGACTGATCCGGGAACCGGTGCAGCATGTTTGTGGTCGCCCAACTGAAGCGCTCTGCTTTCCAGATACGCGCCAGCGCGCGCTCTGAATACTGGTCGATGCCCTGCGTGTCCTTGTCCTGATAGTACTGGACGAGACCTTCAAACAGGTAGTGCACGTCGGAGGCAGCCGTGTTCAGGCCCTTTGCCCCGGTCGGCGGTACGATATGGGCGGCATCGCCACACAGGAACAGTTTGCCCCAACGCATTGGTTCGCAGACAAAGGATCTGAGGGGCGCGATCGACTTTTCAATCGATGGACCGGTGATCAGTTTTTCGGCGACGGAGTCCGGCAGACGGCGCTTCAATTCATCCCAGAACCGGTCATCGCTCCATTCAAAGACATCGTCGCTGAGATTGCACTGCACATAGTAGCGTGACAGGTTTTCGTTGCGCATGGAACAGAGCGCAAAACCGCGCTCGGAGTTGGCATAGATCAGTTCCTCATGCACGGGCGGTGTTTCAGACAGGACGCCGAGCCAACCGAAGGGGAACACCTTCTCGTAATCCTTGCGAACCGTGTCCGGGATCGTCTTGCGGCTGACGCCATGAAAACCATCGCACCCGGCGACAAAGTCGCAGTCGATCCGTCTCGCACTGCCGTCGACGGTGAACGTGACAAAGGGCTTGTCGGTGTCGACGTCCCGGATCTCGACATCCTCGACTTCAAAGATTGTCTGGCCACCGGATGCATCCCTGGCGTCATAGAGGTCTCGGGTGACTTCGGTCTGGCCGTAGACAATGACGTTCTGACCAATCAGTTTCTGAAAATTGATGTCGAACATCTCGTTTTCATAGGAGATGCAGGTGCCATGATGGATGAAACATTCCTTGTCCATCCGCTCCGAGACACCGGCCTCGCGCATCATGTCGACAAGGCCTGTTTCCAGGATGCCGGCACGAATCCGGCCGAGCACATACTCGCGCGTCTTGCGTTCAAGAATGATCGTCTCGATGCCCTTTCGGTGCAACAGCTGGCCAAGCAGCAGCCCGGAGGGGCCTCCTCCAACAATGACAACCTGTGTGCGCATGCAGTCCTCCCTGATTGATTTCATATTGAATGTTCAAAAAAGAGAAGTAAAATGAGAAATTCGGCCACTTAGTTTCCAATATGGGCATGTAAATGATCGATCGGCGTATCAAGTTCCGCCATATCCAGTGCTTCGTGGAAATCGCTCAGGAGGCGAGCCTGAAGCTTGCTGCGGACAAACTCAGCCTGACACAGCCAGCCATTTCCAAGACGCTCAAGGAGCTTGAAGAGATCATTGGTGCGACGCTGATGACGCGGAACAGGGCAGGGATAACCCTGACGAAACAGGGCAAGGTCTTTCTGCACTTCGCGCAGATCTCGCTGGCCAGTCTTCAACAGGGCCTTGATGGGGTCGAGCAGGAAGGCGACCAGGCACGCACGATGCTCAAGGTTGGCGCCTTGCCGAGTGTCGCGGCCAGTTTCATGCCACCGGTCATCAAGGAGTTTTCCGAGCTGGCTCCGAAGGTCACGGTGCAGATCATGGACGGCCCGCACGGGTACCTGATCGAGCGTTTGAAACTTGGAGAACTGGACCTTGTCATCGGCAGGCTGGGCCGTCCCGCCTCGATGGAGGGTGTGTCTTTCACGCAGCTTTATTCCGAACGTGTCGATCTGGTCGTCCGCACAGGCCATCCGCTTCTTGAAAGGCCCAACGTCAAGGACATCGTCCATTGGCCTGTGATCTATCCGCCGGAAGGGGCGGCAATCAGACCGCTGGTGGAGCGCTTCCTGATCGCCAATGGCGTCGGTGAAATCCCGAACAAGATCGTGACCGTGTCCGGTGCCTTTGGAAGGGTCTATACGCGGCGGACCGATGCCGTCTGGATCATCTCCTCCGGTGTCGTCCATAACGAGACGGCCGACGGCCATCTCGTCCGCTTGCCGTTCGACAGTGACATGACCCAGGGCCCTGTCGGTCTCATGACACGGCCGGACACACCGCCGAGCCCCGAAGAGCACGTCTTTCGACTGGCGGTGCAATCGGTCATCGACGATCTGGATCTGAAATCCTGAGCTGACGGGAACTGGCGATCACCGTGTCGCGCAGCCACCTGTGTGCGGGATCGTTTGTGGAGCGCTCGTGCCAGACCATGAACACGCTCAGGACTTCCGTCTCGAAAGGAAGCGGTGCCATATCCAGTTCGCGTAACGTCGACAGGTGCATGTACTCCAGTTCGGTCGCCAACATCTTCGTGCCGCGAACAAAGGGTGTGATGCCGGAGAAATTCGAAACGGTGACGGTCGGCTTAGGGATGAAAGGCAGGTCAGGTGCCCGCAACACGTCGTTCGATCCGCCGCCGAGGACGAACTGCACCGTCACATGCTGTGCCGCCAGATATGCCGCCATCGTCGCTGGCGGTTCGGTGCAGGTCTTGTCGAAGAAACACATCATCTCGCCGGAAAACAGCTTGTGCTGGATCATGTCTGGTGCATCGGGCGGGATCGGTGTCAGGATCATGTCGCACCGGGCGTCCCGCAGCAGCGAAACGCTGGGAACGCCGGACGGTTTGAATTCAAGGGAGAGCTTCACGCCCTCCGTTTGAAACCGCCGGACCAGGGGCGGGAAGATCAGGTCGCGCTGCATGTCGTTCGCAGCCACAACAAAATGCATATCTTCCGATGTCGGGTTGAAGGGTCGTTGATCGGTCAGCGACTTGAGACCGTCGAGAACCTCAAGCACCGGAACCTTCAGGGAAAGCGCAGTTTCCGTGGGTGTCAGGCCTTGCCCGGATCTGACGAAAAGCGGGTCGCCGAGGATTTGCCGAAGCTTTGCCAGCGTGTGGCTTACGGCCGACTGGGTGACTTCGAGCCGCTCCGCCGCACGAGAGACGGAGGACTCTTCCAAAATCACGAGGAACGTGCGCAGGATCTGGCCATCCAGATTGTGAAAATCGAATTTGTTCATATCTATTATGAATAAGCATGAATGGTTTCGATGTCGAATCCCCCCTACCTTGATGCGGACATTTGGGAGGAAATCATGAAATCGAAATCGCTGTTGGGCGCGGCCGCAATTGTGCTCGCGTCAATGATCCCGCTCACAGTCTCCGCGGAAGAATTGTCCGTTGCGAACTTCGTCCCGCCGCAGCACCACACGAACTCGGTGCTGTTCAAGTGGTTCGGGGAAGAGGTTGAAAAACGTTCCAACGGGACCTTGACCATCAAGGTTTATCCGGCCGGACAGCTCGGCGCCGGACCGGTGCAGCAGTACAAGCGCGCCGTGGAAGGTGTCGCAGACATCACGTTTGGCCTTCAGGCTTACACCCCTTTGATTTTCCCGAAAACGATGCTCATCATCCCGCCGGGCAAGGCGACAACCGCGCTTGAAGCAACGGAACGGTTGTTGTCCGTCTATGACGAGCATCTGGCCGATGAATACGAAGACGTGAAGCTGCTTGGCGTTTTCACCGTTGCGGGCAATGCCTGGGCTGCAACCGGTGACTATTCGACGCTCGACTCGCTGGCCGGTACGAAAATGGTGCCGTACGCCGCGATGACGACACCGCTGGTCGAAGCTCTTGGCGCAGTGCCGGTACAGATGCCCGTCACCGAGATGTATACAGGGCTCAGCACCGGAACCATCGACAGCACCACGGCGACCTACAACAACATGACGCCGCCCTGGAATTTCTGGGACGTTTCAAGCCATTTCATCGAAAACGTGCCGGTCCAGTTCGCCGTGTTTTTTGTCGCCATGAACAAGGAACGCTATCTCGAACTGTCGGACGAGCATCGCGCGATCATTGATGATCTCGCCGGTGAAACGTTCTCCATGATGGGGGCGCAGAGCTTTCACGGTGCGGACGAGCGTTCGCTTGAAGCCATGAAGTCCGCCCCGCAGATGGAAAAGGTCAGCTGGATCAAGGTTTCGGACGAGGAGCGCGCCAAGATGGACGCGGCCGTTGCCGAAGGCATGAAGGTGATCTTCGAAGACTATTCCAGCCGCGGCATCGACAATGCCGAGGAAATCTACGACGCGATCAACAAGTAATGGCGCGGGCGGCTTTTCGCCGCCCGATTTCGTGGAGGATCACCAATGTCCGATCTGTTGTGGATCAAGGCGCTGGACAAGCTGCTCGTTTGGGTCGCGCTCCTGTGCGGCGGTGCGATGCTGGCCTTCATGACACTGTTCGGGACCTGGAACGTGCTCGTCATGCGCAAGGTGATGAACGCACCGATCCGGGGAGCGGAAGACCTCATGATCCTCTCCCTGGTGATCCTTGTGGCAATCGCCATTCCTTTTGGCGGGCGCTGCGGCGCGCATATCGAGATTGAAATCATGGAGAGCCGGATGTCGCCTGGCTTTGCGCGATGGTCGATGTTCGTTTTGCGTCTCGTCGGCGGTGCGCTGATGCTGCTGATGGCTTTTGAACTGATCGCGGCAGGACAGAAGGCCACGAAATTCGGTGAGACCACCCAGCAGCTCCTGATCTCCTACGAGCCCTTCTATTACCTGCTCGCCACATGCGTAGCGGTCTACGCGCTCGTGCTGGCTAGCGATGCGGTCCAGCTGGTCCTGCGCGGTAAAATCAATCAGATCAGATTGGGAGAAGAGCTGTGATCAGCATGACCGCCCTCGGGGTCATCGGGCTCCTGATCCTGTTCGTGCTGCTGGCGCTGAGGTTCCCGGTCGCACTGGCAATGATCCTGGTTGGTGTCGTCGGAACCATCGTTGCAACGGCCAACAGGTTCCTGCTGCTCGGCATGGACCCGGACCAGGCCTGGGCCCGCGGTCTGAAGACGGCAATGTCCAATCTGTCCGGCGAAACCTTTGAGGCGGCGTCGAACTACAATCTGCTCGTCATTCCGATGTTCGTACTGATGGGCAACCTTGCCGGCGTTTCCGGCATGTCCGCTGATCTCTTTGCGGCCGCCTACCGCTGGATGGGGCACATGAAAGGCGGTCTCGCCTCCGCGACAATTGCCGCCTGTGCAGGCTTTGCGGCTCTTTCCGGATCGTCGCTCGCCGCCGCCATCACCATGGGTCGGGTGGCGCTACCGGAAATGAAGAAGTTTGAGTATTCGGACAGTCTTGCGACCGGATCGGTGGCAGCGGGCGGAACGCTCGGCTTCCTGATCCCACCGTCCGGCGGCATGATCATCTACGCGGTGCTTACGGAACAGAGCATTGGCCGCCTGTTCATGGCCGGGGTCATTCCGGGCATTCTGATGACGCTGCTCTTCATCGCTGCGATTTATCTGACGGTTCTGCGCCGGCCACAGGCCGGACCTCCCGGTCCTCGCGCAAGCTGGCAGGAACGCCGGGCCGCCGCTTTCGCGGCTCTCCCCTTTGTCGTCGTCGTGGGTCTTACGATTGGCGGCATGTACACCGGCTTCTTCACACCCGTTGAAGCATCTTCCGTCGGCGCGTTCCTGACGCTCCTGGTGGCGCTCTGGCGGCGCTCGCTCAACGCCAAAGCCCTCAAGGAGGTGATCTTTCAAACGGTGAAGGCGTCCGCAACCGTGTTTCTCATCATCATCGGTGCATTCATCTTCATCCCGTTCATGTCGATCACCGAACTGCCCGGACAGCTCGTGAGTCTGATGACCTCCCTGCCAATCGGTGACTATGGCATCCTTCTCATCATCATCCTCATCTACATGTTTCTCGGCATGTTCCTGGAAGGCATTGCCATGCTCGTGCTGACCATTCCGGTGGTACTGCCGATCATCGCGGCGCTGGAATTCGGGTTCGATCCGTCCATGGCCGACATGAAAATGATCTGGTTCGGGATCGTTGTCGTGATCGTGCTTGAGATGGGCATGATTTCCCCGCCGGTGGGGCTCAATGTTTTCGTCGTGAAGTCGATCGCGCCGGGTGTCCCGATGGGACAGATATTCAGAGGCATCTGGCCGTTCTGGTTCGCCATGGCCTTCATGCTGCTGTTGCTCGCGCTGTTTCCTCAAATCGCAATATTCCTGCCACTGACGATGGTGGGCTGACCTCGGGAGGGTTTCAAATGAACACTGGCAAGACGTTTATCGTGACGGGTGCGGCATCCGGGATTGGTGCTGAAACCTGCAGGCTGCTCAAGGAGCAGGGGGCAACCGTCATTGGCGTTGACCGCAACGAGACTCAGAACGCGGACCGTTTCTTCCAGGCCGATCTCAGCGATCCGGATTCGATCGACGCGCTCGTCGCGGACTTGCCTGAGGGCACGGACGGTCTCGCCAATATCGCAGGTGTTCCGCCAACGATGGCAGCAGAGGCCGTTCTGAAGGTCAATCTTTACGGTCTGCAACGCCTGACGCTCGGGCTGGTTCCGAAGCTCGCCGATGGCGCCTCGATTGCGAACCTTGCCTCGCTGGCGGGTTTCGGCTGGCCGAATGCGGTCGACCAGGTCAAACGCACGATGGACCTGTCGCTGGAGGACGACGTCGCCGGTTTTTGCGCAGCCGAAGGTCTCAATGAGGCTGAAGGCGGACGCTCCTACTTCCTCTCCAAGGAAGCCCTGATCGTGTGGACGATGCAGAACCGCTGGGCCTGGCGGGACAGAAACATCACCATGAACTGCATCAGTCCGGGACCGGTCGATACACCCATCTTGGGAGACTTCCTGAAAACGCTGGGCGAGCGTGCCGAGGAAGACCGCAAGCATATGGATCGGCCGGGCACGCCGCAGGACATCGCGCCCGTTGTTGCCTTTGCGCTAAGCGATCATGCGAAGTGGTTTCGTGGCGCCAACCTGACGGTCGATGGCGGCATGTCCGGCCACATCCTGAGCAAAATCCACCAGCTTTGAGGCCTTCGCCATGCAATCGCTGACAGGCACGCAGAAAATCCATCACGCCGCCGGGCTCTATCTGGAAGGCATCCGGGACGGCAAGGTCTGGGAGGCGCTGAACGCACACACGGGTGCGCGCTACACGCAGCATTCCACCGGCGTTGGTGACGGGCAGCAGGGCTTTGCAGATTTTTTCGGCCCGTTCCTGGAACGCAACCCGGTGCGCCATATCGAGGTGGTCCGGGCAATCGAGGACGGGCCGTACGTCTTCCTGCATGTCTATCAAAGCCTCAACAACGAAGAGAGCCGGTGGGTGACGGGCGACCTGTTCGATACCGACGAAAGCGATCGGGTGATCGAACACTGGGATGTCATCCAGGCCTACGAGACGGAAACAAAGTCGGGCCGGACCATGACGAACGGTGCCACGGCGATAGAGGACCTCGACAAAACGGACGCCAACAAGGCGCTGGTGCAGGCGTTTTGTGATACCTGCCTTATCCGCGGCGAAGCGGACCGTGCGCCGGAATTCCTATCCGCCGCCGAATACCATCAGCACAATCCGGGTGCAGGCGACGGGCTTGACGGTTTCGAAGCCTTTGCGGCCGGGCTTGCAGCCCGTGGCGAAGCGATGCGTTACTGGAAAGTCCACAAGCTGATCGGCCAGGGGAATTTCGTCGTCACCCTTAGCCACATGCAGATGGGCAGAAGCCACTACTGCGTCTTCGACATTTTTCGGCTGAAAAACGGCAGGATTGTTGAGCACTGGGACGTCATTGAAAAAATCCTCCCGCCGGAGGAATGGAACAACCAGGGGAAGTTCTGAGGACAAGATCATGACCAACATGGACCAAGTCATCACCACGGACATTTTCATCAACGGGGAAGGGCGTCCGGCCTCCGGCGGTGCCGTCTATGATCTCTACAATCCCGCAAGGCCGGCCGAACTTGTCGGTCATGCCGCAGCCGCGTCGCGTGAAGACATGAACGCCGCCGTTGAGGCGGCCCACGCCGCCTTTCCGGCCTGGGCAGCGCTCGGTTATCAGGAACGGGCGCGCAGGCTGCGAGATATTGCGGCGGCGCTGACGGCAGATGAGGAAGACGTCAAATATCGCTCGCGTCTCTTTACCCGAGAGCACGGCAAGATCGCCCGCGAAACGCTTCTGGAAATGAGCAGGCTCGGTGATCGGTTTATGCAGGCGGCCGCTTACGGCGAGCGCATTGCCATCGATGAAGAACTTGGACCGGCAGAGGTCGGGCCGAAGTTCGACACGATCATCACCCGTCAGCCGCGCGGTGTCGCCGCGCTGATCGTGCCCTGGAACTGGCCGTTGTCGATCCTCGGGGCCAAGCTGCCGCAGGCCCTTGTCACCGGCAACACGGTGGTGGTGAAACCGTCGGAAGATTCTGCGATGGCGCCCGTGCTGACGCTTGAAATCATCGCAAAAATGCTGCCACCTGGCGTCGTCAATATCATCACTGGCGATGCCAAACAGATCGGCGACACGCTGACCGGCCACCCGCTGGTGCGGATGGTCAATTTCACCGGCTCCGTCGGGGTCGGGCGTCATGTTATGAAGGTCGCAGCCGAGAACCTGACGCCGGTGACCCTGGAACTCGGCGGCAATGACGCGGCTCTGATCCTGGAAGATGCGGAGCTGAATGAAGACGCCTTCAACAAGATGTACTGGGGCACTTTCGGATCGTCCGGCCAGATCTGCATGGCGCTCAAGCGCATGTATGTGCACGAAAACCGCTACGACGAGGTGGTTGACGGCTTTACCGCCGCCTGCGAACGCGCCGTGGTCGGTGACGGGCTTTTGCCGGAAACCACCATGGGCCCGGTCAACAATCCGCGTCAGCTCAAGGTCGTGAAGGACATGATCGCGGAAGCGCGCGCAAAGGGGGCGGATCTGAAGGAATGCGGCCAGGTGCCGGATGAGGATCTTTACAATGGCGGCGGATTTTTCCAGAAACCCACGCTGGTCTACGACGCCGATCCGTCGCTCAAGATGGTTCGCGAGGAACAGTTCGGGCCCTGCCTTCCGATCATGAAATTCCGCACGGAGGAAGAGGCGATCGAAAAGGCGAACGACAGCGAGTTCGGCTTGTGCTCCTCCGTCTGGACCGTCGATGCTGAACGCGCTGTGCGGATCGCGCGACGTCTTGAGGCCGGATACACCTATCTGAACGGTCACGGACCGATGGCGCAGGACGGGCGCGGCCCCTTCGGCGGTTTCAAGCATTCCGGCATCGGCCGGAACCTTGGCTATGACGGGGCGCTCGCCTTCGCCGAACCGCATTCCATCTCAGCGCCTGCCGGTTTCCTGCTCAGCGAGACGAACTGATCCGGTTGCCCCGACAACTAGCGAACAAAAACGAATTTCCGGAGGAAAGAGACATGGCACAGCTTGGCGAAAACATCATCGGTGAGAGCAGTTTTGCGCCGTTCTTCAAGGTTTCGAATGCCGATGAAGTGACCATCGATGCGCCGGACAACCGCAAGGGTGACGCCTTGCGGACCTGGGTACGGTCCTTGTCCGGGTTCCAGAAAGAGGCGTTGGTCAGATCCGCCAAGACAGGTGACACCTGGCGTCTCGTTTCCGATGAGGGCGCTTATCTCAATGGCTATGACGAGGCGCCGTGCCCCCTGGCTTTTCTGACGACCGGCATGATCGCCAGCTACATGAACGAGATCCTGGCTCTTGCCGAGATGCAGGGTGTCGAGATCCGCAAGCTGAGGCTGATCCAGGACAATTACTACACCATGAAAGGTTCTATGCCGAAACGCACGATGGTAGGCGGAGCAGAACCTGTTGAGCTGCGCGTCGAGATCGATTGCGATCTGGAGGACGGCGAGCTCAACACGTTCCTGATGAACGCTGTTCATGCGTCTCCGCTCAATGGCCTCATGCGTGGCAAACTGGAGAGCCTGTTCAAACTCGGCAAGAACGGCGTGGAGCTGCCGACAGCCAAGGTCGCCGAGATCGAGGGCGACCTTTTCGAAGACCCTGGCAATCATTTTGCCAAGAGCGCGGCGGCTGCATCCGACCTCGTGCTTGTGGAACCCGTCGGCATGACGCCGAAAAAGGAGGTCGCGCTTGGAACGGCAGCTGCCGCCTCAAGTCTGGCCGACGAACAGAACCGGCGCCTCAACCCGGGTGCCATCGCCGAATTGAGGCCCGACGGCATCAAGGACATTCAGCAGATGCTCTATTCGCCGCACGGAACAAGTTTCCGTTTCCTGAGCTCTGAAGACGGCCGGGCACCGGATGCCAACACGCTGATAAGCGCAGGTGTCGGTTTCTGTTTCATGACCCAGTTCGGCCGCTTCGTCTCCATGCTGAAACTGGACCTTCCCGACTATCGCATTGTCCAGGACACCCACTTCTCGCTCGGCGGTGCCTCCGGTGGCACCGGAAAGGCGGGCGAGGCCGATCCGATCGAGACACATGTCTACCTGGAAACCACCGAAAGCGACGAGACGGCTCAGGAAATGCTCGATATCTCCGAACAGACCTGCTTCCTGCACGCGTTCTGCCGCACCGATCTGAAGACCAAGCTGAAAGTGGTTCGCATTTGACGTGAAGGTTCTATGACCTGATTGTTCAGGGTCAAAGCCGTAGAGGATCTGGGAGGATCGACATGAGGGTTGCCTTGACGGGAGGGGCATCGGGCATCGGGGCGGAAGTCGCGAAGAAACTGGGCGACCTCGGGCACGAGGTTACCGCGTTCGACATCTCCGAACCCGAGGTTCAGGTGGCGAACTGGATCAAGACGGATCTCAGCGATCCGGACTCGATCCGCGCAGCGACGGATGCCGCGTCTGGAACGTACGATGCGCTCATCAACAATGCCGGGTTGCCGCCACGCGATGGGCTGGAAGAGAAAATCCTGCAGGTGAACTGGTTCGGCCTGCGCAGCTTTATGGACAGCATGCTCGACAAGCTGGTTCCGGGCAGTGCCATCGTGAACACGGCCTCTCGGGCGGGTGCGCACTGGCATGACAATCTTGATGAGGTCAAGGCCCTGATGGCGCTGGACCGCCACGCGCTGCCAGGCTTCATCGCGGACCGCGGCATCGACGCGACGCGGGCGTACAATCTCTCCAAAGAAGCAGTGATCGTCATGACCATGGCTGAGACTGAAAACATGATCGCTCGTGATCTCAGAATGAACTCAGCCAGCCCGGCAGCGGTCAGCACCGGTATCCTGAAGGATTTTGCGGCTGCGTTCGGAGATCGGATGGCCAGGAATGTCGCACGGGCCGGACGGCCAGGCCTGCCGGAGGAAGTGGCCGACGTTATCGTTTTCCTCGCCTCACCGGAAAGCGGTTGGATCAAGGGGCTGGACATCACCATCGACGGCGGCATGAGCGCGATGGCGATGAGCGACAGGCTGGAACTTTAGCGGTTGGGAATTGCGACCCGTCTCTTGCGGTCACTACAGGATCAATGAGGCGTCGACAAAACATCCGGAGCCTTTATTCGCTCTCGGTCCAGCACCTCTGCAACGCGTTTTGCCGCTTTTTGAAGATCGTCCAGGCAGCCGAAGGCCAGCACTTCGTTGATATCCATGTCATCTATCATCCAGAGAATACTGATCGATCCATGCACGCCGGACTTTGAAATGATCGGGACTGCCATCGCGCCGAGCTCCGGACCCGGGTCGAAAGGTGCTTGCCAATAGGCAGCCTCGCGCAGCCCAAAGCCCCGCTGCCGCGTTTCGGCAATTTCACGTTCCAGAAATCCGCTCTCGATAAGGCGTGTTTCTTCTTTGCTCGCCATGTTGCGGATACTTTCCAGATGGCGTTCGGCAACCCGCTCGGGAGAAAAAGCGAGAATGGCGCGGCCATGCGCAGACAGAACCATCGACGGACGGATACCGAGCGCAGTCCGCGTCGGCGCCATCGGGCCGCGGAGGCGGGTGCTCTCGATGATTTCGATCCGCCCCGCGCCGACCACCGCGTTGAGATCAGACGGCAGCCCGGTCTGCCGTCCCTTGAGCTCCAGAAGAATAGGGCCCGCAAGTTCTGCGAGCGGATGCGCGCGCGCCTTTTCTCCAAGGACCTTGCCGATGGAATGTGACAGTTCGTATTGCCCCTCGACGATATTGCGCCGGACCCATCCGCGATGTTGAAGGCTTGCGAGAAGGCGCAGCAAGGTCGCGTTCGAGTAGCCGGTCGCCTGGCGCAGGTCGGCCAGCGACGAGCGTGTGTGGCGCGACAGATACTCGATGATTTCGAGCCCGCGTTCCAGCGATCTGACGCGTTCGTTCCGGTCTGTTTCGGCCATGGTTCAATCGGTCCGCCTAGCGGACTGGAGAATAGACAGCCTGAAAAAGAAGGGCAATACTTTGTCAACAAACGGGCGCTGCCCGAGGGAGGAAGCCGGCCGGTACGGTTGGCAAAAAAGTGGAGAAATCCGCGCTTGAATATTCTGTTCATCATGTATGATCAGCTAAGGTTTGATTACCTCAGCTGCGCCGGACACCCGCATCTGCAGACACCGAATTTCGACAAGGTGGCGCAGATGGGGGTCCGCTTTACAAACGCCTATGTCCAGTCGCCGATCTGCGGCGCAAGCCGGATGAGCTTCTACACCGGCCGGTACGTGTCCTCTCACGGAGCGGCCTGGAACGGGTTCCCGCTTCGTGTGGGTGAACAGACCCTCGGCGATCACCTGCGCGCCTCCGGCATGGATTGCTGGCTGATCGGCAAGACGCACATGAAAGCAGACAAGGACGGCATGAAGCGGTTGGGGCTGGCGCCTGACAGCATGATCGGCGCAAGACAGGCCGAGTGCGGGTTCGATGTCTGGATCCGGGACGACGGGCTCTGGGGCTACGGTCCGGATGGTTTTTACGACGAGAAGCGCTCCCCCTATAACGAATATCTGAAATCGAAAGGTTATGAGGGCGACAACCCCTGGGCCGATTTCGCCAATGCGGGCATCGACAAAGACGGCAACATCGCGTCCGGCTGGATGTTTGAAAATGCCGACAAGCCGGCAAACATTCAGGAAAAGGACAGCGAAACCCCCTGGCTGACGGCCAGGACCATCGATTTCATCGAAGAGCAGAATGGGCCCTGGTGCGCTCATGTCAGCTACATCAAGCCGCACTGGCCCTATATCGTCCCGGCGCCTTATCACGACATGTTCGGCTTAAACCATGTTCCCGCGCCCTGCCGCCACGAGGCCGAGCGGGAGGACCCGCATCCGGTTTTTGCCGCTTACATGGACAACCTGATCTCGTCTGCCTTTCAAAAAGACGATGTCCGGCAAAAGGTCATCCCGGCCTATATGGGGCTCATCAAGCAATGCGACGATCAGCTTGGCATCCTGCTGGACTATCTTGAAGCCAGCGGACGGCTGAAGGACACCATGATCGTCCTGACTTCGGACCATGGCGACTATCTCGGAGATCATTGGCTGGGCGAAAAGGATCTCTTTCACGACCCGTCCGTGAAGATCCCGATGATTGTCTACGATCCGCGCCCTGAAGCCGACGGCACGCGCGGCACGACCTGCGACGCTCTGATCGAATCCATCGATCTCGCGCCGACCTTTGTGGAAGTCGCGGGCGGCAAGGTTCAAGATCATATTCTCGAGGGCCGCTCATTGGTGCCCTGGCTTCGCGGCGAAACCCCGGCGTGGCGGGAATTTGCCGTTTCCGAATTCGACTATTCTCCGACGCAGCAGGCGGTGAAACTGGGTCTCGATCCCAAGGACTGCCGCCTCTTCATGGTGTTCGACGGACGCTACAAGCTGATGCATGCCGAAGGTGGGTTCCGGCCGATGCTGTTCGATCTGAAAGAGGACCCGGACGAGTTCCACGATCTTGCGAAGGGCACAGCTCATCAGGCGGAGATTGACCGTCTCTACGCCATGTTGGCCGATTGGGGCAGACGCTGCGCGCAGCGGGTCACGCGCTCCGACGACGACATCAGGAATATGCGAGGAAAATCAATCCGGAAAGGCATTCTGCCGTTCCTGGTCGACGGCTCGGAAGTACCTTCCGAGTTGACTGAAAAATATCGCGGCCCGGCGATGCAAGATCACACCGGAGACTGACCCATGCCCAACGCCGATTTGCTCCACCACAATGAGACACAGTTTCGAAAGTCGATCGTCGAACTGGCGCCGGGCATGTGGACGGCGGTGGGCTACGCGGCATCAACGCAGCATATTGTTGAAGGCGAAACCTCTCTGACTGTCATCGACACGTCTGAGAGCACGGGCGCGGCGAAAAATGTGCTTGCGGAAATCCGGAAGCGCACCGACAAGCCTGTGGGGCGAATCATCTACACGCACAGCCACCGCGACCATATTTCGGGCGCGAGCATATTCGCCGAGGGTCGCGACGTTCCGGTGCTGGCGAACGCGAAGTTCAAGTCTGATCTGGTTGGCCAGGACGACAGTATCATTGCACCACACAAGGCGCTGAACCGCAGAACCGCTGCGCAGTTCGGCGTCGGGTTAACACCGGAAGAGCGCGTCTCCCTGGGCTGCGGCCCCGGCGATCGGCCAATGGAAGGTCTGGGCGCAGGCTTTCTGCCACCGACGGAACTTGTGGACAGCAATCGGGAAATCGACCTTGACGGCGTCAGGGCGAAGCTGATCATGGCGCCCGGCGAGACCGCCGATCACATGGCCGTCTGGCTGGAAGATGCCGGCGTTCTGTTCCCGGGCGACAACTGGTATCACGCTTTTCCCAATCTCTACGCCATCCGCGGCACGCCCTATCGTGATTTTGCTGCCTGGGCGGACAGCCTCGACCTGCTTGCCGGACTTGGTGCCACCGTGTTGGCTCCGGGACACACGATGCCGGTGTTCGGAAAAGACAGGGTCCGCGACGTTCTGAGCACGACCGGTGCGGCGATCCGGCATGTGATGCGTCACACCGCGGACGGCATGGACAAGGGCCTGTCCCTGGACGACATTGCCGCAAGCCTGAGGTTGCCGGAAGAGATTGCACAAAAACCCTGGCTCGGTGAATTCTACGGCAAGGCGAGCTGGTCGGCCCGCGCTTTTGCGACGGGGACTCTCGGCTGGTACGACGGCAATCCGACCCATCTCGGCACGCTCTCTTCGGTAGAACGCGCAACACAAATGGCAGAGCTTGCCGGCGGTGTCGACGCGCTGACAACAGCTGCACGGTCTGCGGCGAACCCGCAGTGGCGCCTGGAACTGTGCGACCATTTGATAGCGCTCGGTGAGCCGGCTGAAACTCTCAAGGCCGAAGCGATGGAACAGCTGGCCGAGGGCGAAGTTAACGCGACGGCCCGCAATACTTACCTCTGGAACGCACGCCAGCTTCGGAATGCGGAGGCGGCCAAATGAGCGAGACCAGATTTGAACAGCGGATCGCCGACATTCTGTCCTTCATCTTCGCCATGGTCATTCTGGTTTATGCAGCCTCTGGGCCGCTGTCCGAGTTTGTCCGTTGGGTGATCGAGGTCACGACACCCGGTTTCGACGAACTGTCCCGTCGCCAGCAACGGCTGCTTCTGCGTGATCACTGGCTCGGCGGCAGCTTCCGGTCATTCGAACGCGCTTTCCTGCTGCCGACCGGCCTGATCCTCGGACTGCCGATCCTGTTTTCCTTTGCCGTTGCTTTCCTCAGTCTGAATGACACCCGGCCATGGATAAAGTGGGTTCTGACGGCGCTCTCCACCTTTGTCTTCTGCATGTGGGTCGCAAATCTTTTTGCCGTTGACGGCGGTGCCCTGCCGTCGGCGCGTCCGCTGGACTTCATCCTCTTTCCGATCGCAACGGTGCTGGTTCTATATCTGACCTGGCGCAATTTCGGTTCCTTCATCGTCGGCTTCTGTCTCTTCTGGGTCATCTACTTCTTCGTGCGCGGCTGGCTTCCGGAATGGACCGGCATTCTGGCTGGGTCCGAAGCAACGCTTGCACAGAGCATGCGCTCCATGGTGCTGAATTTCTGGTCGCAAACCGGTGGCATGTTCGGCCAGCCCCTTCAGGTGGTGTCCGGCAACGTGCTGATCTTCATCGTCTTCGGAGCCGTGTTGATGGCGAGCGGTGCAGGCGACCTCCTGATGAAGATCGCCAACCGGCTGACCGGCGGTCTGACTGGCGGGGCCGCCCACGCAGCCGTTGCGAGTTCCGCGTTGTTCGGCACCTTGAGTGGTGCGGCGATCTCCAATGTGGTCTCGACCGGGGTCATGACCATTCCCGTGATCAAGCGCTCCGGGTTCCGGCCCGCCTTTGCGGCTGCCGTGGAAGCGGCAGCCTCGACCGGCGGGCAGGTGATGCCGCCGGTGATGGGTGTGGTTGCCTTCTTCGTCGCCGGACAGATCGGGCTCGAATACCGATACATCGTAATTGCCGCGATCATCCCGGCGGCATTCTTTTACCTTGGCACGTTCCTGACGGTTTATTTCGAAGCGCGGCGGCAGGGCGTCGGTCCGCTGCCTGAGGAAGCACGTCCGAGACTGACCGGTGCAGAACGTGTGCAGTGTCTTGTCTTCGTGTTGCCCCTGGGTGTTTTGAGCTACTTCCTGTTTGCTCAGCCGTCAGTGCCCAAAGCCGGGTTTTATGGCTTCATCGTTGCGCTCGTCAGCGCGTTGCTTCTGTTCCGCAGTTTCCGCTCGCCTGACAAGCTGTACGCGGCTTTCGTCAGCGCCGGAAAGATGTCGGCGTCGATCATCGTGATCGTCACCGCGATCGGTCTGATCGTCGGCCTGATCCAGGTGTCCGGCTTCAGCGGACGGTTGTCGCTGTTGCTCGCCCAGCTCGCGGGCGGGCCTTTGTTCGGGACGCTGGTCGTCGTCGCCCTTGGCGCGATCGTGCTCGGCATGGGGCTGCCACCGGGGGCAACCTATTTCATCATCGTCATCGCACTCAGCTCCGGCATTGATGCGGTCGGGATCGCACCGCTCACCTTGCATCTTTTCGTGGTCTTCTTCGCGGTGATTTCGACCGTGACACCACCGGTGGCGCTTGCAGCTTTTGCCGCCGCGCCCATTGCAGGAGCGGACCCGGTCCGCACGGGCTTCCAGGCCGCGCGTCTTGCGCTGGCGGGCTTTATCATTCCGTTCGTCTTCGTCTATCACCCCGCCGTTTTGTATAAACTCCAGGTCCTGTTTGGCTGGTTCGGCGGCGAGGTGCCGACATCGAAGGCAATGATCGACATTTCCACCGTGAGCTGGTTCGATCTCGGCTGGATCATCGTCGCCTTCTCGCTCGCCATGTGGCTATTGACCTCGGCCCTGACAGGGTTTGAGAAAAACCGCCTGAATGTCGCCGAGCGCATATTGCGGGGTGTCGCGGGCGTTGCGCTGCTCATCCCGAACATGGCAGTCGCCGGCATCGCGTTGGTCGCCGGCATCGGCCTCGTCATTGGACATCGGTTTCTGGGGGGAGACCCGTCACCGGTCGACGCGAAGTCGGCCTGAAACAACTGAATACGCATTGGTCAGGGAGGACAATACATGCGGAATCTGGCAATCGCCGCAAGCGCGGCAATGATCTGGGCAGCACCGGCCCAGGCGCAGGACACCTTGAAGATGGCGACGATCGCGCCCAGCCTCGGGCAGGCGATCACCATGGCCACCTTCGCCAATATCGTCACGGACAATCTCGACGATATTGAAATCGAGGTTTCCGGCGGCGGCGCGGCAACGCTTCACATGATGGAAGTTGCCCGCGGCAACCTGGACATGTCCATGACCAGTCCGGTGATCTACAATCTCATGTCCGCCGGCAAGGCGATGTATGCCAACGAAGCGGACGCTCCGGAACTTGCCAAGAATTATCGGCTCTTGATGTGGTTTCCTTACGGCCAGTATCACTTCGCCGTTCGCGACGACAGCGACATCCAGGTTCTCGACGACATCGAGGGAGCTTCGGTCTTTCTCGGCCCCCAGGGCGGCGGCGCTTATAACGCGGCGCGCGGCTGGGTTGAATCCACAACCGGTCTGGTCGAAGGCGAGGACTACGATGCCATCAAGGCCAACTGGCAAACCGGCTTCCAGGCGTTTCTGGACGGCAAGATCGATGTCTACGTGAATGGCTGCCTCGACCCGTGCGGTCAGTTCATCCAGTTTACAGAAACGGAAAACCTGCGCTTCATCGGTCCGGAAAGCCATGAAGGCGAGGAGGTCGACAAGTGGCTCGGCAAATGGCGCTACCGCGCCGAGGTTCCGGCCGGCATGTATGAGGGCCAGAAAAACGAGGATGCGGTGATGTCCTTCGACACGGCTGTCGGGATCGGCGTGCGCGCCGATCTGGACGAGGAAACCGTCTACAAGGTCACCAAGACCTTCTGGGACAATCTGGAACAGGTCACGTCCGAAGCCCCCTGGGCAGAGGCCCTCGACGTGAAGTTTGCCGCAACAAAACGCGGCCTTATGGAACTTCACCCGGGTGCAGAGCGCTACTACCGCGAAGTCGGCGCGATTGAATGAGAACAGGGGCGGGAGGCAAAGGCCTCCCGCCCAATTTCACTTTGCAGCAGGCTATATTGCGGGCGACTCAGGAGACCAGAGGACGTCTCACCCAAGAACGTCCGAAACGGCTTTCCGGGTCCTGTCGACGATCACGTCGGCTTCCTCTCTAGTGAGACATAGAGGTGGGGCAAACCCCAGGATGTCGCCTTGCGGCATCGCACGCGCAATCACGCCATGCTTGAGAAGCGCGGCCGCCAAAGCGGGCCCGATTTTGCGCGAGGGGTCAAAAAAGGTCCGGCTGTCCCTGTCTTCCACAAATTCAGCGGCAACAAGGAGCCCTTCGCCGCGAATCTCGCCGATATTCGGATGATCTCCAAGGGCTTCGGCCATCATTTGTTTCAGATAAGCGCCGGTTTCGCCGGCGTTCGCGACCAGTTCGAGCTTGTCGACCAATTCAAGATTGGCGATCGCCGCGGCTGCGCCGATCGGATGCGCCGAATAAGTCCAGCCATGTCCTATTGGACCCGTCTCGTCCGTGCCTTGCATCAGCACATTCCAGACCTTGTCTGAAATGACGGAGCCGGACAGCGGTGCGTAAGCCGACGTCAGCCCCTTCGCAATCGTAATGATGTCCGCCTCAATGCCGTAGTGCCCGGACCCGAACATTGAGCCGAGGCGGCCGAAGCCGGTGACGACCTCGTCGGCGATCAGCAGGATATCGTGCTTTTTCAGGATCGGCTGGATCGCCTCCCAGTAACCTTCAGGCGGGGGCACCAGCCCGCCTGTGCCCATGGCCGGTTCGCCAATGAACGCTGCGATTGTATCGGCCCCTTCACGCTCGATCAGCAGTTCCAGCTCGGACACGCAATGAGCAACGAAATCCGCTTCTGTCATCGAAAGATCGGGGCGTCGGAAATAGTAGGGCGCTTCCGTGTGCAGGACATTGTCGAAGGGCAGATCGAATTTTTTATGAAACAGCTCCAGGCCCGTAAGCGACCCCGTCATCAGCCCGGAGCCGTGATAGCCGCGCCAGCGGGAGATGATCTTCTTCTTTTCCGGGCGGCCGAGAATGTTGTTGTAGTACCAGACGAGCTTGATATTGGTTTCGTTGGCGTCCGACCCGCCGAGACCGAAATAGACCTTGGACATGTTCGCCGGTGCACGGTCCAGAATCATTTTCGACAACGTGATCGAGGCTTCTGTGCCGTGACCGACATAGGCGTGATAATAGGCAAGTTTCCGCGCCTGATCGGCAATGGCGTCCGCGATTTCCCGACGCCCATAACCGACATTGACACAATAAAGCCCGGCAAAGGCGTCCAGAAGTCTGGTACCGTCCCGGTCTTCGATGTAAACGCCCGAGCCGGTCTCCACGATCCGGCTCGGTGCGTCTCCGCGCGCATGCTGTGCCAGGTGCGTTGAGGGGTGAAAGAAGTTTTCGCGATCCCACTGATCGAGCTGGTCGTTGCGAAGCATTTCCTGTCCTTTTGTTTGGTCACGCCCAGTCGCGGCAGACGTATTTGATATCCATGAAGTCGGCCATGCCGATGCGGGCGCCCTCGCGGCCGAGACCGGACTGTTTCATTCCGCCAAAGGGAATGGGCGCGCCAGTTACCTTGGTTCGGTTCACCGCGACCATGCCGAATTGAAGGCGGCGGCTCGCTCGGTAAATCCGGCGTGGATCGCTTGTGTGCACATAGGCGATCAGACCGTATTCGGTGTCGTTGGCGCGTCGTAGCGCTTCGTCTTCGTCGTCAAAGGGTGCGATTGCGGCGACCGGGCCGAACGTTTCTTCGTGCATGATCTTCGCGTTCGAGGGAACGTCCCGGAGCACCGTGGGCTCGTAGAACAGAGGACCGGCGGCATGACGCCTTCCACCGCACAGAAGCGCTGCCCCCTTCGCCAAGGCGTCCGCGACGTGGCTTTCCTGTTTGTCGATCGCCTTGTGGTTCATCAGCGGGCCGATGTCTGGGTCATCCAATCCGAATCCAACCGTTAGTTCGGCCGTGCGGGCCGCAAAGCGCTCGCAGAATTCGTCATACACCGGCCGCTCCACCAGAAAACGGTTGGCGCCAAGGCAATCCTGTCCTGACGTCGCAAATTTTGCCTTTACCGCTTCGTCCACGGCCCGGTCCAAGTCGCAGTCGGCAAAGACGAGAAACGGCGCGTGCCCGCCGAGTTCGAGAACCATGCGTTTGATCGTGTCCGCACTCTGGCGGTAAAGCAGCTTTCCGATCTCCGTGGAACCGGTGAAGGAGAGGGCCCTGACGCGTGTGTCTTCCATCCAGGGAGCAACGACTGTGGCCGGTTCACCGGTGATCACATTGAAAACACCCGCCGGGATGCCCGCGCGTTCCGCCAGTTCAGCCAGGGCGAGGCAGGAAAACGGTGTTTCTGCAGACGGATGCACGACCACCGTACAACCAGCTGCAAGAGCCGCAGACGCCTTGCGGGTGACCATCGCACTCGGAAAGTTCCAGGGTGTAATCAGCGCGGCCACACCGACCGGTTCCATCCACACTTCGACCTCCGCGTCGGCAAGATGCGAGGTCACGCCTTCGACATTCGGGCGTTTGGCTTCTTCGGCGAAAAACTCGACAAAAGAGGCGCCATAGTCGATTTCCCCCCGCGCCTCGGAAATGGGCTTTCCCTGCTCGAGCGTCATCAGCAACGCAAGATCCTCACGGTGGTCCGATATCAGCTCGTACCATCGCTTCAGGATGGCTGAACGGTCTTGTGGCAGCAGTGCCGCCCAGGGCGCAAAACTTCGATGTGCCGCTTCAATCGCGCCCCTGCTTTCTGCAACATCGAGACTGGCGACTTCACCAATCTCGTCGCCGGTCGCCGGATCGGTAACCTTGAGAGTGCTGCCGTCCTTGTTGGCAATCCATTTGCCGTCGACATAGGCGAAAGACCGAAGCAGGCGTTTGTCGTTCAAAAATGGAGGTGTTGATTCCTGACGAAGGGACATTTCCATCAATCCGGTCTCCTGTTGTCATGCGCCGACATTAAGAGAGTGGATCGCGATGAAACTTCTGAATGGGTGAACCTTGCTAGAGGAATTCTCTTTATTCAGGCTGATTGGCAGCTGTTTCCTCTGCGGCGTTGTCGCTGAGCAAAAGGTCAAGCGGCGGTGCGCCGTGCAGCTTCACGGGTTTTGTCACGACGTATGTGTAGTACCTCGCCAGTCCGACTTTTCCGTCCAGAAGCTGGTCAATGAGGCGTTGATAGCTGTCGATATCCTTTGTGATGATCCGCAAAATGTAGTCGAAGCCGCCACCGATGGCCCAGCAGGCGACGACTTCCTCAAACCGCTCGATGATGCGCTCAAAGGACTGAAAGCTCTCAGCCCTGTGGTTCTCCAGTTCGACAGTCACGAAGACCTCGATATGGGCGGCAATGTTTTTGAGCGAAATGTCGGCACTGTATCCGCGGATGATCCCGGCAGCTTCCAGTCGCTTGAGACGTTCCCAGAGCGGGGTAGGGGACAGGTTGACCCGCTTTGCAAGGTCGGCTTTGGAAAGCCTGCCCTCTTGCGACAGGATGGTCAGGATTTTCAGATCACGTTCGTCGAGTTTCAGCCCGGGCATGAGGCGACCATGGACAGGTTGAATTGACTTGTCAATTGTAATGAAAAACGTCAGTATGAAATCATGACAATATGGAAGACCTTCCCCGAAACAATCCAGCGCCCGGCCTACCGGTCGTTGGCCGACCTGATCTCAAATGCGATTGACACCGGTGATCTGGAGGTCGGCGCGCGCCTGCCGACCCATCGGGAGCTTGCCTATCAGCTCAATTTAAGCGTTCAGACGATCAGCCGGGCTTATGACGAGCTGATCCGCCGGGGTCTTATAGAAGGGCAGGTTGGTCGAGGGACATTTGTCAGCGCGGGACCGGCGAAGTCCAATTGGCCGTTCGTTCCGGCAGGTCACGACGGTCAGTTGATCGATCTTTCAATTCTCAAACCTGTAACCGCACCGTTGCACCGCGACAAGATGAGCGCTGCACTTGCCGAGCTTTCTGGCACGCTCGCAGACGCGAGCATCTTTTCGTTCAAGCCTTCAAATGCTCTGGAACCTTTCAAAAGTTCGGCCATTTCCTGGCTGGCACGCTGCGGTTTGAGCTGCGCGCCGGACGCGGTCGTCATGACCAACGGTGCGACGTCTGCGATGACGACGGCGCTGCTGACGGCGGCAAATGCAGGTGACCTCGTTTTGACAGAGGCCATGTCTCATCACACGCTGGTGCCACTTTCCAGGTATCTGGACTTGCGTCTGGAGGGTGTGCCCATCGACAGCGAAGGTATTGTGCCGGGCGAACTTGAAAAGATTTGCAAGGCCAAGCCTGTAAAGTCTCTCTATGTCATGCCGAGTGGCCTGAATCCTCTGGCGCTTATGATGGGTGAGGAGCGCAGAAAAGCGCTCGCTGAACTGGCGCGAAAATTCGATTTCACGATCATTGAGAACGATGCCTGGGGGCCTTTGCAGCCAGACAGACCGCCGCCGATCGCCGTGTTCGCACCGGAGCGGACCTTCTATTTTACAAGCTTCACCAAATGCCTGCTGCCGGGACTCCGGCACGGTTATCTCGTGGTTCCCGATCTTCTTGCATCCGCTGCCGCCAACCGGCACCTGGTCACGGACTGGGTGGCAACGCCCATCATGGCCGAGATTGCGTCACTCTTCATTGAAAACGGTACGGCCGACGAACTTCTGGCCTGGCAGATGGGCGCGCTTGGGCGGCGCAATGCGGTCGTGGCGAAGGTCCTGGAAGGCATTCCCTTCGGATCGAGCCCGAACGGAATGCATGTCTGGCTGCCGCTTCCGGGCTCCTGGACCGAGGAAGCCTTCGTCGCCCACGCGCGGCGCAAGGGTGTCGCCGTCGCACCCGGATCGGCCTTTGCCGTTTCGGATCAGGCCGTCTCTGCCGGGGTTCGTATTTGTATCGGAGGAATGGAAGACGGCGCCCTTGCGCATGGACTGCAATTGATCGCTCGTCTTTACAAGAGCCCGCCGGAGCCTGCTTTGCTGGCGCTTTGACGATTGTCCTTTTAGTCAAAAATTGTCATGATTTAATATTCTGATTGACTCTTAATTGTCCTCATTTCAATTTAGGACAATAACAACAACCCAGAACATTTTTCACGGCCGCCACGTCTCGGCGTGTGGACCGGTTCCGAGGGGCAGGCCTGACGGCTCGCCGCTGCGGACTGTCTGTGTGTGCGCTCAAGGCAGCGGCTGCCAGGGAACAGCAAAAGCAGGTTAAGCACATGAAAAGCAAAATCACCGCCCTTCTCTCCGGCACCGCCATGCTGCTTGCGGGTATCTCGCAGATACAGGCAGCAGACTGGAAATATGCATTCGAAGAAGCCCTGACGGATGTGCAGGGCGTCTATGCAACGAAATTCAAGGAAGCCGTGGAGGCCAATTCCGATCACACGATCACGCTCTTTCCCTATGGTTCCTTGGGCGAGTCCGCCGACATCATGGAGCAGACTCAGGCGGGTCTTCTCCAGTTTGTGAACCAGTCCCCGGGGTTCACGGGCGCATTGATCCCCGAAGCCCAGGTTTTCTTCGTTCCCTATCTCTTGCCCACCGATCAGGATCATCTCGGGCGGTTCTTCAAGAACTCAAAGGCAATCAACGAAGATTTCGTCGGGCTTTATGCCAACCAGGGGCTCGAGCTGCTGTCCATGTATCCGGAAGGTGAGGTGGCAATGACCACGAAGTCACCGGTCAGGGGCTGCGAGGATCTGGACGAGGTCAAGTTCCGGGTGATGACCAACCCGCTTCTGGTCGAATCCTACAAGGCTTTCGGTGCAACACCGACGCCTTTGCCCTGGGGCGAAGTTTATGGCGGTCTTCAGACCAACATTATCCAGGGGCAGGAAAACCCGACCTTCTTCCTCTACTCCACGAAAATCTACGAAGTGACCGATCACATCACCTATGCCGGCCACAACAACTTCACCACGGCCCTGATGGCGAACAAGCAGTTCTATGACGGCCTCAGCGCGGAAGACCAGAAGGTGATCCAGGACGCGGCCGCTTCAGCCTTCGATTACATCGTCGGCTATCAGAAGAGCCTGGCGGACAGCGAGCTGGATAAGATCAAGGAAGCCAAGCCGGAGATGACCATCACGGTCCTCTCGGAAGATGAGCGGGCTTGCTTCAAGAACGCCGCCGCCGAGGTCGAGGCAAAATTCATCGAGATGACCGGTGACAGCGGCAAGGCCATTCTCGATCAGATGAAAGCCGATCTGGAAGCAACGCGCGACTGACCCGTCGCCGGAGGGTGACAAACCGCGTGTGGGAGCCCGGAAATTTGCGGGCTCCCGTAAGGCTCGAGACAGGCTGGAGAGAACGGTGAAAAACGACGAAAGCACCGGTACGGAGCAACCGCAGATGACCTGTATCCTCGGGATGCTCGACGATGTGGTCAGCCGGATCGAATCCGTGATGCTCGCATTCGGCGTTCTTCTGATGGCGGCCAACACCGTGATCAACGTCGTCGGGCGCTTCGTTTTTCAGCACAGTCTTTTCTTTTCCGAAGAGCTGAACCGGATCCTGATCATCCTGATCACCTTTGCCGGGATTAGCTATGCCGCGAGGCAGGGGCGTCATATCCGCATGTCCGCGATCTTCGACATGATGCCAGCTCCCGTACGCAAACTCGTGATGATCGTGATTGCGGCGGTCACGTCGCTGGCCATGTTCGCCCTGTGCTATTTCGCCGTCCGCTACATCATGAGTGTTGCAGCATCTGGAAGGGTCCTTCCGGCGCTGGCCATTCCCGTCTACTGGATTTTTCTCTGGGTCCCCGTCGGATTTTTCATGACCGGTGTGCAGTACGCACTGACCGCCATCAAGAACATTTTCGACAAGGACATCTACCTCTCCACGCAGGTGCTTGAGGGGTACGAAGAAGATGAATTCGAGGTTTAGGAGGAAAATCGATGGCGTTGACAATTTTCCTCATCATGATCGTGCTGCTGCTGGTCGGCTTTCCGATGATGATCCCACTGCTGGCAGCGACCTTTACCGGCTTCATGATGCTGTTCGGCGACCTCAGCAAGACCGAGTTCATGGTTCAACAGATGATGGCCGGTATTCGCCCGGCATCGCTGATCGCCGTGCCGATGTTCATTCTGGCAGCCGACATCATGACACGCGGGCAGTCCGCCGGGCGCCTGATCGACATGGTCATGAAATTCGTCGGTCACGTCAAAGGCGGCCTTGCAGTCAGCACCGCAACGGCCTGTACGTTGTTTGGTGCGGTTTCCGGGTCGACACAGGCGACAGTTGTCGCAGTCGGCTCTCCCCTTCGGCCACGCATGCTCAAGGCCGGTTACAAGGACTCGTTCGTTCTCGCGCTCATTATCAATGCGTCCGACATTGCCTTTCTCATTCCGCCATCCATAGGCATGATCATTTATGGCGTGATTTCGAGCACCTCGATTGCCGAACTCTTCATTGCGGGTATCGGGCCGGGCCTGCTGCTGCTCGTTCTCTTTTCTGCCTACAGCATGATCTATGCGACCATAAAGGTCGTGCCGACAGAACCCAAAGCCAGTTGGAGCGAACGCTTCGACGCAGTCAGAAAGGCCGTCTGGCCTCTCGGTTTTCCGGTGATCATCGTCGGCGGCATCTATGGTGGGGTCTTTAGCCCGACCGAAGCGGCAGCCGTCTGCGTGCTTTATGCAGTGTTTCTCGAGTTTATCGTGTTCCGGTCCTTGAAATGGCCGGAGATGTACATGATCGCCAAATCCACGGGGCTGATCACAGCGGTTGTCTTTATTCTCGTCGGCGCAGGCGCGGCGTTTTCCTGGGTCATCTCATTCGCACAGGTGCCGCAGCAGATCCTCGCCGGTATCGGCATTACCGAGATGGGACCGCATGGCGTCCTCGCTGTGATCTCGATTGCTTTCTTCATCGGCTGCATGTTCGTCGATCCGATCGTCGTGATCCTCATCCTGGTGCCGATTTTCGCACCTGTCGTGAAATCGGTCGGGCTTGATCCTGTGCTGGTAGGAACGATCATCACGCTGCAGGTGGCCATCGGCTCGGCGACTCCACCCTTCGGGTGCGACATCTTCACGGCGATCGCAATTTTCAAGCGGCCCTATATTGACGTCATCCGCGGAATCTTTCCATTCACGGTGATCCTGCTTTCGGTCTCCGTCGCACTGATCTTCTTTCCACAGATTGCGCTTTTCCTGCGCGACCTGGCATTCCGTTGATGGAGCCAACCATGTTCAAGAACATTCTGGTCGCGGTTGATGGTTCGGTTGGTGCACAAAAGGCGCTGGAAGTTGCGGTGGGATTGCGGTCGTCCTGCAGCGCTGAACTTCAGATCCTGACTGTCTATAGCCACCACTCGCTCCTTGAAGCCTCCATGTCGATGGTGCGCCCGGACGATCCCGAACCGACGGACGATTCCTTAAGGGATCATGCCAAGGAGATTGCAGAACAGGCTAAGGCCTTCGCAAGGGACGCGGGAGCCGATCCTGTGCGAGCTTTCGTCAAGGTTGGCCAGCCGGCGCGAACGATCGTCAAGTTTGCCAGGGAGCATGAGGCCGATGTGATCGTCGTCGGCAGCCGCGGCCTTGGCGATGTCGAGGGATTTCTTCTCGGCAGCGTGTCTCACAAGATTACCAGTCTGGCCGGTTGCCCGGTGCTGGTCGTCTGAACATTTCTCTCAACGGCCGGTTCATGCTTGAACCGGTACGTCTTCATCAGGAAGTCAGTATGGCAAGAGTTGCGCTATCAGTGTCACCGGAAGCGGCACGGTTCAGCCCTACGGCGACAACCAGATTCGGCCTGATTGCACTGGCAACGGACATGACCAGCGAACGGGATCTTTACCGGCAAACCGAAGGCAGTGATGTCGCAATTCATGTGACGCGGCTTGCCTTCGAAAATCCGACGACACCGGAAAACCTTCGCCAGATGGCCCCCCGCTTGACCGATGCGGCCGGGCTGCTTGCGCCCCTCTTGCCGTTGAGCGCTGTTTGCTACAGCTGCACGGCAGCAACTGTCGTCATCGGCGACGATGCAGTGCGCAGATCCATTCAGAAGGCGTTGCCGGACGTCCCGGTCGTCACGCCGACCGCCGCAGCGATGACAGCATTTCAGGCACTCGGCGTTCAGCGCATTGCTGTGCTGACGCCCTATACGATTGCGACGAGCGAACCGATGGCGGCGTTTTTCAGCGGTCAGGGCCTGGATGTCGTCAATTTCGACTGCCTCGGCGTGGAGGACGATCGTGACATGGCGCGTCTCAGTCGCGAGACGATCGTGAATGCCGCCGTCGCCGCCGACCGGGAAGATGCCGAGGCACTGTTCATTTCCTGCACCGCCTTGCCGGCGCTTACCGCTGTCGGTGAAATTGAGTCCCGTATCGGAAAACCGGTGGTGACTTCAAACCAGGCTGCGGGCTGGCTCTTGACCCGCCTGGGTGGTCTTACCGATCATCATCCGACCGAATTCGGAAAACTCTATTCACTCGATCTCGCGCGCGAGAAGGCCTAAGGCTCCGCATGAACCAGCACGCATTTCAGTTTTATCCCGAAACTTTTGCCGAGGCCCGCGCGAGAATATCGGATACGATCCTGCGCACACCGACGGTTTTCTCCCAAGCCCTGACTGATGCACGCGGTGAGCCGGTTCATCTGAAACTTGAACACTTGCAAAAGACCGGCAGTTTCAAGCTGCGTGGTGCGGCCAATGCCGTTCTTTCGCTCGACGATGCCGAAAAGGCAAACGGCGTCGTCGGTGTCTCCACGGGCAATCACGGCCGTGGTCTGGCCTTTGCCGCGAAAGAGGCGGGTGTCAGCTGCATCATATGCATGTCTTCACTTGTGCCGCAGAACAAGATTGACGGTATCCGGGCACTGGGTGCGGAGGTCCGAATTGTCGGGTCGTCGCAGGACGAGGCCCAGCTCGAGGTCGATCGTCTGGTTGCGGAGGAGGGGATGACCCTCATTCCACCTTTCGATCACAAGGACATCATTGCGGGCCAGGGAACGCTGGGTCTTGAAATTCTGGAAGACGTTCCGGACGTTGAAACCGTGCTTGTGCCTCTGTCTGGAGGCGGCCTCATTTCCGGCGTCGCCGCGGCGATCAAGGCGTCCAAGCCTAACGTGAAGATCATTGGCATCTCTATGGAGCGTGGTGCTGCCATGGCGGCCTCACAGGACGCCGGTCGTCCGGTTCAGGTGCCGGAACTGCCGACGCTGGCGGATTCGCTCGGCGGCGGTATCGGGCTCGACAACCAGTTCACGTTCAACGTGGTCCGCGATCTGGTGGATGACATTGTTCTTTTGAGCGAAGCAGAGATTGCGGCCGGTATTCGTCACGGCTACAGGCAGGAGAAACAGGTCGTTGAAGGATCCGGCGCCGTATGCCTGGCGGCTCTGGTGGCCGGAAAGGTAACTGTTTCGGGACCGACGGTCGCGGTGCTGTCCGGATGCAATATCGACATGAACATGCATTTGCGCATCATATCCGGCGAAGACGTCGATGTGGCACGCGAAGGGGAGGCCTGAGAGTGCCGGAAATCAAGATACTGACAGAAGCGGACCTCCGCGAAATCGCACATCTCGACCTTGAGGCCGTCGATTGCGTCGAGCGCGCCTTTGCCGCTCTGGCGCAAGGCGGTGTTGTGATGCCGCCGATCCTGTCAATGGCAATCCCGGACCATAACGGTGAGGTCGACGTAAAGACTGCATATGTGCCCGGTGTTGAGAGTTTTGCGATCAAGATGTCGCCTGGCTTTTTCGACAATCCGAAGATCGGGCTTCCGAGCACGTCCGGTCTGATGATCCTGTTCTCCGCCCGAACCGGAATGGTCGAGGCGCTGCTTCTGGACAACGGTTATCTGACGGATGTCAGGACCGCTGCAGCGGGCGCCGTCGCGGCGAAGCATCTGGCGCCTGAAGACGCCAGGACGGCCTGCATTGTCGGCGCCGGAACGCAGGCCAAGCTCCAGCTTCAGGCCCTTCGTCTTGTCAGGCCGATAGAACAGGCCCGCTATTGGGCGCGGGACGTCGCGAAGGCCGAGGCGACCGCGCACGAAATGGCACAGGCGCTGGGAATTGACGTGAAACCGACGACGCATCTGCAGGACGCGGTCGGGGAAGCGGACGTGATCGTCACGACGACGCCGAGCTCACAGCCCTTGATCAAGGCAGAGTGGTTGCGGGCGGGTCAGCATGTCACGGCGATGGGGTCCGACCAGGACCACAAGAACGAGCTCGATCCTTCCTGTTTCACGCGCGCGGATCTTTATGTTCCGGACCGCCAGTCCCAGACCCGGATACTCGGCGAACTGCATCACGCGCTTGCTGCCGAACATGTCGCCGATGACAGGCAGTTCGATGAACTGGGTGACATCGTTGCGGGCAAGGCGCCAGGACGGCGCACGCCGGAAGACCTGACGATTTGCGATCTCACCGGGACCGGCATACAGGACACGGCCATCGCGACATTTGCACGTCAGCGGGCAGTAGCTGCCGGTGCTGGAACTCCGTTCAATTCCTGACGCTTACTGGAAGACCTTCATGATTGAGCCAACGCTCCATTTCACACAGGAAGAATACCGGGACCGGATCAACAAGACCCGCGCGGCAATGGAAAAAGCCGGCGTTGAAGTGATTGTCGTCTCCGACCCGTCCAACATGGCCTGGCTGACCGGATATGACGGCTGGTCTTTCTACGTGCATCAGGCTGTTCTGCTCGGGCCCGGCGGCGATCCGGTCTGGTTTGGCCGCGGTCAGGACGCACAGGGCGCGCTCCGGACCTGTTTCATGGACCCGGACAACATCATCGGCTATCCGGACAACTACGTTCAGTCAACGGAACGGCATCCGATGGACTATCTGGCGGCGCGGATTGAGGAACGTGGCTGGGCCTCGTCGCGCATCGGCGTCGAGATGGACAATTACTGGTTCTCGGCGGCGGCCTTTGCGTCGCTGCAAAAGCATCTTCCCAATGCCGGTTTCCAGGACATAACCGCGCTTGTGAACTGGCAGCGTGCGGTGAAATCCGAGCAGGAACTTTCCTACATGCGCACGGCAGGGAAGCTGGTGGGGAAGATCCACGCGCGGATCCTGGAAAAGGCTGAGCCGGGATTGCGCAAATGCGATCTCGTTGCCGACATTTACGATGCCGGCCTCAGATACGATCCGAACCTTGGTGCCGGCGGAGACTATCCCGCCATCGTTCCGCTTCTGCCATCGGGTAGCGATGCAGCCGCTCCGCATCTCACCTGGGATGACAGGCCGATGAAGTCCGGCGAAGGGACATTCTTTGAAGTGGCCGGAGCCTATCATCGCTATCAGTGCCCGCTCTCCAGAACCTTGTTCCTCGGCAAACCGACCCAGACGTTCCTCGACGCTGAAAAGGCGGTTCTGGAAGGCATGGAGGCTGGTCTGGAGGCGGCCAGGGCAGGCAATCTGTGTGAAGACATCGCACACGCATTTTTCGCCGCCTTGAAAAAATACGGCATCACCAAGGACAACCGAACCGGTTATCCGATTGGCATCTCTTATCCTCCCGATTGGGGCGAACGCACCATGTCCTTGCGCAGCGGTGACCGGAGCGTCCTTCAGGAAAACATGACCTTCCACTTCATGACCGGTCTTTGGATGGAGGATTGGGGTTTTGAGATCACCGAGAGCATTGTCATTCGAGACGGTGCGCCCGAATGTCTGGCCAATGTTCCCCGCAAGTTGTTCGTGAAGGAGTGATCCATGGCTGAAAATCCGATCGTTCCAACCGTCCCGTTCGATCAGGACGGGGTCCATCATGGTTTTTTGCGCCTGCCCTATAGCCGCGACGATTCCGCCTGGGGCTCGGTCATGATCCCGATCACGGTGATCCGCAACGGGGACGGACCAACGGCTCTTTTGACGGGCGGCAATCATGGCGACGAGTATGAGGGGCCCGTCGCGCTGCAGGACCTCGCCGTAACGCTGTCAGCATCGGACGTCAGCGGTCGCGTCATCATCGTGCCTGCGTTCAATTACCCCGCGTTTCGCGCCGGCACGCGCACATCACCGATCGACAAAGGGAATTTGAACCGATCCTTTCCGGGCAGGCCCGATGGCACGGTTACGGAAAAGATCGCCCATTATTTCGACAGCCATCTGGTCCCGATGGCTGACATCGTTCTCGACTTCCATTCGGGTGGAAAGACCCTTGAATTCGTGCCGTTTGCGTCCGCGCATGTGCTGGAGGACAAGGAACAGCAGGCCGCCTGTGTTGCTGCCGCACGGGCATTTAACGCCCCCTATACGGCCATCATGCTCGAAATCGACAGTGTCGGGATGTATGACACGGCGGTTGAGGAAAAGGGCAAGGTCTTCGTGACCACCGAGCTTTGCGGTGGTGGAACGGCGACGGCCCGCTCCATCGCGATTGCGAAGAAGGGTGTTCGCAACGTGCTCCGCCATGCCGGGATCTTGGAAGGTTCGCCGGAAATCCACCTGTCGGTCTCCCTCGATATGCCCGACGGCAACTGCTTCGTGTTCTCCGAAATCGACGGCATGATCGAACCGGTTGTGGATCTCGGCGACGAGGTGTCGGAAGGGGATCTGGTTGCAAAGGTCTGGCAAACCGACCGAACGGGCGTCTCTCCAACGGAGTACTACGCCAAACGATCCGGCATTCTGATGGCGCGTCATTTCCCCGGCCTTATCAAGTCGGGCGACTGCCTCGCCGTGATTGCGGTGGTTGTATGAAGACTGTTCAACGACGATAGTGTTGCTGCGGTTCACCTTGTGGAAACAAGGACATTCCCAAATTGTCTTGTGGCGGTTACGACTGAAACCCGCAAATGCTCTGGTTCGCGGTTTCCGACGGAGAACACCGCAATAGGGGAGAATATGCAGCAAAGCGGTGCCTTGGATAAGAATTCGATTTACGAGACGCTTCGCAAACGGATTTGCTTGCTTGACTATGTTCCTGGCACCAGTTTGAACGAACGTTTGCTGGCGGACGAGTTCAGCGTTAGCCGAACGCCGATGCGTGCGGTTTTGCAGCGCCTTGAGTACGACGGCCTTATCTCCAGTCAACACGGTCGCGGTACAATAGTGACGTCCATCGACCTCGAGCAAATGCGCGGGATCTACGCGCTCAGGATAAAACTCACCGAGGCAATCGCCGATGCGCCGGCAAGAATCATAAGTGATGAAGTGCGGGCTGAACTGGAGCACCTCGAAGGTGACATCAAGTCGCTGCTCGAAATGCCCGCTGAGGGAGCGTCGCTTCTTGGAAAGTCCGAAAAAAGAGCTTTCGGCGAAATCAGCATAAGAATACATGAAGTTCTGCAGTCGCTGACAGACAACGAAACGCTGCGAGACTTTTCCGACGTGCTTTTTTATCAATCGGCCAGATATTGGTTCCTGCTTTTGTCTCACTTCGATTGGAAGTCGGAAACGCGCGAGATGCTCGACGAAGTCAGATTGCTGAAGAATTGCATATTGCTGGGCGATATCCAGGCAGCCGCGCTGTCAAGGAAGCTTCATCTTGCTCTTGTTCTTTCACGCATCGCGCACATAGAGAGTTTTCCTGAAATTGCCGAAGAATGACCGGTCATTCATGACACTTTCTGGCGTATGAGCTGTGCTGACACCAAACCGATAAGGTGTCGGCCTGTACGGGCGGCTAGTCCCCTGAGTTCGATGACAGGCTTTTAAACCTCCAGAAAGTCAAGCTTCCCGGCGCTGAGCAGATTGGCAAACTGACGGTTTCTCGCAAGGAGCCTTGTGAGATTTCGACTGATCCGACCCCACCGAAAATTGGTATACATATTTTATAAACCTTCCAAATTTAAGCGCAGAGAGATTTTTTCAAATTGGTACGCCTTTAAAGAAATAACTGAAAAACAAATAGTTAAAAGTAAATTGGGTATGCAAATCAACGAAGACAAGTCCGAATGTCAAAACAGATGCTTGAAAAGGTATACCAATTATGTTTTCCTGACATCGAAGCAAGGGCGGCGTGCGGTTACAACGCGCAGCTGGAGGTAATCGGCATTTCCGTCAGCTGAATCTGTTTCCAATCCGGCGTTTTCCCGGAGCTGAAGGGAGCGATCGTCAGGATGCCCTTCGGGCGCACAAGGCACCGACAAGATTGGCGAAAACAAGCCAATAACTCGTTCATGTCCGGCGGCGGTGTACCGAGATCTAACAGGAGAGCTTCAATGCGAAAAACCTACGGAACCGACTCTATTGATGATTTGGTCACGGCCACACGCTTCGGCAGACTGAGCCGAAGGGATTTTCTTCGGACGGCTGCGGCATTCGGCTTGGGAACGGCCGCTGCTTCGAGTTTGCTAGGCGTCAGTGCTGCGAAGGCGGCACCCAAGCGCGGTGGAACTTTTCGCTGGGGTATTCATGACGGCAATACGTCCGACACCCACGATCCAGCGACCTACACGACGCGCCAGATGATCCACCTCGCACACCAGCACCGCAGTTATCTGACGCTGATCGAGCCTGACAATTCACTCGGACCGGATATCGCCGTCGAATGGTCGGCAAATCAGGATGCGACGGTCTGGACATTCAAGTTGAACAATCGGGCGAAGTTTCACAGCGGCAAGTCCGTCACGTCGGCCGATGTCATTGCGTCCATGAACCATCATCGGGGTGAAGAAACGACGTCTGCGGCAAAGGCTTTGCTTGCGAGTGTCAAAAGCATCGCTGCAGATGGTGATCACGTCGTCGTTTTCGAGATGGAGTCAGGTAATGCCGACCTGCCATGGCTTATGACGGACTATCACCTGCCAATCCTGCCAGCAAACGAGGATGGATCAGCCAACTGGCAATCTGGTGACGGCAGTGGTCCATACAAGATTATCGACGGTGAGTTCGGCGTGTCCTGGAACCTTGTGCGCCACGAGGACTGGCATTTGGAAGGCGCTTACTTCGATGAACTCAGGATTGTCATTCTTAATGATCCGAATGCCCGGCAATCAGCATTGATTACTGGCGATGTCGATGCGATTTCGCTGGTCGACCTCAAGACGTTGTCCCTTCTTGAGCGTCATCCTGGCATACAGATTGACAACGTTGCCTCCGGTGGCGCCATCACGATGCCGATGAGAAGCAACGAAGCACCGTTCGACGATGTAAACGTTCGAAACGCGTTCAAGCTCGCAATCGACCGGAACGAAATCATTGAAAAGATAGCGTTCGGAACGGCGACGATCGGTAACGACTTTCACTTGTCACCAGTGCAGCCCTTTTGGCCGGACGGGTTGCCGCAGCGCGAATATGATCCTGATCAGGCAAAGTCGCTTCTGCGCAAGGTCGGCATGGAGGGGTTGACGGTCAATCTGTCCGCTGCCGACAGCGCTTTCGCCGGTGCGGTGGATATGTGCACTCTTTATGCCGAACAGGCAAAGCGTGCAGGCATTGACATCAACGTCGTACGTGAACCCAACGATGGTTACTACTCAGATGTCTGGATGAAACGCCCGTTCCTGGTCGCATCCTGGGGCGCGCGCCCGACGCCGGATGTGATGTTTACGCTTGCCTACAAAGACGATGCGGCATGGAACGAAAGCTTTTGGCAAAACGAACGGTTCAACCAACTTCTACTGCAGGCAAAGTCTGAGTTAAACAACGAAATCAGGGCTGAAATCTATCGCGAGATGTGTGTGATCATGCGCGACGACGGCGGCACAGTGATCCCGATGTTCAACAACTTCGTCTATGCGCGTGGTGCCAACGTGGCGCATAGTGGCAACCTTGCTGCCAGTTGGGAATGCGACGGCGCACGCGCGCCAAGCCGCTGGTGGTTTGAAGCATAACGCTCCCGAGCCGGAGGTTGTGATGTCCAACCATGGCTTACCGATGGAAGGCGAACGGTCCAGCTTCTCTTCGAGACGCTGGGACGTTCGCTACGACCAGGGTCGCAACCATCGTGCTAAAATCGGGTTTATTTTGATCCCGAACGAACAGACCATCGAGGGCGACATGATCGAATGGGCCCCTGATGGTGTTGGCGTCTATTTTTCAAGAGCAGTCATGCCGCACGAAATCTCGACGGAAAGCCTGTCTCAATGCAGAGCAACGCTTGCAGATTCTGCGCGGCGCATTCTGCCGGACGACGGCTTGGACGTGGTTTGTTTCGCGTGCACATCCGGCTCGGTCGCAATTGGAGAAGAAAAGACGCTACAAGAGCTGAATAAAGCCCAACCCGGCGCGAAAGCAACGTCGCTCGTGTCAGGCGTCCGAAGAGCGCTGAACGCAGTCGATGCCCGAAAGATAGCGGTAGGTACACCTTACCTGGACGAGCTGAACCGCAATATGGCGGCCTACTTCGAAGGTCAAGGATTTGAGGTCGCCAATCTGCAGGGCCTCAACCTGCAATACGATCGTGACATGATCCGTGTTGCGCCTGATTATCTGGTTGAATTCGCAAAGGCGGTCGACGTTCCGGAGGCTGACACGTTCGTGATGAGTTGCGGCGCATTGCGCACAATTGAAGTTGTCGACGAAATCGAGCAGGCATTGGCAAAACCGGTGATTGCCAGCAACCAGGCCATGCTTTGGGATTGTTTGCGGCTTGCAGGAATTGACGACAAATTGCCCGGCCTCGGAATCCTGTTTCGGGACCACTGACCGCCGGCCCCGTTTTTGAGCCGGTGATCTCATCGCTGTGACTGATGCGTCGCAGTCTCTCCAGTTATATGCGAATTTCGCGAACTCCAGTGCAACACGAGCGGGCGAAAAGGGACTTCTGAATGCTAGAGCATGCAAAACGGAAAACATCGGAACTTCAGCAGCGCATGCGCGATGAGAAGATCGGTTTTGCCGTCTTTACAGACGAGAGCTCTATCGCCTATCTCGCCGGTTTCTGGGGATATCTCGGCATCGAGTTCGGGCGGCCAACACTGCTTGTTGTTCATGCTGACGGTCCTCCAACTGTCATCACGCCTCTGATGGAAAGCGAGATGGTGGCAGAGATGACCTGGGTTGAGGACATCAGGGTCTGGGAAGATATCGGTCAACGCACATGGGGACGCGCATTGGCAGAAACGCTGGGTGATAAACCGCGCGAAGTCTGGATTGAAAAGAACTCCATTCCAGCGATCGTTCGCAATTACCTGGATGAGACCTATCCCGGTGTTCCGCTGAAGGATATCTCCTCGCTATTGGGCGAGATGCGCATGATCAAGACAGACTTTGAAATAGGCGTCATGACGGAAGCGGGCCAGATCGCGGCCGCCATGATGGCGGCCGCCCACGAGTCGTTGAGCGAGGGAGCGCTAGAGTATGAATCCGCGATCGCCGTTATTGAGGCCGGTTCACGGAAAGCGGCCGGGTTCCTGACAGACACCGGATGGGACCGTTTTGTCTCGCCGATGATCCACAATCTACAGATATTGCAGAGCGGGGCGGAGACATCGATGGTGCACCGGCGCGCTGGCGTCCGGGCCTATCGTAAGTTCGACCCTGTCTACTTCTGCTTCTGCAACATGGCGCAATTCAAGCAATACAAGTTGGGCTTTGACCGCATGTTTCACATCGGTGACGTCACCGACCAGGCGCGTGATGTGCAGGAGGCCGCCATTGCGGCTCAACAGGCGGCTATTGCCGCGATCCGGCCTGGCATAACGGCTGAAGACGTCGCTGCAGCCGCCAACGAGATTTACCGCGAGCGCGGCTACGAGACGGGTTACCGCACAGGCCGGTCCATCGGAGTTGCCTATCTCGAAGCACCTGAACTGAAAGAGGGGGACAAGACCGTCCTCAAGCCCGGCATGACCTTCGCAGTGGATGGCGGTATTTCGGTTGATGGTGTCACGGCGGGCCGCATAGGTGACTCGATTGTCGTTACTGCAACAGGATCTGACTATATCACCGACTATCCCCGCCAGATTCTTTTGAGCAAACATTGACACTCATTCGCTCTCGAGCAGTCGACGAGGCGAAAAACCAGGACGCTTGAACCATGCCCGATACCAAACCGTTTCCGGCAACCGAGCTCGCGCAACGCGTCGAACGTGTCAGTGCGGCACTGTCGCACCACAACCTTGACGGAATCCTGGTATCTGTTCCCGAAAGCATTTACTGGCTGACCGGTCTGGACCACTGGGGTTTCTTTGCCGCGCATGTGCTCGTAGTTAACCGGAACGGCGAAATGGCACTGTGCTGTCGCGCCATGGAAAAGATCACGGTCGAAAATCAGGTTCAAAACGCGCGCTTCTACGGTCATCAGGATCATGAAGAACTGTCCGACTTCGTCCTGAAAGCCATCGAAGATCTCGGGTTGAAGGGAGGTCAACTCGGAATCGAAAAACGCAGCCTCTTTCTGACCCCGCGACATGCTGAACTTATCCAAGAAGGTGATGCGAACTGGGTCGATGCGTCCGGCATCGTTGACGATCTGCGGCAAGTCAAGTCGGCGCTTGAAATGGAATTCACCCGAAAAGCCGCCCGTGCCGCAGATCTTGGGACTTTGGCGGCGATCGAGGCGGTGCGCGACGGGGCCAGTGACTACGAGATCGCGGCGGCCTACCACAACAGGATGATACTGGAGGGCAGCGAATATCCGGGATTTGGTCCGTTCATCCGACCAACCACACGATTGGGAGAGGAGCACACAACCTGGCGAGGCGACGTCTTCCGAAACGGTGATGCCGTCTTTCTGGAAACCTGTGCCGCTTACCGCAAGTATCAGGCGCCGATGGGTCGTCTTGTCTATGTGGGCGGCGCACCGGAAGGTGCCGAAAAGTCATCCGAGCTGGCAATAGAGGGCATGAGGGCAATTTGTGCGGCACTGAAACCGGGTGCCAGGGCGGGCGACGCCTATGATGCCTGGCGGGCGGTTGCGGCCAGCGCTGGCCTTCATGACTACCATCGCCATCATTGCGGCTACATGGTCGGCATTGGATTTCCGCCGAGCTGGACCGGCGGGTCGATGGTGACATCGCTGTTTCCGAAGTCCGAACGCAAACTGGAGACCGGCATGGTGTTTCATGCGCACAGTTGGTTCACCAATACCGGTGTTGTCGACTATTTCATCTCCAACACCGTTCTGCTCACGGAAGATGGTGCGGAAATCCTGACCGGCCAGACACCGGAGACCCTCAATGTCAGATGAACGCCCATCAGACATCGTGAAAAGAGGAGGCGGCGATTGAAACCGCTTACCAGATCAACCCTGGAAGGGATTTGCAGCCAGATGGCCAGCCATGACTGGTCTCAGGCTGAACTTGACGAATTGGTCGACCCGAGACTGGGCATCATCACCGGTTTCCAGGATCTTCTCGATGAACTCGAGACATTGAGGAAGATCGATCTTGGAACGACTGCGCCAGCGTTGGGGGTACAAAAAAGATAACGGGATGACAACGGAAATCGCATTTGCAGATATCCGGTCACTGAGGGGGCTGATCAGGGCGGACAGGATCACGCCGGGAGAACTCGTTTCCGTCTTCGCTGAACGCATTGCCGCGCATAATGCCGTTTCCCGCGCATTCATAACCCAGACACCACAAGAGGCGGCCCGCAGCGCTGCTGCTCTGACAAAAGAAGACATCTTGCGGTCTCCGGTGGCGGGCATTCCTTATGCCAGCAAGGACCTGTTCGATGTCGAAGGTGTCAGGACGACTGCGGGATCACGTGTCTTCCACGACCGGATTGCGACCGAAGATGCGTTTGTGATCGCCCGCCTGCGCAGCGCTGGTGCCTTGAGCATGGGCAAAACCAATCTCCACGAATTCGCCTATGGCGCGACCGGAGAAAACGAGGTCTATGGGACGTGTGTCAACGCTTACGATCCGACTCGTCTGGCAGGCGGGTCGTCAAGCGGATCCGCGGCGGCGGTCGCGTTCGGCCTTGTTCCGGCGGCACTGGGAACGGATACCGGCGGCTCCGTGCGTGCCCCGGCGGCGCTGAACGGCCTCGTTGGCCTGAAGCCGACTATAGGATGTGTGCCGACGCATGGCGTCGTGCCCTATTGCTGGACGCTCGATCATGTCGGCATCCTGACGAGAACGGTTGCCGACTGCGCCGACATTCTGGGCCTCGTTGCCAGATACGACTCCAGAGACCCGGCCTCCGTCAAGCTGCCGAAGGAAGACTATTCAGAAAGTCTCGGAGAGGACATTTCCGGGGTGAGAATCGGAATACCGTCCAATTTCTTCTTTGAGAGATCTGACCCTCAGATTCTATCAGCGCTCGAACGGGTAAAGGATCATCTTGCGGAAAAGGGTGCTAGACTGGTTCCGGTAACCTTCCCCGACATGCGGCATACCCGCACGGTTTCGCTGACCGTGCAGATGCCGGAAGCGCTTAGCGCACATTCTGCCCATCTTGAGAACCGCGGGGAACTCTACAGCAAGGAATTCAGGGCAGGTCTCGCGCTCGGGCAGTGCCTCCTGGCCGAACACTATGTGAAGGCCAAGCGTTTCATCGAGACCTACCGGCAACAGACAAACGCATTGTTTGAAGACGTCGACGTTATTCTTACGCCAGCGACACCCGAAATCGCGCAGAAGGTCGGAACGGTCAAAACCACCAGAGACGGGGTCGACGAAGCCGTCGGCAACGCTATCACACGGTTCACCACTTTCTTCAACATGACCGGTCATCCGGCACTCACGATGCCTTGTGGCTTGCACCCGGAAGGACTACCCATCGGGCTGCAGCTCGTCGGTCGGTATTTTGATGAAAAGAGTCTGTTCCGAGTGGCTCACGAGATTGAGAAATGCGGGAAGTTTTCGATCCCATTACCTGAAGTAGACACTTGATATGACGCGATTTTCAGCCTGGAATGTCTTCTGGAACGGTCTCAAGGGCCAAAAGGGATGGAGCCGTCAGTGGCGCGATCCGGAACCGAAGCCGCACTATGACATCGTTATTGTCGGCGGAGGATTGCACGGTCTTGCGACAGCCTATTACCTGGCCGCCAATCATGGCCTGAAGAACATTGCCGTTCTTGAAAAGGGCTGGCTTGGCGGCGGCAATGCCGGGCGCAACACGACGATCGTGCGCTCCAACTACGCCCGCCCGGGCAATCGTGAGTTTTATGAGCATTCACTGCGTTTGTGGGAAAACCTGAGCCACGAACTGAACTACAACGTGATGTTCTCCCAGAGGTCCCACGTTGCGCTGTTGCACAGTCCCGGTGCAATTGACGCAGCTTCGCGCAATTACAACACCATGCGCATGACCGGCACGCCCGATGCGGAAATCTGGGACCTCGAAACGCTCAAGCGCACGATACCGCATCTCAACTACGCCCCGAACGCCCGGTTCCCGATCATGGGCGCAGCCGTGCAAAAGCGTGCCGGCACGGCACGCCACGATGCGGTCGCGTGGGGATATGCAAGAGGCGCGGACCAGCGCGGTGTCGACATTCTGCAGCAATGCGAAGTTCGGGGGATCGAGCGGGAAGGTGACAGCGTCACCGCCCTTGAGACGAGCCGGGGTACAATCCGCGCAGGGAAGGTCGCCTTTGCCGTCGCCGGAAGCACGTCGCGGCTCTGGAACATGGCTGGTCTCGGCAAGCTGCCGATTGAATCACACAAACTGCAAGCCTTCGTCTCGGAACCCTTGAAACCGCTGCTTGACCAGGTCGTGGTCTTCGGCGTCGGCGGCGGCCATTTCTACATTTCACAATCGGACAAGGGTGGAATGGTCTTCGGCGGCGACATCGACTGGTACAAATCCTATGCGCAGCGCGGCAACCTTCCGATCGTCCAGGATGTGTCGGAGGCGGCCATGTCCATTCTGCCGTGCCTCGGACGGGTGAAGCTGCTGCGGCACTGGTCGGGTCTTGTCGACATGTCGATGGACGGCACGCATTTCATCTGCAAGACGCCGCTGTCCAATCTCTACCTGAACGCCGGCTGGAACTACGGTGGCTTCAAGGCAAGCCCGGCCTCCGGCTGGTATTACGCCGACCTGATCGCCAATGACCGCCCGCATGAGCGGATCCGGAATTTCGACCTCAAGCGGTTCGAGCGGGGGCTTCAGATTGACGAACGGGGCGCAGGTCCCGACCCGAAGCTGCACGGATGAGGAAAAGAAGATGATCAGAATACCCTGTCCGTTCTGCGGCATGCGTGACCATAGCGAATTCACCTATGGCGGCGACGGCTCGATCGAATACCCGCCGCTCGATGCGTCCAAGGAAGAGTGGCACGACGCGGTCTTCCTCAGAGACAACATCTGCGGCGTGCAGTTTGAGACCTGGCAGCACACACATGGCTGCCGCATGTGGCTTGTCGTTGAACGCGATACGATGACCCATGAAATCCTGTCTGTCCGTCCAGCTCATCCCGGACTGGCGTCGGCTCTTGCAAACGAACAAGAGGCAGACCAATGACGGCACGGCGGCTCGACAAGGGTGGCCGGATCGATCGTTCGACACCGGTCAACTTCACCTGGGACGGCAAGGCACTGACCGGCTACGCAGGTGACACACTGGCTTCCGCGCTGCTCGCCAACGGTGAACGCGTTCTCGGGCGGAGCTTCAAATATCATCGCCCACGGGGGATCATGTCGGCCGGTGTCGAAGAGTCCGGGGCGATCGTGACTGTGGGCGAGGGCGCTCGGCGGGAGCCGAACGTCAAGGCAACCATGCAGGAGCTCTACGACGGTCTGAGCGCTGAAGGGCAGAACGCCTGGCCGAACGTGCGCTTCGACCTGGGGGCGGTAAACGGTCTTTTCGGACGGTTCTTTGCAGCCGGTTTCTACTACAAGACTTTCATGGGCCTGCCGCCTTTTGAATGGGGTCACGGCACACGGCTCTGGATGCTGTACGAGAAGCTGATCCGCAAGGCTGCAGGGATGGGAACGGCCTCGCGCGAACCTGATCCAGACTGTTACGACCACGCCCATGCCTTTTGCGATGTGCTCGTTGTCGGTTCCGGACCGGCTGGCCTGAGCGCCGCCCTGACAGCCGCTGAGGCTGGCCGCGATGTGATCCTGGTGGAGCAGGATTTTGAACTTGGCGGAGATCTTCTGACCGACCCGGCTGCCGAGCAACAGCGTCTTGATCTCGTGCGGGCGGTTGAAGCTGCGGGCGCGCGCATCATGACGCGCACGACAGCCTTCGGACTTTACGACAATGGAGCGGCCGGGCTTCTGGAAAGGGTCACGGATCACATTGCCAGCCCGGACGAGGGGATACCGCGCCAACGGTTCTGGACGGTTCGGGCCGGGGCAACGGTTCTGGCATCCGGGGCGCTTGAAAGACCGGTTACCTTTGAGAACAACGACCGGCCAGGCGTGATGACAGCGGAGGCTGCGCGGGTCTATCTGAACAGGTTCGGTGTTTTGCCCGGACAGCGGATTGCGATCGCAACCAACAATGACGGCGCTTATGGAATTGCCGGTGAACTGGCTTCCGCGGGCGCCGAGGTTCTCCTTGCAGACATGCGCAACGGAGACGTGCCGGAAACGCCCTCCGGTGTCACACAGAAAAGCGGCGTGGCACCGCTCAGGGCGATCGGACGTTCTGGCGTCGAAGGTGTCGAATTTGCCTCAAGGTCCGGCGACAGCTGGAAGCCAGCCGGCAAGGAACCATGCGACCTGTTGCTTGTCTCCGGAGGCTGGTCACCTGTGGTGAACCTGTCTTCTCACCGTGGCGCGAAACCGTTCTGGAACGAAAGTCTTGCCTGTTTTCTGCCAGGCGAAACCAGTGAACCGATTTTCCATGCAGGTTCGGCGGCCGGTGTGTGGCGCCGTGAAGACTGCCTCGCGTCCGGGGCTGCTGCGGCCAGAAAGGCCATGGGCGAGGAGGTGGAGGAAGTCGCGCCCGGGGGGTGGAAAAATGCGATCCAGCCGGTCTACGAGGTGCGCCTCCCGGACAGTCACGCCAAGGCCTTCGTCGATTACCAGCACGATGTCACCGGCGATGACGTTAGACTGGCCCATCAGGAAGGGTTTGTCTCGGTCGAACATCTCAAGCGCTACACCACACTCGGTATGGCGACCGACCAGGGCAAGATGGGAAATGTCATCGGCCTGGCGCTAATGGCCGACGCGCTCGGCAAGGACATTCCCGATGTCGGCACGACGCGTTTCCGACCGCCCTATACGCCGGTTGCCATCGGCGCACTGGCCGGGCGGAGTGTCGCGGGGCATTTCAAAGCCCTTCGGCGCACACCGCTTCACGATTGGAACCTGCGTCACGGCGCAACGATGACCGATGCCGGTGTCTGGCACCGGCCCTGGTACTACGCCCGTGAGGGGGAAGGGATCGAAGAAGCCTATATTCGCGAAGCTGCGACCGTGCGAAAGACCGTTGGCATTTGCGATGTCAGCTCGCTGGGCAAGATCGCCGTGCAGGGGCCGGATGCGTCGGAGTTCCTGAACCGGGTTTACACCAACGCCTTTGCCAAACTGCCCGTCGGCAAGGCGCGCTACGGCATCATGCTGCGCGACGACGGCATCGTGATGGATGACGGTACGACCTGGCGGCTTGGGGAAGAAGACTACCTGACGACGACGACGACGGCGCATGCCGGCAAGGTCATGGTATGGTTCGAAGAGCTACTGCAGTCGCGCTGGCCGGACCTGAAAGTGCATGTGACTTCCGTGTCGGATCATTGGGCAGGTGTTTCGATCGCCGGACCGAAGGCGCGCGAGGTCATTGCAGCCTGTCTTGCGGCGGATGAGGACATCTCCAACGATGTGTTGCCTTTCATGGGCGTCGCGCGGATAACGCTCAAGAACGGGATCGAGGGGCTGATCGCTCGGATCAGTTTTTCCGGGGAACTTGCCTATGAGCTTTACGTTCCTGCGGGACAGGCCGATGCCATGATGAACCTGCTGTGGCCCGCTGCCGAAGCAGTTGACGGCTGCCTCTACGGGCTCGAAGCGCTCGGAACGCTCAGGATCGAAAAAGGCCATGTGACCGGGGCTGAACTGGATGGCCGAGTGACCATCGACGATGTTGGCCTCGGAAAGATGGCTTCAGCAAAAAAATCTTTTGTTGGCAGCGCATTGCGTCAACGTTCTGAACTATTACGTGAAAATCGCCCGCAGCTTGTCGGCATTTTTCCGGTAGATCGCAGCCAACGGTTCAAGGGCGGTTCCCTGTTGTGCGATCCGGACGCGGTGACCGGTTTTGGGGAAGGGTGGATCACGGCCGTTACCCATTCGCCTGCGCTCGGTCACTGGATCGGCATCGGCTATATTTCCGGGGGGGCAGCGGCCTGGAAGGACAAGACCGCCGTGGCCGCGGACCCGGTCCGGTCCGGTAATGTCGACGTTGAGATCGTATCGCCCCACATGTTCGATCCTGAGGGAGTGAGAATGCATGGCTGAGACCTTATCTGCATTGAAGGGACATTGGCCCAGGACCAATGTGGACCGGGACGGCACGCGCGGTGTGACACTGGCTGAAGTTGCCAGTTTTCACCTGACCCAGATTGCCGCCTGGCCGGACAGTCTCGCGCGCGTTGGTGGTGACATCGCGAAAGCTGCCGGGTGCGATAGCGCTCCCGGGCCCGGACGTGCTCATGAAGGTACAAACGGAACGCTTCTCAGGATCGAGCCGCTAAAATGGTGGCTGGTTGAGGCAGCCGGAACAAGTGGTCGCACATCGGTCTCAGGGGCTGACAGGGCGGTGCTTGATCTTTCGGCTGCAAGAACTTGGATACGCTTGAGTGGTCCCAAGGCAAGCGTTCTTCTGAACCACTTCCTCCCCCTGAACCTCTCAGAACAGGCCTTCCCCGAGGGCTCGGTTGCTTCCTCGTCGTTTCACCACATTGGGGTAACGCTTTGGCGCGACGAACCCGGATACAACCTTTTCCTCCCCAGAAGCTTTGCCGTCTCGCTCTGGGAACTGCTTGTCGAAAGCGCCGTTCAATACGGATATGAAGTCGCGTAAACGACGGGATCTAGACTGTTTCGGTCAGGCCGAATGCGCGCCGGACGCGGTAAGTGGACTTGAAGAAGCGCGACGCGTCCGCGTCGAGATCAGCGATGCCGAGCGCTAATTCCGCGTTGAGACGTTTGCCGAGTTCTGTAGTCCTTTCGCGCCGTCGGCTCTCGTCCTGCCATTCGGCAAGAACATCCTGATCCCAGAAATTCTGGATCCAGCCATAGTCCGCGATGCGGGTGTGATCGAACCCCTCGAGCGCAGTCATTGCGCAGCCAAGACGCGCGCCGAAGATCGCCCAGTCCCCGTTCGGCCTGTCCATACCAACGCTGCACCAGATCCGGAGCCGTTCATAATTTGCGCCGCCGATATGCTGGAGAAGGGCTTCTCCCTTGGGCAGTTCCGGAAACGTCTCATAGGCAAGCGTGCCGTTTGCAAGATTGAATTTCACGCCTTCCCGGAAGCCGCCCCGAAATGCCTGGAACGGAGTTGCGGTCATGTGGACCTCGGACAAGACGCGGTTGACCTGGTAGTAAGGGACCGTCCAGCAGAAATCGACGGCTGCCTCCGGCCGCCTGGCGTTTTCGTGCGATCTCAGCGTAATAAGGGTTTCGCGCGGCCAGATCTTCACACCGCCATTGCCGTATTCCAGGGCATTCAGCACGTTGCGCGCACTGAACGAAAACACCACGCCCCTGTCGCGTGGTGAGAATTCGAACCTGCCTGAAAAAAATTCCTCGTCCACCAACAGGTTGTCAGCATCGATGGTGACCACGTGGCCGCTGTCGCAGATCTCACCTGCTTTGCGATGGGCGGCGTCGAACCCTTTGACGCCGTCGACCCGCTTGGCATGCGGCACATAATCAAGAACGCGGGTATAATGGGTGTCAGCGTTCGGCTCGTCGAAACTCAAAAACACAACGTCACATGTCGCAAGATCGAGCACGCTATTGCCAATCCTGATCATCGCCGAGGTGAACAATCGCCGAGGGCTGCCACTTCTCGATCAGAAGCGCGCGCCGCCTGGCGACATAGGCCCGCCAATCAAGATCCGGAAGGATGGAAGAATTCACCTGAACATTCGGCAGCACATCATACGCAAAACCCGCGTTTCGCAAGGGTACGATGTCGGTCAGATCGACGACAATGACCGCCAGCATGCCCTGATCGTCAGCGCCGGTGCGGGCGACTGGCAGAAGCGGCTCGATCTCCGGCCAGCTCAGGCCGCAAAGGTTTACCAGCATGATCGACAGGGGTGTCTCCGGATCCTTTCTGTCTTCGAGAAGAGGGCTGTCAGTATTGAACGGCCAGGAGGTGTCGTCTGCCGCCGGAATATCAATCTCCTTGCTCTTGTCTTGCGGATGAACAAGCACTCTCATATGGGGGCTCCGATGCTCTTGAAGGCGGGTCGTACCAGGGACAAGAGAACATCCTTCCATTGAGCCGCGATGATTGTCCTGTTGCGCGCGCTCACAAGTTCTGCCGCGGCCCGGCCGCGTGCGGCCCATGTCTCCGCGTCATCCTGAACGGCGGATTTGAGCGCTTCGGACAGGTCGCCGGTCTGGTAGATCAGCCCGGTTTGATTTGGGGCCACCACATCGCGAAGCCCGGCTGTATCCGGGCCGACGACAGCGCGGCCAAGTGTTGCCGCGAGAATGGCTGATCCTGAGGTGAGCGAAGCGCGGTAGGGCAGGATCACGAAGTCGGCGGCCGCGTGCAGCTTGCCGACATCTTCCGGGGTCGCGAAGCCGTCACGGTGCACCAGGCGTTCGTCTTTCGGGAGGTTCAAGATGAAATTCCGGGCCGTCTCACCCGCAATCACAAGCCGGTCGTCAGATCCTGCGACGGCAAGAAATGCCTCGGCCAGTTCGGAGGGTTGTTTGTAAGGCGCGATGCGCCCCGGGCACAGAATGACCAAGCGCGCCGAGGCAAGTCCGAGGTCCGTGCGCGCTGCCGTACGTGCGTAGACCGGATAGGCGCCCTCATAGTTCTGATGCGCGATCACGCGAATTTGACGGTCGGGAAGATTTATCTCGCTCCGCGCAGCCGCTAGGGCCGGGAGCGAATGCAGATGCAGCACGTCGGCCAGTTGGGCAAGTCCTGACTGAAGATCTGCGTTGGCGGCGCTTTTCTGCTCATCGTGTGGAGCAAGGTTGTGAATGGTCCAGATCACCTTGCCGCCACCGGCTTGAAACCGGCTGATGTCGTCGAGAAACCGGTCAATGATGCGTGCGGCTCTTGAACCTATGAAGGCTGCGTGTTCCCAGTGCAGATGAAAGAGGTGCGGCTTGCCAGGGGCCGCCGCCTGGCGCTCAAGCGCATCCTCGATCGTACCGGGCTCCGCCCTGAATGCTGGCTCAAGACTCTCGTAATGCAACGTCTGATAGGGGTTGGTTGCCCTATAGTCTGGAAAAAACGTTATCGGTGTTGGGTTTACGAGTACGTTTTCGTTCATGCGATCAGTTTTGCATGTCTGTGGACAGCAGGCCAGAGGCCTTCTCGGGACGTTCGGACAGCCGGTCTGAGGCTTGACACGATATACGGTGTCGCATCTAATTGACGTAAGGAATTTCTATATTTATCCGTTAATCAATTCAGGTGAATGCGTTCATGCCTCGTTGGGTTCTTGGAAAAGTCTTGGCATTGTTGAGCGTGCTCGGCATCCCCCTGAGCACGGCCGCTGCGCAGAACTCAAGACAGTTCGAGACAGCGGATGCCGCCCGTGCCTACTTGCGCACGAATCCGGATGGACCGCAGGCTGACGCGGCGTTTCTGGCGCTTGTCGAGTTTCGCCTGATGCGGGAAAACCCCGGCCTGACGCGAAACGAGATTATCGCGACTTTCAACCAAAGCACGTCCGCCGCGACCGGTGTCCGACGGCCTCAAAGGTCCAGCGTCAGTCAGGCTCAGGGACAAAGACTGTATTGAGAACGCGAATGCCCAAGCCAAAGAGGGTATTACTCAGGTCAGCAGGCGCCGCCATGGTGGCGATGATGGTCTTGTTCGTTCCGGTCAAACCTCAAGCGCAGACCGCTGACGCGCTTTCCGGTTCCACGTCCCGCGTCGCGCTCGTCGTCGGCAACTCGGCATATCGCGCAGTGGGCGCGCTCCCCAACCCGGTCAATGATGCCGAACTGGTTGCCGAAAAGCTCTGGGAAGCCGGCTTCGAGGTCATTGAGACCATAGACGGCGATCGCGAGAAAATGCTCGCAGACCTCGCGACTTTCAGAAGCCGTCTGCGCGAAGGCAGCGAAGCGCTTTTTTACTATGCCGGGCATGGTGTCCAGATCGGTGGACGCAATTACCTGCTGCCTGTGTCGGTCGCGCCGAGTTCGGTGGAAGAGCTGATCGATCAGTCTATCGACGCGCAGTTGTTCGTCGACATCATGTCCAACTCAGGGGCCAAGCTGAACATCGTTCTGCTTGACGCGTGCCGCAACAACCCGTTCGGCGAAATCGCCGAGGAAGAAACCGAAGCCATAGCCTCGCGCGCCATCAGCCTTGGAGCTTCGCGCGATGAGGTCTCCCGGGGTCTTGAGCAACTTGCGCAGTCCGGACGCTCCGGTCTTGCGGAAATGACGGCAGGAGACACCGAGACGGTAATCAGCTTTGCCACTGCTCCAGGGTCGGTCGCCTATGACGGCGAGGGCCGGCACAGCCCCTATACCCAGGCTATCGCTGACAACATCAGTGAACCGGGGCTGGAGATCATCGATCTTTTCCGCCGGATCCGGGGCCATGTTCGCGAGTCGACGGGTGGTGAGCAGATCACCTGGACCACAAGTACCCTCGAAAGCCGGTTCTATTTCCTGCCGCAAGTCGATGATCTGCGGGCAGCAACCACGGGCATGTCCGTTGCGTCTGACACGTTGGGCGGATTGCCGCCGCGTCGCGTTATCGACCGGACGTTCTGGCGCTCCATACGCGACAGCGATCGGCCCGAGGCTTTTGCTTCCTATGTCCGGACCATGCCACGCGGCGCTTTTGTGGAGGACGCGAAAACCCGGCTCAGGGAACTGGGTGGTGATCCGGATGCAATCCTGGTTTCCGATACCGCGCTTCCTGATGCCGCGGCGGATGCGGGCGCTGCCTCTTCGGCCGGCACGCGGTCGGATCTGATCTCTGCGCTTGACGAGACGCAGCAGGCAATCGCGATCGGTGTCGGCGACACTCCTCTCAAAAAGGAGGCCGTTGAGGCCGGATGGGTGTTTGTGGAGAACGCAGCACGTCTTGGCGTCGTGACCGAGGACACCGGAGCAGCACTGCATGGTGGTACGGTTCACTGGCTGTCTGAGGACGAGCAGCTCACTTACACACCGCAAGTCGGCTCGAATGGCGGGCGCGACACGTTCCAGAGCGTGGCTCTGCGTAACGAGGGCGAGACCAGTCCTATTGAGGCTCAACTGGATGTCTATGTGGACGCCTGTGACATCCTGGCGGGCAATCCCTATGACAGCCAGCGCGTCACGGCCGGAACGCGCCAGTTCATCATAGATCGCAATTTCGATGCCGCCATCGAGGTTTGCGAGATTGCTGTTGCCAATTTCCCGGACGTGGTGCGTTTCTGGGCGCAACTTGCCCGGGCGTATCGCTCGGCGGGCGATTACGATCAGGCGATTGTCTGGCAGCAGAGAGCGGTCGACGCGGACTACGCCTCTGCAATGGTCTATCTCGGTCAGATGCATCTGGATGCCCAGGCTGTTCCGCGCGATTTCGCCCGCGCAAAGGAGCTGTTTGAACAGGCCGCCGAGCGCGGCGAAACGGCAGCTTATACGGCACTTGCCTGGATCTACCGGGCTGGCGTCGGTGTTCCCCAGGACTACACCCAGGCTCTCGATTTTTACCGTCAGGGCGCGGATCTGGGCAACGACTGGGCGATGACAAACATCGCTGAATTCTACCAGAAGGGATTTGGCGTCGAGCAGGACGCGGACGAGGCCGTGAGGTGGTATACGGCGGCGGCAAAGAGCGGCGAGCTGACGGCGCAGACCCGGCTGGCGCGCATGTATCAGAACGGCGACGGTATTTCCCAGAACTTCGAAGAAGCGCGGTTCTGGTTTGAAACGGCGGCCGGGAGAGGCGTGCCGAATGCTCTGACGCGGCTCGGCATCATGTATGAAAACGGTCAGGGCGTCGGCCAGGACGTGGAGGCAGCCGTTCGTCTGTTTTCGCTTGCAGCGCGTGAGGACGATGCCGAAGCGTTTTTCCGGCTCGGCAGGGTTTATGCGTCGCGCCATCCGCTGTTCGACGATCCGTCGCGGGCAGCAACCCTGTTCGAGCGTGCAATGTCGGACAACGTTTACGGCGCTGCCCGCGCGCTTGGCCGCTTGCTCGTCGAAGGCCGGGGCGTTGACAAGGATCTTCCGCGCGCCCGGGACCTGCTTGCCTCGGAAGCGGACAAGAACCCCTGGGCTGCGCGCGATGCCGGTCGTGCCTGGGCGTCCTCGGACGGTGCTGAGCCCGATTTTGAGGAAGCCGCACGCTGGTTCCGTGTGGCAGCAGAAGGCGACGTTCCCTGGGCCGCACTTGATCTGGCCCGGTTGACAGAAGCAGGCCGGGGCGTGCCGCAGGATCGGGTGGCGGCATTGATCTGGTTCGCGACGGCGGCGGGGCTTAGCGACGATGCCAATCTCGCCGATGCCGTCGCCAAGGGCACGTCTGGTTACAGCCGTACGGAATTCGTTGCTGCGGCCCAGACAATCCTTGCGCGCCTTGGCGCATTGTCCGGTTCGGCTGACGGCCAATATGGGCCGGCGACGAGAAGAGCCATGAACGAGGCATTTACCTCGCGCCAGCTCTCCCCGCCGGGCGACGACGTAACGCTCGACGTCTTGTCGAGACTGACGCAATTGCAATAACACTCAGGCGGGATACCAATGATGAAAAGCGGTGCAGCTCTATTCGTAATGCTGGTTTTCCTCGCAGGGTGCGTCAGCTCGACCACTAACATTGCCGACCCTGGTGTTGCCGCTGAGGTCTCGAGGCTGAAACAACTCGGGTTTCGGCATGTGACGCAGACTGACACCGGCACGCAGATCCTCAGATACAGTGGTCCGATCAACCGCTCTGTCGAATGCCGTCGCGGATCAGGCGGATATGCGCCGATACAGGCCCGCAGCCAGACGAATGCTGGTGGCTTCCAAACCGTCAAGCTTGACGCATATTTGCGGATTTCACCGGCGAGCGGGCGAAACCAGGTCAGACGCAATGGCATCTACATTGTAACGATCCGGGAGCGCGATGGCGGCGAAACGAAGCTCAGCGGTGCCACTTTCAGCCCGCGCGGCCAGGGCAGATTGCCCGGAGGTCTCAGGTGCCGGGCAGCTTGACCGGAATAAAATAATTGGCTCGATCTTCCGCCGTCCGGCTTGATCTATGCGTTCTTGCTGATATTCGAAGAGGTGACGTTGCAGCGCCGTCCCATGCGGCCACGCTGGAAGCGTTGGCCGGCGCCGGTTACCGCATCGGATTGCTGGCGGTTGCGCCTGACGCGATCAAGGCCGATCCCTACACAATTGATCCGAGCTACAGCCGTCTCATTGAAGGCGGTCAGGTGAAACGTCTTGCTCCCGGTGCATCCGTGGAGTGCGCACTGGCCCTTGGGTTTGATGCGCGTCTGTTTTCAGAAGTATCCGAAACGGCGGTCAACATCCGCTCAGATCACCGCATTGTCACGCTTGAACGGCCGTTGGCATTCGCTTCGCTTGGTCACGAACAGCGAGAGCGCATGAATGACTTTGCCGCTGAGACCTTGGGCGGTTCGGTTGCCTGGGCACCGACGACAAGCAGATGCCGGGACGCACTTTCGTTTTCCGTCCCCCACTGGCTCGTGACCAATGATGACTGGCGTCCGACTGTCCCGGCTTTCACACCCAAGCCAAGCACTGTGATCGAACGTGCCCGTCCGGTTGTCGGTATCGCCAGTATCGCCCGCACAAGGCCGGGCCCTTGGCCGGTAACAGTCGGTGAAGGCGCGCGCGCCTTTGGCGGGCCCAATATCATGTGGCGGCTGCGCGGCGCGCCGGATGCAGAACGACCAAATTGGCCGCAGGCGGCACCAATCGAAATCTGGCCGGACGACAAAATTTCATTGACGGAGTTTCTCGCCAACCTGGACATTCTCGCAAATGCAGATCAGGCGATTGACGATCCTTGCCCGGTCGAGGTCCTCTATGCTTTGCGCGCCGGTGTCGTGCCGTTCCTTGAACCGCGCTACAGACCGGTTTTTGCAGGTGCTGCGATCTATGGCCGGCCGTCGGAAATTGCGCCTCGGGCGATCGAGTTCCAGGACAACAGGGGGCTGGCTGCTGACCTGCGCGACAATGCCGGCGACCTTATTGCAAGTGCCTTCTCACCGCAGGCCGCGGTTTCCCGTGTCCGCGACCTGATTGGCAAGCCGCGTGAGGACTCCTATGCCCCGGCCGTTCACATTGCTCCGCCAGCCCGGGCCCTGTTTTTTTCCACCAACGGTGTTGGCCTCGGGCATTTGACCCGGCAGCTCGCGATCGCGCGCCGCCTGCCTAAACGCATCACTCCCGTGTTTCTCAGTCATTCCCAGGCCGTCGACATTGTCCACGACTTTGGCTACGCGGCTGAGTATTTGCCCTACCACGCTGCCTATGGCGAGCGGCGGGACCACTGGAACGCGGCTCTGGTCGGCGCGCTTACGGCGGCAATCGCATTCTACCGCCCCAAGGCGCTCATTTTCGACGGCAACGTTCCCTTCGTCGGGCTGATGAAGGCGCTGGAGGCCAGTCCCGGTGTCGCACGTGTCTGGATCAGGCGGGCGCTCTGGGGTCCCAATCGGGATCTGGATGCCCTCGACCGGGGTGACATGTTCGATCTTGTCGTGGAGCCGGGTGAAAGTGCCTGGGCGCGCGACGATGGCCCGACAGTGGAGCGGCGTCACCAGGCACTTACTGTCCCACCGGTCACGCTGCTAGATGGTCAGGAATTGTTGGAGCGGGAAGCTGCATGTGCCGAACTTGGGCTCGATCCCGGCCACGTCAACATTCTCGTGGCACTGGGCTCGGGAAACAATATCGACACCAGCGTGATGACCGCGCGCGCACTCGCCCACCTGCATGGGCGAAGCGGGGTCGGCACGGCCGTTGCGCAGTGGCGGATTGCGGGTAACAAAGGCGAATTGCCGGCAGGTGTGGCCCGGCTGACCGAGTATCCATTCGGCAAATTTCTGCGCGCGTTCGATTTCGCCGTGGCCGCTGCCGGCTACAACACGTTTGCCGAACATCTTCGCGAAGGATTGCCGACAGTCTGGGTGCCGAACGAGCACGCCGAGCAGGATCGCCAGATTCTGAGGGCACGCTTCGCCGAGGGTCGGGGCCTCGGGGCACTCGTACGCCATGCAGCCGATTTCAACCTCGCCGCTGCGATCGATAAGCTTCTCGATCCCAATGTGCGGGCTGCAATGCGTGCGGCCCATTCAAACATCGACAAAGACGTCGCCGGCAATGGCGCAGGTGCTGCGGCGGAGGCAATTGCCAGCCTCTGCGACACAGTCCTTGCAAGGGATACGACGCAGCCGTCACTGGTCTTCAGGTAAGAATTTTTGTTGCTGCAACGGTTCGGTGCTGTGAGCTTTCCACATCTTATGGCCACACAGTTTTCGCACTGCAGCAAAGTGATTGCATAAAAAGTAGCGCTGCGCATAATGTGGGCATGAGCAGTGGCATTTCGATCCTCGTCATTGATGATAACAAGATCCGCGCGTCCATCATCGAAGAGGGACTGCGTGATGCCGGCCACGACGAGGTGATTGTCGTGCACCAGATGGACGGGCTCTTGCGCCAGATCGCGGATATCGATCCGGACGTAATCGTGATCGATCTGGAAAACCCAAATCGTGACCAGCTTGAGCATATGTTTCAGGTCTCCCGCGCTGCGCAGAGACCGATCGCCATGTTCGTGGACAGGGCGGACAGCCACTCGATCGAAGCCGCTGTCGAGGCAGGCGTCTCGGCCTATGTCGTCGACGGGCTCAAGCGCGAGCGTGTGAAACCGATCCTCGACATGGCCGTCAGCCGTTTCAGGGCCTTTTCCAGGTTGTCCAAAGAGCTGGAAGATGCGCGCACCGAACTCGCGGACCGCAAAACCATCGATCGTGCCAAGGGCATTCTCATGAAATCGAAAGGTCTGTCGGAACAGGAGGCCTATGACCTCCTCAGGCGCACGGCCATGAACCAGAGCCGCAAGATCATCGATGTGGCTCAGAGCCTGGTAATTGCCAGCGGATTGCTGGGAGACTGAACATGCCTAATCAGAATTTTTGCCGGGGAGAGGCGGCCAAATCGGAAATCGGAGGATCGTCGTGGGGCAGCTGACACCTGTATTTGCAGGCTTCATTCCACTTCTGGACAGCGCGGTGCTTGTCGCGGCCAAGGAGATCGGTTTCGCTGAAGAAGAGGGGATCGCGCTCAAGCTGGTGCGCGAGTCCTCGTGGGCCAATATCCGCGACCGGGTCGCTGTGGGTCACTTTGACGTTGCCCATATGCTCGCGCCGATGCCGATTGCCGCGAGTCTGAACCTGACCAGTCTTGCCGTTCCCATGCTGGCCCCGATGATCCTGGGGCTCGGCGGCAATGCGATTACCGTGTCGGCGGCACTCTGGCAGCAGATGGCGGAGCTTGGCGCGGACCGGAACGGCGATCCGTCCTCGACCGGATTGGCCCTCGCGAAAGCGGTTGCCCGGCATGGTGCAAATGGCGGAACACCTTTGCGGTTCGGGGTCGTACATCCGTTTTCTGGTCACGCCTACGAATTGCGCTATTGGCTCGCCGCGGCGGGGATCGATCCGGACAAGGATGTCGAGATCACGGTCCTGCCTCCGCAACTGATGGCAGACGCGCTCGCGGCCGGGCAACTGGACGGATACTGCGTCGGCGAACCCTGGAACACGGCCGCTGTTGCCGCCGGGACGGGGCGAATCGTCACCTACAAACAGGCCATCTGGCCGGACAGCCCTGAAAAGGTTCTGGGCGTGACGCGAAAATGGGCGCAATCGAGCCCCGAAACGCTGGCTGCACTGATGCGTGCCATGGCGCGCGCGGCCGACTGGTGCGCCGACCCGCAGAATACCGAACACCTGACCGGCTTGCTTGCCGGACCTGATTACCTTGCCTGCGCGCCGGATCTCTGCCGGCCGGCACTCGGCGGCAATGTGCACCTGGGCGCGACGACTTCGGTTGCACGTCCTGACTTTCTGAAGTTTTCCGGCGGTCCTGCCGCCGCTCCATCTCCCGCTCACGGGAAATGGTTCTACGATCAGATGGTCAGATGGGGGCAGGCGAAATTTTCTGCCGCCGGCGAGGCCGATGTCCGCACCATTTTCTCGCCTGCATTGTACCGGGACGCACTGCAGATCGACGTGTTGCCGGCGGAAAAATCGATCCGTCTTTTTGACAGCGCGCCGGCATGACAGGCGCGCGCGGACTGCATCCGGTACGGGCGTCTCCAAGTGTGTGCGCTGCACAAAAAACTGTCACTTGCCTCAATTCGCAGCCAACAATTCGTGCATCACATGCAGTGATGCAAATTTGGGCGTAGGGGTAACATGCTTAAAAACAAGAAGAAATGGTGTTTCGGCTGAGTTGGCACACTTCGTGCTATCAATGTTTCGTGGCCGACGCTGGCCTAAATCATATCGCGTCCATTGACGGACGCCCAGGCAAAGCCGCCGTTCTGGTCTGCAACCTCTCCTCCCTTTCGCAGACCAAGACGGCGGTTTTTTTGTTTTGAGCCAGCGTCCGAAACGGACGCGGAAGACAAGAGGGAACAGGACGTGACGAACACAAAAAGATTCCAGATGACCCGCCGGCTGGCGTTGGGGGCCCTGATGGCCGCAACAGCCTTTGTACCGGCATCGTCTGCATTCGCAGAAATGTTGGACGTCGAGAAGGACGAACTGACTTTCGGCTTTATCAAGCTGACCGACATGGCGCCGCTGGCCGTCGCCTATGAGCTTGGCTATTTCGAGGAAGAGGGTCTCTTCGTCACTTTGGAGCCGCAAGCCAACTGGAAGGTACTTTTGGACCGCGTGATCACGGGCGAGCTGGACGGGGCACATATGCTCGCCGGTCAACCGCTCGCGGCGACCATCGGCTTTGGCACCAAGGCGCACATCGTGACGCCCTTCTCCATGGACCTAAACGGCAACGGCATCACCGTCTCCAACGAGATCTGGGAAATGATGAAGCCGCATATCGAGATGCAGGATGACGGTAAGCCGGTTCACCCGATCAAGGCGTCGGCATTGAAACCCGTCGTGGATCAGTTCATCGACGAAGGCAAGCCGTTCAACATGGGCATGGTTTTCCCGGTCTCGACCCACAACTACGAACTGCGTTACTGGCTGGCGTCTGGAGATATCCACCCTGGCTTTTATTCCAAGACCGATATTTCAGGCCAGATCCAGGGTGAGGCACTACTTTCCGTGACGCCGCCGCCGCAGATGCCCGCAACGCTCGAAGCCGGCACGATCTACGGCTATTGCGTTGGTGAGCCGTGGAACCAGCAGGCAGTCTTCAAAGGGATCGGTGTCCCGGTCATCACCGACTACCAGATCTGGAAGAACAACCCGGAGAAGGTCTTCGGCCTGACCAAGGAGTTCACCGAGGAAAACCCGAACACCACGCTTGCGATCACCAAAGCGCTGATCCGGGCCGCCAAGTGGCTGGATGAAAACGACAACGCCAACCGCATGGAAGCGGTCGAGATGCTCGCGCGGTCCGAATATGTGGGTGCGGATGCGGAAGTGATCGCGAACTCCATGACCGGCACCTTTGAGTTCGAAAAAGGCGACAAGCGGGAGATCCCGGACTTCAACGTCTTTTATCGGTACTACGCGACCTATCCGTACTACTCCGATGCGGTCTGGTACCTGACTCAGATGCGCCGTTGGGGTCAGATCCCCGAGCACAAGCCGGATAGCTGGTACGACGAAGTCGCCAAGTCCGTCTATCTCCCGGAAACTTATCTGAAAGCCGCGCGCATGCTGGTCGAGGAAGGTCATGTGGCAGAAGAGGATTTCCCGTGGGATTCCGACGGCTATCGTGCGCCGACCCCGGCTGAAGACATCATCGACGGCATTCCCTACGACGGGAAGCAACCGAATGCCTACATCGACAGCCTGCCGATCGGCCTGAAAGGCAAACAGATCGTCGATGGCAGCGAAGTTGTTGGCGGCTAAGGCCGGATATCCGGAGCAGCGGGCATTTTGTCCGCTGCTCACCTTCTAAGATTTCTACTTCAATCTAATGGACGCACCCAATGGCCAATGCCGACACTGCCGGATCCCCGGATCTCGCCCGGGCTGCCCGGAAAGAAAAACTCTTCACCTGGATCAACAAGACCGGCGGATGGCTGGACGCACTCGGGTTTTCCTGGCTCGTACCGCTGATGAAAATCGCGGCCGGTGACAATCCGAAGGAGCAGTTGGGCGAACTGAAACGTGTGCTTTTGATCCCGCTGTTGGGGATCGTCGCGTTCCTGGTTCTTTGGGGCACTCTGGCACCGCAGGTTCAAACCTCGCTCGGAGCCGTGCCGGGACCGGCACAGGTCTGGTCACAGACGGTCAACCTCTGGGAGGATCATGTCCGCGAGCGCGAGAAAGCCGCAGCCTTTTACGAGCGCCAGGAAACCCGAAACGCCAAATTCGAGGCGGAAGGCAAGACCGACCGCGTCAAGTGGCGCAACTACACGGGAAAGCCAACATACATCGATCAGATCGGCACGTCGCTCAAGACAGTCGGTCTCGGTTTTCTGATCGCCACCATCATCGCCGTTCCGCTCGGGATCGCGTCAGGGCTCTCCCGATCGTTTAACGGTGCGATCAATCCCCTGATCCAGATCTTCAAGCCGGTATCGCCATTGGCCTGGCTTCCGATCGTGACCATGATCGTCTCCGCGACCTATGCAAACCCTTACGACTGGCTGTCCAAGTCTCTTCTGATCTCGGCGGTGACGGTGACGCTCTGCTCCATGTGGCCGACGCTGATCAACACCGCGCTTGGCGTCGCATCCGTTGACAAGGACCTGATGAATGTCGGCCGCGTCCTGCAGCTGCCGACCTGGAAAACCATCACCAAACTGGTGCTTCCCTCGTCGCTGCCGCTGATTTTCACGGGTCTCCGTCTGTCGCTCGGTGTGGGCTGGATGGTGCTGATCGCCGCTGAAATGCTCGCGCAGAACCCGGGCCTCGGCAAATTCGTCTGGGATGAGTTCCAGAACGGGTCTTCCCAGTCTCTCGCCAAGATCATGGTGGCGGTTCTGACCATCGGCCTTATCGGCTTCATGCTCGACCGGCTGATGTTCGCCCTGCAGCGCGCCTTCACGTTCAGCGCCAACCGCTAAGGAGACCCTAATGTCCTTTCTGGAAATATCCGGTGTCTCCAAGTCCTACGGCGAAGGTGCCGACCGGACAGACGTGCTGGAAGACATCAACCTGAAGGTGGAAGAGGGTGAGTTCATTGCGATTGTCGGATTTTCCGGCACCGGAAAGACAACGCTGATCTCGCTTCTGGCCGGACTGATCGAGGCCGACGCAGGCGGTGTCATCTTCAAGGGCAAGGAGATCGACGGGCCAAGTCCCGATCGGGGCGTGGTGTTCCAGTCCTATTCCCTGATGCCCTGGCTTTCGGTCACCGGCAACGTCGCCCTTGCGGTCGATACGGTCTTCAGGAAGAAGTCCGCGAAAGAGCGCAAGGCCATCTGCGACAAATATATCGAGATGGTCGGTCTGGCTCATGCACGGGATCGCAAGCCGGCTGAGCTGTCTGGTGGTATGCGCCAGCGCGTCGCTGTCGCCCGAGCGCTTGCGATGCAGCCTGAGCTTCTGTTGATGGACGAGCCCTTGTCGGCTCTGGACGCCCTGACACGCGCGAAGCTTCAGGACGAGTTTGCGGCAATCTGTGAGCAAGAGAAGAAGACAATCGTTCTGATAACAAACGATGTCGACGAAGCGATCCTCCTTGCCGACCGCATCATCCCATTGAAGCCCGGAACGACAGCAACACTCGGTCCGGAATTCACTGTTCCGTTCAAGCGTCCGCGCGACCGCGGCGAGCTGAACCACGATGAGGATTTCATCAAGCTCCGCGCTGATATCACCGAATATCTGATGGCTGTCGGTGCCGAGCGTGGCGCTGATCTGGAACGCGATATCGTTCTTCCGAATATCGTTCCGATCACGCAGCGCATGAAGCCTGACGACAAACTGCCCGCGGCCTATGAAAGGGCGTCAGAAACCTTGAAAGACGACCGCTTTCTGGAGTTTTCGCAACTCAAGAAAGTCTATCCGACCCCCAAGGGACCGCTCACGGTGGTCGACGGGTTCGAGCTGAAAATGAAGAAGGGTGAGTTCATCACCCTGATCGGCCATTCCGGCTGCGGCAAGTCAACAGTGCTGTCCATGGTGGCCGGCCTCAATCCGATCACTGAAGGGGCCATTATCCTGGACGGCACACATGTGTCCGAGGCCGGGCCGGATCGGGCCGTTGTGTTCCAGGCACCCAGTCTCATGCCCTGGCTGACGGCTTACGAGAATGTCGCTCTGGGCGTCGACAAGGTCTACCCGGATGCCTCAAAGGCCGAGAAGCGCGACGTCATCGAGTATTACCTCTCCAAGGTTGGTCTGGCCGACGCCATGCAGAAGGCTGCCGCGGATCTTTCCAACGGCATGAAGCAACGCGTCGGCATTGCAAGGGCCTTCGCCCTCTCGCCGAAGCTGCTCCTGCTGGATGAGCCGTTCGGCATGCTCGACAGCCTGACACGGTGGGAACTTCAGGACGTCCTGATGGACGTTTGGAAGCGCACCCAGGTAACGGCGGTTTGCGTCACCCATGACGTCGACGAGGCCATTCTGCTCGCCGACCGGGTGGTGATGATGTCCAACGGGCCGAACGCACGGATCGGCAACATAATGGACGTTGACCTGCCGCGCCCGCGCTCGCGCAAGGAACTGCTCGCGCACCCGGACTATTACGCCTACCGCGAAGAACTTCTGGACTTCCTGGAAGCCTATGAGGGCGGGGCGGATCCGAGCGAGGAGCAACTGAAATCCATCCAGGAAAAACGTGCTGCCCGCATGGCCCGCCAAAAGGCGGCCGTGGAAGCTGCCGAGTGAGCCGGGGAGGAGACGAATGACAAAACAGAAACTCGTCATCATCGGAAACGGCATGGCGCCGGGCCGGATGCTTGAACACCTGTTCGAAAAGGACAGGGACGCCTACGAAGTCACCATCTTCAACGCCGAACCCCGGGTGAACTACAACCGCCTGATGCTGTCACCGGTCCTGTCCGGCGAGAAGACCTATGAGGACATCATCACCCACGGCGATGCCTGGTATGAAGAGCACGGTGTCACGCTGCACAAGTCGGCGCGCGTCTCTGAGATCGACCGCATTGGAAAGACGGTCACGTCTGAGAGCGGTGTAAGCGCGCCTTACGACAAACTTGTGATCGCGACCGGTTCCAATCCGTTCATCATTCCGTTGCCAGGCAAGGACCTCGACGGTGTTCTGACCTATCGGGACCTGGACGATGTTGAGAAAATGCTGGACGCCGCGAAAAGAGGCGGCCGGGCGGTCGTCATAGGTGGCGGACTGCTCGGATTGGAGGCGGCCGCTGGCCTGAAGATGCAGGGCATGGACGTGACGGTCCTGCACCTGATGCCAACCCTCATGGAACGTCAGCTTGATCCGGCTGCAGGTTTTCTGCTGGAAGAGGAGTTCAAGCGCCGCGGGATCGATGTGCGCACCAAGGCCAACAGCCACGAGATTGTCGATGACGGCACCGGCAAGGTGAAAGCGATCCGCTTGGACGACGGGACGGAAATCGAAGCAAGCATTGTTGTCATGGCGGTCGGCATTCGCCCGTCGGCAGACCTGGCGAAAGAGATGTCTCTCGACACCGGTCGGGGTGTCCTTGTCGGAGACGACATGCGCACCAGCGATCCGGACATCTTCGCGCTGGGCGAATGTGTCGAGCACCGCGGCATGTGTTACGGGCTCGTCGCGCCGCTTTACGAAATGGCGGAAGTCATCGCTGAAAACCTTCTGGGTGGCGCGTCCGAGTACACCGGATCGGTGACGGCGACCAAGCTCAAGGTCACGGGTGTCGATCTTTATTCCGCAGGCGACTTTGCCGAAGGTGACGACCGTGAGGAAATTGTTCTGCGTGACGCTGCTGCCGGCGTCTACAAACGTCTTGTTTTGAAGGACAACAAGATCATAGGCGCGGTGCTTTACGGCGAAACCGCCGACGGTCCCTGGTTCTTCGATCTCTTGAAAAAACAGTCAGACGTCTCGGAAATGCGCGAGACTTTGATCTTCGGCCAGGCCTATCAGGGGGGCGCCCCCCTGGACCCTACGGCGGCCGTTGCAGCCTTGCCGGATGATGCGGAAATCTGCGGCTGCAACGGCGTTTGCAAGGGAAAAATCGTCGGTGCGATCACCGAGCAAGGACTGACATCGCTTGATGACGTTCGGGCCCACACCAAGGCGTCGGCCTCCTGTGGCACCTGCACCGGGCTGGTTGAACAGCTCATGCAGGTCACGCTTGGCGAGGCCTACAATCCGGCAGCCGTGACGCCAATGTGCGGCTGCACGCATCTGGGTCACAGCGATGTGCGCCGATTGATCAAGTCTAAGGGTCTCAAAACCATTCCGCAGGTCATGCAGGAACTGGAATGGACGTCGTCCGGAGGATGTGCCAAGTGCCGTCCCGCGCTGAACTACTATCTCGTGAGCGATTGGCCGGACGAATACGCGGATGATTATCAGTCCCGTTTCATCAACGAGCGCGTCCACGCGAACATCCAGAAGGACGGAACCTATTCCGTGGTCCCCAGAATGTGGGGCGGCATGACCTCATCCACGGAACTGAGAGCAATTGCTGACGTCGTCGACAAATTCGACATTCCGACCGTCAAGGTCACAGGTGGTCAGCGGATCGACATGCTTGGCATCAGGAAGGAAGACCTGCCGGAGGTCTGGGCGGATCTCGGCAAGGCCGGCTTTGTGTCCGGCCATGCCTATGCCAAGGGACTTCGGACTGTGAAGACTTGTGTGGGCTCGGACTGGTGTCGGTTTGGAACGCAGGATTCTACTGGACTCGGCGTAAAGATCGAGAAGTTCATGTGGGGCTCCTGGACGCCTGCCAAGGTGAAAATGGCGGTTTCGGGGTGCCCGCGCAATTGTGCCGAGGCAACTTGCAAGGACGTCGGTGTCATCTGTGTCGACAGCGGTTACGAAATTCATTTCGCCGGAGCGGCCGGTCTCGACATAAAGGGTACCGAAGTTCTCGGTCTGGTGAAGACGGAAGAAGACGCGCTCGAGCACATTGTCGCGGTGACGCAGATGTACCGCGAACAGGGGCACTATCTGGAACGGATCTACAAGTGGGCCAAGCGGATCGGTTACGACGAGATCCGCAGCCAGATCATGGAGGATGCCGAAAAGCGCAAAGCGTATTTCGACCGCTTTGTTTTCAGCCAGAAATTTGCCCAGGTTGACCCGTGGTCCGAGCGCGTGTCCGGCAAGGACAAACACGAATTCAGGCCGATGGCAGTCCTGCAAGCGGAGGCAGCCGAATGAACGCGGAAACGAGAAACTGGGTTGCGATCGGCGACCTGTCCGACATCCCTCGCGAAGGGGCCAGGGTGGTGAAAACCGGTGCGGGCTGCATTGCCGTGTTCCGAACGGTGGAAGACGAAGTCTTTGCGCTCGACGACAGGTGCCCGCACAAGGGCGGTCCCCTCAGCCAGGGGATTGTACACGGCACGTCCGTGACCTGCCCGTTACACAATTGGGTCTTCGACCTGGCGACCGGACTGGCGCGCGGCGCCGACGAAGGGTCCGTGCCGGTGACGGCGGCGAGGGTCGAAAACGGCAAGGTGTTGCTGGCCGCCGATGATCTCGCCCGCCGGGCGAGATGAGTGGAAGTTTGGACGATGGCACCTGCTCAAGCAGAGAACGGCCGGGTCTGGAGAGGAAAGAAGAAGGAGGGCAGGGGGTGACCGCCAATACCGAAACAAAAACGGTCAAGACCACCTGTCCTTATTGCGGCGTAGGTTGCGGGGTGATTGCCACTCTGCAGCCTGACGGCAAGGTCGGCATCAAAGGCGATCCGGATCACCCGGCCAATTTTGGACGGCTGTGCTCGAAGGGCTCGGCCCTCGGTGAAACCCTTTCGATGGAAGACAGGCTGCTTCATCCGGAGATCGCCGGCGAGCGAACCGATTGGAACACAGCCCTTGACCTGGTCGCAAATACCTTTCGTGACGCGATCCGCGAACACGGTCCCGACAGCGTCGCCTTTTATGTTTCAGGTCAGATCCTGACCGAAGACTACTATGTCGCCAACAAGCTGATGAAAGGCTTTATCGGCTCAGGCAATATCGACACAAACTCCCGTCTTTGCATGGCCTCGTCGGTCGCTGGTCACAAGCGTGCTTTCGGCAGCGATACGGTGCCGGGAACTTACGAGGATCTGGAGACCTGCGACCTTCTTGTGCTCGTCGGGTCCAATCTTGCCTGGTGCCATCCGGTTCTGTTCCAGCGGGTCGAAGCCGCCAAATCGGCCAATCCAAATATGCGTGTGGTCGTCATCGATCCGCGCGAAACCGCAACCTGCGCCATTGCGGATCTGCATCTTGCACTGAAGCCCGATACGGATGTTGCCCTCTTCAACGGTCTGCTGGCGTTTCTAGCAGACACGGACGCATTCGATCCTGCTTATGTTGCTGCACATACGAACGGATTTGGCGAAGCGCTTGAAGCGGCAGGACCTTGCGAGATCAACCGGATTGCCGAGGAGACCGGTCTGGCGCCCCGGGACGTGGCGACTTTCTTCACCATGGTCGCAAAGACGCAGAAGACCGTCACGGTCTATAGTCAAGGCGTCAATCAGTCGGTCACCGGCACGGACAAGGTCAACGCGATCATCAATACCCATTTGGCAACCGGCCGGATCGGTAAACCGGGTATGGGCCCCTTTTCGGTTACAGGGCAGCCGAATGCGATGGGTGGGCGCGAGGTTGGCGGTCTCGCCAACATGCTGGCCGCCCATATGGCCATCGAAAATGTTGACCATCGGTCGCTTGTAAAATCGTTCTGGCAGAGCCCCGTGATCGCGGACCATCCCGGCCTGAAGGCTGTCGATCTCTTCCGCGCCGCTCAGGAAGGCAAGATCAAGGCGCTGTGGATCATGGCAACCAACCCGGTCGACAGCCTGCCGGATGCAGATGCAGTCGCCGCAGCGCTTGAAACGTGTCCGTTCGTCGTCGTTTCGGACATCACCCGCGCTGCCGACACGGTCGCTTGTGCGGACGTTCTGTTACCCTCCGCAGGTTGGGGCGAGAAAGACGGCACTGTCACCAATTCCGAGAGGAGGATCTCACGCCAAAGGGCTTTTCTGCCGCTTGCAGAAGAGATGAAGCCCGACTGGTGGCAGCTGTGCGAGGTTGCTCAGCGCATGGGGTTCGAGGACGCCTTCGACTATTCGGGACCAGACGCGATCTTTCGCGAACATGCTGCGCTTTCCGCCCTGGAGAATGACGGGAAACGCGATTTTGACATAGGTGGCCTGGCAAGTCTTCCGAGCGAGAACTACGATGCGCTTGAACCGGTGCAATGGCCATTGCGGGGGAAACGGGAAAGTCGGACCGACAGCCGTTTCTTTGCGAATGGGAACTTTTACACCGCTGGCGGCAAAGCTTCGTTTGTTCCCGTTAAACAGCGGGACATTCAGCGGACCGGACGGCGATATCCTTTCGTGCTCAACACGGGCCGGATCAGGGACCAGTGGCACACGATGACGCGGACAGGGAAAACACCGCGCTTGTCTTCGCACATTGCCGAGCCCTATGCCGAACTCCATCCTGACGATGCAAAAAAGGCCGGAATTGCCGCCGCGGATCTGATGGAAGTCAAAAGCCCGTATGGCAGGGTGATCGTGCGTGCACAGGTCACGGAAAGAGCGCAGCGGGGAACCGTCTTCGTTCCGATGCACTGGACTGATCAGGTGAGCTCGAACGGGAGGGTCGACACTGTCGTCGCACCGGACACGGATCCTGTTTCCGGTCAGCCGGGCTCGAAGTTTACACCGGTTGCATTGCGAAAGATGGAGCTCGAGCAGTATGGCTTTGCAGTCATGCGCGACAAGCCAGCTCTCTTTGAGGCCGACTATTGGGCGCTCGCGCCGGTTCTGGGTGGCTGGCGCGTCGAGTTCGCCTTCGGGTCTGCAACAGATCCGGCATCGTTCGGTCGGCGCCTCCTGGGTGCGGACGCGGAAATAATGCAATTCGAGGACCGAAGGTCGGGTCTAGATCGAATTGCCGGCTGGTCCGGCAACAAGCTTCAGGCTGCCTTCTTTTTCGCATCGGCACCGGTTTCGGTTTCGCGGCAGTGGGCGTGCGCCTTGCTGGAAACCCCGCCAATGCCGCGGGCTCAGCGCTTCAAGGTGCTCGCCGGGCGCCCACCCGCCAATATCCCGGACAAGGGTGCGATCGTCTGTTCCTGTTTTCAGGTCGGCATTCATGAAATCGCTGCTGAGGCGAAAAACGGCGCGGCAACCGTCAGCGCGATCGGAAGCTGCTTGAAGGCCGGGACCAATTGCGGTTCCTGCCGCTCGGAAATCCAGACGATTTTGGACACGTTGAACAGGGAAGCGACCGATGCCGGCGACCTCGCGAAAACCGGCTGACCGGCGGCGAAGGCGGGCTCCTGCACGCATTGAAAGTCTGGCGACTCTGCCGCTTTTCTTCACGCTTGAAGGGCGTAGGGTGGTTGTCGCCGGAGGGTCGGATGCAGCTGCCTGGAAGGCGGAATTGCTGGCTGCAGCCGGTGCGGAGGTCCACGTTTTCGCGGAGCAATTGGAAGAAACCTTCTCGACCCTTGTCTCCAATGGAACTGTAAAGGGAAGCATCGTTCATCACAGGCGTATCTGGAGCGTGGATTGCTTTGAGGGTGCGGCGCTGGCGATTGCGGACGCTGCAAACGAGGGTGAGGCGCGGGCCTTCTATTGTGCGGCCCGGTCCGCAGGCGTGCCGGTGAATGTCATCGACACGCCGCGCTACTGCGAGTTTCAGTTTGGTTCGATCGTCAACCGGTCCCCGGTTGTGATCGGGATCTCGACGAATGGCGTTGCGCCGATCCTCGGTCAGGCGATCCGGCGCCGCATCGAAACGATGCTGCCATTGTCACTGCGCGACTGGGCGGCGCTTGCCGGACGCATCCGGAAACGTGTTTTGACGAACCTGTCAGCCGGAGCGGAGCGCCGCCGCTTCTGGGAGCGCTTCACGGCTCAGGCGTTTTCTGCGGATACCACGCCGGAAACCTTTGAATTTGAAGGCTTGGCAGAATTTCTAGAAGACGCGGATAATGCGCCGGGGGGAAAGGTAAGCCTGGTGGATGTCTGTCCAGGCGATGTCGAAAACCTGACATTGAAAGCCATGCGCCTGTTGCAATCCGCCGACGTGATCCTGTTCGACGACGAAATTGAGGACGCCGTTCTTGAACTTGCACGGCGGGAAGCAGAGCGAATATCGGTCGGACGCTGCGACAACTCAAACAGCGTTGCACGCGAGAGGGCATTCGACCTGATGGTCACACTCGTCCGGCAAAAGAAACATGTCGTGCGCCTCAAGTCGGCAGGCGCTGACGGTTTCAGCTCTTCGTCCAAGGACGTGAAACGGCTTATCGAGGCGAGTGTCCAGGTAACCCATATCCCAGGGGTCGCAGGCAACACGTTTGGCGACCCTGAACCCGATCAGGCGATAATCAAGAGTGATCAACGGCCTCTTTCCGGGACTTTGGCGCAAAGTGGGCAAACCAACAAACTGCCCGAAAAGAGCTCACCACAGCTGTTGTCTTTCAACTGACCACTGACTATGGCGTTGGAGAGCACTCCCGATGAGAAGGATGACACACACACTTCAGCGAGTTGTCCTGAACGAGGCAGATCGGATCTCCTGCTCATGAACCCACTGGGTTTAGGTTTCGGAACCTAAGGTTTGAACCTTAGATTGCATGTTGGGATTATTAACTGAAAGAGCCGGCGAGCCTTTGACAAAGCGCTCATTTCGGAAAGAGTATGTCCTCAGGGGCCAAACCCGATTTAGGAGGACAAGAATGACCGGGAAGAAGAAGCTTGATCTTGGCGACATGACAATTGAGTTCTTCAAGGAAATTCCGCTTGAGGAACAGCATAAATTGAGAGAGCGCATTGATGAGAGCATAAGACAAACCGCCAAAGGGCTTCTCGATCTGGCAAAGAAGGAACGTGACGCCAAGCAGAAGGAAGTGGATGAGCTTGAGAGACTGGCCGGTATCGCGTCCTCCAAACCGGCTTCAGGCAAGGTCAGAACCACACTCCCGCCAAAGTATCGTAGCAAGAAAGACGCTGCAAAAACATGGAGTGGCAAAGGCCACACACCCGGCTGGCTCAAGGACGAAATGGCGAAAGCCGGTAAGGAAAAGGATCATTTTCTGATCAAGAAATGAGCTTCTCAATCAGCCCCTCTCATGCCAGTGAGAGGGGTTCTTTTCTTTCAAACGGCGAGCGTGACACTGTGACCAATCGCTGTTGTTTTCGGACCAGAGCGTAGGATCTTGCCTCACGCATTTACGATGGTGAGTGGCTCTCTTCGTCCATTGGCACACAGATAAATGGTTTTTTGAGAGTACGACCTAAGGAAGAATATGCCTGGCTGGATACTGTCGAGGAAAATGTCGGTCGCGTTGTTGGTCGCAATATCCTTCGCCGTCTTTCTAGCCTTTGCCCTGCTACGGTTTCTGGGAGTGTTGCAGTCTCTGGAATTGACTCACTACGACTTCGCTCTCTCCAGCCTGGCTGACCAGGACCAGACACCTGATGTCGTGATCGTTGCCGTGGAAGAAGCCGATCTCGGTGTATGGGGATGGCCGCTTTCAGATTTGCGCCTGGCACAGCTCGCCCAGGCAGCTCTTGACGCAAATGCGAAAGTGGTCGGCATAGACATTTACCGGGATCGCTCCGTCCAACCCGGGTCAGAAGACCTGAACCAGGTTTTGCAAGACGCTCGCGTCATAACAATCGCAAAACTCAGTCAGGACGGCGGCATCCTCATTCAGGCCCCGGCGCAATCGGCGCGGGCAGGAACATTTGGCTTTTCCGACGTGCCTCTCGATGTCGACGGAGTGGCCAGGCGAACACTCCTCGTTGTAACCGATGGGGAAGAGCTGCGACTGTCCTTCCCGATGAAAATCGCGATGACGGCCCTCGGCTACGATGACCCGAAGCCGAATCCGGACGAGCCGGAAACCATTATGTTCGGCAACACGCCAATTGCACGTCTATCAACGGGTTTTGGAAGCTATTCCGGCCTCGATGCGACCGGTTATCAGATCATGACCCGTCACGAGCACAAGCTGCCTGTCGCTCCCATTTTCAATGCAGGCGACGTGCTCGACGGAACTGTTCCAAAAAGCGCTCTTGAAGGCAAAGTGGTGCTGATCGGTCTGATCAGCGAAACGATCAAGGACCATTTCGAGACGCCGGTAAACCGCTATACCGGCGCTCGGTTCGTGCACGGTCTTCAGCTTCACGCTGCCGTTGTGCAACAGCTCCTGGATCATGCTTCGGACCGCTTGCGACCTGTGTCCGATGTGTCCACGACACTTCAGAACGTATTGATCGCCCTTGCATCGTTGATTGGCGCTGCAATTGCTCTGTTTGTGCGTGGTGGTGCGCTGACGATACTCGTCGGTCTGGCAGGCGCAATGCTGGTTCTGGTGGGCATGTCTGCTACTCTGACGTTTGGTGTCTGGCTTCCGGCCGTCCCCGTGACACTTGCCTGGCTGGCGTCGTTCTCAATCTCCTTTGCCATTGTTTCGATTGCAGCAAGGCGTCAACGTTCGATGATGTCAAAGCTGTTTCAAAGCCAGCTTTCGCCGGAACTCTCTCAAGAAATCTGGCAGCAGCGGGAAAAGATCCTGGTTGGCGGCAAGCCCGTTCCGCGCAAACTGAACGTCAGTCTTCTTTATGCTGATATTGCCGGCTCAACGCGCGTGAGCGGTATCGCCAAACCCGAAGACTTTGTGAAATGGATCAGCACAGTCCTTGATGCTCTGGGGGCAGATGCGGCACGTCACAAGGGCTTTGTCGAGAAATACACCGGTGACGGCATTCTCGTCGCCTTTGGTGCGCCTCTGCCTGACCCCGGAGAAACAGCAGATCAGGCGAATGCCCGGGCAGCGTGCAACTGTGCTCTTGCAATGCGTGAAACCATCCGCCGGCTGAATGCGAAGAATGTGACGGGCTGGCCCTATCACTTGCGAGTCGGGCTGCACTGCGGCGAAGTGTTCGGCGGAGCGATCGGTGGATCGCATGGCATGAAATACAATCTTATCGGGAACACGGTGAATACCGCTGCACGCATTGAGAGCTTCGGCAAGCAGGTGAAAGATCGACATGATGATGACGTAACGGTATGTTGTTCTGAAGAATATGCACAGCTTTTGGGTGAGTTCGCCAGGCTCGAGCACGCCGGAGAATTGCTGCACGACGACGGTCGGAACAAGCACAAGATATTTCTGATTAAGGACTTGCTTTAGAAATGTTCGGTTGGGCATCTCGATGAACGGTTTTTTGCGCACGACAATCATGATGCTGGTCGCGGCCATGGTTGGGGGCGCCGGTGCTCTTCTCTATTATTGGGTAAACACGGACCCCCTGGATGGGGCCGCGACAACGACAATCGTGTTCGTGCCGCCGGCTTCTGGCGCTCCAAGTGACCGGGTAGGGGCGGGAACGCGAGAGGTCTTTGCAAAACCTGGAACGGTTCAGCTTCTCATTCCCAAAGGCGGTGGGATCAGTATCAGCGAACACCCGGCACTTCTCTGGTCATTGGCTGCGCCCCACAAGGGCGCAATGCGCGCTGAGCTGAAGCCTGCAAACGGCGGACCACTCCTTGCCAAAATAGAACTGGATGGCGAAATTGCACCCGGACTTTACACGCTCGACCTTGCGTCGGAAAACGTCAGGCTGGAAGCCGGGCAGGTCTATGAACTCTCGGTCGTTCTGACCGGCGAGACTGCAAGTGAGATCGTTGAACAATCCAGGGGTCTGGTCGAAAGGGTCACAGGCGAACCGGCGAAAACCGCAGCCGAGGCGGCCTCTCAAGGTGCCTGGTTCGATGCATTGGGGTTTCTGGTTGAAAGCAGTTCTGACGGCGAGATTCGCATTCAGGATCAAGGACAGTTCACTCAGCTTTTGCAGTCTGCGGGACTGAAGGCAGAGACGAGCGCGCAGTGACGTGATGCCGGTTTTCTAAATTTCGCATGTCTCTTGAATGCGCTTTTCCGGGCACTGCGTGGCTGGCCCGTTTTGCCTGATCCGCAGCACCTAGGCGCTGGCGCTGCGGATGAGGTCCGATGCCTTTTCACCGATCATGATGGCCGGCGCGTTGGTGTTGCCCGAGACGATGTCGGGCATGATCGAACAATCGGCAACCCGAAGACCTTCGATACCGTGCACTCTGAGCTTCGGGTCGACCACTGAATTGCCGTTTGTGCCCATCTTGCAGGTTCCGGTTGGATGATAGATCGAGACGCTGTTCTGGCGCGCCCAGTCCAGTGTGCCTTCGTCATCATCCATGTCCAGGCTGGCGGCCGGGCGGAATTCCTCCGCGATCTTGGAGTTCAGAGGTGCGTGCCGCGAGATCTGCCGGGCGATCTTGACACCGTCGACAATGGTCCGGCAGTCCGTCTCCGTTGATAGATACCGGGGTATGATCCTCGGGTATTGCTTCGGGTCGGGCCCGGCAAGGCGAATCTCACCTCGGCTTTCCGGCCGCAATTGACAGACTGACATGGTGAAGGCCGAGAAGGGATGGACGCCTTCGCCCGGACTGTCGGCGGACCAGGGCTGCACATGAAACTGGATATCGGGCGTTTCAAGCTCCGGCCTGGTCTTCAAAAACCCCGTTGCCAGGCTTGCGGCCATGGTCATTGGACCTGCCCTGAACAGAGCGTATTTCAGGGCGATCCGGGCTTTGTTGTAGAGACTGCGAACCTCGTCGTTCAGGGTCGGTTCGTTGCATTTGTAGACCAGCCGGGCCTGCAAGTGATCTTGCAATCCCTGGCCGACACCGGAGAGTTCGTGCAACGGCTCGATGCCGTTTTCACGCAGGTGCCCGGGATCCCCGATACCTGACAGCATCAGGACCTGAGGGGAATTGATGGCACCACCTGACAAGATGACTTCCCGCCTGACGGTAATCGATTTTTCCACCCCGGACCTGTCCCGATAAGTCACACCGGAAACCTTTTTGCCCTGAAGGTCGACACGGCTCACAAGCGCATGCGTGATGATCTGGAGATTGTCCCGGTCTTTGGCAGGTTTGAGGAAAGCAACCGCGGAACTGCACCTGCGCCCGTTCTTGGTTGTCAGCTGAAAGTAACCGACCCCCTCCTGCGACGCGCCGTTGTAGTCTGGGTTGAACGGATAGCCCGCCGTTTGTGCAGCAGCGACCCAGGCATCGCAGATCGGCCGTTGAATGCGCATGTTTGAAACGGAAAGCGGTCCGCCGGTGCCGTGAAATTCGTCTTCCCCGCGTTCCTGGTCCTCGGAGCGCTTAAAGAGCGGGAGAACGTCGTCCCAGCCCCAGCCGTCGTTTCCCATCTGGCGCCAGCGGTCATAGTCCTCTTTCTGACCCCGCACATACAGCAGCCCGTTCAGGGAGGAAGATCCGCCCAGCACCTTGCCGCGAGGCCAATCGATCGAGCGTCCGTTGAGGCCCGGATCAGGTTCGGTCTTGTAGCACCAGTCAACCGAGGGGTTGTGCATCGTTTTGAAGTACCCCACCGGAATGTGGATCCAGGGGTTCAGATCAGGGCCGCCGGCTTCCAGGAGGACGACTTTGCAGGAGGGGTCTTCGCTCAGGCGATTGGCGACGACACATCCGGCCGAACCGGCACCGATCACGACAAAATCAGCCTCCATTTTTGGTCTCCCAATTATTTCTTTGAAAAAAGCCTATGCAAAAAGAGGAAAATAAACTAGCATTTTTTGAAACAAAACGTCTCAAAAATTGCGAAAAGGGAGGAAGCAATGAGTGTAGTAGACAAATTGAGCAGGATTTCTCGACGCGATTTGTTCCGCGTTGCAGGCACTTACGGAATGAGCTCGACACTGCTGGCGGCTGGAACATTTGGCGGTGCCATGAGCCTTGCAAACCTGGCGTCGGCTGCAGAATCGACATACGATAAGCGCTTTTCAAAACCGGCCAAACACACACTCAAGTTCGGCGCTGCCGGTTTCAACGCACGCAACCTCCTGATCGAACGGGCGGGCGCGCTCGAGTTCGCCCGGGATCTGGAATCGCGCACTGATGGCGAGATTCGCATCGAATTCATCGGCGACAATCAGATCTGCGGCCAGCTGTCTTGTGTGGAGAAGACGCAGCAGGGGATCATCGACATCTACGCCGCGTCCACCCAGAACTCCGCAGGTGGCGCGCCCTATCTGAATGTTCTGGATTACGCCTTCATGTTCCCGGGCAGGGCATCCCAGTACTATTTCCTCTACAGCCCTGAATCCCAGCGCATCCTGCGTGATCCGCTCGAAAAGCGGCACGGACTGAAATTCCTCTTCAGCCATTGCGAGCTGCGCGGCATCCAACTTGGTTTGGGATGGGAAGAGCGGCCGACCGTAACCAAGCTTGAACAGCTCTTCGGGACGAAAAACCGCGTGACCGGCACACAGCTCGGCCGTATCGCAATGAAGGCCCTGAACCTGAACCCGGTTCCGGTCGCCTGGGAAGAAACGCTCGACGGATTGAAGCAGGGCCTGATCGATGGTGCGGAAACCTGGGCCAGCGCGGTCGCCTATGCAAACATGTCGCCCGTCGTGAGCCAGTCGGTCGATCTGAAATTCTTCTGCGGCACCGAGCACACCTCCATGTCCGCCAGCGTCTTCGACAGCCTCGAAGGACCGCTGCAGGATGCGGTGATGGAGTCCGCCTATTGGGCGCAGGTTCATGTGCAAGCGGCCAACGAGGCGGCACTCGTCAAGACGGTCGGTTTCTCCGAGCCGCAGCTTCCGGACACGATCTTTGTCGAAAACAATGTCCGGTGTGCGTTCCTGCCGGAAAGCGAAATCAAGCTGGCTGAGGAAATGTGCTCGCCTGAATTCCAGCCTCAGCTTTGGCAGGAATGGCGCGACCGGTTGAACGGCTGGGCAGGTGGCATTGACACCTACCAGGAGATCTACGACATCGCGCGGCGGATTCCCGCCGACATGAAGCCGGAAAACGTGGAGCCGCGCCGCTGGTGGAGAGGCTGAACGTAGCTTAGGCAATCTGGGCTGGCGTGCCGGGAGCGCGCCGGCCCAAATTGTATTCAGACCCGGAAAACCGGCGGAAATGGGAGGGGCCACATGTCAATCTGGTCGGATCTTGGTGCGATCCTGAGCGCCTTGGCGTCGCAGGACAGTTGGGAAATCCGCAATGCGCTCAAATCGAATGCCGCCTGGGTACTCGGCGCATTTGCGACATTGATCGGTGGGCTGCTTGTTCTCGGCCTTTACCGGTTGGTCCCGTTTCTGGACCGGCACCTGGAACGCACCATCATGGTGTGGAGCTATCTCGCCATCGCCTTCATTATCTTTTGGGGCGTAATCGACCGGTTTGTCTTCGCAAATCAGCAACCCTGGTCAACCACCATTCCGCCGCTTCTCTTCATGATCATGACGTGGTTTGGAGCGGCATTTAACGTGCGCCTCAGAACGCATTTGAGCTTTTCCGAATTCCGGATGATCATGCCGCGATGGGCCCAGATGGCGTGTCTGTGCCTCGATGCTGTGTTGTGGTTCATCTTCGCTGTCATCGTTCTTGTGACCACAACAAGGCTGACGGCCCTGTCTGCCTCGAATTTTCAGATCGTACTCGGCACGGACAATGTCATGCAGTGGTGGTTCCTGATCACCGCACCTCTCTCGTTCCTTCTGCTGGCAGCCCGGGTGCTTGAGAACCTGGTGGATGACATTGGCAATTGGCGCAGCGACCGGCCGCTGATCAAAGCGGCCGTCATCGGGGAGGATACCTGATGACGGATGCAAGCTGGGTTACCCTGATCTCCATCAGCGTCACTGTTTTGTTCATGATCGGCGTTCCGGTCTTTCTCGTGATTGCCTACTGGGTGATCGGATGTTCCTTCGTGCTCGGACTAACGCTCGACAATCTCGGCGCCGAACTCCTGAACGTCTTCAACAAGGGCTTTGCCCTGTTGGCGATGCCGCTCTTCATTCTGACGGGCGACCTTATCAACCGGTCGGGCATAGCCAGGAGGTTGTCGGATTTCGCTTATGCCGTTCTGGGCTGGATACGCGGCGGGCTCGCAATGGCCTCGCTCGGGGCGTGCGGCCTGTTCGCGGCTATCTCGGGATCGAACTCCGCGACGACCGCGACGATCGGCTCCATGCTCCATCCGGAGATGGTCAAGGGTGGATATGACGAGCGCTTCTCTGCCGCGACGGCGGCGGCAGGTGGCACGGTCGGCATTATCATTCCGCCATCGATCATCTTCATCGTCTACGGCTTCCTGATGAACCTGCCGATTTCTGACCTTTTTGTTGCCGGGATCATCCCCGGAGCATTGATGGTGATCGGGATGCAGGTGGCTTGCTGGATCATTTGTCGGATGAACGGCTGGGGCTTTCTGATCCCGCTGCATTTCAGCCGTATCCTGAAAACCGCTTTCGGTGCCTGGCTCGGCTTTTTCGCCATAGGGCTGGTCCTGTGGGGCATTTACACCGGCAAGTTCTCGCCGACGGAAGCGGCCGGTGTGACGGTCGGATTCTGCATGATTGCCGGATTTGTCAGCTATCCACTCAACAAGATCATGGGCAAACGCAGCGAACGGCCCGTGGCAGAAAAAAGCTACGCCGAGATGCTGGTGGTGCAAGGGTTCACTGTCAAAGAGGTACCGTCCATCGTCATCCGCTCGGCACAGATCACCGGCATTCTGGCGCCGCTCATTGCCATTTCGGTTGTCATGCAGCAGATCTTGTCCCTGCTTGGCGCGCAGCAGACGATTGGCGACTTCGTCACTTCCATGGGCGGCTATCACGCGGTTCTGTTCACGTCCATGGTGATCGTGTTCGTTTCAGGCATGGTTCTTGAGAGCCTGCCGGTCACGATCATCCTGGCGCCGATCCTGGCCCCGATTGCTGCTTCGGTCGGAGTCGATCCCGTCCATTTCTCCGTGATTTTCCTGGTTGGGGCGTCTATTGGCTTCATCACACCGCCATATGGGCTCAACCTTTATGTCGCCTCCGGTGTCACGGGAGTTCCCTATTTCCGGCTACTTCGTTATACGGTTCCATACCTGTTTGCGCTGATTAGTGTCTGGATCGTCGTGTCTTTGACACCTCAATTGGCGTTGATGTTGTTACCAAACCGATGATTGCCGAGTATGTCAGAAGACCAGGAAAAAGAAGAAGACGGAAAGATTCCGACAAATCTACGTTTGCTGGTCATTCTTGAGGAAGTGGCAAAGGCGGGTGTTCCAGTTGCCCCTTCAACCCTGTGCGATCTGCTAGGACTGCCGAAACCGACAATTCATCGCCTGTTGCACACGGCCGAGTCTGAGGGGTTCCTGCAACGCAGCCTCGATGGCAGATCGTTCGGGCCGGGGCGGCGGATGCGAAAGCTGTCCACGAACACCCTTTCGTCGCAGCGGATCCGGACGGAACGGCTACGGGTGATGCGCGATCTTGCGTCCAGTGTCGGCGAGACCTGCAATCTTGCCGCGCCCGGCCGCGACGGAATGGTGTATCTGGACCGTGTGGAGACTCACTGGCCGCTGCGTATTCAGCTTCCGGTCGGCACCCAGGTTCCGTTCCATTGCACGGCGAGCGGCAAGATGTACCTGTCATCGCTGGCAAGCCCAGTTCTTGACCGGTTTCTGTCATCCGTTGAGCTTGAACGCAGGACGGACCAGACGCTGGTCGAGCCGGCAGAGCTGAAGCGCGAGCTTGCAGAGACCAGGAAACGCGGCTTTTCGATCGACAACGAGGAATTCATGAACGACATGACCGCCGTCGCCGTTGCCATATGCGACGACCAGGGCAGGCTCATGACAACGCTATCCATCCACGCGCCCAAGCCGCGTCTCGACATTGACAGTCTGATTGCCCAGCTTCCCAAGCTGAAGGAAGCGGCCACCCGTCTCGAACAGATCGTGCTCGATTGACACGCGCTGCGCGTCTTGCTCAACGTCGTCTCGGGTTATTGGATTTCCAATTGCCTATTTCGGCCGGGTTTCCGGACAGCGAAACAACTCGCTATTGCCATTGCTCTCCGCAGAAGTGGGGTGCTGCGGTCGGCAGTTCGACGTTGCAGTTTGCTTCATCTGCTCCCCTGAGCGGATAAAGGTAGGGTGATCTGTTACCGTACTGGTCCTTCGCATCATAAAAGGTCCAGTTGTAAAACTCCTTTGAATTGACGCTGTTGCCGCCCTGGTTGCCCCCCAGGATGGAATAGCCCTCGTGCTTTTTGGAGTTGATGTCGCCTTTGGGGTCTGAGGGCAGGTCACCGACTTCATCGAGAAACGCAACGTGGTGCCACTTCTTCTTGTTGTGCTTCATCACAATGACGCAACCCCGTTTCGGTTCGTTCAAGGCTTTGAAACGCCAGCGCCGTCTTTGCAGAAACGAGAAAGCCCCCGTGCTGCCGGTGTGACTGTACCCCGCGGTGTGAAGGCAGTAGTTCACGAATGCCGAGCACCAATGATGATTGTCGATGTTCCGTGTGTCGCTCAGCTTGCGCTCCCAGGCGCGTTTTCCCATGTAAGGGCAGGCTTCGAAATAGCCTTCGTCAACCCGCGTGTCGCCCTCGACGATCGCACTGCCGTCGTCATTGATCCAGTTGGCCGCGCGTTCACGCAGGGCGATGGCCATCCAGGGCGCGTCGAAGTTCAGCGCTTCGACAGCGATCGCCTTGACCGGGGATCTCCCGGGGGCTGAAACCGGCAGCCAGGGGGGCGTTGGCAACGTTTTGACCGTAACACGTGCTTCCCCCTGCATGCGCCGCCAGGTGTCCGTTCCCAGCATGCCGTCGGGTTTGAGTTTCCTGGAGATCTGGAACTGTGCAACAAACTGGCTGAAGTCGTCTGCCTGCAAGAGGCCGTTAGATATTTTCAGCACGCGGCAGACGCCTGACCAATGGCGCGACCAACCGATACGGCGGGCCCGTTTTGCGTTGTAGCGCGCGGCCTTTTTTGCCTGTTGCTGTGACAGGACGCTCGGAACGTCCGCGTAACTGCTGCTGAGTATTTGAAGCGCATGTTGATTGTGAAACGTCATCTTGCTGGATCCTCAAGTCTCATGAGAGAAAACTTTAGAATTCGCAGGCAAGTCGCTGAAAAATAGTCTGTATAATGCGTTCAGAAATTTGAATTTTCAATTCATTTCCTGATTTTCAAATCGATTGCTTTTATGTGCCGTAACTCTGAAAAAAACGAGCCGTAGTATGAATTTGCGACTTGCTGCGAACACCACGCAATGTCGTTGTGGCCCGTCAAATCGCCGTCACATACACCTGAAATCCTTGCGCCAATGGTGACCTGGCGCATTAAAAAACCGTCAAAACGTCCGGCGCGGTTGAAAAGTGAGTTGGTGAGGGTCTTCAACGCAACATCGAAAGGCCGCGTTGCTCGGCAAGGTTCTGTGCATCCTTGATTGCGTGCATACGATCATCTTCGTCTTCGTACTGTGCCAGCACCTTCAGCGCCGCCGGCTCCAGAACAAGGTCACCGATCTCTCTTGCGCAAGAAAGAGCTGCTTCCGCTTCAGCTTCGGCTTCACTGAACCGCTTGCTGCTGCGCAGAAGCTCGGATTTGTTCAGCCGGAGCCATCCGTGAAACTGGTGCAGCTTGAGCTGCTTCGCCACCTCGGTCTGGCGGTTCAGCAGATTGCTGGCTTCATCGGTTCTCCCGGACTCCAGAAGCAGAGGGAACGCATCGCACGCGAACCAGGACCGGAAGATAGGCGCATCGATTTCTTCTGCTCGGCGCAAGGCTTCCATCAAAAGCGAAAGTGCTTCTTCGCGATTGCCCGAAACGAGCTGAACACGTCCAAGCAGGTGGAGCGAGAAGACGGTGTCGAGCGGCCTTCTGGTTTCGCCGGCAAGGTCGAACGCACGCTCAGCGTGCCTGCGCGCTGCCTCGATCTGCCCGTTGAGACCGAAGGCATTTGACAGATGTCCGTGGCACCAGACGGATCTCGTTCCCGTGTGGCCGAACCTTTCGTGCCTGTGCTCTTCCCAAAAGGGAACGGTCGGGGCAAGGAGCGCGATCGTTGACTGCCAGTCACCCATGAGCGACAAGGCCTGACCTTCAGCCAGCTTCGCCTCATAGGCAGTCTGTTCCTCCGGTTCACATGCGGCACTCGCATGCCTGGCATGGACAATGGCTTCTTTCAAAAAGCCATGTGTACTGAACAGGTAGCTCTTGCTGATGTGAACAGCGACGCGGAAACTGCGGCTGTCAATCTGATTGGCGATGGCCTCTGCTTTATCCAGTTCCGCCAAGGCTGTTTCATAAAGACCGAGCGGAACGAGAACCGGGCGCCGTCTGAGGGCAAGTTCCAGACGCTTCTGCTGTGAGCCCTGATGCTCCTGACATTTATCAAGCGCGTCCACTGCGTGACCATAGGCCTCGGCCGCCAGCGCGTAGGAAGACAGCATTGCAAAGCGGTCGCCGGCCTGTTGGTACCATTCGACTGCGGCCGGCCAATCCTCCGAACACCAGGCGTGGTGTGCGATGGCCGCCGGATCGATGTCTTCACGTTCCTGAAGATGCGCGCTTGCCCGGGAATGCAGCACCTTTGAATCTGCTCTGGGGATCGATGCATAGACCGCTTCGTGAAGCAGCGCGTGACGGAAACGATGCCGCGAGGAAGTTCCGAACCCGCTTCGAACCACCAGCTCCTCCTGCCGGAGTTTTGCCAGCGCGTCGTCCAGGCGTGTTTCCTCAAAATCCGTCAGGGCGGCGATAGCGCTGTCCGGCGCCTCGAAACCCAGCACCGCAGCACACTGCAGCACTCGGCGCCCGTCAGGTGTCAGGCGATGGACCGTGGCATTGAGAATGTCGCGGATAGTCGCGGGCACGACATTGATGGCATCTGCACTGCCGCCGGCGACGGCTCGTGCGGTCTCAACGAGAAGGAACGGGTTCCCAGCTGCGCGTCGCAGGACCTGATCGCGCGCGCTGTTGGACAAACCCGTCATCCAGGGCGAAATCAGCGCTTCGGCATCCTCGATCGCGAATGGCGTCAGGCGCAGAAGACGGAAGGAACTTCGTCCGATCCAACTGACCTGAAACTCCGGACGGAACGTCGTGATGACCGTGAGAGACTCTCCCGAAATCTCTCCAATCAGACGGTCCAGAAATTCAGCTGAATCCCGGTCAAGCCAGTGCACATCCTCGACCGCAAGGATGGTCTCGCCTCTTGCGCACGCCCCGAGAATGATCTCGCTCGCCAGCTTGAAAACCCTCAGACGTTGTTCCTCGCGAACCAGACTGTCGCGTTCGGCCTCGGTCGCAAGTCCCAGCAGGTCCAAAAGCACGTCTCGATGAACGGCGCGGATCTTTTGTGAGGCGACGGCTTCGTCAACCGAAGCGCGGGTCAGATCGTCGCCGCCGGAAATCCATCTTGCGAGAAACCGCGCGATGGCGCCGAAGGACCGTGATGCTTCGCGGTCGTAGCCTTCGATCATCAGTATTTCAGCGTCGCTGGACGAACCCAGAAACTGCCGCAGGAGAGTTGATTTTCCGATGCCGGCTTCACCGACGATACCGACAACCTGTGCCTGTCCCTCGCGGGCCTGGAGGAACGCGGACTGTAAGGCTTCCAGCTCTTCGTTGCGGGCGATGAACGACTTTTGGGTCGGTCGAGCCTTCAGTCTGGATGACGCCGCCGACGAGAATGCGGGTTCCCCCGGCATGGCTGTCTGTAACAGAACATTCGCCTCTGCCAGGAGCGGGCCTAGGACAGTGAGGTCAATTTCGTCTGAACCTTCGGTAGCAGCCTCGACAATGTCGCCGGAGACGACCGCGATCTTCAATCCATCTACAGCACGTTCTGCCAACGCGCTTGCGGTGTGAGCGGCAGCCTCTGCGTGACGCTCAACCAGCCCCGACGCGCCGAAGACACAGGCAACCGCAGGACCGGCCTGCTCAAGAACCTGTGCCGAGCCGTCTTGAAGGATCTCCTTTAAAAGCAAATTCACCTGCGCGAAGTCCGCAGCGTAGTCTTCCGGATCCGAAGCGACGTCGGAGGGTGTGACAGCAAGCAGCGAGACACTGCGCCGTTCGCGAAAGACCGATTCAGTTGAAGTTGGGAGAACCTGGGCGGTCGCCGGCGACGGCTCGGGGTTCCAATTGGCAACTTGATCGCGGAGCTCTTGTGTTGCCGGTTCGGGCTCGATGTCGAGTGCGGACTGCAGAGCTTCCTTGAAGTCTTCATAAAGCGCGAGCGCGGAGGCCCGTCTTTCCGTTTGGGCAAGCGCTTCCATACGATGTCGAAGCGCTTCTTCATTGAAAGGATCGATCTTGAGGCTGAGCGAAGAAACGGCTTCAAGACTTGCCCAGTCACCGCTGGTCAGACACTGCCGCGCGGCAGCAGTCGTGCCTTCCGAGATCTTCATGTCCAGCGAGCGCCGTTCCTGGTCGAGCCAATCCTGAAACGCCGGGTCGACGCGTCCGACATCACCCAAAAGCTCACCGCGATAAGCTTTTGCCGCAGAGGCGGGATTGGTCGCAAGGCTGTCTAGAACGCCGTCGATGTCGGTTCGGAAGGAGTGGCGACCCAGGGAGATCGTTTGTCGGGAAACCTCCAGTTCCGGCGCGCCAGCGGCGGAAAAGACCTTCTGGATATGATAGATGGTCTGCCGCAGCGACGCTCGCGCCTGAGCCTCGTCACGCTCACCCCAAAGCCGGGCGGCCGCGGTCTCACGGCGTAAAGGTCCTTCTACCGCAAGGAGCGCGATCAGGAAACCCGCATGCCTGGTCGGGAACGCCAGCACACGGTCCTTGAAGTGTATCTCCAGCCGGCCCAAAAGCCGGATATCCAGACAATTGTCGCGATCCATCCAGCAGCCTCGCCCGAGAACCCGATTTGGCGAAAATTTAACGCTTCGGGAGCGGCTTCGCCAGCTTTTGTGACGCACGCAAAACGCGGCCCGCTTAATCCAATGCCGGTCACTTTGCAGGAGCCGCGCGAAAAGGGCTTTGGAAACACGCCGCTGAACACGAGCAGTAACCTCGCAGCGCGGATCCCAATGAGTGATTGATCAGGCCTCTCAGCACTGGGCGAACAGCTTGGGCTAACGGCAATTGAACGCACGACAGCATTCAGGCCGGAGGGGACACCTCAGACAAGACAAACAGAAGGAATTTCAAACATGGCTGTCGATCATTTTCTCAAACTGGAAGGCATTAAGGGAGAAGCGCAGGACAAGACTCACAAGGATGAGATTGACGTCCTGGCCTGGTCCTGGGGAGCGACGCAATCCGGCACCACGCATATGGGCGGCGGGTCGGGATCGGGAAAGGCGCACTTTATGGATCTCACGGTGAACAAGTATGTCGACAAGTCGTCACCCGTCTTGTTGCAGCACCTGTCCACCGGCAAACACATCTCCAAGGGGACACTGATTGTCCGTAAAGCCGCAGGAGAAAACCCTCTTGAATACGTCAAGATCGAGATGAAGGACATCATCGTCACGAGCATCAACAATGAAGGCAGTGAAGATGAGCGGCTGTTCGAGTGCGTTTCTCTGAACTTCGGCGAGTACAAATACATCTACACCGAGCAAAAGCCCGACGGTTCGAAAGGTGCGGCGCCGGAATTTGCCTGGGATATCGCCGGGAACTCAAAGGTCTGAACAGGCCTGTGCATTCTGAATTCAACTGATGGCATGGGCCGGATTTGTCCTTTGGGCGGTCCGCCGATGCCAGCGGTCGTTCTTTTGAGGAGCAAGGCGAATGGCAAATGAGAAAATCAATCTTCGAAAAGCACGAGAACTAGGCGCGCCGGATGTAACGGAACTCATCGCAACCGTGCCTTACCTGAGGCGCTTGTTGTCGAAGCGGCAAGTTGCTCAGCTTCAAAGGGTTATCGACGCGGAATTCCTGAACCCGGTCTATGTGAAGGAATTCAAGAAAGCGATCGAGGCGTCGGTGATCGGACGCGGGGGGAACCTGGTTGCCTACGACCCGAAGAAGAAACGCCGGGCTTATCGGATCTTGGACAAGCGGATAAAGGTTTCGGAGCGGGATGCCTTTGTCCGCCTCGATCACAAGAAAATGCTGACTGCGGACGCTCTGACGCCGCGGACCAACAATCCCGATGAGGCGGACTATCTTTTGAGAGTGCGCAATATATTGAACACCAAAGGTGTCTGGCTGAGGCTACGAAGACCCTTTGATACACGGAGGCGGGATCCGACGGTCTGGGAATTCTGGTTTTCGCTTGGGATCAAAGGCGATCTCATCGAGACAAAGGACGCGATGATTGATCGAGACGAGCTTCTTGACGTCACCATGCTTGGAGCCGGCTATTACCGGTCCGTTCTGACGGGGCCGGTGCAAACCAAGCTGAAGCGCGCGGCCGATCGCATAAACGTTTTTTATGAAAACACCTGGGACAAACATCAGGAACTCGCGCGCAATCGGCGCGAACAACCCATCGCGGCCTTTGCAGCGGATTTCATTGGTGGCGGAAACCTCCCAAACCAATCAATCTGGAATTTTCCGAGGAAATACCAGGAAAAATATCGAGATGCCCTGATCAGCGGCGATGTCATCAAGGCGCAGACCTGCATGCTGGTGACCTTGTGTCTGATCGAGCAGAACGCCCGCCTTCTGGCAGACTATCTCTCCAGAACCATCGACGGCGCTGAACAGGCGCTTGCTGTGTTCCAGGTCGTTGAGAAGATTGTGGAAGCATTCGAAATCGTGGCGTGCATCACCGGCGTCGGCCTGGGCTATAATTTCGCAAAAACGGCAGGAAAGAAGCTTGCCAAAAGAAGGGCGACGCAGAGTGCCCGAAAGGAGTCGCTTATCGACCGACTGGCGACCATCGAAACCAAAAAAAGGCAGCGGGATCCTACCGCGCTTATGACCGATGCCGAACTTGCGGAGGTTAGGGCGCTTCTGCAGCCGAACTCAAACACGCTCGGCACCATGAAGGCCGGTCACAGCTCCGGACATGGTCGCGGGTTTCACTCCTATCCTTGAGGTGTGGCGAGCGAAGACGGGGCTGTACCGCACACGGTCACCCGGATACAAGGCATGAGTGCGGACTACCCCGCACGAGCAAGAACGGCATAATCCGAGTGTCGCCGGTATGGAATCGTTACCCGCTGCACAAAAACAACTAATCGGACGCTGACAGGAACCGTCCGGAGGCAATAGGGAATGATCGAAACACTGGGGATCGTTGGTTATGGGCAGTTCGGTGCTTTCCTAGAAGAGGTTGCCAACCGGTTTGCGCCCGGGGTCCGCGTCCTCGTTCACTCCAGACGCGCGGAGCCCGATGGTAGCCGATTCTTTTCACTGGACGACGTTTGCAAGAGCGACGTCGTAATCATTGCGACCGCGATCGGTCAGTTCGTCGACACCCTGGATACGGTCATCCCCAGGCTGGGTGAGCGCAGCGTGCTGGTGGATGTGGCAACTGTGAAAATGCACACGGTCGAGCAACTGAAAACACATTCGGCCCGATCCGTGCGCCCGCTGCGTTTCATTGCAACGCATCCGATGTTCGGCCCCCACAGCTATTCGAAGATCGGCCAGAGCCTGGAAGGACTGCGTATCGTCCTGACCGATCACTCGCTTGAACCGGCCGCTTACGATGCCGTGAAGTCCGCACTGAAATCGGTCGGACTGGTCGTTCTGGAAATGTCGGCCAATCAGCACGACCGGGCTTTGGCGGAAACCCTTTTCCTGACGCACTACATTGGCCAGGTTGTCACGCATGGCGACTTTCTGCGCACGGAAATTGACACGCTGTCCTTCGGCTTTCTGATGGATGCGGTCGAAAGCGTGCGCGAGGACGGAGACCTGTTCCGGGACGTTTACCGTTTCAACCCGCACTGCCGTGCGGTCGTGAACCGTTTCGAGACGGCTGAAACCAAAGTGGCTCGAATGCTGGAAGCGTTTGAGGCGGACGACTGACCCCTTCGCCCAAGTGTGCATGCGCGCCGCGCGTCTGACTTTGCTGGCGAAGGTGATCCGCCAGACGAGCTGAAGATCGCCGTTATCCCGACAATTGCTTTAAGTTTCGCCGCAGTTTCATACGCAACGGGCTGCTGCGCGAACCGAAAGGACGACGAGCCGTTTCTGTTTCGCCGCAACGCTCTGCGGAAAGTTCGGCACCAAGTCTTTTTTGAGAGTGTGGGCTGGATCGCCGATTTAGCGAAAATTTGACGTTTGGACCAGAGCCCGGCTGGCACTTGTGACGCAGGCAAAACGGTCCCTGGCCAATCCTTCTCCTGTCAACGCAATTGGAGAAGCGACATGAAGCAACTCGCAAAAACCCTGCCGCAGATGAGCGGCGACCTCTTTGTCACGGACGGTGGCATCGAAACGACGCTGATTTTCGATTACGGGATCGACCTGCCGCTGTTCGCTGCTTTCCCGTTGCTGGCCACGGAAGAAGGACAAGACGCGCTCCGCCGGTATTACCGGAGCCATGCATCTGTTGCAGCGGTGCACGGAACCGGCTTCGTCTTTGAAAGTGCCACCTGGCGGGCAAACCCCGACTGGGCTCGAAAACTGGACGTCAGCCAGGACGACCTGGTTGCGCTGAACCGCCGCGCGATCACCCTGATGGATGATTTGCGAGGTGAGTTCCCGGAATTGCGGAGTGTGCTGTCCGGATGCATTGGCCCGCGCGGCGACGGTTACGTCCCGGGGGAGCTTATGCTGCCGGAGGAGGCGGAAGCCTATCACGCCGTACAGATCGGTGCCTTTGCCTCCACAAGCGCCGATCTGGTGACCGCGATTACAATCAACAACACTCCGGAAGCGATCGGGATCGTCCGGGCGGCACAGGGACACGGCTTACCGGTCGTGATCTCGTTCACGGTTGAAACGGACGGGCGTCTGCCGACAGGTCAACCTCTTGGCGCGGCAATCAATGAAGTTGATGCAAGGACCGACTATGGACCGGCTTACTTCATGCTGAACTGTGCCCACCCGGATCACTTCATCGAAACGTTGCGCGCAGGCGGAGACTGGCGAAACCGGATCTGCGGGATCCGCGCCAACGCGTCGCGCCTCAGCCATGCTGAACTCGACGAAGCCGAAGAGCTTGACGACGGAAGTCCGGTCGAGACCGGGCGTGACTACGCCGAACTCAAGGCCTTCATGCCGCAACTCGTTGTGCTTGGCGGATGCTGCGGCACGGATCACAGGCATATCGAGCAGGTGTGTCTGGCGACGAAGAACAGCCTGGAACCCAGGGTTCGACACACGCGAACCGAACCGGCCTGACACCTCGGGAGAAGTTCAATGAAACGTCCAAGTTGGTCCCTTGCCGGACCACTCGCTCTGGCGATTGCATTCGCCTCTGGCCTTGCTTTCGCATTCGATTTCGAAAAACCCCAAGACGGCGGCTGCCTGCGTTCACTGAGCCATTCGGACGATGTGTTCGTGGCGGAAACAACGTCTGGAACGAGGGTCTCCGGCAAGTTGCCGGGCCAGATCGTCATCTATCTCCCGTCGCCCGGGAAGTCGAAGAAAAGTCCATATTTTTCAGTCGACAAACGCCATCGCCCCGCCTGGTGGCGGTCTGCCGGAAAGGGTCAAAAGGGTGACCGGGAGACACCGGCGACCCGTGCCCACCAGTGAAGGAGTGACCTGATGTTCTGTCTGAACACGAAAACATTTCTGGTTTCCACCACGGCGCTTTTGGCGATCGTAGCCGCTGAGGCCGGCGAGTTGCCAACGCCGCTGAAAGATACCGACTATCTTAACAACGGAGCCCATGACGCAGCCGTGGTGGAACTTGGCCGGATGCTGTTTTTCGACCCGGTCCTGTCAGGCAACCGCAACATCTCGTGCGGCACCTGCCACGATCCGAGCCGGGGGACGGGTGATGATCTGGCGCTGTCGATCGGCGAGGGTGGCAAGGGGTTCGGACCCGAACGCCGGACGAGCTCCGCCGGCGTCACCGGCCGCGTGCCGCGAAATGCGCAGCCGCTCTACAACATCGGCGCGCGCTCCTACAGGGCCTTCTTTCACGATGGCCGCCTTGAACCCGATCCGGACGGTGTTTTTAAAAGTGGGTTCTGGAGCCCGGCGCGCGAACATCTGCCGGACGGCCTCGACAGCCCGCTTGCGGCCCAGGCGATGTTTCCCGTTCTTTCGCCTGTCGAAATGGCAGGACAAAAGGGTGAGAACCCCGTGGCAACCGCCGTCGCGGAGGACCGGCCGGCCGATGCGTGGGAGCTTTTGGCGCAGCGACTCGCCGAGATTGGCGAATATCGTGAGATGTTTCACGACGCCTTCGGTTCCGGCGAGATCACATTCGTACAGGCGGCAAACGCACTTGCGGCCTTTCAGGCGGTTGCTTTCCGATCAAACGGCAGCCCGTTTGAACAGACCCTGCGCGACGGTGACTTTGCCAGGTTGAGCAGGGATGTCTGGTCCGGTATCGAACTCTTCTATGGCCGGGCGGGCTGCGATGACTGCCATTCAGGCCCGCTCATGACCGACCACGGCTTTCACGCGATCGCGATGCCGCAAACCGGTCCGGGAAAGGGTCACGGCAGTGACACAAGCTACTGGCGCGCAAGCGGTTTCATGGACCGGCTAGAGGATGAGGGGCGCTTTCGCGTCACCTTTGAAAAGGAAGACCTTTTCGCCTTCCGGACGCCATCTCTCTTGAATGTTGCGCTGACGGGACCGTGGGGCCATTCGGGCGCTTATGACACTCTGGAAGCTGTTGTCCGCCATCATCTCGACCCGGAAACCTCACTTCATACGTATGGCTCGTCAGAGCTGCCGGAGCTGGGTGACGTCATCGAGCAGACCGGCAAGGGGTCACAGCTGATCTTCAGGCCGCTCAATCCGGCCCGCCGGAACGCTTTCGATCGTCGCGACACCTGGGTTCAGTCCAACGACCGCCTCAGAAACCGTATCGCCGGCGCAAACGATCTTGGAATCGTCGATCTCAGTGACAGGGAGGTCGCCCAATTGGTCGCCTTTCTGGAAAGCCTGACCGATCCGGCCATGCGGGAGCGAAGCGATCTGGTTCCGGCTCGGGTTCCGTCCGGTTTGACACCGCAACCCCCGCCCAACCACGGCCAATAACGAAACCCTCGAAACACTGTTCCGGTGCTCCGTGCAGGAACACCGGACCTTGTCCGGCCCGCGAAAATGCAGGCCACCACGCCCCGGACACAAAGGTTCGTCCGGGCGCCCAAACCAAACCTGAAAGGAAATCACATGAGACGTACACTTTTGGCAATGTCACTTGCCCTTTCAACCGTGCTGCCCTCGGCGGCCGACGATGCCGTTCAAATGGTCTCGGCCGATGCCGGATATGACATGGACGAAGGCATGACGCTGGCCTTCATTTTCCACATCGATGAAAAACTGGCCGAGCAGGATGTATTCTTCGAGAAGGTTGCCGGATCGGGCGAAGTTTTTCGTCCCACCGGTGCAACGCGCGACATGGATGCGCCCCTTTACGCGCCTGCTGATGCCGTTCCGCACACGCCCCTTCAGACCGAGAACACGGGTCCCTGGCCTAAGGGCAAGAAACTCGGCATCACACTGGGTGAGTGGTTCGAGGCCAAGGGAACCGGACACTACACCTGTGCGAACGGCAGGGGCGTTGTGAATCTCAATTTTGAAAACCTTGTCCCGAACGGCCTCTACACCGTCTGGCATGATTTTGCGATCTGGCCGCCGACCGAGCCTTTTCTCGGGTTTTACGACACGCCGCTCGGGTCCAGGGACGGGACCGAGAATGTCTTCACGGCCGACGAAAACGGGAATGCAAAATTCTTTCGAGTCATCACACCCTGTCTCCAGTTGACCGGCGAGCAGCTGATCTCCGAATTGGCGATCGCCTGGCACAGCGACGGCAAAACACACGGCCCGATGACGGGGGAATTCTCCACTCAGACCCACGTGCACATGTATGTTCCGCTGCCCAAGCGGACGGGTCTTTGAACCTTGCGGGACTGGTCCGGCGCGCATGATCGGATCTATTCTGACCAAGAGAGCGGCCGTTTCTTTAGCGGCCGCGACGCCCCAGGGAGGGTTTGATGAATTACAAATTACGCCACGCCGAACCCGTGGACGCACCTCAGCTGCACGCAATTTTGACGAGCCCTCACGTTGTCCTCGGGTCGATGCGGTTGCCCTATATGCGGCTCAAGAACACTGAAGACCGGTTGGCCGCCGATCCGAACCTGGTGCAGATCGTTGCAGAGAGCGATGGGGAGGTCATTGGTTTCGCGGAGCTTGTCCTGCATCAAAACATCCCGCGTGCGGCCCATGCGGCAGAGCTCAACATGGTCGTGACCCACGGCGAGCGGCAAGGACAGGGCATTGCCCGCGCCATGATCGAAGAGGTGATCCGGCTGTGTGACGGTTTTTACCGGATCAGGCGCTTAAGCCTGATTGTCTGGGTGGACAACACGCGCGCCATCGAACTCTACCGCCAACTCGGCTTTGAAGAGGAAGGCCGCTTGCGCGACTATGTTCGGACCGAGGAAGGCTACTGCGATGCCCTGCAGATGGCACGGATTGCGTCCAAATGACTTTGTCCGCGGACGCACGACATCGCCTTTCACACATCCGCCCCAAAGGCTTCGTGGCTCACCGTGGTTGGTGTTCCATCGCGGGAAAACCCTCTCCCAGGTCCCAGAACAGACCCGTCATCATCTGAAGGCCCTCCTTCATCAGGTGCGGCAGGACGTGTTCGTCCGGAGCATGTTGTGAGCAGCCGGTATAGCTGTGCGGAACCCAGATCGTCGGCATGCCGATGATGTTGAGAAAGATGTCATTCGGCAACGAGCCGCCGGCATTGGGGATGATCGTGACCGCTTTGCCCGTGGTCTTCTCGATCGATCTGACTGCCCAATCGACCGCAGGATGTTCAGGGTCGAGGCGCGAGGCGCGCAGCATCGACATGCGGGCCGGTTCGACCGTAATGCCGCTGAAACCCTCGTCTTCAAGATGCTGGCGGATCAGCGGCAGGAAAGTATCGGGATCGGTGTCGACCACAAACCGGATCTGACAGATGGCCTCCGCGAAGGGCGGGACCGCGTTCTGCGGTCTCTCGGGGTCGCCGGTAATGAAGGACAACACCTCGAAGGTGTTCCAGCCGAAGACCTTTTCAGCCCCGCTCAGGCCCGGCTCACCCCACCAGGGGTCGATGTCCGGATCGTCCGCGCCGGACGTGACCGTGACCTTGGCAAGGGCATCGCGCACTGACGGTTTGATGCTGTCTGGCTTGAGACCCGGATGCAGGATTTCGCCGGTCCGGCTTACAAGCGTCGTGAGCGCGTGCATGAGCACGATTGCCGGATTGGCCAGCAAACCGCCCCAGTTGCCGGAATGGTGGCCGCCCTCACGGTAGTCCAGCCGGAAGCGAAGGTTCAACCCGCCGCGCGTGCCGAGTTTTATGTCCGGTCCGTCGGTCGAAAAACGTGGACCGTCCGAGGCGATCAGCAGGTCTGCTGCGAGCATTTCGCGGTTTTCGCGGCAGAACTCGGCAAGCCCGGGAGACCCCATCTCTTCGGCAGTTTCGATCAGGAACGTGACGTTGTAGCCAAGGCTGCCCCGCGCTTCGAGGACATGGCGCATGGCTTCCATGTTGATGGCATGCTGCGCCTTGTTGTCCGCAGTCCCCCGGCCGTACCAGCGTTCGCCGCTTGGTGTCTGGGCGACCGAAAGGATCCAAGGATCGCGCCCGTCGCTCCATCTGCCGTCCTCGCCGGGGACGGTGTCGCCATGACCATAGCAAAAGAGAGTGGGCAGGGCAGGATCCTCGACCCGCTTGGCCACCAGGAAGGGTGCCCGTTCGAGCAGTTGATTGGGGTGCAGGTCGACGGAGAACCCCGTCGCTTCGAAGCGTGACCGCATCAGTTCGTCCAGATAGCGCCGCAGCTCTTTCTGGTACTGTTCCTCGCGGCTGGATGTCCGGACCGCAACCCGCTCAGCCAATTCGGTCCGGAATTCCCCAGCGTCGTAATACCTGGTGACAGCTTTGATAGCCGCCTCACGCGTCGCCATAATCGATTTGCCTCCGGAACACTCTTGTTTTCGTATTGTCTTTTCGGAAGAGAAAACTAGCAGTTTCGGGCGTTTGGCCAAGGGGGGCTTCGCGCGACAGCCTTTGGGTACAGGTTTGCCGCATTCATTCTGAGATTATTACCCGACTAACTTAAAGTTCGTACGTTTCTGCCCTAAGGGTCGGTTCGATAATGCCGTAGGGGTAAAGGCTTAAGCCTAAGATCATGGATAGGAAATTTTCCAATTAAACAAGCGGATTGCTGCGAAGAATCGAACGTTGCAGCTGCGTCACTCTTCAACTCTGGCGATATTCAACTTGAAGTTTATCTGCGGGCTCGGCATACTAGTTTGCGATCGGGGGGTCGAATGGCGAGTGATAGTCTCAATTTCGCGACGCTTTCAATGGAGGGAAATCCGTCCATTGCCACCGATTGCTTCGCGGAAAAGCGCTTGCCCAAGGGATTTCTTCAAGGAACTCATCGCACGCATAGTCCCGAACATCTCCTGTCTGCACTGCAGGGTGATCTGAAGCAATTCGGAATTACGAGGGTCAGCAGATTGACGGGGCTCGACCGGATCGGCGTCGAAGTCTTCGCAGCCGTTCGGCCGAATGCACGCGGGCTCTCGGTGGCGCAAGGTAAAGGATGTACACGGGAAGCTGCAGAACTGTCTGGCATCATGGAAGCGATAGAGCTCTCGCATGCTGAGAACCCTTGCGTACCCCTTACATTCGGGACACGCGACCGGACGCCATTCGCTCTGGATCGAGCCGTGCTGGACAGTCTTTTGGGGCGCCCGCTTGGCGATGCGTCTATTTTTTGGAGCACCGGTACCAATCTGAGTTCCGGTGAGCCTGTCGCCGTTCCTTTCGATCTCGTGCACACTTGCTTCACGGACGATGCTCATGTGCGCGGCGTAAAATTTCCCGTTTCGACAAATGGACTTGCTTCTGGAGCCAGCAGGACCGAAGCACTGATCCACGCGCTTTGCGAAGTCGTCGAGCGGCACGACACGGCCATGCTGGCAAGATCCTTTCCCGAGGAACGCACTGCACGCATTCTGGATCTGGAGAGCGTGGATGATCCAGTAGCGGCGCGCCTACTTGAACAGTTCAAAAATGCGGATATTGCGGTGCGTGTTTGGGACGCGACGGGCGCGATAGGTATTGCAAGTTGTGTCGCAGCCATTGCCGATCTGCGCGACGCTGCAATTCCGCCCGGGTTCGGAGCCGGCTGCCATGCGAGCCGGTCCGTCGCCCTCTGTCGCGCGCTGACCGAGGCCGCGCAAGCGCGGCTGACGCGGATTTCAGGCGCCCGTGACGACCTTCAGGTCTCGCAATTCGGCAAGGCGGAGGGCATCAGGGCACGCTGGCTGACGGAGCCGGTTGAAGCCCGGCAAAGGTCTTTCGCGGAGCTTCCCGATCTCTCGACAGATCGGCTGGACAGCGATCTCCAGATGCTCGTTACCGCCGTCGACGAAGCTGGTCATCGACCCGTTGTCGGTGTCGATCTTTCCGATGATCCGAGTTTCTCGGTGGTCCGAGTCATTGTCCCAGGGCTCCTTGGCTACGAGGTTGCGCAATGAAGGTTGTGTTGTTCATCGGGCCAAGTCTGCCGGAGGAAATACAACTGCCCGATGGCGTCGAACTGCGTCCGCCCGCAGCGGCCGGAGATGTTTTTAGGGCCGTGCGCCGCGGTGCGAACCTCATCGCGCTCGTCGATGCCCGGTTCCAGGACTTCCAGACCGTGCAGCACAAGGAAATACTCTATGCGCTGGAGCAGGGTGTTCACGTTTGGGGTGCAGCCAGCATGGGGGCTCTTCGTGCCGTAGAGTGCGACACATTCGGCATGCTGGGATTCGGCAAAATTTATCGGGACTACAGAGATGGCGTTCTCGTCGATGACCACGAAGTCGCCGTACAGCACGGGCCTGAGGAACTCGGATACCCGGCGCTGAACGAGCCCTTGGTCAATGTTCGCGCAACCTTGAGCGCTGCAGAAAACGCGGATCGCATATCCTCAAAAGAAATCACCGATGTCCTTAAGGTAGCTGCGAAGATCCCTTACACAAAGCTCACGTGGCCGGTGCTTTGCGATGCTGTGGAGCCAGCAACGCTCGCACTCAGGTTGCGGGAGATTTCTGAGCAAAAAGTGGATGCGAAGAAATCCGATGCGGCTGAACTCATAAATGCGCTGGGCGATGCGCTGACCTCCGGCTTGTCACCTTTCCAGCCCACCTTTGACCTGCAACGGACACATCATTGGAAAGCGCTCGAAGCACGCTACAGCACTGCTGAAGACGGATTGAGCGAAATTGAACAAGCCGTTCTGGATGAGTTGCGGCTTGACCCGGTTCGCTATCGCAACCGGCTCTTGCGTGCATTTGCGCGCCGTGCATCGATGGTTCAGCGCCCCGAAGCAGATCTGCAACTGATCGAAGGGCTGCGTACCGATCTCGGTCTCGGCACAGCCTCCGCTTTCCATGAATGGCTGACAGCAAATGAAACGACCGAAGCGGAGCTTGGAGCGTTTCTTTCGTCAGACGAGGCGCTTGAAGAGGCGCTGGACAGGACGGCGCATGAACTTGCGCCGGCACTGCTGGACGAACTCAGAGCGGACAATCTTTTTGAGGACTATCTGGCCCGCGCCGAGGCCAAGGCGGAACTTCTCGGCGACCGGCGAATGGCTGTCCCGGCAGCTTTCGCAGATTTCGACTTGCGCGACCTTCTCGATTGGTTCTGCCAGTCCCGCAGATTGGCCTTGCCGACAGACGATGCCGATGACCTGGCTCGAAGCCTTGGTCTTTCCGACCGGACCGCGTTGCACCGGCTCCTGAGACGTGAGTTTGAGCGCGTGCGTGCCCGGGAGGATGCGGCATGAGACCGGGTCGCGGACAAAGGGGCGGCACACGCTTTCGTCTTTATACGCATCCACCGCTTGATGGTAAGCCGGGACGGCTGGTGACCGTCAGGGTCTCGAGTCCTGTAGGCAGTCTTGGTCCGGGGCCGTCCGATCACCGGATGTATGCAATCAATCCGATCGGCAAGGAAATGCCCTACGGCCTGATCCCAGGCCCGATCGGAGACACACTCTATCTGCCGCCTTGGGATGGACCTGTTGTGCCACCACCGAGCCCGGGGCCTGACGGGCACTTCGATCATATCGCGCCAGACGACCCCGCTTTCGAAGCCGTGCATTTGTTCGGTGCCGTGCGCTTTACGTTAGATGTCTGGGAGTCGTATCTCGGCGAGGAAATTCCCTGGCATTTCCAGACTGACTACGAGCGCCTTGAATTGTCGATGATCGAAACCTGGGCAAACGCTCATATGGGGTACGGCTACCTGGAAACGGGGGCACGGGCCGATCAGACTGGGCAACTGATACCTTACGCGCTGAATTTCGATATCATCGCGCACGAGATCGGCCACGCCATTTTGGTCGCCATGACCGGCCCGTTCGTCCCGGGAACGGTTCCGGAAGCCTTCGAGGCCTTTCACGAAATGTCTTCCGACTGGGTGGCGCTGATCGCGTCACTGCATTTTGACAGCGTCATCGATGAGCTTCTTGAAAACACCAGCGGCAATCTCGACACGTTCAACCGGTTCAGCCGGTTCGGTGAGGTCTCGTCCTCGGCGCAAATCCGTCTCGCCAACAACAACCGGACCCTGGATGAATTCACCGACGGCTGGGAAAACGAACACCAGCTGGCCCAGCCTCTGATCGGAGCCTTTTTTGACATCTTCGTTGACGTCTATCACGAGATCCTACTCGATATGGGCGCCGTGCCGCCTGCATTGGAAGAGCTTGCCGACCGCGCCGAACGCGACGCCGGTCTCCGACCACATGTCCAGCGTGGCTTCGACCGTGCCTACGAACGGGCGCCCGACGCCTTCAGGGAAGCGTTGATTGAGGTCCGTGACCTCTCGGCCGAATACCTGATTGGAATCTGGGAACGTATCGAAAAGGAAACCTTCAACTTCGAAGACGTCCGCCGGATCGCGATCAGTATCGATCGGGAGCAGACAGGTGGAAGACTTCTACGGCTCCTCGACAACAGTTTTGGGTTTCGCAGGATCGGGCAGAGCCGGGTCGGCAGGAGGCTGCGGCCACCCGATGAAAACAGTCATGCGTATTCGGCGAGGATGTTGGTGCCAGTGCCTGCAGATTGACCTGACACGCAAGAACAATTCACTGCACTCAAAAACACATTGTATGGAGGTATCAAATGGACGAACTAGATCCTTATTCGGGCGAATTCGACACCCTGGCGAGTGACAGTAGCATCCGATTGTTTGGTCGGCTTATGTGGGACATTCAACTTCGTGAACGACGGGAAAGAATCAAGCCATATGGCGATCAAGTGCCAGGCGACCCAATACCAACGAGGGAGAGCGCCAATGATTTTCTGGTGAAGCAATTGAGTCGTGGCGACGCCAGACTTGCGCGGATCATGGCATTTTCCTACCAAAACGAGATTTTTGACCTCGCGCGTCCAGCGATATTTCTCGTGCACGGTAAAGGCTCACCGGTGGAATTCGTCAAAGAAGGTGCGCAAGGAAAAGAAAACCCATTTTTGCGTCGTATGCCTCCATACACAGACCGCTCCGGGGTCGTGATTCAAGGAGGGTCTTTCGGTCCAAACATAAAAGTCTGGCTCTACGATCGGGCCGATTTCACAGTTCGTCTGGACAGTGATACCGGAACTTTCGAGCGTGTTTTGCTCGAGGCTGAACTTGGCTGCATTGGTTCCGGTTCGATGGGAGCGGGTGATGGCGACGATGTCCCACCACCACCGCGTCGTCGTCGTCGATGGCGGGGTTCGAGTGACTAAGGATAATCGTCAAATTACTTGGAAGAACTATCTAAGATTTAAGTATTTCCATTCGAGACAGTAACTCCTCTAACGTGAATTCACACAATCTAGCGAGGAACATAATCATGGGATTTATCATTGCTATCGCAACGCTCGAGGAAAAAGACTACTGTGAAGGACATAAGTACAAAAAGAAGAAACGTGTAGTAGGAAACATGAAGGTTCGCTTCAAGCTTTCAAGAGATAATAACGAAGACTTTCCAGAAGTTTATGTCAAGGTTCTCAAAAGAGATGACGACGATCTCGATCCTGACGAGATTCTTCCCTTTGGATTTTTCGAACTTATTCCGCCTAAGGACCTTGATACTACAGTGACATTCAAAGGCGAGCTTATAGCAAATGGCGAAGATGTTGAATTCGGCGAGAAGTTTTTCGAAATCTACAGCGACGCTGGTTTCACAAACCTAATAGCACAATCATGGAAACAAAAGGATGGTAAGTACATTATCGCAAACTCAGAAGTAAAGTTTGAGCTCGTAGAGGCCTGCCCATAACTAAAGCCCCGCCCGCTCTAGTCCCTCGACGAAAATTTCTGTGTCGGCGGGGTCGCGGTCGGGGACAATATGTGCCCAAGCGCGGGCCGAGAAACCCGGATACTTCTTGCGCAAAACCTCGGCCCAGTGTTTGGCGTCTTCCATGCGTCCGAGGTAAGCCGAGCTCGCAGTCAACACGCGCAATGCCTGCGTCGGGTCCGTCATTTCCATAACCGTTGCGATCGCGGCTTCAAAATCGCGATTAACCAGATGAGTGTGAGCTAGGTCACGGCGGTAACGATCCGCATGTAGCGGGTTAAGCCGAATAGCACGGTCGAAGAGCCGTATCGCTTTTTTCTTTTCGCCCGCGTGCTTCAGAGAGTCTGCATATTCGCCAATGATGTCGGCGTCCGAAGGGTTGAGTTCCAAGGCACGCTTATACGCAGCGAGTGAACGATCATGCTCTCGGCGGTAGAGAGCAACCGATCCGACTTCTGCCTGCCCCCTGGCGTCAGAACCATCGATTACTGTCGCTTTCACCGCTGCGTCGTGGGCTTCCTTGAAGCTCTTTTTGGGGTCTTTGCTCCAACTGTATTTCCAGTCCAAATGGTGCGCGCGTGAGAGCACTGCATAAGAACGCGCATAATCCGGGCTGATATTGATTGCCTTACCTATGAGTTGCTTACCGGCTTCGCAGGTATCTCGCTCGTTCAGAAAAATCTCGGAGCTTGCCCTTAACTGCAGCGCATAGGCATCGAGGGAGTCAGGATTGCGGGCCCGTGCAAGCCAGCGTTCTGCCTCTTCGATCTGGACGGCCATCGAAGCGGCTGCGCATTCGGCAATTTCCTCCTGGATATCAAAAATGTCGTCGAAGACACGGTCATAGCTCTCGGTCCAGATGGCCTTGTTCTGTTCCGCGTCATAAAGGTGAACCTTGACGCGCATCCGGCGCTCTGTGAGCTGTACTCTGCCATCCACCGTGTAGCGCACCTTGAGCCGTTGCATGAGCTCTGTCGATTGCGCGGCAATCCCGAGCGCCGACGAACTCGGCGCGATGACGTCAAGTCCCCGAAATCGCGTCAGAAAACCGATAACCTCTGCGGCAAATCCATCCGCAAGCGCAGCCAGGTCTTCGCGCGCGCTGAGACAAGTGAACGGCATCACTGCCACCGATGGTCGTGCAGCTTCGCTGATCGGACTCTCGCCGCCATTCTCTGTCGGCATCAATATCGGTGCGGCTCCGTCACCGAGGCCGGCAACGCGGAAAACCTCAAGGTCCGCGCCCATGTTTTTGAGTTCCGGGCGACCGAGTGACTCAAATTGAACCTCTGAAAGTCCACGAAGGGCATTGAAGACTGATTCCGAGGTGCAAATCCCTCCGGGCGGGGCGAGTGGCTCAAGCCGGGCTGCGACATTGACGCTGTCGCCGTGCAGTTGACCATCCGCCTCGACGGCATCGCCAGTATGAATTCCGATGCGGAAACGCACGTCTTGAAGGTCGGCCCGGTCGTGTTCGCGTTTCTGGATGTCGAGAGCACATAACATAGCCGCGCGTGCGCTGGGAAATGTTGCCAGAACGCTGTCGCCGGCGCCACCACGGCGCTCGCCGCCATGTTTCCTGATCAGTTCCGTAATCTCTCGCAGATGATGGCGAATGCTGCGAATGCCCAGCGTCTCGTTGCCGCGAATAAGTGCGCTATAACCCACCGCATCCGCATACAGGATAGCAGTCAAGACAGGGGTCATTTGAAACGCATCTCCAAACCGAAAAATGACTGAAATAAAATAAAAGCTACCACTAATACGCAGTTTTGACCAGAATAGTTTGTTGGAAAATAAGCATCGTGGCTTTTTACAGGAACAGGATAACGTAAAGTTTAATCAAACACTCGTGAGCCTTTTCACTGCTCAACAAATAATCAGTTCTGATAAAATTTATATTTACAATGGATTAACTGATTTATCAGCTGATGGCTGGGATCAAAATTATCTACTAAAGCGAGAGTGAATCGTGAGCTCTAATTCTTGGTTGTGGTCAAGCTGCGAAGTGAGAAAGACCCGCGTGGCATCATCGGTCACGCCGCGCGAGTCTCACGGCCGTTTGCCCGCGCCACAGGCGCTTTGAGGGCATGACCAGCATGATGTCGTCTTCCGGGGTCACGACGGGGGTTTCACCGTCATGCCCGATCAGGGTGCCTCGCTTTTCGATGATCTCACCGCCCAGGAACGATTGAGCGAAGGAGAATTGGTCTGATTTGATGGTGACAGCCTCAATGACGGTAAAGGCTGCCTGCCTGGGTGGAGTGTCTGAAAAATCTGTCAAGGCGTCAGGGTCAAGCGTACCAGCCGCGACAAGAAACCGGACGGCGGACTCCTTGGCAAGATCGCCTGCCGAGGCTTGCCAGTGCTGGCCACACTCGATCAAGAGAGCTGTTTTGGAACTTTCCGGATCGTCAAACGCAGCATAGTCGCGCATTCGACGGCCCGCTGCGTGACCGGCATCGCCGACCATTTTCTCCGGAACACCGACTTTGAAGGCAAGCGATTTGGCGCGCGGGTGGCGGCCTGTCAGCATCAGCGGCGGCGCAAGATGCTGCATGCTGTGAATGTCAAAAAGGTAATCGATGTCTGCAAGCGCCGGACGCACCTCTCTGGCACGGCGCAGCTCGACACTGTCGCGGTCGCCCTCAAGAGCTTCTATGTCCCAGACCCGATTGAAGTCTTCATCGATCCACCGTGTTGCGTTCGGATCCGACGGATCGAAGGCCTCATAGGCGTCTATGTTCATGAAGGCAAATGTCAGGGAGCCCTCGGCCGGCCGGGTCTCCCGTTTCAGCAGCCAGTCGAGCGCGATCGCCCCACAGGGCTCATTGCCGTGAACGATTGCGCTGAGCATGACGTTTGGACCTGGCTTGCCGCTGTCGAACCGCCAGATATAGGGAATTCCGGTGTTGCCGTTCCTGTAAGGCGACAGGTCGGGGGCTTTCAGTTCTACCGGGTATTCGTTCGGAATATTGATTTCGCTCACGAGGTCGTGCTCCTAATTCAAAGAAACGGCCGGAGATGGGAGGACGTGTGGTGAGTGGACCCAAAGTTGCGTTGCTGGGCATGATATTGGAATCGAACCGGTTCGCGCGACCGGCAGGCGAAGATGATTTCCGCTCGCTCACCTGGCTTGAGGGGGACGACTTGCTTGAAGAGGCCCGATCGCCGACGCCGGCCTTGGCCACCGAGTTCGCGGCCTTTGTCCGGGCCATGGATGCCACGGGCCCATGGCGGCCTGCGCCCTGCACACTGGCGGCGAGCCATCCGGCTGGGCCCGTGGAACGCGGCGTGTTCGAAGCGATAACCGCCAGCATTCAGCGCCGCCTCGAAGCGGACGGGCCCTTCGATGCGGTCTATGTCTGCAACCATGGCGCTATGGTTGCCGAGCACAGTCATGATCCGGACGGTGACCTGATGGCCGCTGTCCGGATGGCGGTCGGTCCGGAGCCTGTCATCGTCAGCACGCTTGACCTTCACGCGAACATTTCGCCGAGGATGGTCGAGGCCTGCGATCTGATTGTCGGATACCGGACCAACCCGCATGTCGACATGATCGAACGCGGCGAGGAAGCCGCGTTTTCGTTGAGGCGCTGCCTTGCTGATGGAAAGCGGCCGAAGACCGCGCTCAAGAGGCCGCCGATCGTTGCCGCCTCCGTCACGCTTTTGACGGCGGAAGCGCCCTATGGCGAGCTCATCGACTACGGGCAGCGGCGGCAGGCGGAGCTTGGCGGGGCGATTGTGAATGTCTCTGTGTTCGGCAATTTTGTCTTCTCCGATACGCCCGACAACGGACTGAGCATTGTTGTGACCGCGCGGGACGATCAGCATGCCGCGGACAACCTGGCGTCCGAAATTGCAGATCGGGCATGGTCGATGCGCAAGAAGTTCGTGCGAAACCTGACGTCTGTCGAAGAGGCGGTGAGCCTTGCAAACACCACGGAGCGAGCGCCGGTCATCTTCTCCGACGCTGGCGACAACCCGGGAGGCGGCGGCTCCGGGCGCACGACGGAATTGCTGGCAGCTCTCTATTCTGCGCGCGCCGAAAACGTCCTCTACGGATCGTTTTACGATCCCGACCTGGCGGCTGAAGCCCATGCGCAAGGTGTCGGCGCGCGTTTTACGGCCGTCTTCAATCGCAATGCCGGCAATGAGGTCTGGGAGAAATGGGACCGACCTTTTGAGGTTCCGGCAAAGGTGCTTGCGCTTCACGACGGCAATGTCATTGGAGAGCGCGGTATGACCAAGGGGCGTCAGCTTCACCTCGGGCCATGTGCCGCCCTCGATCTTGGTGGGATATGCGTCGTCGTCATATCCGACCGGACTCAGACGGCCGACCCGGTCTTCTTTCATATGCTCGGGCTGGACGTCGGCAAGGCGAGCTGCGTTGTCGTCAAGTCGCGCGGTCATTTCCGCGCCGGGTTCTCGCATTGGTTCACACCGGACAGGGTCTTTGAAATCGACACGGCCGGGCTGACGAGCCCGGTGCTCGAGCGCTGGCCTTTCAGATTCATACCGCGCCCTAGCTATCCGCTGGACAAGGACACAGTCTGGAGCGAAGCCGGTCATCGCTAGACAGTCTCCGAGTACTTGTCGGGCGGCGTGGTGTTCTTGACATATTCCATGAATTGCCGTGCGAATTCAGAAGGTTGGCGGCCCGAGGGCAGGACGAAACTGGTGTTGTAGGTAATGGGCGCGTCAAAGGGCCTGACCGAAATCTCGGCCATGCCGTTTGAAAGAACAGGGAAGGGGTTGAGCAACGTCACGCCAAGGCCCTCGCGAACCAGTTCAAGCGCAGCCATGTTGGTCGCAGTCTCAGCAACTGTGCGCGGGCGCACACCTGCCCGGGCAAACACCTGTTCGGTAATCGCCCGCGTTCCAAGACGCCGCAGAAATTCGATCAGTTCCACGTCTTCCAGGTCCGCCGGGGTGACAATTTCCTTCTTTTCAAGCGGGTGCCCGCTCGGCATGGCGCACACGACATGCGACCGCCTCCAGGGCTCAAGGGTAACGCCTGAGCGCTGGATCATGGCGCTGGTCAGGCCGAGGTCGTAGCGGAGGTCGAGGATGCCCGAGACCAGCACGTCCGTTGCCTGGATGTCCAGTTGCAGGCTTTTGCCCGGGTTCTGTTTCAAAAAGGCAGCCACCCGCGAAATCACGAAGTTATGCGCCAGTGTCGGAGGCACGATCAGCCGCAACGGTTCCTCATCCACCGCTGCCCATTCCGCGCCCTCGATCAGTGCGAGCGTTTCAAAAAGCGGATCGAGCTGTTCATTCAGCCTCAAGGCGGCAGCCGTCGGTTCAATCTTGCCGGAGCTGCGCAAAAACAGGTTTCGCCCGACCCGCTGCTCCAGTTGTCCGAGCGCCCGGCTGATCGAAGACTGGGAGACGCCCAGCCGGCGCGCCGCCCCGATTGTCGTCCCTGTTGTGACGAGGGCACGCAGCGCTTCCATTTCCCTCAGTCTGTGACGGTGCTCAGCCATGGATTGAATTTCCGATGCTTTGTGGCCGGGATTTCATGTTGAATTGACCTATGCAAAACTGGATTAACTTTGCTGTTGGCAATGAATTTTTTTGCAAGCTAACATCCTTTTCATTGTGCGGCAAAAGTCCGGAAAAAGGACATCGCACCTTCCGAGGGAGTTTCATTGTGATGAGAAAACTTACAGCCGCAGTCGTGGCTACTGTGAGCACACTCGCGTTGTTCAGCGGCGCGGCTTATGCAGAAAAGCTGACCATTGGCCTGGCGTCAGAGCCAACGTCAATGGATCCACATTTCCACAATCTCGGGCCGAACAATGCAATGTCGGTCCATTTGTTCGACCGGCTGATTGCGCAGGACGAGAAGCAACGCCTGTCCCCCGGGCTGGCCGTTTCCTGGGAGCCGATTGACGATCTGACCTGGGAATTCAAACTCCGGGAAGGCGTTAAGTTCCACGACGGCAGCGATTTCACCGCGGACGACGTTATCTGCACGATGGAGCGGGCACCGGATGTCCCGAACTCCCCATCTGGTTACGGAACCTACCTGAAGGGCAAGACCTTCAAGAAAATTGACGACTACACGGTGCACGCCATTACTGAGTCGCCTTATCCGCTGATGGCGAACGACATTTCCACGATCCCTGTCATCTCCGACAGCGCAGGGTGCGGCGCGGAGACCGAGGATTTCAATGCGGGTACGGCGGCGGTCGGCACAGGTCCGTTCAAGTTCTCCAACTACAAACCCGGTGAAAGCATCACGCTTGTGCGCAACGACGACTACTGGGGCGATGCTCCGGCGTGGAGCGAAGTGGAATTTCGTCCGATCAAATCCGGTCCGAGCCGGGTGGCAGCGTTGTTGGCTGGTGACGTGGACATGATTGCGGGTGTTCCCACCACGGATATCACCACGCTTGAATCCAAGGACGACATCCAGCTCAGCCAAGGCGTGTCGAACCGGGTCATCTACCTGCATATGGACCAGTTCCGGGAGGACTCGCCGTTTGTCCAGGGCAATGACGGCAGCGACATCAAGAACCCGTTGATGGATCAACGCGTTCGCCAGGCGATCTCCAAGGCGATCAATCGGGATGCCATTGTTGAAAGGGTGATGGAAGGCGTTGCCATTCCGGCCGGCCAGTTGTTGCCGGAGGGTTTCTTCGGTGTCTCGGATAAACTGGAGCCGGTTGCCTATGACCCGGAGGGCGCGAAGGCATTGCTGGCTGAAGCCGGCTATCCGGATGGCTTCCAGCTGACGATCCACGGCCCGAACGACCGCTACATCAACGATGCGAAGATTGCAGAAGCAATCGGTCAGATGCTGACAAGGGTCGGTATCAAGACGGCGGTTGAAACCATGCCGCGCTCCGTCTATTTCGGCCGCGCCTCGCGCGGAAGCCCGGACGGTCTGCCGGAATTCAGCTTTATCCTGGTCGGCTGGGGAGCCGGTTCCGGTGAAGCTTCGTCGCCGCTGAAATCGCTGATTCACACCTTTGACAAGGACAAGGGGTTTGGATCTTCAAACCGCGGTCGTCATTCCAGCGCCGAAATCGATGCCTTGATCGAGGAAGCATTGCGTACCGTGGATGACGAGAAGCGTCAGGATTTGCTGGCCGCGGCAACGGAGAAAGCGATCGAGAACGTCGCGATCATCCCAACCCATTTCCAGGTCAACACCTGGGCGGCCAAGAAGGGATTGAAATACATCCCCCGGACCGACGAATACACACTCGCAATGGGTGTCGTGAAGGAATAGTCGTCCTTTTCCGGGCCGCTGACGCCAGCGGCCCGGCCCCTCTTCAAGTCGAGAAACCCCAATGACTGTTTTCGTCATCCGTCGACTGATGCAGGCGTTCCTTGTCGTCTTTCTCATGTCGGTCATCGTCTTCTTCGGCGTGAATATCGTCGGCGACCCGGTCTATATGCTGGTTAGTCCGGATGCAGACCAGGCGGACATTGAGGCTGCGATCCGCCGTCTCGGTCTCGACCGGCCGATCTGGGAGCAATATTTCCTGTTCCTGAAAGGCGCCGCGCAGGGCAATCTCGGGGACTCCTTCGTCTTCGGCGAACCGGCCCTGAAACTGATCCTCCATCATATGCCGGCAACGCTTGAACTGGCCTTCAGCGCATTGTTCCTCGCCATTGTCATTGGCATTCCGCTCGGCCTCTTTTCAGGTCTCTACCCGGATAATCCGGTGTCGAAAGGCATCATGGCGGGATCCATTCTCGGTTTTTCTCTGCCGACCTTCTGGGTCGGACTGATGCTCATCCTGCTCTTTGCAGTCGAACTTGGCTGGCTGCCCTCCACGGGGAGGGGTGACACGGCTTCGGTCTTCGGGATTCAAACCAGTCTCGCCACCTGGGACGGGATCCGGCATATCTTCCTGCCCGCGCTGAACCTCTCGCTTTTGAAGATTTCGCTCGCGATCCGTCTGACACGCGCCGGTGTTCGCGAAGCCATGAGCCAGGACTACGTGAAATACGCCCGAGCCAAGGGTATTTCGACGGGCCGCATTATCTTCGTGCATGTGATGAAAAACATCATGATCCCCGTCGTGACCGTCATGGGGCTCGAGTTCGGCAGCCTGATCGGGTTTTCGGTCGTGACGGAAACGATCTTTGCCTGGCCGGGCATGGGCAAGCTTCTGATTGATGCGATCCTGCAACTCGATCGCCCTGTGGTCGTGGCCTACCTGATGATCATGGTTCTGTTCTTTGTCCTGATCAATCTGGTCGTGGACATTCTTTATTCCATCCTGGACCCGAGGGTCCGCCTTCAGGACCAGGGCGCATGACCGACGCAACGCTGCAACCTTCAAGTCCTGCCACTGCAAAGGTGGAGACCCCTTTCCAGCGGTTTCGGACCGAATTCTTCGAAAGCCGCATCGCGTCCGGAGCGTTCGTCGTTTTGGTGATCATCATTCTGCTTGCGATCCTGGCTCCCTGGATCACGCCGCAGAACCCTTACGACCTGGCGCAGGTCGACGTGCTCGATGGCCGTTTGCCGCCGGGGTCGGAAGCCTTTGCAGGCTACACAATGTGGCTGGGGTCCGACGGGGCGGGCCGGGACCTTTATTCGGCAATCCTCTATGGGCTCAGAATTTCAATCTCCGTCGGTCTGGCCTCGGGCGTGATTGCCCTCTTGATCGGCATGGCGGTCGGCCTGATCGCCGCCTATGTCGGCGGACGCACGGAAGCTGTCATCATGCGTGTCGTCGATCTGCAGCTTTCGTTTCCGGCGTCGCTGGTTGCGCTGATGCTGGTGGCCGCATTGGGCAAGGGGGTCGACAAGATCATCCTCGCACTTGTGGTTGCCCAGTGGGCCTATTATGCCCGCACGGTTCGAGCCACCGCGCTGGTTGAACGCGGCAAGGAATATGTCGAAGCGGCCCAGTGCCTCGGCCTCTCCAAAATGAGGGTTGTCTTCAGGCACATCCTGCCCAACTGCCTTGCACCGCTCATCGTGGTCGGAACGGTGCAGACGGCCAGTGCGGTCTCACTTGAAGCGACCCTTTCCTTCCTTGGGGTCGGACTGCCGCAGACCGAGCCGTCGCTCGGCGTTCTGATCGCCAATGGTTTTGAGTACATGCTTTCGGGCAGGTACTGGATTTCGGTGTTTCCCGGCATTGCGCTGCTTCTGACGGTCGCGTCGATCAATCTTGTCGGCGATCACCTGCGTGACGTTCTCAATCCGAGGCTGAAGAAATGACCGCTGTTCTGGAGGTGAGCGGGCTGAAGACGCATTTCTTCACCCATGCCGGTGTCGTCAAGGCCGTTGACGGCGTCGACTTTACGGTCAGCAAGGGCGAGGTCATGGGCCTCGTCGGGGAATCTGGGTCCGGAAAATCCATCACGGGATTTTCCATTCTTGGCCTCATCGATCAGCCGGGCCGGATCGTCGAGGGCGCAATCCGCTTTAATGGTGAAGACATCGCGAATGCACCTGAAGCGAAGCTCAAGGCCATTCGCGGCAACAAAATCTCGATGATCTTTCAAGACCCGATGATGACCCTCAACCCGGTCTTGCGCATCGATACACAGATGATGGAAGCAATTCTTGCGCATGAGGCAGTGCCCAAGAAGGAAGCCTGGGAACGCAGCCGGGATGCGCTCGGACTGGTTGGAATTCCGTCTCCGGAAGAACGATTGCGCGCCTATCCGCACCAGCTCTCCGGGGGCATGCGTCAGCGTGTCTCCATCGCGATTGCTTTCTTGAACAAGCCCGATCTGATCATTGCGGATGAACCTACGACGGCGCTCGACGTTACCATTCAGGCCCAGATCATCTACGAGGCCCAGAAACTGACGCGGCAAACGGGAACGGCGATGATCTGGATCACCCACGATCTTGCCGTCGTCGCCGGTCTCGCAGATCGGATCTCGGTGATGTATGCGGGCCGGATTGTCGAACAAGGACAGACAGACGACGTGATTGACCGGCCCCTTCATCCCTACACGGTCGGTCTGCTGGGATCTGTTCCGACTGCGAACAATCGCGGCGAACGCCTTTTCCAGATCGAGGGCATGACCCCGAACATGCTGGCATTGCCCGAAGGGTGTGCGTTCGCGCCGCGCTGCGGTTCTGCGAGCGCTGCCTGCAAGGTGCCGCCACCGGTCGAGCATATCGCGGATCGAGAGCTCCGCTGTTATCACCCCCAGGCACAGGTTGCGGCACAATGACGGCTCCGCTGGTAGAGATCCGCGACGTTTCGAAACGGTTCGCCCGGCGCCTGGACGTTGCCGGCAAGATCGCCCGGAAACTGGGCGCCGACATTCGCGAGGAAGTGGTCCACGCCGTCGACGAGGTCAATCTTGATATCCGTGAGGGAGAGGTTCTGGGACTGGTTGGCGAATCCGGTTGTGGCAAATCCACGCTCGGCCGCGTGGTCGCCGGCATTCATGCACCCAGCTCCGGACAGTTGCTCTTTGAGGGAAGCGATGTTGCGACCATGTCGAGCGCTGACAAAAGAGCGGCGACCCTTGCAGTGCAGATGATATTTCAGGATCCGTTCGCAAGTCTCAATCCGAGGATGCGGGTTGAGGACATTATCGGAGAAGCCCCGAGGGTTCATGGGATCGTGTCTCGAAGTGACGTCCCGGACTATGTCGACGATGTCATGCGCAAGGTGGGGCTCGATCCGTCGCTTAAACGGCGCTACGCGCACCAGTTTTCCGGCGGTCAGCGACAACGTATCGGCATTGCACGAGCCCTTGCCGTGAAGCCGAAGTTTCTTGTCTGTGACGAGGCGATCGCCGCGCTCGACGTGTCGATCCAGGCGCAGGTAATCAACCTCTTCATGGACCTGCGTGAAGAGTTCGGTCTGACCTATCTGTTCATCAGCCATGATCTCAGTGTCGTCGAGCACATCGCTGACCGTGTGGCGATCATGTATCTGGGCCGCATTGTCGAAAGTGCGTCGACGGAGGAGATCTTCTCCGCGCCGAGGCATCCCTATACGCGCGCACTTCTGGCGGAAGCCCCGCGCCTGGATCAGCGCAAGCGCGACTTTGCGCCGATAGAAGGGGAAATTCCGTCGCCATTGGCACCCCCCGACGGGTGCTTTTTCAACCCACGCTGCCCGCATGCACAAGAGCTCTGCCGGCAGAAACAGCCGAAGCTGGAGACCTTCGGTGAGGCGCATTCCGTCGCCTGCCACTACTGGAAAGACCTTTGAGAGAAACCGCCGGGGCCGACGTGCCATGGGCCTGATCCGGTTTCACGCGATCGACACGCTTGCATCGCGTCTGTCTCAAGTCGTTCCCCGAATAAACACTTTGGACCCGCCGCGAAAAAACAGGCGACGGTGCGGCTGGCAACTGCCGAATTTTGGAGGAAAAAATGAAAAACACGGATCGTGTCTGGGATTTGGTAGATAGCCGCCGGGATGACTATATCGGTCTATCCGATCGTGTCTTTGATCAACCGGAAATCGCCTACACCGAGTTCAGGTCCGTTTCTGAACACAAGAAAATGCTGGAGCAGGAAGGCTTCCGGATTTCAGAAGGTGTTGCCGGCATACCCACCGCGATCGTCGGTGAAGCGGGCGACGAGGGGCCGGTGATTGCCATTCTCGGCGAATTCGATGCTCTTCCAGAACTCGGGCAGGTTGCCGGTGTCGCCGAACACCAGCCGGTCGAAGCGGGCGGTCCTGGCCATGGCTGCGGTCACAATCTGCTTGGGTCGGCTGCGCTTATGGCTGCGTCTGCCGTCAAGGACTATCTCGCGGAACGGGGTATCAAGGGACGCGTGCGCTACTATGGCTGTCCGGCGGAGGAGGGCGGCGCGGCCAAAACTTTCATGGTGCGCGAAGGCGTGTTTGACGACGTGGACGCTGCGATCTCCTGGCATCCGGCGACATTCACTGCGGTCAACGAGGCCCGGTCGCTGGCCAACACGCGCATTGATTTCACCTTCCATGGCCGGGCGGCCCACGCCGCCGGAGCGCCGGAACTCGGCCGCAGCGCGCTGGATGCAATCGAGCTGATGAATGTCGGTGTCAATTACATGCGCGAACACATGCCGGACGAAGCAAGGGTGCACTATGCCTATCTGGATGCAGGTGGTATTGCCCCCAACGTCGTGCAGTCGAAGGCGACCGTTCGCCAACTTATCAGGGCGCGCGATCTTTCGGAACTGCGTGGGCTGATCGAACGGGTGCGCAAGATCGGCGAAGGCGCTGCCCTGATGACGGAGACAGAAGTCGAAACCAGCGTGGTCAGCGGCGTCTCCAACCTGATCGGCAACCGGCCACTGGAAGAGACCATGCAGCGGAACATGGACCGGCTGGGCGCGCCGGACTTTGACGATCAGGATCGTGAATTTGCAGACAAGATCCGTGCAACACTTAGCAAGGACAACATAACCGTGTCGTTCCGGCGGATCGGTGCCGAGGTGGATCCGGACCTTGCGCTTTGTGACTTTGTGGCGCCTCTCGACCGGCATAGTGAAGGCGGCGAAGGGTCAACCGACGTCGGTGACGTAAGCTGGGCGGTTCCCACGGTCCAGGCACGCGTGGCGACCTGCGCTGTCGGAACGCCCTTTCACACCTGGCAGTTGACGGCCCAGGGCAAAGCCCCGGCGGCCCACAAAGGCATGACCCACGCCGCCAAGATCATGGCCGGAACCGCGGTGGATTTGTTTGAAGACAGTTCCGTGCTGGAGGATGCCATCAAGGCGCACCGCTCAAAACTCGAGCGCGACCCTTATGCCTGTCCGATCCCGGACGACGTGTCTCCGCCGCTCAAGGCGATGAGCAACCAGTGACGTGCCAGGAAGAATTCCACATTTGAGGTCAGTCTGTTGCCGATTGACGGAAAAAGTTGATCAAGGAATCTGGGCCATCTGAAAAACAGATCATTGGCGTCTTGAACAAGCAATTGACTTGCGCCCCCGCGGACTTGGGGCCGAGCCAGCGTCTTTTCTCACCCGGGGTATGTCGCCGAGAGATCGCAAAAATCCAAAATGAGCTTCGTTGTCAAACGCCCCTGTGTCCGGATCAGGCAGCAGGCTTAGGCAAATGCATACCTATGCTTTGAATTCTGCCATCCGCGCCGTTTTGCTGGAGCGCCGTCGCCACCGCTTTTGTGATGTCGAGCTTGGTTTTCTCAGCGTAAGCAATTCTCTCTGAGGGTTCGCTGGGCAAATTCCTCAAGTCTATTTCCATCGTGATTTTCACGTCTTTAGGCCTCCGCTTGCCCTTTGCCTGCCGCAAGAAATGCCAGGCGTGATGTGCCAGCATAAGTGGTGACTGTCCCGGACCGATAAGCGGAAAACGAAACTTGTGCTTATGACAGCGGATTGAAGCAGGCGGCCTGATGGTTCGCCGGTCCTTCAAGGCTTGGTGACGACGCGGCGCATTCCGCGATTGCATTCCGGCATCGGGCTCTGAAGGCGCAACCTGTCGGTGGATCCAGCGGATCCGGCAATTCGGTCTCGGCATTTTCCGGCGCCTTGAGCGGCCGACCAACAACGGGTGCGCTTTCGGCCAGCAACTTCGTGTAGGGGTGGCGGGGACTGGAGAAAACTTCTGCGGCGGTTCCAACCTCGACGATCGACCCGAAGTAGAGAACGGCAATCCGGTCGCTGACCGCTTCGACCACAGCCAGATCATGGCTGATAAACAGATAGGTGAGGTTCAACTGGCGCTTGAGATCTGCAAGCAGGTTCAGCACCTGGGCCTGCACCGACACATCAAGGGCTGAAACCGGCTCATCGAGGACAATGACTTGGGCATCGGCCGTCAACGCCCGCGCGATTCCAATCCGCTGCGCCTGTCCGCCAGAGAACTCGTGCGGGTAGCGATCGAGAAACTCCTCCCGAAGGCTGACCATTTCGAAGATCTCGGAGATGCGCCGCGCGCGTTCGTCTCGCCCCAGGCCGTGCAAGTGAACTAGCGGCGCTTCCATGATCTGGCGAATGGTCTTGCGGGGGTTGAGGCTGCTTACGGGATCCTGGAAGACGTACTGGATCTTTCGCCCAAAAAGTGCCGGATCGGTGTTTTGAAGAGGTTCACCGCTGATTTCAATCAGGCCGGTTGTCGGCTCCAGCAGACCCACCAGCATGCGGGCAAGAGTTGATTTGCCACAGCCGGATTCGCCCACGATGCCGAGCGTTTCACCCTTTTCGACATCCAGATTCAGTGGATGGAGCGCCTTCACGATACCCTTGGGCGGACCCAGCAAACGCTTGCCGACGACGAAAGACTTCGAGAGGTTTTCAACGTGTACGGCGGTGTTCATTGCAGCTCCCGATCTTCAACCAGGGATTTTTCAGGAAACAGGCACCTGACCGATCGGCTTCCCGTGCCGATCAGCTCAATTTCCTGATTGGTGCATTGTGGCTGCCGGTTCGCACAGCGTTCTGCAAAAGCACATCCCGCCGGGAGATTGTTGACAACAGGTGGCAGGCCCGGGATTGCCTCAAGCTCCCGTTTGCCGCCCCCAAGTTCTGGAACACAGGCCATTAACCGGCTCGTATAGGGATGTACGGGATTGCCCAGAATGTCAGCGCTGTCTCCTTCTTCCACGATCCGGCCTGCATACATCACGGCAACCCGGTCGCAGAGTTGCGCCACCACGCCGAAGTCGTGCGTGATAAAGATGATCGCAAGTCCGCGTTCGCGGCGCAGATCGTTCAAAAGCGCCAGGATCTGTGCTTGCACCGTGACGTCCAGCGCTGTGGTGGGTTCGTCGGCAATGATAACGTCGGGGTCATTGGCGAGGGCCATCGCTATGCCGACACGTTGGCGCATGCCGCCAGACAGCTCATGCGGGAAACTCTTCGCCCTGCTTTCCGCATTGGGAATACGAACCGCCCTCAAGAGTTCTATCGCGCGCTGATTGGCCTCTTTTTTCGGGATTGCATGATGGCTCGTGATTGCTTCCGTCAACTGATCGCCGATACGAAACAACGGGTGCAGGGTCGCAAGCGGGTCCTGAAAAATGTAGGCGACGCGATCACCGCGATACGCGCGAAGGGTTTTGTAGCTTGCGCCGACCAGCTCTTCGCCTTTGAAGGCGACCGAACCCGCCGTGATAATGCCGGGAGGCGAGGAGACCAGACCCATCACGCTGAGCGCAGTGACGGATTTGCCCGAGCCGCTTTCGCCGATGATGCCAAGGCACTCCCCGGGTCTTACGGAAAGGTCGACGCCGCCAACCGCTTTGTAGATCTTGTCCTTTATCCTGAATTCGGTTCGCAGGTCCCTGATTGACAGCAATGCTTCCGGGTCACCAGGGGGCATTTCCGTGCGATTTTTGTCGACCAGCGTGGCCGGCTTCGGGCGACTCAGGGCGCCTGATTTCAGACGCGGATCCAGGGCATCGCGAATACCATCACCCAGCAGATTGATTGCCATGACGATGACCAGGATCATGGCACCTGGGACGATGGAAGTGTGTGGGTTGGTAATCAGCGCCGACCGCGCTTCTCCCAGCATGGATCCCAAGTCGGCTTGCGGTGGCTGTGAACCGAGACCCAAAAACGACAACCCCGCGGTTTCAAGGATCATCCAGCCGATTGTGGTCGACATGGCAATGACGATGACCGGGATTACGTTCGGCAGCACTTCACTCAAAATGATACGCATGTCGCCCATGCCCGAAAGCCGGGCGGCATCGACGAATTCCTTATGGGCAATGCTGACTGTAATTCCGCGAATGTTGCGTGCGAAAAAAGGAACATTGACCGCGGCCACTGCAATCAGCGCATTGAAGAGGCCTGGCCCAAGCGCGGCGACGATCGCCAGCGCAAGCAGGATGTACGGAAATGCCATGAGCATGTCGACGCCGCGCATGATGATATTGTCCGTGCGCCCGCCGAAGTAGCCGGCAATGATGCCGATTGCTGAACCGATGGTGGCTGCGATCAGGGCAGCGGCAAATCCAACAGCAAGCGACAGCCGTGTTCCCCACAACAAGCGGGACAGCAGGTCGCGTCCAAGGTGGTCGGTTCCCAGAAGATGGCCATCGGAGAAGGGACGAATGAAGCGGTCTCCGGTATTGGTCACGTCGGGATCCGCCAACGGCAGAACCGGCGTGAGTAACGCCAGAACAACGACGATTGCCATCACGATCGCACCGGCAGCCGCGAGCCTGTTGCGGAACAGGAGAGCGAAAAACTGCCTCATGTCTTGATCCTCGGGTCAAGCATGGACTGAGCGACATCGACGATAATGTTGAACAGCACGTAACACGCCGCAACAAAGACAACGCCGCCTTGAACAAGCAGGATGTCGCGCTTGAGAATGGCGTCAACCAGCATGCGGCCGACGCCGGGCCACTGGAAAACCATCTCGATGTAAACGGCTCCGGACAGAACAAAACCGGCCTGGATTCCAAGAACAGGAATGATTGAGACCATGGCAGCCTTGAGTGCGTGACGCCAGATGACGCCAAATTCATGCACGCCCTTGGCGCGCGCCGTGCGGATGAAATCCTGACGTAGCACCTCAAGCATGGCAGAACGGGAGAGCCTTGCGATAACCCCGATCGCGACGACGGAAAGCGCCGTTGCAGGCATGATCAGATGCCGGATCAAATCCGGCAGATCGCCCCCGCCATAGATGGCGTACATGCCGGAAACCGGGAGCCATTTCAGATTTACGGCAAACAGCAGCACCATCATCATTCCGAGAAAGAAAGAGGGGATCGAGATTCCCAGAAGCACGGCGAAGGTGATTGCCTTGTCGGCAAAGCCGTACTGGCGCGCTGCCGAGACGACCCCGGCGATCACACCCAGCAGCGAGCAGAGTATGAAGGCTGTTCCTGCAAGAATGAGCGTTGCGTTGAACCGTTCAATAACTTCGTCGAGGACAGGACGGTTGAGCGCGAAGGAACGACCGAAGTCGCCCTGCAGCATATTGCCGAGCCAGATGAAATAGCGTTGCCAGAGCGGCGCATCGAGACCGAGGTCCCGGTTGAGCTTTGCCACGTTTTCCGGGGTGGCATAGGACCCAAGAATAGCAGTGGCCGGATCTCCCGGAATCATTGCCATGATCAGAAATACGATCAACGTAATGCCAAACAGGACAGGGATTGCGGAAAGCAGGCGCTTGAAAATGTAACCTGCCATGAGGTCTCCCGAGAGATCGTTCTTCGGCTGCGAGGCAGCGCAATCAAACTGATGCGGGAGGGCCTGAGGGCGGTCCTCCCGGGTTTGCTATGGGCGCAAGGCCTTACTTCTTGCTCACGTCCTTCAGCAGCAGAAAGAAGGATGGCTGCAGTTCAAAGTTCTCTACACGGCTGGACGTCACGGCATTCTGTTTCCAGTTTGCAACGAAGACCCAAGGCGCATCTTCCTGAACGATGGTTTGCATCTGCTGGTAAAGTTTCGCCCGCTCGGCCTGATCGGTCGACGCACGCGCCGCTTCCAGCAGTTCATCGACTTCCGGATTGGAATAGTAACCGGAGTTGAACCCGCCCTTGTCCGGCCATGCTTCGGTACGAAGCGCAAGATAGGGCAGCGTGTCCGGATCATTCGTCATCCAGGCCATCTCCGCCATATCGGCTTTGCCTTCAAGTCCCGGGTTCACCTGGCCGAGGAATGTGTTCCACTCATAGGTTTCAATCTTCACATCCAAACCAACAGCCTGCAAATCGGCCTGGATTGCCGTTCCCATGGCAACTGGATCAAGCATGCCGGATCCACCTTCGGTTACGTAGAAGGTGAGTTCCGCCCCCTCGGCACCTGCTTCTTTCAAAAGCGCTTTTGCTTTCTCAGGATCGTATGGGTAGGGCTCCAGCGATTCATTGTAAGCCCAGGCAAAGGCGGGCGGTGTCGGTCCGGCGGCAACGGCGGCGGTGCCTTCAAGAACATCATCGACGATTGCCTGCTTGTTGATCGCATAGTTCGCTGCCTGGCGAACACGCTTGTCGGCAAAAGGCCCTTCCTTTGCATTCAGGATCAAAAACCAGACGTGCGGGCCTGCCTGTTCGACCAGGTTGTAGCCATCTCCTTCGAATTGCGAGAGTGCGACCGGCGGCACTTCCACCATCAGATCGATGCCGCCGGCGAGCATTTCTGCCGTCCGCGTGTTCGCATCCGTTATCGGACGGAAAACGATAGCCTCGGTCTGCGCTGTACCATCCCAGTAGTCGTCATTGCGCTCGACAACGACACGTTCATTCGATTTCCATTCTGCAAATTTAAAGGGGCCGGTACCAGACGGGTTGCGGCCGAATTCCTTTCCATGCGCCTTGACAGCCTCTGGCGAAACAATGAGCCCGGTCGGATAGGCAAGGTTCGAAAGGAAGGGTGCGTACGGCGCATCAAGAGTGAATTTCACGGTCATCGGATCGACGACTTCCACGTCCTGCACAGCCGAGAAAAAGAAGGAAAGCGGGAACGGGCCGGTATCGTGGTAGGGGTGATCCTCCTTCAACATGCGGTCAAAGTTGAACTTTACCGCCTCGGCATTGAAATCGCTTCCGTCATGAAACGTCACACCATCCCTAAGCTTGAAGGTATACACCTTGCCGTCGTCACTGATCTCCCAGTCGGTCGCAAGAGCCGGCTCCACTTCGAGCGTACCGCTCTGGTACCGCACAAGCCCGTCATAGACGTTCATCAGGATGCGGAAGTCGTTGACTGCAGTAACGGCAGCCGGATCAAGTGCTTTGGGTTCGGCAATCTGGCCGACAATCAAAACGTTCTCGGGTGTCTGCGCAAAAGATTGTGCGCTGAAGGCGAGGACTGATGCGGTTCCCACCGCCAACAAGGTCCTCCGGGTCATTTGCAAAAAGCTCATCAGTTACTCTCTTTCCGGCAAATCGGGTTGTTGATCGTCAAGGTGGCATTTCTTAATTATCATGATAAATTAGATTTGTGCAAATTATCATGATAAATTCAAGTCCCATTTTGTACCGAGGTATTCATGACGTTTTCCCTTTTGGCTCGCGACCCGAAAACAGGAGCGCTGGGCGGTGTCGCAGCAACCGGCAATTTGTGCGTCGGTGGATGGGTACTCGCAGGCACGGCCGGGGTTGGAGTCGTGGCCGCGCAAGGCCAGGCGCCCAGCACCTTGTGGCGAGAGCAGGTGCAAGTCCGAATGAAGTCGGGTGTTGGAGCGGCACAAGCCGTTGCGGCTGTTGTCGATGCTGATCCGGGACGGGAACACCGTCAGCTGACTGCGTTCGATGCAAGCGGAGACCCGGGTGCGTTTACCGGCAGTGCCAACGGCGACTACAAGGGACATCTGGTTGGCAATGAGTGTGTTGCGAGCGGAAACATCCTGAAGGGCGCAGCTGTGCTTGACGAGATGGTGCGCGTTTTTGAACTCCCGAGCCTTTCATTCGAAAACCGGTTGCTTGCCGCTTTGGTTGCAGGGCAGCGCGCCGGCGGAGATGAACGCGGCATTCTGTCTGCGGCCTTGCTTGTCGTGGCGGAAAACAGTGCGCCTTTGACACTCAGGATCGACCATCACGAAGCCCCGATCGAGGCTCTTGAAGAGTTACTCAAAAAAACCCGGGAGACGGACTATAGGGAATGGCTGGATACAGTCCCCACGAAGGACGAGCCGCACAAATTCTCTGCTGGAGGCCAGGCGTCCAAGAGTGGAGCTGTTTGACATATCCGGTGTTGCAGGATCAGTTTTCCCGAATGAAGCGATGCAGGACCGCAGCTTCCTGACCAAGCATTTGCCTTCGAGCGTTTTGCATGTGAGACCGCATGATTTCCCGGGCTTTTTCGGCATCGCCGTCACGAAGTGCCCGCACAAGCTGGGACTGGTATTCGATCCCCTTCCTCCACAATTCAGGATTGGGAGGATCGTAAAGGTGCCGGCTGATCGTCATGTCGGTGAGAATGCTTGCCATGAAGTCAATCAGGAAACCAAGCAGCGTGTTGTCGGCGAATTGCGCCAGGTGCATGTGGAAATGAAGAGATTTGACGTGATGATCACGCTCTTCTTCCAGGGTTTGCGGCGGACTGGAATAGACCGCGATATCACGCTCCAAATTCTGCAGGGCACTCTCGTGCAGTTTTCCGGCAAGCGATGCGGCGAGTTCAGGTTCGAGCATCTCGCGCAGCTGATAGATGTCGCCAATTGTCAGATCCTTGAAATAGAAATAGTTGCCAAGCAATGCACGCGCGCGCTCATGCGAAACCTGCTTGACGAAGGAACCGCCTCCGGGCCCTGTCTTGGTTTCAACAAGGCCCTGTGCCTCAAGGATGCGCATGGCTTCGCGGATGGTGCCCTTCGCCATGCCGAAGGTTTCGATCATTTCCTGTTCACTTGGAAGTCGGTCTCCGGCAGACAGGCCGCGCTCGACCACCCAGTCCTTGATCGCATCGGCAACGCGCAACGGCCGGCTACGCCGCTTGACCCGGCTCGCCGGGTCTTCAACCTGCTGGTCTTTTGCAAGCTGGTTGAGGTCCATTTCCTACTCCGCGTTTACCGGCATCTTCATCTCAAAGGATCGCTCTTATCTCTAGGTCCCGATGGTCCCGCATTCCACTTCGAATTGCTCATGACGAACCGTTGCGTTCGGTTCGAGTTCTGTAGCATGTAATTAATCATGATAAATTTCAACCGCACAAAGCCTTGAGGGAAAGCGCAGAATGGATGCCGGTCTGATTGCTTCAAAACGTCTCGAAGAGATTGCCAAGTGCAGTCTTCCAGGAGACGGCGTGACGCGCTTGCCATTCACTGATGAACACAAGCAGGCAAACACACACATTGCCGGCTGGATGAAACAGGCGGGCATGACGGTTCGGCTGGATGCTGCGGGAACCCTGATCGGCCGCATTGAGGGACAAGGCGCGCGCGCATCCCGAACCTTCATTCTTGGGTCGCACCAGGACAGCGTTCGCAATGGCGGCATGTTTGACGGGATCATGGGTGTGGCACTTGCGTGTCAAGCGGTGGAACAAGCATTTGCCGAAAAAGGTGAGCCCGACTTCGCAGTCGAGGTCCATGCGTATGCCGACGAAGAGGGTGTACGTTTCCCGACAGCCTTGCTCGGTCCCCGATCGCTCGCAGGCAGCTTTGATGCGCACGTCCTGAAGATGCGGGACACAGAAAACGTATCACTTGAGGATGCATTGGAAGGGTTCGGCGGAAAACCTGAAACGATCCATTCGCTCAAACGAAATCCGGACGACGTTCTGGGTTACCTGGAGATGCATATCGAGCAAGGTCCTGTCTTGGAACAGGAAAACCTTGCCGTCGGTACCGTGACCGCAATCTGCGGTATTGAACGCAACACGATCACGATCCACGGCAAGACAGGTCATGCAGGCACCGTTCCGATGCAGGGACGCCGCGATGCATTGGTTCCCGCTGCAAGGATCGTCGCTGAAACTCAAGATCAAGCCAGGAAGCTTGAGAACCTGCGCGCAACCTGCGGAACACTCTCCATCCTGCCGGGCGCCGTCAACCAGATCCCGGAAACGGTCAGCTTTTCGCTGGAGATACGCTCGCCGGATGATGCGGCCCGTGACAGTTTCAGATCACACATGGTGGATTACGCACACAGGGTTGGCGAAGAACAAGGATGCCGTCTCACCATCGAGAAGACCTATGAGCAACCGGCGCAGGATTGCGACCCTCACTACCGGAGATTTCTTGAAGATGCCTGTTCCATGACGCAGGGGCGCTCGGTTTCGCTCCCGTCGGGTGCAACACACGATGCCTCCGCAATGGCGGAGCTTTGTCCCATCGCAATGTTATTCGTCCGCTGCCGGGGCGGTGTGTCCCACGTCCCAGAAGAATTTGCATCTTCGGAAGACATGGAGCAGGCAATCGCGATTGCCGCCCGTTTCCTAAGGGCTTTATAAAGCGGCTTGCCGGGAAAAAGCGATCAGGAACTCGGTCAGCGCTTCCAGTGAGCGAATATGTGTCCGCTCATACGCGTGAGACGAATCGACCCCGAATGTCATCAACGCCATGCGCGCATCAGTCCCTGAAAGCCGTGCGCTTGCTGCATCTGATTTGTAGAAGCGAAACACATCGCGGAGGACCGGCAACCCGGCCACTTTGCAGGTTGCCTCCATGTGCAGGCTTAGTTGGCGGTCATATGGGCCCGTCGCGTCGGCCATGCAGATCGTGAGACTGTCCTCACGGGTCTCCTGACCTTGCGCCACAATACCAATGTCGAGCGCGACCAGATCGGCAATCGCCGGGCTCACCAATCCGGATGCGCCGGTGCCGATTTCCTCGCTCACAGTGAACATGAAGTGGACATCACGCGCCGGTTTTGCGCCACCTGCGAGTTCTGATGCCGCGGTCAGCAGACAGGCGACGGCCGCTTTGTCGTCAAGGAAACGGGAGACAAGAAAACCGGTTTCAAGAAACTCCGGTTGCGGATCGATGGAAACGAAATCGCCCGGTTTAACGCCAAGATCGACTGCATCTTTGCGCGTATGAACGGCTGCGTCGATCCGCAGCTCCACTTCGTTCCACCCCACCGGTTGCGCATCAACCTCTTTGCCAAAGGCATGTCCTGATGCCTTGACAGGGAGGATAGTGCCCGTCAGCAGGCCGCCGTCTACGTGAACTTTCACCCTGGCGCCCTCAGCAAAGCGGGCCGACCACGTTCCGACCTGAACGACTTCAAGCCGACCGTTCGCTTTGACGCGTTTCACCTGAGCACCCAGCGTGTCGAGATGGGAAATAAATCCCAATGCTGGCGCAGATTGATCGGATCCGGCGAGACGCGCGATAAGCGAGCCGTCTCGTCTGCGAGTGACAGTCAGGCCAAGGTCGGCAAGCCGTCGTTCGACCTCGTAAGATATGTCCCCGCACATTCCGGTTGGGCTTGGGATTTCAAGCAAAGCCGACAAAGTTCGGCAGATGTGCTCTGAATATCCTGGGGCACTTGTCGTCAAGACATTCACCTTGGTTTCTCGCCTCAATCACCCATTGAATGACTGAGCCGGTGGGTGATGTCACCTGATTTCTGACTACGACGGTCTCCCGCTTGCTTCAACCGTGGCTAACCTCGGTCGGCAACACTTTCCTGATAAGCGCCGAGTTCACCGAGCAGCGCTGCGCCGGTTGGACGGTTGTGGCGATTGCAGAATTCCTCCCAGACAGCGCCAAAGGGCAGATCTTTCAGCTCTTCTGTCAGGACCAGCCGTTTTGTGAAATCGAGCGCAGTTTCGGCCTCACTTAGTTGTTTCAGCGGCAAAAGCATCGCTCTCAGGAGTGACTTTTGCATGTTTCGTGTGCCGATCACCCAGGCTGCAGTCCGGCTGATCGTCGCATCGAAAAAGTCGAGACCGATATGCGTCCTGCCAAGGAGATCCTCGCTCACCAATGCTTGTCCCATGGCGAGGATGTCATCGTTCAACAGGATCACGTGATCGCTGTCCCAGCGCATCGGTCTTGAGACGTGAAGGAGCAGTTCCTCAACCGACAGCGCCACCGAACTGAGCTTGTCGGCGATGTTCTCGGTTGGATGGAAATGGCCCATGTCGAGGCAGAGCAGTGTGCCCTTGCGGATCGCGTAGCCGAGGTAGAACTCATGGCTGCCGACCGTGTAGGCCTCGACGCCGATGCCGAAAAGCTTGCTCTCGACCGCGTCACGCATGTGTGCCGGGTCGTGTCGCTCCAAGAGCATCGTGTCGAGCGACGCTTCGAGCCGGGCCCTCGGTGCCAGCCGGTCGATCGGCAGATCCTTCATGCCGTCGGGTACCCAGATATTATTGATCGCTGGAGACCCGAGCGCAGCGCCCATTGCCGCGGCAATCTCGCGCGTGCGTCGCCCGTGCTCGATCCAGAAGTCCCGGATCCCTTCATCGGGATGGGAAAGGGTGAGGTTATCGTCCGCTTTCGCGTGCGCAAAAAAAGTCGGATTAAAGTCAAGGCCAAGGTCCTGGTCCTTCGCCCAGTCGACCCACGACACAAAATGGCGATATTCGATCTCGTCGCGATCCGGCGCCTCGTTCGTATCCAGATACATTGCGTGAAGGTTCAGCCGGTGGCGACCCGGGATCATGGAATAAGCAAACTCCAGATCCGCCCGCAATTCGTCCGGTGTGCGAGCCCGGCCCGGATGGTTTCCTGTCGCCTGGATGCCGCCGCCGGAAGTACCGGTTTTCTGCTCGAAACCGACAACGTCATCACCTTGCCAGCAATGCATTGAGATCGGAATTTCACCCAAGCGGGTGATCGCAGCTTCCGTGTCAACACCCCACTCGCCAAACCGGGATTTTGCAGATTCGTAGGTCATGACTTGGCTCTACCGGGTGAAGGCCTGGACGTTGCCGGCATCGACATTGAGAATGTTGCCGGTCGATTTCGCGGATGCTTCCGACGCAAAGAAGTAGCTTGCCTCGGCAATGTCTTCCGGCAAGACGGATCGTTTCAATAGCGACCGCTGGCGGTAGTGCTCCTCCAGCTCAGAGGTTTCCTTGCCGTAGGCTTGTGCGCGTTCCTTCAGCCAGTCGCCTGACCATATCTTGGAACCGCGCAGGACCGCATCGGGATTGACCACATTGACGCGGATGCCGTCCGGCGCGCCTTCAAGGGCGAGGCAGCGGGCAAGATGCAGTTCTGAGGCTTTGGCCGTGCAATAGGCACTTGCGCCTGGCGAGGCGGCGAGGCCGTTCTTGGAGCCGATAAAGACGATCGAGCCGCCGATACCTTGTGTCTTCATCATCTGGAACGCCGCGCGCGAGACCAGGAAATAGCCTGTCGACAAGATCGACATGTTGCGGTTCCACAATTCCAGAGTGGTCTCCTCGATTGGAGCCGACGAAGCAATACCGGCATTGGAAACCAGAATGTCGATGCCTCCGAACTCAAGCGCTGCGCGGGCAAAGCTGTCGGCCACGGCATCCTCGCTGGTGACATCCATTGTCACCGAGCGGACAACGTCGCCGGAATAACGGCTGGACAGGTTTTGAGTGGCGGCCGAAAGGGCATCGGCGTCGATGTCGGCAAGGACGACGCAAGCTCCTTCGCGCAGAAATCGTTCGGCTGTTGCGGAGCCGATGCCACCGGCTCCACCTGTTACAATCGCAACTTTGCCGGCAAGGCTTTTGGGTTTCGGCATGCGCTGAAGTTTCGCTTCTTCCAGCAACCAGTATTCGATGTCGAAGGCCTCTTGTTCTGGCAGGCCGCGATAGGTCGAGACGCTGGACGCGCCGCGCATGACGTTGATGGCATTGGTGTAGAATTCGGCAGAAATGCGCGCCGTCGCCTTATCCTTGGCAAAGGTGATCATGCCGACGCCGGGCACCAGATAGACAACCGCATTCGGATTGCGCAAAGGCGGGCTGTCATCATGTTTGCAGCGGGCGTAATAGGCGGCGTAGTCATCCCGATAGGCCTCAATGGCCGCACCAAGGCCGGAAAGAGTGCCTTCGATATCCTGGCTTGAGGGATCGAAGTCGACAACCAGCGGACGGATCTTGGTTCTGAGGAAATGGTCCGGGCAGCTGGTGCCGAGCGCGGCAAGCGCTTCCATGTCTTTCGAGCAGACGAATTCCAGCACCGCGTCGCTGTCGTCGAAATGACCGACCAGATGTTGCGCGGCCGACACCATGCCGCGGATCGAAGGCATCAGTTTGGCTGCGACCGCGCGGCGTTCGGCCGGGGCGAGGGCGCGATGTTGCGAACCGCCGAAAGCGTCTTGGTCGGCGGTCTTGTCCTCGAACCAGGAAATGGCCTTGTTGATGATCTCAAGCGTGGTCTCGTAACAGGTTTTCGCGTCATCGGCCCAGGTGAAAAGACCGTGGCTTTCCAGAACGACACCGCGCGCCTCCGAGTTCTCCAGACAGAACTTTTCCAGCCACAGACCGAGTTCGTAGCCGGGCCGTTTCCAGGGCAGCCAGCCGATGTCATCACCGAATATTTCTTGCGTGATCGCCTTGCTGTCACTGGCGGCCGCAATCGCGATGATCGCATCGGGATGCATATGGTCGACGTGTTTCTGCGGAACGTAGGCATGAAGCGGCGTGTCGATCGACGCTGCACGCGGGTTCAGATTGAAGGTGCAATGGGGCAGATAGCCGACCATCTCATCTTCGAATTCGACACCACGATAGATCCCCTTCAGCGCACGCAGCTTATCCATGTAAAGCGTTGCAAAGCCGTCCATCTTGATCGTGCCGACATCGCCACCTGAGCCCTTTACCCAAAGCACTTCTGCCAACTCACCGGTGAGCGGATCCTTCTCCATCACTTTGGCAGAGGTGTTGCCACCGCCGTAGTTGGTGATGCGCTTGTCGGAGCCGAGAAGGTTGGACCGGTAGAGCAGCAGCTCCGCTTCGCTCATGTTGGAGGTTTTTTGTTCATCCCACAGATTGGCCAACCGGGACCCGGCAGCGGAATTCAACATTTTTTCCTCCCATGAAAGCCAGACAGCTCGCGTCTCATTGACTAGAAACTCGCTTGATCGGATCGGAAAGTCAATCAAAAACGATCATAAGCAATCATATTGCACTGCAAAATGATTGTTTATGACATTTTTTGATTGACACTGACTGATATCAATGGAAACGTTTGATTGTTGGGAGGACCACATGCACGAGAAAGAGCGCCACAGGATCATTTTATCCGCAGTCCAGGATCGTCCGGTCGTGACCGTCCAGGAGCTGGTGGCGTTGACGGATTCCTCTGAAGCGACCATCCGCAGGGACATTGCGCAGTTGCATGTTCAGAAAAAGCTGCGCCGGGTGAGGGGCGGTGCCGAATCCATTCACCCACCACAATTTGTCGGGCTCGCAGGGCGGCCTTTCAGCGTCAACGAAACGATCAACATCGCGCAGAAACGCGCAATTGCCCAAAAAGCAGTCGAGCTGTGCGAGGACGGCGATGCGATCATCGTCAATGGCGGAACAACGACTTTCCAGATGGTGCATCCGCTGGCGACCAAACGCTGCCAGGTGTTCACCAACTCGTTCCCGATTGCTGAACACCTTTTAAAGAACTCCAAGAACACCATCATGCTCTCCGGCGGCGTCATTTACCGCGAGCAAAACATCGTCCTGAGCCCGTTCGACAATGATGTAACCCGGAATTTTTATGCCACGCGCATGTTCATGGGCGCTCAGGGGCTCGGGCCCCTTGGTCTGATGGAAGCGGATCCGCTGTTGATCCAGGCCGAGCAGAAACTGATCGGCCAGGCCGATGAGTTGGTGGTGCTGGTGGATTCATCGAAATTCAGCGCAAGGTCAAGCCTGATCCTTTGCCCGCTGGAGCAGATTACGACGGTCATCACCGATGATGGCATTCCGGACAGCGCGGCCAAGATGCTGGAACAGGCCGACATAAATCTGATCGTGGCGCCGGTGAGCGTCGCACAGAGCAAGGCACCCTCGAGCGGGTAGCCGGTCTTCTGCCGGACCTTGAGGAGGGGCGGCAGCTTTTGGAGCGACCCGGGTTTGGTGAATACCGGCACGATGCTCCAACACTCAAGAACGATCAAAATCCTGCATGCCTAGATCTGCAGGTTGATCTTAGGGAGGAAGCAATGAAACTCTGGAAATCACTTCTGGCAGCAACCGCCATGGCCGCCGTTGCGATGGCAAGCCCCGCCCAGGCCGAGGACAAACGTATCGCCCTTGTGGTCAAGGCGCTGGGTATCGGCTTCTTTGAAGCGGCCGCCAAGGGTGCTGAGGAAGCCGCGAAGGAACTCGGCGGTGTCGAGATCATCTATACCGGCCCGACCGACACCACCGCCGAAGGTCAGATCGAGGTCATAAATGCGCTGATCGCACAAAAGGTCGACGCTATCGCGATCTCCGCCAACGATCAGGATGCGCTGGTTCCGGCCCTGAAAAAAGCCATGGACCGTGGCATCACCGTCATTTCCTGGGATTCAGGCGTTGCTCCGGAAGGCCGCCAGCTTCACCTAAACCCGTCATCCAATCCGCTGATCGGCAACATGATCATAAAGCTGGCCGCCGACCACCTGCCGGATGGCGGTGACGTCGCCGTTCTGTCTGCCTCCGCGACGGCCACGAACCAGAACACCTGGATCGAGGAAATGAACAAGGTCAAGGACAACTATCCGGGCATCAACGTTGTGGCGACGGTTTATGGTGATGATCTTGCCGACAAATCCTATCGCGAGGCCCAGGGCCTCATGCAGACCTATCCGGACCTGAAGGCGATCATTGCACCGACCTCTGTTGGTATCGTTGCCGCCGCACAGGCTGTTTCAGATGCGGAGAAGGCCGGTCAGATCAATGTCACCGGCTTGGGGCTACCCTCCGAAATGGCCGGTCATATCGAGTCCGGTGCTTCGAAATCATTCGCGATCTGGAACCCGATTGACCTCGGTTATTCCGCAACCATGCTGGCATATAATCTGGCCGCTGGTAATGCCGAGGCCGGACCTGGTGCGGAAATTCCGATGGGTCGCATGGGAACGCTGACGCTTGACGATAAAAATGAAGGCGCGATGGCGGATCCATTTGTCTACGACAGCTCCAACATCGACGACTTCAAGGACATTTTCTAAGCTGGTCGCAACGACCTGATGGAAAACAATGCAGGACCCGGTGCGTCGACCCCGGGTCCTCACCTCAACACACCTAACACCGGGCTCCAGAATATGGTCATGCTTGCGAACGCGCAGGACAGTGCGGACAAGCATCCGCAATCGGGCGACGCCGTCAGCCCCGCATTGTCCCTCACTGGCATTTCCAAGTCCTTTCCGGGTGTGAAGGCGCTCAGCGACGTCTCGCTGGAGCTTTATCCCGGTGAAGTCACCGCGCTAGTTGGAGAAAATGGAGCCGGCAAATCCACGATCGTGAAGGTGCTGACCGGTATCTACCAGCCGGATGAAGGCGAGATCAGCATCGGTGGAACCCAGGTTACATTTCCGACGGCCCAGGATGCGGGAAGGGCGGGTGTCACCGCCATTCACCAGGAAACCGTGCTTTTCGATGATCTTTCGGTCGCGGAAAACATCTTTATCGGCCACGCGCCGAAAACGAAATTCGGTCTGATCGACCGCAGGGCAATGATCGACAGGGCACAAGCCCTGCTGGACCGGATTGGTGCCCGGATCGACCCGACAGTGACACTCAAGGATCTCGGCATCGCCAACAAGCACCTGGTGGCGATCGCCCGGGCGCTTTCCATCGATGCCCGCATTGTCATTATGGACGAGCCGACCGCATCTCTGTCGCATAAGGAGATTGAGGAAACCTACGAACTGGTCGAACGGCTCAAGGCTGAAGGCAAGGCGATCCTGTTCATCAGCCACAAGTTCGATGAGATCTTCCGGATCGCAGACCGTTACACCGTCTTCCGCGACGGCCAGATGGTTGGTGCCGGCAAGATCGCCGACGTGTCGAAACAGGAACTGGTCAAGTTGATGGTTGGCCGCTCGGTTGACCAGGTGTTCCCCAAGCGCAGTCCGCAGCTTGGCAATGAGGTCCTGAAAGTGGTTGGATATTCGCACCCAACCGAGTTCGAGGACATCGGCTTCTCCTTGCGCGCCGGCGAGATCCTAGGTTTTTACGGATTGGTCGGCGCAGGCCGCAGCGAGTTCATGCAGGCCCTCTTTGGCGTCACCAGACCGTCCAAGGGGGCGGTCCGGATCGACGACCAGATCGCGGTCATTCGAGACCCGAACGAAGCCATTGGCCACGGCATCGTCTATGTGCCTGAAGATCGCGGTAAACAGGGTGCAATCAAGGGGTTGCCGATCTTCCAGAACGTCTCGCTCCCCTCCTTGAAGGAAACCTCGCACAAGGGTTTCCTGCGGCTGGCCAAGGAATTCAAGCTTGCACGCGACTACACCCAGCGGCTCGATCTGCGCGCCGCGGCACTGGACCAGGATATCGGCGAGCTTTCCGGCGGCAACCAGCAGAAGGTGGTCATCGCCAAATGGCTGGCGACGAAACCACGTGTAATCATACTGGATGAGCCGACAAAAGGCATCGACATCGGCTCCAAGGCCGCCGTCCATGAATTCATGGCGGAGCTTGCCGCCGAGGGGCTTGCAGTCATCATGGTGTCTTCGGAAATTCCGGAAATTCTTGGCATGTCCGACCGTGTGATCGTCATGCGCGAAGGGCGTATTGCCGCTGAATATGAGGGCGACGACTTGTCGCCGGAGCATCTGGTGCGCGCCGCTGCCGGAATTACCGAGGTGCGCTCATGATCCCGCCCATTCTCAAGTCCCGTGAAGCGATCCTGGCCGGAGCAATTCTTGTGCTTGTGGTTGCGATCGCCTCGCGTTTTCCGGCCTTCGTCGCCCCGGCAAACCTTGTCAATGTCTTCAACGACACGGCTCCGCTGATCATCCTGGCGCTCGGGCAGATGGTGGTGATCCTGACCCGCTGCATTGACCTTTCCGTCGCGGCCAACCTGGCGCTGACGGGCATGGTTGTGGCCATGTTGAATACGGTAGTGCCTGGTCTTCCCGTACCGGCAATCCTGGCAATCGCCATATGTCTCGGCGCGCTGATGGGGCTCTTCAACGGGCTGCTCGTCTGGCGGCTGGATATCCCGCCAATCGTGGTAACGCTCGGCACCATGACAATTTACCGGGGCATCATCTTCGTGATTTCCGGTGGCGAGTGGATCAATGCGCATGAGATGAGCGATGCCTTCAAGGCGTTTCCGCGCGAGGTCGTTCTCGGCCTGCCGGTGCTCTCCTGGATCGCGCTCCTGGTGGTGCTGGGCTTTGTTGTCCTCATCGGGCGCACACCGCTCGGTCGGGCCTTCTTTGCCGTCGGCGGCAATCCACATGCGGCCGTCTATACCGGAATCAATGTCGGGCAGACCCAGTGTGCAGCCTACGTGATTTCCGGCGCGCTGGCCGGACTGACGGGTTACCTCTGGGTGGCGCGTTACGCGGTTGCCTATGTCGACATCGCCGGCGGGTTCGAACTGGAAGTGGTTGCGGCTTGCGTCATCGGCGGCATTTCGATCGCCGGCGGTATCGGCTCGGTCGGTGGAGCGCTGCTTGGAGCGTTGTTCCTTGGCATCGTCAAGAACGCTCTGCCGGTGATCAACATCTCGCCGTTCTGGCAGCTCGCGATTTCTGGAACCGCCATAATCATCGCGGTCGCCTTCAACGCCACCTCCAGCCGGACCAAGGGCAGGGTGATCCTGAAGAAAGCGGAGCATGCGGCATGAGCGTTACCGCACCCGATACCGTCACCACCGGACGCCAGATACCGGACCGGTTGAAATCGCCGTTGCAACGGTTCCTCGCAAGCTGGGAGTTGCTTCTGCTTGGTGTGGCGATTGCTGTTTTCGTCATAAACAGTTTCGCCTCGCCCTATTTCCTGGATCCGTGGAACCTCTCGGACGCGACCTTCAATTTCACCGAGAAAGCGATGATCGCCTTCGCCATGGCGCTCCTGATCATTTCCGGCGAGATTGATCTCTCGGTGGCCTCGATCATCGCGCTTGCCTCGACCGCGATGGGGTTTGCTGTTCAGTTGGGAGCGGACACGCCGGTTCTTGTCCTGATCGGTCTCGCTGTCGGGCTGGCTTGCGGCATGTTCAATGGAGCTCTGGTGACCGGTCTCGGGCTGCCCTCCATTGTGGTCACCATCGGCACCATGAGCCTTTTCCGCGGTATTTCCTATATCGTGCTCGGCGACAAGGCCTATACCGGTTACCCGTCCGAATTCGCCTTTTTCGGTCAGGGCTACGTCTGGTGGGTGATTTCTTTTGAATTCCTGCTATTCGCCCTGTTGGCCGTCGTTTTCGCCGTTCTCCTGCACAAAACGAATTTCGGGCGCGCGGTTTATGTCGTTGGCAACAATCCGGTTGGGGCGCTTTTCTCGGGCATCCGGGTAACGCGGGTAAAATTTGCCCTCTTCCTCTTGACCGGCCTGATGTCCGGCGTCGCGGCAATTTGCCTGACGTCTCGTCTTGGGGCCACAAGGCCATCGATAGCCTTTGGCTGGGAGCTGGAGGTGGTCACCATGGTCGTGCTTGGCGGGGTAAGCATTCTGGGCGGCTCCGGCTCCATTCCCGGTGTCGTGGTCGCGGCCTTTGTCATGGGCATGGTCACTTTCGGCTTCGGGCTGTTGAATGTGCCGGGCATCGTCATGTCAATCTTCATCGGCTTGCTTCTCATCGGCGTCATCGCACTACCGCGCATCGCCCGTCAGCTCCTGGCCAAGCGGAAAGTCTGACACCATGGAAAAATTCGCCTTCAAGATGTTACTCAATCCAGGCACGGAAGTGGAATACAAGAAGCGCCACGACGAGATCTGGCCCGAGCTGGTCACTCTGCTTAAGGAGGCCGGGATCAAGGATTACTCGATCCATCTTGACCGGGAGACCAATATCCTCTTCGGCGTATTGTGGCGTGAGGACGGGCACAGCATGGATGCTCTGCCGCAGCATCCGGTGATGCAAAAATGGTGGGCCCATATGGCGGACATCATGGCGTCGGAAGCTGACAACAAGCCCGTGGTGACGGAGCTTGAAACCGTCTTTCACATGGACTGAAGCCAGATGACTGCGATCCGGCATGTTGGCGTGATCGATATCGGCAAGACCAATTTGAAGGTCGCTGTGGTCGATCTCGCGCAGGAAACAGAACTTGGTGTCCTGAAACGCCCTAACCGCGTTTTGCCCGGACCGCCTTACCCTCATTTTGACCTTGCAGGCCACTGGGATTTTGTCTGTGCGGCCCTTCACGATCTGAACCAATTGCACCGCATAGACGCCGTCTCTGTAACGACGCATGGCGCCAGCGCGGTCCTGCTTGATGGGGACGGAAACCTTGCAGCGCCGATGCTTGACTACGAATTTGATGGTCCGGACAGCGTCGGTGAAGAATACGACGCGCTCCGTCCCGGTTTTGAAGAGACAGGTTCACCGCGTCTTGGCATGGGGCTCAATGTCGGAGCCCAGCTGCATTGGCAGTTGAAGACCGATCCGGACCTGCTTGATCGGGTCGAAACCGTTCTGACCTATCCGCAATACTGGACCTTCAGGCTCACCGGTGTTTGTTCAAACGAGGTGACCTCGCTCGGCTGTCATACCGACCTTTGGCGTCCGGCGGAGAACCGGTTTTCGTCGCTTGTGGAAAGGCTTTCATTGACGGAAAAGATGGCACCGGTGAAAAAAGCCGGCGACTGTCTGGGACCGATCCTTCCGGCCGTTGCCGAGCTCACCGGTCTGTCAATCGATACACCCGTGTTCTGTGGAATCCACGATTCCAACGCCTCGCTCTATCCGCATCTTCTCAAACGAAACCCGCCATTTTCCGTCGTTTCCACCGGCACCTGGGTAATTGCACTGGCGCTGGGGGGAGTAGACGTACCACTCGATCCAAAACGCGACACGCTCATGAACGTGAACGCGTTTGGAGATCCGGTACCTTCCGCACGCTTCATGGGGGGGCGCGAATTTGATCTGGTGATGCAGGGCAAAAGCGTAGCGCCAAACAAGGCAGACGAAACACGTGTGCTCAGAGATCAGGTCATGTTGTTTCCAGCTGTCGAACCTCGTTCTGGTCCGTTCAAAGGTGAAACTGCCCGGTGGAGCGTCGCTGAAGACGAATTGACCCTGGCGGAGCGATACGCTGCGGTCTCGTACTATCTGGCATTGGTAACATCGGAATGCCTGGCCATGATCGGAGCCCGGGGACCGACCTACGTGGAAGGTCCGTTTGCGAAAAACGCGCTCTTCCTGGAGATGCTGGAGGCGGCAACTCGCAGGTCCGTGCACACCTCCGAAGGGATCGCAACAGGCACCAGCATTGGAGCTGCCTTGCTGGTTCGCGACCGGCCGTCGACACCAGCAGGTGTTGCGGCCGCTCAGGAAACCAGTGTCAGGTCGAGCGACGCTTTGCAACGCTACGCCGGCGAATGGCGCAAGATAATCAACGCTCGCTTCAGATAAGCGCAAGGAAGAGGCTGCATTGCTTCGTCGCGAACCACACAAATGAAGAGCGCGGTCGTGAAACCGCGCTCTTCCGGGACGCCTTAGGTGAGGGTGTCAGGCGCCGTCAATCTATGCTTCCTGGGCGTTTGCTTCTGAGGTCCTGCCTCTCATGCCTACGATCCGTTCTTCCACTGCGCGAACCAGGACGTAGAACACCGGTGTAAACAGGAGACCGAAGAGCGTTACACCGAGCATTCCGGAGAACACCGAAGTGCCGAGTGATTGCCGCATTTCCGCACCAGCACCCGTCGCCAGCATCAGCGGAACGACACCGAGGATGAAGGCGAGCGAGGTCATCACGATGGGGCGAAGCCGGGTCCGTGCGGCACGCACGGCGGCCTCCCAGCGGTCCAGACCTTCCGTTTCCGCCTGCCGCGCGAACTCCACGATCAGGATCGCATTTTTCGAGGCAAGGGCGACAAGGACGACAAACCCGATCTGAACCAGGATGTTGTTGTCGAGGCCGGCAAGCCAGACACCCGTGATTGCGGACAGCAGCACCATCGGCACGATCAGGATGACCGCCAGCGGCAAGGCCAGGCTCTCATATTGGGCGGCAAGCACCAGGAAGACGAACAGGACTGCAAAGCCGAACACCAAGAGTGCCGTGTCATCCGTATTCTTTTCCTGATAGCTCAGTTCCGTCCACTCGTAGGAGATCCCTGCCGGAAGCACCCGTTCGGCAATGGCTTCCATCTTGTCCAGGGCTTCCGCCGAAGACACACCTGGCATTGTCTGGCCCTGGACCGCGGCAGCCGGATAAAGATTGTATCGCGGCTGACGCAATGGGCCGGTGGTGTCTTCAAACGTCGCAACGGCACCCAGCGGAACCATCGCACCATCGTCAGATCGAGTCCGCAGCCGGGCGACATCCTCGGCAGTCTCACGGAACGAAGCGTCAGCCTGCGCGATCACACGGTAGGTGCGGCCGAACAGATTGAAGTCGTTGACGTAAGCCGATCCGAGATAGACTTCCAGCGCTTCGTTGACGGCAGCAACCGGGACGTTCAGCATCTCGGCCCGTTCACGGTCAATCTCGGCCCAGACGCGCGGCGTGCCGGTCGAATAGAGCGAAAAGACCGCGACAAGACCGGGATCTGCGTTGGCTTCGGCCGAAAGCGCTCTTGCGGCCTGTTCCAGCGCAGCCGGGCCAACATTACCCGTGTCCTGCAGCATCATCTTGAAGCCGCCACCGGTGCCAATGCCGCGCACCGGAGGAGGTGCGATGACGAAGATCGCCGCGTCATTGAGAGCAGCCATCCGCTGGCGTGCTTCAGACAGAACCTCTTCGGCAACAATGCCCTTCTCTTCACGTTCAGCAAACGGCGTTGTGGTGAAGAAGATCACGCCCGTGTTCGATTCTGTTGTGAAGGTGGCACCGTTGAAACCTGCAAACACGGCTGCATGTTCGACGCCATTGATGTCCAGAAGCTCATCAACAGCAGTGCGCACGACAGCGTCCGTCCGGTCGAGCGAGGCGCCGGGGGGCAACTGAACGACGGTGATGTAGTAGCCCTGATCCTGCTCCGGGATGAAGCCGGACGGCACCTTGGAGAACTGATGGTCTGTCAGGAGCAGCAGCCCGCCAAAGAGGCTCAACATGATCAGCGGCGCACGAACCAGACGCTTGGTCGTCGTCGCGTAGCCGGCAGAAAGACGGTCAAAGCCACGGTCGAACTTTGCCAGCGCCCAAACCACCGGCCTCATCAAAAGACCGGGTTTCTGGTCACCATGCGGCCGCAGCAGCAGGCTCGCCAGGGCCGGTGACAGGGTCAGGGAGACAAACAGCGAGATGGCCGTTGCAACCGTGATCGTTACGGCAAACTGGCGATAGAACTCGCCCGAGATACCGGCAACGGCAGCGGTCGGGATAAAGACCGCCGCCAGCACCAGCGACGTTGCGATCAACGCGCCAGACACTTCGGTCATGGTCTTGCGGGCCGCTTCGCGCGGCTTTAGGCCGTCGCGAATATGTTTCTCGATGCCTTCCACAACGATGATTGCATCATCGACCACAATGCCGACAGCCAGGACAAGCCCAAACAGCGACAGGTTATTGATCGAGTATCCGAGCGCAGACATGACTGCGAACGTACCGACCAGCGAGACAGGGATTGCCAGAATGGGTGTCACGGCCGCACGCCATGTACCGAGGAAAAGCAGAACCACGGCAACAACCAGCAGCACCGCCTCGATCATCGTGGCAACGACCGCATCGATCGATGCCTGGATGAACTCGGTCGGGTTGTAGATCACGTCATAGGCCAGGCCTTCAGGAAAGTCCTGGCTCAGCTGTTCAACCGTGCTCAGCACCTCCTCGGCCGTTGCCAGCGCATTGGTTCCGGGGCGTTGGTTCACGACCATTGCGACGGCAGGATTGCGGTCAAGGTAAGCGCGGGTCGTGTAGTCCGCCGCACCAAGCTCGACGCGGCCGACATCGCTCAGCCGAACGATCCGGCCGTCATCCCCCCGTTTGACGATGACCCGCTCAAATTCCTCAGGCGACGCCAGTCGGCCGGTCGTTTGAACGGAGAGCTCAAAGGCAGAGGCCGTCGGGGTCGGCTGCTGGTTCAGCAGGCCGGATGCAATCTGCGCGTTCTGGCTCCGCAAAGCCGAGAGCACTTCGCCGGGTGTCATGTCCAGTGCCGCAATGCGCTCCGGATCGAGCCAGATCCGCATGGCGTAGTCGCGCGCGCCGAAAATGGTGATGTCGCCAACGCCGCCAAGACGTGTCAGTTCATCGCGCACCCGCTGAGCGGCATTGGTGATGTAAAGGTCGTCCTTGGAACCGTCCGGTGAGAACATGTGCACCACCAGCAACAGGTCCGGCGACGCCTTCTGGGTGATCACCCCGAGCCGTTGGACTTCCTCCGGCAGGCGCGGCTCGGCGATGGCAACCCTGTTCTGGACAAGGACCTGAGCAGCATCCAGGTCTGTGCCGAGTTCGAACGTGACGGTGACGGTCAAGTTGCCGTCGCCTGTGGCTTGCGAAGACAGATAAAGCATACCTTCGACACCGTTGATCTGCTGTTCGAGCGGGGTTGCCACTGTCTGCGCGATCGTTTCCGCGGATGCGCCGGGATACTGAGCCCGAACCTGGACCGTGGGCGGTGCCACTTCCGGATACTGCGCGATTGGCAGTGTGAAGTAGCTGAGTGCACCAACGATTGTGATAAAGGCCGAAAGCACAACGGCGAAAATCGGCCGGTCTATGAAAAACTGGGGAAGTTTCATTAGTTTGTCCTCACCTGATACACGAAGCGCGCCTAGCGCTTCGCCATCTGAACCGTTGGTTCTTCAATCAATCGGGCCGTAACCTGTGCACCGGCACCCACCATGTGTAGGCCGGAGACAATCACGTGTTCACCCGCTGAAAGCCCTTCGACGACACGATCATTTGCGTGCCGGTCGCGAAGCGTGACGCTCCGGCGTGACACCGACCCGCTGTCATCGACCACCCAGACGAATTTCGTCGTCTGGTCGGAGCCGATGGCACGCTCCGGGATAAGGATCCGCTGCGCGTCCTCTGCCGTTGCGAGACGCAAACGGCCGAACATGCCCGGCGTCAGCACGCCGTCCGTATTCTCAAACACGGCACGTCCGCGAATGGTTCCGGTCGACCGGTCAATTCGGTTGTCAATGAAGTCAATTGCGCCGTCATGAGCAAAGTCGGCTTCGTCGACAAGCCGCAAGGCAACTGGTGTTTTCCCGGCGGTTTCCCTGAAACCCGACGATGCAGAGGCGCGCATGTATTCAAGATACTGCTGTTCGCTCGCGTCGAAGACGAAGTGGATCGGATCGAGGGAGACAATCGTTGTCAGGGCATCAGACCCCGCACCGGCGGCGATCAGATTACCCGGGCTGACAAAATCGTCCGAAATCCGCCCGCTCACCGGTGCATGGATTTTCGTAAACCCGAGGTCGAGCCTGGCTCTTGAAACGGCCGCCTCGGCTGCTGCGATGCTTGCCTTGGCGATTTCTGCCTCATGAACACGTTCATCCAGAACCGACTGACTGGTATGCCCGTTCTCAATGAGCCGCTCCGCACGTTCCAGTTCCTTCTCGGCAAGGTTGGCAGCTGCCCTGGCTTCGCTCAGACCAGCTTCCGCTTCTGCGAGCGCCGTCTCGAACGGGCGTGCATCAATGGTGAAAAGGAGATCGCCCTTTTCCACGACATCACCCGGCTCGAAATGAACTGCATCGAGATAGCCCGATACGCGCGCTCTGATAGACACTTCGTCGACGGCCTCAAACCGGCCTGTGAACTCGTCCCACTCGGTGATGGCGCGAGCCTTTGCCGCCACAACGTCGACGACCGGAAGCGGGGCTTCCTGCGCCGGAGCCGACGCTTCCACGGATGCAACGAATTGCATGTCGCTGATGCGTTCTCCGGCATACCAGGCACCGGCGCCGTAAAATACGGCCAACGCGACACCTGCAAAGAGTTTGCTGGACTTTGGCATTCCGATCTCCTTTGGTTGCGGGGCTGTGCCCCACGCTTGGACTGGGAGATGGGAATGGAGAGGCGCTCTGATTAGCGGGACGCCGAGACGCTCAGTGTTTCCTGACAGGACGCAATTGGATAGCCGAGCAGATGGGCACTATTCCAGCGCTTGGACAAAGCTTGGCGGGTCCGCGACAAGAAAGTCCACGAAAGCCCTCACGCGCGGCGCGACAAGCTGCCTGTTCAGGTAGATGATCGAGTAAGGGAAATTGTTCAGCCGTTTGTCTTCAAGAACCTCGATCAGGCGCCCGGCGGCAAAGGCTTCATGAGCAAGGAAACTCGGCAACTGTGCGATGCCGATGCCCTTTTCGGCTGCCTGGCGCAGAGCATCAACACTGTTTCCCACAAGGACCGGATCCAGCGTCCGTCGCACGACTTCCCCGTTGTCGTCAAAGAGAAACGGAAACAGCAGACCGGTGTTTTGCACGCGGTAGTGAATCCCTCGATGGTGTTCGAGATCGCTTAGCGTTTCCGGTTTTCCATACCGTTCGGCATAGGAGGGGGAGACGCATGTATACGCGCGATCGTCGAAAAGCTTCCTTGCCATCAGGTTGGCACTGTCGCCGAGCGCGCCGATGCGGATCGCGATATCGATACCCTCTGTTCCAAGGTCGACCTGCCGGTCCTCGAACTTCAGCTCGACGTCAACCTCCTCATAGCGGCACATGAACGCGAGAACGCGTTCGGTGAGCCAGACGCGGCCGAACACGGCAGGCGCAGAAATGACGAGTTTGCCGCGAGGCTGGGCGAGGCTGTCGGCGAATTCCTCCTTTAGCGCATCAGCGTCATTCAAAAGCCGGCGGGCACCGTCAAGAAACCGGATCCCTTCAACGGTGAGTGTTACCGACCGGGTCGTTCTGGTGAACAGCTTGGCACCGATTTCCGTCTCAAGCCGCTGGACGGCCTTGGAAACAGCCGACGTGGTCATTCCGAGCACCCTGGCTGCCCCGGCGAAGTTTTCAGCCTGGGCGACATTCACAAACACACGGAGTTCATTGAGGTTGTTCATCGAGTTCCTTGGCGGAATTGGAAGCGCGAGCCCGACTTTAGTGAAGACTTGGTAGCTGTTGCAACGGTCAGGTCTTTCACGCCGGTCCAAGGGTCTAGCAGGGCTTACGCGATGCCCCCCGCTATATATACCTCGTTCGTAATGCGGCGAAGAGGTCTTGCTGCGGTTTCTGCCGATCTTTGCGGCAAACGCCAGCAACCGGATCGATTTGCATCTTCCCAAATGCCGGCAGCGCACCACAACAATAGGGCAACCCCGGGTGGAGTGGTTCGGGTTCCTGTTGAAAGCACGTCGGCCAGTTTCAGTCCGGCCTGAACAATGCAAAGGATTTTCGCAATGGAGAGTTTTGCTGCCAACTTGCGGGAAATGACAAGAACGCCTTTGCATCAAAGTCATGTTGAGGAATTGAAAGCAATTGGCGACGTCGTGCGCTTCGAAAAGGGAGACATCATCGCCGAGATTGGCGATCCGATGGATGTTTTTTACTACATCCTCGAAGGCCGTGTTGAAGTCATCGACCCCGACACCCGCGAAGCATACCTGCCTGCTTCGCTGGGGCCGACGCAGTTTCTGGGAGAGATTGCATTTCTGAACAGGGGTGCCTTCACGCTGCCGCTTCGGGCCAGGGAACAGACCGTTGTCATCGCTGTTTCGCGGGAAAAAATGCTCGATGCGATGGCGCGCATACCGGAAATGTCCGACATCGTGATTTCCGTTTTCGCCGCGCGACGGCGCCGCCAGATAGAAGAAAACGATTCCTCGTTGAGGCTGATAGGAGCAGACCAGGATCGCGACGTCAGGCGGATTGCAGAGTTCGCTGCGCGAAACAAGATACCGTTTCAGCTGATCGACCTTGGTTCGGAGGATGCCGATGAAATCAGGCAGAGCTGCCGGTTGAGTGGTCGCAAACCCGCGGTCGTTTTTGGCAGCAACCGGGTTGTGGATGAGCCGACACCGGCAAAAGTCGCTCAACTCCTGGGCCTTGCACAGAACTTCGAATGCAATGAAACCGTCGACGCGTTGATTGTCGGAGGCGGACCGGCCGGTGTCTCGGCTGCGGTATATGCAGGGGCTGAAGGGCTGTCTGCGGTTCTGGTCGAGGACCTTGCCGTGGGCGGGCAAGCGGGAACCTCCAGCCGGATAGAAAACTACATGGGTTTTCCCACCGGCATCTCCGGAGCCGATCTCGTTTGGCGTGGTGAAATTCAGGCCATGAAATTCGGCACACGGTTTTTAAGGCCGCGTCGTGCAATCTGCCTGGAGCGCCGGTCGGACGGTGTGTTCTGCGTGACGCTCGACAACAATAAGGAAATCTGCGCCAGAGCGGTTGTCGTTGCCACGGGTGTCCAGTATCGCCGGTTGCCTCTGGAAAAGCTTGAGCAGTTCGAGGGCGCGGGCGTCTACTACGCGGCGACGGACATGGAGGCACGTTATTGCCGTGGCGCCGACGTCGTTGTCGTCGGTGGCGGCAATTCTGCGGGGCAGGCTGCCATGTATTTGTCGCGCACCGCCAGGCATGTGCATGTCCTGGTGCGCGGCGAGAGCCTCGCCGCCTCCATGTCTGACTATCTGCTCTCCCGGTTGGAAGCCGATCAGTCCATCTCCATTCATTACAGGTCGCAAATCCGGGCGCTCGAAGGCGGCGACGCCTTGGCGAATGTTGTTATCGATCGCGACGGCAAGGATTGGCATCTGAATTGTCCGGCAGCCTTCATCATGGTCGGCGCCGCACCGAATACATCCTGGCTGCGCAAGTCCTGTGACATGGATGCGAGAGGCTTCGTTTTGACCGGCAATGACGCGGGCAAGACGTCTCCGTTTGCAACCTCGTGCCCAGGTCTTTTCGCTGTGGGAGACGTTCGCGCCGGTTCGGTGAAGCGCGTCGCTTCAGCAGTCGGCGAAGGCTCGGTCGTAATCTCGCAAGTCTGGGAGCATCTGCAAGGATAAGGCGTGTGTCAGCGGATCAGGATCAAAGTGCCAAACCTTCGGTTCGAAAGGGGTCTCGATCAGACCAAGCCGTGGACGGCCCGTCGGGTCTTCGCGGCAGAAACGCCGTCAAGATGGTGTCTGTTCCTTGCATAGTCCTGAAGGAATCTGCAAGTTACGCTGACGCTTAGAGCTGTAAAGTATTGATTTTTATGGTGCTGCCGGAGAGATTTGAACTCTCGACCTCTCCCTTACCAAGGGAGTGCTCTACCCCTGAGCTACGGCAGCTAATGGGCTTGGTTGATCGAGCCCGGCGTCCAACTGGCCTTTTCAAAAAAAAAGCGATTTTTTGAGACGCGAATGCTGGTCCCGATCAGCGCCGCCGACCGGAATGAGGGCGCTTTTGCCATAAGAGCCATTGGGACGCAAGCGGTGATTTGGTTTTTTTTGAGCTGGATCCGCTTTGCGAAGGGTAGGCTTCCACTCGGCACGCGCCGGGCCTGATTTCCGGCTGAAATCCGGGGAATACCAAGCTGTGGATAGCGCCGCAGACCTGCGAAATTTGCAAACGGTCATTGCGTGTTATCCACCGTCCTGCCGGCACTTGTCTTCTGGTCCTTTATCTATTGTTTCGCTTCGCTACGAAACGGGCACTGTTCCGCTTTGCAGCGGACTGCCCGATTGGTAAAAGAACGCGGGTGACGACCGGGCAGACAGCGAGATGAGTGAAAAAGACCAAAAAGACCAAGCCGTTGAGGGCAAGAGTGTGGACACCTCTGAAACGCGGGTGCCTGCGGGAAAAAAAGCGAAGGCACCGTCGCGGGAGGAGCGGCTTGCCGAAGCGCTGAGAGCCAACCTCCGCCGCCGCAAGAGCGCCGCCAAGGCGAAGCGCGAAGACTGAATTCCTGAGGACAATTGGTCCAACAGAGCACTTCCGCCATCAAAACGCCCGATCCCCGGCTTAGCGCTGCCTTGCATGGGTCGCAACTTGTGTGTAGACCGCAGGTTTGGTGTGAATGGCTTCTAGGGGACGGCCGGAAAGCAAATCGGCTGCATTCGGGGTTCATATGGACAGTATCAAGGTTGTTGGCGGCGCGGAGCTGAACGGTATTATTCCGATTTCCGGTGCGAAGAACGCGGCGTTGCCGCTGATGATCGCTTCGCTTCTGACCGACGAGACCCTGACACTTTCCAACGTACCGCGCCTGCGCGATGTCGCCCAGCTGATGCAGATCCTCTCCAATCACGGCGTCGATTATTCGGTCAACGGGAAGCGGTCCGGTCAGGACGAGCTGGCCGGCCAGACGTTGAACTTGACTGCGCGCGAAATCGTCGACACCACTGCGCCTTACGAGCTGGTTTCCAAGATGCGCGCCAGTTTCTGGGTCATCGGCCCTCTGGTGGCCCGCATGCGCGAAGCACGTGTGTCGTTGCCCGGCGGCTGCGCCATCGGGACGCGCCCTGTCGACTTCTTCATCGACGGCCTGGCAGCGCTCGGCGCTGATATCGAGATCGAGGGCGGTTATGTGGTCGTGAAGGCACCGGGCGGGCTGAAAGGCGCGCGGGTCGAATTCCCGAAGATCTCGGTTGGCGCGACACACACGATCATGATGGCCGCAACACTTGCCGACGGCGAGACGGAACTGGTCAACGCCGCGCGTGAGCCCGAAGTGGTGGACCTGGCCCGGTGCCTCAAGGCCATGGGCGCCAGGATCGAGGGCGAGGGCACTTCTACCATTCGCATTCAGGGCGTACCGCGGCTTCACGGAGCGCACCATGCGGTCGTTCCGGACCGGATTGAAACGGGCACTTATGCCATGGCGGTTGCCATGACCGGCGGCGATGTTCTGCTGCAGGGCGGACGCGCCGACCTGCTGGACACGGCGCTGGATACGCTGCGCCAGGCGGGCGCGGACATCACCCAGACGAATGAGGGCATCAAGGTCTACCGGAACGGCAACGGCATTCAGCCGGTCAATGTCACCACCGAACCTTTCCCGGGTTTCCCGACCGATCTGCAGGCCCAGTTCATGGCGCTGATGACGAAGGCGGGCGGCTCAAGCCGGATTACCGAGACGATTTTCGAAAACCGTTTCATGCATGTGCAGGAGCTCGCGCGGCTCGGTGCACAGATCCATGTGGACGGACGTACGGCAACTGTCGACGGCGTTTCCATGCTGCGCGGTGCGCCGGTCATGGCGACCGATCTCAGGGCGTCCGTGTCGCTTGTGATCGCCGGACTGGCCGCAGAGGGAGAAACCACGGTCAACCGGGTCTACCACCTCGACCGCGGCTTTGAGCGCCTGGAAGACAAGCTCACCCGCTGCGGTGCACAGATCGAGCGGATTTCCGGATAGGTTCTGGTTCCCTTGCTGCCCCGGATTTGATCCGGGTCGGAATTGACGGGTGGAAACTCAGTTTCCTGCTCTCTTCGGTCGTCCCATGGCTTGACCATGGGACCCATACCGTGACCTCGCCTGACGAGTGAGCCTGCGTTTGTAGCGAAGGCACGGCTTGGATTGCCGGATCAAGTCCGGCAATGACGTGTCATGTTGGGACGTTCCGTGACGAATGCATATATCGCGCTCAATTGAGTTGGTAGTGGCGCACAAGACGGACCAGTTTGGCGCAAAGAGACACTCTCACTTGGCTTGCTGGCGCTCGATCACCCGGCCTCTCGATGTAAAGGACGGGCCGGGCCCGCCGCTGCCGCTTGTCATGATGGCTTCGGCGATCGGGCTGAGCGCGGGTGTGTCCGATGTCCAGACGACCACGAAATTTGCGCCGACGCCGCCACTGGTATCGTTGATCGGAATGAGAACCGTTTTCGACTGCAACGGTGCGAGTTCCAACGGGGCTTCCAAAAGGCTGCGCAATAACTTCCCGTCCTCGCCGTGATAGTCGACCCGCATCAGGGTCAGGGTCGTTTCGGGATCGACATTGTGAACCGCAAGCGTCGCCGCCAGCAGATCTGAGCGGTTCGGATAGGAAAAGATCCTGGAATAGGCAGGAACGTAGATCGTCTCACCGACCACCTTTTCGGTAAAGTCCTGTGCCGAAGCGGGAGAGGTCCAGAAAGCGGTCAGAAGCAAAAGAAGGCCGGACAGTTTGTTGAGCATGGTTTTTCCGGTGTTGCACGGTATTTTCAACATGACGGCACTGTCCTTGATGCGTGTCTGGATTGCAAGAGAGGGCCCCTTGCGGAACGGTTTCCGGTAAGGCGGTTAGGGTCATGGAAGGAAGGTTCATGGGTGCACAGACAATCAGGTTCCTGATCCAGGTTTGCTTTGCCATGGCGGGCTTGCTCGCAGTTGTTTTCGTCGCACCTCCTTATGGTCCGACGCTGGGGTTTTTCCTTCTGGTCTTCGGTCTCTGGCTTGGGCGCCGGGTGTTCAACCGCATCGCAAACCTCGACGAAATCAAGGAAGATCTGCGCCAACGCGTGGATGAGGGGCCGTAACAGCCGCCACAAGCTTATTCGTCGTTGCCAAACGGGGAATTCCGCATTAGGTCATCCCCCTTGGGACCCAGGCAGACTTCACCTATATGCGGTTTGCCGAAAAACCAATAACCGGATCAGAATCAGGCCGCTATGGATCAGCTGAAACTTGCCGCTCTCGACCAGGAAGATCTTCAGGTTCTCTCCGCACATTTGCAGGACGCCATTTTGACCGTGGCGGATATCCGCTACCTACCCAATGAAAAGAAGGCGGTGTTTGTGTTCAACCGCTTTGTCTGGGACAAAGAGGCGGACAAACGCACGAAGGAACATGAGCGCCGCAGATCTGCCCTTGCCATTGCGCAGGTCAAGGCCATGAAGGCGCAAAACATCCGCCAGGATGCAAAGGGGGCTGTCCTGGAACTGCTTGCGGTCACCTTCGAAGGCGGCGAAGAACCTTCCGGGACAATACAGCTTGCCTTTGCCGGTGGAGCCAGCCTGGCGCTGGATGTCGAGTGCATCGAAGCGCAGCTTTCCGACCTTGGAGCTGCCTGGTCGACGCCCAACCTTCCGCAGCACGATCTCAGCTAAGCGACGTGACCATTCTACCGGTGCCCGGCACCAAACCTGAGGGAGATGCGCGTGGTTCTACGCCTTAACAGCACCGAGGCCGGGTTCGAGCAGACGTTCGCCGATCTCCTGGCAGGCAAGCGGGAAGTGTCTGAGGACGTTGATCAGGTCGTTCGGGACATCATCGAGGCAGTCCGCCTGAACGGCGATGCCGCCGTTTTGGATTACACCGCAAAATTCGACCGGCTGGAGGCGGCGGATATGTCGGAGCTTGCTGTCTCCGAGATGGAAATCGAAAACGCGGTGAGAGAAGTTCCGGCGGAAACGCTGGACGCCCTCAAGCTCGCCCACGACCGGATCCACGCACACCATCTTCGCCAGATGCCGCAGGATGACCGCTACACGGATGGCATTGGTGTGGAACTTGGCTCGCTCTGGACAGCGGTTGAGGCCGTTGGCGTTTATGTGCCGGGCGGCCTTGCCAGCTACCCGAGCTCTGTTCTTATGAATGTTGTGCCGGCGAAGGTTGCCGGCGTCGAACGCATCGTCATGGTGGTGCCGAGTCCCGATGGCGTGCTGAACCCGTTGGTGCTGGCCGCTGCCAAGGTTGCCGGTGTAACCGAGATCTACCGGATCGGTGGGGCACAGGCGGTTGCCGCCCTGGCTTTCGGCACGGAAACGATCGCGCCGGTGGCCAAGATCGTCGGACCTGGAAACGCCTTTGTGGCTGCGGCCAAGCGCAGAGTGTTCGGTACGGTCGGGATCGACATGATCGCCGGCCCTTCGGAAGTCCTGATCGTGGCAGATGGCGAAAACAACCCGGACTGGATCGCGGCCGACCTTCTGGCGCAGGCCGAGCACGATACGGCGGCCCAGTCGATCCTGATAACCGATAGCGCCGATTTGGCGGAGCAAGTGGAAAAGGCTGTCGAGGCGCAGCTCAAGACGTTGCCGCGCGAAGAAGTTGCCCGGGCAAGCTGGGAAGATTTCGGAGCTGTCATCCTGGTAGAGGATCTGGACGCGGCGATGCCGCTTGCCAACCGGATCGCGCCAGAGCACCTTGAACTGGCGGTCGCCGACCCGGAAGCTCTGTTGACGAAGGTTCGCAACGCGGGCGCTGTTTTTCTCGGACATTACACGCCTGAGGCCATCGGTGATTATGTCGGCGGGTCCAACCACGTCCTGCCAACGGCCCGTTCGGCCCGGTTTTCCTCAGGTCTTTCCGTTCTCGAATTCGTCAAGCGCACCTCGATCCTGAAGTGCAATGCTGACAATCTGCGTGCGCTCGGCCCGGCAGCGATCACTTTGGGCGAATCTGAGGGGTTGTCGGCGCACGCGCGCTCTGTTTCCATCAGGCTGAACATGTAACCGAGACTCAAAGGGCTTCTCGCACATGAGTGGATCGCAACCGGATACCAGCTCGCAATCCACCGGCAGCCGGCTGGTGGACATCGTCCTGGACGAAGCCTCTATCGCGCGTTCGACCCCGGAGGTGGAACACGACCGCGCGGTCGCGATTTACGACCTGATCGAGGAAAACTGCTTTCAGCCCATCGGTCACCCCGTATCGAAATACGTCCTGAATCTGGCGGTTGTCGAAAAGAAGCTCGTGTTCCGGATCAGGACGGAGGACGAGCAGGAAGTCGTTACTCATGTCCTGTCGCTGTCTCCCCTGCGCAAGATCGTCAAGGACTATGACCTGATCTGCGAGAGCTACTACGAAGCCATTCGCCATGCGACGCCCAGCCAGATCGAGGCGATCGACATGGGCCGGCGCGGCGTTCACAATGAGGGCTCCACCATCTTGATGGAGCGCCTGGAAGGGAAGATCGAAGTGGACATGCAGACAGCCCGTCGCCTGTTCACGCTCGTATACGCTCTTCATTGGAAAGGCTGAGGTAAATGACCGGGCCGGGCCTTCGTCCGACTGCGGTTTTGTTTGCCTGCGGGATGAATTCCGTGCGCTCACCCATGGCTGAAGCCTTGATGCAGAAACTGTTTCCAGGACGAATTTATGTGCGCTCCGCGGGCGTGCGCAGCGGCAAGATCGACCCGTTCGTGGACGCGGTGATGGCCGAGATGGGCATCGACATGAGCAAGCACCAGCCCAAGACCTTTGAGGACTTGGACGAGGAGGGTTTCGACCTGATCGTGACGCTGGCACCCGAAGCCCACCACAAGGCGCTGGAGATGACCCGTACCGATGCCATGGAGGTGGAATACTGGCCGACAATGGATCCGACGCTTGCCACGGGCAGCCGCGAACAGATCCTGAACGAATACCGCACGGTGCGCGATCAGCTTATGATGCGCATCAAGAAGCGCTTTGACTGGTCGCCCAGCGCGGCCGACTGATTTTTCTTTTTTGTAAGGATCGGAAAGAAAGGTTCACTTTCAGGCGCTAATCCGTTAGTTTCCCCGGCACCCGCGGGCAGGGCCCGCTTTATTCAGGATATCAAATGGCCAAAGAAGAAGCTCTGGAGTTTCCGGGCGTCGTAACAGAACTGTTGCCGAATGCGACGTTCCGCGTAAAACTGGAAAATGACCACGAAATCATCGCTCACACGGCAGGGCGTATGCGCAAGAACCGGATCCGCGTCCTGGCGGGTGACAAGGTTCTTGTTGAAATGACCCCTTATGATCTCACCAAGGGGCGGATCACCTACCGCTTCAAATAAGCGGTCCCGTCAAGGTGATGCCGGCTTTCAGGCTTTTGCGCTTATGACCGATGTTCCCCAGCTCATATTGGCTTCCGCTTCACCGCGCCGCCTCGCACTGCTGCAGCAGATCGGGCTAGAGCCTGATCATCTCCTGCCGGCCGATATTGACGAGATGCCCAAGAAGCACGAGACGCCCCGCAGCCTGGCGCTGCGGCTGGCACGGGCCAAGGCTGAGGCAGTGCGTCAGACGGCCGATCTCTCCGAACAGACGCAGGGCGGTATTGTACTGGCGGCCGACACGGTCGTTGCGGTCGGACGCCGCGCCTTGCCGAAAGCGGAACTGACCGATCAGGCTCTGACTTGCCTGTCGCTTCTTTCGGGCAGGGGACACAGGGTGTTTACCGGCGTTGCCGTCGCCGAGGCAAACGGCAAGGTCCGCTCAAAACTCGTCGAGACCCGCGTGCGATTCAAGCGCTTGTCCCGCAAGGACATCGACGACTATATTTCTTCAGGCGAATGGCGGGGCAAGGCGGGCGGCTATGCGATCCAGGGCCTTGCCGGAAGTTTTGTCGTCAAACTCGTCGGCTCTTATCCGTCGGTGGTCGGATTGCCGCTTGTTGAAACGGCCAACCTTCTGAGTGCCGCAGGCTATCCTGTCCATCAAGGATGGGCGATAGCTGCGGCCTGAAGACGAAGATCTGTCCACCGGATCAATCCTGCGAGGCAAAATGGCGGCAAACGAAAAGAAGCCCACCAGTCGGCGTATGCGCCCTTGTCCGATCTGCTCGAAGCTGTCGACACAGGAAAACTATCCCTTCTGCTCCGACCGCTGCGCCAAGATTGACCTCAATCGGTGGTTTTCCGAAGGTTATACGATCCCGGTGGTCGAGACCGACGACATCGATGAGAGCAATTTTCCGGACGAAAAGTAGCGCCGCCGCAGCGCCTCTTTTGAGGGCAGGAACGAACCGCTGCCCGGCTGGCGCACGGAGTAATCCCCGCATTTGGAGCGGGTGAGTAGTTATCTGGCTAATTTTATGCAGGTCATTTGCCAGTGGCCACTTGCAGTTGCCGGAAATCTGATCAAAGATTTTCCCACACCGGCTAACCCGGCCCGATTTTCCGGTTCCGACAGGACATAACGGTGCTCTGATTAAGAGCGCACCTTGAAGTATTGGGATCGATCGGGGGGGAAGGTGACGGCCGGCAGAAATGCCGGAGCCTAACGAACAACCAAGAACATGTGCGAGGGTTTGATGAAGAACCGTTTTGTGACCGCTGCGGTGCTGTCTCTTTCGACGGCACTGCCGACAGCAGCCTATGCTGACTATTCCCTATCGATTTTGCATTTGAATGACCTGCATTCGCGCATCGAATCGATCAACAAATACGATTCCACCTGTGGTCAGGAAGACGAGGCGGAAGGAAAGTGCTTCGGTGGCATCGCCAGGATCAAGACGATGCTGGATCAGCGCCGGGCCGAACTGGAAGCTGACGGCAAGAATGTCGTCGTCGTCGATGCCGGCGACCAGTTCCAGGGCTCTCTGTTTTACACGACCTACAAGGGCGACGCGGCCGTTGAATTCCTCAACGGCATGAATATCGATGTCATGGCTGTCGGCAATCACGAATTCGACGATGGTCCGGAAGCACTTGCCAACTTCATCGACAAGGCGGAATTCCCGGTTATTTCAGGCAATATCGAGGTCAATGGTGAACCGGCCCTGAAAGGCAAGGTTCCAGGTGTCCTGATTCTGGAAAAAGGCGGCGAGCGGATCGGCATTGTGTCGACCTTGGCTGAAGACACGGTCGACACCTCGTCTCCAGGGCAGGGCGTTCGGTTCATAAAGGCCGAGGACTATCTGAAAGGGGCTGTCGAAGGGCTTGAAGCAGCCGGCATCAACAAGATCATCGCCGTCACGCATATGGGTCTGCCGGGCGACATTGAAATCGCGGAAAACGTGCCCGGCATCGACGTTATTGTCGGGGGCCATTCCCACACGCTGTTGTCCAACACGCAGGAAGGTGCGTCCGGCCCTTATCCGGTTCTCGCCACCAATCCGGACGGCAAGGAAGTCCCGATCGTCCAGGCCTACGCCTACGGCAAGTTCCTGGGCGAACTGGACGTGACCTGGGATGATGACGGCAACCTCATAAAAGCCGAAGGTGAACCGATCCTGCTGGATGCGTCCGTTACGCCGGACGAGGGGTTCGCCGCACGCGTTGCCGAACTGGCTGCGCCGATCGAGGAGCTGAAGGCAAAGGTTATCGGCTCGACCGAGGATGCGGTCGACGGCGACCGTGGGTCCTGCCGCGCAGGCGAATGCCAGATGGGCAATCTTGTCGCCGATGCCATGCTCGATCGCGTCAAGGACCAGGGTGTTCAGATCGCCATCCAGAACGGCGGCGGTCTGCGCGCTTCGATCGACGGTGGCGAAGTCACCATGGGCGAGGTTCTCACGGTTCTGCCGTTCCAGAACACCTTGTCGACGTTCCAGCTCAAGGGTTCCGATGTTATCGCCGCCCTGGAAAACGGTGTCTCGCAGGTTGAAGAGGGCGCTGGCCGTTTCCCCCAGGTCTCCGGGCTGAAATACTCCTGGACCCCCAAGAAGGATCCGGGCAGCCGTATTCTGCTTGTGGAGGTCATGGAAGACGGCAACTGGGTGCCGCTTGATGCGGACAAGGTCTACGGCGTTGTTTCCAACAACTACATGCGCGGCGGTGGCGATGGCTACAAGGTCTTTGCCGAGAGCGGTCAGAACGCTTACGACTACGGTCCAGGACTTGAAGTCGTGGTTGCAGACTACCTTGCCGCGCGCAACGGCTACACGCCGTTCACCGACGGCCGGATCACCGAGCAGTAAGCCGGCCGGCAGGAGAAGCGACCGGAGGCGCGCGGATGAACCGCGCGCCTTTTGCGTTCTGATGAACGGGCCTCAGCCCGCGTCAAAAGCGGTTGTTTTTCAGGGCTTTGTGAGGAGGCTCTGTTATCCACGTTCACGCGATTGCCAGACCACAAAAAACTTTGCCGGGGTGCTGGACAAGGTCTGAGCGAGCCTCTATAAGAACCGGGCTTTCAGCGAACGGGGCTTTGTCCCGGAACACGCGCAAGGCACGCCCAGATAGCTCAGTTGGTAGAGCAGCGGATTGAAAATCCGCGTGTCGGTGGTTCGATTCCGCCTCTGGGCACCACTCTCCCCAACAGCCCAAACATATCAATTCGTTAGGATTTTTTAGCGTTTTGAGCGCGCCTTATCGCGCTACAAAAGTGTTTAACAATGTTGTATGGGCTGGCGAGACCCATTAAGAGAAAAAGGTCTTTGTGACTCAAAGCCCGCTGAGTTGCTCTCGGCATCCGTTTGGCACTCTGCGACGCGCCAAGGTCGTAGTGATCTACATGGCAACGGGCAATCTCCAGACAATTTGGCTTTACAGCGCAGCCCAGACTTTCACCGAATGATTTAAAGCGGCGATGGTGTGCTGCCGGATCGAATGACCGGCTTGCGGACGAAACGCCAATTCGCCGAAGCTTCACGAAGGTCTGCTATTTGAAACTCTTCTGCTGAAAGATGGCGATAGCGCTGGCAACGAGTTGAGCGTTTGATGACGCGATTGAATGGTCTTCCAACCTGCAACCGTCCTCAAGACCAACGCGGGTAGACCATCGTTTTTCCCGAGCCTCTCGCACGAAAAACCATACCGTTGCATCAAATCCATGTAACAGAATGGGGCGCTGAATACCGGCCTCATTCAAAACGGCTTGGATATCTACCAGCGTTGCTTGAGCCTGTTTGAGGTCCTGTTCTTCGATTTCAAACAACACCCGAAAGACCTTGTCGCGTTGCGGCAAAGATACAAAACGCACTGCGTCCTCAACTGTGGCTATTCCTGCTTCGATACCAATGCCCTTCGATTCAAGGAGCGAAAAAATCGCCGGGGCATCCGACTCCGACAAGTTTACCGAAGCGTAATCCGGAATGGATGACCACTCATTGATACGATCTCTAGTGAGATTAATATCGTTCTCGATCCATGCCCCAGTCGATACACCAACCAGCGTGCCCGGGCAGGCGCTTCGGACGCCACGAACAAGTTCATCCACATGGGCGAGGCTTTCTTTTCCGTCCAAGTCACGTGGGTGAATGTGCAATTCGCCTGCACCTGAAGCAATGCATTCTGCGGCGTCAGCAACCATCGCTTCTTTGGTAAGAGGCAAAGACGGGTGGTAGCCCTTAGGCCGGGCACCGTTTATGCACGCTTGAACAATCATACTATTGACCAACCTCCTGCGTAATCGATCTTTTTCGGACATTCGCGTCCAACGCAGCATTTGTCAAAATGGGCTCAGTGCCGACCTTGACTGCAAGGCGCGATAGCGGTCTCTAGGGCGGACGATCCGCACTTTCGCTACCTTCGCTCTAATGGCTGCTCTTCAGCTGCCGCGTCCTCCATGGCTTTAGCAGCTCAAGATGACTTGTCGCCGACCTTCCGCTATCTTGATTGCATGAATTGAGTGGGGTTTGTGTGACAAAAGATGAAGAGAAAGGCGGATTGACGCGCAGCCTTCGGCGTCGAAGCCCGCCGAGCTTGAACCGATCACGAGTGGAGGTTCGCCCAAAGGATAATCTCCTCTCTGACGCTGTTGAGCGCGATACCAGCGGCTTCGACTGGGCCACTTCGTTTCTGCTAGCCACTGGCGCCATCGCTGCAGCGGTCACTCCGGCTGCCTCAGAAGCCGCTCATGAATTGGTCATTGGAACGGAGACTTTAGACAATATCGAAATAGACTTGGCGCGCGACGAACAGCATGTCGACGTACAAGTCGTCGCAAAAGGACTGGCTCAGGCGGCAGTGGAGAACACGACTATCGTGGTTCAGCTAAGGCTAGAACTGGACCCGGCGGCCGATGACTTTGAGGAAACGATAGAGCAATTGAAAGCTCTGGGCGCGGACACGACGACAGAAGAAGACGGGTTGTTTACGCAATTCTACGACACTGCCGTAAACGTCGCAGATAAACTCAGTCTCATCCTGGGGGCAGTGGGCGGCGGAATGACAATTTATCACGCAGTTCTCAAGAGCGACAAAGAAACCTCCGAAAACAAGGAGGGCAAGAAGACCAATGCAGACTCGCCTGAACCAGCAGACGAGCTGGAGTTAAAAGCTCGAAAGTCCGAAGCTCACGAGGATCCTGGGGCAGTCTGGGCGAAGATCAGCAAAGCATTAGGGGAAATTGTCAAGGGTATGAAAGCTCTCCGGTGAGCTGTCTCGGGACGCCATGCGAGTGGGCTTTCGGACTGGTTGTTTGCTCCACGCGATCCGCGCCAATGCGCGCATCTTGATGGTAAATCCTACCACTGATCAGCGCCTCTCGCCTCTTCAACGGACGCTCGCGCTTGAAAGGTTTCCGCCTTGTCAAAAACGACTGTATTTGTCACTTGCGCGATGGGCGGGAAGCGGTCAGCCGATGCGTGTTGAACGAATCTCGGATAGTCTCAAAATCGAAGGTTCATCGAGCCCACTTCCGTCGCGAACACAGGACCTTATCCACTTTTGTCAAACGCTTGTCGCGTTCTTCTGTGGATCGTGATCAACCGCTTGCGTTTGTCTCCGTTTTGCAAAATCAGTGTGGGTGCAATCCAAAACAGGCCTGGTGCCGCGCGTGTTCCGGTCCAAGCTACTAACTTGGGATTTTTGCCAAATACATCAGAAGCTTAATTCGGACTTCGTTATCGAGTCGTGTTGGTGGCAACCGGAGTGCGCCGGCAAACCAAGGCCCGCTTGTACAATGCTGTCAGCACGCAACATTCAAGGACGAGAAGCAAGTGTCAGACGTAGATTTAAGTATTTTTAACAATGATATTAATTACCTAATTTAATATTAATAAAAAGTTTAAGCACTTCCTACTTTCCATCGCCGAAATGTTTGCCTAAGCTCCGGAAAAATTGAGATGAATGCGCTTACATTCCGTATGGGAGCGCAAGTGTTGTGTGCATAGATGGCCAAACGATTGGGCATTTATCGAAATAGATTTGTGAGGATCATCGGTGCCGGCTGTCATTGCCTGTCGGCTTTACGATGGTGCTTCCCTTGGGGAGGGGTGAATGCGGAATTGGTTTGGTGGTGACTTTTATTTTTGTTTTCCCTCACACTCAGCAGCGAATACTTCACACAAAAACAAACTGATAGTCGGATCCGGTCTAAATGTTGAGACTGGTTCCGGGAACGACGTGATCATTGCGCCCTGGGGTGACAACACGATTGATGCAGGTGATGGCAACAACAGGATCGTGACCGGCAGGGGCGATGACATTGTCTCATCTGGAAACGGTCGAGACGTAATTGCCACTGGCCGAGGCGACGACACGGTCAACGCAGGTGGCGGGCGCAACACCGTCAATCTGGGCGCGGGCGACGACACCGCGATTCACGTGGTAAGCGACGGTGGTTTTTCCTGGTATCAGGGAGGGCGCGGCTTCGACACACTTCAAATCGTACTGTCGGTTGAAGAAACTCGTGACGATCGGATCCTTGCGGAAATTGCGCGGCTTTTTGCCAATCTTGACGCGGGAAAAATTAAGAAATTCAAGTCTGAAGTCCTAGGTTTGGACATCCGAAGGTTCGAAGACGTTCAGATCATCGCTCCTGTCGTTGCATCAGATGATTTCCTGACTGCGGACGAAGATACACCTCTGACACTGGACGTCTTGGCCAATGATGCCGACCTTCTGGGAGATGCCGGCGACCTGCAGTCCGATCGGGATGCCTTGACGATAACGCGCTTGTTTGATGTGAACTCTTCCGAGGGTCTGGAAGTCTCGGCACTCGCTGAAAGGCTGGAGATCACAGAAGACGGGAAATCGGTCGCGTTCAATCCGGCCGGGCTGTTCGATTTCCTGAAAGCTGGGCAGGCCGCCACACTCTCATTTTCCTATGAAATCATTGACGATCAGGGCTTTTTGGATACGGCGACCACGACGGTTACCGTTCTTGGCGTCAACGATGCTGCTCAAATTAGCGGCTCGGAAACCGGGCTGGTGCAAGAAGACGGTACCCTGACCGCCAGCGGGAAACTCGAGGTTTCCGATCTGGACACCGATGAGGGTCGCGTCGAGGCACAAACAGATACCGCCGGCTCGTATGGAACATTTTCCATCCAGGAAGATGGCAGCTGGACATATCAGCTCGACAACGCCAATCCGGCGGTCCAGGACCTGGCCGCCGGTGCAACCCTGAGCGAAAGCTTTGCAGTGACATCGATCGACGGTACTGCCACCACCTCGGTCACGATCACCATTGATGGACAGAACGACATTGAAACCGGCAGGGCCGTTGATGGTTATATCGCGGGCGCAACGGTTTTTGCCGATACCAACGGCAACGGTGTGCTGGACGATGGGGAGGCCTCGGCAACCACCGATATCAATGGCGAGTACACGCTTAACGGCGGGTCCGGTGATCTTGTGCTCTTTGGCGGCACAGATATTTCGACGGGTCTTGTGTTTCAAGGCACATTACGTGCGCCGGAGGGGTCTTCCGTTCTGACCCCTCTCACGACCTTGATAATGGCTTTTGCCGAACAGGCTAATCCCGGATCGCCCGATTTCACCGAGGCAGAAGCGGACCTCAAGGCTGCTCTGGGCTTGCCGGATCTGGACCTGACGAGTGTCGACCCGGTGCAACTGGCGGCGTCCGACGACGCGGAGGGCGTCGATCTGCTGGCCGCGCAGGTCAAAGTGCAGAACACTGTTGTTCAGGTTGCCGCAATTGTTGACGGTGCAAGCGGCGGTTCCTTGGGCGAGAGCGCCAGCATTCAATCGGCTTTTGAAGGTTTGGCGCTTGCACTGAGCGAACCAGGCAGCTCGCTCGAAAACGAGACGACGATTGAGTCCGTGATCTCAAACACGGCCGAGAATGCCGCCGACGATCCTATCGACGTTGCTCAAGATGTGGTCGACACAGCCAGCAGCCTTGTTGCCCAGGGCAATACTGAAATCGAGGCTGTCGAGTTCATCGAGGGGACGACCGATCCAGGCGAAGCCTTAACGCAAATCACTCAAGTGGCAATTGTCGCGCAGGGCGAAGCAGCGCAGGAGCTTGAAAGCTCGGCGGACGCCGGGGCCGTCTCGCAGGGCCTTGAGAATCTGAACAACGGCTTCGGAGACGCTGTTGACGAAGCATCGGACCAGGTTGGGGATGTCGACGGTAGCTCGACCGGGAATTTTGTCGGTACGGAGATTGATGACACCTTTGAAGGGGATGCGGGCAACAACACCATCATCGGGTTAGGTGGCAACGACACCCTGACGGGGAACCTCGGCAATGACGTCATTATTGGGGGCGAGGGGGACGATATCCTGGATGGGGGCGGCAATGTTGCTCCAGAGGACGGCGCCAACGATGCCGATACGATTGTTGTCGGTGCCGGTAACAACACTGTGCTGGTTTCACCGGGTGACGACGTAATCGATGTGACTGGCAGCACGAGCACCACGTTTGACTACACCGGCGCGCCCCTCGATCTTGACCTCGGCATTACCATTTCAGATGGAACCGGCGCGGTTCTGAAGGGGGTCGTTGGAAGCTCGGACACGTTCGGGACGGACACGATCCAGGGGATCGGCAGCCTTGACATCGACTCGGGTTTCCTGGCGTTCAGACTTGGCGATTTCAACAATGAAATTACCTTTGACATCGACAATCCGGACCTGGCCCTGACCATCGAAGCCGGTTCCGGTGACGATGAGATTGTCGTTGACAACGGCTTTGTGTCCGCCGTCTATTCCGGACTGGAGCTCCAGCAAGTCCCTCGGCCCGGCATCAATTACACCAGCAATGATGGAGCACGGGTCAGTGGCACCGTCACCGGAGCGGAGTTCGGCACCGATACGCTGACGAACGTCGCCCGCATCATTGGCTCTGATGCAGACGATATTTTTAACGGTGGCACCGGAAACGAGATTTTTGTTCCCCTGGCCGGCACCGACCTCATTGTGGGCGGGTCCGGATTCGATGCCGTCATCTTCAATTTCGAAGGGATCGGCGCCGTCGATGTGGACCTTGCTGTTGCAAGCGAGAACGCTTTTGGTTTTGCAGCGAGGGGCACTGTAGACGAACCGGCAAGCCTCTTCTTCAATCACACTCTGACAGGTATTGAACAAATCACGGGTTCGTTTGAGAACGACACCATCCGGGGTTCTGCTGCAAATGAGACGCTCTTGGGTGACGCCGGCAATGATTTGCTGAACGGACGGGAAGGCAATGATATTCTCGACGGAGGCGAGGGCGATGACGACCTGATCCTGGGTGGCGGTGAAATAGATACAGCCCTTGCTTCACTTGGCGACGACACCATTGACGTTACCGGCACAACCCGAAGCGTGTTCGACTACCGTGTTTCGCCAGACGGTAACCAGCTTGCGGTTGTTCTTGGTGACGCAGCGTCGACGATCGACAAAGACCAGTTCGGTTTCGACACCATTCTTGGGATCGAAACTCTGAACGCAGCGTCCGATAGCTTGGTCTTCCAATTGGGAGCAGGGCAGGATGCGTTCGAAAACAATCTGACCTCGGCAATTGCCGTGGAAGTCGATGCCGGCGCAGGCGATGACGATGTCACAACGGGGCTTGGCGACGATACGATCGAAGGCGGAGCCGGCGATGATGACCTCGATGCGGGCGATGGAATTGATGTGGCCGTCTTTTCCGGTGTCCGAAGCGACTATGACATAAGCGCGCTGGGCCAGGTCCTTACAATTACTGATCTGCGGCCCAATGCGCCTGATGGGACTGACACAGTTACAAACGTTGAGATCCTGCGGTTTGCAGATGGCGATGTCGCGACCTCGACCTTTTTCCCCTCCGACGTCGGGCCGGTGAGCGATGCGGACAGCACGGCGGATGCTGTTGCGGAAAATGCAGGCGAAGGCGCGGCTGTCGGCATTGTGGCCAGCGCCACGGATGCAAATCTCACCGACACAGTCTCCTATACCGTTGACGATGCTCGCTTCACCATAGATGGCGACGGCACCGTGCGGGTCGCAACCGGCGCCTCGTTCGATGCGGAGGCCGAAGGCTCGATCACTATCGTCGTGACGGCTAATTCCACCGACGGTTCGAGCTCGCAAGAGACCTTCACGATCGATGTAACTGATGTTGATGAGTTCGACGTCACCCCGGTCAGCGATACGGATATCACTACCAACTCCTTGGCCGAAAATGCAGGTGAAGGTGCAGCTGTCGGCATCTTGGCCAGTGCCACGGATGCCGACATCACCGACACGGTCTCCTACAGCGTTGACGATGCCCGCTTTAGCGTGGACGCCGACGGCACTGTTCGGGTGGCAACCGGCGCCACGTTCGATGCGGAGACCGAAGGCTCGATCGCGATTGCCGTGACGGCGAACTCGACCGATGGTTCGAGCTCACAAGAGACTTTCACGATCGATGTCAGCGACTTTGACGAGTTCGACATCACCCCGGTCAGCGATACGGATGCAACCGCCAACTCCGTTGTTGAGAACGCTGGTGTGGGCACAACTATCGGCATCATCGCCAGTGCCACGGATGCCGACATCACCGACACGGTCTCCTATACCGTTGACGACGCCCGCTTCACCGTGGATGCCGACGGTACCGTGCGGGTCGCAACCGGCGCTTCGTTCGATGCGGAGACCGAAGGCTCGATTGCAATTGTGGTGACGGCCAACTCCACCGACGGTTCGAGCTCGCAAGAGACCTTCACCATCGATGTCACTGATTTTGACGAGTTCGACATCACCCCGGTCAGCGATACGGATATCGCTGCCAACTCTGTTGCGGAAAACGCCGGTGAAGCCACGGCAGTCGGCATTGTGGCCAGCGCCACCGATCCGGATATCACCGACACGGTCTCCTACAGCGTTGACGATGCCCGCTTCACCATAGATGGCGACGGCACCGTTCGGGTGGCAAACGGTGCGTCGTTCGATGCGGAGACCGAAGGCTCGATCAATATTGTCGTGACGGCGACCTCCACCGACAACTCGACGTCCGACGAGACGTTCACAATCGATGTCACTGATTTTGACGAGTTCGACATCACCCCGGTCAGCGATACGGATGTCGCCGCCAACTCCGTTGCTGAGAATGCCGGTGAGGGCACAACAGTCGGCATCGTGGCCAGTGCCACGGATGCCGATGTCACCGACACGGTCTCCTACACCGTTGACGATGCCCGCTTCACCGTGGATGGCAACGGCATCGTGAGAGTGGCAACCGGTGCGACGTTCGATGCGGAGACCGAAGGCTCGATTGCAATTGTGGTGACGGCCAACTCCACTGACGGTTCGAGTTCGCAAGAGACGTTCACGATCGATGTCACTGATTTTGACGAGTTCGATATCACCCCGGTCAGCGATACGGATATCGCCACCAACTCTGTGGCTGAGAACGCAGGCGAAGGCGCGGCTGTCGGCGTGACCGCGCAGGCAAATGATTTGGATGTTACCGATACGGTGACCTATTCCACGTCGACGCCGGGCTTTGACGTCGATCCGATCACAGGTGTGGTGACGCTGGCAGCTGGTGCGAACCTCGATGCGGAAACGTCACCGACGGTGGATGTTGTTGTGGTGGCCACCTCGACTGATGGCTCGAGTTCGCAACAGACCTTCACCATCGCTGTCACCGATGTGAGCGAGTCTGTTGTTTCCGCGGTGAGCGACGCGGACAGCACGGCGGATGCTGTTGCGGAAAATGCAGGCGAAGGAACGGCAGTCGGCGTGACGGCGTTTGCAAGTGATGCGGATGCCGGCGATACGGTAACCTATTCCACATCGACGCCGGGCTTTGATGTCGATCCGAACACAGGCGTGGTGACCCTGGCGTCTGATGCGAACCTTGATGCGGAGACTGCCCCGACGGTGGATGTCGTTGTGGTGGCCACTTCAAGTGATGGCTCGAGTTCGCAAGAGACTTTCACGATCGATGTCACTGATTTTGATGAGTTCGACATCACCCCGGTAAGCGATACGAATGCTTCCGCCAACGCCGTCGCCGAAGACGCAGGTGAGGGCACAACCATCGGTATCGTGGCCAGTGCTGCGGATGCCGATATCACAGACACGGTTTCCTACACCGTTGACGATGCCCGCTTCACCGTGGATGGCGACGGCACCGTGCGGGTCGCAACCGGCGCTGCGTTCGATGCGGAGACCGAAGGCTCGATCGATATTGTCGTGACGGCGACCTCCACCGACAACTCGACGTCCAGCGAGACGTTCACCATTGATGTCACCGATGTTGATGAGGACGATGTCGGCGCCGTTACCGATACGGATGTTGCCGCCAACGCCGTGGCAGAGAACTCCGGTGTAGGCACGGCAGTCGGCATTGTGGCCAGTGCCAACGATCCGGATATCACCGACACGGTCTCATACACCGTTGACGATGTCCGCTTCACCGTGGATGGCGACGGCACCGTGCGGGTCGCATCCGGCGCTGCGTTCGATGCGGAGACCGAGTCCTCGATCGATATTGTCGTGACGGCGACCTCCACCGACAACTCGACGTCCGACGAGACGTTCACCATCGATGTCACAGATGTTGATGAGGCCGATGTCGGCGCCGTCACCGATACGGATTCGACCGCCAACTCCGTGGCTGAAGACGCCGGTGAAAGTACGGCTGTCGGCATCTTGGCCAGCGCCACCGATGCCGATATCACCGACACGGTCTCCTACACCGTAGACGATGCCCGCTTCACCGTGGATACGGACGGCACCGTGCGCGTGGCAAACGGTGCTTCGTTCGATGCGGAGACCGAAGCTTCGATCGATATTGTCGTGACGGCGACCTCTACCGACAACTCGACGTCCGACGAGACGTTCACCATCGATGTCACCGATGTTGATGAGGACGATGTTGGTGCGGTCACCGATACGGATGCCGCCGCCAACTCCGTGGCTGAAGACGCCGGTGAAGGCACAGCAGTCGGCATCGTGGCCAGTGCCACCGATCCGGATATCACCGATACGGTTTCCTACACCGTTGACGATGCCCGCTTCACCGTGGATGGCGACGGCACCGTGCGGGTGGCATCCGGCGTATCGTTCGATGCGGAGGCCGAAGGCTCGATTGATATTGTCGTGACGGCCAGGTCCACCGACAACTCAACTTCCAGCGAGACGTTCACGATCGCTGTCATCGGTCAGAACACCGCAAGTGTTGGACCGGTCAGCGATATCAACGGCACGCAGAACAGGGTCAACGAAAATGCGGCCACCGGCACTCTTGTCGGGATAACGGCCCTTGCAACAGACGCGGACGCTGGAGACAGCGTCAGCTATGCAGTGGACGATAACCGCTTCACCATCGACGCCTTTGGTATCGTTCGAGTTGCGACCGGGGCCGATCTCGATGCTGAAGAAGGCCAGACCATTGACCTCGAGGTTACCGCAACTTCGACCGATGGGTCGACATCATCGCGGACCTTCACGATCGACATCACAGACTTGAACGAGTTTGACGTCGGCGTGGTGGAAGACATCGATGACACCGTGAACGCCGTCGCCGAGGATGCCACAGTTGGCGCCCTGGTGGGTGTGACCGCTTCGGCAAGCGATGACGATGCCACCGATAACACGGTGACCTATACCACCTCGACGCCGGGCTTTGATGTCGACCTGATCACGGGTGTGGTGACCCTGGCGGATGCGGCCGCGCTTGACACGGAGACGTCTCCGACGGTGGACGTTGTCATTACGGCCACCTCCAGCGACGGCTCGACGTCTGAGCAAACCTTTACGATCAATGTGACAGACGTGAATGAGGCACCGACGGTAGCTTTGACGAATGTTGTCGCGAATATTGCAGAGGGTGCGGATACCAGCCTGCCTCTCAAGATTGCGGACATAGTGGTGAGCGATGACGCTCTTGGCACCAACGCGCTTTCGCTGTCGGGCGCGGATGCAGGCGCTTTCGAGATTGTCGGATCTGAGCTGTTCCTGAAGGCGAACACGCTGCTTAACTTCGAAAGCAAGAACAGCTTCGACGTGACAGTTGACGTGGATGATGCCAGCCTTGGCTCCAGTCCCGACGACAGCGCTTCCCTTACCGTGACGATCACCGACGTCAATGAGGCCCCGGCTGTAAGTTTGTCGAACGTGGTGACGCAGCTTGCGGAGAACACGGACACGACAGACGCCATCAAGATCGCAGACATCACTGTGACAGACGACGCCCTCGGCCAAAACGACCTTCTGTTGCTGGGACTGGATGATCTTGGAGATTATGTCGCCGGTTTCGATGCAAACTTCTTCGAAATCGTGAATGGCGAATTGTTTCTGAAAGCCGGCGTTGCCCTCGACTTCGAGACAAAGTCCGGTTTCAGCATCGCGTTGGACGTCGATGATGCATCGCTGGGAGCGTCGCCTGACGATCGCGAACTGCTGACCCTGGCACTAACGGACGTGAACGAAGCGCCAACGGTTACGTTGCAGAACACCACCACCCAACTTGCACAGACCAACGCGAACACGGCGGGTCGGATCAAGGTTGCCGACATTGTCGTAAGCGATGACGCCCTGGGTACAAATGATCTGACCTTGGCAGGCCTGGATGCGGGCCTGTTCGAAATTGATGGCACGGAACTGTTCCTGAGCGCGGGCGTTCCGCTTAATGCGGCAACGAAACCAAGCTTCAATGTCACAGTGGTCGTAGACGATGCGGAACTTGGCGACACGGCTGAAGACGATACGTCACTCAGCATTTCCGTCGTGGTTCCAATCCCGCGCGAATTCGGATTCGAAGGCGACTTGACCGGGCTCAACGTCTACCCCGGTTCTGTCCCTGCGGACACGGTATTGTCCACCCTTAGTTTTGGCGGTGTTACGGTCGAGCCCACGGAAGGGGGTAAATTTCTTTCGGTAATCGCCGACGGCGGAGGAACAATCGCGGAATTGACATCCTTCCTGGGTGTGACGGAAGAACAGCTCTTGGAAGAAACACCCCCGGTGTTCGACATCTATCAGTTTGTTGCCGGCCCAACGCCGGCTGAGGACACGATCCAGTTTGTGGGACGGCTCAGCGAACGTCAGTTCAATGAAGACTATGCAAACGGTGTTCCGGACGGGACGTTTATTAATCCGATATTTGACGGGTCCGGAAACGTTGTCGGAACCGATTTCGATCGCAAGGAAGCACTGACTGGAGGTTCGGCTGCAACCTATACGATCGAAAACGTGAACGCAGGCGATCTTCTGTCCCTGGATTACTATTTCCTGACCGACGATCTCGAGCAGGGAGACACGGCCTATGTCGTTGCCAATGGTGTTCTCCTGGGAAGCATCAACAGCATGGATCCCGATCTTACGATCCAGGGGACGGGTGATCCCGCGATTGGCTTTACCGGCTGGGTCAATGATTTTCCGGTTGCGATCACAGAAGCAATGCTCGGCGGACCGTCGGGCGATCTGACCCTAAAGTTTGCCGTTGTGAGTGTCTTCGACGACAACGCGCCGACCGCTCTGTTCATCGATGACATATCCATCACGCCCAAGATCCTGGGGACGACAGGTGACGATACGCTCGAGGGAGGTATCGAGAACGAATTTATCTGCGGTCTGGAGGGCAATGACACGATCAACGGCGGGCTGGGAAATGATATCCTGGAAGGCGGCAGCGGCAGCGATACCTTTGTCTTCGCTTCTGGTGACGGGGTCGACACCATCCAGGATTTTGAGCAAGGCATCGACACGATCGACCTCGCCGCTTTTGGGTTTGCAGATATCGGAGCGGCGCTTGCAGCTGGCGTGACCGCGGACCTGGATGATGACGGGACCAGCACCGTCATCGACTTTGGGAACGGTCAAACGATCCGCTTGGCTGGTTTCACGGGCGTTCTTGGCGGCGACGATTTCAACTTTATGTAGCGTGAGCCCCAGGCCGTACGAACGATCTTGCGATTAGTTAGGACGGCCTGATGCCGCTGATTTCTTGTCAATGTCACAGGACTGAAAGCCTGCGAGCAGGTGGTATGCGTCTGCCTCTCGGCGCCACTTTTCTTTCCAAGGTCTTTGTCGCACCGAACAGTTGCTGCTGCGCGCTTTTCAGATTGGGAAAAGGCCCGTAACCTGTTGCCGGGTCTTGGTGGATTGCCGCTGCTGCTGCTGGCGAGACGCCACCTTACCTGTGCACGAACGTCGGGGTTGCGCAAAAAGCTGAGAGGATTTCAGTGCCCGCTGAAGAGACTGCGAAAATCGGGGTGTTTTCCGCGCTCTCGATCGGGATCGGCGGCATGGTCGGCGGCGGTATCTTCGCCGTCACGGGGCTCACGATCGAGCTGACCCGCGGCGCGGCACCGCTCGCCTTCGTTGTCGCCGGCATCGTGGCCCTGTTGACGAGTTATTCCTACCTGCGTCTGACGCTGACATATCCATGCGAAGGCGGCACCGTCGCTTTTCTGATCAAAGGGTTCGGGGAGGGGGTCTTTTCAGGTGCCCTCAACATTCTCCTGTCCCTGAGCTACACGGTTCTTCTCGCCGTCTATGCATACGCCTTCGGCAGCTACGCGAGCATCCTGTTGCCGTTCGAGCATTCCCAATTCCTCACAAGGGCACTGGCAAGCGGACTTCTGGTCGCGCTTGTGGTCGTCAATCTGTTCGGAACGCAACTGGTCATCAGGTCGGAGAATTTCTTCAATGCCGGAAAGATGTGCCTCCTGCTTGTCTTCATCGCGGCCGGTCTGGCAATTCCGCTGGACTGGAGCCGGATGACGCCTTCTGAATATGTCCCGCCGATCGAACTCGTGGCCGGAGCGATGATTATCTTCTTGAACTATGAAGGGTTCGAGTTGATCGCCAATGCTGGGAAAGACATCAAGGATCCAAAACGAACCCTGCCGATTGCCTATGTTGGCGGCGTTCTGATCACGATCCTGCTTTATGTGCTGATCACCATTGTGGTTCTGGGCCAGCTCGATTTCAAAGAGATCAAGGCCAACTCCGACAATGTTCTGTCCGTTGCCGCTCACAGCTTTCTCGGCCCCATCGGTGTGATCGTGACCGTCGCCGCCCTGCTGGCAACCACGTCAGCCATCAATGCGACCTTCTACGGTGCAGGACGATTGACCTATTCGATCGCAAAGTCTGGAGAGCTGCCCAAAGAACTGGACCGCATGATCAGGGGACAGCCTCTGGAAGGTATGTTCCTGTTTGCCGTTGCTGCGCTCGTTCTGGTGATCTTCCTGCCGCTCAATGCGATTGCGACCATGGGCAGCGCCGGGTTTCTGCTGGTGTTCCTTGCCGTCAACTACGCCAATGTCAGATGTGCAAAAGAGACCGGGAGCCGGGCCTGGATTTCAATGCTTGGCATGGCCGCATGCGGCTTGGCACTGCTGGCGTTGTGTTGGCAGGTCTGGCGCGTAGAAACAACGCGTCCTCATCTGTTGATCCTGGTCGGCATGATTGCCGTCTCTTTCATCTTTGAGATCATCTACAGGAAAGTGGCAAATCGCGTGATTTCGCCGTCTGTGCATCGGGTCGATGGTCCTGAGCGCGGCGACATTCCTGATGCGCCGTAGCGAGGGTAAGTGGTTTTCGCGTCACTTTGAACATTCGAGACGCACAAAAAAGTGCGCCTCCCTTGCCGGGCAAGGAAGGCGCAGGGATCATACGAACAATCCGCCGCCGATTTGTTCCGCATCAAGCTGCCGATCCAGAACCGTAAAGTCCGAGATGACCCCGTCAAAGTGATCGTTGGTCCAGCCGATTTCGCCCGATGGGCTGCTCCAGCCGTTCGCACCGATCATTAGGTATTCCTCGTTTTCAAGCCAGTCGGCCTCAAAGTCGTCCTCCCTGGCGACAGCGACACCGTCGACGAAAAGAGCTGCGCCGTCGTCTCCGAATGTGAAAGCGAACTCGTGCTCTTTCCCGACTTCAAAGACGTCCTCGGCTTTTAGCCATTTTGAGCCGGTTTCATCCTGGAAGCGAACCTTGATGTCGCCGTTCTTCGTTGCCCAGGCCGTCAGGTGGCCGCCATTTCCATAACCGCTGGCGTCCTTGGAAAAGAGGGCATCCGCCGAGCCACTGATCTTGTCGGCCTTGAACGAGAACGCGATTGTCCCTTCGGCAATTTCCATGTTTTCGGCATGGGCAATGGCGATCTGTCCGTCCCGGCTCCCGTCGAGCTCCAGGTCCCCCGCGATTGCAAAGACGGGAGCGGTCTCGCCGGGCAGGGGCAGGTCGTCGGCGCCGGGGAGATCGTCCGGCGGTGCGATCTCGCCGCGATCTGTTCCCATCTCGATGGGCCTGATGGCCTCGTCGATATCTGCGATCGAGCGCACGATGCCGTAGGCGGGCTTGGCCGTTGTGGAGATGTCGGACAGGGTGACGAAGTCGCCATAGACGGTGATGGTGCCCAGGTCGTCGTTGTTGTGGGCTCCGCCGCCTCTGCCCTGGTCGGAATAGAGCGAGATCAGGGAATGATCGACAATGCCGTCGCCATTGGCATCGCCATAGGTGATGGACCTGACCTTGGTGGTGTGTCCCTCGATCAGGATGGTATCGCCTTCCTCGCG
>NZ_JASHKA010000030.1 GCF_030732845.1 Roseibium sp. MMSF_3544
GGGCTCTTAAACGGCCAAATCCGAAGGACGGCAAAATGGCTTCACCTCGCAGCGTCAACGCGCTTGACCGGGCATAATGCCCGCTCTTCACACGCTTCCTTGCGTGATTTCGCCATTTATGCCGCCAAATCGGCTTCATTTATGTGTCCGTACCCTAGTGCGCCATCAGCACTGGAACGGTCATGGCTTCCAGGATTTCGCGGGTCGCGCCGCCGAAGAGAAATTCGCGCATGCGGCTGTGGCCGTACCCGCCCATCACGACCAGGTCGTTGCCATTGTCTGCCACGTAGTTGAGCACTGTGTCGGCGATCCCGGTTTGCGGATTGGTGACAACTTCGACCGTGACGTTCATGTTGTGGCGCGCGAGGTAGTTCGCAACATCGGCTCCCGGTTGGCCTTCGCTGGCCGACGCCTTCTTCTCGACGACAAGAACCGTGATGTTCTCCGCCTTTTCAAGAACCGGGAGAGCCGCATGAATGGCACGTGTCGCGGTCGAACTGCCGTCCCATCCGACCAGCACGTTTTTCGGCTGGAATGCCGTGCTGCCGATATAGGGAATGAGCATGACGGGCACGCCGCTTTCAAACAGGACCGTTTCGATCAGCAGCTCGCGCATCGGTTCCGGCCGATCAGGATTGGCCTGGCCGAGAACCACCATGTCTGTCGGGCGGCAATGAACAAGGACGTTTTCCAGCGGCCCGCCGGTCAGGATCTCGGCCATGCGGCTTTCGCTCTTGACGGCGGCAAGGCGGGCGAATTCGTCAAATTCCTTCTTGGCTTCGGTCGCCGCGGCGATCGCCTGCTCATGCGCGGCCTGCATGTAGTCGACCGGCATCGGAGCTGCAGCAAAGGCAGGAACGACAGGTTCGAATGAGACGGCAAGTCCGGTTACGTGCGCGTCGTAGATCCGGCCAAATTCCAGAGCGTATTTTGCGGCGGGTTGTTCGCCCGCAAGGTCCAGAATGGTCAAAATATCTTTGATGGGCATTTATACCTCCTTTGGCCGGATGGGTGGCTCGGCGCCAGCATATTGAATACCTTTGGGCTTCATATGACTAGGTCGCATCCGTATGCTGCTGCAACCCATATTATGAGGGTGTGACCTTCCGTCGTTGACGCGCATCAATTGATTTTGTCATTAAAATTCAGAATTCTGGCGCCGGTCAAAAAAATACGCGATAACAGGGAATGACGAAACGCTGGCTCTATCTGGCAATACCGCCGCTCCTGCTCGTGGTCGCAGCTTTCGTCCTCGTCCAGTTTTTCATGGACCTTGACGAGGACAGCAGCGACCGCAAGGCCGCGGAGCGTTTGACGCTGTATCGTCAGACCATCTTGGGCGAGTACCAGAAGTACCGTTATCTGCCTTACATGATCGCACGCGACCCGCGTGCGACACTGGCTCTTCAGGCCGGCCAACCGCTCGAGAGCGCGAACCGGTTTCTTGAGGAAATGGCCGAGAATTCCGGCGCTGACCTGCTCTATGTCATGAACGAGGACGGCACGACCCTTGCGGCCAGTAACTGGCAGGACGATCTGTCGCTGGTCGGGCGGAACTACGGCTTCCGTCCCTATTTCAAATCCGCAATTCAAGGAGAGGAGGGACAGTTTTTTGCCATCGGTGCAACGCTTGGTGAGCCTGGCCTTTTCCTTGCGCGGCCTACACCGGTGGCAGGTCAACCGATCGGTGCAGCGGTGGTCAAGGTCGACATGCGCCCACTGGAAGCAGCCTGGGCCGAAGGCGGCGAGACCGTTTTCGCCTCCGACGAGAATGGTGTGATCTTCCTCTCAAGCCGCCCCGAATGGCGTTATCGCACGCTTTCGGAACTACCGTCTGATGTCCGCGAGACAATCAGCGTGACACGGCAATACGCAGCGCAGAGCCTCGAACCGGTAAGCAACCAGCCGATTGTTTCCAGCGAGTTGGTGACCATCGACGGCAATGCGTTCCGGCATAATTCGGCCGATGTCGGCTTGCTGGGCTGGACCTTGCATTTCCTGGTGCCGGTGGAAGAAACACGCAAGAGCGTACTGCCCATCTGGGCAGGGGCCATCACGCTTAGCCTTGTCTACGTGGTCATTGTTCTCGTGCTGCGTGGTCGCCGTCTGCGCAAGGCGTCGGTTCTACTGCGGCAGGAATCGGCGGATTTGAAAGAACTCAACACGCGTCTTGTCGGCGAAATCCAGGAACGCCGCCGCATCGAGCGGGAATTACTGGAAGCGCAACGCGGACTGGCCCGCTCCAACAGGCTGGCCGCTGTCGGCGAAATGTCGGCTGCCGTCGTTCACGAACTGAGCCAGCCGTTGTCGGCGCTGCGCATGTTTGTGGCGGGTACGCGCAAGTTCCTGGACAAGGGCGATACGGGCACCGCCGTCGAGAACCTCAACGAAATCGATTCCATTCAGCTGCGCATGGCAAGTCTCACGCAGGAATTGAAGCGGTTCGCACGCCCGGGCGAAAGCCGGATCGAGAAAATAGATTTGAGGGAGAGCATACGCACGGCGGAAAAGATCGTCCGTCCGCGCTTTGAAGAAACGGGCGTCGGCCTGACACTGGATCTGCCGGATACGATGCTGGAGGTCGAGACGGCTCCTCTGCGGGTGGAACAGATCCTCGTCAACCTGCTCCGCAACGGGGCTGATGCGGCTGCCAGCGAAGGCGAAGGCCGCGTCTTGCTGAAAGCCAGCCAGACCGGCGGCGAGGTCCATTTGCAGATCTCAGACAATGGACCAGGCATCCCGGAAGATCTTCGCGAGCGGATATTCGATCCCTTTTTCTCAACCAAAACCAGTTCAGGCGGAATGGGACTGGGACTGGCGATATCCATGCGTCTTGCCGAAGATCTCGGTGGCAGCTTGTCTGTGAAGGCGAACCTGCCCAAGGGGGCCATGTTTGAACTGAATTTGCCCGCTATCGACAGCGAGGCCGAACGAACCGGACCGCCTCTTGATATGGACAGCGAAGCCGCAGAATGACCGGACAACCGGATAATCGAAAAGTCCTGATCGTTGACGACGACCCGTCCATGCGGGCCGCGCTGCGGCAATGGATCCGTCTTGCCGGTTTTGCGACGCTGGAAGTGGAAACCGCAGACCAGGCTCTTTCGAAGCTCTCCTCGGGTTTCGAAGGCTGCGTTGTTTCCGACGTTAAGTTGGAAGGAGAGGACGGCCTGTCCTTGCTGAGGCGCATCAACGCGCTTGACGCGAACCTGCCGGTGGTGCTCATCACCGGACATGGCGATGTGCCCATGGCGGTCGAAGCCATGCGGGCCGGAGCCTATGACTTCATCGAAAAACCCTTCGATCCGGATCATATTGCAGACGTGGTGCGGCGAGCGTCCGACAAACGGGCGCTGATCATGGAAAACCGGGCGCTGAAAAAACAGCTTGCCGACGGAGCGGGTCTTGAAAGCCGTTTGATCGGAAACAGTCCGGCGATCCAGACGCTCCGCCAGCAAATCCTGCATTTCGCCAAGACGGACGCTGCGGTTTTGATCACCGGCGAGACCGGCACAGGCAAGGAAGTGATTGCACAGGCGCTTCACGATTTCAGTTTTCGAAGCGAAGGCCCGTTCGTTGCGATCAATGCTGCCGCACTTCCGGAAACAATGGTGGAAGCGGAACTTTTCGGACATGAGGCCGGAGCCTTCACCGGAGCCGACCGCCTCCGCACCGGCCGGATCGAGGCGGCAAACAATGGTGTGCTTTTTCTCGATGAAATTGTCTCCATGCCGCTTTCTCTTCAGCCCAAGCTTTTGAGAGTACTGCAAGAGAACAAGGTTGACCGGATCGGCAGCACACAGTCCGTCAACGTGAACATAAGGCTGGTCAGTGCGTCGAATCTCGATCCGAGGGAAGCCGTGCGTTCGGGCAGGTTGCGCGAAGATCTGCTGTTCCGGCTGAACACGATCGAACTTTCTGTTCCGCCTCTGCGCGAACGCGGCCAGGATTGCCTTCTCCTGTTCGACACATTCATGAACCGGCTCTCTGTGCAGTATGGTCTCACAGCCCCTGGGCTGTCCGCGCACGACGAGACTTTCCTGCAGACCTATGCCTGGCCGGGCAATGTTCGAGAACTGCGCAATGCGGCTGAACGCTTCGTGTTGAATGCCGGTGTCAGTCCACAGCCACTGGAAGCCTTGGTAACCGGGCAAAAGGGCGACGCGCGCCCGACAACATCGGGCGGCTTGAAGGATCTCATGGATACTTACGAGCGCAGCCTGATCGAGAATGCCCTTCGCAGGCACAATGGCCGCGTGGCGGATGTCATGCAGGAGCTCAATATTCCACGCAGAACCTTGAACGAAAAAATGGTGCGCCACGGCCTGTCCCGGGATCTGGTTGGCGCTGTGGATGCGCCGCAGAGTTAGGCTGTGCCGAAAGAACCTGGGTAGGCGGAAACTTGCCGATATGCGGTTGTCATCGGCGGAAATCCGCCGACTTCAGCGCCGCGAACGCATCGCGATCAATTGAACAGTCAGTCTTTACAATGAGTTAAGTTTTTTCTCCCAACTGGCACGCACCGTGCAATGATCTTTTCGACTTGGCACGGCACGCGGGTGGAACGCCCGGGTGCGAGCGGTCAAGGAAATGAGCACTTTGTCTGGGAGGATTTCATGCTCTTTTCACTGAAGTCCGCAACCGCTGTGTCCGCGGTTGCGCTGTCTGCTATTTTTGCCACCGAAACCTTTGCTGCGGACGTAACCTGGAACGTGTCCTTGTGGGGCAAACGCCGGGCCTTTACCGAACACGTCGAAAAGCTCGCACAAGAGGTTGCGGACAAGACGGGCGGCAAGTTCGAGATTAAGCTGCATTACGGCGGTGCGCTTTCGAAGTCGCGCGAGAACCTCGACGGTATCTCCTTCGGCGCATTTGAAATGGCGCAATTCTGCGCGTCATACCATGCCGATAAGAACCCGACCCTGACTGTTCTGGAATTGCCGTTCCTGGGCGTGAACGACCTTGAGACGGAAGTAAAGGTTTCCAAGGCGCTTTACGATCATCCTGCGGTGCAGGAGGATCTTGGCCGCTGGAACGCGAAACTGCTGATGCCTTCGCCGATGCCGCAGTATAATTTTGCGGGCAAAGGAGAAGTGCCGGAGTCGATTTCCGACTTTGACGGCATGCGTGTCCGGGCACTCGGCGGACTTGGCAAACTGATGGATGCGGTCGGTGCTGTTCCGACATCGGTGACGGCTTCTGAGACCTATCAGGCGATCGATTCCGGCACGGTCCAGGCGGCCGGCTTTGCGCCGCATGCGCATCTTTCCTTCAAGGTGGTGGAAGTTGCCGACTGGTGGACCAAGAACCTCAATCCGGGCACGGTCCATTGTCCCGTCGTTGTGAACGTTGACGCCTACAACGCTCTGCCTGACGACTTCAAGGCGGCCCTCGACGAGTCGGTCGATCCGGCGCTTGCACACTATCTCGAAACCTACGCCAAGGTTTACGACAAATGGTGGCCGGAACTGGAAAACCGCGGCATTGTGCAGGTCGAGTTCACGGATGAGGAACTGACGTCCTTTGCCGAAAAGGCAGGCCCAATTCACGACGCCTGGATCGAAGAGCAGACCCAGGCCGGGCTGCCGGCACAGGAACTGCTCGACATGGTCAAGAAAACCATTGCCGAATAAGCCCGCACAGCTGGCTTGACCCATTTGCTTTCCGGCATCGCGCCTAAGGTGCCGGAAAGCCCTGCCTGGGGCTGAATTTCATGATGACAATCGATCCCGCGGGACGTTCCGGTGAGGAGCGCCCGACCACCTATATCCGCTTCAGCGGCTTCCTCGCCCATATTGAAAACGGATTTAACCTTGCTGCGGCATTCTCCATTCTGGCACTGATCCTGCTCGCAGTGGCGCAAGTGTTTGGCCGTCTTCTGTTCAACACGCCGATCCCCGGTTTCATCGACATCACCGAACAGGCAATGGCGATCTTCGCATTTGCAGGTGTCGCTTATTGCCAGCGTGTCGGCGGGCACATCCGGATGGAGATCGTGCTCGGGCAGCTGCGCGGCCGCACGCTCTACATCTGCGAGATGCTGGGTGTCATTTTGATCGCATTCACAGTCGCTCTGCTCGTATGGGGATCGCTTTATCACTTCGACCGTTCCTGGAACATCGGCGACAGCACCATGGATATTCGCCTGCCCACCTGGCCGTCGAAACTGGTGGTTCCGGTCGCGCTCAGCCTGCTCTTCCTGCGCTTGCTTCTTCAGATCTACGGCTATGCCCGTCTGATTGCCAATCCAGCCCGCGAGCCGGTCGCTGTTCCAGTGATCGAGAAAGTCGAGGAAGTCGCACAACACGAAATCGAGGAAGCCTTCGGCGAAGATACAGATGAGGAGGGCTCCAGATGACCCCGTTTGAAGTCGGCCTCATGATGACCGGCGTGTTGCTGGTCCTGGTCATATTTGGCGTACGCGTTGCCTTTGCCGCCGCCTTCACCGGTCTTGTCGGCCTGATCATTCATTTCTCTTTGAAAATGGGGTTCGAGCGGGGCTTCTTCGTTGCCTTGCAAATGGCCGGCACCATTCCGCATTCCAAATCCGTCACCTACGCCCTGTCGGTGCTCCCCACATTCATTCTGATTGGGTTTCTTGCCTTTTACGCCGGCTTCACCAAGCAGTTGTTCGAAGCCGCGAAACGCTGGCTCGGCTGGTTGCCCGGCGGCATGGCGGTCGGCACCGTCTTTTCAACCGCCGGCTTTGCCGCCGTTTCGGGCGCCTCTGTGGCGACGGCAGCGGTCTTTGCCCGCGTCGCGATCCCCGAAATGCTGGCCGCCGGCTACTCCAAGCGCTTGTCTGCAGCCGTTGTTGCCGCCGGTGGTACGCTGGCGTCGCTGATCCCGCCCTCCGCCATTCTCGTGATCTACGCCATCCTCGTGGAACAGTCCGTCGGCAAGCTTTTGATTGCCGGCTTTTTGCCGGGTGTCTTTTCCGCCCTGGTCTATGTGGGGATCATTGTGGCCGTCTCAGCATGGCGTGGCGATGCGCCGCCGGTAAAGGGTTTCACCTGGGGTGAGCGCCTTGAAAGCGTGCCCGGCACGTTGCCGATCATCGCAGTGATCGCCATCATCTTCTGTTCCTTTTTCTTCGGATTGGCTACGCCGACGGAAGCGGGCTCACTCGGTGCCTTCGTCGTGCTGGTTGTTGCCTTCGCAAAGGGCATGAAGGCCAAGCAGCTCGGGCAGGCGCTGCACGAAACCGCCAAGCTTACGGTGATGATCTTCACGCTGATCTGGGGCGTTCTCGTTTACGTGCGCTTCCTGGGCTTTGCGGGGTTGCCCGACGCCTTCCGGGATTTCATTGTCGGACTGGAGTTTTCGCCCTGGCTCGTCATGATCTGTATCCTCTTGGCCTATGCGGTCCTTGGCATGTTCATGGACGCGATTGGCATGCTGATCCTGACATTGCCCGTGGTTTATCCCGCTGTCATTGCCCTTAACGGCGGCGAGAGCGTGTCGGCGGCCGACAGTGCCTTTGGCATGTCGGGAGAAGCCTGCGCGATCTGGTTCGGGATCCTGGTGGTCAAGATGGCGGAGCTCTGTCTGATAACGCCGCCAATAGGGTTGAACTGTTTCGTTGTTTCGGGGGTCAGGCCGGACATTCCGGTTCAGGAAGTCTTCCGCGGCTGCATTCCGTTCTTCGTTGCGGACGTGTTGACTATCGCCGGACTGCTCGCGTTTCCCTCCATCATCACGTTGCTGCCATCCTTGATGGGGTAAGCGCGGGTTGCCTAATCAACAAAAAAAGCCGCCGGAACCAGGTTCCAGCGGCTTTTTTTGTGATCTTTGGATGAGATCAGTCGAAGACGTGCGCCTGGCTGCGAACGCTGTCATACTCGTTCGGGCCCGGCGTGCCTGCGAAGAAGCCGTTCGCGATGAAAATCCAGATCGCGTAAAAAGCGCCGACGATCGGGATCAGCATGATCAGCAGGAAGAACCCTGAGGCGCCGCGGTCATGGCTGCGACGGACTTCCAGCGACCAGTAGCAGACGAAAAGAACCAGCAGAAGGCTGGAGTAGATGATGCCGGACGTCGAACTAAAGATGGCCGAGTAGAACGCCAACACCGCCTGATCGTCGGAAAGGCCCTGCTGCTGTTGTGCTGCAAGCATTTCCATTTCCGGGGCGGCACCCATCACCAGTGCGACCAGAAGTGCCATCGACAGCACCCAGCGGATCAGGCCGATCGTCCAATATTCCATGCGGCCAATGCGGCCCTGGAAGCTGAAGAACATGCCAAGCCCGTGGCCAAGCGCCTTGCCTATGGAGAAGCTGTCGTCGTCCCCGTATGTCGGCATGCCGCCGGCTGCTGCATAGGCGGGCATTGCTGCACCTGCATGACTGGCATGTCTGTTGCCAAATTGCGGGACGGATTGCTCGACGCCGCGTTTACCGAATTGTTTGCGCTGCATTGTCCTAACTACCCCTTAGGATTTGTCAGTATTGGCGCTTACGCTAGGGGAGATAGCTTAATTTAGGGAAAAAGGACGTGGTTAAATCTGTCCTAATTCAACTAAAGAAAAATAATAGCTGAAAGAACATTTTGCCGAAAACACAATGAGTTCTTGAGAAGAACCTAGTCTGCTCCTTGCTAAAAAAGATCGCCCTGATCCTTGGGCTGTTCTTTGGGCCGCTCGGACCGTCTGGCCTTGGTCTTTCGGGGTTTCGGAGCAGCGCTTTCGCTCATGGCAACGGCATCAATGTTGCCATCGGCAAGCTCGATGGACAGGGCAGCCCCCGGATCAATTGCGGCCGCCGACCTGACCGGGTGGCCGGCCTCATCGCGGACAACGGCATACCCCCTTGCCAGAACATCCTTGTAGGACAGGGACTTGAGCAGCTTTTGCAAGCCTTCCAGCTTACTCTTTTCCTGCGTGACACGCGCAAGAAAGGCTCGGTCAAGCCGCTCAGAAAGACCGGACACACGCTCCTGGCCGAGAGATGTCTGCTGAACGAGGCGCGCGGGAGTGAGGCGCGCAGCCACTCCGGCATAGGCCTGACGCTTTTGCTGAACCGAAACCGACAGCGCGCGTTGTTGCCGTTCCCCGATCTGCTGGAGGTCCTGCCGCGCTTTCGAGCTCAACCGCGAGAGCAGGAGAGGCGACAGTCTGCCTGCGAGATTTTGAAGGTTCGCCCGGTGGCTCTTTGTGCTGACGATCAGCGCGCGTTCCAGGCTGTTGGCAAGCGTATCGAATTTCTGGCGTGGCAAGGCCAGAAGGTCCTGCGGCGCAGGCAGAGCGGCGCTGGCTGCCCTCAGCTCCGTCCTTCGGCCGGTCACAAAGCGGACCAGGCCCGAATTGAGCCGACGTGACCGGTCGTCGACCATGGCCATCAGCTCAGCCTTCACAGGCACGGCAATTTCGGCAGCACCCGTGGGGGTTGGGGCACGCCGGTCAGCGGCAAGATCGATCAGTGTCCAGTCGGTTTCGTGGCCGACTGCAGAGATGAGCGGAATTTGACTGTCGGCCGCCGCACGCACCACGGCTTCTTCATTGAAACCCCAAAGGTCTTCGATGCTGCCGCCGCCGCGCGCAACGATCAAAAGGTCCGGGCGCGGGATTGCACCGCCCGCTTCAAGAGCGTTGAAACCACGAATGCCGTTGGCAACCTCCGCCCCCGAGGTTTCACCCTGAACGCGGACAGGCCAGACCAGCACATGCAACGGAAACCGGTCGGCGATGCGATGGAGAATGTCCCGGATCACCGCGCCTGTGGGCGACGTCACCACACCGATGACGTTCGGCAACGGCGGCAGCGGTTTCTTGCGCTCTTCGGCAAAGAGACCCTCTGCCGTCAGTTTCTTCTTGCGCTCCTCCAGAAGCGCCATCAGTGCGCCTGCACCCGCGGGCTCGAGCGCGTCGATCACCATCTGATATTTGGATTGGCCGGGAAAGGTCGTGATCTTGCCGGTCGCAATCACCTCCAGACCCTGTTCGGGCTGGATTTTCAGCTTCGAGGCAACACCACGCCAGATGACGCCGGACAGCACCGCCCGGTCGTCCTTAAGGTCCAGATAGATATGGCCTGACCCCGGCCGCGAGATCCGCCCGAGTTCACCGCGCACCCGGACATAGCCAAAGGTGTCTTCCATCGTTCGCTTGATGGAAAACGAAATCTCGGAAACGGAAAATTCGGCGACGTTGGACGGCGTTTCGCTCACGCAGGTGATTCCTTTTCTTCACCCGAAGGTGGCTGCTCGCAGATTGAGGGTCAAGTCGCCTTCGAACCAGCGGACGATCCGGCTGGGGATGCCCCCGTATACGCGAGCAGTTCGTTGAGCGTTCCGAACACCGTCTTGTCGCCGAATGCCGCAATCAGTTGAAGGCGGCTGTGGGCATTTGGGTCATCCAGCATATGGGCAAAGAGAAGTTCGATGTTCTTTTTCTCAAGCTCCGACTTGAGCGTCTTGAGCATTTCAAGGGCCGTGAAGTCGATATCATCCACGCAGGACGTGTCGATGCAGAAATGCCTGAGACCGGAAACGTCCGATGCCGTCAGCCATCTGACTTCGCTCGCGAGCCGGTCTGCATTCGCATAATACATGCCGTGGGTGAAGCGGTAGATCATCATATCCGGCGCGGCGAGGGCCCGGGTCTTGAGCGGGCGCGCAGCCCAGCTTTTCGGTGTCTCCCTCGTCAGCAGGACATTGACCGGACGATAGCCGTGCCGTGTGTGCAGGATCAGCGACAGCACGATGGCGAGCACGATGCCAGGCCCGACACCTGCGAAGACGACGACGAGGATGGTCGCCAGGCTCACCCAGAATTCAGGCCGCCGCTCCCGGTAAATCTGCCGCATCCCCTTCAGGTCGATGAGATCCACACCGATCTTGAAGACAATTGCCGAAAGCGCGGCTTGCGGTAGAAAGCTGAGCAATCCGGTGAAAAACAGGAGAACAAGCAGGACGACAAGGACGGTGACCAGCATTGCAAGTTGAGACCTGCCCCCTGCGCTTTCCACCATCTTGCTTTTTGTGGGGCTACCATTCACCACGAAGGTGCCGGTCAGGCCGGCACCAAGATTTGCAAGGCCGAGCGCCCGGAGGTCTGCGCTTTCCACCAAATGCTCGTTGAATTTGTTTGCATACGCGCGTGCGGTTGCGGCGCTCTGGGCGAGAATGACGACAAGCATGGCAAGCGCGGTCGGACCGAGCTGCAGGATCAGTCCCAATGACCAGTCGGTGTCGGGGATGGCAAACTCGGGCAGACCGCTCGGAACGCTGCCAACGACGGCAATGTGCGACTTCAGGTCGAAATACCAGCTCGCGAATGTGGCAAGCGCGAGCGCCACAATTGCTCCGGGAAGCGATTTGAAGATCAGCCTCGACCCGAAAATGATGACGAGCACGCCAACCGATACCGAAACGGCGAACACGTTGATTGTTGCAAGCAGCGAAGGCAGGTCGCGTAAGATGGCAAGGCCGCTTACTTCCGGCAGCTTTATCTCGCCCATGCCCGTGAGCGAATGAAGTGCGACCTGGATACCGACACCCGTCAGGAAGCCGGTCAGAACGGTGCGCGACAGAAAATCGGCCATGAAGCCGAGACGCGCGACACTGGCCGTGATCAGGAGGACGCCGACCATCAGCGCCAGCAATCCGGCAAGTGCGAGATAATGCGCACTGTCGACGGCTGCCATGCCGGCAATTGCCGTTGCAAGGATTGCCGCCGTTGCCGAATCGGCTCCGACGACGAGATGACGCGAGGAGCCAAACAGCGAAAACAGCGCCATCGGCAACAGTAGTGTGTAGAGCCCCGTAATCACCGGTGTTCCGGCGATTTTCGTGTAGCCCATCACTTCCGGGATCGCGATGGCCGCGAGTGTCAGTCCTGCCAGAATCTCCGGAAAAATCCGCGACCTGTCCAAGGGAAGAATGCCGGAAAGACACCAGTTTCTCAGCTTGAAATCCGTCAAATTGAATACCCGGTCAGTGAGACTGAATGGCAAGGCCCATCTCGTATTGAATGCTGAGAGTAGCGCAGGTGGTCGCATCGCGGTCAAGGAGGTGTGACGATACGATAGAGGCACATCCAGCTGCAGCGCGTCGAAATGTGTGCAGTTCGATCCAGGCCGGACTATCCGCCTTGAAACACACACATTCGAGCGCCTACGTACGACGCATGGGAAAATACGAGTTCAAAATGCAGCGACTTTTCTTGCGGCATATTCTCGCCGAAGGCGCCCGGATCGAAGCTGATCGGAGCCAGGCAAATTACCTTATGAATGTGCTGCGCATGAAAGACGGAGACTACCTTCTGGTCTTCAACGGAAATGACGGCGAGTGGTTGGCAAAGATAGCCAGCAGCAGCCGCCGTGACTGCGCGCTGCAGATTATGGAATGCACCCGGGAACAGACCGAACGCAACGATCTCATCTACCTGTTTGCACCGCTCAAGCATGCAAGGCTCGACTACATGGTGCAAAAGGCGGTCGAGATGGGGGTCGGCAGCCTGCAGCCTGTTATGACCCAGCACACGCAATCGAGCCGCGTCAACCTGGAGCGCATGGAAGCCAACGTGATCGAGGCTGCGGAGCAATGCGGCGTCCTCTCCATTCCCGAAGTGCTCGGTCCCCAGTCGCTGAAAGACGTGCTCACCGAATGGCCGGGTTTGCACCCAGGCAGACGCCTTCTGTTCTGCGATGAGGCGGAAGGTTCACACAATCCGCTTTTGACCCTTGCCCAGATGAAAGAGGCCGGACCGCAACCCCTTGCGGTTCTGATCGGCCCAGAAGGTGGGTTCTCCGAAGAGGAACGCGCCCAGTTGCGCGATCTGGAATTCGTCACTGCAATTCCGCTCGGGCCCCGTATACTGAGGGCGGATACGGCAGCTGTCGCTGCCTTGACCGTCATCCAGGCAACGGTCGGCGATTGGAGATAGGCGAATGGGGCAGGATATCCTGCGGCGGGAAGGTGGAAAGGGGTCGACGAACCACCCCCAGAACACCGGCCAGGATATCACGAGCGCATTCGAAAAGCCGGCTACACCGCGAAAGATCCGGCTGCCGGTCGGCGTTGCGCTGGGACTGGTCTTTTCGCTGCTTCTGGTCGTCATCAGCGGTATCATCATTGCCTATATCGCGGCTGCTGATCGCGGGATCGCCATGCGTTTGCTGGACGAGCAGGCACAGGCGATCTTGAGGGGAAACGAGACTGTCCTTGAAGAGTTCTTCCATCGGCAGGAACAGCTTTTCCAGTCGGTCGCCGGTCATGCGTCCCCGTCCGGGAAGGCGCTGAGCGAAGCCGACTTGAAGCCCTCTTACAACATCCTGCCCAAAGGAGTGAGGCTTGAGCTCGAAGCCACCCAGCCCGGTGAGGCGTCTGCCGGCGGTCTGCCGCGTGTTTCCTGGTCCCCGTTTCAGTACAAGGACGGCTTTTCCACTGCGGTCAAGAAAGCTGAAATCGATCTGGGCAACGGTCAGCTTCTTGTCGGCTACTATCCGCAAACCGTCTTTGCCAGGCTTGCGGATGCGATGGCATGGGACGACAGGCAACGGAATTTTCTGTTGGCAGGGCGGCAAAAGGCGATTGCAGTCAATGGTGTCCCTGAGAACGATTTTGCGGCCAGTTCAGAGGATCCGCTTCCCGATCTGGCCGGACTGACCGCGACACCGCTGCACGCGATTTGGCAAGATACGGGCGACCACCGCGTCATGGGCGGGTCAGTTGAAGGGCGTTTGTTCCCCGCAGACCGGGGCATGTTCGCGGCGATCTACGCCGAGATCGACGAAGGGCCGGCAGAAGGCTGGATTGTCGGGACGCTCTATCGTGCCGATGAATTCGGTGCAACGCTCGACCAGACCTGGACCGTTCTTTATGCAGCGCTGGCCGTTTTGGCCGTCGGCGCTGTCCTGTCTTTCATGGTCGGGCGCATGCTGGGACGGCCTTTGTCGCGGCTGGCTGCGGCGGCCGGTGAGTTGCGGCACCTCAACTTCGGTGCTGCAGAACCGTTGCCCCGTTCGCCGCTGGTCGAGCTCGATGACGTCAACCAGGCCTTCAATGGATCCCTTGGTGCGTTGAACGCTTTTGCAAAATATGTCCCGCGTCAACTGGTCTCCCGGCTGATCGAGGAAGGCATGACGAGCGCGCGCAATATCGAATTGCGCGAGATGACAATCGTATTCGCGGATCTGGCCGGGTTTACCGGCATTGCCTCCAATCTCTCCGCCGAAGAGACTGCGAGCTATCTCAACGGCTATTTCGAGACGGTCTCGCAGGTGATCGCAGAGGGTGAGGGAACAATCGACAAGTTTCTCGGCGACGGTGTCATGGCGTTTTGGGGCGCGCCGGCCGACCAGCCGGACCATGCGGCGTTGGCCATTCATGCTGTCACGGCTCTGGCGGAGCGGATCGGGCAATCCGGGGATATCGACATGCGTGTTCGGATCGGCGTGCATACAGGCAAGGTGGTGGTCGGCGACATTGGAACAAGCGCGCGAATGAATTACACCGTGATCGGCGATGCGGTGAATGTTGCCGCGCGGTTGCAGGAACATGGCAAGCTGGTGGATCCCGCAGCGAAGGTGATCGTGTTGGCGAGCGCCGAGACCATGGCGCAGTTGCCTGAAGGTTTCAGCGCGACGAGCCTTGGTCCGGTGCAGCTGCGCGGCCGCGAGGCACCCTTGTCCGTGTTCAGAATTGCGTGAGCGAACGCATTCGCTTTTTCATTGCTTGCATTCTTCTTTCAAGACTCCTAAATCACGCAGGCTCTAGAGCGTTTTGCTTGAAGAGCGCCGGAACACCGCGGTTTGGAAGGGGCGTGATTTGTCCTTGCCGAGGGGCCGCACAGACTTAGGACGTTCCCATGGCCCGCGATACGGTCGATACCACACCGATTGAAACTGTTGCCGAACTGGCTGCAACACTTGAGGCGGGGTGCAAGCCCGAGGACGATTTCAGGATTGGCACCGAGCACGAGAAGTTCGGTTTCTGCCTGAAGCAACTAACGCCGATCCCTTATGAGGGCGCAAATGGTGTCGAGGCTGTCCTGGAGGGGATGGAAAAGCTCCTCGGCTGGGAACGCATTGAAGATGCCGGCAAGATCATCGGCCTTGCCGACAATGACGGCGGTGGTGCGATCTCCATTGAACCGGGCGGTCAATTCGAACTCTCCGGTGCGCCGCTCGAAAACCTCCATCAGACCTGCCGCGAAGCCAATCAGCATCTGGCGCATGTCCGTCAGATCGCCGAGCCCATGGGGGTCGGGTTTCTAGGCATTGGCATGACACCGACCTGGACACGTGCCCAGGTCCCGCAGATGCCGAAATCCCGCTATGAAATCATGACGAACTACATGCCGAAGGTCGGATCGCTCGGCCTCGACATGATGTACAGGACGTCGACAATCCAGGTGAACCTGGATTTTGCTTCGGAAGCGGACATGGTCCGCAAAATGCGGATCGGTCTGGCGCTGCAGCCGGTGGCGACCGCGATGTTCGCGAATTCGCCGTTCACGGACGGCAAGCCCAACGGGTACAAATCGTTCCGCGCCCAGATCTGGACCGATACCGACGCTGACCGGACCGGCGACATGCCGTTTGCCTTCGACGAGGGGTTCGGATTTGAACGTTATGTCGACTGGGCGCTTGACGTTCCGATGTATTTCGTCAAACGCGGAACAACCTACTACGACGTGACGGACACAACTTTCCGCCAGTTCATGAAGGGGGCGCTTGAAGGCCGGGTTCCGGACGCAACGCCGAGCCTGGGTGACTGGAACAATCACCTGTCCACGCTGTTCCCGGATGTGCGTTTGAAAAAATACATTGAAATGCGCGGCGCAGACGGCGGCCCCTGGCGCCGGATCTGTGCGCTTCCCGCCCTCTGGGTTGGTTTGATGTATGACACCGGCGTTCTCGACCAGGCCTGGGAACTGGTCAAGGACTGGAGCCAGGAAGAACGAGCAGCCCTGCGCAGCGGGGTCCCCAAAACCGCGCTTCAAACGCCGTTCCGTCAAGGCACTGTGCTTGATGTTGCCAAGGATGTTCTCGCGCTTGCGCAGGAAGGACTGAAACGCCGGAACCGCCTGAGCGACGGCGATCTGGACGAGCGTGTTCACCTGGCACCGCTCGAAGAAGGACTGGCTGCAGGCATGTGCCCGGCGGACATTCTGTTGCAGCGCTACAACGGTTCCTGGAACGGCGATATCACACAGGTTTTCAGGGAATACGCCTATTAGGGGAAGCGGTCGCGAATTGACCTGACGCCTGCAAAGGTCCACTCTTCTGTCGGATGGCCTTTTTTCTCAAGGCCTTGCTGGAGTTCGACCGGAGCAGTGCGATGACAGGCAGCGATAAAGGTGCGCCTCCTTTTGATGTTTTCTCGTTGGCAGAAGATGTCAGAGAGAGGTTCGGCTGGTCCAACGAGGATCTGAGCCGGGTAATGGAACAACTGTTGCCAGCTGCTCTCAACGGTTTTCGATACTTCGGCAGCGCCGTGCCCGGGTTCTCGGATTTTCCGGGTCTGCCGTCTTCATTCGAGACAGCAACCCAGCAGCCCTTCGCAGGGTTCATGCAGAATGCATCGGATGCGGCGCTGACGCCGTTTTTCGGGCCGGAAGCGGTGCAGCAGGCACTAGCCGCGCAGATCTCCGGGCTGACGGGACTTCAAAGCGATGCCATTCAGGAAATGATGCCAGTGGCCGCGACCCTTGCAATGGGACAGGTGGCCCGACCCTTCCTGCACGGCGAGGCCCGCAATCTCCTGGACGCTTATCTGCGCGGTTTTGCAAGAGGCCGCCCCAAACCGCAGCCGACGCCGGTCGACTATATGCAAGGGTATGCCGAAGCGATGCAGGCCTTTTGGGGATCATTTCTCCAGCCCGCGAGCCTCGTGACCGAGAGATCCGAAGTCGAAGCGGAACCAGAGCCGGAAGAAGAAGAACTGGAAGAAGAGACGGTCGAAGAAGAAGCGTCTGAGTTCGATGAAATGGTGTCGAGCTGGATGGCCGCCGGACGCGATTTTCAGTCAAGCCAGTTCAAGGCCTTCGACAGTTTCTTCGAAAAGGCGGCCCGGGACCACAAGGACAACTAAAAAAGACCCGCCGTGAGGCGGGTCAGTTAATGTCAGCAAGGCTTTGCCGACAGGGGCTGCAAAAGGGGACGTCAAAGGGTCAGGCAGCCAGCGACCCCGACTTCTGATCGCATCCGTCAACAACCGTCAGCGATGGCGCGGAGCGAGCGGCGTTTGCCGGATTGAGGGAAACGGGCCGGCGCAGCAACGGGTCGCCCTTCAAAAGAGCCGTCGGGTCTCGATAGAACGGTACAGCCAGTGCGCGTCGAACGTCGCTCCGTGTCAGACCGATGTCCTTCAGTTGCTCGTCGGACCAATCCTTGAGCTCGGTGACATGGCGCCGGTTTTTAAAAACGGACCATGCACGGGCAGCCATCTGCCCGAAGACAGCGATGAAGGGGATGCTTGCAATATGTGTCATGGCATAATTCTCCTGTGAGCGGCCGAAGGGAGTTTCGGCAGCTTGTTCCGTGCCTGTGGCGGCGGTCCTTGTTAGTGGAACATCCTCTAGATGCACGTTCTGGAAACATAATTCCAACGAATGTTTGTGATGTAAAATATCAGAATGTGTGATGTAATCCGGATCAGCCCCGGATTCATGTTGGCGCGGGAGTGTCCGGATAAAGCATTTGTCGCTTGAATGAATGTCGTGAAAAACATGTGTGTGAATAATAATTGGACCTTAGATGCTCGACCTTGATCAGTTGCGGACATTCGTCTCGATTGCCGAAAGCGGGAGCTTCACGAAGGCTGCCGACAATGTAAACAAGACACAGTCAGCAGTCTCCATGCAGATGCGGCGACTGGAAGAGCGCATCGGCAAACCGCTCTTTGTCCGCGTCGGCCGGCAGTCCCGTCTGACCGAACACGGCGAGCGGCTGCTCCACTATGCGCGCCGGCTTGTCCAGCTAAACGACGAGACCCTAGCTGCCTTTGACGATTCCGAACTCGCCGGTCTCGTTCGACTTGGAACACCGGACGATTATGCCGACCGGTTTCTTCCTGAAATTCTTGCCCGGTTTTCAAGATCCAACCCGAAAGCAGAGGTCAGCGTCGTTTGTGCGCCGACGCCCAATCTTGCCGACATGATTGCCGAAGGGGAGCTTGACGTCGCCATTATCACCCATGTGCACAAGAAGGGACGCAAGCACGTCGAACTTGTACGGCGTGAACCGCTTCTTTGGGTCGCCTCGGCACGTCATGCCACCGAAAACGAGTCGCCGCTTCCGCTTGCACTCGGACGCGCGACCTGCGACTGGCGAAAGGCCGCGGTAAGCGCCTTGGGCGATCAGATGCGCGAGCACCGGCTCTTGTATTCGAGCTGGAATTCAACGGCGGTTGGCGCTGCCGTGTTGGCAGGGCTGGCCATTTCCGTCTTGCCTGAGTCGGCTCTTCGTTCCGGCATGCGCGTCCTTACCGAAGCAGATGGCTTTCCAAGACTTCCCAATTGCGAAATCGGGATCATGCGGTCTTGGCACAACAGTTCGCGTGTGACCGACGCGCTGGTCGAGCATATTGTTTCTTCGCTGGATAACCTTTCCGTACCGCAGGCTGCGCAATAAGCTTCGGTTTCTGAAGTTTTTGTTTTAATCTCAGCTAGTTAGGAAGAAAGAACCAATCTGCTTCTGTTGAATTTTTGTTTGTAATGTAAGAAACTGTGATGTATTGTTGTCTGATTAATTCGAATCTCAGATCAACCGCATAACAAGTGGCCGAGCCGCGGAGTTTCTCATGAATCACGCGTTGGACATTGATCAGCTCCGTACTTTTTTGGCTATTGCCGAGCTGGGCAGCTTCACAAAAGCCGGCGAGGCCGTGCACAAGACCCAATCCGCCGTGTCCATGCAGATGCGGCGTCTGGAAGAACGTGTCGGACAACCGATTTTCATCAAGGACGGGCGCCAGTCACGACTGACCGAAGACGGATTGCGGCTGGTGGAATATGCCCGCCGGATGATCTTGCTGAACGACGAAACGCTTTCTGCATTCAACGGTCAAAAGGAAGTCGGCCATGTGAAGCTCGGGGTTCCCGATGACTATGCCGACCGGCTTCTGCCCCAGGTCCTTGCCGCCTTCAACCGGCTGAACCCGTCCATCGAGGTGGAAGTCGAATGCTCGGGAAGCAGCAAGCTGACCGAGGCGATCCGCGAGGGAACGCTGGATGTGGCGATCACCACATCGAGCGACACGATGGATCTGAGGGGCGAGATCATTCGCCGGGAGCCACTTTACTGGGTAACGTCCACGCAGCATTGCGCGCACACACAGGACGTCATCCGCCTTGCGCTTGGACCTTCGTCCTGCGGCTGGCGGCGCATGTCGATGGATGCGCTGGACAGGGCAGGTCAACGCTACAAGGTGTCGTATACGAGTTCCAGCGCGGCTGCGCTTGTCGGTGCGGTTCAGGCCGGATTGGCGATCACCGTTTTCCCGGAAAGCGCAATCCGCGATGGCATGCGTATTCTTGACGAACGTGACGGCTTTCCGGTGCTGCCATCCTGTGACATTGCGCTCCTGCGGTCCGATTCAGCCCGCGAAGCGATGCACGATACGCTGTGCAATCACCTGGTTGCTGCGATCGGCAATGTCGGCGGTGGTGCCGCACAGCTGGCGGCCGAATAGCGCTTCAGTCTTCAGCGCGCCCGCAACATCATGAGATTTCCGGCAAGCACGCAGCCCAGCCCGAGCGCCGCGACTGGCGTCCACTGGTAACCCTCGAAGATCGTCGACAGCGTCAGGGCAACGACCGGAAACATCACGGTTGCATAACCGGCGCGTGCAGATCCAATTCTGCCCAGCAGGGTCAGATAGGACGCAAAGGCAATTACAGAGGCAACGACCGCCAGATAGACCAGGCCGCTGAAATAGGAAACAGACCATTCAACGGCGAAGCTTTCGCCGCGTATTGCCGAAAACAGCCCCAAAAAGACCATGCCATAGAACATGCCCCAGGCAGTCGCCGGAACCACCGCGATACCGCGGCGCTGCGTATCTGCCGACAGCATGTTGCCGAAGCAGAATGACAGCGTTCCGGCAATGCACATGGCAAGGCCGATTGCGGCCTGCGTGTTGAATTCCGCCCCGGCGAATTTCGGCAGGAACATCAGCGCAATGCCTGCAAAGCCCGTTATCCCGGCGATCAGTGCCAACAGATTGGGACGCTGTCCGAACAGGATCAGTCCCAGAAACAGATTGAAAATCGAGGCCGTGGAGAAGATCACCGCGAGCAACCCGGACGGAATTTGCATTGCGCCGTAGTAGAAGAGGGTGAAATTGGTCGAAAACAGAAAAGCGCCGAGACCTGCAAACCGCAGATGATCGCGGAGCTGGAAGCGCATGGTCTGGCCGCTGATTTTCGCCCAGGCCATCATGATCGCCGCGGCAAGCATAAAGCGCCAGAACACTGACACTTCGGGCGCGACCGTCGCAACCTGGCTCTTCATTGCGATCCAGCTCACACCCCAGGCGAGCACGGTCACGGCATAAAGGCCGTAATCCGTAGCAGTGAAATTGCTTGAACCGTTGCGGATCGCGGGGGAGGCGACGCTCATGAAACCCACCAAGTGCGGAAAGTCGTGGGCGTGAATCTGGTGCTGCTTTCACTTAAGCGCAAATGATTGTTTTTGATGTTTCCATCACGAGTTTAGATGGGTAGATATCAGACATGGAGGCGGCAAGCCTTTCGCCAGCGCAGCCCATTTTGTGAGGGCATGATTTGGGGAGAAAAATGACCCTGCTCGTGATCGAGAACTATCCTAAAGCGGAGTTGGCAGCTTTCGGCAGGATCGCAGCCCGGCTGGGGTATTCCTGGAAGGTGGTGCGCGCATATGCGGGTGAGGACTTGCCGCAGGAGACCGGCGCATTCAGTGGCCTGATCGTTCTGGGCGGCGGGCAGAATGCGCTTGCCGATGAGCAGTATCCTCATTTGCCTGCCGTTTGCGATTTGATCAGAAAGTTTCACGAGGCTGATCGTCCGGTTCTCGGCATCTGCCTTGGCTGCCAGCTCATTGCGCGTGCACTCGGCGGCGGCAACGTCCTGAACAAGCCCATCGAATTCGGTTGGCACCGGGTTACGCCTACCGGTGAGGGGCACTCGGACCCTGTCATCAAGCACCTTGGACCCGGAGGCCCGTTGTTTCACTGGCACACCGATACCGTGACGCTGCCCGTTGGTGCTGTGCATTTGGCCGAAAGTGCCATGACGCCGATCCAGGCTTTCCGGGTCGGCCGGGCGACCTACGCAATTCAGTTCCATTTCGAAGCAGCGCTTGAAGACGTGCGGGTCTGGTCACACCATCTCGCGAACGAGATTCAGCCGCACACGCCCGATTGGCCGGAACGTCTTGATGCTGAAGCTGCACGCCATGCCGCGCACGCCGACGCAATTGGAAAAAGTCTCGCCGAAGCCTGGTTGGCCCTGACCTAGAGCGCAGGACCCCTGGGCCGCGGGTTAGAGCACCAGATTGTGCCGGCCAACCTTGGCAATGTCGGTTTCCCCGCAAAGTCCCATGGTCACGTCCAGTTCCTTGTGGATCATCTCCAGAACCTTGGTGACACCGGCCTTGCCCATTGCACCGAGCCCATAGACGAATGCGCGTCCGATATAGGTGCTGTGGGCCCCCATTGCGACGGCGCGGAACACGTCCTGGCCGGAGCGGATACCGCCGTCAAAATGGACTTCAACCTTGTCCCCGACAGCGTCAACGATCTCGCCGAGCACCTCATAAGAGGCCAGTGCACCATCCAGCTGCCGCCCGCCGTGGTTGGAAACCACGATCGCATCTGCTCCGAGTTCCGCGGCGACCTTCGCGTCATCCAAGTCGTTGATGCCCTTCAGGATCAGTTTCCGGTCCCAGTGTTTCTTGACCCACTCCACAGACGACCAGTCAAGCGTCGGGTCGAACTGGCTGGCTGTCCATTCGGCAAGCGAACTCATGTCGTCGACGCCGGTAACGTGTCCGTTGATGTTGCCGAAATCCCGCCGTTTGGTCTGCAGCATGTTCCAGCACCAGCGGGGTTTGAACGCAAGATCGATCAAAACGTGCGGCTTCGGTTTGGGGGGCGTGCTCAGGCCATTCTTGATGTCCTGGTGGCGCTGACCGAGCACCTGAAGGTCAAGTGTCAGGACAAGCGCAGAGCAACCTGCAGTCAGCGCTCTTTGCATCAGGCTTTCCGAAAAGCCCCGATCCCGCATGACGTAAAGCTGGAACCAGAACGGCGACTTGGTGTTTTCCGCGACGTCTTCGATCGAACAGACGCTCATCGTCGACAAGGTGAAGGGTACGCCGAATTCCTCTGCCGCCTGGGCCGCGAGAATTTCACCGTCGGCGTGCTGCATGCCGGTGAGCCCGACCGGAGCGAGCCCGACCGGCATTGAGACATCCTCGCCGATCATTGTCGTCTTGACGGACCGGTTGTCGATGTTTCGGGCAACCCTCTGGCGCAGCTTCTGGCGCTGGAGCGCCGTTTCGTTGGCGTGATAGGTGCTCTGCGTCCAGGACCCGGTATCGGCATAGTCGTAAAACATCTTCGGAACCCGGCGCTTTGCCAGGGCCTTCATGTCGGCAACATCGGTGACAGTCGTCATGGTGTGTCCTCCCAGACGCTCAGGATCGAGCGGCGTGTTTGGCGGATTTGGTGCGGCGCAGCCCTGCAAGCTGCTCGCGTTGGTCGAGAAGTTCGGCATCAGCGAGCGTGCCCCGCACATAGTCGATATGTTCTTCCGAGGCGCGTCTGGCCCCGGCCGGATCGCTTTCGCGGATCGCCTCTGCGATTGCCTGGTGTTGCTGCAGCAACTCGTGCCGGGCCGTCGGATGGTGATAAAGGCGCCCCCGGTTGTAGAAGACGCCGTTCTCGAGCAGCCGGTAACAGGACCGCAGCGTGTGCAGCATCACCACGTTATGGGCGGCTTCACCGACAGCATGGTGCAATTCGACATCAAGCAGCGCTTCTGCGGTGACATCTTCTGCCTCGTGCGCCGCTTGCATCTGCCGGATGATATCGTCCAGCCGCTCTATGTCGGATGGCGCCGCGCGCATCGCCGCCTGGGCAGCGGCCTGACCTTCAATCCCGCGCCGAAACTCGAAATAGTCATTGATCGCTGACGGGTGCCTGGCGATCAGTTGGACCACGGCCTCCGAAAAAATCGAGCCGATCAGGTCGCACACGAACGTGCCACCACCGCGGCGCGCTTCGATAAGCTTGCGTTGCTCCAGGATTTTGAGAGCATCCCTCAGGACGGGCCGGGAGACCTTTAGCTGATCCGCCAGCTCCCGCTCCGGCGGCAATCGGTCGCCCGAATGCAGGATGCCTTTCAGGATCAGGTTTTCAATCTGTTCAACAACGGCATCGGCCGTTTTCTGATGATCGACGGGCTGAAACATGGGTCACATATCATGCAAAAGGGCTCTAATTTCCGGGCAATCTAACGCCAAGATTCAAATTGGTCAATTTTTTTATCCAATTTTTGATGCGCCATTATCGCACACGAGAAGCAAATATCGCCTGTGACAATATTAGACCTTGGTCTAAGGCGTCGCTTGTGAGCAAAGTGAGCCCCGCAAAATTTACAACATGGGTGAACATCTTGGGTCAGGGGTCAGAAAACGGATCATCTTTGCCGTCATTCCGGACATCGCCGTTGCGCGAAAGGGTCCTGGGAGAGGTTCACGCGCGTCCCTTTCGTCCGCTGACCAGTCCGCGGACAATCCTGCACTATGCCTTTTTGACGAATAGCGATGAGGCTGCCGAAGACCATGCCTGGCTCTCTGAACTCTGCATTTCGCGCGGCGGTCATGGTCCGGCACCAGGGACACGGCACCATACCCTGACCTTTGGCGGGGGAACCCTGAGCTGGGAGCAGCACGCTGAATTCACCACATATACCTGGGATGGTGCAGCTAACCCCCAACAGGTTTTTGGACAGCTGCCCGCAAAGCATCCCTTTGGGGCTGCCTTTCGGGCTCCCGGAGACCTGTTGGTCGCCGTTCGCCTCGAGTTACGCGGACCGGATGGAACCGAAGATTGGCGCAGCCACTTTGACGAAGGCAGTCTGACAGTCTCCGACCTGGACGACGGAGCGGCGCTGGTCGCGACCGATTTTCGCCAAGATGGAGATGGCCTGACGCGGATGCTCGTCTTGAACCGGTCCCTGAGCGACGTGCAATCCGGGGCCGTTGTTCAGCGTTTGCTCGAAATCGAGACCTATCGCACCCTTGCCATGCTGGGGCTGTTCGAGGCGAGCAGGCTTCAACCCGAAATCCGGCGGTTTGAAAATGAACTCGCGGATCTGACCGGACAGATGAAAGATGCATCCGCCCGTGGCGCCAGCCAGGATTTGCTGGACAAACTCATTGCCCTGGCTGCAGCTCTGGAATCCGGTGCAACAGCCAGCACCTTTCGCTTTGGTGCGAGCCGGGCATATGACCAGATCGTAAAAGCCAGATTTGGCACGTTGAAGGAAGAAGCAGCTCCCGGCGAATTGTCGATGTCATCGTTTCTGGGCAGGCGCCTTGCCCCGGCGATGCGCACGTGCCAGGCGATCGAAGACCGTCAGGCAATGCTGTCCCGAAAACTGGCGCGCGCAACGACTTTGTTGCGAACGCAAGTGGATGTTGAACTCGAACATCAAAACCGCAGCCTGTTGCAATCAATGAACCGCAGGGCACGTTTGCAATTGAGACTGCAACAGACAGTCGAGGGACTTTCCGTCGCTGCTGTCAGCTACTATGTCGTCGGATTGTTCTCGTATCTTGCAAAGGCTGCCAAGGAAGCCGGATTGCCCGTACCGAGTGCGAGCATCACCACCGGGCTGTCCGTTCCGGTTGTTGTTCTGCTCATCTGGTGGACCGTGCGCCGCATCCGCAAGCATCATAGCGAAGAGTAAAAACGCGGCGCTTGCCGGCGTGACCCCAAGAGCTGTTCAGGAACAGTCGCCAAAACGAAAAAAGGCCGGTAATCCGGCCTTTGATCTGCAGTGACGCGAACCGTCCTTATTGGGTCGTGCCGTCGTCGGCATACTGCGAAAGATACGCGATTACGTTGGCGCGATCTTCTTCTTTGCGAAGCCCGGCAAACGCCATCTTACCCTTCGGAATGAGGTCCTTCGGCTTGGTCAGGTAAACGGCCAGGCTCTCTTCGTCCCAAACTTTGCCGTCAGACAATTCGACAAGGTTGGCAGAGTATTTGTAGCCTTCGATGCGGCCCCAGGGCGCACCGACGATACCATTCAGTTGAGGTCCGACTTTGTTTTTGGCGCCTTCGCCAACGGCGTGGCATGCCGCGCATTTCTTGAAGACTTTTTCGCCTTTGGTAGCGTCGCCCTCGGCGCTAGCCTGGACGGTCAACGCCAGAAGTGCGCTTCCGGCGATCATCAGCAATCGCTGCATATAACTCTCCCTCAGTTTGGGTACCGACAGCACCCCGATACAAAAAAACATCAAGCCAAAGTCTGAATCAAGTGACGTGCAGTCGCATCAGCATAGATACTAATGTGACCTAAAGGCACCAAGCCTCAAAATCGAGTGATCATCCGGCCTTGGCACTGCTCGGAAGTCGAAGCCAGTCATCAAGACCCGCGTCCCAGTAGGGCGATGAGCCATAGAGCCTTGCCAGGAAGTCGATGTAAACGCGCACTTTCGCCGGCAGGAATTGTCGGCTTGGGTAAACGGCATAAAGTCCGACATCTTTCGAGGCCCGGTATTGCGGCAAGAGGATCTGGAGCCTGCCCTCGCGCAATTCTGGGCCGATGTCCCAGGTTGAACGAAGCGCGATGCCGACGCCTTCAAGCAGGCATTCGCGCACGACCTCGTTTGAATTCGTCTTCAGCGGCGCTTGCGTGCGCACGGTCTCAATTCCGTTGGGACCAGCAAGCCGCCACGGGTCCTGATTTGTTGCGGCGATCGTCACGTGATTGTTTGCAAGATCCTCGATGCTCGCAGGCACGCCGTATTTCTGGATATAGTCCGGGCTCGCACACAGTATCCGATGGACGGGAGCGAGGCGGCGTGCAACCAGGCTGGAATCGGACAATTCGGCAATCCGGATCGCAAGGTCATAACCATCGCCGACGATGTCGACAAAATCGTCGGACAGGTCCAGGTTCACTGAAAGATCCGGGTTTTCGGAAAGAAACCGGCTGAGATGCGGCGCGATATGCATACGGCCGAAAGACGTTGGCACCGCCACCCTCAGCATACCCCTCGCTTTGGCCGAGCCGCGCGAAACGAATGATTCTGCCTCTTCAACGGAAGCCAGAATTGCGACCACCCTTTCATAAAATCCCTGTCCGGCTTCGGTCATTGCAATCTGACGGGTTGTTCGTTGCAGCAGGCGTGTCCCGAGTTTTTCCTCCAGCCGGCGGATCCGTTTTGAAACCACCGCAGGTGACAGGCTCATTTCCCGGCCGGCCGCCGACATGCTGCCTGCGCTCACGACGCGGGCAAAGATTTCCATGTCAGTCAGATTGCTCATATTCAATCTCTCAGCAAGACAACGTCAGTTCATGGCGCATTTCCAAAGACGGCAAAACGGATCACTGTTAACGGAATTCGTCGCACCACCAGCTTTTGGTACGACGGACCGCGCCAAGTAGATCATCTCGATCGGAAGAATGGCTCTTCGACGGAAAACAGGCCCTTCCTTGTCCTTGAAGTCTTGCATGCCAGAACAGCGCGTCAGAGGTTGTTTCGCACACTGGCCTGTGCCTCGTCTGCTTTATGACCTAGCCAGTTCCAACTGACTGCGCTTAAATGGAAACGGGCTATTTTGCTCTGTGTCGGGGTTATTATTTTCAGCGGAGAGCTTTTATGAACGATCAAGCCGATGTCGCAGGTTACATGGAGCCGGGCGGAAAGAACGTCACTCTCATCTATATTCTCTATCTTTTGAGCATTATTGTCGGAATCACTTCTATCGTCGGCGTTGTCTTTGCCTATCTGAACAAGGGTCAGGCGGCAGAGTGGATTGAAAGCCATTACACCTACCAAATCCGGACATTCTGGATCGGGCTGCTTTACGGTGTCATCGGATTCGTGCTGACATTTGTCTTCATCGGCATCCTCGTCCTGATCGCGACGCTGGTCTGGTACATCATTCGCTGCATCAAGGGTTTGCAGTTGGCTGGACGCAACGAAGGCGTTTCCAATCCTCAGACCTGGTTGTTCTGATCCAAGCGAATGACAACCCCGTGCCTGTGCGATAGATCGCGGCGGGCACGGGAGTTCAGGGATCCCGGCTTCAATTCGGTGCGTTCGCGGGTGTGCAGCCGACGGCGAAAGTCAGCTATTGCGCGTCCCGAGTTGAACAGGGGTCTTGTCCGGTTCAGAATCCGGCGGTTCGCCTGAAAGACGCAGCGTGCGCTCCAGGAGCTGCTCGTAGATCGGCCGGCCGCCGAGAGTATGCGCGGTCAAGGACGCTGTCGTGCAGGTGACCAGCACCGGCATGATCAGCGCATAGGCTCCGGTCAGTTCCATGACGAGAACCACGCCGACAAGCGGCGCGCGCACTGACGCGGCAAAGAACCCGCCCATGGCCGCGACCGCGCAAGCAGCGCGGAAATCCTCGTCCACCGGCAACGTTCCGACTGCGGCGACACCAAAGGCAAGCCCTGCGCAGGTCGCAATGGAGAGCATCGGTGCGAAGATGCCGCCGGGAACTCCGGATGCGTAGGAAAACAGGACGCCGCCGAACCGCAGGAGGGTCAGCAGCAACAATGCAAGCACCCCATAGTGGCTGCTGATGAGGTCATGGATCAGGTCTTCCCCACCGCCGGTCGCATCGGGGAAGGCGTTCAGAAGGATGCCGGTCACGGCTCCGATGGCCAGGGCAGGGAGCCAGCGCAATCCTTTCGGGATCTTCAGGAACAGGTCCATCACCGTGATCAACGCCTTGTTGAAGAAGACGCCAAGCACGCCGAGCACGATGCCGAGTACCGCAAGCAGAATATAGCTCCACACCGGCAGATAATGCACCTCGATGACAAGGAGCGGGCCGGTCTGTGTCAGTTGTTCGTTGACCGCTGCACTCAGGATTGAGGCAATGATCACGGCCATATAGGTGCGGTAGCCGAAGGGAAACTGGCGTCTGGTTTCTTCGACAATGAACAAGATGGCGGCAAGTGGCGCATTGAAGGCGGCGGCCAGTCCTGCAGCAGCCCCCGCTGCAAGCAGGCCTTTGTGATCTGCAGAAGAGATCTCGTGCGACCTTGCCAGAGCTTCCGCTGTCATAGCGCCCATGTGAATGGTGGGGCCTTCGCGCCCGAGCACAAGCCCGGACCCCAGGGCAAGCAATCCGCCGAAGAACTTGGCCACCAGTACTTGCGGCCAATGAATTGGCCGCTTGTCCTCCATGGCCCCCTCGATTTCCTGGATGCCACTGCCGGCTGCTTCCGGCGCAACCCTTTGAACCAACAGGAAGGCGGCCGCAACACACACCGAAGAGATGACAATCGACACAAGGTAGGGAACAACGCCGCCGCCGACGGCGCTTCTGAGCGCTGCATACTGCGCGAAAAGAAACTCAAGGCCAGCGTGAAATCCGGTTGCAAGTGCTCCCACGAGCAGACCAACCAAGGCTGCCTTCACGAAATAGGCCGAATCCGAACCGGCCGAGAAAATGGTGGAGCGTTGCGTCATGCTCTGCGATGTCTTGAGCCGGAGAAAAAAGAAGGTGGCTTCGCGATTTCAACTAAACAAACTGCAAAGAAAACAGGGAGCGCGCAAGCCGGGCCTGCCGGTCCGATGAAACGCACGGCCAGGCCGTGCGTTTCTTTCAATTGGTGTCCGATATTGAGAGGACTCAGATGACGTGCACCTTGGTGCCCACGCGGACCCGCTCATAAAGATCCATGACGTCTTCATTGCGCATGCGGATGCAGCCGGACGACACGGCATGACCGATCGTCCAGGGCTGGTTGGAGCCGTGGATGCGGTAAAGTGTCGATCCGAGATAAAGCGCGCGGGCGCCAAGCGGATTTTCAGGTCCACCGGCCATGAATGCCGGCAACTCCGGACGGCGTTTGCGCATGGCTGCAGGTGGACGCCAGTCCGGCCACTCGGCCTTACGCGTTACCCGGTGGGTTCCCGCCCATTCAAATCCCGGCTTGCCGACGCCGACACCGTAGCGGCGCGCTGTTCCGTCGCTCTGCACGAGGTAGAGAAAACGCGCATTGGTGTCGATAACGATCGTGCCGGCCTTGTAGGGGCCGTCATAGTCAACAACGGTCGGCAGGAATTGCGGCGCAATCTGGCGCGTCTGCCGTTTGGGTTGTTGCGGCGCCGGCTGGGTGCGACGCGACCACCAGTTCGCGCGCTGGACCCGCGGTTGCTGCACCTGGCGCCGTTGCGTCGGCGCGGTTGCGCGCCTGGTATTGCGCGGCTGCAACTGGAGCATCCACGGTTCAGTCAGATTTGGGCTCAGCACCAAGGGAGGTGGAGCAACTTGGCCGGCGGAAGCCGGTTCTGCTGAAAAAGCAGCACCGATCATCGCGGCACCGGTAATTGTCAGCACTTTTGCAAAACGTCTCTTCAAAAAGAACATGGCAGTACTCTTTACTCATCATCGACCACATTCACCGGCAATTTTAAGACACCGGTTAACGGACTGGCAAGGATGATAAGTGCGCGGTCTCAGCCAAAAGTGAATCGGAAGAAGAGATTTCCGGTAAATCTTTATTATGGTTATTCGAGTCTTGAAAAACAGGATTAACAGTTTCCTTCGATCGAAAGATCACGAAACTTACCTGATTTTCGATAATTGAAATCTTTGCGTTTTCGGATATTCGTTGGTTAACGCACCCGCCGGCGCGCATCTCGGGCCACCAGGGGCAAGATCGGCTTGGTCTGTTTCATGGACATACCAGGCCTGATGCGCGGATCGTACAGCATGTTCAAAATGATCTGGTCAAACACGGTGAACCGGCTGTGGCGAGAAGCATCGTTAAACACGGAATGGGTCAGCGCCTTGTCGTCGTTCATGGGGCCGAGGCCCTGCAGGATCTCTTCCACGAGGCAGCGTTTGAACAAGAACTCGCCTTCGTCGGAAACAATGACTGCCGAAGACCGTTTGATACCGTCTCGTCCCGACACGACGCGGACGAGGCATCTGCCCGGAACCTTTGCACGATCGTTCTTGTAAATGTCTCTTTGCACAACTGAAACGTATTGGGACCGGTCGACCACATAGACTTCAAAATTTGCTGCGGCGGGGTCGTTGGTGATGCTGGTCTTCAACCCGCCGATTCGCCGGTCGATTTCCCTTACGAAACGATGCACGACCGCCTTGCGGTCACGTCTGGACAGGTTGTGAACGTAGAACCGAACCGGCTGCGTAAATTTCTTCACAAGGTAGGGACGCCAGCTCCAGCTGCGATACTCCAGGCCGAATACGGTCTTCTCGAACCCCCTCAAAATTTCCTCGGTAGAAAACGAATCACTGGCAGCACGTGCCGGAGAGATTGCCAACAGTGCCGTAAGGGCAACCCCGAATACGGAAGCAGAGAGGGAAAAAGAACGCTTACTCGTCATGTATGTCGGTACGCCTTATGCAGCCACATTCTATTCACACGCCAGTCCACGCACTCAAAATTCGACGAATGGACACATCGGCTGTTTCAAAAATGCTGTCAAAAAAGATAACGAAACCTTTAGCGCATGAAAACCGCGGCGTGCGCGCTAAATACCGGTCGGCTTTGTCAATTCCTGCAATATGAGCAAAAACAATTCTTTAAGCTTCCCCTGATACCAATTGGCCAATCGCTATTGAAATGCGCCTGCAGGGGCAAGGGGACGGGAGAAGGCATGGCCGCGGTGAGAAGATCCTTTCGAGCGGAAAGCTTGATACGCATGAATTCCGAGGCCAGCAGCGATCCTGCCTTTGCAGAAGAACGCCGGCATCAGGAAGTGCTCGCGGAAATCTCCAGCCTGAAATCCATGATCGGAAGTGGCGCGGGATCACAGCAAAACGCTGTTGACCCACAAGCCATGAGCGAAAAGTTCATGGCGGAGTTTCGCAAGGAACTTTCCGAGGCTGCGAAACTGAAAGTCGAACTCGACGCAATCTACGAGGCGATTGCACAAACGAAACGCGAAATCGCGACCCTGCACCACACGACGGGATCCAAGGGTGAGGAAATGACCCGGGTGACCAACGAACTGGATGCAGTGGTTCTTGGTACCGAGGGCGCGACCGAAACAATTCTGGCATCGGCCGAATATATTGACGAAACCGCCAACACCTTGTCGGCTCGTCTGGGCAAGGAAGATGCGGAACTTGCCGGTGACATTCAGGACAGGGTCGTCAAGATCTTCGAAGCGTGCAACTTCCAGGATCTGACCGGGCAGCGCATCACCAAGGTCGTTGCAACACTGCGTTTCGTTGAAGACCGTATCATGCAGATGATGGATATCTGGGGCGGCATCGAGACCTTCAAGGACATTGAAGTCGAACAGCGCGAGTACAAGGAAGGCGACGCGGCCCTTCTCAACGGTCCGGCGCTCGAAAGCGACGTTGATGTTGCAACACAGGACGATATCGACGCGCTCTTCGCCTGATCCTTCTCATTCTCTCTGCGTGAAAGCCCGGTTGTCAGCCGGGCTTTTTTGTCTTGCTCCAAAGCCGTGCGCAGATTAAGAAATGAGAACAAAAAGTGAATATCAGGCGAGTCATGACCGAGCAGACAACCGAAAAAGACGCAAAACCCGTACGTGATCCGGTGACCGGTCTGATCAAGGGACCGGACGGCAAGGACCGGTGCTGGTGGTACGGCGGTCTGGATGACTATCAGGCATATCACGACACGGAATGGGGCTGGCCGGTTGCTGACGATCAGCGGCTCTTTGAGAAAATCTGCCTCGAGGGCTTTCAGTCAGGCCTTTCCTGGCTGACGATCCTCAGAAAACGGGAAGCTTTCAGGGCAGCTTTTGCCAATTTCGACTTCGAAAAAGTTGCAGAATTCACCGATGAAGATGTCGAAAGATGCCTGCAGGATGCCGGTATTGTGCGCCATCGCAAGAAAATCGAATCGACCATCAACAATGCCGGAAGAGCTCTGGAACTAAGAGACGAATTCGGCTCTCTCGCCGCTTATTTCTGGTCTTTTGAACCGAAGCCGGAAAATCGTCCGGCAAGGCTGGACTTCGAAACCGCAAGGACGCTTGGCAAAACGGCGGAAAGCACGGCGCTGTCAAAGGATCTGAAGAAACGCGGCTGGAGTTTTGTCGGTCCGACGACAGTCTATGCATTCATGCAGGCCATGGGCATGGTCAACGACCATCTTGAAGGTTGCTTCTGCAGGGAGCTGGTCGAAAAAGCACGGGCAGAGTTTGTGCGGCCGAAAAGCAAATAGCACGGTGGCTGGTCAGGAATTCAACGAGAGTGCGCAAAAGGCCTTTGAGATGCGATGCTGTTCGGGTGCGCAGCTGAAACAAGTCATTCTGTCCAGCGCTGAGGTGTCTGTGATGTCTGTGGGTGCTCTCGGGAAAAAAGTGTTTGAATGTCTGAAACGGTAAAATCTGCAGCGGTCTATCCAACGCTTGCTGCACCCGACATTGAAGAGACCTGTCACTGGTACGTGGATAAACTCGGATTCAAAATCAGGTTTATGTGGGGTGACCCGCCGACGCATGGCGCTGTTCTGCTGGGTGACGCATGTGTCCATTTTTGGAAAGGCTCACCACAACTGAACGAGAACTGGCTTTATTTCGACATCGACAATTTGGAAGCCATGTACCGGCGTGCCCAACAAAACTTGGTCAAAATTACCCGTGAGCCGGAAACTTATCCCTGGGGTATGCGCGAGTTCAATGCGATCGACCTCAATGGCTACAACATTCGCTTCGGCCAGCACATGGGCGGATAAACGAAACGACCCGGTCGTGTCCGGCAGCCATCAGGGCTGGCTGGGGTAGCGGCGTCTTGACTGGTTCAGTCGATCGCCGCCCGTTTGGTCCGCACTCTCTCCAGCGTGAGACTTGCATCTTCGACATCCGCATCGGCGTTTGCATCGCGGAAGGTGCCGATTGCCATTTCCAGGAACTGCTCGGCTTTTTCAAGCTCTGCCGCCGGCTCTGCGCACGCTTCCATATCCGCCATGCTTTCCTGAACGGCTGCGATCGACACGAGGGTTTGGGCGGCCTGATAGGACGATTCGACTTCTTTTTGGATCGCGTAAACTTGCAGCAGATCACCGACAGCCGCGCGCATCGCGTTCACCCCGTCTTCGCCGCCTGCCGTACCCATAAAGGAAAGACAGAGCGCACGGCCAAAAAGTGTCGAGGACCAGTCAATCGGATTTTCCTCGGGCGACATCAGCTCGAGCGCCTCGGTATAGTAGCGGAACGCCGTTTGAAGAAAGGCCCATCTCGGCTCGTCTTCAACACATATGGCCATGCGCGACAGAATATTTGCCTGATTGAAGCGATTGATCCGCCAATCAAGCGGAGACTCATCCCGCGAAATGTGGTTGTCGACGTCCTCCAGCGCATCGGCAGCGCGGCTCAGATAAGTGACTGCCATCTGCGGTTCGGTCCCAGCCAGGAACTTCAGGGTTGACGCGAGCCCTGATTTTGCGGCGATCCAGTTCCCGCGGTCCTTTTCCGCATCGAGGATCGAAATCGCTTCTTCCTGGTACCGCTCCGCGTCCTTCAGGAATGCGGCGGCGGATCCGCCGAGATCGCGCCGGGCCTTTTCGTTCAGAACGCCGGCAAGGCTTGTCAGAACGGCGGCACGGGTCGGCTCGTTGCCACCGTCGATCTCGAGCGTCTTCAGCAGGAAGCCGTGAATCTCCATGGCCCGGTCAAAACAATCTGTTGCGGCTTGACCTGCCAGCATGCGCCCCTGGGTGTCGAGCATGGACGCATAGTCGTGATTCATTGCGACCAGCTCGCCTACCGCCAAGGTTCCCATTGCCTCGGGTATTGTGCTTTCGGCAAGGTCGATCGCTTCGGAAATGGCGGTGCCGCCATAGGTGCACCCATAAGCGTGCACCTGCATGGCTGCGTCGAATTTCTTACGATGGCTTTCAGCAACATCCACGACCGCAAGGCTGTTCGCAGCAGTGACCAGCAGCAGCTTCGCCGCGCCGGGATCACCGCGCAGAAAGGCAACGCGCGCCTGCGCTTCCATGACCCTGGCATTGTCCTCCAGTGGTTTGCGCAAGGTGTCACTCGTTGTCTCGCGGATGGAACTCAAAAGGCGATCGGCTTCCTCAAGGTCCAGTCTGGCAATCGCGTCGTCGACAGCTGCAAGAACATTGTCGATGCGCTGACTGGTTCCGCGAAGTGCTTTGACCTCTGCCTTGAGGGCGCGGTAGTCGCGTGCCTTTCCGTGCAGGAAACCCCGCAGCTCCGGCAGCGACATGTCCTCCGGTGCAGGCTCTCCGAACCTCAGGGCAAGCGCGTCGAGTGTATCGCGCGTCTGCGCTTCCAGATTGTCGAGCCGTTCTGAGACGCTGTCGATCTTGTTTTCCATGCGCTGCGCTGTCTGAAGCATCTGCGCCATATACGCGGGTGTCAGATCGGCTGCATATTCCTTCGTGCGCAGCAAAGGCGCCAGCGTCGGGCTTACGATCGCAAGGAAAAGGCGCTTCATCTCGGCGTTGCGCAATTCTCCGGTCGGGTCACTTTCGTCTGTGATTTTTTCAAGCATCGCGCCGGCGCAGGTATCTGGATCCATACCCGCAGCTGTGACCTCGTCCGGATCCAACAGGCCGGTCTCGACCATTTGTACAAAACGCACATCTGCGTCCGTGGGCGCGTCACGAAAACCGCTGAAGACGTTTTGGGCCGCCTGTGTCAGGTCATTTGCCATGGAGGCAATCGACTTCGGCGGGCGCGCAGCGACCTTGCGAATGGCATCATAAACGCCAAGACCGGATCTCAGTCCGGGCGCTGAAGCCATTCCGCCCATGGCAACCAGCAGCCGGACGGCATTTGCGATGTTGTTCGAGTGACCCATTGGTTGGTGAGTTTCCGATTTATCGCCTTTGCAAGTTTGCCATCACATCAAAACATTTGGCAACCAGAAGGGGAAGCTTGAGGCAGCAGTCGCAAGCCAGCCAATGCGCCAAATCGAATGTGCATCTCAAACCTCGTGTATTCAAAAGTGGGAGTTTTCAGGCATTCGCAGAAATGACGGACAATTTGCCGCGATTTCGAGGCCAAAAATACGTGATGATGCGGAGCGACGGAGATGGGCGCATACGCTAGCGTGCTCGGGTCGACCAAAAGCGCATGGGGGCCGTCTTGAAATTTCTGATCGCCTACGCAACCACCGAAGGACAGACCGAGAAGATCTCAAAGTTCATCGGGGAGGCGTTGTCGGACACCAGTCACGACGTTCGATATCACAACGTAAGCGGACTGTCCGGCGGGCTCTCCGTCCAGGATTTCGACAAGGCGATCGTTGCCGGTTCCGTGCATTCGGGCAAACACCAGGGAGATCTGGAACTGTTTGTTTTTGCAAACCGGGATCGGCTCAACGAGATGCCATCCCTGTTCATGTCCGTCAGCCTTGCCGCCGCCTTCGCGGACACGATGGAAGAGGCCCGGGGATACGTCGACACGTTTCTGCAAGCCACAAACTGGAAACCGACAGAGACCGCACTGGTCGCGGGTGCCGCAAAGCCCGGTTCATACGACTGGTTTCAAAAATCAGCCTTGCTGGAGGGCGATCTGGCCGATCACGCCAACAAGGAGCTGACCGACACGCGCGAATTCACCGATTGGGATGGCCTGACAGGGCTTGTCGCCAATTTCGCAGCGCGCTGAGCCGGACCGGTACCGAGCAGACTACTCAGGGCAAAAGTTCGGGATCAGTGGTGGTCGGCTGGTCCCGGTGAGCACCTGTATGTTCCGGCGGGCCTTGCAATCGGGATCACCAGAGACGGGCTGATGCCGGATGTCTCGCTCAGTTCGCAAGACCATCTATGGAATGAGCACCAGTTTTCCCGCATTCCCGGTCTGAACCACAAGCTCATGGGCTTTGGCAGCGTCGGCCAAGGGGAACTCTCGTCCGACTTTAGGTTTGATGGTTCCTTCTGCCGCCGCTGCAAGGATATCCGCCATGATGTCGGTCAGCAGCGCCTCCGATACATTCCAAAGCATGACACCACGAATATCGAGTTCTTTCATCATGGCCATGCGCGGGTTGATTTCGATCTCCCCCCGATTGCCGATGATGATTATCCGGCCGTGTAGCGCGGCAAGTTCAAGGTCCGCGGCAAGATTTACATTTGCCAGCATTTCCAGGATGAGATCGGGACCGCCGCCGCCGCAGACCTGCTTGACGGTGTCGAGATATCCGGGCTCGGAATGATTGACCGCGTGGTCCGCGCCTTCGTCCAGAACCAGCTGCAGTCCCTCTTTTGAGCCGGCGCTGCCGATGACTTTAAGACCGGCCCGTTTCGCGAGCTGGATCGCCGAGGTGCCGACCGAGCCGCTCGCACCGTGGATGAACACCGTTTCTCCGCTCCTTGCGCCACCACGCGCGAAAAGCGCGTAATGGGCGGTAGGATAGGAGACGCCGAATGCCACCGCTTCTGCATAGCTGATGCCGTCGGGAATGGGCAGGACGTGTGTTGCGGGACGTTTGGCCAGTTCCGCGTAGCAGCCGGTGAAATCGAGCCCCATCGCGACACCTGCAAACACGCGATCACCAACAGCCAGTCCGGAGACATTTTCACCAACCGCAAGAACATCACCGGCCGCATCGCCGCCCGGGATACAGGGCAGGGGCGGTTGAATGCGGTAGGTGCCGTTGCGCATATAGGTATCGGCGGGATTCACACCGGCCGCTTTCACCTGAATGATCACGTCGTCCGGACCCGGCACCGGATCCGGCACGTCGTCCAGCCGGAGTACTTCCGGCCCACCAAAGCTATGAAACTGAACGGCTTTCATAATCCCCAACCAACTTTGCTTGGCCCACGCAACGACCTGCATTCAATCTTGTTTTCTAAACAAGCCAATCGTTAAACAATAACTGCTGCCTGATCTAGCCCACCGGCAGCCCGGCTTAGCCGCCGACCTTCTCTTTCAACGGCGCAAAGAGTGGGTTTTCCCTCGAGAAAACATAGTCGAGGGTCTCCACCGTCACTGTGTCCGCGCCTTCCTCGATCAGGAGCTGGGCGCAGTCGGCGACGGCGTCCTTCGGGCAAAGCACATTGACGCGGCTGAGGTCATTGCTTTCAGAAAAGCGCTGGATGGCGCCGACCCTGCTGACGGCGCGAAGGGCCTGGGTTCTGTCATCAACAACGGCCTTAACCAGCCTGACATTGCGCGCAGCTTCTTCGGCGGCGACGCGGTCGAGGATCGCACGCGCACCCGCAAGGGCTGTCGCGGACCACTCCGCATTCATCGACGCCACCAGATTGGCCTGGCTTTTCAGGATCACGCCATCGGCCAGGATCTTCAGGTTGTTGGCATGCAGCGTCGAGCCCGTTGTGGTGATGTCGACAATAAGCTCTGCCGATCCTGCAGCCGGAGCACCTTCCGTGGCCCCGGCGCTTTCCACGATCCGGTAATCGGCAATGCCGTGCTGCGCGAAATAGGCACGGGTGAGGTGGACGTATTTGGTCGCAACGCGCAAGCGGCGGCTGTGCCGGCTGCGAAAGTCGGACGCAACATCGCTCAGATCCGCCATGGTCTCCACGTCGATCCACGCTTTGGGAACGGCAACAACGACATCGGCCGGCCCGAAACCGAGCGGTGTGACGATGTGAACCGTGTTTGCAGGATCGGAAATGTTCTCCTCGACGAGATCAAGGCCTGTGACACCGAAATGAACCGCACCATCTGAGAGCGCCCGCGCAATTTCAGACGCCGACAGAAAGGCGATCTCCACATTGTGCAAGCCCTTGATCGCGCCGCGATAGTTGCGCGCGCCGCCCGGTTGCAGGACTTTCAGCCCCGCGCGTCCGAAGAAGGCATGGGTGTTTTCCTGCAGGCGGCCCTTGGAAGGAATGGCGATGATCAGGTTGCTCATGGTTCAGGTCATTTCCCAATGCTATCGGCGATCCGGTCCAGCCACATCGAAAAGCCGATCGCTGGCACGTTTTCACCGGCCCCGAGAAGTGTCAGCAGCTTGTCGTAACGGCCGCCACCGACAAGCGGTCCGATGACGTCACCCGAAGCCGCATGGATCTCGAACACGAAACCGGAATAGTAATCGAGCCGGCGGCCGAACTCTGCCGCAAAGGTCAAGGTGGAAGGGGCGATGCCTTTCGCATCCAGTGCCAGGAGACGTTGCTCGAAGGCCGCAATCGGGGCGTCCAGATCGAGGCCGGACCTGTTGCCGAACGCGCGTAGAGCGTCGACGGCGTTGCTGCCATCGGCCTTCAGCGCGAGATAGTCTCTCAACGTCTCCGCTGCCTTGTCGTGACCGCGTCCCGCGCTGGCAAGAGCGGCCTGTTCCAGGAACCTTTCGGCGATTTCACTTGGCGTGCGTCCACCGACAGCAGATATGCCGGCGATCGACAGGAGATCCTCAACGACGGCATGGGCTGCGGTCGGGTCGGCTCCTTCAAGTGCGGACAGGAAGCCGAGGCGAACATCCCGGCTGTCATCGTCTGAGGAGTCACCGCCGGCCATGCGATCGATCGCCGCCGACAGCTTGTCGGTTTCGCCGAACAGGTCACGCAACCGCCGCCGCCACACGACCGGAAGATCGAGGCTTGCAAGAACGGCCGCAAACAGCGTTTCGTCGCCGATGCGGATGGTGTGTGATGTTGCGCCGAATGCGTTGAGTGCACTTACCGAAAGCGCCAGCAGATCGGCGTCGGCTTCAGCAATATCCGTCCGGCCAAGGCTTTCGGCGCCGAGCTGGGGGATCTCGCCGAGACCTTCGGCGCGCTGCCGAAAGACCGGCCCATGATAGCAATAGGCTGCCGGCAGCCCGGCGTTACCCGAGGCAACGTGGTGGCGGCCGACCGGTATCGTGAAATCCGGACGCAGACACAGGTCGGTACCGCCGCTGCCCTGGGTCAGGTAAAGCCGCCTGCGGATATCCTCACCGGTGAGATCCAGAAAGACGTCCGCCGGTTGCAGGATGGGCGGATTGACCAGTGCGTGGCCTGCATCCTTGAGCAAGGTCAGAACCGCTTCGATCTGTGCCGGATCAAGTCCGTCTGTCTTCTCCGCCGCTGCCATGCCTCACACCTCGTTCTGACGTTTGCGGTCGTCCGCCTGCCCGTCGAGAATGTCTTTCACCGCCGAGACCAGATCCGTCTCCTTGACGGTGACCTGCGCCGGGCGGCTCTCGCGCCAGGTGATGTTGTCGGTGATTTCTTCCGACAGACGTTTGCCCTCGATCAGGTCCTTGATCTGAAGCTCCCCGGCGTCCCGTTCGTCAGAGCCCTGAATGATGGCCACCGGACAACCGCGCCGGTCGGCATATTTGAGCTGGTTGCCGAATTTCTTCCAGTTGCCTTGGTACATTTCCGCGCGGATACCGGCAGCACGCAAGTCCTGCACCATTTTCTGGTAACGCCCGAGCGCCTCGATATCGCCGTCCATGACCGTGATAAGCACCGGTGCGACGACGTCGGATGTATCCAGCTTGCCCAGGTTTTTCAGGGCGGTCATCAACCGCGAGACACCCATGGAAAAGCCGGTCGCCGGAACATCCCGCCCCGTAAATCGCTTGACCAGTCCGTCATATCGGCCGCCACCGCCAACAGAGCCGAATTGAACGACTTCGCCCTTTTCGTTGGTCACGTCGAAGAGCAACTCGGCCTCGTAAACGGGGCCCGTATAGTATTCCAAGCCGCGCACGACCGAAGGATCAATCTTGATCCGGTCGACTTCATACCCGCAAGCCTTGAACATTGCCGCCATGGTGTTCAGCTCGCTGATGCCTTCGTTTTCAAGCGCGCCGGTGCCGGACACAAAGGCGATGATGGTGTCGATGGCGGTGGTCTCAAGACCTGCTCCGTTTGTGAAGTCACCACTTTCGTCCTTGCGGCCATCCCCGAGCAAGAGGCGCACGCCTTCAATGCCGAACTTGTCCAGTTTGTCGATGGCTCTTAGAACTGTCAGGCGGCGTTCTTCATGTGCTTCGCCCCCAAGCCCGATGGACTCAAGAACGCCGTCCAGGACCTTCCGGTTGTTGACCCGGATGACATATTGACCGCGCTCAATTCCGAGGGCTTCCATCGTGTCCGCCATCATCATGCACATCTCTGCGTCCGCCTGAACGCCGGGCGCGCCGACCGTGTCGGCGTCGAACTGCATGAACTGGCGGAACCGGCCGGGTCCAGGCTTTTCGTTCCGGAACACCCAGCCGGCACGATAGGTCCGGTAGGGAAGCTGGATGTCGTTGATGTTTTCCGAGACATGGCGGGCGAGCGGTGCGGTCAGATCATAGCGCAGGCTCATCCATTGCTCGTCTTCATCCTGAACCGAGAAGACGCCAGCGTTCGGGCGATCGGTATCGGGCAGGAATTTTCCGAGGCAGTCGGTATATTCGAAGGCCGGGGTTTCGACGGGATCGAAGCCGTAATGCTCGTAGACCGCACGGATTTGGGCGAGCATTTCATCCGTTGCGCGGATGTCCCCGGCAGAGCGGTCGGCAAAGCCCCGCGGCAGGCGGGCCTTCAGTTTGTTCGATTTTTTGGCCATGAAGTCGTCAGATCCCGGCGAGTACCTTGCCGGTGGCCGTCAAATGCGAGCGGCGACCGGTCCTCATTTCAATTGCGGTTGTCCTAGACGAAACGGCAGATGAGGGCAAGGTTGACCGCGTCGGTCATCGATACGGCCGTCATCTGTTGCGACAGCCCGCGGGAGTGAGCGTGCCGCTGCCTTGTTTGCATCACACTTGCAGGTAAAAGGGGACCTGATACGCAAGCGGGCAGTGGAAAGACGTGCTCGAACGGGAAACTGTCGCGTCTTTGCTTGTATTTAACCTCTGGCAGGCTATGGTCCGCGCAAATTTCTTTAAGAGGAAATGGGCCCGGCATCCGGTCACCTCGGAATTTTTGGCGGACAAGGTTGGAAAATGGAAAGCGCAGCGAGCATTGCACAAGGCACTGCGGAACAGAGCTTGGACGAGCGCCGGCAGATGTCTGACGCGCATGTCGCAGAACTCAGTGTCGTGCTTCCGAGCTTCAACGAAGCCAAGAACATTCCCATCCTGATCGAGCTTCTTGACAAGGCCCTTGCCGGTGTCGCGTGGGAAGCAATCGTTGTTGACGACAATTCGCCTGATGGCACGACCGAAGTTGCCCGATCCATTGCGCAAAGCGATCCGCGTGTCCGCGTGATCCGCAGGATTGGCCGTCGCAGCCTTTCGGGCGCCTGTATCGAGGGCATCCTGTCGTCATCCGCACCATTCGTCGCCGTAATGGACGCCGACCTGCAGCATGACGAAACACTGCTTCCGAAAATGCTGGCGGCAATCAGGCAGGACGACACGGATCTTGTCGTTGCCAGCCGCAAGGTTGAAGGCGGAACGGTCGGCGAGGGTCTGTCGGCCGTGCGCGCCTGGGGCTCCAATATTGCCAACGGCCTCGCCCAGAAACTTCTCAACGTCACCTTGAGTGACCCGATGAGCGGCTTTTTCATGGTCCGCCGGGAAAAAGCTGAAGAAATCGCGCCGAAGCTGTCACCGATGGGTTTCAAGGTCCTGCTGGATCTTGTGTCCAGCGCGGGCGGTACGCTCAAGATCAAGGAGCTGCCCTTCACGTTCCGTGAGCGCCAGCACGGCGAGAGCAAGCTGGATACGCTGGTCACACTCGACTATTTCGGCCTCTTGCTTGCCAAGTATTTTGGCGACATCGTCTCCGTTCGCTTTCTGATGTTTGGGCTTGTCGGGCTGAGCGGGCTCGTGGTTCACCTCGTCGCCCTGCGCATTTTTCTGCTTGGCGGCATGGAGTTCAACCTGGCGCAGACAGCGGCATCCTTTGTTGCCATGACCTCCAACTTCTTCCTGAACAACCAGCTCACCTACCGGGACCGGCGCTTGCGCGGCTTCAAGGCCCTCATCGGCCTTCTGACCTTCTACGCCGTCTGTTCGGTCGGTGTGCTTGCAAATGTCGGCGTTGCCAACCTGATCTATGCCGGCCCGTCCTACTGGTGGTTTGCCGGCACGGCTGGTGCGATCATGGGCGCAGTCTGGAACTACGCGGCCAGCTCTGCACTGACCTGGCGGAAGTCGTAAACGACGGAATTTGAAGACATTGGCAAAGGCTGAAGATCTGCCGTTTCTCCTGCGACCGGCCGGGTTGGTCCTGATCGTCGGATTGCTGACAGCGCTCAAGATGTTCGCCGCCGCCAATGCGCATCTGGTCGAGGATGAAGCCTATTACCGCATCTGGGGGCTTTTTCCTGCGCTCAGCTATTACGACCATCCACCCATGATCGGCTGGTGGATCTCGGCAGGACAGGCCGTTTTCGGCGATACGATTTTCGCCGTGCGTGCGCTCGTTGTCTTCTCTGGACTGGTGGGTTCTCTTGCACTTTGGCGCACAGCCGCGATCTTGTTCGATCAGCGCACCGCTGGGTGGGCCGTCCTGTTCCTGAATGCCAGTCTGTTGGTTGGCATTGGCGGCATTCTGGCGACACCCGATGCCCCATCTGTCGTGTTCTGGGGGCTCACGTTCTGGGCGCTTGCCGAATTATCGCGCTCCGGAAATGCCAACTGGTGGCTGGTTGTCGGCCTGATGGCCGGCTGCGGGCTCCTGTCCAAATACTCCGTACTGTTCCTGGGAGCCGGTATCGTGCTGTGGCTTTTGTGGGTGCCGGAGGCGCGCCGCTGGTGGAGCGCCTGGCAGCTCTGGGCGGGCGGCCTGGTCGCGCTGCTGTGTTTCTCCCCGGTGCTTTACTGGAACCACCTTCATGAGTGGGCGAGCTTCTACAAGCAGTTCGGCCGGGCCGGTGGCGGCGGTTTCACGGCGAAATACACCTTTGAGTTTCTCGGCGCGCTGATCGGGCTATTGAACCCGCTGATCGCTGTTCTGGCGCTCTTCGGCGCGGCGACCCTTTTTAAGGCCTTGCGGGCAAGGGACAGCGCAGCATCCCTGGTTCTGCTGACCTCATTGCCGTTTCTGATTTATCTCACCTACCATTCGCTGCATGCGCGCGTTCAGGCGAACTGGCCAGCGCCGCTCTTTCCGGCACTGGCGCTGATGGCTGCAGTTTACGTGGCGAACTTGGCGCGCGAACAGCATTTTTGGCGCAGGATCGCCGCGGCCGGCGTAGGCATCGGCGTCGGAGTGGCGATCCTGGTTCAACTTCACGCCGTCACACCGTTTACAGGGCAGTTCGCCCGAAAGGATCCGACATTCCAGTTGCGCGGTTGGGACGAGATTGGCGCACAGCTGGATGAGCTGGCAAAAGCGGAAGGTGCCGCCTATGTCGTCACGACGAGCTACGGTCTCAACGGCCAGATCGACTTCCTGATGAGAGGCGACCTGCCGGTGATCCAGCTTACGGAGCGCATTCGCTACATCATGTCGCCTCAGCCGACGACTGAGCTCTTCGAAGCGCCGGGGCTTTACATCACTGAAAAACGCCGCGACAAGTCGGGTGATCTTCAAAAGAGCTTTTCGACGGTCGAGGAGCTTGGCGTTCTGGAGCGCCGGGTGAAGGGTGTTCCACTCGAAGAAATCGCCGTCTACCGGGTTCAGGGGCCGGTGGGTCCGGTTTTCGAGCCGATTAGCTACAGGTGACCACCGCAACTTGTCGGATAAGGTTTGAAAGAGGCTTGCAAACCCATCCGGAATAACGCAGGGAGAGGGGTGGAACCCAGATTATCCGGCCCTTCTGTCTGAATTCATGAAGCGAATCACTCTCGGAGCACTCGACTATGGCCTCGCCTTCGGCGTTGACCGGGCCTTGCGCGAACTTGCCGAAGCCGGACGCTTGAGCGCCGTTGGCGCGCTCGTCACGACGGAACTCTGGCCGCGTGAATTCAGACCGCTTCAGGAAACAGCGGAAAAAGTCGGCAAAAACGTATTGTTCGGTATCACGCTTGCCTTTAGCGGCGACAGGGTTTCGCCTGTGAGCACGCGCATGCAGGAAATCTACGGCGACCGCATGTTCACACGCCAGGGGCTTGAGAGACGCGCATTTTTCAGGCTGTTGCCAGACGAGGTCCTGTTCGACGAAGCTTTGGCGCAACTGGCACGCTACAGCGTGCTGATGCAGCGCCAGCCTGATTTTGTGGCGGTGCGCGAAAACCTTCTGACCCGTACATCTCTGGCAAAAATCGTCTTCAAAGCCGTGGAGCGTGCCGATTTCGCTCAACCGCCCCTGGTGATTTCACCACTTCGTTCGGGGCTCAAGACGCTCAGACTGGCGCGGCTCGCAAAAGCGCACGGCCTCAAGATGTTGCCCAAGGGGGAACCGCTTCCGCCGACCGCCGATGTCGAAGAGTTGCACAAGCTGCTGTATAACCATTTCGACGGTATGAGTGACCGGAGTTTCGTCGCCTCCATTCCAGGGCGGTCGGACGATCGGCTGATGCGCGAAGAGCCACGCAAGAAGATTGCCGTCCGGGAATGTCAGTACGAGGTTCTTTCGAGCAACCGGTTTTTTCACACGCTCGACCGCAAAAACGTGTTTTTGAACTGAGCGAAGCACTGTCTTCGCGGAATTTTGATGAGTGAAACGAAAAAACGGCCCTGCGGGGAACAGAGCCGTTTTTCGTGGAGGTCAAGAAGTGGGGAGGGGCGGCCCCGCTTCCATGACCATTGATATAGGCATTTTTTTCTTGAACGCACGTGACGGACATCACAGGATTGCGTGTGGCCTGAAATTTTTGTCGTGATAGTCCTTTGGCAGGGGGTAGGTGTGGCTGAAATAAAAGATTTCCTGAAAAACAGCTTTTCTTTGGAAGGGCTTGAGCCGGATCTGACCGTCGGGCTGTCCCGCCTCGCACGGCCGATGAAAATCGCCGCCGGAACAATTCTGTTTGAAAACGGTGATCCCGGGAACGGCTGTTACGCGGTTTTGGAGGGGTCCTTGAAGGTCTCGCTTCTCTCGGTGGAAGGGGACGAGCAGCTTCTTGCGGTGCTGGGACCGGGCGATCTGGTCGGTGAACTGGCGCTGCTTGACGGACGGCCGCGGTCGGCGACCGTCAGCGCCTTGAAGGAGGCTCAACTGGCCTTCATCGACAAGGCAGCGTTTCAAAGGTTTTCCGATGAACATCCCGCCGTCTACCGGCATATGCTCTCGATCGTCGGCAAACGCCTGCGCCATGCCAACGACGTCCTGGCGGCCCGATCCTTCCTGCCTCTGCCGGGCAGGGTTGCACAGACCCTGCTGCAATTGTCGGAAACTTTCGGCAAGCCTTTGGACGATGGCCGGATCCTGATTCACTACAAGCTCAGTCAGGCGGATATCGCCAACATGGCCGGCGCGGCGCGCGAGAATGTCAGCCGCGTCCTCAACGACTGGAAACGCTCGGGCACGATCAGCCGGATTTCCGGCTATTACTGCCTCGAAGAGCTTGAATTCCTGGAGCAGGCCGCAACGCTTTAGGTGGACGTCTCGAAAACCCGGAGATTTATGCAGTGTCGTCAATTCATTGAACTGATGACAATCGAAGCTGCACATTCCACCTGAACAACGCTCAATACCACTGCCTCATCCTGAGGAAGGCCAAAGGCCTGTCTCGAAGGATGGCCGCTAGCTCCGGTTTCTGTCGTGCATCCTTCGAGACGAAGCTGACGGTTCTCCCCGACTTGATCGGGGATCCACTCGCACCAAATCGGCTTCATCTATGGGTCCTTACCTCGTCCGGCAATTGGGCCATCTGCGTTCCTGTGATGATGGATGCCAGGGTGTCGGTATTCAGACTGTCCAGAAACGCTTCTGCGGCGCGGGCCATTGCGCCTTTGAGCGCGCAACGCGGCAAGAAGGCGCACACGGCTGGTTCGGGCTTGAGGCAGGCGACAACGCCCAGATCCGGTTCTATCAGCCTGACGACATCCCCGAGCCGGATATCGTGCGGGGACTGTCCGAGCCGGATCCCGCCACCGCGGCCACGGGTTGTTTCCAGAAAACCGGCTCGCGCCAGCTGCGCCACGATTTTCATGACATGCGACTTGGCCAGGCCGAGTTCCTTGCTCAGGCCATCCACCGTTTGCGGGGCCTCCTTCTGGCCGATTGCCATTAGAATTCTCAGTGCAAAATCGCTGGCTTGACTGAGGCGCATAACAGGGTCCCATAAAACATTCATCTGAGATGTTGATTTTAGTATTGATATGTGGCATTTAAAAGATGCATTTTAAATGAATGTTATGGAGGCAAATGTGGAAAGCCAAAGATCCACGTCTCACAGATACAGGCTTCAAGTCCGTTCGGAGCCAAAAGACGGGGATCGCCTGCGCCGCTACGAAACGGTGGACGCGCAGTCGATCCAGACCATGGTGCACACGTTTTACGGCTGTATCCGCGAGCACCCGAGGCTCGGCAACATCTTCAATGCCCGGCTGGACGGCAAATGGGACGAGCACCTGCCGAAGATGGAAGCCTTCTGGCAATCGGTTCTACTGAAAAACGGAGCCTACAAGGGAAAACCCGTTCCGGCACATCTGAGGCTGAAAGAAGTCGTCAGTTCGGACTACGGCGAGTGGTTGTCTGTGTTTCGCCCCGTTGTACGTGAACTGTTTGTGCCGGACCTGGCAGACGAGATCATCGCCGTTGCCGAGCGGATCGCCCAGAGCCTGTGGCTCGCGACCTTCGGCCATGCCGGGTCAGCACCACCTGCTGAATTGTCGTCTCAACAGTCTGAATGGAGCGGATCATGCTGGTAGCAATCGTTCTTGTCGCCGAAGCCCTGGTGGTTGTCTGGTTCACCGTGTTCACGCTCATGCTGGTGTCCATGTATCTGGATTCCCGGCAGCTTCCGATGCCGAAACTGGATACTGCCGGCCGCACGCTGATCGGCAGCGCGAAACTCGCCTTCTTCACAGGCATGGTGGCACTTGCAGTTCTGACTGTCTTTGAAATGCCTGTGATTGGCTGAGGGAGTAAACCGAATTGCTGACATCCAAATTCTTGCCCCGAAGCCTGCCGATCCTCCTGATCTGGATCGCGGCGCCGTTGCCATTGTGGATCATGGCGATCCTGATGCTCTTGATCTGACAGGAAAAGCTTGTGATCTGCCTGCGTGCGGTTAGTCTTTTCCTGAAAAGAAAAGGAGGGGCTCAGATTGACCGACGAGCAGCAGCAGCCGCGTGGTGAATTGACACTGCGCACCATGGCAATGCCTGCGGACACAAACGCCGCCGGAGATATTTTCGGCGGCTGGGTGCTGTCACAGATGGACTTGGCCGGCGGGATCGCTGCGGGTCAGCGGGCGGAAGGGCGCGTGGTCACAATCGCCGTCGACAGGATGAAGTTCATTCAGCCCGTGCACGTTGGCGATGTGCTGTGTGTCTACACGGACGTCGTGCGCGTGGGCACCTCGTCGATGGAAATCAGGCTGGAAGCCTGGGCGCTGCGCCATCGCTACGGCAATCGTGAAATGGTGACCGAGGCTCACTTCACCTTTGTCTCGGTTGATGATGGCGGGCGCCCGCGTCCCGTTCCAAAGTGATCCGATCGTTTTTCAGGTCCGGTGCCTGTTGAGCAGGTCGGCAAACAGATCTTCGTCGACCGCGCAGGTGCAGCCGTTTGCCCAAAGGTGAAGCAGATCCTGAAGACGTTTGACGCGCACCTCTTCGGCAAGCGGAGCCTTGTGACGTGGCAGGCCGCCAAAGACGCGCATTGTCTTGATCCGCGTCAGCACGCAGTCTTCGGCAGCCCGCTGCCAGACCGCCGGGTCGGCGATTTCGGCATGTGCTGCCAGGTGGTCCTCGATCAGGTTTGCCGCGCGTCCGGCAAAAGGCTCTTGAGACAAAAAATCCTCCATCGGTTGCCCGAGGAGGACTGGCGCATGCAATCAAACCGCTTTGTTGCCGGAAAGCCTCTTTGAGGTTCCCTCCAGCCGCATCCCTGTTGCGGAAACCACCTTGCCCGGTTTGGCAGGTTGGCGAGGGCGCCAGCCCTTCTCTTGATGATGGCGCGCTTATGACATGACTCTGGAAGCTTGGCAAGCAGATCCCGAAAAGTTGTTTCAGAGCGTTTATTGAGCTCGATCATAGTCGATCCGGCCGTCCACGAGATGGATCCGGCGCGGCATGCGGGCGGCCAGGTCCATGTCGTGGGTCACGGCGATGACAGTCGTTTTTTGTGTCTCGACAATGGTTTGAAGGCTCTCGAAGACCTGCTCGGTCGCCGCGGAATCCAGGCTTCCCGTCGGTTCGTCTGCGAGGATCAGATCCGGCGCGTTGGCAAGAGCCCTCGCGACGGCGACCCTCTGGCGCTGCCCGCCTGACAACTGGGCCGGCCTCCGGTGAAGAAAGTCTTCAAGGCCCAAATCCGACAGGAGCCTGGTGGCGTGCTCCAGCTGATCCCTGGCATTGAGCCTGCCGAGTTTTTGCATTGGGATCATGATGTTTTCCAGCGCCGTGAATTCCGGCAGCAGAAAATGGAACTGAAACACAAATCCGATTTTCTCAAGACGGATCTGCGCCATGTCGGCAGAGGAAAGATCGGCCGTTTTGTTGCCTTCGATCAGGACTTCTCCGGCCGTCGGTCTGTCGAGCAGACCGAGCAAATAGAGCAACGAGGACTTTCCCGAACCGGATGGCCCCGTGATTGCGACGAACTCCGCTTCCCCGATCTTGAAATCGACGTCACGGACAAGTGTGACAGGTACGACCGCAGGCAGGATACGGGTCAGGTTACGGGCTTCGAGCAGAGACCCGCTGCCGTTCGCAGGCTGGTCTGCCGCCCCGGTCACGTTGCCCCCCTGATGATGTCCACCGGATTGAGTTTCGCCGCCTTTCTCGCGGGAATGAACCCTGCGACGGCGGATGAAAAAAGGGCCAGCAGGCAGGCCAGGACGTAGTGGAGATAAGAGAAATGGATGGGCAACCGGGTCATTTCGACGTCGGTCGTGACCTCGAATTTGACCGTTGCCAGATAGCTCGACAGACCGAAACCCAGAAGACAGCCGGCAATTGCGCCCAGGACACCGATCACAAGGCCCTCTAACACGAAAACCTGCTGAATATCGCTTTCCGGAAATCCGAGCGATTTCAGGATGGCTATGTCGCGTGCTTTTTCATGAACGATCGTGGAGACAATGTTGAAGATGCCGAACCCGGCAACCACCAGGATTGCGCCGACAACGGTGTACATGATCGCGTTGCGCACCACGAAGGCTTCCATCAGACCTTCATTGGCTTCTTCCCACGAGACCGCCTTGTAACCAAGCTGCTGCTCAGCCCGCGCAGCGACGTCGCTCGCTTGGTTGATGTCAGAAAGACGGACGGAAATGCTGTTGATGATATCGGGTTTTTCAAAAAGGATCTGCACAGCCTTGAGCGGTGCATAGGCGAAACCCTCGTCGCTGGCGGTGATGCCGGTATGGAAAAGGCCGACTATCTTGAACCGTTTCGCAATCCCGTTTGCCGAGGTAAGGGTCACGGTATCGCCGAGGTCCGCGCCGAGCCGCGTCGCTGCCTTGCTTCCGATAACGAGGCCGTTCGCAGTCGTGTCCAGGGCTTCGATCGAGCCCTGTCGCATGTCTTCCTCGATCTTGGAGACCGCCAGTTCCCGTCTCGGAACAATCCCGGACAAGGTGATGCCAAGATCCTGCCCGCTGTAGCGCAGCACTGCCTGACCGCTCAGCCGCTGCGCAATGTCGCCATGGACCCAGTCGCGCAACGAAGCGATCGCTTCGGTCGGATTGCGTATGCCGCGCAGGTCTTCAAGCGGTCTCAGGCCGTGAAAGGCGACCGCATCATAGACTGCCGTTGCCGGTTGTTCGGCCGGTACCCGTTTTTCGTCAACGATTTCGACATGTGGAATCGCCTCGATTAGCGTTGTCATGAAATCGCGCTGAGAGCCCTCCATGAGGCTTGCCATCGCAACGGAAAATCCGACACCGAGGGCGACGCCCAAGGTCGACACCACCGTTTGCCGCATACGGTTGCGCACATGTGTCGTTGCGATCCTCAAAAGAAGCATCACCGGAGATCTCCGGTCAGCGGCGCGACTTGGTCCCCCTCCGACAGCTCAGCCTGGAAGGGGAAAACGATCAGGTGGTCTTCCCCGATGCCATCGAGGATCTCAACGGCCCTGGTTCCGCGGATGCCCGTATCCACCTTCACAAGGGCAATACGGCCCTTTTCATCAACCGCCTGCACGGACGGTCCGTCGAATGCGGCCAGTGGCAACAGGAGCGCGTCATCTTTTTCGTTTGTGACGATATTGATCTCCGTCGTCATGCCGATGCGCAGGGGCGTGTCTTCCGGAAGATCGAGATAGACGCGATAGTTCTTCAGGACGGGATCACCTTTCGGCGTGATGCGCGAGACAGTCGCCGCAAGGTCCGCGCCCGGAAATGCATCTGAACGGATAAGGGCTTTGTGCCCCTTCATGACTTTTGGAATATCTTCCTCGTTGACTTCGGCAACGAGTTGAAGCGGCAATGGCTGACCGATCCAGAAAAGAATCTCGCCAGGTTCTGCAACTTCGCCGACTGACCCGTCCTGGCGCAGGACGACACCGTCCATCGGCGCAGTAATCAGGTAATCTCTCAAGCGCTCTTTTTGCGCCGCGATCATCGCATCGATACGGATCAGCTCGTTTTGTGCCTTGTCATAGACCTGCTGACTGACGACGCGCCGTTCCAGGAGTTGCAGGGCACGTTCACGATCCGACTTCGCCAACTCGCGCCGGGCCTCGAGCTCCGCGAGCGTTGCCCGCGCATCGCCGCTATCCAGTTCAGCGAGTTGATCGCCCTGGGTGACAACCATTCCCTCGCAGCCGCACAGCGTTATGATCCGCTCGCGGATGATCGTTGTAACCTTTGCCCACCGGACCGGTTCGACGACGGCCGTGGCATAGACGACCTCTGCCGCCCGACCCTTGTAGGGCTGGACGACCTGCACTTCGGGCGGGCGTGTCGACCACCAGTAAAGTCCGGCGATAACCGCGAGCAGACCGATCAGCAGAACTGGAAAACGCAACAGGCGCATGGCTCAAACCTTACGTTGACGTTACCAGCTATAAGCTCTCCCGGGGCGCAATCCTTGCGGTGGATCAAAACATCGGAATTGAAGCCGCGTTCCGAGGCTTAGTAGTGCGGCGGTTTGTCGATCTGGTGAGCGGGTAAAACGTGGTCTGCGAGTTCTTCGACCTGATCGGTCATCTTGGAAAGCAGACGGTTTAGCCGGTCGATCTGTTTCCCCTGCTCGACAACCATACCGTTGAGGTCTTCGATCGTCCGGTTGGCGTGCGCCAGGTCGATTTCCAGCTGCTCAATCCGCGCTTCTTGATCTTGTGTCATGATCGGCTGTCCCCTCGTGTCGGCGGCGTTGATATAGGCGTAAAAGATCCAAAGAACAAATCCAATCATCGTAGCAAGACGATGGGTTTAAAAAGCGCAGGCCGGTGTTATATGTGCTTTCGAACCCGGCGGCTGCTGCCGGGCAACCCAAAAGAGAGCACTCCATGACCGCCTTGTCCGACTTTCCGATTACCAAAAAATGGCCCGCCCAGTACCCGGACAGGCTTCAGCTTTATTCGCTGCCGACGCCGAATGGAATCAAGGTTTCGGCAATGCTGGAGGAAACCGGACTGGCCTATGAGCCCCACAAGGTGGACTTTGCGACCAGCGACCAGACCTCACCGGAGTTTTTGTCTCTCAACCCGAACAACAAGATCCCGGCTATCATCGATCCAGACGGGCCGGGCGGCAAGCCGCTCGCCCTTTGGGAATCGGGGGCAATCCTGATTTATCTCGCGGAAAAAACGGGAAAATTCTTGCCTGAAGACCCGGGCGAGAAATATCAGGCCATCCAATGGGTGATGTGGCAGATGGGCGGCTTCGGTCCGATGACGGGCCAGCTCGGTTTCTTCCACAAGTTCGCTGGCAAGGAGTATGAGGACCGCCGCCCCTTCGAGCGGTACCGGGATGAAGTCAAACGCTTGCTGAAGGTGCTGAACGCGCAGCTTGAGGGCAGGGAGTTCATCATGGGCGACGAATATTCCATCGCCGATATCACGTCGTGGCCCTGGGCACGCAACATCAATGGGTTCTACGAGGCTGCCGATGTGGTCGGATACCACGACTTTGAGAACGTGGTGCGCTGGGTAGAAACCTGTGCAGCGCGTCCCGCCAGCCAGAAGGCAGTCAACATTCCGGCAAGGGATTGATCGGGCTGCACCGCCCGTAACGCTTTGTCCCGGTCAGCCGAAACAGCTATGGCTCCAGACCTGGCGCGTCTGAACCTCTTTCGGAGACCCCGGAGGAGGTGTGTTCTCGACTTGAAAGAAGATGACGAAGTTCGCGAGTGAGGCCTCATCAGGGTGCTCGCCGGTCCAGTTTCGGCACAGGAAGCGAGCGTAGTTCAACGACAGCACCTGGGGAACATTTTCGTAGGACTGATCCTCCAGGTTGGACAGGAACTTTCGCCAGCGATAGTTGGCGAAGGTTTGCGATACGACATCCGGTTTTTCGAAGTCGGCAAGCCCGGCTCTGCCCTTGTAAACATCGGCGATCGTGCCATCGGTCAGCTCACCCTCGATAACCGGCCAAGGGCTGTTCATTTCCGGATATGGCGCGAACATGGTCCAGTTCTGATAAAGACCCAACGCCTGGCGCACACCGACAAACTGGCCTGGAAGCGACACGCCGCTCCAGGAAAGCGTGGAAACATTCTGGATCGTGATGAAGACGAGGCAGAGTGCCGCGCCGATCTGGGTAAACGTTCCGAAGCGGGGCTGCGTCTCGCGCCAAGGCAGACAGGTCGCCGTGAAACGCGAGAAGAACGATCTATTGCGCCCGACCCAGTCATAAAACACGTAACCCGGTTTCAGAAACAGGGAACGGTTCAGCATCCATCCCAGCGGGTAGAAAACCGGTGATACGGTGATCAGCCTCGCCAGCGCTTGGAACTTGAAAAAACGTTCCTCGCCGATCGTCAGGACCCACGAGTTGCGGGCTTCCAGTTCAGCTCCGATATCCGGAACAGTTTGCGCCGGCGCGACCGGGATTTTTCTCATGAACAAAAATGTCGTCAGTATCCGGCACGTCTTTTCGCAAAAATCGCAGCCCTGATCGAACCAGAGCTGAACGGGCTCGCGGGAGCGAAAGGGCAACCAGGACGCAAGCTTGTCCCACATCCAGCCCGGCATGAAAGTCAGGTTCATGATGATCGAGATGAACGGGAAAAAGCCGATTTCCAGAAAGACGGCAAAGGCCATGTGCATGGTCATGAAGGCCAGCATGAAGACCGTCCGCAGTGTTCGATGGAAGATCGGCGAAAAGATGAGGATCGGCCCGACCAGCTCCAACACGTAGACGTAGTAGGTCAGCCCGGTCATCAGTCCGTGAAACTGTCGGAACCAAAGCGCAAAAGGCGTGACCAGGTAATCCAGTTGAAGCGCGAAATAGACCGCGGTGCCATCGGCGACCCATATCGGATGTGTCTTCAGCAAGGCGCTGAAGAAATACATGGACATCCCCTGAAGCAGCAGGGCAAGTGTTGCCACCGAGAAATAGTCGTTACCGGTTTGATGCGGGTGCCGGGAAAGCGCGGCGTCAAGCGAATAGCGGGCGCCAAGCGGTAGAAACATGGCCCAGAACAACAAGAGCAGGGCAAGGTTGTCCTCGCCGGACAGAATGAACGTGTTCCTATTTTGAAGCGAAAGAAGCAACGCCCACGAAAGGATCGTCATCAGACGCGTGCGCCAGCCGACGAGAAGTCCCAAAGCTGCCAGCCCTGCCACGACAAACAGGGTTGCCTGAAACCAGGCGGATCCGTTCGCCAGGTGAAGCGACCAGGTGGTCGTGTAGAGATGTTCGAGCTGAACGGATCGGGGCATGACACCGAAATCGGTGTAGTGCGCCACCAGATCACGGGCACGCATTGCAAGATCAATCAGTACCCAGATCGCCAGCAGGATCCTGAACAGCGCAAGTGTCCGCAGGTCGACACCGAAGATCGTCCTGAAGGGCGTCAGTCTTGTCGCAAAAAAAGTCACCGCTGCCTAAGCGCCTCTTGACCCGATCCAGCATTGAGGTGGGTAAAGAATGCCAGCTGAGGGTTAAAAAATAGGCGACCCTCGATGACACCAGTGAGTTCAGCGAGCAGCGAACAGCGCGCCGAAGCTCAATCCGGTAACGCCAGCGCCGAGGATTTCGAGGCAATGATCCAGGAAAAGGTGTCAGATCCGGGGTTTCGGAGCGGGAGTAACGCCTGAGTCGCCTGTGTTCGGCTCACCTTTCGGCTCGATCAGCAGAACCTTGACCTCTTCTTCCGAGCGTGGCCGATGGACGACGCCTTTCGGAACAACGAAGAGTTCTCCGGCCTTCACGATCTGGGATGGTTCATTTTCGATGTCCATGAACATTTCACCCTCGAGCACGAGGAAAAAATCGTCCGTATCATCGTGTTTGTGAAACGGAAACTCGCCTTTGAACTTCACCACCATGACGTCATTGTCGTTGTAGTCGGACACGACGTGCGGGTCCCAATGGCTGGAAAATTGCGCAAGTTTGTCGCTAAGGCTGATGGATTTCATTGGGTCCGTCCTGTTGCCCGTATCTGCCAAAAAGAACTATTGGTCGTCGCTTAAACGGTGACGGTCTATTCACCGCGTCGTCAGTCACCGTTTTCGCCAGCGTGCACGCTAGGGGAGGTGCTCAGCCTGATCAACTGTTGCAGTCGATCCGACGACAAGTTGTCGCGTGAACAGCTGATCGCACACTCGTTTGTGAAATCGGTTCGTGCCGGCGCCGTTTTAAACATGGCACCGAACGTAATAAAGAGCGGCCCGAGTGCCACCTTGTCCCCAAAGCGAATGAACTTGGATTTCTTAGAAGCCCAAACAACAGATCGTTGAGGCCTTGCAGGATGTCGCTGACAGTGCAGCACTGCGGGTCACCGGACACCATTCTTTTGCTCTATTGTCACCCTAGAGCCGATGAAGAAAGCGCACGGGAACCATGCGGCTCGTCTAACACGTGCGCGCTGACGCTTGACAAGGGTGGGGAAAATGGACTTTCGCTATGCCGCCTTGACGCGGGAGCATGCGGAACAGTGGCAAAGCCTGCGCCTTGAAGGCGTTCGCGATTTTCCGGTGGGGTTTATGGTGACGGCGAAGGAGGCTGCGACGACCAGCCTTGAGCGCGCGGCCGACATTCTCGCTGCCGATTCAACGCGCGGCGTTTTCACAGATGAGATCCTTGCCGGGTTTTGCGGGTTCCGCCGCTCGCAGCTCGAGCGCCTGCGTCATCGCGCTGAACTCGGCCCCTTTTTCGTCACGGCGCGCTTTCAGGGACGCGGCGCTGCCAGTGTCCTGATGTCGGGGGTCATCGAGGAAGCGCGGGCAGCGGGCGTTGAGCAGCTGGAACTGTTTGTCGATACCGAAAACACCAGGGCGATCCGGTTCTATCAGCGCTTCGGTTTTCAGCAGGCAGCCAGGTTCATCGATAGTGTGCGCATCGATGGCCACTCGCACAATGACTACTTCATGACGCTGCGGATTGCCGCGTAGAAAAAATCTTCAGCTTGGTCTTGCAAGCAGTGTTGGCAATCAGACAACCGAAACAACCAGGCGCAACCTTGAATAACGCTCCTCGCATAGCGACCTTCCGCGAAAGGGTATCGGCGCCGCGGCCCTTCTGAACTGTGTCTCAACGAGGTTTTAGGCAGGGTAACAGCATGTACATCTGGACGGTAGGGTTGGGCGGCATTGGAAAAAAGGTTTCCGCATTGATTGTGGTCCTGGTTTTTCTTTTTTCCGGATACAGCGTTCATGAGGGGACGTTCAAGCCCGTGTATGCTGGCAAATTCTACTACGAAAATCTGACCAAGCGTGACGTCTCGTTTGTTCAGCAACGGCTGCGTCTTGATGAGCCGGCTGCCGCTATTGTTTCAACCAGTCTCCAGGAAGATGGCTGGTCAAATGAACCATTGATTGAAAGTCCCGTTTCGGTTCGCGGGGGCGCGCTCAAAAAGGCTATTCCCTCAAATGGAGAATGGCTTGAAGCTGCAAGCACAGGGGTCCTGGCGACGGCTGTCAGCATGGCGGTTCTCTATCTCGGAGGCGCGCGTTTCGACTGGGCTTGAGCGATTTCGTGGGTCGCGCCGATATCCGATCAACCAGTTTCTTGAAAGCAGGGCGTGTGGATTAGCTCTGCTGCCTCTGCAGCAGACGCCAAGTGTCGGTGACGCACGACGGTTACCAGGCCGCCGCACTCGTGTCGTGAGCGCGAAAACGACGTGGCCCCAAAATTTTTTTTTCGCAAATGTCCATCGAGTGTCTCGCCGTTCGTCATGTGAGTGAAGGCAATGTCGCCTTTGACACTTCGACAGGAGACGGAAATGACGATCTGGACGATACTTGCAGGTGGTGTGGGTGTGATTGCGCTGCTCGGCGCCGGAACGCTTTTACTGCCCAAGACTGTACATGTGGAGCGCCATGCCAAGGTTGCCGCCTCGCCGGAAGCCATTCTGGAGCTGGCCGCATCGAACCACGGCTTTCAAAAGTTCAACCCGTATCTGACAGCTGATCCGGAGTTGAAAATCAAACCCTTCGGACCGGATACGGGCGTCGGGTCCGGGTTCCATTTCGATGGCAAGGACGGCAAGGGAACGCAGACCGTCGCCAAGGTGACGGCAACCAGCGTGCGTTACGACATCGACCTTGGTGCGATGGGTAAACCGGTCCAGCAAATTTCGGCGCAAAGCCTGCCCGGCGGCACCCAGGTAACATGGACCATGGATATGGATCTGGGTTTCAATCCAATAGCGCGTGTGTTCGGACTTTTCCTTGACGGCATGGTGGGCAAGACCTTTGAACAGGGCCTTGACAACCTGGCGTCCGCTACCTGATCAGATTGAGACAACAAGGATTTTGAACATGCGCTACACATTTCTGCTTTATACCGACCCGGCCGATCTCGCCGACATGACGCCGGAAGACTGGGCCGCCGAAAAGGAAGTCTACGGCGCCTATATCGGAGCCCTGCAGAAGGCAGGTGTTTTCGTGGATACGGACTGGCTTCAGCCGGTAGAGACCGCCACCACCCTCTCGCTCAAGGGAGGCAGCCGCCAGGTGCAGGACGGGCCGTTTGCCGACACGAAGGAAACGCTTGGCGGATTTTTCGTCATCGACGTGCCGGATCTCGACGCCGCCATGGCCTGGGCTGAAAAGTGCCCCGCGGCCAAGACCGGCAAGGTCGAAATCAGAGCCTCCGCCATGGGCTCGGTATGACGGACCCCGCCCGCGCAGCC
>NZ_JASHKA010000031.1 GCF_030732845.1 Roseibium sp. MMSF_3544
CTCCCCACAAGGGGGAGGGGTTAGGGGTGGGGGTCCAAAGGCCATCAGGCTTCCGGACCAGCCTCCGACCTCACTCAAGAACTTCAGCAACAGAATACTTCGTTAGCTGATCCGGATCGACCGTTACACCGAGACCGGGTCCTGACGGCACGTGCACGCGCCCGCTTCGCACCGGGAACGGTTCGGTCAGAATATCGTCCTCGGCGTAGTAGGTTGCCATATAGAATTCGCATTGCAGGATCAGATCCGGAACCGCGGCCATGAGATGCGTGCCGGCTGCGTGGGCAAGGCCGGTTTCGAACATGCAGCCGCCATAGACCTCGATCCCGGCAGCCCGCGCAATCGCGGCAACTTCGAGAGCACGGCGAATGCCACCCGACTTCATGATCTTGAGCGAGAAGATATCCGCCATGCGGATATTGGCCGCATAGAGCGCGCCCTTCGGATCGAAGACACTTTCATCTGCCATGATCGGCGCGTCGATAACCTGGGTGATATGGGCCATCACGTCGCGTTCGTGCATCTTGACCGGCTGCTCAACGAAGGTCGGACGAAACGCTTCCAGATCACGAACCCGTCGCACGGCATCGTAGGCCGGCAGGCCCTGATTGTAGTCAATGCGGATATCGGCTTCGTCGCCGTAGATCTCACGCATCTTTTCCAGTCGCATCAGATCGAACCGGTGGTCGGAAAATCCAGTCTTGAACTTGAAGATCCTGACGCCGTCCGCCCACATGGCCGCAACATCTTCCAGGTCCTTGTCGAAGTCCGGATTGGCAATGGAAAAACTCATGCCCATGTCGTCGCGCATCCGGCCGCCGACCAACTCGCACACCGACAAGCCGGTGATCTGGCCGGTAATGTCGAGCAATGCCATTTCGAGCGCAGCCTTGGCTTCCGGGTGTCCAACGACAATCTTGTCGGCCATCGACAGGTGCCTTTCCACCTGGATCGGGTCCTGGCCGATCAGATGGGGACGCAGATGAAAGTGCAGGGCCGCCGCACATCCTTCCGCCGTTCCGGTAAACACCGGCCAGGGCGAGGCCTCGCCCCATCCGGTCAGGCCGGTATCTGTGGTTACCTCCAGGATCGCGACGTGAATGCCGGCGACGTCACCGCTGCCATGCGAATGAACCGCCTTTGCGGGAATGTGGATCCGGTGGACCCGGATTTTTTCGATCTTGTGGTTGCTCACGCAGGGCTCCGGAAAGCAAGGAAGGGTCGATGGGAACGGGCTGCTATTCTGGACGAACGACCAAAACACAGCAGGACGCGAAGCGCGACACCCGAGCTGCGTTCGGGCCGATGAAGAGATCCTTCACAGTTGGACGGTTTGCACCGATGACAATGAACCGGGCAGACAGATCGTCCGCATGCGAGATCAGTTTTTCGTAAACGACACCCCGCAGCACCTCCGTCGTGTGGGGCACCGATTTCCAGTCAAACTGGCCCGCATAAGCGGCGAGATCCTTGCGGGCGTCCACCTCGACCTGGTCGCGCATCTCTTCGGGAATGTAGGCCTGGACATATGTGTTCTGCTGATCCGGGATTACGAAGACCAGCTCGACTTCAGCATCGTGGCTTTGCGCAAGCATGATTGCTTCCTCCACCACACAGGCGTCGGACTCCCGGTGATGCAGATCCACGGCGGCAATGATCTTGACGTCTGCCATGACGAGACCCCTTTGAACGCTGAATGCGAATGCGAAACAGGAGGCGGCAGCAGCCGCCTCCAGCCAAAGTCACCCTCGAGGACCGCGCATGTTTTCCGGCAGGAAGGTGGCCAACTCGGGAACGAAGATCATCACGAAGACCATCAACACCATGATCAGGAACAGCGGGACCGCGGTCTTGGCGATGTAGCCCATTTCGTGATTGGTAATCCCCTGCATGACGAACAGGTTGAACCCGATCGGCGGGGTGATCTGAGCCATTTCAACCACGATCACAATGAAGATCCCGAACCAGATCAGATCAATGCCCGCGCCGACGACCATTTCCTGAACGATCGCCATGGTCAGCACGACAGAGGAAATTCCGTCGAGGAACATGCCGAGCAGGATGTAAAACAGCATGAGCGCCATCAGGAGCGAGAATGTTGAAAGTTGCAGGCTCTCGATGAATTCGGCCAGGGCCCGCGGCAACCCGGTAAAGCCCATTGCGAGCGTCAGGGCCGTCGCGCCCATCAGGATCAGCGCGATCATCGCCGATGTCCTGGTTGCGCCAAGCAGACTGTCGATGAAGGTCTGTTTCGTAAGCGAGCCTTGTGCGGCCGCCAGGATGAACGCCCCGATAACACCGATGGAGGCCGCCTCGGTTGCGGTCGCCCAACCGCCATACATGGATCCGATGACAACAAGGATAAGCAGGATGATCGGGATCAGAAACCGGCTTTCGCGCAGCTTTTCGGAAAAACTCATGCGATTGGCAATCGTCGGCACTTCCTTGGGCCGCAGGAACGACCAGCCCGCCACGTAAGCCATGAACATGCCCGCAAGCACGATGCCCGGCAGAATACCGGCCATGAACAGCTTGGAAATCGACTGCTCGACGGCAACACCATAAACAATCAGCGTCAGCGACGGCGGGATCATCAGCCCGAGCGTTGCCGCTCCGGTCAGCGTTCCGATCGTCATGTATTCGGGATAGCCGCGTTTCCTGAGTTCCGGGATCGACATCTTGCCGACAGTGGTCAGGGTTGCGGCGGACGAACCCGACACGGCCGCAAAAATCGTGCAGCCGACGATGTTGACGTGGACAAGACCTCCCGGCAGGCGTTGCATCCAGGGACTGAGGCCACGAAACATGTCCTGCGATAATCGACTTCGGAACAGGATTTCGCCCATCCAGATGAAGAGTGGTAGCGCGGTCAGGGTCCAACTGGACGATCCTGTCCAGATGCGCGTCAGCATGGCATCGCCGGCAGGGCGCGAGGTGAACATTTCAAGCCCGAGATAGGCAACACCGAAAAGGGCCAGCCCGACCCAGACGCCCGTTCCCAGAAGCAGGAACAGAACGAACAGGAAAATGAGAACGAGGTAGAACTCTTCCATGTCTTACTCCTCCTGCGCTTTTCCGCCGGGGACGTGGATATTGTCGCGGCCGGTAAACAGCGTTGTTACAAGATTGTCGAATGCACAGATGGCCAGAAGCACTGTTCCGATGGCCATGGACATCTGCGGTATCCAGATCGGCCAGGCGTCATGGCCCTGGCTGATTTCGTTGAAGCGATAGCTTTCATACGTGAACTTGATGGCATAGCGCGCGAACAGATAAGTCAGGTAGCTGGCAATCGCCCAGCACCAGATCTCACCAAACTTGCGGTAGCGCCCAAGTGCAGTCAGCAACAGGCTGACCCGAATGTGGCTGCCGCTGTTGAGCGCGTAAGGCAAGGCAAGGAAGGATGCCGCTGCCATGCAGTAACCCGTGAAGTCGGGCGCGCCGGTGATGATCCCGCCACCCCATCTTGCGACCATCTGCGAGGCCACGAAGAACAGGATGAGAATCAGGAAAATCGCCCCCAGATATCCAGCGAATTTATAGAGCGCATCAAGACTGGTGCGCAAAAGCTTGAAAATAGCCACCGCCGTCCCCCTTCAAAAGCATATGTGCCCGGCGGAAACCGCCGGGCAGAAGTGTTCATGCGGGTAGTCTATTGCTGTGCCTTGAAGGCATCGACGATGGCCTTGCCTTGTTCGCCGGCAGTTTCAAGCCATTCTCCGGTCATGGTCTCGCCGATGGCCCGCAGTTCCCCGGCCATGGTGTCGCTCACGCGACCGGTGGTCATGCCGTTCTTGCCCAGCTCGTTCACGGTGAACTCGTTGTACTGGATGGAGCGCCAGTCACCGGCATATTCGGCCATGGCCGCACACCCGTTGATCACGTTCTTGGTGGTGTCGTCCAGCGCGTTCCAGCTGTCCATGTTGACCATGACGTAGTTCCGCGGCAACCACGCATCAGCAGCGTAATAGTGGGACAGGCTTTCCCAGATCTTGCGGTCGTAACCGGTGGATCCGGAAGACACCATGCCCTGTGCGACACCTGTTGCGAAGGCCTGGCTGATTTCCGCTGCCTCGATTTGTACCGGCTGCATGCCTGCGAGCTCTGCCATTCTTGCACTGGCGTTGTTATAGGTGCGGAACTTCAGGCCCTTGACGTCTTCAAGAGAGTTCACTTCACGGTCGAAATAAAGACCCTGCGCCGGCCACGGCACGGAATAAAGCAGGTGAAGGTTCTGGTCCGCGAGGATTTCGGTCAGCGGCTCTTTTGCCACTTCCCAAAGCTTTTCGGAATCTTCGAAGGATGTCGCCAGGAACGGCACGCTGTCGAAGCCGAAGATGGCGTTCTCGTTCTGGTGACCTGAGAGCAGACGCTCACCGATCGGCACCTGCCCTGTCTGGATCGCACGCTTGATCTCGGCACCCGAATAGAGCGAGCCACCCGGATGGGTCTTGATTTCAAGCGCGCCGCCTGTGCCCAGGGTCACGCATTCGGCGAACTTCTCACCCGTTGCGGAATGGAAGTTGGTCGCCGCATAGGCCATGGGCATGTCCCATGTTTCAGCGGTTGCGGCGCCTGCCGCGAACGTGGAAACAGCGACACCCGCCATAAGTACTTTGGTAAGTCTGGACATGAAAAACCTCCTCATTCTAGTCCCCTCATGCCCCGCGGCCGCGGGACACGCTACTCTTGTGTGGCCGGTCTAGAACCGCTGCGGGTCATAGGCCGACAAGTCGATATTCTGGCGATCCCCCGAAATGAGGCCTGCCAGAATCCGTCCGGTCTTGGGCCCGGCCGTCAGGCCGATGTGATGGTGTCCAAAACCAGCAAAAACGCCCGATGCCCCGATTTCTCCGATCAGTGGCAAACTGTCGGAAGGAGCCGGACGGTGACCGAGCCAGCTTTCTTCCTTTTCGAACGTCATATTCGGAAATGTCTGCGCCACCTTCCTGCGCAGAAGCTCGAGCGGCGCCTTTGAGGCCGGCGCCTCCAGACCGCCAAATTCGACAACACCGGCGCAGCGCAATCCCGCCTTCATCGGTGTTGCGACAAACTTGCCGCTGGTGACCATCATCGGTGTGCGCGGACCGTTTTCCGCGGACCGGAAGACGATGTGATACCCGCGTTCAGATTCCAACGGCACGCTCAGTCCGAGTTTTTTTGCCAGCGCCCCGGACCAGACACCAGTTGCCAGAATGACTTCGGTGCAGTCCAGATCTTCACCCGTCGTGACGACCTTCGTCACCCGTCCACCAGTGAGATCGAAATCCTTAACCTCGGCCTTCACGAAGACCGCACCAAGCTCTTTGGCTTCTTCTGCCAGGGCAGCAATGTAGCGGCCGGGATCACGGATGTAGCCATGATCGTGCATCACCGCGAGGAGGTTCATGTCTGCCGCGAGATTCGGCTCATATTCCTGGACCGCAGGCCCTTCCAGCAGCTCTGGCTCAAAGCCGGCGAGGCGACGTAGCATCCAGGTGTAATGATCGCCTTCAAACGCCTCTCGCGAGGGATAGACAAAGCTGTAGTCTGAACTGACCAGCCACTCTTCTGCCTGCGTGCCTTTTGAAAGTGCTTCGTGCTGGGAGGGCGAATCGTAGAGGATCGGCGCGAGCCCTTCGGAAATCCGGCGCGTGTCCTTGTCATTTGCATGCGACAGGTATTTCAAAAGCCAGGGTGTCAGTTTCGGCAAGTAAGACCAGCGCAGGAACAGCGGAAAATCCGGATCAAGAAGCATCCGCGGACTGTTGCGAACCATGCCCGGCGCTGTGACGGGCGCAACAGAACAAGCCGCGATCACGCCGGCATTGCCGTAGGAAGTGGAAGAGGAACTGCCCGGCTCCACGCGGTCCACCACCGTAACCTTGACACCGGCGCGGCGAAGCCAGATCGCAGAGGAGACGCCGACGACGCCAGCACCGATCACTACGACATGGTTTGACGCCGCTCCGTTCATGACATCAGCCCATCCAGCGCCGCACCGGGGCGGCGGCTTCTTCCAGAGGTTGGCAAATCACGTCGATCAGGGTCGGACCGTCATGCGCAATGGCCTCTTTCATGGCCCGGTCAAGATCTTCTGCCTTTTCCACTTTCCAGGTCTTCAAGCCGAATGCCTCGGCAACCGCCGCCTGGTCGGTGCGGTTGAAGTCGACATTGTAGTAGCGCTTGTCGCAATCGGCATATTGGCTCGCCTTGATCCAGCCGAAGGCCGAGTTGGAAAAGACCACATAGGTGATCGGAGCGTTGGCACGCACGACCGTTTCGAGCTCGCCGCAGGCAAACGCGAATGACCCGTCGCCCATCAACGCCGCCACCTTGCTGTCCGGACGGCCATACCAGGCACCGAGCGCTGCCGACAGCGAATAACCAAGAGCGCCGTGAGCGCGGTTTGTAATGTATTGCCGCCCAGGGTGCTTCTGCTGCGAGTAGGCATTGTAATAAGGGCAGCTTGTTCCAGGATCCGAAACCACAATCGCATCATCAGGAAGGTTTTTGTTCAATGTGTCAATGATCTGCTCGGGAACGATCAGGTCTGCGTCGCTTTTGGCCAGTGCCTGGAATTTCGCGAATTTGCGTTCCTTGATGTCGGCAACCTTCACCGCCCCGCCAAATGCGGGCAAGTCGCCAGAGCGCGCGTCGAGATAAGCATTGGCTTCCCCAAGTGCCAGCTTCAGGTCGGCAACCACGCCAACCTCGGTCGGGTAGTTGGCACCAATTGTCATCGGGTCGCTGTCGAAATGGACGATCCGCTGACCCGGCTTGGGCGCTTCCCAGCGCGATGTCGTTGTCGATCCGGCGCGGCAGCCCATGAACACAACAAGATCGGCCGCCTCCATCATCTCCCAGGTCTCGTCCGTGCCGCCATTCGACCCGACAACACCAAGCGACAGAGGATGAGTGTCCGCCAGGGAGCCCTTGCCGGAAATGGACGTCGCCACCGCCAGATCCAGACGGCTCGCCAACCGGTCAAGTTCGTCCATGGCGCCAGCGATCACGACACCGCCGCCACAGACGATCAGCGGTGATCTGGCCGTCAGGATCGCCTCGACCGCCGCCTCGATGGCACCCGGCTCGGGCGCTGCGCGATAGCTCGGAAAAGTCTGGTGCTTCGGATCACCCCAGATGTCGTCGACCGGAACCGGATCATACTGAATGTCGTAAGGCAACCCGAGATGAGAGGAGCCGGAGCGGCCCGTGGTCATGGCGCGGAACGCCTGACGCACCATGCGTGGAATGTGGTCGGCGCGCTTGATCACCGTGTTGAATTTGGTCAGCGGGCGCATCAGCGCCTCCTGATCGACCTCGGTCAGGGGGTACTTGCCGTAAGACCCGACTGAGATGTCGGTCGTGATCGAAAGCACCGCAAAGGAGCTCTCATTCGCCTCGATCAGGCCAGGCAGGATGTATGTGGCACCACCGCCTGAAGGACCCTCGCAAACACCCACGCGTCCGGTTACCCGGGCATAGGCATCTGCCATATAGGTCGCGCTGCGTTCGTCGCGCGTCAGGACGTGAGTGATGTTGTGGTCGAGGTTATGCATGGCATCGTAAAAGGGCAGCGTCGTGTCGCCGCAAAGCCCGAAAATATGCCTGACGCCATGTGCTTCGAGAGACCGCACCATCGCCTCGGCGCCATTCAGTTCGTTTCGCAAAGAATCCCCCAAGCCTGCTGCCTCCCGAAGGCGATCACGGATTTCGGTTCTGCACTCAATATTGTATACAGCTCTGTAGGCAAATGTGAAGGCGCAAATGTTCACAAAGCGGTTTTTTTGATTTATCACGAGACGGACAGACTGGATGTGCACGGCAGGACCACAATGACAAAGCGCCTCAGCAGCGTGGACCGCGTCTACGAGACGCTGCGCGACATGGCGATTAACTTCGACTTCAAGCCCGGCGAACGGATCAACGAATCCGCCCTGACGACGAAGCTCGGCGCCAGCCGCACACCGCTGCGCGAGGCACTGAACCGCCTTGTCGCCGAAGGGTTTTTGACACTCGCAAAGGGCCAGGGTTTCTTTTGCCGCCCGCTGGAGCCGAACAAGGTTCTGGAGCTTTATCAGGCGCGCTGCGCGATCGAGACGGAAGGCATCATTCGCGGCATCGAAAATGCCAGTGATGAGAAGATCGCCGAGCTTTGCGACTATCTGGACGAATTCGAAAAGACTTATTTCACCTGCACCGACCTCACCGAGGTCTTGCAACAGGACGAAGAATTTCACCTGCGTCTTGCGGCCCTTTCCGGAAATGGTGAGCTGGTGCGGCTGCTCAGCAATCTGAACGAACGCATTCGCTATGTCCGTTTGATCAATTTCCGCCAGATCCGCGAGCAGATGCAGGACGGCGCCGGCGAGGATCCGTCTCTACCCGCACATCGCAAGATCGTCGAGGCCGTCAAGAACCGGGACACGGAAACGGCGGTCACAGCGCTCCGCAGTCACATCGAACGCCGCAGTGAAGAGACAATCGAACTCGTCCGCCTCGCTTATTCCCAGCTCTACGTTCCGAGCTACTAAACAGGCTTTCACCGCCGCGAAAGAAAACTACCCCCAGCGCGGATCATCCAGCTCGACCGGAAAACGGGCCGGAGCGAGACTTTGCTGGAACCAGAGCACATAGTTGTAGATGGAATAGACCGGAAGGCCCGTCAGGCGGCGGATGTCGGCGGCATAAGGCACCATGTTGGTGCATTCCAGAACGATGGCGCCAATGTCCTTGTGACGTGCAACGAGCTCCCTTGCAGCCTCACGCATATCTTCCAAGCACGCGGCGAAATCGATCTCCGGCGCGTCCCCCAGAATGTCCCTGGAAAACACTTTGCCGCTTTCGGTTCCAACGATCGGCGCATCCAGTGGCACATTGGCAGCCTTCAGATGATCTATTGTCAGGGTTTCCTTGGAGATGGTCAGGATACCAACACGTTTGTCCGGCGGCAGCGTCGACTGCACCATCGGAACCTGCATCAGCGACGATGTTGCGAGTGGCACGTCAATCTCTTCCGCCAGTTGATGCTGCAGGATCGACAGGAAACCGCAATTCGTCGTGATGCCGTCACAACCGCTTGCCACAAGATCCTTGGCGGCGTCGATGAATGTCTGAAGCAGCGGGCGAGCGTCGGTGCGGACAACCAGATCCGGGGTCGCGCCGCGCACAACACGGTATTGGACCGGAAAAGGCCACGTCAGTGCGTTGCCCATGTCGCCCGGGATGCGCGGGAATCGTGTTTCAAGCATCAGGATGCCGATATTTGCACCATAGACGGTCTTGCCGCCGTATTGTGATTTCACCGCGATATCCCCTGCGCTCCAGACTTGACCGTTTTCCAATATACAAATTTGAGCGCAGCACTGTATACAATTTTCTTTTCTGATGAGCTCACGGTTTCGCAAACTGAAAGAAACCGTTTGCAGCGCGTGCTCATCCAGATTCGGACGAGCGCACACCTGCGTAGGCCAGATGGCCGATCATGGCAGGAAAGACCCGGACGCGGTGGGTGGGCGTCCGGGATAAGGCGGAGGAAACAGTTGGTTCCTCAAAATGCCGCAGCTTAAAGGGGGCAGCTTGCTGCGGTTGAACTAGAACCTAGGCCATTGACTTTCCCTTGACCTGTGCCGCGCGTCACGCAGGCCGAACCGCACGGAATAACTACGGTTCTTGAGGTCATAACTTGATCGAAATGCGATGCGGATCCCATCCCAATCCGCCATCGTCGATGGTCAGTTGCCTCAGCTTGTGATGAACGGAGACCAGCATTGCTGACGCGGACCGCTATAGGGCTGATAAGTATTGTCGAAGGCGTTGTAGGTTCTAAAGCGGCCATAGCACCAATCGACGTGCTGCTGCCAAACGTTGTCGCGGATGTGGCTGAAGGGACGAACGGGCTTCACTTTTACAAAACCGTGGCTCTTTCCGTAAGTCTTGCCGTGGCCGTAATTGCCGGCAGATGCCGTATTTGCTCCCAGCGCTACGACGGAAACAGACACTGCCGTCAGAGCAACAGCTTTCAAAACAGACTTGCGAAACATTTTCAATTTCCTTCTTTTTTTGATCTTCGGCAGATCTTTCGTGTGCCGCTGACCCATGCTTAGGAAAGAAACTGAAAACCCGCCTGTGACGCGCGACACCCTGGAAGCACAGCTCCAATCAAGGTCAGGAATTCGCGGTAACAGGCACTGCCGGGAGAGACTTGTCCGGTCAGTCGCTGGTGGCTATGTCCTCCAGCGCCTCTCGGTCATCAATAATCAGCCAGCCGTCCTGAAGGCTGATCAGGTCTGCCTTCTGCCACTTTCTGAGGCAACGATTGACGTTTTCCCGGGTGTTCCCGATCATGCTGGCAAGTTCCGACTGGGACTGGGACAGTTTCTTCAGGGGTCTGTCTGGAGACCCCGGAGCTGCCTCCGTCAGGCGGAGCAGGAGCCGCGCCAATCGGACCGGCAGTTCCAGAAACGCAATTTCGATCATGCGCTCGTCGGAGCGACGCACCCGCTGGCACAAAAGTTCAATCAGACGAACGGACAGTTCCGGATTGCGCTGCAAGACGTCCAGCAATGAACGTCTTTCGAGAACGACGAGCGTACAATTTGTCAGCGCCTTCACATTGGCCGACCGCTCCCCACCATCCAGCAGCGCAATTTCTCCGAAAACATCGCCGGCTTGCATGTCGTTCAGGGTGATCTCCCTCGCACTGGGCGTCAGCATGGTCACGCGAACGGTGCCCTCAGCAATCGCCATCATGCTTTGTCCCGGTGCTCCCATGGTGAAAATCGTCTCGCCGGACGTGACGCGTTTGACATAGGCAAAGCTTGCCAGTTCCTGTCGAGCCTGACCGTCGAGTGCCTCAAACACAAAGCTTTTGCTCAAAAGTTTCTCTTTGTTAAAGTCGCCGTCGACGTCCATGATCTATTCTCGGTCCCTTAGATTTTTCAGCACGACGCTGATTGCAAAGGTCGTAGCCAATTTGCCTCAACCATAGATGTATGAGACCAAAGGGGACGCTTGAAAAGTGCGATTTTGGGAAATTGAAATGAAGAATTTTATCGTATTCGCGATGTTCACCCTGCTGGTCACATTCGCGTCAGGGTCAGGATCGGCGCAAACCCTGGTCGGATGTACATCAACCAATCTCGGCGATCCGCCACGTGTGGTCTATCAGTGCGCGGGCGGCGTGGTTCTGGAAGCGGAGGCCGCCGCTGCTCTCGGAGTTCTCGCAAATGGCCCGAACGAGCGCCCGACAGACGTTGAAGTGTCGTCGGATGCCGTTCTGATCGAGATTGCCCCCGGCAGCGGTCCGTTTCAGATCAGGACGCCCCACGCGATAGCAGCGGTGCGCGGAACGGTATACGCCGTTGACGTTCAGGATGGCACCACCTCCGTTTTCGTCAGCGAAGGCGAAGTCACGGTCTCGCGCCTTGACGGATCTGATCAGGTACTCCTGCCCGCCGGTTTCGGCGTTGACGTCTCGGCGGGCGAGCCGGTTGTTGCCCGGGAATGGGGCGCTGAACGTGTTGCCAGACTGTTGAGCCGCTTTGGTCGATGAAGCCGGTGCTTCCGCGCTGGCTTTCCGCACTGGCCCTCGTACTCGGGTTGGTGTGGGCCGGATTTCTGTTAAAAGGTCACATCGCAGGCGCAGCCAGCGTTATTGACCGGTTCGAGACCGTGCTGCTCGACTTGAGAATTCTTCTTGCAGGTCAGCGCCTGGCACCTGAAGACGTCGTCATCGTTGCTATCGACGATCAGACTGTCGCACGGACGGGCCAATACCCGCTGGCCCGCAACCGGCTTGCCGATCTTGTTGACGCAATCAACGAGGCAGGCGCTAGATCTCTCGCCGTCGACATCCTTTTGTTTGGTGCTTCCGACAGCGCTGACGACACGTCGCTGGCAAGGGCGATTGGGTCGCTTCCAACCGTGATCGCAGGCGCCGCACATGTCGGCGAAGCTCAACCTGCCGCAAGCGTTGTCCCGGTCATCAACAAGGTACTTTCACCCGCGCCAGAGCTGGCTGAACATGCGGCAATCGGTCTGGCCAACATCGTGACGGACAGCGGCGGAACGCCGCGCCATGTGCCGCTCCTGTTCTTGAGTCCGGAAGGTCTGCAACCTTCCTTCGGCCTGCAGGCACTCGGACTTTTTCAGGGTGAGCCCGCCAGTCTGACCGAGACCGGCATCCGAATGAAAAACCGTGTGCAGCCGCTCGACATCGGCTGGCACCTGGCACTGAATTACTACGGACCGGAAGGAACAATCAGGACTATCAGCGCTGACAGCCTGCTCGAGGGGAAACCGGTGGACTTGCGTAACCGATTGGTGGTGCTCGGCGTGACCGCAACGGCGGTTGGTGACAGGTTCAGCACACCTTTCGATCCCGTGATGCCAGGTGTCGAGGTGCAGGCGACCGGGCTTGCAAATCTCCTCGACGGATCCCCTCTCGTGCGCGATCCCACGACAAGGTTGATCGACAGCGCAGCCGCTCTCACCATTACCGCCCTGGGGCTGATAGCTGTTGTCTTTCTGCCGCTAGCACCAGCATCGGTGTTCTATATCGTTCTGCTTGGCAGCTGGCTGGCCGTGAGTGCCTTCCTATTCGGGCAAGGGCTCTGGCTCAACGGCGCGCTCCCCTTCGCGGCCAGCTTGCCGCCGGTTATCGGACTGATCATCACCCGGCAACTTTTCGACAGGTTCCAGTCGCGGCAGCTGATGCGCGCGCAGGAAGCCTTAAGCCGTTTTCAGTCTCCACAGCTTGCCGGCCGGATCGCAGAAGATCCGGCCTTTTTGTCCGAGCCGCGCGAGCAGGACGCTGTGATCCTGTTTGTTGATCTGTCAGGTTACACAGGTCTCAGCGAAGAGCTCGGTGCCGTCAGAACGCGCGATTTCCTGAAAGAATTTCATACCATCGTGGTCGATGTCGTCAGCGAGGATAACGGTGTTGTCCTGGACTTCATGGGCGACGGCGCGATGCTCGGCTTCGGCATTCCGGATGTGGGCACGCAAGATCCGGTTCACGCTGTTCGATGCGCCTTCAAGCTGGGAAGAGCCATCGGAACGTGGCTGGAGGGTGCGGGCATGGCGACGACCGTCCATAGCGTCCGGGTCGGCGCCCATTGCGGAAACGCGGTTCTTTCGCGCCTCGGCCATGACAGCCAACAGCAAATTACCGCGACGGGCGACTGCGTAAACGTCGCCAGCCGCTTGCTTGAAGTTGCCAAGGATCATGGGGCTTCTGTCGTCATTTCGGCAGAACTCTTGGAGGCATATGAGGATGCCGGACGCGAGAAGATTGTCCCGCCCAGATTGGAGACCGTCTCGATCAGGGGCCGGCGGCAGGCGCTTCAGGTCGGGCTCTGGGCGTCCGGAGACATTTCGCAATTTTCAGATCTCGACGACAAACCGGAATGACCGATCCGGGCCTGATGCCGCGACGCTCCCAGCTGGCCGAAACCCTCTCGTGCGCGTCTCCAGCCACCAACAAAGCTGAGAGGCCGGCATTCCTGAGAACGCCGGCCCCCTTGCGCTTCGATGGTGCCTAAAATCACTTAAAGTATCCGGTACAGAGTTTTGTCTCTCTTAATCGTGTGGTGGAAAAGGACTGCACCAATGTGAAGCACAAACAGGCAGAGCAACGTCCAGGCACTCCATTCGTGTATCGCGGAGAGCGTCCAGGCGATGTCCGGGCTCTTGCCGATGGGGCTCCAGACCTCGACAAGACCAAACCAATTCAATGGGAAACCGTGAGCATTTGTTGCCAGGAAACCCGAAACTGGCATGATGATGAGAACTGCATAGAGCAGACCGTGCACAGCCGATGCGGCAAAACGTTCGATCGCAGATCCGTCCAAAGGCGGAGATTTTGACGTCAACTTGTTTCCAACCCTGATCAGCATCAGCCAGAGAACCAGGAACCCAAGGCTCTCGTGAAGAAGGTAGAAGGTCGACACGACATCCTTCTTGGCATATCCGATCATGAGACCGAGCGGCCAAGTCGCCAGCACCAGGACGGCGACCGCCCAGTGCAAAAGCCGGGCTGGTGTCCCGTAGCGGGCATAGGACGCGTCCGCCGGCAAACCGACTTGCGATTGCGCACCTATGGTCATTCTCTCGGACACGGAACTCACCCCCCGGTTTTCAATCCGGCTTCAACTGGTAACCCGATCAGGTAAATTTCTTCTCCATGACCGGGAAACACTGCTGTTCGGAAGACCTCGTGCCCTCCGATGTCTTTAAGGTAGGAATGGACTGACTGACTCACCTGTGACGCGCGACACTCGACACGCATGAGATTTCATTTTTTTGTGTGCCCGAGGCTGACATGGCCGATTGGGAACCGAATTTCCAAAAGCGCACTGCCCCTCGCTGGAGCCGTCACATTACCCAGGTCAGTAAGGGGGTGACGACGCTCTTTTCATATGTCATGTAAAGCTGACAAGATCACCGAAACCCACCGGTTGAAGCCAGGCACAAGCCGATGACACAACTCGAATCCGCCCTAAAAGCCATAGACGATGCCAACGCGGCCGACCCCAATCTGGAAGACGGGCAGCCGGCTGCCCTGCTTTACGGTCAGCGGATGAGTTCAGAGCTCGAACGGCTTCACCCCGAAGCCTCCGACACGCTCCGGATTGCCGCGCGCGGGCAGCATATCGAACGCTGGACCGTGCCAAGAACCACCTATCCGGAAGGCAAAGCCGGATACCATGCCTGGCGCCGCGATCTGGCCAAACGCCACGCGGAACGGATCGGCGCGATCATGACGGAAGCCGGTTATGGCGCAGAGGACGTCGAAGCGGCCGGACGCATGCTCCGAAAGGAGGGCATCAAGCGTCATGATGACGTTCAGGCGCTGGAGGACGTGATCTGTTTCGTGTTCCTCAAATGGTACTTTTCACCCTTTGCCGCCAAGCACACGGATGAAAAGGTGCTCGGCATCGTGCAGAAGACGGCAAAGAAAATGTCGGCGGACGGCAGGGCACGCGTCCTGCAGGAATTTGATCTGCCCGAACCTTTGGCCGCTGCCTTCGAGAGCTGATTGCCTGCGAAAGAAAGAGGCTATCCTCCGTCGTCGGGGCCATTTGGCCTAAGGCTGCTCAGGCTGTTCGGCCTGGAATATTCCAGCAAAGTTTTCGGAAACTGCAATGCTTGTTACTGGCTGGTCCAACTACGCTTTGGCGTTTGCGGTCTTCTTCGCCTCTCACATGGTGCTGGTCCGCCCGCCCGTTCGTCCCTTTCTTGTCAGGGTCCTGACGGCTCGCGGTTTTTCGGCAGCCTACTCGGTACTTTCGCTGCTTATCCTTTGGTGGCTGATCAGGGCGGCGCAAACCGCGCCTTACATCGCCCTTTGGGACTGGGCGCCGTGGCAGAACTGGATACCGATCATCGCGATGCTGCCGGTATGCCTGATCCTGGCATTCGGGATCGCGGTTCCGAACCCGTTTTCCTTCGGCGGACTTCACAACGAACGCTTCGACCCGCAGAGCGCGAGCATCGTCAAGTGGATGCGTCACCCGATCCTGGTCGCGCTGTTTCTCTGGTCAACATCCCATCTCGTACCGAACGGCAATCTTGCACATGTGATCCTGTTCGGCGCCTTTGCCCTGTTCTCGCTTCTCGGCATGAAGCTGATTGACAGGCGGCGGCAGCGGGAGATGGGGGAAGAGTGGTCGCGGTTGCTCGACGCGACCCAAGAAGCGCCGCCTTTTCTGGCCATCGCCAAGATGCCCATGCTGGTCAGGCTGCTTGCAGCTGTAATCGCCTTCGCCCTCCTGGCGCACTTGCACATTTACTTTGCAGGCGTTGATCCGTTTGCCTGACGATCACTCGGCAGATTTTTCAAAGCAGGTTGTCTGAGCGCGCATTGCCTTCTCAAACAGTCGCGCCCCTGTGCCTGATCGCACATCCCAGGCTTCCCGCCAGAACGCCGACGATGACAGCAACGGCCATATCGAACATACCAACCTGCGAGAAATTGAAACCGGCGAAGAGCAACGGCTCCAGAACGCCAACGATGCCTCCCATGATGGAGGCCAGGATCCAGTTTCGGGTCATCATCCCAAGGCCAAGTCCGAGAATACCGGGGAGGCTGAGGACGTTTGCGCCGATGGTTCCGAGCAAATCAAGAATACCAAGCATGCCAGTGCCTTTTGTTTGGAACGCGAGCGGACGCCACCTGGAGTTCAGGTGGCGCGCTCAAAGCGTATCAGTTCGAGGTTTTTTTCAAGTACGAGCGCATTGCCGCGACATCATCGGTCTTCGGTTCAGCAGGCGCATTTTTTGCCTCAAGCTGCTCGACGACACGACGGTATTCCTCCGCGGAGCCGGGAGCCAGCGCATGGGCAATGCCCTGGTGACAGTCGATGCAGGTCATGTTTTCGTCGATCGCCTTCTGGTGTTCGGCGGCGGCACGGTTCTCCTGGATCGTGAAGTCCATGTAGTCGAAGTTATGGCAGTTGCGGCATTCACGGCTGTCGGAGGCTTTCATTTTCCGCCACACAACAGAAGCCATCTGCAAACGATGCTCTTCATATTTCTCGGGCGTGCTGATCGTGCCGGCAAGCTCATGGTAGACGTCCTTGACCGCCATGATCTTCGCCTTGATCTTGTGCTGCCATTCGTGCGGGACGTGGCAGTCCGAGCAGATTGCGCGCACGCCAGAGTGGTTGTTGTAGTGCACCGTCTCCCGGTACTCGCCCAGGTTCGTCTCCATTGTGTGGCAGGACACGCAGAATTCTTCCGTGTTGGTCAACTCCAGCGTCCAGTGGAAGCCACCCCAGAACAGAATCCCGGCGAGGAAACCTCCGATCACGATGAAGCCCACGCTAAAGGCGGAAACCGGGCTCCAGATTGCGTTCCAAAGCCTGCGGATCAGGCCCTGTTTCGGTTTCTCATGCGGTTCGGACATTTTCTGTCTCTCCTGTTACCGCGTCAGCGCAGTTGGTTGGACGGAAGAAATTCATTGCCAACGAGTTCGGGCGCATTGGCCTGCGGAACATGGCACTGATTGCAAAACCAGCGGGTCCCGGCGACGCTGTCGAGCTGGTTGCCGTCCCGATCCAGGTAATGGGTCATGGAAAGGGTTGGAGCACCGCGTTCACCGGCAACCGTCCAGTCATGACAGTTGAGGCACTGGTTGGTGCGCTTATCCATCTGGTACTGGGATACGGAATGCGGGATAAGAGGCGGCTGCTGGCGGTAGTTCCGCGGAATACGGCCCTCCATCTGCTTGGGCACCTGTTCTGCAGGAAGCGTTTCCTGCAGTTCTCCCCCGCGCAGGCTCTGAACCGGTCCTGAAGACTGGGCTACTGCAAAGCCTACCAGAATTGTAGAGATCACGAGGGCTGACAGGCCCCCAAGGAGTGGCATTTTCATCTCTATTCTCCCTTGCTCCGTTCAAACGGCAGGTTCTGTGGGCGCGTCCACTGCCCGCGTGACAGTGTTGTTGACGCGATCGTCAAATCGGTGGGTGAAGGCAAAGACATCAACGGCGCAGACATCGATGCAGCGCCCGCAATTGGTACAGTCCGGGGACAGGATAAGCGGGGTGTCACCTGCCTTGCCCTTCAGGGCGGGCGAAATCACATGGTTTTCCGGGCAGACGGCAAAGCAATCCATGCAGTTGTCGCAAGCCGCCCGATTGGTTGCCGAGACCCGCAGCACCGAACGTTCTCCAACAAGACCGTAAAAAGCGCCGACCGGGCACAGATGTCCGCACCAGCCGCGGCGGGCCAGGATCAGATCAAACAGGAACACACCGATTACGAAGGCCCAGGCGAACCCCATGCCGAAGATCAGGCCGCGATAGACCATCGAGACCGGGTTCACGACTTCCCAGGCGATCGTGCCGGTCGCAGCAGAAACCACGAACACCATGGCGAGCATGAAGAACCGTGTCTGCCGTTTCGGCTGCCATCCCTTCGGCAGATCGAAGCGCCGGTGCAGCCAGCTCGCAGCGTCGGTCACCGGATTGATCGGGCACACCCAACTGCAATAGACACGTCCGCCGATCAAGGCATAGGCGATTGCGACAATGATGGCCCCGACAATTGCCGTTAGTTCCGGCAGGTGCCCGGCAGCGAGGGACTGCAGCAGCACAAAGGGGTCTGTCAGCGGCAGCGTGTCGAATGTTAGCGAGCCGGCAAGGTTTCCCTTCACCCACCAGATGCCAAACCATGGTCCGAGCAGGAACAGGCCGAGGAAGAATACCTGCGACAGACGGCGTAGCAAAAGATACCTGTGCGCACTAAACCAGCCTTTGAGAGCAACGGCCTCGTGACCGACGGGAGTGTTTGACCTGGTGCTCATTGACCAACCCCTCCTTTCGGCAACTTGAATGTCGGCTTGAATTCCTCAACGTAGCCGCCGGGTGCTTGAAGATTATCGGTTCCAGGTCCCGGCAACCGGTCGGGCAGGTCGATCAGCTCATCGACGATCGGCTGGTTTTCCTCCCAGCCGAGGCGGTAGTGATCTGCAGCTTCTGCGCGCGCGATCCGGGCCGGAAGGACCTTGATCGCGGACGCGTTCGGAAGAACACAGGATTTTTCGCATTTGCCGCAACCGGTGCATTTGTCTGCATGCACCGTCGGCATGAAAATCGCGTGGTGACCGGAACGCGGGTTATGGGACTGTTCCAGCGTGATCGCTTCATCGATCAGCGGGCACACCCGGTAGCAAACGTCGCAACGCAGCCCGAGCGCATTGAGGCAGTTTTCCAGATCGATCAGAACCGCAACGCCCATGTCGGCATCGTCGAACAGATCGAGCTCTTTATCGAGCGCTCCGGTCGGGCAGGCGGCGACACAGGGAATGTCGTCACACATTTCGCATGGGATGTCCCTTGCCGTGAAATACGGCGTGCCGGTTGCGGCGCCGTCATCGCCAAGTTCAGCCAGCTTGAGTGTGTCGTAAGGACAGTCGCGAACACAGAGCCCGCAGCGGATGCAGGCGGACAGGAAATCGTCTTCCGCCAGGGCTCCCGGTGGCCTGATAGCGGTCGCGGGAAGCGCGCGTGCATCCCGTGCCAGCCAGGCCAGTCCCATGCCCGCCAACGCGCAACCCGCGGCGCCGCGCGCCGTATCCGTGAGGAAACGGCGGCGGTCCGGGTTCTTCGGTTTCATGGGCGTTGCGGCGGGCATGGGTTTTTACCGTTCAGATCAGGCGCGCTCGACCTTGCAGGCGCACTTCTTGAAGTCGGTTTCCTTGGAGATCGGGCAGGTGGCATCAAGCGTCAGCTTGTTGACCAGCTGGCCTTCGTCGAACCAGGGATAGAACACGACGCCTTTCGGCACCTTGTTGCGGCCCCTCGTCTCGACACGGGTGATGACGTCACCACGGCGGGTCGAGATGGTGATCTCCTGACCCCGGCGCAGGCCACGGTCCCGGGCATCATCCGGATGCATGTAGACAAGCGCTGTCGGGAACGAGCGATGCAGTTCCGGGACCCGGCGCGTCATGGACCCGGAATGCCAGTGCTCCAGCACACGCCCGGTGACCAGCCACAAGTCGAATTCTTCGTCCGGGGCCTCTGCCGGCGGCTCGTACGGCGCAAAGATGATGTTCGCCTTGCCGTCCTTCTTGCCGTAGAAGCGGACGCCTTCACCTTCCTTCACATAAGGATCGTAGCCCTCACGGAAGCGGTAAAGTGTCTCCTTGCCGTCAACCACAGGCCAACGCAGTCCGCGTGCCTGGTGATAGGTGTCGAAGTCCGCCAGATCGTGAGCCTTGCCCCGGCCGAAGGCGGCATATTCCTCGAACAGACCTTTCTGGACATAGAAACCGAAATGCTCGCTTTCGTCGTTGTCGTAGCCTTCCGCGGTTTCCGACAGCGGGAATTTGTCGACCTGGCCATTTGCAAACAGGACTTCGAACAGGGTCTTGCCCTTGTAGTCCGGGTTGGCATCGAGGATCTCGGCAGGCCAGACTTCATCGGTGGTGAAGCGCTTGGAAAACTCCATCACTTGCCACATGTCCGACTTCGCCTCACCCGGCGCCTTGACCTGCTGACGCCAGAACTGGGTGCGGCGTTCGGCATTGCCGTATGCGCCCTCCTTTTCCACCCACATGGCCGTCGGCAGAATGAGGTCGGCGGCGACCGCGGTGACCGTCGGATAAGGATCCGACACGACGATAAAGTTGTCCGGATTGCGATACCCCGGGAGGCCTTCCTCGTTCATGTTCGGCGCGGCCTGCATGTTATTGGTGCATTGGACCCAATAGGCGTTGATGTCGCCATCCTTGAGCTTGCGATGCTGCAAGACGGCGTGTGCGCCGACCTTTCCGTTCAAAAGACCTTTCGGCAGTTTCCACTTTTCTTCCGAGAAGGTGCGGTGCGCTTCATTGGCAACGACCATGTCCGCCGGCAAACGGTGGGCAAAGGTACCGACCTCACGGGCGGTGCCGCAGGCCGAGGGTTGACCGGTGAGCGAGAACGGCGAGTTGCCGGGTTCGGAAATCTTGCCGACCAGCAAATGCACGTTGTACATCAACGAGTTGACCCAAGTGCCGCGCGTGTGCTGGTTGAAGCCCATGGTCCACAGCGACATCACCTTGCGGTTCGGGTCGGCATATTGGGCGGCGAGACGCTCCAGCTGAGCTGCCGGCACGCCGGACATTTCAGACGCTTTCTCAACCGTATATTCGGAGACGAAGTCCTTGTATTCGTCGAAGGAAATCTTCTCCAGCTTGCCGTGCTTGCCTTCATGCGCCGGGTTGGCGGCAGCCTGCTCAAGGGCGTGCTGCGGACGCAAGCCATAGCCGATATCGGTGTTGGTTTTGGTGATGTTGACGTGGTTGTTGACGAAGTCCCAGTTCACCGCATCATTCTGGATGATGTAGTTGGCGATGTAATTGAGGATCGCCAGGTCGGTCTGTGGCGCGAAGATCATGCCGTTGTCGGCGAGCTCGAAGGAGCGGTGCTCGAAGGTGGACAAAACATGCACCTCGGCGCCCGGCTTTGTCAGACGGGTGTCGGTCAGCCGCGACCACAGGATCGGGTGCATTTCCGCCATGTTGGAGCCCCAAAGGACAAACGTGTCCGCATGCTCCAGATCGTCATAACAGCCCATCGGCTCGTCGATGCCGAAGGTCCGGATGAAGCCGGCAACGGCGGACGCCATGCAGTGGCGTGCATTCGGGTCAATGTTGTTGGAGCGGAAGCCACCCTTCATCAGCTTGGAGGCGGCATAGCCTTCCCATACGGTCCATTGGCCGGAGCCGAACATGCCGATGCCTTCCGGACCTTTCTCATTCAGGGCCTTTTTCCATTTCTCGGCCATGATGTCGAAAGCTTCGTCCCAAGACACAGGCGTGAATTCACCCTCCTTGTCGTAAACGCCATTGGTCTTGCGCAGGAGCGGCTGTGTCACGCGGTCCTCGCCATACATGATCTTGGACAGGAAATAGCCCTTGATGCAGTTGAGCCCCCGGTTGACCGGTGCGTGCGGGTCGCCCTGGGTCGCGACAACGCGTCCATCCTTGGTTCCGACCAGAACCGAGCAGCCTGTTCCGCAAAAGCGGCAGGCTGCCTTGTCCCAGCGAATATCGGGTGTGCCCACCTGAGCTGCCGCCCCCTGCGGCAGGGTGATGCCGGCTGCAGAAGCCGTTGCCGCGGCTGCGGACGCTTTCAGAAAGGAACGGCGGGATGTATCGAGTGTCATTTTTGCCTCCTCAGAGCGCAGGCGCTGCGGCCGTGGTCGGGCCGTGCGGTTCGAAATGGTGGTAGGTCAGCGTGACGGTCAGGACGCCGGGTATCTGGTGCATGTCCATGATCTGCTCCGAGGCGCGCTTGTCGTCGGTGTCTTCGACGGTGACAACGAGGCGACCGCTATCGTGTGCGTGGACCTCGCACCCGGCCATGCATTCGATCGCCGCAATGACGTCGTCGGTCACTCCCGGCTTCACATGGACGAGGCAACCGCAGATGTTCAACATGACTTGTCCTCGTTGACTGTGTGTTCGTAAAAGCTGATGGATGCGGACGGGCATGCAGCAGCGCATTCGCCGCATCCGGTGCAGGTGTCGAGATCAATGACGGGAAGTGACCGGTTTCCGGTCATGAGCCGGAACCGTATGGCCTGTGTCTCGCAATGATCCTGGCAGGACCTGCAGGCGATGCCATTGTAGGAAAGGCAGGTGGGCAGCAGCTTCGCGCGTACGAACCAACCATCGGCAGGCTCGATCGCAGCCGGCTCGCAGGCCTCCGCGCAGGCGTTGCAAAACAGGCATGCACCCTTGTTCAGGTCAACCTCGGGCAATCCGCACCTGTCGAAAACAATGATGTCCTGGGGGCACGCGCTCGCGCAGTCGCCGCACCGGGTACACAAATCACCAAAGTGATCGCTCGTCCCCGGCGGACGAATGGATTCTTCTTCTTTGAAACGGCCTCTTAGAAAGGCCCTTTTACTCAGCGCCGACATTGTCCGCCCTCTTCTCCATGAGGGCCAATTTTTCGCAGGAAACACCGTCAATCCTTGACCAAAGTCATGTCGGACGAGCGAAAACTCATTCTATCTTGCCCGCGGAGAAAAGCAGGCTTGGCTGGACGCCACCGATCAGGCGGCCGCAATCGAATTGGAATTTCACGATGGTTGAATATGCAGCACTCTGCGGAGCGATCAGAACGCATCAGGGCGACATCGTTGACCGCCTGCTTGAAACACTGGCAAACCGTTTGAGTTCCAGAGGAATCCGCGTTGCGGGCGTTGTCCAGCGCCGCGCTGAATTTAGCGACACCTGTTGCGCTGATATGGGGCTGGAACTGATTTCGACCGGCGAGACAATCGAAATCTCGCAAGCGCTCGGCAGCGGCTCTCAGGGCTGCCGCCTCGACCCGCGCGGCCTTGCCGAAATCACGGCGCGGCTGACAGTTGAACTGGAACACCAACCGGACCTTCTGATCCTCAACCGCTTTGGCAAGGGTGAGCAGGACGGACAGGGTTTTCGTCAACTGATCGGCCATGCTGTTGAGCGGTCCATTCCGGTCCTCACGGCGGTTCGCTCCCCTTACCTCGAAGCCTGGCGGGATTTTGCCGGCGAGCTCTCGGTCGAACTGCCGCCGGTCTACGATTCAATCCTGGACTGGTGTCTTGAGGCGACAGCCGAACCTTTGCCGGTAGCTGCCAATGCATGAGCCAAGGAATGCCTGCGGAGCCCTGACGGATCAGTTCGGCCGCACGGCGACCTACCTGCGCCTGTCGGTTACCGACCGGTGCGACTTGCGCTGCACATATTGCATGGCCGAGAACATGACGTTTCTGCCGCGCAGGGACCTGTTGTCGCTTGAGGAGCTCTACAGGCTTACAACAACTTTCATGGATCATGGCGTCCGCAAGATCCGGCTGACCGGCGGCGAGCCGCTGGTTCGCAAGAACGTCATCAGCCTGTTTCAAAACCTCGGCCGACATCTGAAGACCGGGGAACTGGATGAGCTGACGCTGACGACAAACGGCTCGCTGCTGTCCCGCTATGCCCGGGATCTTGCCGCTTCCGGCGTGCGCCGCGTCAACGTTTCACTTGATACTCTGAATGCGGACAGATACCGGGAGATAACGCGCTGGGGAAGTATCAACCGGGTCTTTGCCGGGCTTGATGCTGCCCTTGATGCGGGGCTTCACGTCAAACTGAACGCCGTTGCCCAGAAGGGACCGTTCGAGACAGAACTCAACGATCTGATCCGGTTCGCGCATGATCGGGGAATGGACCTGACCCTCATCGAGGAAATGCCGCTTGGCGGCGCGAGTTCCTGCCGCAAGCGCAGCTTCCTGTCCCTTGCCGAACTGCGCCAGCGCCTTGAGTCCGACTGGACACTCGAACCGCTGGCCGAGACAACGGGCGGCCCGGCCAAATATGTTCGCCTGCGCGAGACGGGCGGCAAGCTCGGTTTCATCACGCCGATGTCCTGCGACTTCTGTTCCGACTGCAATCGCATCCGCCTGAGCTGTACCGGAGAGCTTTTTACCTGCATGGGTCAGGAAGGTGGCCTGCCGCTGCGCGATGTCCTGCGTCAGTCGGACGGCAATGACAAGATTGCCCAGCTGATCCGCGAAAAGGTCTTCGAAAAACCGTGTGGCCACGACTTTCACATCGGCGAGGACGGGTTCAACGGCCTTTCACGGTCGATGTCAACGCTCGGGGGATGACCTCCATGCGCACTGCCATCCTGACAATCTCCGACCGGGCGTCGCGCGGAGACTATGAAGACCGGGGCGGCCCGGCAATCGAAGCCTGGCTCAAGCGCACGGTCACAACACCCATGGAGATCGAACGGATCATTATTCCGGACGGCTTCGAAACGGTGCGCGACACACTGATCGCGCTTTGTGACGAGAAATCCTTCGACATGGTGCTCACAACAGGTGGAACCGGTCCGGCACCTCGGGACCTGACAACAGAAGCGACACAGGCTGTTCTGTCAAAGGAACTGCCGGGTTTCGGGGAACTGATGCGGCGCACTAGCCTCGACTATGTCGCAACGGCCATCCTGTCGCGCCAGACCGCCGGCATTCGCGGCAAGACCTTCATTCTCAACCTGCCAGGCTCGCCGGCCAGTATCGACGTCTGTCTGACCGCGGTCTTTGCCGCAGTTCCCTATTGCCTGGACCTGATCGGAGCCGGATACATTGAAACCGATCCGGCAGTGCTGAAAGCGCACCGGCCAGGACGCTAGAGCACTCTTGAACGCTAGGGGTTCAGGTTACCGGGTCTTGACGACACCATCCTCGATCCACTTGTCAAAGACTGCCAAGGCAGCGTCTGTAAAGGCCTGATCGTTAATGTGCGCATTCACTTCTGTCATGGGCACATTTCCCGTAAGCGCTGTTCTGGCTTCGTCGATGAACGCACTCAATCCGTCAGGGTCAAAGGCCTCTTCACCCTCCCGGTCCCATTCCTCTATACCGCCCAGCGGCAGCAGGAAGTGAGTGGCGCCCTTGGCGCCTTTCAGGCGCTGAGCAAGTTCCCGCGCCCATTGCCGCCGCTCTTCCTCATTGAAGACCGAACTTTTGATCAAGCGGTTGTGTTCGTGAAACGGCCGGTCGGCATATTGCTCCGGGATCTCCTGCCAACCCGCGAAATCAACTAGGTCAAGTGCACCGGGCGCGACAATCTGCGGAATGCCGTATTTGCCCGCGTTGGTCAGCCGGTCCGAGCCGCTGCTGACCAGCGACCCTGCCAGCAGATTGCCGAACTCCTGCAGGCAGAAGTCCATGACGCAGCAGAATGCTCCGTTTTTCGCCAGGCTTTCAAAAGCCATGCCGCCCATGCCCGTGGAATGAAACACGGCGACTTCAAAGCCGCGGCTTTCCAGCTCCGGTTTCAGCGTCTTCATGTATTTCAGGCAACTTGAACCGAGCGAGGTCATGCCGACGAGCGGCTTTTCATTGTCCGGCGGTTGGGCCGCCTTCGCGGCACCCAGCACTGCACCGGCGGCCTGGGCGAGCGAGGACTTGCAGATGGAATTCAGCCCGTACAGTCCCCCCGCCCACAAGATCATCTGAATGTCCGGAGCCAGTCGCTCAGGTGGAATGAGCGGCGAGAAACTCACTGTTGAGACGATGAATTTCGGCACACCGAGCGGTAGCGCCTGGGCGCAGTCGAGCGCAAGATCGGTTCCCATGGTGCCGCCAAGGGCGATCATGCCGTCGATGCGCCCCGCCCGCCAGGCCTCGGCGACGACCTTCGCCGCACCGGCCGACATCACCCGAAACGCCTTGTTCTCGTCGCCGAGCGCAATGACCTCGTCAATCGTCATCCCGCCAGCCCGGGCGACATCATGTTTCGAAATCGCGGTTGGCTTGTCCGGGTCGCCAAGAACGCTGACATCCATGGTCAGAACCTTGCCGCCCTGTTCTTCGATACAGCTCTGGATGAATTCCAGTTCAGCGTTCTTGGTATCGTAGGTACCGATAGAAAGGATTGTTTTGGTCATGGCGATACTCCCAGGCACCGTGTGGACGGAGCGTTCAATGTCGTCAGGTAGGCGCCAGCAAGCGCGACTGCTTCGGAAATCATGCGTTTGTTGCGTTGGCGGCCACCTGGTTCTTCAAGACGCGGAATGATCCAGCCGACATAAGTGACTGCTCTTAATGCGAAAAAGAGTTCGAGCTCCGCTGTATCCAGGGGACGTTCCAGCACATAGCCTTTCAAGAGAGCATCACACAGTTCGGGGAAGTCCGGCTCGTGTCTGTTCTTGATCAGCGCGGTCGCAACGTCGAAAAGGCGGAAACCGAAGCCGCAATCGTCAAAGTCAATCAGATGAAGCGCCTCCCCGTCGATCATGACATTTTCCCGAACGAGATCAGCGTGGATCAGGCCGAAATCTTGCCCGTCTTCGAGATCCCTCAGTCGCTGGTTCGCTTCGGTTCGAAACGTCAGCAACATGCCCCTTTCGTCCGGGGCAAGATCCGGGTTCTCCCAAAACCGGCCCCACAAGGGATCGGGTCCAACAAGGGCCTTTGTATCCCAGCGAAGCCTCACAAATCCCTCAGGCGGTTCCCAGCGATCCGAAACCGCATGCATTCTGGCCATAAGCTGGCCGAGTTTCCGAAAGACGCCGCGACGGTCCGGATGGTTGAGCGGTTCGGCCGTTTTACCGAAGGGAGACCCTTGCAACCAGGTGAGCATGCTCGCCTGCTGGCCATCCACTTCTCTCAAGAAGTCGCCATTGCCGGATGGAACGGGCGCCGGGACGCTGATGCCGGCGCGGCTGAGTTCCGCCATCCACAAAAGCTCAGAGCGCAATTCCTCGCTTGTTCTGAGGCCCGGGCGATGCAGTCGCAGCGCAGTTGTGCGCGTACCGTCGGTGATCTTGAAAACGCGGTTTTCCCGTTCAGCAATCAGTGAAGCGCGGGCGCGCTCCAGACCCCACAGTGCCAACAGGTTTGAGACAGCGTCATGCATGGCGCAACGGCGTCGATGCAAGCACATCGTCCAGTGTCTCAAACAGCAAGTCCGCGTGTTCCTCGGAAAACGGCATGGGTGGCCTGATCTTGAGGGTGTTCTTGTACCGGCCGAGCTTGCTCAGAATGATACCGCGCCGGCGCATCTCATTGACGATACTGTCAGCAAACCCGGTTGCCGGTTCTCGACTTTCGCGGTCGAGGACGAACTCGGCACCAAACACCATCCCGCTTTGGCGCACATCGCCGATGACCGGGTATTTTTCCGCCAGCGCCAACAACCGTTCATGAGCGAGAGCACCGATCTTGAGCGCATTAGCCTGAAGATCCCGGTCCTCGAGTTCCTCCAGAACAGCCATGGCCGCAGCGCAGGAAACCGGATTGCCACCGAATGTATTGAAGTAGCGGAAGGCATTGCGGAACCGGGCCATGATCTCCGGTGTGGTCACGAGACCGGCAACCGGGTGGCCATTGCCCATGGGTTTTCCCATTGTTACGACATCCGGCACGACGCCCTGTTTCTGGTGCGCCCAGAAATGCGTTCCGCACCGGCCAAAACCGGACTGGACCTCATCGCAGATCAGGAGGCCACCAGCCTTTCTGGCAACCTCGGCGGCAGGCTGAAGCCAGCCCTTGTCCTGGGTGGGAAACCCTTCGTTGAGAAAGAGCGGACACACGATCAGGGCGGCAAACCCGATCCCGGCTTCCTCGAGATCCTGAATGGCTGCCTGAACGTTTTGCGCAAACCGCTCTCCGCGCGGGTCCTCGATCCGATAGCTGTCCGGAGCTTCCACATGGCGAATATAGTCTCCGAGCCCGAAACCGACTTCCGGCACGTTGCTTCTGGAAAGATGGCTGACCAGGGTGGTGTTGCCGTGATAGGTCGCATCTGTTGCGACGATCCCGCGCTTTCCGGTCATCGCCTCGGCCATCCTGAGCGCAATGTCATTTGCCTCGGACCCTGAACAGGTGAGGATCGCGGTCGACAATGTCTCATCAAACGTGCGGGTCAGCTTCCCGACATAGTCGAGGATACCCTCGTGCAGATATCGGGTGTGCGTGTTCAAGCGGGCCGCCTGGCGAGAGATCGCCTCAACGACACGTGGGTTGCAATGACCGACATGCGGCACATTGTTGTAGCAATCCAGATATCTGCGGCCGTCAGCATCCCAAAGCCAGACGCCCTCTCCTTTCACGAAATGAACCGGGTCGTCGTAAAAGGTGGAAACGTTCGGCCCCAAAAGCCGGGTCCGCCGGGAGAGCAGCTCCTTTCGCGCCTCCGCTGCTTGATGAATGGTCATGGTGCCTGGCTCCGTCAAAGCTGGATCCACGCAGTCTTGAGATCATGGTACTTGTCGAGCGCATGCAGGGACTTGTCATGCCCGTTGCCGGACTGCTTCACACCGCCAAGAGGAACAGTCAGATCTGCGCCGCCATAGGTGTTTACGTGAATGACGCCGGCGCGTATGGCCGCGATCATGCGGTGCGTCCGCCCGAGATTTCCGGTCCAGACACCGGCCGCCAACCCGAACTCCGTTCCGTTTGCGAGCCGGATGGCATCTTCTTCGTCCTTGAACGGTGTCACAGCGAGCACCGGTCCGAAAACTTCCTTTTGTGCCAGCGTGTCCGTTGGCTTGACGTTGGTCATCACGGTCGGCTGCATGTAGTAGCCGCCCGTTTCCTTCAAGATCCGCTCACCGCCGGTGCGCCGGTCCGCTCCTTCAGCTTCTGCAGTTCCAACGAAACCGAGATCGGCTTCAAGCTGGACAAGACTGTGCACGGCGCCGATCTGAGAGGTCTGTTCGAGCGGATCACCGACGCGGAAGGCTTCGGCGTGGGTGCAGATCTCGGAAACGAACGCGTCGTGAATATCTTCCTGGACGAGCAGCCGGGATCCGGCGACGCAAACCTGGCCGGAGTTTCTGAAAATACCGGCGGCTGATACCTTGGCGGCCTGGGCAAGGTCCGGTGCGTCGCTAAAGACGATATTCGGCGACTTGCCGCCAAGTTCCAGGTAACACCGCTTGAGATTGGAGGCCGCTGAATAATTCAGGAGGCGGCGTCCTGTTGTCCCTGATCCGGTAAAGACCAGCACGTCAACATCCATCGACAACGCAAGGGCTTCCCCGACGACCGCTCCAGGGCCATTCACGATGTTGAAGACGCCGTCCGGGACACCCGCTTCGCTTGCGAGTTCCGCGATTCTGAGCAGGGACAGGGACGCCGTTTCGGCAGGCTTGAGCACAAGAGAATTTCCGGCGGCAAGCGCCGGGGCAATTTTCCAGGCACCGATCATCAGCGGAAAATTCCAGGGAACGATGGCTCCGACGACACCCACCGGGGCATGGTGGACAAGGCCAAGAACGTTCGGAGCCGTCGGTGCGATTTCGCCGTAGACCTTGTCTATGGCTTCGGCGTAGTAGCGGAAGGTGCCCGCAGCGGACAAGGCCTCCGCCTTGTAGGCCATGTTGATTTCCGTGCCGTTGTCGCGCACCCCCAGAACCGTTAGCGCCAGGGCATCGCGCTCGATCAGTTCGGCGAGCCTCAGCAGCACTTTCTTGCGATGCGCCGGAGCCGTTTTCGACCAGCGGCCATCCTCGAACGCGATCCGTGCGGACGCGATTGCCCGGTTCATGTCGGCGGCGGTGCCGGATGCCAGTCCGCACAGACGCTTGCCATCGATCGGTGAAACGACGTCCAGTAAGTCGCCTGTCTCCGAGGGCATCCTCTGGCCATCAATAAAATGGCCCTGATCCGGAACCACTGTTTTCCGGAGCACATCGATTGCGCCCTGATCAAGCATTGCTGTCACCTTTGCTATGTCGATGTTTCTGTGCTGCCTGACATTTCCTGTTCGCGCTTTTCTTTCTGCTCCCTGATCACGGTTCGAACATGCAGGACCAGAATGAGCAGGATCATCGCAAACAGGATGGCGGCGATCGGCCGGTCGACGAAATCGAGCGGTGATTTCACCCGTGCCATGGCGCTGCGGAGCTTCACTTCCATGATGCCGCCGAGCACCATTCCGAGAATGATGGGAACGATCGGCAGATTGAGCCGCTTCAGGATCAGGCCGAAGACACCGAATGCGGATGCGATGGCACAATCGGTGATCGAGTTGCGCAGCGAATAGACGCCGACAAAGGACAGCGTCAAGATCATCACACCAAGGAAGCGGGTCGGGATCTGAATGATCTTCAACAGAAGGTTTGTCGACGACAACAGGAAAGCCAGGACAATGACGTTCAGCATGATCAGCGCGATGTAGATCGCGATCACGAAATCGAGCTGTCCCTGAAAGAGCTGTGGACCCGGAATGACGTTGTGAACATAAAACACTGACAGCATCATCGCGGTCAGGGCTTCCCCAGGAATTCCGAGCGCCAGCAGCGGGATCATCGCTGCTCCCGGGACCGCATTGTTTGCCGCCTCCGACGCAACGAGCCCCTCGGGAGATCCGTTGCCGAAGTCGTCCGGTGTCTTCGAGGTCTTCTGGGCATATGTGTAGGACAGGAATTGGGCGGTGAACTCGCCGACGCCCGGGATCATGCCCATCAGCACGCCGAGACTTGAGGAGACCGAGGCGATCCGCTTGAAGCGGAACAACTCGCTGAGGCCGGAGAAGAGATTGCCGTCCACATGCGCCTTGCCGGGCTTGTGGTCCTTGTCGACCAGCAGCAGCAACGCCTGGGAAATTGCGAACAGGCCGAGTACGACGACGATCAGATTGATCCCCGACGTCAGCCAGGTCATGTCGAAGGTGAAGCGCTTGGTGTATTTGACCGGCTCAAGCCCGATGGTGCTCAGGAAAATGCCGAAGGACGCCAGCATGCCCGCGGCAAAGACCTGTCCGCGATGCGCCAGGACGACAAGAATGATGCCGAGAAGGGCTGCCAGAAAGATCTCGCGACTGCCGAAATGCGGGGCGATCATGGCCAGCAACGGCGACAGCAGGATCAGGCAGACGACAGAGAAAATCCCACCGAAAAACGAAGCGGAATAGGCCAGAGACAACGCCCGGTGCCCTTCGCCGCGCTTTGTCATCGGATAGCCGTCATAGGTCGTCAGCGCATTGACCGCCGTCCCTGGCGTGTTGATCAGGATGGCCGGGATGGCGCCGCCATACATGGACGAGCCATAAACGCCAAGCATCAGCGTCAGGCCAACGATCGGTTCGAAGGCAAAAGTTGCCGGAAGCAGAATGGCGATTGCGACTGCGGCGCCTACTCCGGGCAACGCCCCGATGATCACACCACCGATCGAGCCGAGCAGAAGGGCGACCAGAACCTGCCACTGGGCCAAAATGGAAATGCTTGAAAGAACCGTTTCCATCGTCGCCTCACAGGTAGGTCAGCGCAAAGGCCTTGAGAGGATCGGGAAGAGCCTCGTAAATCTGACCGGCTGGAATTTTCACTTGAAGAAACGCCCGGAAAATCACCGCGACGCACACGGCGAACAAGCTCGCAAAAGCTATGAAACGCGGCGACGCGAGACCGACACGAACGGTCAGAAAACACGTGAACAGGACAGTTGACGGCAGATATCCCAGCAAAGGCACGACCGCGACATAAAGCAGAAAATACAGCACGAATTCCAGCGATCGCAGCCAGAACAGGACTTCAAACCACCTTCCCAGCATGCGTGGAGAACACACGGAACCGATGAAATGCAGGAGCGCGAACAGCGTCATGAAGATCAGTGACGCAGCCGGCCAGAAGCGCGGTTGCGCGAACCATTTCGTGCGCTTCACCCAGGACGTCTCACCGTAGATCTGCGTCAGCAGAAAGATGGAAAACGCCAGGAAAACAATCGCGAAAACAAGGTCGCCGGGGTGTCTGTGCCGCCGGAACAATTCCTGAAATGTCTTGAGGTGTGCCATTGGTCCCGACCCTTGCGCTGCAGGGCCGGATGGCGCTTTGAAACGCCACCCGGCCGGACCTTCGCCTTACTCGCCGAGCAGTTCGGAGATCTTTCCATTGACCTCTTTGTCGGATGCGATCTGCGCATTGGACGCATCTGCATCCTGCCAGTAGATCAGAACGCCGGTTTCGCCGATCAGATTTTGCGCTTCCGGCTTTTCAAGAGCCGCCTTGGCAGCAGCCTCGATCTTCTCGCGTGCGTCAGCCGGGACATCCTTGTGAACAAAGAGGCCGTTCCACAGCGCAACGTTCAGGTCCGGGTTGATCTCTGAAACCCTCGGCACATCGGGAATGATGGAGATCCGCTCCGTGCCAATGCTGGCAAGGATCTTCAAATCGTCCTTGCACGGGAAGATCTGCTGCAATGTCGTGTTGATCACGTCCACATCGCCCGACGCCAGCGTGTTGCAGTTCAACTCATCGAACGCTGCATCGCTGCCAAATTCGAAATCGGAGGACGCAGCCAGTGCAAGCGTAATCCGGGTTGGCGGCAAGACCGAACCGAAGTGACCGAGGGCAACATCGTTCTCCTTGGCGTAGGCCACCAGCTCTTCCCAGTTGGAATAAGGAGCATCAGCGCCCGCGGCAATCACGAACGGATAGGTCATGAAAATGCCGATCGGCTCGAACGGATTGGGTGTCAGCTCCGGAATTCCGATGAGTTCGCCTGCGATCGGCACTGCCGGGACGAAAGACCCGATGGTGTAGCCGTCAGCAGGAGCGGTCGCGACTTCCACGGCACCCGGGAACGGGCCACCGCCACCGCCCGGCTTGTTCACGACAGCCGCCGGAACGCCGTACATTTCCTGAAATTCGTCGGCGATCAGCCGTGTCAGAACATCTTCCAGGTCACCTGGAGGCCAGGGAACGATGAAGGAAACGGGCTTTTCGGGATAGTCCGCCAAAGCAGCCGTCACACTCATCAGGCTTGCCGCAGTCAGGGCAATCGCATGCTTTCTCATAATCAAGTCCCTCATCTGGTGGTTATCCGCCGGGCTTTGTGCCGGTCTCGATTTTTTTATTTGCTATGTTAATAATTGTCATATTAAATAATGTTCTGTCAACCTCCAATCGAACGGCGGATGGGATTGTGTTGCACTCAGAGACGGTTCATATAATGAACCCTAGGTATCAAATAAATATTGTTTCATTTGTAACTATCTGTCAAGATAAATGCGACTCAACGATCGCGGCAACACCGCGGCGAGACATGAAACGGCAATCGACACGGACCGGGCAATCGATGGGAACGATCACCAAAGCGCTCAATTTGCTGAACTTTTTTTCTCCAGGCCGCGCTGAGATCGGCCTGACCGAGTTCAGGACCCTGTCCGGTCAGGACAAAGCCACGGTGCACCGTCATCTCATTGAACTTGCTGCAAACGGCTTCCTTGAACAGAACCCCGAGACGCGCGGATACAGACTTGGACCCGCAATTCTGCGTCTTGCCGCAGTCCGCGAACGCCTGTTTCCGGCAAGATCCATCGTCGCACCGCTGGTGGAAGCGCTGGCGTCGGAACTCGGCGAGCTTGTGCATGTGTCTCTTCGCGAAGGCACGCACATGTCGCCCCTATTCCACCATGACGCCCTCATTCACGGCACACGGGTCTACTTCGACGAGGCGGAACTGTTGCCGTTGCATGCGACCGCGTCAGGTCTAGCGATGCTCGCCTTTGGACCGGAGCACTTGCTGCCGGAGGTGCTCAAGTCGTCGCTTTCGGCGTCGACGGAGTTCACAATAACCGATCCCGGAACTCTGGAAGAGGTCGTTGCAGGGGTGCGCGAGGACGGTATCGCCTTTGTCGACCAGGGATTTGAAGCGCATGTTTCCTCGTTCGCGGCGCCTCTGTTTGCGGATCAGCCAGAGGCGGTCGGAACGATTGCCGTCGCCGCGCCAACGATGCGCATGACCGACGATCTGAAACGCAAAATCAAATCGGCCCTCCCGAGGACTGCGCACGTCGTCACCGAGCAACTGGGCGGTGTCGTTCCCGTCGATCTCAGAAGGATCTGGTCTGATGCCGCGTGATACGGAAGCTCTTGTCCTGGATTTCGGTGGCGTGGTGACACGAACCCTGTTCGAAACGCATGACCTCACCGAGAAGGCTCTCGGGCTTTCCGCCGGAACCCTGACCTGGCGGGGGCCTTTCGCACCGGAGACCGATCCCCTGTGGACGTCAATGCAGGCCGACGAGATCTCCGAGCGCGACTACTGGCGTCGGCGGACAGAGGAAGTCGCGGCGCTGACGAACCGGCCATGGACGGAAATGGCTGATTTCGTGAAAGCGGCCCGAGGCGCGGACCCGGAAGCCGTGATGCGGCCCGAAGCCCTGGAAGCAATCGAGACCGCACGTCAGGCCGGCCGGAAACTTGCCATCCTTTCCAACGAACTGGATCTGTTCTACGGCGCCGACTTTCGCAGCAAGCTGGCATTCCTGGATGATTTCGACGTCATCATTGACGCGACCTACACAAAGATCCTCAAGCCTGATCCGCGCGCTTACGAACTCTGCCTCAAGGAACTCGGTCTTCCGGCAGAATCCTGTGTCTTTGTCGACGACCAGCTCCGGAACATCAATGGAGCGGATGCGGTCGGCATGCGCACGGTGCATTTCAACGTCCTCGACCCGGCAGCCTCATATGCAGACGCATTGAGGCTGCTTGGCCTGTCACCCGGATAAAGGAGATCCGATATGAAGGAAGCGAATTTCCTGAAGGAAAACAACGCCCGGCACCTATGGCATCCGATGGCGCATCCGGCTGACAGCCTTGCCAATCCGCCCGATATCATCGTTGGCGGTGACGGTGTCGAGATCACCGACGTTGACGGCAACAGGGTTGTCGATGCCGTCGGCGGGCTCTGGAACGTCAATCTCGGCTATTCCTGCGCGCCGGTGAAACAGGCAATTTCAGACCAGCTTGAAAAACTGCCCTACTATTCAATTTTCCGCGGGACGACCAACGACGCGGTGATTGAGCTGAGCACCATGCTCCGGGAGTTTTTCGAACCCGACGGGCTGAGCCGCGCCTTCTTTACCTCCGGCGGTTCCGACAGTGTGGAGGTGTCGCTTCGTCTGGCGCGCCAGTATCACAAGCTTCGCGGGGAAGCCGGACGAACAAAATTCCTCAGCCTTAAAAAAGGCTATCACGGCACGCACACGATGGGCGCATCGGTCAACGGCAACGCCAATTTCAGAACCGCCTACGAACCGCTGATGCCGGGCTGCTACCATATCCCGTCGCCATACACCTACCGCAATCCGTTCAACGAAACCGACCCGGAAAAGCTTGCGCAACTGTGCCTTTCGGCTCTGGAAGACGAAATCAAGTTCCAGGACCCAAGCACCATTGCCGCTTTTATCATGGAACCGATACTCGGTGCGGGCGGCGTCATTCCACCCCACGAGAGCTTCATGCCTGGCGTCCGCGAGATCTGCTCTAAGAACGGCATCCTGCTGATTTCAGATGAAGTCATTACGGCGTTCGGGCGCACAGGCAGCTGGACTGGTGCCCGGCATTGGGGTGTCAAACCGGATCTTTTGTGCTGCGCCAAGGCGATCACAAACGGCTATTTTCCATTCGGTGCCGTCATGGTGTCTGAAGCTGTCGCCGAAGCGTTTGAAAATGACGCGTCCGGCAAGGGCTCAATCGGGTCGGGCTACACCTATTCCGGTCACCCGGTCGGTGCAGCCGCTGCCATCGCCTGTCTGAAGGAAACCGAACGGTTGAATGTGAAGGACAATGCCGCCGCACGCGGCAAACAGTTGCATGAAGGGCTCCGGAAGCTGTTCATGAAGCACGAAGCGATCGGCGATGTGCGCGGCGGTCACGGCCTGATGTGTGCGCTGGAACTTGTTTCGGATCGGGCAACGAAAGCGCCTATCGACAAGGGAACGATCGGCAAGGTCCACCGGACGGCATACGAGAACGGCGCCATGGTCCGGGTGTCCGGCAACAACATCATTCTGTCCCCCCCACTGGTCCTGACCGAAGCGCATGTGGACGCGATCCTGAACGCTCTCGACAAAGGTTTTGAAGCGGCCTCTTGAGGGGTTTGCCGAACGGGAAATCAAGAGCGAAAAAACTAGTCGCGGAGCCCGTCGACATCCGCCGGCATGCGGGGCCGGGCTTTGGGATCACCGTCGAGAACGCCGTGGAGCTTTTCCATCACCGTGAAAAAGCTCTGCACCTCTCGCGGGCTCAAACACGCTAGAAGATGCGCCTCGATGGTCTGCGCCTCCGGCAGGATGTCGCCGAGTGCGGCAAGCCCCTTTTCTGTCAGCGAGATCGCAACCAGCCGCGCGTCCGCCGTGTCCTGAATCTTGTCGACAAATCCTGCTGCCTCCAAACGTGCGACCGCCCTGCTCACACGTGGCTTGTCAAGATTGACGCAGGTATGGATCTCCCGGACCGAGACTTTTTCGTGCCTGAGCAAATGAACGAGGACGCGCCACTCGGCAACTGAAAGACCATGAAGTCTTTCGTATTCAACGGCCAGCCGGCGGCTGACGCGCTCCGATAGAACCGCGAGCCGATAAGGCAAAAAAGCGGACAGATTGAAGTTTTTTCCAGCCAAAAAACCATCTCCGAAACGTTGCAGATGAAATGATATTGACTTTCGTTGCGATTGCAACGATAACAATATAGTTACAGATGTAACTAATGGAAAAGACGGCAAACCAGCCATTGGAAGCCGGCTTTTTTTGAAAATTGGAGGGCCGGGCGCGGTCTTCGAGTGTGGGACCCAGACCTGAACCGGGAGGAGAAACTAAGGTGTTTCAAGACCGTTATTCGTTGGCATTCAAGCTGTATCCCTACAAACGCTCGGCCGACCAGGACGCCGACACTCCGGTCCGGCACCCGGTCGTCGTCATGGGCGGCGGACCGATCGGCGTCGCAACAGCGCTTGACCTCGGTCTGCAAGGCATTCCGGTGGTGGTGCTGGACGATCACGAAGGGATCGGCATGGGCTCACGTGCCATCTGTTTTTCCAAACGCTGCCTGGAAGTTGCCGACCGATACGGTTGTGGCGAACCGATGCTCGAAAAGGGCGTCGTCTGGAACCTGGGAAAGGTCTTCCATGAAGATCGCAAGGTCTTCGAATTCAATCTGCTGCCGGAGGAAGGGCACAAGTATCCTGCCTTCATCAATCTGCAGCAGCCCTATTTCGAAAAATTCATCGTCGACCGTGTTCGTGAAGCCCAGGCTGACGGTGCTCCTATTGAACTGCGCGGCAAGAACCGGGTGGATTCAATTGACGTCAGGGACGACCACGTTGTCTTGAGGGTCATGACACCGGATGGCGCCTACACGCTGGAAGCTGACTGGCTGATTGGCTGTGACGGGGCGAATTCACCGCTCCGAAGCATGCTCGGGCTCGATTTCACCGGACGCGTCTTCAAGGACAGTTTCCTTATTGCCGACATTCGCATGAAGGCGGAATTTCCAACCGAACGCTGGTTCTGGTTCGAGCCGTCACACGGCTCCGGCGCCTCGACGCTTCTCCACAAACAGCCCGACGATACCTGGCGGATCGATTTCCAGATCGGCTGGGACGTCGACAGGGCCGAGGAGATCAAGGAAGAGAATATCCGTCGCCGCCTCGACGCGATGCTCGGACCGGACATCGAATATGAAATGGTGTGGTCCTCTATCTACACCTTCCAATGCAAGCGGATGGACAGGTTCCGGCACGGCCGGGTGATCTTTGCGGGCGATGCCGCGCACCAGGTCAGCCCGTTCGGCGCGCGCGGTGCGAATTCCGGCATGCAGGACGTTGACAATCTCGGCTGGAAACTCAGTCTCGTCATCACCGGCAAGGCACCCGAGAGCCTGCTCGACAGCTATGACGAGGAGCGGATCCACGGCGCTGACGAAAACATTCTGAACTCGACCCGCTCGACCGACTTCATCACGCCGAAATCAGCCATCAGCCATATCTTCCGCAATGCCGTGCTTGACCTGGCCGAGCACTATGAGTTTGCACGACCGCTGGTCAATTCAGGACGGCTCAGCTTGCCCTGTACCTATGACGGGCTGAGCCTCAACGGTCCGGACGCCTTGCCAGGCGGACCATCCCGGACACGCGTTGGCAGCCCATGTCCGGACGCTCCCGTGGGCGACGGTTTCCTGCTGCCCCGGCTCGGCAATGACTTCCAGATTCTGACAATTGGAGCGGAAGCGCCTGAAATGCTGGAAGAGGACGGGGTTACGGCGCGCCGGTTTGCGATCTCAGCCAGCGATGATCCAACCGGTGTTCTCGCGGAGCGTTACCTCGGCGACGCATCCGCTGCCGTCTACCTGATTCGGCCCGACCAGCACGTTGCCGCCCGCTGGCCGGCGTTTGACGAAACCGCCATGCGAACGGCTTTGCGCAAAGCCTGCGGAAAGGACTAGGCCATGTCTACACTCAATCTGAAACCCAATATCGAAGATCCCGACGGTTTTTACGCCGATCTGATTGGTGCGCACGAGGGCCTGAGTGACGCCGAGAGCGCTGCGCTCAACGCCAGGCTGGTCCTGCTTTTTGCCAACCACATCGGCGATCGCGACATCCTGAGAAAAGCGATCAAAGCCGCTTCCAATCCGGGAAAGGAGACCTGAGACCATGAAAATCGAGAAGATCCACCACGTCGCCTACCGCTGCAAGGACGCAAAAGAAACCGTCGAGTGGTACGGCAAGATGCTGAACATGGACTTCATCCTGGCCATTGCCGAGGATCATGTTCCCTCAACCCACGAACCCGACCCCTATATGCACCTCTTCTTGGATGCGGGCGACGGCAATGTGCTTGCGTTTTTCGAACTGCCCACCAAGCCGGAAATGGGCCGCGACGAAAACACGCCCGTTTGGGTACAGCACATCGCCTTCAAGGTGAAGGACCGCGACGAACTGCTCAAGTTCAAGGATCACCTGGAAGCAAACGGCGTCGATGTTCTCGGCGTTACCGACCACTCCATCTTCCATTCGATCTACTTTTTCGACCCGAACGGACATCGCGTCGAGCTCGCCTGCCCCGATCCGGAAGAAGACGCCATGCTTTCGCGCCTCAACGAGGTGAAATGGGAAATGCTGGAAGAGTGGTCCCGCACCAAGCGGGCGCCGAAACACGCCGACTGGCTGCATGCCAAGGAACTGAGTGACGTTTGACCATCACCAGTCCCACCTGACACAAGGGTCCGGACCCTAGGGTGCGGACTCATAAATGAAGCCGATTTGGCGGCAGAAATGGCGAAATCTCGCGAGGAAACGTGTGAAGAGCGGGCTTGTTGCCCGGTCAAGCACGGTGACGCTGCGAGGTGAAGCCATGTTGCCGTCCTTCGGATTTGTCCGTTTTGGCCATTTGCTGCGTCGGGAAAGGCTTGAAAATGAACCACATTTCCTGCGCTTTCCCTCCTTTCATCTGGTCAAAACGATCCAAACCAAATCGACTTCATTTATGGGTCCGTACCCTAGAGCTTCTGGAAATCGTCCAGAATGTCCAGAAGCTCCTGAAGCCGGTCCTTGCCGATGACATCTTCGATCCTGGCGGCAATCGACTGGGCTTCCGCGAGATTGTCGTGGATGATTGCCCGTCCGGCTTCGGTAATCGCAACGGTTTGCTTGCGCCGGTCTTTTTCGTCGGCCTGCCGGGTAACGAGACCCTTTTCCAGCAGGGTCTGCACAATTCGTGTCTGGCTTGGTAGCAGTAGACAAGCTCGATCGGCCAGTGACGATGCGTCCTGCGGCCCGAATTCCTCCAGAACACGCAAGATCCGCCACTGCTGTTCGGTAATCCCGGTTTCGGCGAGCATCTCGCGGATCGGGGCCATGACCTTTTCGCGCGCCCGGATGAGCGCAATCGGAATTGAGCGTCTTGTCGATGGCAGCGCCCGGCCGCCCACAGGTTCCTTGTCGTCGATCATTCTGGGCTCATAGCGAATTTGCAGCGCATTGGACACAAAAAGATTGACAATTTCGATCCAATATATTTAACATAGCAAATATTGCGTTGTTAAGGAAATCCAATGCCACACATCTCCCTTGAATATTCCGCCAATCTGGACGGGCGGGTCAACATTCAGGATCTGTGTGACCACCTGCGCGCCGAAGCTGCCGCAATCGATGCTCTTCCAATGCCCGGCATTCGCGTCCGCGCGCTCAGGGCCGAGCATTTCAGCATCGCAGACGGTGACCCGAAACACGCTTTCATCGACATCTCCGTGCGCATGCGCGCCGGACGTCCGATGGACGTAAAAAAAGACGCCGCAGAACGTCTGTTCAACGCCGCAAAGGCGTTCCTGGAACCGGTCCTTTCAACGAGTTCGCTCGCGCTGTCCCTTGAGATACGTGACATCGATCCGGACCTTGCGCCCAAAACGGGCACCATTCGCGACCATTTGGGAACTGACTGAACCATGTCCGATCTTCAGGAAAACATCCAAAAGCTTGACGGTTACCTGGCCCGCTTCAAGGCTGCCGGTATCTTGAACCAGATCGACGGCGAAGCGCTCACTGCCCTGTCCGGCGAGGTTTTTGAAACCAGGTCCCCGGTCGACGAAAGCCTGATCTGCAGCGTTGCCAAAGGGGGCGCGGCGGACATCGACGCGGCGGCCAGGGCCGCCAAAAAAGCATTCCCGGCCTGGCGCGACATGGGAGCCGTGGAACGCAAGAAAATCCTCCACAGGATCGCAGACAAGATCGTCGAGCGCGCGGAAGAAATTGCCCTTTGTGAATGCTGGGACACAGGCCAGGCTTTGCGCTTCATGTCAAAAGCCGCACTGCGCGGCGCTGAAAACTTCCGTTTCTTTGCCGACAAAGCGCCCGGCGCACGAGACGGTCAATCCCTGCCATCGCCGACACTCATGAACGTAACGACACGTGTCCCCATCGGTCCGGTCGGCGTGATCACGCCCTGGAACACACCGTTCATGTTGTCGACCTGGAAAATCGCGCCTGCGCTGGCGGCCGGATGTACTGTCGTGCACAAGCCGGCGGAGTTTTCTCCCCTGACCGCGCGCATCCTCATGGAAATCGCTGAAGACGCCGGTCTGCCGAAAGGCGTCTGGAACCTTGTGAACGGTTTCGGTGAGGACGCCGGCAAGGCACTGACGGAACACCCGGACATCAAGGCGATTGCCTTTGTCGGCGAGAGCCGGACTGGGTCCATGATCATGAAGCAAGGCGCGGATACATTGAAACGGGTGCACTTCGAACTCGGCGGCAAGAACCCGGTCATCGTCTTCGAGGATGCGGATCTGGACCGTGCGCTCGATGCCGCAATCTTCATGATCTATTCGCTCAACGGCGAGCGGTGCACGTCCTCCTCGCGTCTGCTGGTGCAGGACAGCGTTGCCGATGCGTTCGAGGCCAGGCTGATCGAACGGGTGAACAACATCAGGGTCGGCCATCCGCTTGATCCGAAGACAGAGGTCGGCCCGCTCATTCACAGCACCCACTTTGAGAAGGTCACGACCTATTTCGATGTCGCCAGGCAAAACGGGGCGACAGTTGCTGCCGGTGGCAGCAGGGTCGGCGATACCGGCTTCTTCGTCCGCCCGACCCTGTTCACGCATGCAGACAACCGCATGAACATTGCCCAGGAAGAAATTTTCGGGCCTGTGCTGACCAGCATCCGCTTCAAGACGGAAGACGAAGCACTCAGCATTGCAAATGACGTCCAGTACGGCCTCACCGGTTATGTCTGGACCAATGACCTGACGCGGGCGCTCCGGTTCACCAACAACCTGGAAGCAGGCATGATCTGGGTTAACTCGGAGAATGTCCGCCACCTGCCGACACCCTTCGGAGGTGTCAAGGCGAGTGGCATCGGACGTGATGGCGGTGACTGGTCTTTCGAATTCTACATGGAACAGAAAAATGTCGCCTTCGCCACGGGTCAGCATGCGATCCCGCGCCTCGGTGCGCAGTGAGCCAGGCCGACGGCTTCCGGGAGGAAAAAATGGGTGAGATCGTACTCGCGGCAAAGGTCACGCACGTGCCGACCATGCTGATGTCCGAGCAGGAAGGCCCGGTCAAGGGAAAGCGCCAGCCCGCGATCAACGGGCATTACGAAATCGCGCGCCGGGCAAAGGAACTCGGTGCCACCACCGTTGTTGTCTGTGATACCCACTGGGTGATCAATGCCGGGTTTCACATCAACGCCAACAGCCGGTTCGAGGGCCTCTTCACCTCGAACGAATTTCCGCATTTCATTCAGAACCTGCCCTACAGCTACCGGGGCAATCCGGAACTGGGCGACGCCATTGCCAAGGCCGCCATGGACAAGGGCACACACACGCTTGCCCACCATCTCGACAGCCTGGAACTGGAATACGGCACACTCGTTCCCATGCGCTTCATGAGCCGCGAACACGAGATGAAAGTGGTCTCGGTCGCTGCCTGGTGCACCGTTCACGATCACCAGGAAAGCCGGCGTATCGGTGAAGCGATCCGGGAGGCGGTCGATGCCAGCGATGAGAAGGTGCTGCTGGTCGCATCCGGGTCCCTGTCACACAAGATATGGGCGAACAAGGACTACGCTGCCAACAACGGCACTTTTACAATTTCCTCCGAGTTCAATCGCCAGGTTGACCTGCATGTTCTGGATATGTGGCAACGGGGCGATCATGCCGCCTTCCTGAAAATGCTGCCGGACTATGCAGAACACTGCTGCGGCGAGGGGTCCATGCATGATACGGCGATGCTCTACGGCGCGCTTGGCTGGGATACCTACGACAGCGAATGCGAAGTCGTGACGGAGTATTTCCCGAGTTCCGGCACCGGCCAGACCAACGTCATCTTCCCGGTTCAATAAGACCAGCAGGTAAAATACGATGCCGATCCCCGCTCCCAATCTTTACCCGCCCTTCAACATCGTCCGCCTCAGCCATGTGGAACTGGCGGTCACGGATCTTGCCAAAAGCCGGGCGTTCTACGTCGACACGCTCGGGCTGCAGGTCACCGACGAGAACTCAGACGCGATCTATCTGCGCGCAATGGAAGAACGCGGCCATCACTGCGTCGTGCTGCGAAAGTCCGACGAGGCGTGCGCCCGCGATCTCGGTTTCAAGATCTTTGACGAAGACAGCCTCGACAAGGCGGCGCATTTCTTCAAAAGCAAGGGCCTGCCGGTCGAATGGGTGGAGCGGCCGTTTCAGTCGCGCACATTCCGGACCCGGGACCCCCATGGCATCCCGCTGGAATTCTATTGCCGGATGGACCGCCTGCCCCCGATCCACCAGAAATACGCGCTCTACCGCGGTGTGAAGCCACTCCGCATCGATCACTTCAACTGCTTCTCGCCGAATGTGGACGAGTCCGTCGCGTTCTATAACGAACTCGGCTTCCGGGTGACCGAATACACCGAGGACGAGGAAACCGGCCGTCTCTGGGCGGCATGGACGCATCGCAAGGGCGGCGTGCACGACATCGCCTTTACCAACGGCAAGGGACCGCGTCTCCATCACACGGCCTTTTGGGTGCCGACACCCCTGAACATCATCGACCTGCTCGACCTCATGTCGACTACGGGCTGGGTATCCAACATCGAGCGCGGACCCGGCCGGCACGGGATCTCCAACGCGTTCTTCCTCTATATCCGCGACCCGGACGGTCACCGGACCGAAATCTACTGCTCCGACTACCAAACGGTGGACCCGGACCTCGAACCGATCAAATGGGACCTCAAGGATCCGCAGCGCCAGACCCTTTGGGGGGCGCCTGCCCCGAAAAGCTGGTTCGAGGAAGGATCGCTTTTCGAAGGCACCGAAATCCAGGCGTCCAGTCTTGCAGCACAGCCGATTGTGGCACCCTGAAATTGGCTCATAATCGCCCATGACCGGGTCGTTCATTTCTAAGGAATAGTCCATGGACTGGGACGAGTTCGCCCACTGGGGCAAGCACATCGCCGACTGGGCAGCGGATTATCACAAAACCCTGTCCGAGCGGCCCGTCCGCGCCCAGACGGCACCTGGCGAGATCGCTGCGCAACTCCCCGGTTCGCCGCCCGAATCCGCAGATGAGATGGGGACGGTTCTTTCCGACTTCGAGCGCATCGTCATGCCCGGCATCACCCACTGGCAGCACCCGCGTTTCTTCGCCTATTTCCCTGCCAATGCAGCACCGCCTTCGATGCTGGCGGAAATGCTGGTCACGGTGATCGCCGCGCAGTGCATGCTCTGGCAGACGTCGCCAGCAGCAACTGAAATGGAAACGGTCATGGTCGACTGGCTGCGCCAGGCCATGGGCTTGCCGCAAAGCTACAGCGGCGTCATTCAGGACAGTGCCTCTTCGGCAACGCTCTCGGCCGTTCTGACCATGCGCGAAAGGGCAACAGGTTTTACAGGCAACAGGGAGGGGCTCTCGGGCAAGGGCAATCTTCGGATCTATTCATCGGATCAGGTGCACAGTTCCATCGACCGCGCCTGCTGGGTCGCCGGGATCGGACAGGAAAACCTCGTCAAGCTCCCGGCGACTGGTCCGAGATACGCACTGGACACCAATGCCTTGCAGCAGGCGATTGCCGCCGATCGCGCCGCCGGTCACACACCGGCTGGCGTCATTGCCATCACGGGTGGGACAGGCGTCGGAGCGTCCGACGCACTCGCGCCGGTTCTTCAGGTCATTCGCGCGCACGATCTTTACAGCCATCTCGACGCGGCCTGGGCCGGTGCTGCGATGATCTGCCCCGAGTTTCGCGCCGACTTCTGGGACGGTGTTGACGGATTCGACAGCATCGTTTTCAACCCGCACAAATGGCTCGGTGCCCAGTTCGACTGTTCCGTCCAGTTTCTGGCCGATCCCGCGCCGCAACTGAACACGCTGAAGATCGAACCCGAATACCTGAAGACATCTGGCGATGCGGTGACCAACTACTCGGAATGGACCATTCCGCTCGGCCGCCGGTTCCGCGCTTTGAAGATCTGGTTCATGATCCGTGCCTACGGGCTCGAAGGCCTGAGAGACCGCATCCGCAACCATGTCGCCTGGTCACGGGATATCTGCGAGGAAATTCGTGCGATGGAGGGCTTCGAGATTGTCACCGAACCGATCCTCAGCCTGTTTTCCTTCCGCTGTCCGGGAGATGACGATGCCCAGCAACGTTTGGTGGACGCGCTCAACAGCGACGGGCGCATCTATCTCACGCAGGGCGCTTTTCAGGGACGCAAGATCATCCGATTTCAGGTCGGGCAGTTCAACACGACGCGTGAGGAAGTGATGATGGCCGCAGATGTCATCCGAGATGTCTGGAGGAAAATCGCATGAGGTTCGCAACCTATACCGCCGGCGGCAAATCCTACTATGGCGCGGTGACCGAGAAAGGCATGATCGCACTGTCTCCCGAGTTTCCGCAGTGGCCGACGCTTTACAGCGCCATGGCCGCCCAAGGATTGGAAACCTTGGCAGAAGCTGCGAACGGCAAATCCGTAACCCACTCTGACTTTGTCTACGAAATGGTGCTGCCGGATGCACCGCGCATTCTTTGCGTCGGCGTGAACTTTCCCGACAGGAATGCCGAATACAAGGACGGCAGCGCACTGCCGAAATACATGTCTCTGTTCCCGCGCTTTGCTAGTGGCTTTACCGGGCATGACCGTCCGCTGATCCGGCCACCCGAGAACCACACACTGGATTACGAAGGCGAAGTTGCAATTGTTATCGGAAGGGAGGGCAGACGGATCAAGGCAGAAAACGCCTATGACCATATCGCTGCGCTGACGCTTTGCAACGAAGGGACGATCCGCGACTGGGTCCGGCACGCCAAGTTCAATGTTACCCAAGGCAAGAACTGGGACCGGTCCGGAGCCATGGGGCCCTGGCTGGTGCCGTTCAGGAATGCCGCACAACTCGATGAGGCCCGGATCATCACCCGGGTGAACGGAGAGGTTCGACAGGACGATTATCTCAAACGCATGTTGTTTCCGGTTCGCGAGGAAATCGCCTACATATCAACGTTCATGACGCTTCAGCCCGGCGATGTGATCGTCACCGGAACCCCGACCGGCGCCGGGGCGCGTTTCGACCCGCCCCGCTATCTGAAGCCCGGCGACGTGGTCGAGATCGAAGTGGACGGCATCGGCCTTCTGCGCAACGGCGTGGAGGACGAAGCATGACACCGGACGATCACGCACGTGCAGCCCGGGACCTGCTTGAGGCGGAACGGACCGGTGAGCAGATCGGACTGTTGTCCTTGCGCCATCCCGAGATGGGCATGGATGATGCCTACGCCATCCAAAACGCCATCTATGCACAAAAGCTGGATGAGGGGCGCAAAGTCATCGGCTGGAAGATCGGACTGACCTCCAAGGCGATGCAGTCAGCGCTCAACATAGACATTCCCGACAGTGGCATCCTGTTTGACGACATGGCCTTTCTGAACGGTTCTAAGGTGCCGGCGGGCCGCTTTATCCAGCCACGCATCGAGGCCGAAATCGCCTTCGTCATGCAGTCTTCGCTCGGCGGCGAAGACGTGTCGCGCGAAGATGTGCTTGCGGCAACCGGACATGTCGCGCCCGCACTTGAGATCCTGGACACCCGCATTCGCCGGAAAGACGCGGTGACCGGCCAGACCCGCACCGTCCATGACACGATCAGCGACAATGCGGCAAACGCCGGTATCGTTCTGGGAAACAGGCGCCACCTTCCTGATCACTTCGACCTCAGGTGGGTCGGGGCGATGGTGTTCTGCAACGGTGAGATCGAGGAAACCGGGCTGGGAGCAGGTGTTCTGAACGACCCGGTTGAAAGCGTTGCCTGGCTTGCCCGGCGCATGGCCGGCTACGGGCAGCGGATCGAACCGGGTCATATCGTTCTGTCCGGCAGCTTCATCCGGCCCATCGAATGCCCTCCGGGTACGGAAATCCATGCCGATTTCGGGTCGTTCGGAGCGGTCGATATCAATTTCGCCTAGGGAGACAGCGATGCCCGCCCCTCACAACGCCTTCAAGGCAGCCCTGAAAAGCGGAAACCCGCAAATGGGATGCTGGCTGGGCCTGGCAGATCCTTACATTGCCGAAATCAGTGCGCATGCGGGTTTCGACTGGCTCCTGATCGACGGCGAGCACGCTCCAAACGACCTGCGTTCGATCATCGCGCAGTTGCAGGTGATCGCGGCGTCGGACAGCCATCCGGTTGTCAGGCCCGTTGTCGGTGAAACCTGGATGATCAAGCAGCTCCTGGATGCCGGGGCACAGACCTTGCTGGTTCCGATGGTCGAAAGCGCTGAGCAGGCACGAGAGCTCGTCGCTGCCGTCACCTATCCGCCCGATGGTGTCCGAGGCGTGGGTTCTGCCCTCGCACGTGCTTCCGGATTTGCCGGCATTCCAGACTATCTGACGACGGCCCGGAACGAAATCTGCCTGCTGGTACAGGTCGAAAACCTGAAAGGCCTTGCGGCACTGGACGACATTCTGACAGTCGACGGCCTCGACGGCGTTTTCATTGGACCGTCGGACCTTGCCGCCGATATGGGCCATATCGGCAATCCGGGGCACCCTGACGTGGCAAAGGCCGTGATCAATGCCATGGGCACGATCGTCGCTTCCGGCAAGGCCGGTGGAATTCTCACGCTGGATACAGCTCTTCAGCGAACCTGCCTGGACCTTGGCGCAACATTTGTTGCAACGGCCATCGATGTCACCTTGTTCGCGAATGCCATCCGCAAAAGTGCGACAGACGCGAAAGCCCTGCAAACCTCCTAGGACTCAAGCACTCGGTTGGCTGCACGCCAGGAAGCAAGTGCTTCGTTTGAAGAGACCAATCGCGCATCCAGGCGGTCCAAAGACGCCCCCCAATTGAAAAAATACCGCTGGAGCTGTTGCCAAGCGCGTAAAAAGGGACAAATAATGTAACCAATCAAAATTGGTTCCATGAAAAGATCCCACATGACAGAAGACCGTCCAACCCGACGAAACTCCAGTCTTGCCTTGGAACGCCTGCGTATTCTTGTCGACCAGCTCGCTCTGGACGGCGTTCGACAGCTTCCTACGGAACGGGACCTTTCTGAGCAAATTGGTGTCGGTCGTCGCGCAGTTCGCCGGGCGCTGGAGGTTCTTGAAACCGAAGGGTTCATCTGGCGGCGGCAAGGGGCGGGCACGTTCATCGGGTCGAAGCCGAGCGACGGCGAGCCGCAGCTCAACAAACTGCCCGAGATGAGCAACATGCTCGAGGTCATGGAAGTCCGCCTGCGTCTGGAACCGGCGCTGGCACAACTGGCCGCCATTCGGGCAACGCCGCAGGACATCATCCAGATGCGTCATGTCGCGGACAAGGTCGGCGAGGCGGACGACATGGACGGACGCGAACTTTGGGACGGTGCCCTGCACCGTGCAATCGCCAAGGCTGCCGGCAATACGCTGTTTCTTGCGCTTTTCGATGTTGTTGACCGCATGCGCCAGAATGATAGCTGGCGCCATGTGCGCGAAGCCTTGCGCACCCGTGAAACGGTCACGCAATACAAGGCGCAGCACTCCGACATCGTCGATGCGATCGAGCGCCATGACCCTGTTTCCGCTGAACGGTTGATGCGTCAGCATCTGCTGTCTCTGCAGGAACGGCTCCTTTTCCAGTCGCCGGAAAGCGCCGACAATGGGTGAGCGGCCGGAAAACCAGGCGAACCACCCGGACGACCCGCCGCTGCTAACGGTCGAAAACCTCTCAATCCGCTTCCGCAACGCCGCTGCCAATACAGTGGATGGCATATCCTTCAACGTCGACCGCGGTGAAACGCTCTGCATCGTGGGTGAGAGCGGCTGCGGCAAATCCATCTCCGCGCTCGCGCTTATGGGCCTTCTGCCCATGCCCCCTGCGGAGATTGCTTCCGGGCGTATGGTCTTCGATCGGCGGGATCTGCTCACCCTTTCTCCCAAGGCTCGTGCAGATCTGCGCGGCGACCGCATGGCGATGATCTTTCAGGAGCCGATGACATCGCTCAATCCCGCCTTCCGCATTGGCGATCAGATCGCCGAAGGCGTGTTGCGTCACAGGTCGATAAGTCAGGCGGACGCTCGCCGCAGGGCCGTGGAAATGCTGGACAGGGTGAAGATCCCCGCTGCAGCCGAGCGGCTGGACGACTACCCGCACCAGCTTTCAGGTGGCATGCGCCAGCGGGTGATGATCGCCATGGCCCTTGCCAATGACCCGGACCTTCTGATTGCCGATGAACCCACAACCGCGCTCGACGTGACCATTCAGGCGCAGATCCTCGAACTCATGCGGACCCTTCAGGAGGAAACGGGAACCGCGCTCATCATGATCACGCATGATTTGGGTGTCGTGGCCGAAATCGCCGATCAGGTGGCGGTGATGTATGCCGGCAAGATCGTCGAACAAGGTCCGGTTGACGCCATCTTCGACGATCCGCAGCACCCCTACACCATCGGCCTGATGAGTTCCCTGCCCTCGCTTGGAGAGCGCCAGAGCCGGCTGACGACAATCTCCGGCATGGTCCCGACGATTGAAACCATGCCGTCCGGCTGCCGGTTCGCGCCGCGCTGCCCGTTTGTGCACGAGACCTGCATCGCACGGGCTCCCGAATTGACGTCCTTGTCGCGGAACCATCTGGCGGCCTGTCATTTCGCGCCGCTCGAAGCACACGTGGTGGAAGCGGTATGAAACACTTCTCGCAAGACACCATCCTGGAAACCCGCGGTCTTGGCCGCACCTTCACGCGCGGCGGCGGACTTTTCCAGAAAAAGACCGTTGTCCGCGCCGTCGATGGCGTCGACCTGACGGTCAGGCGCGGCGAAACCCTGGCGATTGTGGGCGAAAGCGGCTGCGGGAAATCCACACTTGCAAGAACTCTCGTGCGGCTTCTGGAACCAACCAGCGGTCAGGTTCTTTATGAAGGTTCCGACATCGCGCATCTGGCTACACGCAGCATGCGGGAGTTGCGCAAGGACCTGCAGTTTGTCTTCCAGGATCCGTTTTCGTCCCTCAATCCAAGGATGACCGTCGGCGCAATCGTTGAAGAACCTTTGACCATTCACACGCAGGACGGCAAACCAGCGCGGCAAGAAAAGGTTGCCCGTCTGCTGCAACGGGTGGGCCTTCGACCGAGCATGGCGGACAGGTACCCGCACGAATTTTCAGGCGGCCAGAGACAGCGCATCGGCATCGCACGCGCCCTTGCAAGCGAACCCAAGGTGATCGTCGCCGACGAACCGGTCTCCGCGCTTGACGTTTCCGTCCAGGCACAGGTGATCAACCTGCTTGAGGATCTGAAAAGCGAGTTCAGCCTCACGCTTGTTCTGATCGCCCACGATCTTGCCGTCATCCGTCATATGAGTGACCGGGTCGCTGTCATGTATCTCGGGGAAATCGTCGAGATCGGAGATACGGAAACCGTCTACAGCGCTCCGCGGCATCCCTATACCCAGGCGCTGATGCGCGCGATCCCGGTGCCGGCTCCGGGCCGGCGTTCGATGCAGGCTGAGCTTCCCGGGGATATTCCCTCGCCGCTCAACCCGCCGTCCGGATGCCGGTTCCACACCCGCTGCCACCATGCGGACGCGAATTGCGGGGCCGAGCGTCCCGCCCTTGAACCCACGGACGGACAGCGCGAGGTCGCCTGCCACCACTGGCAAAAGATCGCCGCGAGCCTGACCCCGCAAAAACAAGAGCCGCCCCGAAGTGCGGCCGCTGCGAAACGCTTTTCCCTTTACCGGGAGTGGAGCCGAAAAAACAAGTCGAAAGGCCCATCCTCCGCCCCCGGTGTCACAACCACCCAGAGGAAAGACAATAATGCGTAACTCTCTCCTAGCTGCACTTCTTCTCAGTGTTTCTTCGCTTATCGCACCTGCGATGGCCGCTGACCTTCGGATCGGCCTGCAGGAAGATCCGGACGTTCTGGATCCCGATCAGTCGCGGACCTTCGTTGGCCGGATCGTCTATGCGTCCCTGTGCGACAAGCTTGTCGACATCACGCCGGATCTTGAGATCATTCCGCAGCTCGCCACGGGCTGGTCATGGTCGAATGACGGTCTGACCCTCACGATGGACCTGCGCGACGATGCTACCTTTCATGACGGCACACCGTTTGATGCGGAAGCGGTGAAAGCCAACATCGACCGCTCTCAGAACCTGCCGGAAAGCAGACGCAAGAGTGAAGTTAAGAACATTGAGTCCGTTGAAGTCACTGGTCCGCATCAGGTTCAGTTCAAACTCAAAGGCCCTGACGCGACCCTGCTGGCGCAATTCGCCGACCGCTCCGGCATGATGCTGTCACCGACTGCCGCGGCTGCTGCCGGTGTTGATCTCGGCGCGAAGCCGATCTGCTCCGGACCGTTCAAATTTGTTGAAAGGGTTGCGCAGGACAGGATTGTTCTGGAAAAATTCAGCGACTACTGGAATGCGGACAGCATCAATTTCGACAAGGTTACCTTCCTTCCCATTCCGGATACGACTGTCCGCCTGGCGAACCTGCGCTCCGGCGATCTCGACATGCTGGAGCGTCTGGCAGCCACTGATGCAGCCTCCGTGAAAGAAGACGGTTCTCTCCAGTACGAGGAAGCCGTGAGCCTTGGCTATCAAGGTATCACAATCAATGTTGGCAACGGTGATCGCGCCAACAATCCGATCGGCCAGGATGCCAAGATTCGCGAAGCCTTCAGCCTGTCGCTGGACCGCGATGCAATCAACCAGGTCGTCTTTGAAGGCGCTTTTGCGCCCGGCAACCAGCCCTACCCGCCGACCAGCCCCTGGTACGACAAGGACCACCCGGTTCCGGCCAGGGACGTTGACAAGGCGAAGGCACTCTTGAAGGAGGCCGGGTACGACAGCCTCGATGTGGAAGTGCAGGTCGCCAACAACCCTGTGCAGACGCAACTGATGCAGGTGGTTCAGTCAATGGCGGCCGAAGCCGGCTTCAACGTCAAACTGAAGTCGATGGAGTTTGCCAGCCTTCTTTCCGATCAGTCGGCCGGCAACTATCAGGCCAGCCAGATCGGATGGTCGGGACGCGTTGACCCGGATGGCAACATCCACCAGTTCGTGACCTGCGAAGGCGGCATCAACGACAGCAAGTACTGCAACCCGGAAATCGATGCCCTGCTCGATGCGGCACGCACATCAACGGATCTGGAAATCAGAAAAGAGAAATATGATGCGGCCCGCGACATCCTGAACGCGGATATGCCTCTGATCTATCTTTATCACGTCACCTGGATCTGGGCTCTTTCGGACAAGCTCGAGGGCTTCACACCTTATCCAGACGGCATGATCCGTCTGGAGAACGTGAAGTTCAAGTAAGTCCAAAAAAGCTTCGGAACCCGGCCTCACTGCCGGGTTCCGGCCACCGGCGGAACCCCAAATGCTGTCTTTCATTGCAAGACGTCTCGCGATTGCCATACCGACCATTTTTCTGGTCTCGGTGTTCGTCTTCTTCCTGCAGAAACTGTTGCCCGGAGATCCGGCGCTGGTTCTGGCAGGCGAAGAGCGCGACCCGGAAACACTGGCGTTCATTCGGGAAAAGTATCACCTCAACGAACCTATCCTGACGCAGTATTTTTACTGGGTCAGCGGCATGTTGCAGGGAGACTTCGGCATATCTCTGCGGACCAACCAGCCCGTTCTGGAACTCATCGGCGAAAAGCTGCCCGTCACAATTCAGCTCGCCGTCATGGCAATGATCATCGCGATGATCATCGGCATACCGGCTGGAATTCTGTCCGCAGTCAGGAAAGGCACTGCCGTCGACTATACGGCAAACATCATTGCGCTGTCCGGCCTGTCGATACCGAATTTCTGGCTGGGCATCATGCTGATCATGCTGGTTTCGGTCCATCTCGGCTGGCTGCCGGCTTCAGGCTACGAATCTCCATTCGTCGATCCCGTCCGCTCCCTTGAAACAATGATCATGCCTGCCTTCGTGCTTGGAACCGCTCTTGCAGCCACCTTGATGCGCCACACCCGTTCGGCAATGCTTGGTGTTCTGAAGACGGATTATGTCCGGACCGCGCGGGCCAAAGGCTTGCAGGAAAAAGTGGTCGTGCTGAAACATGCGTTCCGCAACGCCCTGTTGCCGATCGTCACCTTGAGCGCTCTCCTCTTCGGGGAACTCCTCGCCGGGGCTGTCCTCACCGAGCAGATCTTCACCATTCCCGGGTTCGGCAAACTGATTGTCGATGCGGTTTTCACGCGCGATTATGCAGTCGTGCAGGGCGTGGTGATGTGCACCGCGGTCGGCTTCATTCTCATGAATCTCGTCGCCGATGTCCTCTATTTCCTCCTCAATCCACGCATGAGGACCGCGCTGTGACCGCTGCCGCCGACCTTCCCGCTGCCGTTTCCGACGAGCAGCCGCGCTCCGGAAACCGGGCCTGGAAAAAACTCAAGGCAAACAAAAGTGCCTTTGTCGGGTTTTTGCTGGTCGTGTTTTTCGTCTCCATCGCCGCTCTGGCACCGCTTTTGCCCATTTCCGACCCGACCGCGACCGACTGGGGCGCCATTCGAAAGGGTCCGTCCGCCGCCCACTGGCTGGGGACGGACGAACTCGGACGGGACATTCTTTCCAGAATGATCTGGGGCGCGCAGGCGTCGCTGCTCGCCGGTGTGGTGTCTGTGCTGATCGCCGTATCGGTCGGCGTCCCGTTCGGGCTGATAGCCGGATACTTCGGAGGCTGGATCGACCAGATCATTTCGCGGGCGACCGACGCGCTCCTGGCCACGCCCTTCCTTATTCTGGCAATCGCCCTCGCCGCCTTTCTCGGGCCAAGCCTCACCAACGCGATGATCGCGATCGGCCTGTCGGCGATGCCGATCTTTATCCGGCTGACCCGAGGCGAGGTTCTGGCCGTCAAGACGGAAGACTATGTCGAAGGCGCGCATGCCATTGGTCTGTCCACGCCGGTTCTGCTGGCGCGGTACATCCTGCCGAATGTGTTTGCTCCGATTCTCGTTCAGGCGACCCTGACCATCGCAACAGCCATTATCGCTGAAGCGAGCCTTTCGTTCCTCGGCCTCGGCCAGCAGCCCCCGGCACCGAGCTGGGGATCGATGCTCAACGTCGCCAAGAATTTCATGACCCAGGCTCCCTGGATGGCGATGTGGCCAGGCATCGCGATCTTTCTGGTCGTCCTTGGCTTCAATCTACTCGGCGACGGGCTGCGCGATGCACTCGATCCCCGGGAAACATAAAAACACTCAGGAAACGCTCAAACCCGGATCCCCAAATGACAGTCTTTACAACGAGACCCGAGATCAAAGGCACCTTCGGTGTCGTCACGTCGACACACTGGATTGCCACGGCCGTGGGAATGCGCACGCTGGAACTCGGCGGCAATGCCTTCGACGCCGCCGTCGCAACCGGGCTGGTGCTGCAAGTGGTCGAGCCGCATCTCAACGGCCCCGGCGGCGATCTGCCCGTCCTCTTCCACAACGCAAGCCAGAACGAAACCAAGGTTTTGTGCGCGCAAGGTCCGGCCCCGGCAGCCGCCACGATCGATCACTACAGATCCGAGAACCTGGACCTCATCCCCGGCAATGGCCTTCTTGCGACCGTCATTCCCGGTGCCTTCGACGGCTGGATGCTGCTCCTGCGGGACCACGGCAGTCTGCCGCTCCGAACCGTGCTGGAACCGGCCATTCACTACGCCAGCCACGGGCACCCGCTCCTGCCAAGAGTGAGCATGACGATTGCCGGGCTTAAGGACTTCTTTGAAACCGAATGGCCGACGTCCCATCAGACATGGGTCCCGGGAGGCAATGTCCCGGCTCCGGAGTCGAATTTCCGCAACCCGGTTCTCGCCGAAACCTGGTCAAGGCTCCTGAAAGAGGCCGAGGCAGCAACCGGCCGCGAAAACCAGATCGACGCGGCCCGCGACTGCTTCTATCGCGGCTTCATCGCCGAAGCCATCGGCCAATACCTGGAAACTGCAGAGGTCATGGACGCGTCAGGAGCAAAGCACAAGGCCGTTCTGACCGCAGACGACCTTTCCGGTTTTGCCGCAACCTATGAAGACCCGCTGAGCGCACTTTATGACGGCTGGACTGTTCTGAAGACCGGTCCCTGGGGACAGGGTCCTGTCCTATTGCAGTCGCTGTCGCTGTTGCGCGGTTTTGACATCGACTCGCTCGATCCGACCGGTCCGGAATTCGTCCACCTCGTGACCGAAGCCATGAAACTCGCCTATGCGGATCGGGAGGCGTATTACGGCGATCCTGATTTCTGCGATGTTCCGCTGAATACGCTTTTGTCCGAAACCTACAATGCTGCACGGCGCTCGCAGATCACCGGACGCGCGGCCACAGATCTGCTTCCTGGCCTTATTCCCGGCTTTGAAAACCAGGTTGAACGCACCATGGAAGTCATCAGGCGTACCGGGATTTCCGAAACCGGCGTCTATGAACCGACGATGGCGCATTTGTCGGAAAAACGCGGCGACACCGTCCACATTGATGTCATCGACCGTTGGGGCAACATCGTGTCCGCGACCCCGTCGGGCGGCTGGCTGCAGTCTTCTCCGGTTGTTCCGGGTCTCGGGTTCGCGCTGAACTCGCGTGCACAAATGTACTGGCTTGAAGACGGCCTGCCGGGATCCCTCGCGCCCGGAAAACGCCCGCGCACGACTCTCACGCCGAGCATCGCGTTTCATGAGGACGGTACCGCCCTTTCCTTCGGCACACCCGGAGGCGATCAGCAGGACCAGTGGCAGCTCGTTCTTTTCCTGAGACTGGCCCATCACGAACGCAATCTTCAGGCCGCACTCGACATGCCGCTCTTTCACACCACGCATTTCCCGGCTTCCTTCCATCCACGGCAACGGCAGCCGGGCCACATCATGGCCGAGGAGAGTTTTGGCACCGACACGTTGTCGAGCCTCAGGACCCGGGGACACTCGGTCGAAGTGGCGGATGAATGGACAATTGGCAGGCTGACCGTTGCCGCACGCGACCAGCAAGGCTTGCTGCGGGCCGGTGCAACGCCGCGCCTGATGCAGGCATATGCGGCAGGCAGATAGAAAGAGGACGCCAGATGACATTTTCAATTGTCGCCCGGGACAAGGTCAATGGGCATTTCGGTATTGCCGTGGCAAGCCGGTTTTTTGCCGCCGGAGCCGTCGTGCCACACCTGGCGGGACAAGTCGGTGCTATCGCGACACAGGCGCTCGTCAGTCCCCTATATGGAACCGAGGGTTTGACCCTCCTCCGTTCCGGCGTTTCGGCGCAAAGTGTGCTGGATACCGTGGTTGACCGAGACGACGGCCGTCATTCGCGCCAGATCCATCTGATTGATGCAGACGGCCGCACCGCAGCCTTTACGGGCGAAAAATGCATCGACTGGTGCGGCCACCTGATTGAAGACAATGTCACCGTCGCCGGGAACATGCTGGCAGGGCCGCAGGTTATCGATGCTGCCATGGAAAGCTATCTGGCAAACACGGGCCAGACACTTCCAGAACGGCTCTTGACTGCGATGGACGCGGCAGAGGCTGCTGGGGGCGACAAGCGCGGGCGCCAATCAGCTGCCCTCAGGATCGTTCACGAGGAGGACTATCCTTGGCTCGATATACGATCCGACGACCATGCCGCTCCACTGGAAGAACTCCGCCGGCTCTATGCGGTCGCTCAGGAACGCTATTTGCATTTCGCCGAACTGATGCCAACCCGCGACAATATTCATGGTCTTCTGGACCGTACTGAAATCGACCTGAAAATCGCTCAACTGGAAGCCGAGAGAAAGAAATCCGGGCTTACCAGCGCGTCATTTGCAACGCCCGCGTCTTGAGCATCAAAAGCCAAGCCTCACGAATAGCTGAAGCTTGTCAATTTTGAAAAACGGACATCGAACCGCCATTCCTCACCCCCAAACGCAAAAAACCCGGCTTGGTTGCCGGGTTGTTTTGTTGGTTGCGGGAGCAGGATTTGAACCGTTCGGGCTACAATCGATTCACTGGATCGATTGCTTGACGCCCTCACCCTT
>NZ_JASHKA010000032.1 GCF_030732845.1 Roseibium sp. MMSF_3544
CCGGGCATAAAGCCCGCTCTTCACACGCTTCCTTGCGTGATTTCGCCATTTATGCCGCCAAATCGGCTTCATTTATGAGTCCGTACCCTAAGGTTCGCAATTCGCACCACAGGACCCAGTTTCCCCTGAACCGGACAGCAGTGGGCTTGACCATGGCATCCGTGCGGTTTGTGAGCAATGCGCACGGAAGCAACCCGTTGATCTGTCAGGGCATGGATTGCAGGATCAAGTCCTGCAATGACCTTCCTTGCGGAGACGTTTCCCGTCGACAAACCCGGGGTGACTCAAACCAGCAAAAACCTGCAAATAGCCTGGTCCCCGTGTGATTGCGGCGAAGCCGCCCAGGTGCCGTCAGTGCGACCGTTTCCGCGCTGCCTGTGCCTCAATCTCGCTTGCAAAATCGCCTGCCGTCCAGCCTTCCTTCAACGCTGTTCGCATCAGATCCTGCTGGCTGGGCGGCGCCATTCCGGAAAGCGGTGAATCAATGTCGAGATTTGCTGGAAACGGGTAGCCCTCTGCCGTCGCAGCCACGACCGTGTCGATGGAGCGGGCATCAAGACGTCCTGCGGCCTGCAATTCAGCGAGAACCGGATAGACGGCAAGCGACATCCGCAAACGATCCACGATCTCGATCGACCGCCCGTAGGCGGACCCAATCTGGAGAAGGTTGGCAAAGCGCTCCACGTCACGCGTTTTGTTGTCTCCAGCGGCATGGAATGTGGCTGGATTGAAGAAAAGAAGATCGCCCTTTTCCAGAGGGACCTGCACATTGCGTTCTTCGAAACAGTCGCGGAATTCCGGCAAAAGGACCGCCTGGTAGCCGGGCAAGTAGCTTTGCGAAAAGGGGAGCAGTTTGGTCGGTCCCGAGATGACCGGCATATCGCTGTGCGCAATCGCACCTTGCAAGGTGAGCAAGGGGGAAAGCGCATGTTGCGGGGCGGGATAGCCCTGAAGCAGCGCTGCATCCTGAAAACCCATGTGATAGTCACGATGGGCAACCTGCGCCTTCCCGCCCGGATGCACCACATTGACCTGACAGGTGATCTGGTACCTCGGACCCAGCCAGGCTTCGCTCGCGCGTCGCAGCAGCTCGTTGGCGTTGTAGCGGATGAACAACTCGGTCTCTTCGACACAGAGTTTTTCATGCGCGTTCCAGATGCGGGTGTTTGCTCCCGCCGCAGCGAAGTGGTCCCCCTTGCCCGCCTTCAGCTGCTGTTCGTCCTGCATGATCCGGTTGAGAACGCCGGTGACCTCGTCGATGAGTGCCAGGTCAGTGTAACCCTTGCGAATGACGATGATGCCCGGACCGGTCGCGAAGGAGCGGTTCCATTCCGCCATGACAGCGCGCCAGCCGGTTTCGCTCGCCGTGCTCTGAAGCAGCGTTTTGCCGTTGTAGACTGGGATGTTGAAGACGATTTCCTCGGCGGCAGGATAGTCGGCGGCTTCAGTCTTCTGCTCCAGGTGACGCTTGAAGTCGTCGATGGAACAGGTGGTTTCATCGATCCACACAGGTGCTTGGTTGCCGGTCTTGTCCAGCATGGTCTTTCCTCCAGCCACGGCGCTTCGCCTAAAACAGCGATTTGTTTTCAGGCACGAGTATGGTTGCCGAAAGGCTGTTGGCTGACAACTCCTCAGCCAACAAAAAAACGGCCCCGGAGGGCCGCTTTCAAAGCTCGCTGTCTTGCAAGAAGGATCAGTTCAAACGCTCTTTGACCTGATCAATGCTCGTGGCCAGAATGTCGTCCGCAACCTTGTCCTTGACCTTGGCAGCCAGGATTTCCTCTGCTGCTGCAACCGCAATATCTGCTGCTTTTGCGCGGACCTCGGCGATTGCCTGGGTCTCGGCCTGAGCGATTTTGGTTTCCGCAGCCTTGGTACGGCGCGCGATCATTTCTTCCAGAGCCTGATTGGTTTCCACCGTCAGACGCTCTGCTTCGGCATTAGCTTCTGCGATGATCGCCTCAGCTTCGCCTTCTGCTTCATGACGCTTGCGCTGATAATCGGACAAGAGCGACTGGGCTTCTTCGCGCATCTTGCGCGCTTCTTCCAGCTCCTTGCGGATGGCTTCCGCCCGATTGTCGAGCGCGCCACCGATTTTGCCCGGGACCTTGATATAGATGATCAAGGCAAAGAACAGGATGAGACCGACCGTGGCCCAAAATGATGCATCCATGATGGTCTCCTCAGTTCATCGCCGTCTTCAGCGCCTTGGTCAGGTCGGTCTTGGTCGGAGCCTTGCCAATCAGCTGCTCAACAAGCGCTGACGTGGTTTCTCCGGCAATGTCACCGATCTGAGACAAAGCCTCGTCCTTGATCCCGGCAATCTTCGTCTCGGCAGCCTGCAGCTTCTCGTTCAGCTCCGCTTCCGCCTTTTCGCGCCGGGACTCTTGGTCTGCCTTCAGCTTGGCACGCGTGTCGGACGCAATGCCATGAGCCTTGTTGCGGGCTTCAGCCAGTGCCTGCTCATACGCCGCGATCGCCGCATCCGTTTCGTCTTTCAGGCGGTTGGCCTCAGAAAGATCACCGGCAATACGGTCCTTACGGTCTTCCAGGATCCCCGCGATCCGCGGCATCGCCACGTTCTTCATGATCCAATAGAAGATACCGAAGGTGATGGCGAGCCAGAGCAGCTGCGAGGCAAACGTGGTCACGTCGAACGGCGGGAAACCCACGCCGTGTTCGGCGGCCGTGTCGGCAATCGCTGCGTGGCTTTCAGTGGTCGTTTCGCCTGCCATTTCCTGTCTCCTAAATCCGGCTAGGCGGCGCTATGGGCGCCGCCACCGGAGTCGCATCAAATTTCGCTAAAAATGAGCGATTAAGCGAACAGGATGAGGAAGGCGATCAGAAGGGAGAAGATGCCCAGTGCTTCCGTCACGGCGAAGCCGAAGATCAGGCGGCCGAACTGGCCGTCAGCGGCGGACGGGTTGCGCAGAGCGCCTGCGAGGTAGTTACCGAAGATGGTGCCGAGGCCGATGCCTGCACCGCCCATGCCGAGACATGCGATACCCGCACCGATGTATTTTGCTGCTTCTGCTTCCATGACACGTGCTCCTAGATGTGTTTGCAGATTTCTCACTTGCGGCGCTCAAGCCGTGTGATTGGATTGACCCTTAGTGTGAAGGATGAAGGGCGTCATTCAGATACATGCAGGTCAGAACCGCGAACACGTAGGCCTGCAGGAATGAAACGAGGAATTCCAGCGCCGTGATGGCAATCGTCATCAAGAGCGGGAGAATTGCGCCTGCCACACCGACAGCTCCAAAAGCGCCAAGACTGACGATGAAGCCGGCGAAGACTTTCAGGGTGATGTGGCCCGCAAGCATGTTCGCGAACAGACGGACGGACAGGCTGATCGGCCGCGACAGGAAGGAAATCACTTCAATCAACGTCACGAGCGGGACCAGAGGGCCCGGAATTCCGCTGGGAACAAAGAGTTTCAGGAATTTCATGCCGTGGCGCATGAAGCCGTAGATGATCACGGTCGAGATCACCAGCATCGCCAGTGCGAAGGTCACGATTATGTGGCTGGTAACGGTGAAGAAGTACGGGAACATCCCGAACAGGTTGGCGACAAGAACGAACATGAACAGCGAGAAGACAAGCGGGAAGAATCGCATCCCGTCCGACCCTGTCGCGTCTCGAAGTGTCCCCGCTATGAACTCGTATGCCATTTCCGAGACCGATTGCACCCGGCTCGGCACCAGTCCGCGCCCGCTGGTGGAAAAGATCAGAAATGCAGACGTCGCAGCCACGGTCAAAACCATGAACAGCGAGGAATTGGTGAAAGAGAAATCCATGCCTCCGACTTCAATCGGAAAGATCTTCTGGATCTGGAACTGTGAGATCGGATCGTTCGCCACCGGCCAGCCTTCTTAGCTCGTTCACAACCACTGCGCCGAGAGGCGCCATAAACTCTAGTCAGATCCGTCGTCTTCAGCGTTGTCCTTGCGGCGTTTCCCGACTTGCGGCTGTTCGACCACCCCGGCCGAACGCAGCACATTCAGGACGCCGGCCGCAAAGCCCAGCAGCAGGAATAATATGAGGCCAAATGGCGACGTTCCCAGCCACTGATCGGCAACCCAACCAATCCCGGCCCCCACCAGAACACCGGCAATGAACTCTGAGGACAGTTTCATCGCCTGCGCGTATCCGGCTGAGTTGCTTTCCGATTTTCGCGCCGCCAATTCCTCGGCAGCATTGTGATCGTCAAGTTTCCGGTTCAATTGAGCCCGCCGCTCCGACAGACCCGCTTGCGAAACATCGCCGTTCTGATCGTGATTATTGCCGTTTTCCGAAGACATGTACCTTTGTCCCCAGTGCGCCGACATGTCAGATCAAACAACAGGAGTGCCCCGTAAGCCGCGCGCACCATAGTCGGCGCCTCTGATCGTGTCAAGGAGCCATAAACAATAATTATCTTATTGAAAATACTTGTCTTTTTTGTTTCTTCCGAAATTTACAAGACCTAAGTTGTATGCAGGCCGGACGGGATGCAGACATGAACCGTACGGTTAGCCGGTTTCCCGGAATCGTTCGGCGGTCTCAAGGTCGACCGAAACCAGCTGCGAAACACCTCTCTCGGCCATGGTCACGCCGAAAAGCCGGTTCATACGGGCCATCGTAATCGGATTATGGGTGATCACCACAAACCGGGTCTCGGTACTTGCGGCCATTTCATCAAGAAGGTCGCAATACCGCTCCACATTGGCATCGTCCAAGGGGGCATCGACCTCGTCGAGCACACAAATCGGCGCAGGGTTGGTCAGGAACACCGCAAAAATCAGCGACATGGCCGTCAGTGCCTGCTCACCGCCCGACAAAAGTGTCATCGTCTGCGGTTTCTTGCCCGGCGGGCGCGCAATGATCTCAAGGCCGGCGTCAAGTGGATCGTCTGAGTCGACGAGCTGGAGTTCCGCTGTTCCGCCGCCGAAGAGGTGCGTGAACAGACGCTGAAAGTGACCGTTGACGACCTCGAAGGAAGCAAGCAGGCGCTCGCGGGCCTCCCGGTTGAGATTGGAGATGCCGGTGCGAAGCCGCTTGATCGCTTCGATCAGGTCATCGCGTTCGGACGTCAGCGTCGTCTTTTGTTCGTCGATTTCCTTGAGTTCTTCTTCTGCGCGCAGGTTGACCCCGCCGAGCCGCTCGCGCTCAGCCTTCAGCCGTTCGTGTTTGCGCTCAACGGCTTCGGCGTCCGGCAGCGGGGCGCCCTCTTTCAGACCCGCGATTTCCGGCAGCGCAGTGACGGCGACCTCAAGATCCTCGTCGATCCGCCGCTCCAGGCTGCTCCGGCGTTCCCGGGCGGCCTCGAGCCGCTCTTCTGCGCGAATCTTCTGCTCACGCGCGCCTGCCATCGCTTCCATCGCAACCTTTGCGGCACGGTCGACTTCCGACTGGTCCAACTCAGCCTGCTGCAGCTGATCGTCCCGCGCCTTCTTTTCTTCCTCGGCCTTTGAAATCGCGGAGAAGAGATCCCGCCGCTTGAGCTCGATGTCTTCCGGCGCTTCCATCAGACGGACACGTTCTTCTTCGGCCTCCTCGCGGCGTTCCTTGAGGACAGTGATCTGCTGGACTGCATTTGCTGCCCTGGTTTTCCAGCCGTCATATTCGCGCGCGATCGTCTCAAGCCGCCTATCGCGCATTTGCTGTTCGCGCGCGAGGCCCTCTGCGACCGCACGTGCTTCGGCCAACGCGCTTCGCGCATCGGCGACCTCGCTCTGCAACTCCTCGATCTGCTCACGGTAGTTTGCGCTTTCAGGTGCTGTCTCCAGACGCTCTTCCGCCTCAAGTACCTGCTCGCGCGCCAACTCCGCTTCTTCGGCAAGACGTTCGGCGCGATCCTGTGCAGCAGCCTTTTTTGCCGATAGCTGAGATATGGCGCGTTCGGCAGCAACAAGCGCTTCGCGCGCTGCCGCCGTCCGGCGCTGGCCGTCTCGCACCTTGCCTCGGGCGATCTGTTCCAGCTCGACGTTCTGGCGCACTTGCGTAGCGGCGGCTTCCAGATCCTGCTGCCTGGCGCCCAATTCGCGGCGTGCGGCTTCAATTTCGTCGGCAAGTTCAGCCAATCGGTTTTTCTGGGCAAGCCGCTGAGCGGCTGGTGTCGGCGCATTGGCTGCAATCACGAAGCCGTCCCAGCGCCACAGATCCCCTTCCCTGGAGACGAGCCGCTGGCCGGGCTTGAGCCTGGCCCGAAGCGATGGCCCCTCGTCCTGACCGACCACACCAATCTGTTTCAAGCGCCGCCCGAGCTCGCCCGGAGCAACCACGAAATCGGCCAGCGAACGCGCACCTGCCGGCAGGTCCGGATCCCCCTCGATCGGCAACGCGGAACCCCATTTCACAGCGGCCGTTTCATCGAGCGACGCATCGAGATCTTCGCCGAGCGCAGCACCAAGCGCGGTTTCAAAGCCCTGTTCCACCTGGATTTGCTCGACCACCGGCGTAAAATCCTGATCCGAATGCGCGTTCAAAACCTGGTCGAGTGTCCGCGCCTCCGTCTCAAGACCCTGCAATGCTTGCTGCGCTTCGCTGAGCGGTCCACGGGCAGATTGTTCCCGGTCTCTGGCCGCGCGTGTTGCGGTTTCCGCCTCTTCAACGGCAGCCTCGGCCTCCGCCAGAGCTTCGTCGGCAACTTCAAGCGCTTCGCGATTGTCTGTCACGCTGTCATGCTCGCCCATTTGCTGGTTCAGCGCGTCCAGTGCCTGGCGCGCCTCTTCAGCCTGGGCAACGAGCCTGTCAGCGCGCTGGCGGGTTTCGGCCACGGTGCGTTCCAGCTGCCGGCGCTCCGCGCTCGCACGGGCTTCGGCTGCAGTGAGATCGGAAAGCCTGTTTTCAAGCGCGCCCAGTGTTTCCTCGGTTTCAGCAACCTTTTCGCGCGCTGCAGCGGTGCGCTCTTGCACCATTTCGTTTTCTTCCAGCAGTTCGGCGCGCTCTTCGGAAAGCCGTTCCAGGACCTCGTCGTTCTCCGACACCATCGACTGTTCGCGGCCTATGTCCTCTGAAAGTTGTGCCAGCCGTCGCTCCAGGTCCTGGAGCCGTTCCTTCACCCGGCGTTCCTCGGCATCCAACTCGTTGCGCGCAATGACAAGACGCTGGAGAGCGGCCGCAGCCTTGACCGCCTCGTCCCTGAGTTCGGGCAATTTGTGAGCGGCGATTGCCTGCACACGGGCGCTTTCCGCCTGCAAGGCGGTCGCCTCGTTCACCTGCTTTTGCGCTTCGGCAAAGTGGGTTTCTGCCGCGGTAAGCGCATCCCGCGCTTCAATCCAGCGGATGTAAAGAATGGATGCTTCTGCGGCCCGGATTTCGGAGGACAGATTGCGATAACGGGACGCCTGGCGTGACTGGCGCCGGAGATTGTCGAGCTGGCCGTCGATCTGAAGCAGAACGTCTTCCAGCCGTTCCAGGTTCTGTTCGGCGCCACGCAGGCGGATCTCGGCCTCGTGGCGGCGGGAATGGAGCCCGGAAATGCCGGCGGCTTCTTCAAGGATCTGACGCCGCGCCGTCGGTTTGGCCGCAATCAGCTCACCGATCTGGCCTTGGCGCACCATGGCCGGCGAACGTGCACCGGTCGAGGCATCGGCAAAGAGCAATTGCACGTCGCGTGCACGCACATCCTTGGTATTGATCTTGTAGTTGGAACCCTGCTCGCGCTCGATCCGCCGGCTGACTTCAAGCATGTCCGCGTCGTTGAAGGCGGTCGGCGCGGTGCGATCCTGGTTCTCCAGGAAAAGCGTAACTTCGGCAGTGTTGCGGGCGGGGCGATTGAGGCTTCCGGAGAAGATCACGTCGTCCATGCCGGAGGCGCGCATGTTCTTGTAGGAATTCTCGCCCATCACCCAGCGCAGGGCCTCGACGAGATTGGACTTGCCGCAGCCGTTCGGACCGACCACTCCGGTCAGCCCGTCACCGATGATGAATTCGATGGACTCGACAAAGGATTTGAAGCCGACGATGCGGAGCTTGGAAAACCTCATCGGCGCCCACCCCTTCTCAAGGCGAGCGCCGCGCAAGTATCGTTCAGGTCAGGACAAGGGAGGCCGTCCGGCGGACAAACCGCCGGTTTACAGATATTCCTCGATGATCTTGCCCATCTCGTCAATCGACAGAGCCCCTGAGTGCTTTGCGCCGTTGATGAAGAATGTCGGCGTCGAGTTCACGCCAAACTCATTCGCAGCACGATCTCTCACTGCATTAACTGCGTCGAGCAAACCCTGATTCGTCAAGCATTCCTCAAAGGACTCCTGTGTAAATCCGATCTGTTTGGAAAAGTCGAGCAGGGATTGGTAGGGATTGTCGCTAAATGCCCAGGTCCGCTGGTTTTCGAACATTGTATCCACAATGTTGAAATATTTGTCCGCCGGCGCGCAACGGGCCAGCATGAATGCAGCTGCCGCAACCGGATCCAGCGGGAATTCGCGGAAGATGAAGCGCACCTTGCCGGTGTCGACATATTGCTCCTTGAGGTCTTTGTAGGTGCCCTTGTGGAAGTTTGCACAGTGTCCACAGGTCATGGAGGCGTATTCGATGACAGTGACCGGTGCGTCTTCCTGGCCCAGGATCTTGTCGCCAAGCGGGCCCGGCTTCAGCAGTTCTTCCTGGTCAACGGTTTGCGCGAAGGCCGGAGCGCCGGCAGCGATGCTGAAAGCTGCGGTCGCCAGGGCCGTGGTTTTGAGAAACTGTCTGCGGGTCTGGGTCACGAGGATGGTCCTGTCACTGGTTTGGAGCGCGGCACCTGCCGGTACCGTTTCTGCCGCTTCATTTGCCCCTTCGGGCATTCGGCGTCAACAACGCTTATCAAATGTGGCAGGAGAGAGGACGCCGCAACTGTTTGTTTCACGATGATGTTATGGTCGCGTTACTGCACACTGGCGGCACAACGCCGCGCAGTTCAGGCGGCTTTGCCCGCGTTTTTCGCAATGACTTGAGCGCCCAGTTTCTTCAACGCGTCACGCAGACGTCCGTTTTCAACACCTTCGAGGCTTTTTTCAAGTTTTTGCTCTTCTGAATCCGTTAGTGGTCTCAAAGGCTTGCGCTCGTGCGCTTGCTTGACCTGAACCGGCTTCTGAAGAATTTTGATCCGCCCAACGGCAGCCCAACCGTAAAAGGTGTTGATCCGCTCAATCACCTGGGAACTGTCATGAGACAGCATCAAGGCCGTGGCACCGTCCGTATGGACAACAAGCGTTGCTGGCTGCGGCGCTGCTTCAGGATCGCTTCGATCCGGTTGGCGCGGCCAGACAAGCTTGTCCGGCTGAACACGTGTTCCGTAGCGCTCGCCGACGATATCGACCCAGGCGGCGACGATGTCGACGGAGGCGAAGCCGCGTTTACGACAAGCAGGCGTCATCGCCTTGCCGACAAGGTCAGCAAGCAATTTGGCCTCTTTAGGCTTGTTTTGCGCATTTGCCTTTGTCACGCTGTCGACCTACTTCCTCAACCGATTCACCGGTCGGTGCCGTTATAACCCGGACTGCAGATTGAGGTGTTGTGTCTCAATAGAATACGACAAAAAGACGACGAATACTTAACGGTCATCCTTCACATGATCACATCTTCCCAAGTTGTCCCCAGGCTATCCAAGGTCGACCCAATGCATTCGTCAATGAGTACACACCGGATCACATGCCCTCTGCTTCCTTAAGTCAATTGCTCCTGCACTGGTACAACAGACACGCCAGACGCCTACCCTGGCGGGTGGGGCCGGAGGACCGGAAACTGGGTGAAATCCCGGATCCCTACAGGATCTGGCTTTCGGAAGTCATGCTTCAGCAGACGACCGTTGCCGCGGTGAAAGACTACTTTGAGAAGTTCACAAGGATCTGGCCGACCGTAAACGACCTTGCAGCGGCCGAAGAAGAGGACGTGATGAAAGCCTGGGCGGGACTGGGCTATTATTCCCGCGCCAGAAACCTGAAAAAATGCGCCGAGGTGGTCGCACACGAACACGACGGGCTGTTTCCCGAAACAGAAGAGGATCTGCTGAAGCTTCCCGGTATCGGCCCATACACCGCAGCTGCCATTGCAACAATTGCGTTTGACCGGCACGCAGCAGTGGTTGACGGCAATGTCGAACGGGTGCTGACGAGGCTCAAACAGATCGAAACACCCCTTCCCGACGCCAAGCCGGAGATCAGAGCTGTCATGGCGAACCTGACACCGCAGGGCCGTCCAGGTGACTTCGCCCAGGCCGTGATGGATCTGGGAGCAACGATCTGTACGCCCAAGCGGCCTGCCTGCGGACTTTGCCCGTGGATGGAAAACTGCCTGGTACAAAATTCCAGCCTGGCTGAAACCTTGCCGAGAAAGGCACCGAAAAAGGAAAAACCGATCCGCTACGGAGCCGCCTTCGTCGTGGTGGATAAAAGCTCCGGCGCAGTGCTTTTGCGGCGTCGACCACCCAAGGGATTGCTTGGCGGCATGAGCGAAGTTCCCGGAACGGACTGGTCTGAAGCATTCGATATTTCAAACGCTCTGGAACATGCCCCCTTGGCCACCGAATGGACAAAGCGAACAGGCGAAGTGAAACACACATTCACACATTTTCATCTGCGGCTGACGGTTTTCCGCGCCGACACGCCGCAAGACGTTCTGGGTCAGGTGGACGGCGCCTGGTGGTCTTCGGCCACATCGCTGGATGAGGAAGCCCTGCCGACGGTCATGCGGAAGGTTCTGGCGGTCGCTCTGGACTGAACAGTCAAACGACCGGATGGACGAAATCACTTGCAGAGACGTGATTTTGCGGCTTGAAAGTTTGTTCCAATGTCAGTGGAACAGTAGGCATGTTTACGTCTTCCCAACCCTCCCTCTTCACGCCTGCCGAATGCGCCGAAATCATCCGGCTCAGCCAAACGGAAACACAGGATGCCGGCGGACTGGTCGGTGGCGTTCAGCAAGGTGAGATCCGGCGTGCAAAAATAAGCTGGCTGGATGATGAAGGGTCTGCGTCCTGGGTCATGCAGCGGATCATGGGTGCGGTCGCCAAGGCCAACCGGGAAACGTTCGACTTCGACATCACCGAGTTCCGCGAAAAGCTGCAGGTTGCGGCCTATGACGAGAGCGAGGCGGGTCACTACGACTGGCATTCCGACATCGGCGAAGGACAGATCGCACAGTTCCGCAAGGCAACGATCGTGACGCAATTGTCACCGCCGGACGCCTATGAAGGCGGTGGTCTGGAAGTCAATCTCGGCAGCCGTGTACTGACGGCTGACAGAGACCAGGGCAGCGCCACGCTTTTTGCCAGTTTCATGCTGCACCGGGTGATCCCGGTGACAAAAGGCACCCGCTATTCCCTGACCTGCTGGAGCCACGGTCCGAGGTTCCGTTAACAGCGGATCCGCCTGTTCTGCGCCGTCCCGGACCCGATCCGGGACCTATTGCCAAGTCAGGCATGCCCCGGATCGAGGCCGCAGTGGCTTATCTTCGTCGCGCCTGCGTGCGCACGCAACGCAGAAACGACGCTTTCAGATCAGTTTAAGGAGCGTGTAAATCCTTCATCACTTTTTCCTCATCCACCGTGACGCACTGGGCGTAGAGGCACCGACACAGGTAATCGATCAACGTCTTGGATCCGCACGGGAAATTCCGCATTCCCGGAGCGCTAACCCCTTGCCTGTGCCCTGTTACGGGAGTGAGTCATGAAAATCATCCAGAAACTCGTATTCGCCCTTCTGCTTGTTCTGCCGCTGTCTGCCGCCAAGGCTGGTGGGAAGGACATCGTTGATACCGCCGTTGGCGCCGGATCGTTCAACACGCTGGTTGCTGCCGTTCAGGCTGCCGGCCTTGTCGACACGCTGAAAGGCGAAGGCCCGTTCACTGTGTTCGCACCGACCGATGAAGCATTTGCCGCTCTGCCGGAAGGCACCGTTGAGAACCTCCTGAAGCCGGAAAACAAGGATCAACTCGTCGCAATCCTGACCTATCACGTGGTGCCGGGCAAAGTGATGTCGTCTGACATCGCAGGCAAGAAAGCAGAAGTTGCTTCCGTCGAAGGCAGCGAGATCTCTGTTGACGCGACCGATGGTGTCAAAGTCGACGGAGCAAATGTCGTGACCGCCGACATCGAAACAACCAATGGCGTCATTCACGTCATCGACGCAGTGATCCTGCCGAACTCCTAAGGCGCAGACGGGTACATCCTCAGCCCCATCATGTACCCTCTGACGGCGCGGCCTTGCGAAAGGCCGCGCCTTTTTTGTGTTCCGCGAGACCCCATTTCTTGTGTTTCCATCGTCCTGGGGCTTGCGTTGCAGATCACCGCGGCAGATGCTCCTGCGACAAATGAACAAAATAGCAATTCAGCGCTGGACATACTTCTTAGAATAATTCTAAAGTGCGTCACGATTTCGAAATAAAGAGAGGTTGCCATGAAGGGAAGCGAAAAAGTTATCGAGCGCTTGAACGAGGCGCTGTTTCTGGAGCTGGGTGCGATCAACCAGTATTGGCTGCACTACCGCCTTTTGAGCGACTGGGGCTTTGCGCGTCTTGCGAAAAAAGAGCGTGAAGAATCGATCGAGGAAATGCATCACGCGGACAAGCTGACCGACCGGATCATCTTTCTGGAAGGTCATCCGAACATGCAGAAAGTCGCCCCACTGCGCATCGGCCAGAACGTGAAAGAAGTTCTGGAATCGGATCTCGCCGGCGAATACGACGCGCGCACATCCTACAAGAAGTCCCGCGAGATCTGCCGCGAGGAAGGCGACTACGTTTCCATGGCGCTCTTTGAGGAGCTTCTGGCAGATGAGGAAGGTCATATCGACTTCCTCGAAACGCAACTTGAGCTTCTTGAGAAGATCGGCGAAGAGCGTTACGGCCTCTTGAATGCCGCCCCGGCAGACGAAGCCGAGTAAGCGAATACTCTCTTCACGTATTTCGAACGCGCGCCCGAAATGGCGCGCGTTTTTTTAATCCACTTCGACCTCCCTAACGTAAAGTTAACAAGCGCAGAGGAGGCGAACATCATGAAAGATAAAGTGAAACAGCTGGCGGACATGCTTGAGGCGCAAATCCTGATCCTGGTCAGTTCGGGCCATCACAGGGAAGCCGATGTCGCCAGGCAGGAAGTTGTTTCCCTCAGGCTGCTCGCCGAAGTCTCCGACTGACTGGATTTACTGAAACGCGGTTTCGGCAAAGCTCCTGAGTTTGCGCGAATGCAGCCGCTCGGCGGTCATGTTGCGCATCTTCTCAAGCGCGCGAATGCCGATCTGCAGGTGCTGGGCAACCTGGCGCTTGTAAAAGTCCGTCGCCATGCCCGGCAGTTTCAGTTCGCCATGAAGCGGCTTGTCGGAGATGCATAACAGCGTTCCGTAGGGAACGCGGAAGCGAAAGCCGTTGGCAGCAATCGTGGCCGACTCCATGTCGAGGGCGATCGCACGCGACTGCGAGAAGCGCTTGACCAGCTCCGGCTGATCCCAAAGCTCCCAGTTCCTGTTGTCGAGCGACACGACCGTACCCGTCCGCATCACCCGTTTCAGCTCGTAGCCGTCAATTCCTGTAATTTCGGCGACCGCGTCTTCCAGTGCGACTTGGACCTCGGCGAGTGGTGGGATCGGAACCCAGGTCGGCAGGTCCTGATTAAGCACGTTGTCATCCCGCACATACCCATGCGCCAGCACATAGTCGCCCAGTGTCTGGCTGTTTCTGAGCCCTGCGCAGTGGCCGAGCATCAGCCAGACGTGGGGTCTGAGAACGGCAACGTGGTCGGTAATCGTTTTGGCGTTGGATGGGCCGACGCCGATATTGACCATGGTAATGCCACCGCCATCCGCCCGCTTTAGGTGGTAAGCCGGCATTTGCGGCAGCTTTGCCGGTTCGCTTCCGCAGGAGGGCTCGCTTTCGCCGGCTTCCGTAATCAGGTTTCCAGGTGCCACAAAGGCCTCGTAGCCACTGTCCGGATCCGTCAGGAGTTCCTTCGACATGCGGCAGAATTCATCAATGTAGAACTGATAGTTGGTGAAGAGCACATAGTTCTGGAAATGCTCCGCAGCCGTTGCTGTGTAGTGTTGCAGCCTGTGCAGCGAATAGTCGACACGGGGCGCGGTGAACGAGGCGAGCGGCATGACGCCGTCGACCGGCTCATAAGTTCCGTTGGCGATGGAATCGTCCATCACTGTCAGATCCGGCAGATCGAAGATGTCCGCCAGCGGCCGGGTCAGGTTGGCGGCGGCCGCCCCACCTTCCACATGCGTGCCGTCATAAAACGCAAAATGAAGCGGGATCGGCATATCGCTGTCACCGACAAGGATCGGCACATCATGGTTGTTCATGAGCAGCGAGAGCTGCGTTTCCAGATAGTGACGGAACAGATCCGGACGCGTGATCGTAGTGGCGTGGGTGCCGGGGCCCGACACGAACCCGTAGGACAACCGGCTGTCGAGGCGAACATGGCTGTCCGTCACGACCCGGACCTGCGGATAATAAGCCCGCACGCGCTCGTCGATCTCCTGCCCTTCAAGAAGGTCGTTGAAATGCGAACGCAAAAAAGCCGTGTTCGCTTCGAAGATTTCAATCAGCCGATTGACGGCATTGGTCGCATCCGTGAACACTTCGAGCGGATGAGACGGCGCGAGCCGCATGCGCCGCGCGCCCATTGGAAAATCGCTGTTGATCAAGTTGGACATGATGGTCTCCTTATTGTTGTTATGGGGAGCACAGTCCCGCCTCGCGTTCCGTGGGTCAATAGATCTAGCATCAGTTTTTGAATTTTTTTTCGCAAAGAGAAAATTTCTGCACCTCCGTCGGTCTCGAAAGTCTGAAAGCAGCGTGGTCATTCGGAAGCCATGCCCGGTGCCGTCCGATCCGGCAGGGTGAAGCGCAAGCCGTATTCGCACGTGCACCAACGGTCTTTCCGCACGCACACATTGCCGATACTATTCGGAAGAATTCTGATCAGGAGCTTCCCATGAAACGTATCCTTTTGAGCCTTGCGGTCGCGCTTTCGTCAACGCTTGGGGCTGGACTTGGCGCGTTTGCCGCCGACCTGCCTGATCTCGGTGGGCAGGAAGTCGTCATTGCCTCGGAGAACACCTACCCGCCGCTGCAGTTTGTCGATCCGAAGACCGGTGAACCGGCCGGCTGGGAATACGAGGCGGTTGCGGAAATCGCGAAGCGGCTGAACATGGACGTCACCTACGAGAATGTCAGTTGGGACGCGATGATCCCGGCCATTTCCGCCGGCGAGTATGACGTCGCCATGAACGGCATCACCATCCGCGAGGACAGGGCCGAAAAAGTCGCCTTCTCCGATCCATACATGCGCTCCGAGATGTTCATGCTTGTGCGGGCCGATGAGGACCGTTTCACGGATCCCAAGGGTTTTGCGGACAACAAGGATTTCCTCGCCGGCGCGCAACCCGGCACGACACCCTTTTATGTCACCGTCTACGAGGTTCTTGATGGCGATGAAGCCAATCCGCGCATCAAGCTCTTTGAAACGTTCGGTGCTGCTGTACAGGCGCTGAAGGTCGGCGATGTCGATCTGGTGCTGACGGACAGCACAGGTGGCCAGGGCTACGTCAACGCCAACCCGGACACGTTCAAGCTGATCGGCGATCCGATGGGAACGGAAGATTTCGGCTTCATTTTCCCAAAGAGGTCCGAGCTGATCGAGCCGTTCAATGCTGCCATTGCCAGTATGCGCGAAGATGGCACGATCGATGCCCTCAACAAGAAGTGGTTCTTCGACTACAAGGCCGGCCAATAACACACGCCGTCTGACCGTCCGGTGGTGGACTATCCATAAAGTGGCCGGTATCGGGAAATCCGATACCGGCCATTTTCAGTTTCCGCATGGCGGCTCCGTTCAACAACATTGCGAACCCGCGCATCATCCAGCTTCAGGCAGCATCATGAACCGTGCAAAGACTTCAGCCTCGACAAAGCAACAAGACTTTCCCTATTGGCTTGTTGCCGCCTGCTGCATCGCGGCGTTTCTGCTGTTCCAGATCGGCACCGACGAGATCTACACGCAAGTGATGACCACGGTGTCGCGCGGCATCGGCCTGACAATCTTCGTGACGCTGGTTGCCTTCTTCCTGGCGTCCGTCATTGGCCTTTTGCTGGCCCTGGCCTCGCTGTCCGGATCCGTCATCCTGCGGCAAAGTGCGCGGTTCTATATCGAGATCGTGCGCGGCCTGCCGATCATCGTGCTGCTGCTCTATATCGCCTTTGTGGGCACACCCCTGCTTGTCGCCGCGATCAACGCCGTTCTTGAGCCGCTTGGTGTCGGCACGATGCGCACCAGGGACTTTCCCTTGCTATGGCGCGCAATCGTCGCCCTGATGATCGGCTATTCCGCCTTCATCGCGGAAGTCTTCCGCGCCGGCATTCAGGCCGTTGACAAGGGCCAGATCGAGGCGGCCGAGGCGCTCGGTATGAACCGCTGGCTGCGCTTCCGCCTGATCATCTTTCCGCAAGCGCTCAAAACAATCCTGCCGCCGCTCGGCAACGATTTTGTTGCGATGATCAAGGACAGTTCGCTGGTGTCGGTCCTTGGTGTCGCGGACATCACCCAGCTCGGCAAGGTCTACGCCGCCGGATCCTTCCGCTATTTTGAGACTTACAACGTGGTTGCGCTGATCTATCTGATGATGACCATCACCCTGTCCCTCGCCTTGCGCCGGTTCGAGCGATCCAGGGACGTTGGGGGGCGCTATTAACTGCTTGATTGTCATTCCAGCACCCGCTTCCGCGGGTGTAAACTCCGGCAAGAGTTCACTGAACACTGAAGCTCGAGATTTTTCTCCAACACCGGGGTTATTGGATCCCGGCCTTCCGCTGCGCTGCAGCCGGGATGACACACTTACAATTGGCAAAGCCTTTCCTAGCCCTAATCGGTTTTTCCCTGACTATTGGAAAAGCAGTGCTTAAATGAGTCTTGGACACGAGCGAGACAACACCTAACGGAGAACAGGCGGATGCGATCCTTTGACAACATCGAGGCTCTTGCCGCGCAAAAGAAGGGCGGAGAGGAGCGCCTGGCGAAACTGCTGGCGGAACACAATCTGCCCAAGTCAAAGTTCGAGCTTGAAAAAATCGGCGACGACCGCTGGCTTGCCATGTTCACGAAGTGCGTGTTCCAGGCCGGGTTCAGTTGGAAGGTGATCGAACAGAAGTGGCCGGGTTTCGAAGAGGCTTTTGAAGGTTTCGACATCGCCCGCCTGACATTCCTTCCCGACGAAGATTTCGAAGCTCTGACGAAGGACACCCGGATCGTGCGGAACGGCGCCAAGATAAAGGCCGTTCAGGACAATGCCCTGTTCCTGAAGGATCTCGCCGCTGAACATGGCAGCGCGGCCAAGTTTTTTGCCGACTATCCGGCAGAGGACCAGATTGGCTTGATGGAGCTGATGAAAAAGCGCGGAAGCCGGCTCGGCGGCACGACCGGGCAACTTGCGCTCCGGTTCATGGGCAAGGAGAGTTTTATTCTGACAGGAGACGTCGTTAACGCCCTGATGCGCGAAAATGTCATTGAGAATGATCGCATGTCGAAAAAAAATCTGAAGGAGATCCAGGCCGCCTTTAACGATTGGAAAGCGACTTCCGGACGTACTCTCAACGAAATCAGCAGAATTCTGGCGTTTTCGGTTGGGACAGGCCATTAACCTCTCATTCAACTTTTACGAATGTAAACAAAGCCTTGATTCAAAGGATTTTTTTCTTTTCGTGACTTAACCGCTGATTTACCAAACCCGGTAACCATGACACTCGAAATTGCGTGAGGTATTGCGTCGCAATGAGTGTACAGCGTACCGGGGTGTCCTTGGCGGCACCCCATCCGACTAAGAACCGGGAGGCATCCGCTTCCTGGATGAATACGATCCTGAAGGGCGACTGCGTGGCCGCCCTTGAGACATTGCCGTCCCAATCCGTGGACCTGGTCTTTGCGGATCCCCCGTATAATCTGCAGCTTGGCGGTGACCTGCACCGGCCGGACCAGTCCAAGGTTGACGCCTGCGACGACCACTGGGACCAGTTCGAGAGCTTTCAAGCCTATGACAGCTTTACCCGGGCCTGGCTGCTCGCGGTCCGGCGGGTGATGAAACCGGACGGCTCGCTTTATGTGATCGGCTCCTATCACAACATCTTCCGGGTCGGCGCGATGCTGCAGGATCTGGGCTTCTGGATCATGAACGACATTGTCTGGCTGAAGTCCAACCCGATGCCGAACTTTCGCGGCAAGCGGTTCACCAATGCCCATGAGACCATGATCTGGGCGGTGAAGTCGAAAGATGCCAAGCCGACTTTCAACTATGACGCCCTGAAGACTTTCAACGAAGACCTGCAGATGCGGTCCGACTGGCACCTGCCGCTGTGCACCGGTGCGGAAAGACTGAAGGACGGAAACGGCCAGAAGGTTCATCCGACGCAGAAGCCGGAGGCCCTGCTCTACAGGGTGTTGACCGCGTCCTCGAAACCCGACGACGTGGTGCTTGATCCTTTCTTCGGCACCGGGACAACCGGTGCGGTCGCGAGAAAGCTCGGCCGCAACTTTGTCGGCGTCGAACGCGAGCAGGACTATATCGATGCGGCGATGGCCCGGATTGAGGCAATCGAACCGGGCGACAGCGAAGCGCTTGAAATGCAGCAGGGCAAACGCGCACAAAAGCGCATCCCGTTCGGCACGCTTCTGGAAAACGGCCTTTTGTCACCGGGAACGGAGCTCTCTTGCTCCCGGGGCAAACATATTGCCATCGTTCGCGCTGACGGCTCGCTGAAGTCCGGAGAGCACACCGGCTCGATCCACAAGGTCGGCGCGCTGGTGCAGGGACAGGAGGCCTGCAACGGCTGGACCTTCTGGCACACGATGGACGGTGCCTCGAAGGCTCCAATCGACGAATTGCGCAAGGAAATCAGATCCCGCCTGCAGGCATAAGCAGGCTGACAAGCAGAAGCCAACTTCGCGATCCCCGCGATCACCACTTCAGCCCCGCCCCTATTTGGAGGCGGGGTTTTTCTTTTCGGAATGCCTTATGCCAGTTTCTCAAGCAGATCGGCCAGCGCCTGGGGCTCGGTCACCATGGCGTCGTGCCCGGTTGCGATCTCCTCGACCGGCCAGCCGAGTTTGTGCGCGCGATCCAGGGCAACGACCGCTGGCCGGTACGGCGGATCGGTGCAGTGAATATAGTCGGCGGGAAGACTGTTTCCGACCGGGTACTTCAGATCGAGCGCGGACGTGAATGTCTTGAATGGATGCGGGGTCAGCCGCGGTTCGACAAAGGCGACATCCTCCGGACGGGTCACCCCGAAACTCTCTGCAGGAGCCGGAGGCAGCGAGAGACCGCCGCTGGTTCTTTCAGCCAGAGCCGCACGGTCGTCCGCCATATCCTTCGGCAAGAGGCTGAACCACGTCTCACCGGTTCCGAGCATGATCGCGTCGAGATAGATCAGCCTTGCGATCCGCTCCGGAACGATATCGGCAGCGCCCGTGATCGGTATTCCGCCAAAACTGTGCCCGACAAGCACAACGTCGCGAAAATCCTCGAACCGAAGATGCTCAACGATGTCCTCGACAAAGGTCTGGATCGTGATGTCCGGTGACATTAGGTGCGAGCGCTCGCCAAGGCCCGTTTGGGTCGGCGCCGTGACGCGATGCCCGCGCGCGCGCAATATGGCGGCAACACGCTCCCAGCACCAGCCGCCATGCCAGACGCCGTGAACGAAAACGAAAGTCCTGGGATCCATCAAAATTCTTTCAGTACTTACAATAACTATTCAGCAGCTTCCGACGCCGGTTCATAGCCCCGCAACTGTTTCAACTTGTGCCCGACCTCGACAATCGCTTCGAGGGCCGGGATCAACTCTTCTCCCAGTCCGGTCAGCTCATATTCGACCGATGGCGGGGACGTCGGGCGCACGTGGCGCAAAAGGACGCCGCGTTCCTCAAGCTCTGACAGGCGCGCGGAAAGCACTTTTGACGACACCGGCGGGATGTCTGCCTTGAGCTCGTTGAAACGGCGTGGACCGGCTCTCAAACTCCAGATGACATTGGGCGCCCAAGCGCCTGCGATCACTTGCATGCACTCCGTCAGAAGGCACGGCTCCGGTGGCTTCGGGCTGCGGTTCTTGCGCATTTTCAGGGCCATTTTGCCTGTAACTCCGCCGAAATCAGGTTTCTTCAAGGTAACTCGAAAAACATAGTTACCGTTGGTTACCTACTTGTCAACAGTGACCGAAACAAACACCTTCCTGTCATCGAAACACCCGATGGAGCGAAACGATGAAACTGTTCTACAAACCCGGCGCCTGTTCCATGGCAGCGCACATTCTGCTGAACGAAACCGGTGCAGACTATCAATTGGAAAAGGTCGACACTGACGCGGGAACCACCGAAACCGGCGCGTCCTACCTGGAAACAAACCCGCGCGGCTATGTGCCAGCGCTGAAACTGGATGACGGCGCGGTTCTGACCGAAAATGTCGCGATCCTGCACTGGATCGGGGAACAGTTCCCGGACGTGGCACCGGGCAATGACAACCAGCCTCTGCAACGCTATCGCCAGCTGGAACTCCTGAGCTTCCTGTCTTCCGAACTACACAAGGCTTTCAGCCCCTATTTTTCCGGCAAGACGTTCTCTGAAAGCGAGCAGGCGGCCAACCGGAAGAAGCTCGATACGAAACTCGGTCAGTTCGAAAACCTGTTGGAAAGCACCTCCCCCTTTCTGCTCGGCACCACGTTTTCCGTCGTTGACGCCTATGCGTTCGTGATCCTGAACTGGACGAACTTCATTGGCGTGTCTCTGGACGGCTGGCCGCAGACCAAGGCCTATGTCGCACGGATCGGTGCGCGTCCGTCCACCCGCAAGACCCTGGCAGAAGAAGGACTGGCCGCATGAGCACCGCGATTGCAGACGTCAACGCCGTCATCAAGGACTATTTCGACGCGCTTTATCACTGCGACGCCGCCCTGCTGCAAAAGGTGTTTCATCCAAAAGCGGTCTATGCGACAGCGGATGAAACACCCCTCCTCCACCGGACGATGGAAGACTACGTTCCCGTGGTTGCTGCCCGCGTTTCGCCAGCCTCCCGCGGCGAAGCCCGCAAGGACGTCGTCGATGAAATCCAGCTTGCAGGGGACAACACCGCTTTCGCCCGCGTCCGCTGCACAATGGCAGGGAATGACTATGTCGACTTCCTGACTTTCGTCCGCGAGGAAGGAAGCTGGCGGATCATGGCCAAGATTTTCCAAATGACCCCTGCACTAGAGAAAGGCGTCTGAACATGCCTTATGTGAACATACAGGTGACCCGTGAAGGCATCAGTCCCGACCAGAAAGCGCAGCTTATCAAAGGAGCGACCGATCTCCTGGTCAACGTGTTGGGCAAAACCCCTGCGACCACCTTTGTGGTGATCGATGAGGTCGAGATGGAAAACTGGGGGATCGGCGGTGTGCCGGTGGAAGCGTTTCGGGCCAAAGCTTCCCTGAAGAACCGCTAGCTACAGATCGTCGAAAGCCGGGTCCCTACCCGGCTTTCCCGGCCCGCTCGGCAGGGATTTGTGAACCATCGACCCAATCAAAGGTTGCAAAGCCTTTTCGTGGATGCTCAGTGTACGCTTTCAAAAGAGGCCTCAAACCGTCGTCTGCCTTCCAATGCCGCGCATCCTTTATCAGACAATTCTGGGCAATAGCTTCAAGCAGGTCCCAGCCCCAATCCAGGAAATGCACACCTTTGCCCGGCGCGCCACCGGGACGGCGACTGTCTGGTGGGGTGCATCGCCTGCAGCCCGCTTGATTTGTCGTCTGGCATCCCTTCCGCAAGCGCAAACCAATGCGCGGATTGAAACGTCGTTTACAGAAATCGACGGCGGAGAACGCTGGGTGCGCAAGTTCGACGGTCAGCCGTTCATGACCGACATGATCGCAGGCAAAGACGAACCGTTTCCCTGCATGCTGGAACGGCTTGGACCTTTCCTTTTCAAGATGCGTGTTACGCCGAGTTCCGCCGGTATCGACCTTACACCGGAACACGTATTCCTCGGGCCGCTGAAGATTCCGAAAACACTCGCGCCGAGGGCAACCGGCCGTGAGCGTGTTGAAGACGACCGCTACCGCTTGTCCGTCGAAGTCTGCTTTCCGCTTGTCGGCAAGGTATTCGGCTATGAGGGAACGATCGAGCCTTGCGAACTGGTATCTGATCACGAAACCGAGGGGTCGCCTTCCTCCACCCAAAGCCGGTCAACGCCGGGCATTTAATACAACGACTGAACGCGGCGCCGGTCATCCCGGTTAGCCGCGCAAGCGGCAAGACCGGGACCCAGTACTCCGTATGGCTGGCGACTGAAAAAGTCTGTTTGACAAGAGTTTACTGGATCCCGGCCTTGCGCTTCGCTCCAGCTGAGATGACAACTTCAAGGTTCGCAGATTGCCCCACGGGACCCAACGTCCACGAGACCGGACAACAGTCGGTCAAGCCATGGCATGACCTCGAAATTGGACGGTCGGCAAGAAGTCACGCCGTCAGCTCCTGACCCGCCGATCTCTCTGTTTGCACTCACTCAAATCCAACCAAAGCTTTCCGCCTTTTGCCGACCGAAACCGCCAGCCGGTCATTGGCCTTCAGATCTCCGGTACCGATCCGGCGGCGGGGGTCGTCGATGATCCGGCTGTTGAGCCGGACACCGCCACCCTCCACCAGGCGCCGGGCTTCGCCGTTGGACTCTGCAAAGCCGATGGCAACGACGAGTTCGAGCAGGCCGAGTCCGTCGGCCAGTTTTTTAAGCGGCAACCTGTGCGTCGGTTCCAGAATCTCGCCTTCCCCGGCAAACAGGGCGTCTCCCTGCTGCAGCGCGGACCGGGCTTCCTCAGGCCCGTGGACGATTGTCGTGACCTGGGTTGCCAGGATCTTCTTGGCCTCGTTCAGCTCCGCACCCTGCAGCGCGGACAGGCGTTCGACTTCGCTGATCGGAAGTTCGGTGAAGAGACGCAGGAACTTGCCCACATCGGCATCAGCCGTGTTGCGCCAGAACTGCCAGAAACCGAAGGGCGAAAGGTGTTCCGGATGCAGCCACACAGCGCCCGCAGCCGTCTTGCCCATCTTGGAACCGCTTGCAGTCGTCAAGAGCGGCACCGTGAGGCCGTGCAGCTTGCGGCCGTCACGCCGGCCAAGTTCCACTCCGTTGACGATGTTGCCCCACTGGTCGGAGCCACCGACCTGCAGCCGGCAGTCGTGACGCTTGGCAAGTTCGAGAAAATCGACGGCCTGCAGCATCATGTAGCAGAACTCCAGCACGGTCAGCGGCATTTGGGCGTCAAGGCGGGATTTGACGCTGTCGAACGTCATCATGCGGTTGACGGTGAACTGGGAGCCATAATCGCGGAGAAATTCCAGGAAGCGAAACTCGTTGAGCCACTCCGCGTTGTCGACCAGCAGGGCACCGTCCGGACCGTCCATGTCGACGAGACGTTCGACCGATCGGCGGATGGTCGCGATGTTTGCCGATATCTGGCGCTGCTCCAGCAACGGACGCGCGTCATTGCGGAAACTCGGATCACCGATCTGGCTGGTGCCGCCGCCAAGGACGATGATCGGACGGTGACCGAGTTTCTGCAGCCAGCGCATGGTCATCAGCGGCATAAGGTGGCCTATGTGGAGGCTCGCGGCCGTGGCATCGAACCCGGCATAGGCGGTGAGCGGGCCCTCTGAAAGGGTCTTGTCGAGCGCCTCGACATCGGTGCACTGGTGCACGAGGCCGCGTTCCAGAAGCACGGCGAGCGCTTCCGATTTGAGCTTGGTCGCCGGTTTCCCGGCTTCAATCATATGCTTGATCATGTTCGGCTTCCTGGTTTCCCCGCCAGGAGCCTCTTTGAAACCAAAAAGCCGCCTGACGCGGCGGCTTTTTTGAGGTTTCTATAAAAAGAGCAAGATCCTACGCAGCCGCCGGTATGTCGGTGACGTAATAAAAATACACGAAGGATGCGGTCATCTTGGTCATGGCATTTTAAATGCGCGAAGGCGTGATCAGAGTCAAGCAGGGAATTTCAACCGAACATTTGAGCGCTTCAGGTGTTGCAAATTTTCAAGACAGACCCAGTTCACTTTCCCCTCGGGACAGAATGATCGGAACGATCAAGTCCTCTTCGTCCGACAAGTGCTGCTTCAGCCCCATGAGAAGCGCGTTGCTGACGGCGGCGTATTCGTCGGTTGCTCTCAGGATCGCATCCTTGTCTTCCGACTGCAGCCGGGTCAGCAGGGTGTTGGCGCTTTCAACCACAGCCTCAATCCGCTGATGGATCTGTTCATGATCGGATTCCAGAAGTTCGAAGCCTGGTAGCAGGCGCTTTTCCGCCTCCATGAATACGGGGAAATAGTGATGATCCTCGATCATATGATGGTTGTGCAATTCGGACAGGAAGTGCTGGAGCTGTGGTCCGAACATCCCGGCGAACCTTTGCGGCGGTATCTGTCCCTCGCGGAACTGTCGCAGCATCGCGATCAGGGTGTTGCCGTGATTGCGAAAGCCGTCATGACGGTTCAGCCAGAATTCGGTCAGCGGGCCAAGGTTGCCATGTGCCAACCATTGATCCCTCGGGAACGCCTCAAGAAGGAACAGCCATTCCGATGGCAGATCCTGGCGGTGGTCCAGGTCAAGCGGGTTGGTCATGTATGCGTTCGGCCTTCTTTGCTGCCTCAGCAGATGCGTCAATTCAGTCGGTTTGCGCCGACTTACACGAAGCGCGATCATGGCGAATTACTCATCCCCCGGCGCTATTGAACCGACAGGGGACGGGTAAAGAGCACCGCCTTGTTGTCACCGTTAAAGTAACGCAATTCATACTCACCCGGCTCTTTTGGCGCGGTCAGCTTGACGTTTTGAGCATCAATATCTCCCGCCCAAACGCGCCGCTCATGAACAGACCTGCCATTGCCACCACGTGCATTCGGATCCCAGATCTGAACACTGTCATAGCGGGCACCTGGACCTTTCCAGTCGACGGAGAATTTCGTTTCCGTTTCAACAGCATCCGGCCCTTCAAGGCCGATTTCAAGCGGTACGACGGTGATCGGTCGGGTCAAGAGAACCGTCTTGTTGTCACCGTTATAGTAGCGGAGCTGGTACTCGCCCGGCTTTGCCGCGCTCGGCAGTGTCGCCCTGTTGTTGTCGAAATCGTCATTGCGCAGGCGCTTTTGATGAACAACCCGGCCATCGCCGGCACGTGCACGCGGATCAAAGAACTGCACGCTGTCGTAGCGGGCGCCGGGGCCGGTCCAGGTTACGGTGATATGGCGCCCCTGACCGATCTGGTCCGGAGCTTCGAGCGCAACCACCGTTTCGGTGACTTCAAGCGGCACGGACGCCAGAACGGTCTTGTTGTCGCCGTTGTAATACTGAAGCTCATAGGGGCCCGCCTTGACAGGTCCAGGCAAGGTGACCCGCTGATTTTCGAAATCATCGTTGCGAAGACGCTTGTCGTGGATCTTCTTGCCGCTGGCCGGATCGACAAGCAGGACGCTGTCATAACGGGCGCCCGGGCCCACCCAATCGACAACGATCGGTTTGCCGGCTTCAGCAGCTTCTTCCGTTTCGAGGGTCACCGGTGCCTCGATCACTTCCAGTGCACGCGTTGCAAGCACCATCTTGTCCTCGCCGGCATAGTAGCGAAGCTGGTAGGTGCCGGGCTTTGCCGGCGTCGGCATGGTGGCCTTGTTGTTGTCGAAGTCGTCATTGCGCAGGCGCTTTGAATGCAGAACCTTGCCTTCGCCGTTTCGGGCCGAGGCATCGAAGAGTTCGACAGCGTCATAGCGCCCGCCAGGACCGACCCATTCAACCGTCACGGGCCTTGCCATGGCGATCTGGTCCGGCGCGAACAACGCAACATCGGCCGGAGTGACTTCGATCTGACGTGTTGCCAGGATCTGCCGTCCCGTACCGTCCCAGTAACGCAACTCGTAGGTTCCCGGCTCGGTCACAACCGTCATGTTGACCTTGTTGTTGTCGAAATCCCCGTTCCGGATGGCCTTGGAGCGAAGGGCTTTGCCTTCACCGTTGCGCGCCGCCGGATCGAAGAACTGGATCTGGTCGTAACGCCCGGCCGGTCCCTGCCAGGCAACGTCAATGCGCGCGCCGATTGCCGCCGTATCCGGAGCATCAAGCGAGGCCTCCGGCAATTGCGCGGGCTGTGCCGCAGCTTCCTGCACGACTGGCACTTCAACCGTTGCTGTCAGAGCTTCGGTGAGTTCCTCCGTGCTGCCGGCCTGGATGTAGAGGCCACCGGTGTTTTCCGCCAGGCACGCGACCTGGCGTCCCTCTTCCTCACTCAGGCCGAAACCGATGACATGAGCGGTGAAATTCACCCCGAGCCGGGCAAGTTCACTCCCGAGTGCGCAAGGGTCGGCATTGCAGGTTTCAATCCCATCGGTGACGAGGACAACGGTGGCCTTGTCCTCGGTGAAGCGCAAGGTTTCAGCGGCCTGGCGCACGGCTGCCGACAGGGGCGTCTTGCCCTTTGGCGTGATCTTGTCCGTTGCAGCCTTGATGGCTGCGCCGGTTCCGGCAGCCGGCGGAACAACCAGCTCGATATCGGCGCAATTGCCTTTCTGCCTATGCCCGTAGGCAAAGAGGCCGAGTTCAATGTCTTCTGGAAGCGTTCCCAGAACATTGCTCATCGCCTCGCGGGCAATTTCGATTTTGGTCCGCCCTTCGATCTGCCCCCACATGGAGCCGGACCCGTCAAAGACGATGGCAGCTTTGTCTGCCGCGAGGGAATGGGATGAAAAAACGGATAGTGCTGCAAACGCAAAAATGTACGACCGAAACATGCTTCCTCCGACGAAATTGTCGACTTCACGTTACCAAGAGTAAGCGTGCCACATGATGGTTCCGTCGCAAAGGTCACAGTTTGTACGTTCAACGATCGGATTCAGGCGATGACTGCCCCGGCATCCGCAAGGTCATGCTTGATCGAGGACCATTTCCGGGGTGTTGCCGTCAATGTTGCCGGTTCGCGAATTTCCACATGAAACCCCCGCGACAGCGCCCCCTTTGCCGTTAGTTGGACGCAATGGCAGGCATCCAGGCCGACCAGTGTCAGCGAGCCAATATTCCTATCCGCCAGCCAGGTTTCAAAACCAGGATTGGAGAACGTGTCGCCGATTGCCTTTTCAAAGACCGGTGCATCCTCTGTCTCAAGCGCGCGGTCGAGCTTTAGTCCCTCCCGGCCCGGTGTCCCGATGCCGCCCGCCAGAAGGTTCATCACCTTGATCACCGGCCAGTCGCGGAAGATGTTTTTGACAAAGGCGACATCGACACCACTGGACCTTGCCGCTTCGATTTCCCGGTTGATGACAGAAAGCGCGTCATCCCGGACCGTCGGATCAAACCCGTGCTTGCCTTCGTTGCGGGTGAAGTCCTCCTGGACATCGATCACAATCAGAGCCTTGTTCGGCCGTTCTGAAAGATCGATCAACGCACCCTTTGTCGGCGTTCCGAGCTTACGGAGGTAAAACCCGAAATAGAGCCCGACAGCGACCAGCGCAAAAACCAAAATACCGGCAAAGCTTAGTACAACTGACATGTCTGTCTCCTGACCTTTGACTATTCCAGGCCCTTGGGGCGGTCCGGGTCGTCCTCGAACTCGGCAAAATGATCGAGCATGGCGCAAAGCACGCGCTGGGTTGAGCGAAGATCATATTCGGAAAACAGCTCACACACCGCATCAATCTCTTCATTTTCGCTGGCCCGGATGCCGCCGAACCGGGTCCTGCCAAGCTCGGTCAGGGAAAACAGCGGTGAGCGCCTGTGCGCCGGATTTGGCTGCCGCTCGACAAGTTTCTCAGCTTCGAGGGTGTTCACCATCAACTGGATCTGCTGGCGCGCCAGAAACAGCGCGCGGCCAATATCGGGAACGGAAAGCGGCCCAGCCGTTTCCAGCACTTCCATGACAGCGCGCATGCCAACCGTGATTCCGCTCCCGCTCAACTTCGCTTCCACGGCGCGCGCCAGGCGCCGGTGCAACGGGCGGATCAATTGGATGACTTCGTAAAGTTCAACGGATTTCTTCATCGCAACCTCAATTGACAATAAGATTGTCATATTGACAATTCAATTGTCAATCAAGCTTGATCTCTGAATGTGATGGTGAAACCGATGCGGTTGTCATCCCGGACCCTATACAGCAGAGATCCGGGATCACGTTTGGGATCGCCCAATACTATCCGCGTGGACTCTTGTGTGGGGATCGAGAGGATTGTTGCAAGCGCCCTCCTCCTTCTGAGGAGGACCGTCAAGTCCGTCTCGAAAAATGGGCCTCGCGCTCCGGAGCATGCCGCCTATCCGCCGAAACGCCGCTGCTGCGGCTCCTTAGAATGAGGGGGTGGTATCTGCGACGTTCCGAACCCGATCCGGGAACTGTTCGCGTCTTGGCACGAAGGCCCCGGCTCAAGGCCGGGGTGGCAAGTGCTGGCAAAACGGGAGAAGACCGACCGAATGCCTCTCGGTTGCTTCAGGGAGCGACCAGTTTCACGTCTTTCGGCTCCACCAGGATCTCGCACTTCACGGAGTTGGCAATGAAACAGACGTCATGTGCTTTTTCGTGAATGTCCGTAAGCCAGGTGGGATCTGGAAGCTCATTCGCAACCAGCGTGACCTCCGGTCTCAAGACGACTTTCGTGATTGCCATCTTGCCCCGCGCGATGCGGCTCATTTCGCCATAGGCGTGGTCACTGTAACTTGCGACGTTGAAATCCGCCCGTCGTGCAAGGTCGAGGAACCACAGCATGTGGCAGGAGGAAATTGCCGCAACGAAGGCTTCCTCCGGATCGACGGCTGCCTCTATGGAATGGGGCAATGGCACCACGGTGGGTGACGGACTGGCCGGTATCTCAAGGCCACCGTCAAATCGCCAGATATGCCCTCTTGAATAGGCGTTCGACGCGTAGTCGCCATCACAGGCCCATTCAACTTCAGCCGTATAGTAGTGCCCGGCCATGGATCAGAGAGACTCCACGAGGGCCTTGTACCCGGCTTCGTCAAGCAACTCGGACAACTGGCTTTCGTTGCTGATCTTCATCTTCAAAAACCAGGCAGCACCCTCCGGATCTTCATTCACCTTTGCCGGTTCTTCGGCGAGTGCCTCGTTTGCTTCAACGACTTCTCCATCAATGGGCGCGTAGACCTCGCTTGCCGCCTTGACCGATTCAACAACGCCGGCTTCATCGCCTTGGGAAAGCTCCGTTCCGGCCTCCGGCAATTCGACATAGACAACGTCGCCGAGTTGTTCCTGTGCGTAGGATGTGATGCCGATGGTCGCGACACCTCCTTCGACTGAAATCCACTCGTGGTCCTTGGAGTAATAGGTCGTCATTTCACTATCCGTTTTCTGGAAGGGTCAGGGTTTCGATTTGTGGTGAGTAGGGTTTGGAACAATGGACAGACTGCTATCCGTGATTGCCATCCGTTGTTCTTCAGCGCACGACTGTTGCTCGATAAGACGGCGAAGACGGTCGCGCGCACCGAGACCGATGGGCTCAACCCGGTCGTCGGCAAGAAGCGCTCGCGCGATCGCCTCGGCAGCTCCGGCAGGAACAGTCAGCTCGTACTCGTCCGTATCCGTCTCGCCGACGCAGGCGACATGGCAATCAATGCCGTCAAATTCCATCCTGGCCGATGACTTGAGCCCGAGACCGGCAGCTTCAGGCGCGTGCGCTGAAATGACGCTCAAGGCTTCGGGGCCATGAACAGCAATTACCGCCCGCGCAAAATTCTCGCGGCTGTCTCCAGCCTGGTGGGCCTGCGCCATATGGGAGAGGTCGAACAAACCAGCCTTGCTGCGCGCATGATCATGCTCCGCGGCAAGGCCCGCACGGTAGTGCAATGGCACCGCATAGCCCGCAAGCGACACCATGCTGGCACCGAGCTCCAGATGGAGATCGTAAAGAGGCGTTTGTCGCAGCTCGGTCTCTTCAATGGCTTGTGCCATCACCGGTCCTCTTGTTCAGGGTATCGCTGCCCGACGCGGTCCTGTCAGACCGGTTGATCAGCACCCCCTCTGTCCGAGAACCTGAGAGATTTCCCGACGAGCACCAAGAAATGCCCGGCGGTTACTCCTTCGGTGAGCTGTCCACCGACATCGTCGGCAGGCCACTGCTTTCCAGAGCGTTTTCACTCATGCGGTCCTTTTGCCTGAGAGTTTCCGGGGCGGTTGCTCCTTCGGCGCCGGGCTTAGTCGCACCCGGCCTCTCCCGCATAAGTGTGCGCACGTTGCCGTGCCGGCCAGGTCACGACCCCGGCCAAGGTGCGGATTGTGCGAGCGGCGCACAACCAAGTCAATATAGGCAAGAATGCGGGCACACTTTATCGTGCTCCTTCGCAAGCAGGCATGCGGGACAGTTTAAACACGCGTGCGCGACCGCTCCAGCAAATGCGTTGTCAGCCGAACGTAGCGGCAACCTTGCTTAACGGCGACGGCCTTCGTCGAAACCAAAAACGACCTTGACGCTCGCCCCCTGAGGAATGGTGAAACTTTCCTCGACGATCGTCCACTTTTCCGCGGGTGCAGCTTCAGCAAGCGTGACCGGAACCGTCAGAATTTCGGAACTGAGCGGCTTCGCGTCGGCGCCGCCCGGAACGATGGCAACGCGAATCGGCAACTTGATTTCTCCCCCCTTCCAGGCGGGACCCGGTGTCGCATCACCGGAAAAACCGATTTTCATCAATCTCTGGCCATCCGCCTGACTCGTGCAGGTGTTTGCCCAATCTTCGATGGTCGCCTGATAGAGCAGACCTTCCTGCTGGTCCTGCTTACCGCGCACATAGTTTCTGATCAGGAAAGTCCCGGAATTCAGCTGCATGGGCGGGCACGGCACTGGCGGCGCAAAGGTTTCAGGCGAGACTTCGATCGGCTCCTGACCACCGCTGATGATCGTGCTGGCGACATCGCTGCCCGCACCGCAGCCAGCCAAAGTCGCCGCGCACACGCCAGCGGCCAGGAATGTCTTCAACTTCTCACAGGTTACGGCCTGAAACGCACTGATCATCATCTACCCATCTGATCGAATAGCAACTTGGCGGAGTGTCATAGCAGGTGAACATTTGCTTGGCGAGGCTTGATCTTGAGAATGCTTGAACCAGCTCAATGTGGCCGAAATAGTGTGCATCGACTTGACAGAAATGACCTTGAACCCCTTATTGCGGCCAGACAGGATTGCTAAAAGTGCATCATGACAAAGCCAACTGAAGACAAGTCGCCCCTTTCCATCAAGCTTTGCGCGCCGCGCGGCTTTTGCGCCGGCGTCGACAGGGCGATTCAAATCGTTGAACTCGCGCTGGAAAAGTACGGACGCCCCGTCTATGTGCGCCACGAAATTGTCCATAACAAATTCGTGGTCGACGGTCTGAAGGCCAAGGGAGCCGTCTTTGTTGAAGAGCTCGACGAGATTCCGGCCGGAGACACGGACCGTCCGGTGATCTTTTCGGCTCACGGCGTTCCCAAATCCGTCCCGGAAGATGCGCAGGCGCGCAACATGTTCTATCTCGACGCGACCTGCCCGCTGGTGTCCAAGGTGCACAAGGAAGCGGAAATCCACTTCCGCCGTGAGCGCGAAGTGCTCCTGATCGGACATGAGGGACATCCGGAAGTCATCGGTACAATGGGTCAGCTCGAACCGGGCAGCGCAACCCTGATTGAAACCGAGGCCGATGCGCGTGCCTATGAGCCGAAATCCGACAAGGCGCTTGCCTATATCACCCAGACCACCTTGTCCGTGGACGACACGGCGGGGATCGTCGCTGTTCTGAAGGAACGGTTTCCGGACATCGTCGCGCCGCACAAGGAAGACATCTGCTACGCCACCACAAACCGGCAGGAAGCGGTGAAGCACGTCGCCCCCGACGTCGAGGCCATGGTTGTCGTCGGTGCGCCCAACTCCTCCAACTCGCAGCGCTTGAGGGAAGTTGCCGAACGCGCAGGGTGCAGGGTGGCTGTCCTGATTCAGCGCGCAAGCGACATTAATTGGCAGGAATTCGAAGGAGTCCGGTCTCTCGGTTTGACAGCAGGTGCATCCGCACCGGAAACTCTGGTAGAGGAAATCATCAGCGCTTTCGCCGAACGGTTTGAGGTCACCGTAGAAACCGTGCGAACCGCTGAAGAAACGATTTCCTTCAATCTGCCGCGGCAACTCAGGGACTTTGTCTCCTCAGCCCAGGCGGCTAGCGGATAAGATCATGGCCGTTTACACCGAAGTGACCGATGAGGAATTGAACGACTTCATCGGTTCATATGACGTCGGGCGTCTGTTGTCGTTCAAAGGCATTGCAGAAGGCGTCGAGAACAGCAACTTCCTGGTTCATACCGACAAGGCCTCCTTCATCCTGACGCTCTATGAAAAACGGGTGAACCCAAACGACCTGCCCTACTTTCTCAACCTCATGCAACATCTCGCTGTGAAGGGTCTTTCCTGCCCCACACCCGTGCCCTCCAGGGACGGCAGACTGTTGGGCAAGCTTGCAGGGCGTCCTGCAGCGCTCGTCACCTTTCTGGAAGGCATGTGGGTCAAGCGTCCGCGCGCGGAACATTGTGCCGAACTCGGCAAGGCAATGGCGGAGTTGCATCTGGACGGTCAGGACTATGACGGCTTCCGGGAAAACGCATTGAATGTCGGTGGTTGGCGGCCACTCTACGATCAATGCAGTGCGCGAAGTGACAGTGTCCACCCGGGACTGGGAACCGAAATCGCGCGCGAGCTCGATCACTTGGAGGCCAATTGGCCGTCGAACCTGCCGAGCGGCGTCATCCATGCCGATCTTTTTCCGGACAACGTATTTTTCCTCGGCAACGAGCTCTCCGGGCTGATCGATTTCTATTTCGCCTGCAACGATGCCTTTGCCTACGATATCGCGATCTGCCTCAATGCCTGGTGCTTCGAGACAGACCTGTCTTTCAACGTGACAAAGGCGCGCGCGCTGTTGAAAGGATACACCTCCGTCCGGCCGCTCAATTCAGATGAATATGACGCCCTGCCGACACTCAGCCGCGGTGCCGCTTTAAGGTTTCTTCTCACCCGCCTTTATGACTGGCTCAGTGTTCCGGAAGGCGCCCTCGTCACACCCAAAGATCCGATGGAGTACGTCAAGAAACTCAAGTTTCACCAGACGATCAGTGGCACGGAGGCTTACGGGCTGGAACGATGAGTACCGCGAACCGTGTGACGATCTTTACCGACGGGGCCTGTTCGGGAAACCCCGGGCCCGGTGGCTGGGGTGTGCTGCTGCGATTCGGCGAGCACGAGAAGGAGTTGCACGGCGGCGAACCCGAGACCACCAACAACCGCATGGAGTTGACGGCGGCGATCGAGGCACTGAACGCACTCAAGCGCCCTTGTGCCGTCGACCTTTACACCGACAGCACTTATGTCCGCAGCGGCATCCGCGAATGGCTGGACGGCTGGAAACGAAAGAACTGGCGGACATCTGCGAATAAGCCGGTGAAGAACGCCGATCTCTGGCAAGCCCTTGATGCGGCCCGGGAGCGGCATGAGGTGACCTGGCATTGGGTCAAGGGACATGCCGGTCATCCGGACAATGAACGTGCTGACGAACTGGCGCGAACCGGCATGGCACCTTATAAGAACGGCGAATAGGTCAGACCGTGATAAAATAGGCTGATAGATTAGATACAGCAGACGTCTTCCAATCACCGGCCCCGCCTGCAACGCAAGGGATGTCACGTGAGAGTATTCTGGTGGTCCGCCCCAGCTTCGACGCGCCACGTCGTACCGGATATCCCCGACGCCGTGTTGATCATGGCCAATCCGACATCCGGCGGATACAAAGCCGAATTCCTGGACAGTGTCAGAACGCGGCTGGAGGATCACGGCTACAGAACCATGATCCGGCTTACACGCCATGCCGGCGAGATCGGTGACGTTTGCTCAAACCCGTCCCTCAGGGTGAAAACGCTCGTAGTGGCAGGAGGGGACGGTTCGATAAACGAAGCACTGACCGGATTCCAGAACCACCCGGACCCGCCCCAGCTGGCGGTCGTTCCCTTTGGAACGGCAAACGTACTTGCCCTTGAACTCGGCTTGCCCAGGACCCCGCGTTCGATTGCCGACATGATCGCGCGTCAGAAGACAAAACCGCTTCACTACGGCATGGCAAATGGTCATCCCTTCGTGCTCATGGCATCAGCAGGATTCGACGCGGAAGTCGTGCATGCGGTGCCGCTCGCGCTCAAGCGCAAACTGGGCAAGCTGGCTTATGTCATCACCGCACTACGCCTTGGATTCAAGCGTGAGGCGACACCGCTGGAAATATCGCTGGACGGCAAGACATTTCAAGGCAAGTTCGCCGTCGCCAGCAACGCACGCCACTACGGCGGCCCGTTTGTCATCTGCCCGAACGGTGCGACCGATCCCGGGCTGCACATGCTGGTGCTTGAAAAAGACGATCCCTGGTCGTCCTTGTGCTATGGAATTGCGCTTCTTCGCGGACGAATTCACAAGGCACGGGGTGCGCACATAAAACCGTTCTCAACGGCAACGATCACCTCACCCACACATGTTGCAGCTCAGGTCGACGGAGACCCGTTCGGCGCAACACCGCTGGATATCAGGCAAACCCACAAGACCGTGCCTGTCCTGGTGCCGTGATCCGGACACACTCGACCCAACCCGTGTAAGCTGCAGCAGGTCTCGCGGATCAGGCAGATTCGGCTTCTGCAGGCATCTTGCGAAGGATCTTGGTGGCTTCGGCGGCCGACATGGCTTCACCGAAGAAAAAGCCCTGAGCGTATTCGCAGCCGAGCTGATAGAGCTCCAGCGCATCTGCTTCGTTCTCTGCCCCTTCGGCAACCACCGACATGCCGAGATCATGCCCCATCGCAACGATCGTCCTGAGCAGAACCGGCCGCGCTGACGAGCCGTTCGGCTTCACGAATGACTGGTCGATCTTGATCGTGTCGAACGGGAAACGCTGCAGATAGGACAAGGACGAATGACCCGTGCCGAAGTCATCCAGCGACAGACCTGCACCGAGGCTGCGTAGCCGTTCCATGACCTTTGCCGAATATTCCGGATTGGACATGACGAGGGACTCGGTCAACTCGAGCTTCAGCGTTCCCGGCTCCAGAGAGGTCCTGGAAAGCACTGCCTTCACGTCGTTGATGAGATCCTGTTTGAGGAGCTGCCGCGACGACAGGTTGACTGATGCAAAGAGCGGCCGCTGCATCGGGTATTCGCGCTGCCAGAACGCAAGCTGCTGCGCGCCCTTGTCCAGGACATACATGCCCAGTTCGTTGATCAGGCCGGACTGCTCGGCGATCGGAATGAACTCGGACGGTGCAATCTTTCCCTTCTTGGGATGGCTCCAGCGCGCCAGGACCTCGTAACCTGCAATCGACTGATCCTCGAGCCGGATGATCGGCTGGAAGAAAACACCGAGCGTCTCCTTCTTGATGGCTTCCCGAAGGTCCGCTTCCAGATCGACGATGTTCTTGTCGAGCGGACGCAAGATCGGCCGGAACACTTCCTGCCGGTCACCGCCAAGCCGCTTGGCGTGGTTGAGAGCAATTTCGGCGTTGGTGAGCATGTCCTCAACAGCCTCTTTGCCGCCCTCAAAAAACGCGATCCCGACCGAGCAGGTCAGGAAGATCTCCCGATCTCCGAAAGTGATCGGGGCCCGGACCGCCTTGCGCAGGGAATCTGCCAGGGCGACGATCCTGTCCGGTTCCTGTTCCGACAGAAGCACCAGGCCGTACTGGTCGCCTGACAGCCTTCCAAGTGTGTCCTGCTGGCCGATCAGCCGGCCAAGGCGGCGCGCAACGGTCAAGAGGATGCTGTCACCTGCAGACAGGCCGATGCTGTCGTTGACCTGCTTGAAGCGGTCCAGATTGAGCACGAGCAGGGTCGGTTTGGAGGTTTCTTCGGCTTTTGCACGCACAACACTGGTGCGCAGCCGGTCGACGAAAAGTTCCCGGTTCGGCAGACCCGTCAGGTTGTCGTGGACCGCGTCGTGGAGCAGCCGTTCCTCCGCCGTGCGCTCCTCGGTCACGTCCAGCAGCGTTCCGACGCAACGGATCACTTCGCCGTCCGACCCGATGATCGGCCGGGCCCGTAGCCTGAACCAACGGAAATGACCGTCTTCCGATCTTAAACGGAAGGTCTGCATGACTTTGCCGCGCCGTTGATCGATGACCGCATCCAGGGTTGCCCGGAAGCGATCCCGGTCCTGGGGATGCAACACCTCCAGCCAGTCACGTGCCGGGCCTTCGAGCGCGCCGCGTTTGAGATTGAGCAGTTCCTCGACTTCGTTCCCGGTATAGATGCGGTCGCGGTCGATGTCCCAGTCCCAGATGATGTCGCCGGCACCGGTAAGCGCAAGCGCTTTGCGTTCGACATCTGAAATAAGGCCCTGGGCGATCGCACCGCCTGCAAAGGCGTGCTGCATCACGGTGAAACCGATGAGAAGAACGATCAGCACAAGACCGCCGCCAAGAGCCGGCTGTACAATGTCGTTGGAAAGGTAGCCGGTCACGGTCATGGCCGAACCGATCAGCCAGGCGATCAGAAGGCACCAGGTCGGGATCAGCAGGATCGCGCGATCGTACTGCTGGAAGGCAAGGACTGCGATGGTGATGAAGCCGAGAGCACCGATTACGGCGAGCGACAGACGCGCGATACCGGCTGCGATCGACGGATCCCAGACTGCGACGCCCAGCAGACCGAGGATCAGGATCAGTGTTGTCAGCGCCAGGTGCGAATAGTGAATGTTCCAGCGATTGAGATTGAGATAGGCGTACAGAAAGATCAGCAAACTGGCCGCGAGCATCACTTCCGCGCAGGACCGCGCGAGCTGACTTCCGCCGCCGTCGAGATTGAAGACGAGGCCCCAGAAACCGAAGTCGATGCAAAGGTAGGCAAGAACCGACCAGGCGAGTGCCGCCGTCGCCGGGAACATGACAGTTCCCTTGACCACGAAAAGGATCGTCAGGAACAGCGCCAGCAGACCGGAGATGCCGAGAATGATGCCGCGGTATAGCGTATAGGCGTTGATCGTTTCCTTGTAGACGTCCGGCTCCCAGATCCTGACTTCAGGAAGGTTCGGCGTCGTCAGTTCTGCAACGAACGTGACAATGGAGCCGGGGTCGAGGGTCACCAGAAAGACGTCGGCTTCAAGGCTCTTCAGGCGTTCAGGTGCAATGCCCTGGCTGGGTGTGATCGCGGCGATGCGTGACGAACCAAGGTCCGGCCAAAACAGGTCCGAGCCGACCAGCTTGTAGTTCGGCGCGACAATCAGCCGGTCAATCTGCTCGTCGCTGGTGTTGGCGAGTGCAAAGACGGCCCAGTTGGTGTTGTTGCCATCAAGCGAGGGAACCTCGATGCGGCGCACGATGCCGTCGGCGCCAGGCGCAGTCGAGACCTGCAGGCGCGTTCCGGCGTTCCGGTGCATGTCGATCGAATTCGTGACATCGAGCGCTTCGATATCGATCGGCACCGGAATCGGCTCAAGGGCGTGCGCCGGCAAAGTCGCAACTGCCGAGATAATCAGGCAAAAAATAAATACGAAAGCCCCGATCACTCTGCTGACGGGCTCCGGTAACAAAATCGACATGAAGCGAAGAACTACCGGGTTGTGGCTCATGTCACAAGAATTCTTTCAAGATACCCTCAACGCTGGGCTTAATTTTTCCCGAAAGCGCCGCATGATCTTCCGCCAGACAGGCAAAAAGGAGATGGTCCTGCCAAGATCCGTTGATTAACAGATAGTTGCGCGCATAACCTTCTCGGTGGAAGCCCGCGTTTTCAAGCAGTCTTATGGAGGGCGCGTTCACCGGAATACAGGCCGCTTCGATACGATGGAGATTCAAGACGTCGAAACAAAAAGGCAGGATCATGGCAACGGCAGCGGACATGTGCCCTTTTCCGGCGTGGCGCTCCCCCATCCAATAGCCCAGTGTCGCAGTCTGGCTGACACCCCGGCGGATGTTGCTCAGCGTCAAACCGCCGAGAATCTGGTTTGGCCTTGACCGGAATAGGAAGAAGGTCAGGCTACGGCCATCCTTGCGGTCTCTGGCGTAGCGGCGCAGCCGCCGGCGGAAGCCGGACTTGGTCAGGTCGTCAGACGGCCAAAGCGGTTCCCAAGGCTTCAAAAACGCCCGGCTCTCACCCCGAAGTTCTGCCCATTCCTTGAAGTCGGACATGAGTGGCGGGCGCAGGTAATACCCGCCCGCCTCGATCAGCAGCTCGGCGTCATGTGATGATCCCGGCCGTAGCAACGCCATGCCCAGACCTCCGCAAGTTACAACGACGCCGCCCGCAGCACCGGCCCTTGCTCCAGCCGTCCGGCCAGTTCTGCCGCCGTCATGATACCATCGACGGGCCCAATGGCGGTCAAGGTCGGTGTGGTGCCGACGAAGGTTTCATAGGCAACCCTGCGGATATCTTCAGCCGTCACGGCCTCGATCTTGCTGGAGATCTCATCCGGGCCAAGAACGCGCCCGTGCACCAGGATCTGCCTTGCAATCTGGCCCGCACGTGCAGCGGGGCTTTCAAGAGCCATCATCAGACCAGCCCGGATTTGCGCCCGCGATCTGGCAACTTCGTCGTCGGTGATGGTCTGCGAGGCAGAAACGAGTTCGTTGGCAATCATCGGCATCAGCGCGGCCAGGTCTTCATGGCTGGTCGCCGCATGCAATCCGAACAGGCCGGTATCGGAAAAAGCCCAGTGGAAACTGTAGATGGCATAACAAAGCCCATGCTTTTCACGAATTTCCTGAAACAGGCGTGACGACATTCCGCCGCCCAGAACGGAGGCCAGTATCTGGATGGCGTAATAGTCCTTGGACTTGTAAGCCAGTCCTTCGAAACCCATCAGCACCTGAGCTTCCATCAGGTCCTTGGGTCGCAGCGTTTCACCGCCACCATATGTCGCCTTGGTGTCTTGCGAGGCGGCCTCGCTGCTGAACCCGCCGAATTTCTCGCGCGCCAGGGCAACAAACTCATCGTGATCAACCGCACCAGCAGCTGCCAGAACCATGTCTGGGCCGCGGTAGCGATCGGCAAGATAGGCGTTGAGTGCGTCCCTGTTGAACCCCTGAACCGTTTCGGGAGTTCCGAGAATGGGTCTTCCGATCGCCTGATCGGGCCAGGCGGTTCCCTGGAAAAGATCGAAGGCCTGGTCTTCCGGTGAATCGTTGGCAGCTCCGATCTCCTGAAGGATCACATGCTGTTCTCGAGCCAGTTCTTGCGCATCGAAGGTCGAATTCTGCAGAATGTCCGACAGAATATCGACAGCAAGTGGCATGTCTTCGGCCAGGATGCGCGCATAATAGTTGGTGTGCTCGATGCTGGTGGAAGCATTCAGTTCACCGCCGACCGCCTCAATTTCCTCCGCTATGCCACGCGCGGTCCGGGATCTGGTGCCTTTGAAGGCCATGTGCTCCAGGAGATGCGTGATGCCGTTTTGCTGCAGCGTTTCCGCGCGCGAGCCAGTGCGGACCCACACCCCAAGGGCCGCCGTTTTCAGATACGGCATCTGGTCAGTTACGACCGTCATCCCGTTTTCCAGGACCGTTGTTTGTACTTTCATATAGTCAGCTACACCCTGTCGGTGACGGCCCTGGCGTGACTTTCGATAAATCGTTCCACCACGCCCTGCTCTGCCGCCAAAACCTGCTGGCGCTCCTCCGCAGTCATCATGTCTTTCAAGTTGTCCGGCAATTCTGGCCGAACTCCCGACGCTTTTTCAACCGCATCCGGGAATTTTGCCGGATGAGCTGTTCCCAGGACCACCATTGGCACCGAACCGTCGTCATGGTCTTTCGCCACGTGAACGCCGATTGCCGTATGCGGGTCCAGAAGATAACCGGCAGCATCCCAGACTTCCGAGATTGTCGCTGCGGTCTCTTCCTCGTTGCAACGGCCCGCCCCAAAATGAGCGCGCATCGCCGCCAGAGGCCCGTTTTCTATCGTGAAGCTGCCCGACTGGGTCAACTGGTTCATCATCTGCTGGACCGCAGCACCGTCGCGTCCGCAGACCTCGGCCAAAAGCCGTTCGAAATTCGACGAAACCTGGATATCCATGGACGGTGATATTGTCGGCGTGACGCCCTTTTTCTCGTAGCGCCCGGTTTCGAGCGTCCGCGCCAGAATGTCATTCACGTTGGTCGCGACGATCAGTTTTTCGACTGGAAGCCCCATTTTCATGGCCGCATAACCGGCGAAAATGTCGCCGAAATTTCCGGTCGGAACCGTGAAGGAGATTTTGCGGTGCGGTGCGCCAAGCGCGGCTCCGGCAACAAAGTAGTAGACGATCTGCGCCAGAATACGCGCCCAGTTGATCGAGTTGACACCCGATAATGCAACCCGGTCGCGGAAGGCGAAATGGTTGAACATGCCTTTGACGATCGCCTGGCAGTCGTCAAAATTGCCAGTCAGCGCAAGGGCATGGACGTTGTGTTCCGCAGGCGTGGTCATCTGCCTGCGCTGAACGTTGGACACACGGCCGTCAGGAAACAGAATGAAAATATCCGTGCGCTCACGTCCCTTGAAGGCATCGATGGCGGCGCCACCGGTATCGCCGGACGTTGCCCCGACAATCGTCGCGCGCAAGCCTCTTTTGGTGAGCACGTAGTCCATCATGCGGCCGAGCAGCTGCATGGCTACGTCCTTGAAAGCGAGCGTCGGCCCGTGAAACAGTTCAAGAATGAAGGTGTTAGCTCCGGTCTGAACCAGAGGGGTCACCGCCGGGTGCCGGAAGCTTCCGTACGCCTCGCCGATCATTTTCTTCAGATCGGTCTCGGGGATTGCATCTCCAACAAAGGGGCGGATGACTTCGAGCGCAACATCGCCATATGGTTTTCCGGCAAAAGAGGCAATCTGATCCGGGCTGAATTGCGGCCAGGTTTCCGGAAGATAAAGACCGCCGTCGCGGGCCAGGCCCTGAAGAAGGACATCGGAAAACTCCAGAACCGGTGCTTCACCACGCGTACTGCTGTATTTCACCCTGTCACGTTCCTCTTTTTGATCGCTGGACATTACCTGCCAATGCCCACCGTCCAGACCCCCAGCCTACTTGAAACTCACCGGCTTTGAAACAAACCATGCCATTCAGCCGACTTACGCGCCATAACATTCAAGCGCAAGTCGCTTTTGGGTTAAATCATGACCGTGCGTGAACAGGAGCAGCGCCAGGACAACGGCGCTCGCAAAAATCAGGCGTGACCCGCATCGGAATAGAGCATGGCCGGATCTATGCCCAAGGATCCGAGCGCGCGATGCCACTTGGCGTCGAAGTCGGGATCGAACAGGATTTCCGGATCTGCGGGCGCCGTCAGCCAGCCGTTTGACTGGATTTCGTTTTCCAATTGTCCGGGAGCCCATCCGGCATACCCGAGAGCAAGGATCGCCTGTGCCGGACCATCACCTTGTGCGAGCGCGCGCAAAATTTCCAGCGTCGCGGTCAGGCAGATACCGTTGTCGATCGTCAATGTAGACTGGTTCAGCATGAAATCGTCGCTATGAAGCACGAAACCGCGTTCGACCTCGACCGGCCCGCCCTTGTGAACATTCATGTCGCGGACGCTTTCCGGCAAACGGATCGAGCCTTCGTCGTTCACGATATCGAGCTGGATGAGCAGTTCTTCTAGGGAAAGATGCCTTGCGACCTGATTGACCACCAGACCCATGGCCCCCTGGTCGGAATGTGAGCACAAATAAATCACGGAGTGTTCGAACCGGCTGTCTGCCATGCTCGGCATCGCAATCAGAAACTGTCCTTCAAGAGAGTCTGTTTCTTCGACTCCTGCCATGCGTACCTCAATAGGTGATTGACGCGCTCGATCAAAGGAAAGCATACCGCCTTTAAGAAGCTTTGTTAATGTCTGTTTCCGTTCAAAGCCGGCTCTCATCTCACATTACCGTAACGCGTCCGTCACGAGGAAATGACCCTCTCAGAGCAGACAGCCTCATGACGGCTGCAACAAACTCGTGTAGCACTGGGCCCATGATCAGAACCCTTGTCATCTCACTCGTTTTGCTTTTGAGCGCCCTTTCCCCTGGCCGTGCGGAAATGACCGACTGGGTGGAGGTCCAGGGAGGCGCGGTACGCCTGATATCGTCGGACGTTCTGCAGGACGGTCACTACCTTGCAGGACTCGAATTCCTCATGGAGCGCGGATGGCACACCTATTGGCGCTATCCTGGCGAAGCTGGCATACCGCCGCAGATTTCCGTCACCGGATCTGAAAACCTGAAGGCGCTTGAAATCCTTTATCCGGCACCTGAGCGCTACGACGACGGGTTTTCGCAATCGATCGTTTATCATGATGGCATCGTTCTGCCCTTCCGGGTCGAACCGCAGTCGCCGGATCAGGAAGCCAGGCTCGAAATCGAGGTGTTCTTCGGTATCTGCAAGGATATCTGCGTGCCGGGTGAAGCCATTTTGGCGCTCGACTTTGATCCCCGGGCCAGTGAGGACACGCTGTCTGCCAGATTGATCCGGCGCGACCTTGATGCGGTGCCTCACTCCGGGGCGCACGATACGCTCAAGGTCAGTTCCGTTTCCTCTGACGGGTCCGGCAACATTGTCATTGAAACCTCTGTTGCGGGCGGCTCCGACGCCGATCTCTTTGCGGCCGCACCGGAAGGCTCCTTTATCGGACTGCCGCAGCTCAAAGATAAATCGGGCGACAAGGCCGTGTGGCACCTGTCGAAAAAGGGGCTTGCACGCACGGATGACGATGATCAGTTGAGACTGGTCCTGACATCGGGTGGCGAGGCTATCGAACATCTGGAAGCCATTCCGGCCGACTGGATCAGCAAGAAGCCCTGAAGGTCGATCCGGTTCAATTCACTGCCATCCAAAACGTAGGTATTCGCGTCCGGACCACTCGACGGCGGACCAGCTCTGCCCTATTTTTGCTTCCGGCGAGTTCTTCATTCTGCCATCCAGCAAAAGGACATTCGATATGACAATCAAGGTTGGGGACCGTCTTCCGGACGCAACTTTCAAGACCATGACCAGCGACGGGCCCGGAGAGATGTCGTTGAGCGACCTGACCGGCGGCAAGACACTGGTGCTGTTTGGCGTTCCCGGCGCGTTCACGCCGACCTGCCACATGAACCATCTTCCGGGGTTTGTCGAGCACAGCGAGACGCTGAAGGGCAAAGGCGTCGATGACATTGCGGTAGTTTCGGTCAACGACGTGTTCGTCATGGATGCATGGGAAAAGGCATCCAACACGGGCGGCAAGATCACGTTTCTTGCCGATACCGGCGCCGACTTTGTCGACGCGCTCGGACTTGGACTTGGTCCGGCACCGATCTTCGGCCACTTGCGGTCCCAGCGGTTTGCACTGATCGCCAAGGATGGCGAAGTAACATTCCTGGCCGTTGAAGATGCCCCCAGCGACGCAACCAAGACCGGTGCTGCAGCGGTTCTGGAAGCGCTCGGCTGATTTAGTCAGCCTCTTTGCGATTACGCGGCCAGAGCATACTGGCCGCGTAGGTCAGGAACACGCCAACGAGCGTGGCAGCAAGCCCGAACCAGGTCAGTGCATAGCCGAGATGATCGTTCTTGAAACGCACGATGGTCTCCCCGGCCTGTGGCAATCCTGACGTGGGTGTGAAATCTGCATCAAGATCGATGCTGTAAGGCGCCAGCGTTCCGGCATCCAATCCCAACATGTTCCCCATCGCACCGGTATCGCGCGCAAACCATATTTTGTCAGACGCGTCAGGAGATGGTGTCGTCCAGTTCGGCTTTTCGCTCAACCTCAGCAAACCGGTCAATTCGATCGTCCCCTCCGGCGTCTCGAGCGCTGCGTCGCGGGCGGGATCGGCCAGACCTTGCGGCAAGAACCCCCGGTTGACGAGCAGGATCCATCCGTCCGTTGTTCGAACCGGCGCGTAGACCATAAGGCCCGGACCACTGGCCCGCCCTTGAGGGTCGGACAGCGCGGTATAGTAGAACGTATTGCCATCCAGGAATTCGCCCGTCACTTTCACGTGCCGGTAATCATCGGTTTCGCCAATTTCCTGCCACGTGTCGGGACCGGGCGCTTCGACCGGCGGCTTTAGAACACCGGCTTCAACCTGCGCGATGAGGTTCGTTTTCCATTCGAGCCGGTTGAGTTGCCAGAACCCGAGATTCAACAGGATGATGAGACCGACAGCGGCTGCGATCGCAGGAATAAGAAGCTTCTTCAGTCCGCCCATGTGCTGGTCATTCTCTTTTGCTTGCTAGCCGTCCGAATCGTCCAGGCGGCCCTCTTCGGCCTGATGCCTGAACTGCAGTGCAATCATAAGGCCCTTTAGCGGGCGCAGAACCGAGGCGGCAAGAACGACGGTCAGGGGCAGCCACAGCAAGAGATGCAGCCAAATCGGCGGTTGGAAGGACAGTTCGACAAACAGGACCAGTCCGACAACGATGAACCCCACGATCATGATGACAAAGACGGCAGGTCCGTCCCCGCTGTCTGCAAAGGAATAGTCCAGCCCACAGGCCGAACAGGAAGACCTGACGCTCAAGAACCCGTCGAAAAGCCTGCCCTGCCCGCACCGGGGACATTTGCCTGCCAAGCCCGCAGAAACCGGATTGACGGGAGGAAAGTGCGCCTTGTCTTCCATGTTTCCTACTTCCGGGCCTGAAAACCAAAGCGCCCGGTCCGTCTGGCAGACCGGGCGCTTGAGACTTTGGAGTATCCGATCGACCTAGTGCGCCGCGGGTGTGCCTGCGCCCCAGATATAAATGGCGACAAACAGGAACAGCCAAACGACGTCAACGAAGTGCCAGTACCAGGCGGCGGCTTCGAAACCGAAATGCTTTTCCTGTGTGAACTGTCCAGCCATTGCTCTGAGCAGGCAGACCAGCAGGAATATTGTTCCGATGATCACATGGAAGCCGTGGAAACCGGTCGCCATGAAGAACGTTGCGCCGTAAATGTTGCCGGAGAACGAGAAGGCAGCGACACCGTATTCATAGCCCTGAATGATCGAGAACAAGAGGCCGAGCAGCACGGTGAGGGTGAGGCCCCATTTCAGGCCTTCCCTGTCATTGTGCAGCAACGCGTGGTGCGCCCAGGTCACGGTGGTGCCCGAGCAAAGCAGGATCAGCGTGTTGAGAAGCGGCAGATGCCAGGGATCAAAGGTCAGAATGCCATCCGGCGGCCAGTGTCCGCCGGTTGCTTCCACACGGCTGAACTGGATGGCTTCGCCGGCAAACAGCGCTGCGTCAAAGTAAGCCCAGAACCAGGCCACGAAGAACATCACCTCAGAGGCGATGAACAGCAGCATGCCGTAGCGCAGATGAAGCGAAACAACCGGTGTATGGTAGCCTTCCTGCGACTCCTTGATGGTGTCGCTCCACCACCCGTACATCACGTAAAGAACCACCAGCAGACCGACGGCGAACAGGCCCCAGCCTGCGTTGGCAAAATTGATGCCGAACAGATCGAAGGAGTTGCCCGATGCGTACTTCATCCACGCGATTGCACCAATCGCCAGAATAAACGCGCCGATCGACCCGATGAAGGGCCAGGGACTTGGCTCCACAAGGTGGTAATCGTGGTTTTTGGTATGTGCCTCAGCCATCGGCAAGCTCCCCAAACACAGTCATTTCATGCGCGTTCAGCGCAATCGCTCACAAATTCGTTTCAGCAGCAGGCGCCTCGGCCCGTGCTGCAACAGGTTTTTCCGGTTCTTCCACCGGGAAGAACGTATACGACAAAGTGATTTCCTTCACGTGTTTCAGCTCAGGATCCTTGTCCATTTCCGGATCGACAAAGAAGACGACCGGCATTTCGACGGATTGTCCAGCCTCAAGCGGTTGCTCGGTAAAGCAGAAACAATCCAGCTTGTTGAAGTAGGCGCCGGCGCTCGGCGGCCAGACGTTGTAGGTCGAGGTTCCGACATTCGCTTCGGACCCGATATTTGTCGCGACATAGGCAAGCTGTCCGCTTTCGCCCATTTTCAAGGTGACCGACCGTTGCTCCGGCTTGAAATCCCAGGGCAAGCTGCGATTGACGTTGCCGTCAAATCGGATGGTCACCACCCGGTCGATGACATAATCACTTTCACTGTCGGCAACCTGCGTGGTGCCGCCGAAACCCGTTACGCGGCAAAACAGGTCGTAGAGCGGCACAGCCGCGTAGGCTGCTCCGATCATCAGGCCAAAGACGCTCACGCAAACGACCGCGACCTTGCGGTTGCTCTTCGAAATGTCCGGTCTGTCCTGCTCGTTGCTCACGCGCGTTTCCCTATAAAGCCCTGTCCATGATACCCGGTCCCAATTTGACGATTGTGACCACGTAAAACAGCACCACCAGTGCCAGCAACACGACCGCAATTGCAATCGAGCGCGAACGCCGCTTCTTCTGTTGCTCAGGCGTCAACCTGACGCCCTGTTGATCTTCCGCCATCATGCAAGCACTCCTGCAATCAGGCTTTCGGCAAGCAGAATGGCAAAGAGCATGAACAGATAGAAGATCGAGAATTTGAACAGATTGACGCAGGCCTTGCGGGCGACATCGCCTTCACGCTTGCGCCAGACATCGGCAGCAAGCGCCACGAAAGCCGCTCCCAGCAACGCGGCGGCGACACCGTAGACCGGGCTCGCATAGCCAAGCAGGTAGGGTGCTACACCGATCGGCGCCAGCAGAAGCGAATAGGCCAGAATTTGGTGGCGGGTGTTTGTTTCCCCGGCGACAACAGGCAGCATCGGAACGCCCGCGTCACGATAGTCCCCGCTCTTGAAGAGGGACAGCGCCCAGAAATGGGGTGGCGTCCACATGAAGATGATCAGAAAGAGCACGAAGCTCTCAAGGCTGACCGAGCCGGTCACGGAGGCCCATCCGATCATGGGTGGAAAAGCGCCGGCGGCGCCACCAATCACGATATTCTGCGGTGTCGCCCGCTTCAGCCACATTGTGTAGACGACGACATAGAAGAAGATCGTGAAGGCCAGAAAGGCGCCCGCAAACCAGTTCACCAGCAGTCCGAGCGTGACGACGGAACCAATCGACAGCGTCATACCGAATGCAAAGGCTTCCTCACGGGTGATCTTGCCAGCAGGGATCGCACGCTTTCGCGTGCGCGACATGACTTCGTCGATATCGGCGTCGTACCACATGTTCAGCGCCCCGGAGGCGCCGGCACCGATGGCGATACACAGGATCGCGACCGCACCAATAACCGGATGAAGGGCCCCGGGGGCCAGCATCATTCCGACAAATGCGGTGAAGATGACGAGGGACATCACGCGCGGCTTCAGAAGCGAGACGTAGTCGCCCACTGACCCCATTCCGCCGTCCCAGACGGCGCTGTCCTGACTGATCGTATCCTGGCGCTCGACGAGCGACATGGGCGCGTCCTTCATATTCCGTTTGCCGATGTGCCACCCACTGGCGGCTGACCCAGTTCCGGGCCCGGCATTTCTCGTTAAAGGAGCACCGCGCCGGGCGCCGGCGCGGTGCTGATCTCGAGCGGAGGCGCGGCCTCCGTCCGCGGATTACTTGATCCGCGGCAGGGTTTCGAACTGGTGGAACGGCGGCGGAGAAGACAGTGTCCACTCCAGAGTCGTTGCACCTTCGCCCCACGGATTGTTTCCGGCAACGCGCTTCTTGGCGTAGGCCTCATAGATACCGTAGAGGAACACCAGAACCGCGAAGGCGGAGATGTAGGATCCGATAGAGGACACAAAGTTCCAGCCTGCCAGCGCATCCGGATAGTCGGCATAGCGACGTGGCATGCCGTTCAGTCCGAGGAAGTGCTGCGGGAAGAACACCAGGTTCACACCGATGAAGGTAATCCAGAAATGGGCCTTACCAATCGTCTCGTTGTACATGTACCCGAACATCTTCGGGAACCAGTAGTACCAGCCCGCAAAAATCGCGAACACGGCACCCAGAGACAGAACGTAGTGGAAGTGGGCCACAACATAGTAGGTGTCATGGAAGGCGCGGTCGAGACCGGCGTTCGCCAGCTGCACCCCTGTCACACCACCCACGGTGAACAGGAAAATGAAGCCGATTGCCCAGACCATCGGTGTCTTGAACTCGATGGAGCCGCCCCACATTGTGGCGATCCAGGAGAAGATCTTAACGCCGGTTGGAACCGCGATCACCATCGTTGCCGCGACGAAGTAAGCCTGGGTCTCGGTGGACATGCCGACGGTGTACATGTGGTGCGCCCACACGATGAAACCGACCACGCCGATGGCGACCATGGCATAGGCCATGCCGAGGTATCCGAAAATCGGCTTGCGGGCGAAGGTCGAGATGATGTGGCTGACGATGCCGAAGCCCGGAAGAATCAGAATGTACACTTCCGGGTGACCGAAGAACCAGAACAGGTGCTGGAACAGGATCGGGTCACCGCCGCCGGAAGGCGTGAAGAAAGTGGTGCCGAAGTTGCGGTCCGTCAGGAGCATGGTGATAGCGCCTGCGAGAACCGGCAGAGACAGCAGGAGCAGGAATGCGGTGATCAGAACCGACCATGCGAACAAAGGCATCTTGTGCAAGGTCATGCCCGGCGCACGCATGTTGAAGATCGTCGTGATGAAGTTGATCGCACCAAGAATGGACGAAGCACCTGCGATGTGAAGCGACAGGATCGCAAGATCCATGGCAGGACCCGGCTGCGCCGTTGTGGACAGCGGCGGGTAGATCGTCCAGCCGCCACCGACGCCGTTGCCTCCCGGAGGTCCTTCAACAAACAGCGACAAAATCAGAAGCAGAAACGCCGGAGGAAGCAGCCAGAACGAAATGTTGTTCATCCGCGGAAACGCCATGTCAGGCGCACCGATCTGGATTGGAACGAAATAGTTCGCATAGCCGCCGATCATGGCCGGCATGACCATGAAGAAGATCATGATCAGGCCGTGTGCGGTGGTGAAGACGTTGAACATGTGCGGGTTGCTGAAGATCTGCATCCCGGGTTCCTGCAGCTCCATCCGCATACCGACACTGAGTGCACCGCCCACGATCCCTGCAAAGATCGCGAACCCGAGATACAACAAGCCGATATCCTTGTGGTTGGTCGAATAGACCCACCGCCGCCATCCGTAAGGATGGTCATGTGCCGCATGTGCTTCGCTCGCAGCCATTTGAGGCTCCCTCTTTACCTACCTTCAGCAGCGCCGCGTCCAATCGCGCGTTGCCGGACAAATGAAAGTCGCCGCGTTATTTCGCGGCGACAGAAATGTCTTCGTTGCTGCCTTCAGCAAGCTTCTTTTCCGCATTGATGGAGGCCATCAGCTGCTGGTTCGCCGTATCCAGATCTTCCTGGGCAGCACTCGCCCAAGTCTGGAACTGATCCTTGGAAACGACCCGAATGGCAATCGGCATAAAGGCATGGTTGATGCCGCAAAGCTCAGAACACTGGCCGTAGTAGACGCCTTCCTCGCGTGCATTGAACCACGTTTCGTTCAAGCGTCCCGGGATAGCGTCGATCTTGAGCCCCATGGACGGCATCGCGAAGGCATGGATCACGTCTTCGGCGGTCACCTGGAGACGAACCGTCGTGTCGACCGGGACAACGAGGTCATAGTCGACGGCCAAAAGGCGCGGAACTTCATTGACCGTAACGCCCCGCTCAGCGGCAACTTCCTGCCTGGCCTGGAGGTCGGCTTCCGGATCGAGCGCATCTCCGACCATGTAGGAGTCGAAATAAAGCTCGCCCATGTTCTCGTCAGTGTACTCGTAGCCCCAGTACCACTGATATCCGATGGCCTTGATCGTCATTTCGTATTCGGGAATGTCCAGCTGCTTGTAGAGCAACCGGAAGGACGGGATCGCGATCACCACCAGGATCAGGATGGGAACAACGGTCCAGACGACCTCGATCATCGTGTTGTGCGAGGTGCGCGAGGGCACCGGGTTCGCCTTGGCGCTGAATTTCACCATGCAGATGACCAGCAGAGCCAGAACGAACAGTGTGATCACCGTAATGATAATCAAAGTGAAGTTGTTGAACCAACTGATGTAGTCCATCACCTCGGAAACCGAGGCCTGAAAGCCAAGCTGCCAGTTCGACATCCCCGATTCCGCTGCCAGGGCCGCAGTGGACACTCCGGCAAAAGCGGCCGCCATACCGGCCATTGTCATGAGACGCTTGAAGATTGCCTTCACGTCCGCGCTCCCTTCCCTCAGCCGTTACATAACGGCACATGCATACATTCCGGCCCTAACATCCGGCCCAATCGGGTCGGGCAGTAACGGGCTTGTCGCCACTTCGCAAGCCTTTATCTGCCGGCACCGCGTATCGGGTCAGACAATTGGATGACCGGACTATAACCATAAATCCCTTTTAAGGGCGATGGTTACAATCGGGCAGAGCGGCGATCTGCCGCATCATCCCAACGACACCTTCATGCCGCACAAAAACCACAAGAAACGCCATGCTGCAACGGAATTTCCAACTTTTCACAGCCAGTGGAAGCGGTTGTCCGATTGACGCAAGTCAACGACACGCTGATTTTCGACAAAAATTGAGGCTAATCGTCGGGCCGAACCCTGGTCAGGCTGGAAACGCGCGCCGTCATGCGGCAATGTCTGGCCGGGATTAAACAATGATTCGCAGGGCGGCTGTCCCACTTCAGCCATGCACCCGCAGGATCGGACAACGATTGACCGGAGGATTTCTTGTCAAATCACACACAGCAGTCCTTCATGACCCGCTGCGCCGGATGGTCCCGGCGGTCTGCGACACGGCTTGGAGCCGTCGCAGCGCTCCTGATCGCGTCTCTCTCACAAGCAAATCTGCCGGCACAAGCGCAGGGGGAAGTTCGTTCCTCGCATGGTGATTGGCAAATGCGCTGCGATACGCCTCCTGGTGCTTCGAGCGAGCAATGCGCTCTCATTCAGAATGTGACGGCGTCCGATCGCGAAAACGTCGGTCTATCTGTGATCATTTTGAAAACGGCGGACAAGCAGGCCCGCATCCTGAGGGTTCTTGCGCCGCTTGGTGTGCTGTTGCCGTCCGGTCTCGGCCTGCGCGTCGACAACGCGGATATCGGCCGTGCGGGTTTCGTCCGCTGCCTGCCGAATGGCTGCATTGCCGAAGTCATCTTGGAAGACGAGCTGCTGACGAAACTGAAAGCAGGCGGACAAGCAACCTTCATTATTTTCCAGACGCCGGAAGAAGGCATCGGCATTCCGATTTCGCTGAACGGTTTTTCCGACGGGTTCGACACCCTCCCGTAAGCCACCCCAAACTACCGCACTAACGAAGGCGCCCCGTTACTCTGCGGGTGCGTCCTGTTGATCCTTGGGTGCCCTCTTGCGCGGCGTTACCTTGTGCAGGCGGTCAGACCCGGCGAACAGTCCTTGCTCAAGCTGCACGTTGATGCGTTCCTGGTCGCGTCCGCGCACGTCCTCTTCAATCTGGTCGATCCGGTCAAGCGGTGTTCCGAGCGCTTCCAGCGCGGCGCGGCCGAAGACCACGCTCGACTCAAAGGTTTCGCGGATCTGGAAGTCCACGCCGCGTCTCCTGAGGTCGAGATAGTGCGCGCGATCGGTCGCCCGGCAGAAAATCTGCGCGTCGGGAAACCCTTCCCGGATCAGGTCGATGGCCTTGCCCATCACCTTGTCGTTCTCAACACACATGGCGACAAGCGCAGCCTTTCCGGCCCCTGCCGCGGCCAAGACGTCCGCGCGGGTCGCATCGCCGTAATAGACCTTGTAGCCCTGCTTGCGGGCGTAGTCGATGCGGTCGGGCCGGTTGTCGATCGCGGTGATTTCCAGGCCCTCGGAGGTGAGGATCTGGGCAACGACCATGCCGAAGCGTCCAAAGCCAATGACGAGAACGGTCGGCGCTGCCTCCTCGAATGTCTCGATCGAAGGATTTTCAACGCCACGCGCCTTGACCCTTGTTGCGAGCTTGTCCAGTCCGAGACAGGCGAGCGGGGTGAGCAGCATCGTCAGGATAACAATCGCGTTGAGCAGATTGGCGGTTTGATAGGTCAGCAGGCTGTTGCTGACGGCAGCCGTAAAGAGCACAAACGCAAACTCGCCGCCCTGCGGCAGGGTCACCGCAATACGCAGTGCATCTGAATTTGGCGAGCCTGTCCCGCGCGACAGGCCCCAAAGGAAAACTCCCTTTAGTCCCATGACCACCGCTACGCCGGCGGCCACAACCATCCAGTTTTCAATCACCAGGGACACATCGAGCGACATGCCGACAGCAACGAAGAAAAGCCCCATCAGCAACGACCGGAAAGGCTCGATATCAGCCTCGAGCGTATGCCGGAAACTCGATTCGGCCAGAAGAACGCCGGCCAGGAACGCGCCCAGAGCCATGGAGAGACCGACAGAATGCATGATCCCCGCGCTGCCAAGCGCCACCAGAAGCGCCGCCGTTAGCATCACCTCCCGTGCGCGGCTCGCTGCAAGAAACAGAAAGATCGGCGAGATCAGATAGCGGCCCGTCAGGACAACCGCGGCGACAGCACCCAGAACGATCAGAACTTCGCTTGCAATTTCCGTTGCCGTAGACGGCCCTTCTCCGGGCGCCAGAATGGCCACCATGGCCAAAAGGGGGACAATGGCGATGTCCTGCAGCAGCAAGATCCCAAAGGCCCGTTGCCCGTAGGGCGACGATAACTGGCCGCGCTCCTGCAGGATCTGAAGGGCAAACGCAGTCGAAGAGAGCGCCAGGCCAAAACCGGCAACAAACGCCGTGGGATACGGCAAGCCAACCAGACGCCCAATTGCAAACAGGCATATCCCGGTCAGGACCACCTGGGCAGTGCCAAGGCCGAAAATGTCGCGCTTCATGCGCCAGAGTTTGCTGGGGTCGAGCTCAAGCCCGATGACGAACAGCAACAGGACAACCCCAAGCTCTGCGACATGAAGAACATCTTCGCCGGAGCCAAGCAGCTGCAGCCCATGCGGACCTATTGCCGCGCCCGCTGCAAGATAGCCAACCACAGATCCAAGCCCCAGGCGCTTGGCGATGGGCACGGCAACGCAGGTTGCGGCCAGAAACACAATCGATTCAGCAAAAAACGGAGGTGCGCCCTCTGCGGCCATCCCTTCTCCTCTGCCATCCGGAGGAACGTCCATATGTTCCGGTGCGTCCAAAACCCGGAATATGATTCGATGTTAGCAAAATCCGGCCGGGTTAACTTTGACAAATCTAAAAATGCATAACTTTGATGGTCGAAAAGCGATTGTAACAGGCAACATAGCCCAATTCTTTAGATCGTTCCGTCAATCCGATTGAAAGCAGATCAAGGCGTTGAGAAACAGGTTCAAGAGACATCTTGAGCTTGGAAACTGCCCTTGCTTCAAGAAGACAATATCTTGAGCCTTGTGAAGCAGTTAGCCTGGTCGCTTAACAGCGCAAATTACCTTGTCAAAAACAACAATAATCAAATCAGCTGATTCTCGTTCAGGAAATCGCGGAGCTCACTGGCTGACGTGTACACATGTCCAACGAGCCCGGCCTCCACCGCGCCTGCGACATTCGCCGGGTTGTCGTCAATGAACGCGCTGGCCTGAGGAGCGTGCCCGTATCTGGCACAGACACGCTCGTAGATTTCCGGATCCGGCTTTCTGGCCTTGAACTCTGCAGACACATGCGCCTTGTCGCCGAAAATCTCGATCATGTCGGGTGCGCAAAAGGGAAGAGCCGCCTTAAGCATCATGCCGTTGTTGGTCAGAAGTGCCATGTCCGCCCGCACACGGATCCGGCGGGCAAGGTCCAGAACCTCAGGCCTTGCCCGCATCATTTTCCGCCTGATGTCCACCCAGGTATCGAAGTCGATCGGGTAGCCGAGCAACTCGGCGTATTGCGCCAGATAGCCCTCCGCCGTGTCAGGTGAACCGGCTTCTGCTTTCGTCTCGTGAGGACCGCCCCAGACGGCGGCATCGATCTCAGCCGCGGGCCGACCGGTCAGCTTCTCCAGCAATTCAAGGCGGATCTGGTGATCGTAGTCGTAGAGCACCTGGTCCATGTCGAAGACGACGAAGCTGATATCCGGCATCTGGCGTTCCTGTCCGGCTTCAAATCAAACGGCGGTACCGCCGACCGTCATTTCGTTGATGCGCATCGAAGGCTGGCCGACACCGACCGGAACGCCCTGCCCCTGCTTGCCGCAGGTACCCATGCCCGGGTCAAGCTTCATATCGTTGCCGATCATCGTCACGCGCGTCAGCGCGTCGGGGCCATTGCCGATCAGCATTGCGCCTTTCACCGGAGCGCCAACCTTGCCGTTTTCGACCCTGTAGGCCTCGGTGCAGGAGAACACGAACTTGCCGGACGTAATGTCGACCTGGCCGCCGCCGAACGAAACGGCATAGATCCCGTCCTTCACCGAAGCCAGGATTTCCTCCGGTTCCTTGTCACCGGACATCATAACAGTGTTGGTCATGCGCGGCATGGGAATATGGGCGAAAGACTGCCGACGGCCGTTGCCGGTCGGTTCCATGCCCATCAACCGCGCATTCTGACGGTCTTGCATGTAGCCCGTAAGGATGCCGTCTTCGATCAGAACCGTGCGTCCTGAAGGTGTTCCCTCATCGTCGACCGTAAGCGAGCCGCGCCTGTCCGGAATGGTACCGTCATCGACAATCGTGACACCCGGCGACGCCACGCGCTCGCCCATCAGCCCGGCAAAGGCCGACGTCTTCTTGCGATTGAAGTCGCCTTCAAGACCGTGACCGACCGCCTCGTGCAAGAGAATTCCGGGCCAACCCGGGCCAAGCACCACGTCGAAGGATCCGGCAGGGGCCGGAACCGCTTCCAGATTGACGAGCGCCTGACGCAGAGCCTCGTCCACCCCGCCCTGCCAGTTTTCCATGGTGATAAAGCGTTCGAAACCTTCGCGGCCGCCACAGCCGAAAGAACCGCTTTCCTGGCGCTCGTCATTGCCCGCGACAACGGAGATCGACAGGCGCACCATCGGTCGGACATCGCGTACAAGATGGCCGTCGGCGCGCAGGATCTCCACGACTTGCCAGGAGCCGGCGATCGACGCGGTGACCTGTCGCACACGCGGATCCTTTGCCCTGGCATAGGCGTCAATTTCCTGAAGCAGCTTGACCTTGTCTTCAAAACTCGGACCACCGAGTGGATTGGCGTCAGTATAGAGCGACTGATTGGTGCGTGATGGCGCCGCGGCATAGCTTCCGGAATAGCCCTTTCTGACCGCACTGACCGCATCGGCAGCACGTTTCAGCGCGGCTTCAGAAATGTCGCCCGCATGCGCGTAGCCCGCCGCCTCACCGGCCACAGCCCTTAGACCAAACCCCTGAGCGGTGTCGTAGTTGGCGCCCTTAAGGCGTCCATTGTCGAAGACCAGTCCCTCTGTCTGCCGGTATTCGACAAACAGCTCCCCGTCATCGGCACCCGAAAGGGCCTCTTGCGTAATCCGCTTGGCTGCGTCCAGCCCAAGGCCCGAGGTTTCAATGAGGTCGGTTGTTGAAAGTGTCATGTGCCTGTCCTGTTTTCGCCCCGCTCGGAGCGCGCGTCCGCCTGTCGTGGCGCAGCGTTGCTAAAGCTGTTCCTCTCAACATAGGTGCATCGCGCCATTTTTTCACACGAAAAGCCCGAAAATCCACTTGAGGTAATTTTAACTTGAGTTTAACATTCAACTTAAATCATCCCGGCTACGCGCCGCGAGCCAGCCTGACCTTTCGATCGGCCCAGCCAAATCCCCGAATATTCCAACAGAACCGCCGCAAGCTTGCGACTGCGGACCAGGAACGTACATGTCCAGTTTCTTTAAAGCGCCGGACGGCGGCGGTCTGAATTCCTTCCACGGTATCGCCGCTTCACGCGGCGACGGTCTCCATCCGCTGCTTCTTGAGGCAATTTCGAAATCCGGTTCCGTTTCCGGTCCACCCGCCGAAAGCGAAACGACCGATGACAATGTGATTTCGGTAGAGTTCGGCTCACAGGTGACTGCTGCCACCGATAACCGTGAGGCAGCAAAGTGAAATCGGTTCTCGTTGCCATGCATCTTGTTGCCTGCCAGCCCGATCTCTTGATCTGCGAGGACATGTCGGTCAACGCAAAACGTTGGGCCGACATAGAAACCTGCCGACAGGATCGGGCGCTGGAAATGGCCCGCCTGAAACAGGACCTTCCGAACTGGGCCGTCGTGATGTCGCGTTGCCGCTATCTGATTGGTCGGGATGCTCGGTCGACACCAGCGTTCTGAATAAGTTGGCTGTTTATTTGGTCGACGACTTGCCCGCCATGCGCTATCTGCCGTAAAAGACAGGATCAATTTTTCGCGCAGCAAAACAGCACATCGGCCAACATGAACCGTTACGAAAACCCCAGAGTTCCAAGCGAAGCCCGCGTCCGTTACCTGGATGGTGACTATCAGGTCGAGACGCCGGGAACCTTTGTGCGCTGTGCGGTCACCGGAGCCGCTATCCCGCTGGACGAGCTGAAATACTGGTCAGTGGAGCGCCAGGAAGCCTATGTCGATGCCAAGGCATCGATGAAGCGGCATCTTGAAACGCGCTGAGGCGCGCTCCAGACCTGATCACTCTAGGGTACGGACTCATAAATGAAGTCAATTTGGTTTGGATCGTTTTGACCAGCGGCAAGGAGCGAAAGCGCAG
>NZ_JASHKA010000033.1 GCF_030732845.1 Roseibium sp. MMSF_3544
AACGGCCGGGAATTCTGTGGCACCGAAACACACCCCTATGAACTCTATCTCGATCTCAACGGAATTGACCACAGGCGGACCAAGGTGAAAACACCTAAAACCAATGGGTTTGTTGAGCGTTTCAACGGCACGGTCCTGGACGAATTCTTCCGCATCAAGATGCGCGAAACCTTCTATGAAAGCGTCGAAGCTCTCCAGGCCGATCTCGACAAATGGCTGGTTCACTACAACACCGAAAGGCCTCATCTGGGCTACCGAAACCAGGGACGTAGACCAATCGAAACAATAAACCTATTTGTGAGCTAATAAGCTTAAGTGGACATCTAATTTTTTACGCTGATTCAACAATAATTATTACTTGTTAAAGTTGAAAATCTATAGAGTTATACAATAAGTGGGAATATAAAAATATATTATTTTTATTTCCTGGCAAGATAGTTCTTCGATTCTTCTAGAGAATTTCCGATCGTAGTATCCATGTCAATATACTGATAGGTGCCGAGTCTCCCGACAAATGTCGTCGACATTTCCATCTTTGCCCTTTCCTGATAACGCGAGAGCAGTTTTTTGTCATTCAATAACCGAACCGGATAGTAAGGTATGTCTCCAGGTTTTTGCTCGCGGCTGTATTCCCTATAGACAACTGTGAGCTGCTTATCTGATCTTTCTTCCCACGGTGCGAAATGGCGGTGCTCTGTTATTCTCGTGAACGGGATTCGATCATCAGGGTAGTTCATGACCGCAACCCCCTGAAAGTCGCCTACGGTTCTAATCTCTTCAAAGTCCAGTGTTCTATAGGTTAGTCTTCCCAAATCGTAACGAAAATACCGGTCGAGGGGCCCAGAGTAAAAGATGTGCTCGAATTCTTCATCGAGTTCTTCAAATGCACAGTTTAATCGCAGTTCAATTTTTTCGTGTTGCAGAATGTTTTTGACAATCTTGGTATAACCATCCTTCGGCATGCCCTGGAAAGGATGATCGAAATAATTGTCATCGTAACTAAATCGAAGCGGCAAGCGCTTGAGTATTGATGCTGGCAGGTCTTTTGGCTGAACCCCCCATTGCTTGATTGTGTAGCCACGAAAGAATTCTTCATAGATTTCTTTCCCAACAAATCGAAGCGCTTGATCTTCAAATGACTTGGGCTCTATCATCCCCCTTTGAACTTTCTGGTCAATAAAGTCTTTTGCTTCTTGAGGAGAAAGGCACGTTCCAAAGAACTGATTGATAGTGTGCAGATTGATGGGCAGAGAATAGACTTTCCCATTCACAGTCGCTTTGACTTGATGCCGAAAAGGCATGAAATCTCCGAAACGATTGACGTATTCCCAAACGTCCTGGTCCGCTGTGTGAAAAATGTGAGGTCCATAGCTATGGATCATGATCCCAGAATCTGAATCCCGTTCCGTATGGCAATTCCCTGCAAGATGACCACGCTCGTCAACCACCAAACAATTGGTGCCAGATTCCGCGAGTTCCCTTGCGATCACGGCGCCGCTGAAACCCGCGCCGACTACACAAACTCTCATGTCCTTCGCATGCCTTCAAAACGCTCGTTTGCCATCGATTTCAGACAACGATTGTGTATAACGAAATCCGATTTTGCCATCGTCAATCCGACACTAAATCCATCCAGGAAGTTTTCACGATGGCTGGCTTCGAGACCTCGTTCATTGCACTGTGGTTATCCCAGACAGGAAAAACTCCTTGTCGTTTCCTGCTTCAGACTGAAACCCATGTGTATAGCGAGCTGGCGCAACTCTGTGTCCGGTAGAGAAGTAATCCTTAGTTTTGATAAATTGGGCGACGCACTGGTTTTTTGTATGATGACGGATCGGACTTTTGATCGATAAGCTTGTCCAGAACGATGTCCAAGGACAGTTCTTGACCGCTTTTGGGATCGAAATACAAAGGGGTTGCAACGTATGCACCGTAGAAAACCTCTTCCTTACTCAACTTCCTACGGCGCCGCGGACATTGCAAAAGATCATCCGAGATACCCCAGCCTGCATAGAACGGGAGACCGGCTACTCTCACTTGTTTCCCTCGCAAAATGGCCTCGAAACCAGCCAGAGACGTCATGACGTAGACTTTGTCAAAGCGCGAGATATTGTCCCAGATAGACGTATCAATATCCAGAAAAGAGATTTTCCCGGTGACGCTTCGCGGGTCCGAGTAGCTTTTTCGAAGGCCCCTAGCGACATCGGGATGCGGGCGGTAGTAGACTCTGGAACCCGGGTTCTCTGCGAGCGCGAGTTGAATAAGATCTGTGTTAAACTTGATCCGTGGACTGCCTAATTTTATCGACGCGTCATCTTCGCACTGACCAAAAACAAGAATATTGCTTCCTTTGTCGGAGGGATCTTCGTCTTCGAATGCATTCCCCCTTAGATTGTACTTCGTGATCGAATTATTCCTTATTTTTTCGATTAGTGTTTTTGCAAGATGAATTTCTTCATCCTTGAACGAGTGATGATTCAAATAGTTTTCCACCGAAGATGGTTTGGTCGCGTCGAAATAGATACCACCCGTTTTGTCTAGCATGAGCGAATTTGGCAGGATGAAATCAGCGCCCAGACCGGTAGACCTGATGAAGGCGTCTTCCATTCGCCAAGTTTCGACATCGTTTTCCTCGAGCAATTCGACTAACGCACGCCTACCAAGTCCGCCCCAGACCACCGCTTTGACATTTGAGTTCCCTTGAATCGCCTGCGTTATTTTTCTGTCTTTGACATCTAGTGGAAAATACAAAAAACGCGTACTATTATTACTTTTAAGTAATCTTTGCGCCAACAACCTCATCCATGGTGAGAAATTTATCATCAATATTGTGTTCTTGGGTTTGCCTCGCACTATTCTAAAAGCTAGATTGTTAGAATACTCGATAGCAAACCACTCAAGCGACCTTTGAAACAGCTTCACGAGTTCATATCTGAATAATTTTGTTAAATAATACTTCATTGTATTCCAATTTTCAGGACCAAACGATGCAAAGGTAGTGTGACTTGTACAACGGCGTTCAAACTATTCAAAAATGCGCCATTTTTCCAGATTCAAACCGGGCTCTGTCGTGACTCTCTTCCAGAAAAGATTTCACCGGCAAGCGCGATCGCACAGGTTCGGAGGATTGCCTAAGCCACGCGCCTTACGAGAACGAACTGCGTGAACCTGTGTGAGATGTTCTAGGTCAGCTCTTTCTTATGCCGTTGCGAGTGGAAGAATTAAGCCTGTGCAGTTTTGGGTTCTGGCGGATCTGTCAAAATGGAGTGCATAATCCAAACGTCGCAAACCGCAAATGAGAGTGTTCTCAGCTTAGCTTCTTGACACCAAGTAATTTCAAAGCGCACTTAGCCGGATGGATCAAAGCAAGCGCTGGACCCCTACCGGATTGTGAAGCTTAGCTCCATAGGTGACTTTGAACGGCTATGAATCTCGGCTGTATAATTGGCTATCTCGATAATCTGCTCTTGAGAGTACCGCGTCGGAAAATGGACGAAAACAAAACACTCATACTCGTTAGAACGAACGGACAGTCCAGCGCTATCAGATGGTTAGAAGATCGAAATATCCAGAACCAGTTTTGCGTTCGGTACAGCTACTACGGAGATGAGCTTTCAAAACAAAACGTAGACCACTACTATTCCGGGGGAAAATGGTCTGGGATTTTCGATTTTTTTGAAGCCAATAAGGTTCTAAACGAATTCGAATATTTCTGGTTTCTCGATGACGATATTGAATCTACACCGGAAAATGCGCTTCTATTCCAGCGCACCGCAATCGAACATGGCTTTAAACTTGCACAACCCGCACTACTTCCTGATAGTTTTTTCGCTCATTCCATTACGCTCGCGAATCCACAGTTCAAGTTTCGCCGCACGAATTTTGTGGAGCTTATGATGCCATGGATGCATCGAAGCGTGCTTACAAGGGTATTGCCACTCTTCAAGGATCGACACGCGGCTTTGGGGTTGGATCTTTTCTGGCACCAGCTCACGGACGATCCAACAAACGACGTTGCGATTGTTGATGAAGCTCCGATGGGGCACTACAGACCCAGAAGGAAGCACCTCAGAACGAACCTGAACAAGCAAGCAATTAATATGTTTTCAGAGAAGAAAGAAACGATTGAGACGTTTAAAGTGAAAAGACAGCTCGCTGTCGTTCTGTCGGCCGTAAGCAAAGACGGAACATATCTAATCAGGGGCCCCAAATTATGGAGAGCGTTGCTTCGGGGATTCTTTCACGAGGACAATCGTAAACACAGCTCTGGAAGGGCTTTGTACAGCACCGCTTTTTCCCTATTTTTCCAAATGATGGCTAGAACAGACGCTAGGTGTTTCGATCAGGCGGCATACGAGCAGTTTATCGAGCATAGTTCCTAGTACGCTTGGTTCAGTGGTGCTCAAGTGCTGTTCAAGTATGACTTGCCGACGGCGTTAGAGATGCAAAGTTCAGCGGAGCTGAATGCATCAATTTGAGTCCAAAACGCCCTTGCCCTAGCCATCCGGAACAAAACGTTTGACGGCTTGCTCAGCGCTCCACAACGCGCACTCCATATAGCCACCGGAAAGGTAATCTCCGCATAGGTCTATTCCCGGCCGCTGATTGATCTGTTGGAGGAACTTCAAAGCCCTTTCATTGTGTCCAACGTCCATCAGGGGCACAGCATTGGGGACCTTGTGGACGTGGACATGAAGCAGATTTTGAGAACGCAAGGAAAACTCTTCGGAAATCTCTCGCAATACTCGATTCAAGATTTCGCTGTCGTCAAGAGCCAGCAATTCTTCGCTTGCCGGCGAACAAATCCAGGCCTGCAGAGCAGCATTCTTGCTTTGCATCATCTTTTCGTTTTTCTGCGAAGCGTCGACACAGAAACTCACGAGGCGATGGGGCGATGGTCTAAAGACGTAGGACCAAGTTCCCTCTTCCAAAGGATGATTCAAAAATAGTGTTACGACAATGGCGGGCGGGTGCTTTATTGAAGTCAGAAATGCACGCTCGTGAGACCAATCCTCTGGGAGAATATTTGCCGCCTCGGCGGGAGGCGTTGCTATTATTGTATGATCTGCAACTCTCTCTGGTCCATCTGCGAACCGAACTCCTTTTATGCAGTCTCGGTCTACAACAAGCTTCTCAACCGGCGAATTGTAATGAATGTCCAGTTCCTCTGCTAACCGCCTATGAAGTGATGCGACCCCATTGTTCAGCGTCAGGTAGTCCGTCATAACGACAATGCGCATTAGACGGATTAGATGAAGGTACGAAACAGAACTAGCTTCGGGTTCTACCAGTGCGCCTGCAGCAATTAGGGCGCGCGCGCCAAATTCCCATTCGAATGGTTCCGGGACAGCTTTTCCTGCCGGGATCCTGTCGATTGGCGTATCCGCTAGAACGGCGTATGGATCAATCCAATTAGAAGCGCAACGAAAGGCGCCCTTCAGGGTCATGACCAAGTTCGCCATAAGCGATCCAGCAGCAATGTAAGGTAGCTTGTGCCCAGTTGTAAATGATCCAGCCTTGACCCTATCGTCGAAAAAACGAGTTCGACCCTTTACCTTCGATAACTCTCCGTCGAGACCAACTCGTTTGATCAGGGCAAGGGCGCGCCGATAGTTGCTGTGAAAATATTGCGTCCCCACATCAACAATGTCATCCGTGTCCGGAGCTTTTAGTGTCAAAGCCCTGCCGCCAGCACGTGAAGAAGCTTCATAAATCTCGACCTGGTGACCGGCGTCCTTGAGCCAAACACCAGCTGCGAGGCCCGCAAGTCCCGCGCCGGCAATAACAATTTTCAAGGCTAAGGGCTCCGTTAGATCGACGCATAACAGTAAGCGCTTGTTTCGTTCATGAAGCAAAATACGCGCGAACCTGCCTCAATGAAACCGCCTTACATACATTCATTAGAGGCAACTTAAGTCGTGTTGGTTTTCACTATTCGTCCGCCCCGGTAAGCCTCACTTTCTTCAGTGCGCCAGTAGCTATCGGCCGGAATTCGAACTCCCAGTTGTCGCGCTTTTTCCAGCCGCGGAGGCATTTCTACGAATGCACCATGACTGTTTACGTCTCCTTCGACCAGTCTACGCGCAAATTCTGGCACTGCGACCCGGCGCCCTCTAGCTGAAAAGAAATTCCCTTTCACCTGAATGCTTGCTGCGAGCAGGCGCACGAAGTCATTCACAAGCGGCCGGTCGGGAGGAGTCGGTTTCTTCCAAAACTGGTCCAGGGGATTCTGACAGGTCATTCCGTCAACGTCGTAAACGGAAATGCCAAGCACCTTAACCGGAATTCCTTGCTGAAGCGCCTGGAGACCGGAGGTACTGTTTAGTAGAACCACACCTTTTGAATGCCTGAATAGTTCGACGAGATTGCCACCATCAATAACGATCACTCGGCTTTGGCACTGATATCTTTCGGCGGTTTGCCGAATGACCTTCGGCCACTGCTCAATACTGTTGTCGAGAGGATGAACCTTAAATACGAGATGTTGATCAGTTGGACTTGAACGGACAAATGAGCTGATAATCTCTTCGACCATTTCGCTCAGATGTAGATAGCCGGCGTGGTTTCGCACCTGATAATCATTCTGCATTTGCATAGGCACAACAAAATAGGATGCTTTGCGCCGTTTGAGGTCTTGGATTGTCAATCGCGCGTTCGTCTCGCGAAAGCGTGTCGTGAGTAGTCTTGGGATGTAGCTCGGGTAATCCCGAAACGGATGATAGTATCTATCCCTTTGATAAAATGGGAAAAACACTGGAAAGAGCGCCGGAACAAAGTTGTATGCCACTTCGTTGAATGCTTCGGAGAAAAAGGTGTAAGGGTAGTGCTCACCGGGTAGGTTTTGATCCAAGTCACTTGCCAGCTTACGTATGAGCGCTGGTTTATTCGGGAAATGCGAAAATGGGCCCATCGCGCCCCTTTCAAGTGTGATCCAATCCGGTCTCAGGTACCCGAATTCGTAAGAGAATGTGTTTATTTTCAACTCTCGTGAAATCTTGTAGGCAATCCGGTGGTAAGGTCTTTGGTCGGCATAATAAACTAGGTCTGTGATTTGTTTTTTCTTCAAATACGTTCTTAAGTAATCGGGCCAGTTCGCCAACGTCCCCCAATAGTTGTCGGCGCGCAAGCCAATTCGGTATCCCCAATCGGAAAGCGAAAGATTGATGATCGAGCAGTCCACATCGCTCTCTCGTAAATATTTGATGACTTGACGCCCAAAAAGGGAGGGATGTGATTGTAAAAATAAGAATTTTTTTGGGGTATCGCGTAAGTATTTACTCATTTTTCTCTAATATAATATTTAGTTATCCTGATTCTTTTCATGCTCGTAAATCGCCTCATCAATTTCGTCATATGCTTCGATTTTGCCGTTGCGAATGATACAACCGCTGTCGCAGAATTTCTTTATTGTTCTCGCGCTATGCGATACCATTATGATGTTTGACTTTTCAAGTTTATTTTCAAATACCATTCTACATTTTCTTTTGAAACGTAAATCGCCCACCGCAATTACTTCATCGATAAGATAGTAATCAAAATCGACTGCCATGCTGACTCCGAAAGCTAGGCGAGCCCGCATGCCGCTCGAATAAGTGTTAATCGGGAGTTGTATGGATTCACCAAGCTCCGAAAATTCTTTGACATACTCAGTGACTGCTTCCGTATCTTCTCCGTACATTCGCGCAACGAAACGAATATTCTCTAGCCCCGACATTTTGCCGTTGAAACCTCCACCAAAACCAAGCGGCCAAGAAACCCTGACTTCACGCCTAATCCTTCCTTGGTCCGGCAGCTCCGCGCCAGCAATTAGCCTCATAAGGGTCGACTTGCCAGCGCCGTTGTGGCCCAGTATTGCTACATTCTTCTTCGCAGGGAACGTGAAGCTTAGGTCATCAAGAATAGTCTTTCGAATTCCTTGCAATTGATAGGACTTATAGACGTTGATGAAATCAATCATCGTGCACGACTCTTTCTATACAATCGCTCACTCCCAAACCCAACTAGGAGTGAAATCAAGGTAAAAGCCAACACGTAAGGTTTATCGAGCACTACACTGTTGTAATTCGGATAATAGCCTTCACGCATCCACTCAACAAGATGCAATACTGGATTCCAAGAAAGTACATTTACAATTTCTGGTGGAAACTTATGTGGCACGTAAAATATTCCCGACATAAAAAACAAAGGCCTGCTCAGTATTCCCTCAATTTGCTTCCATGTACCAAAAACACTACATATAACTGCATAAGTTGTCCCAACACCCGTTCCTAGTAAAGAAGTTACAAAAATAGCAGCGGCAACTTCCTCAAAGTTAGCGGGCAGGTGGGCTAATTGTAGCGCTATTAGTCCACCGAAAAACAGAAACATAACTAAAATATAAGTAGCCAAGATTAGTATTGCTCTGGCAATAATTACGTCGAGCGCTTGTACCAGCGGATAAGTCATCAATGCTTGGTTTGCTTCAAAGGCTACCATTAGCGAAGTCGAAAGTTTTTTATACAGTTCAAAGGTCAAAAGACCTGTCGCAAAGAACAATGCCAAACTCGTTCCGAATGGCGCTACGCGACCCACAGCAGTGAATATGGCGGTTAAAAGTGCAACACCAACTGCTGGATTTAGTATTGCCCAAAGGTACCCTAGTTGCGAAGCGCCAAATGTTGTTCGCGTCTCTCGCAAAACCAGTGCACCGATCACCCGCCCTTGGGTTATTAGGACGCTATCCATCAAACACAACTCGCAAGTAGAGAACAGTTTTAATCTTCTAGCAACTAGCGTAGATGATCTCTTACCGAATAGACAATCAAAGCACCTATGCTCCATACCAAGAGCAACACTAACAAAAGAAGAAATGTGCTCAATAGTCGATTTGGGTAAATGGCGTATTCGGGGTATGCTGGACTGCGAAAAACGGCTAGGTATCGTTGTTGCCGATCAGCTTCTGATCTGGAACGTTCTAAGGAAGCCAGGGCCGTAACATATGCCTGTTGTGCAAACTCACGCTCGACTTCAAGTGTTTCAAAGTCAGATAGTAGGGCTGATAGAGGTGATGATTTGCTTTGGAATTCACCGGTGCCGACAGCTTCAGCCAGATCAGCTTTGTTCGAAGCGCCGCTTCCCCCAATCTCATATTGTTTTTTGCGGATTTGTTCCGAGATGGCCGCTTCCTGGCGCCGCAGTTGTGTAACAGCAGGTGAATTTTCGTCGATCGTACCCTTTAATATCGCAAGACGAGATCTGACCTCGATTAGCTGCCTTTCTAAATCTGCCACAATCTCAAGCTGAACTTCTGCATTTCTAGTTGGATCGATTGCGTTCTCGGTTTCTCTAAAATTTCGCAATTGGTTTCTGATCAAACGCAGACGTGTCTCGGCGGTTGAAACCTCTTCCTCTGCAAACCGAACTGCGTCTTTTCTTGCTTGCTCAGATAAATTGTTAATCAACTCGCCGCTGTATTTTAATACCAAGGCTGCAATGCCAAGCGCATCATCCGGATCAAATGCTTCCACTTCAAAAGATACAATTCCGGACGTGTTGTCGTAGCTAGGCGTAATCATCCAACTCCAGTAATTTACAATTTCTTCAATTGGCGCATCGGGGTTTAGCCGGTAGAAAAAATCGATATTTTGATTGCTGTACGCCGCTTTGAAATCGTAGTTTTTTTCCAGCCTTTCAATAAGCTCACGACTTCGGAGGTATTGCAACAATATATACGAGTCTGTTGTTGTCGTGCCGGTGCTTGACAGCCCAGACAAAGCACCCAGGAAATCTGATCCCGCCGATCCAACCCCATCAACACCCCGTACTGCAAATCCTGCGCCCGCAACGTATCGATCTGACGCTACAAATACAAAAAAAATAGTGCCCAAAAAAAATGGGATCAAAACACAAACAAAAAATGAAATTGCAAGTATCTTTCGCCGCAATTGCTGTGGGCGCGTTTTCTCAAACCTGCTACTCTTGTCTATTTCGGGGTTTTTGACCGGAAGTGGAATGATTGGAGCAGCTTTCGGCTTCATTGCTCTAGATTTACTTTCTTTACTTTTCATCATCCCCCTGTCAGGATTTTTCTTAACGACCTCGCGAGTCCTCGTGTTAACGGGCAGATTATTATCTGATGGACTTGTATTTTTGGTGATTGTTTCCCCGCTGCTCAAGGCTCTTGTTTCCTTGCCTCCAAGCGCTTCGTCTTTCGATTCCGTATCGAGTTTTCCAACCACGCTACTATGTTCCTTAGTTCTTTCGCGCCCCTTGGACATTTTTAATGACTTGGCTCAGTGCATTCCAGTCTAAATACCTAAATTACTACTGTTGGTTCAAATTTCACATGCTCAATACAGCGTGAAGGAAAATAAACTCACTGAACCACAACAGTCACAGCTAATCACGATCAAAATGTGACAACCGATGTCGACGATCGGCCAACAGCAAGAACATTGATCAAAATACGGGTAAACTTGTTCAGTTCCGCTCCATAGGCATTCGCGACATAGATGATGTCCTTGTCACGCAGCATGAACGATTGCGCGTAGAAATACGACTCAGCCTGACGCATGTTAACCTGGTAGATCACAGGAACGGCGCCTGTGGACGCAATTTTCGTCTCCGGTTTCATGCTTCGCACAAGCTCGGGGCTTTCATACCGGAAAACGTACATCCCTACAGAGTTCGCGCGCCCGTCTTCAAGTCCACCAACGCGGCCAAGAGCTTCAATTAGCGAGACTTCTCCCGCTTGCAGCGGATATTCACCTACCTTTGGAACTGCGCCAAACGCGGTAAAGGTCTGCGGTGTGTGCGCCAAATAAATCTGATCACCTGGCCGGACATAAATGTTTTCTCCCTGGTAATCGAAGACTGTTTTGAGGAGTTGGCGCCCCTGCTTGCCGCTTCGAATGAATGTTACGTAGGTTTCGCTAGCGTCGTGCGCGTTGCCTCCTGCTTTCGCAACCACATCAAGCAGTCTTTCACCACGAATTGCGAGCGGGTACTGGCCGGGTTTGTTCACGGCGCCGCTGACCGTCACTAAGCTGCTGGCGTTTTCCATCAGCGTGACAACGACCTGGGGGTCAACCGCCTTACCACCGAGAGCAATTTGGATGGCGTCCTGGAGCCGTTCGACAGATTTTCCTGCCGCGTGAACCTTTCCGACATAGGGAACGGTTATCGTTCCGCTCTGATTGACCACAAAGGGGCCAAGTTCGGCCCGGCCGCCATTTTCAGCGCGTGAGAACAAACCTTCCTCGCCAGGCTCCCAAACAACAACGGAAATGGTATCGCCAATGCCAATGATGTGACTCGGCGCCCATCTTTTTCCAGGAAAGTACTTTCCAAAACCACTTGGTTTATAGGCCCGTAATGCCGAAACAACATGTGCGTCGAGGGGAACAAGCTCAAAATTCAAACCGCTCGGCAAATTTCCGGACTGCGCTTCGATTTCGGCCGAGGTCGGTCCGGATGCTGGGATAAACGAGCATGCGGCCAAGCCCGAAGCGACAATCATTATCGAGATCAGGTAACCCACTCCCGTCAAAACTCTTTGAATCGAGCCCTTGTACCCACCGCACACCGACATCAAATGCTTCCAGACCAAGTTGCTGTAAGTTAATCTTTTTTCAGCTTCCGATAACCTATCGCGCAACGGTTTACAATATCCGAACGGTCCGGATTCAGTCTAAAATTTGACCCTGAGATCGACAATTTGACGAACTTCCAATCCGCATTGTGATACTGAGTTTTTCATCGTCGAGTGGAGGATGAAGTTTGCGGCGATAATAGTTTAGGCCTTGTTCGCAATGGTTGTAAAAAAGCATCAAATGGAAAAAATTTCATATTCGACAATCCTTATTACCGGAGCGAGTACGGGACTCGGCAAAGCCCTCGCTTTGTCCTTTGCTGAACCTGGCCTTCAATTGTTCTTGTCGGGCCGGAACTTGGAAGCCCTTGAGGCAACGGGAAAATCATGCCGGGAAAAAGGTGCTGCGGTCGAAATTGAACAAGTGGACGTTACCTCGTCCGATGAAGTCGAACGCTGGGTGAAAGGGATTTCTGACAAGACAAACATTGATCTAGCAATTGCAAATGCGGGGGTTCTGGATTCGCATGGTCCGGACCGCCAATTTGAGTCAGCCGACAAGGCTCTCAAGCAATTCGACACCAATCTTGGAGGCAGCGTTCGTTTCATCGCCAGCGTCGTTCCGCATATGCAAAAACAAAAACGCGGACAGATAGGCCTTATCTGCTCCATGTCCGCTCTTCAGCCGATTGCAGATATGCCCGCATACGCAGCCTCCAAAGCTGGCTTGGTCGCGTACGGAGAGGCAATCAGCCATTACCTTCATGACGATGGCATCGGCATTAGCGTTATATGTCCTGGATTCGTCAAGACAGCCATTGCCGGTGAGTTCGTCAGCTGGCGTCCGTTGGAAATCTCTGCCGATCGTGCCGCAGCATTGACCAAACGGGCAATTTTGCAACGCAAGGCTTTCAGCGCATTTCCGCTGTTGCTTTATTGGGTCATCCTGATAGGCAGGATTGTACCTTGGCGCTTTCGGCGCCTTACGACAAAAGCGTTCAACTACAAACGATGAACCCTAGTGGTGTGACTTTAGGTAACGTTTAGGTGTGGCGTCGCTGAGACGTTCCGTGGCGCTTGCGACTGTCAAGTCCAGCTGGCTTCTGTTTCGTTGATTGGCACGGAAACGTCTTCGCCTCACCTTGTCAGCTGGTTCAGCGACACGGGATTCGCCTCGAAATCAAGTGCGACCCTTTCGAAAGCATTGATCGCGTTATCGATCTGGATTTCGGTATGTTCCGAAGTGATGAAGTAACGTAGCCGAGCTGATTTTTCTGGGACCGCCGGAAAAATTATCGGTAAGACGTTTACACCTTCTTCGGACAAGCGAGATGCAAGAACAGTTGCTTTTAGCGAATCCCCGATCATCAAGGGTACGATGGCATGGCCTTGGCTTACGCCAACATCCAGCCCCACTCCCGTTGCCGCGCGTAGGAAGTAATTTCCATTCTGCTGCGCCCGTTGGACACGCTCAGGTTCGGCTTGCATGACGTCTAGAGCTGTGCTCGCCGAGGCGGCAAGTGCCGGAGACAAGCCAACGCTGAAAACAAATCCAGACGCCGTAAATTTCAGAAAATCAATAAGGTCGCGTTTCCCGGCAATGTATCCACCGCAGCTGGCAAGGGTCTTTGACAGTGTCCCCATCCAGTTATCTACCCTGCTCGGATCCACTCCATAGTGTTCCGCTATACCTCTCCCAGTCTCGCCCAATATGCCGATTGAATGCGCTTCGTCCACCATGAGCCAGGCCCCGTATTTCTCCTTCAACTCGATAATGGATGGGAGAGTGGCCATGTCGCCATCCATCGAATAAACGCCTTCAACGACGATCAGGATCTTTCCGTGGTTACCAGCCCGCTCCTTCAAGATGGTTTCAAGTGAATCTAGGTCGTTGTGCTGAAACGCCTGCCGCACAGCGCCGGATAACTTTGCCCCCGTGACGATGCTGTTGTGAATGTAGGCATCATGAACGATCAGATCGTCTTTCTGCAGGATGTGACCTATTGTCGAAACGTTTGTCGCGTGTCCGCTGACAAAAACTACGGCTGATTCTGCTTCATGTAATGCGGCCAATTTCTGTTCTAGTTCACCGTGGATCTTGCGTTCACCGGACACAATGCGGCTCGCGCTCGCGGACATGCCATAGCGATCCGCTGCATCTTTCGCAGCTTGAATGACCGCCGGATGCCCGTTGAGTCCCAAATAATCGTATGATGCGAAGTTCAGAAACTCCTTGCCGTCAATGACAGCGGTTGGACCGGCACGCTGATCGTGTGTCTTAAAGAACGGGTTCTCGATGCCCAGCAAATCGGCGGCCGCTTTTTGCAGTTTCATCTGCTGGAACCCGGGCAACGTCGAAAAATCAGGTGCACTCGCACGCGGCGCGCGAACCGGATTGGGGGAAGGAAACTCATTTTGCCGATTTTTCGAGCGTCGCGCCCAATCCAAGGCGGTCTGACGGCTGCGGGAGTCCAATCCCCCTTTGCCGGATGAAGAACTCATTGTAACAAACCGTCTACCTTTAGCTTTTCCTGCTCGAGAAGGTTACCAAGCGCTGCTTTTTGGTCTTCCGTCAGGTTGGAAGCCACGTGCTGCGCAACCAATTCATCTTTGGCGAAATCCGCACCTTCGTGTCTTAGCTTGGCCCCTTCATCAGGTCGCACGCGGTTCAGGATCAAATCAGCGAAATCTTCGATATTGGTTCCACCGGAAAGGGTAACGAGCGGGATCTCGATGTTGAAGCGTTTTTGAACACCCATTCGCAATTCCAGTCCCATCAAGGAGTCCATGCCGAAATCGGCAAGGGGCCGATTGGGCTCGATGTCGTCTACCGGAAGCCGAAGGATCTCGCTCAATTCCCGCGCGAGAAGGTCACACACAATCTGTTTCGCTTCCTTGTCGTCTTTCCCGGTAATCATTGCCACAAGGTCAAGCGTATTTTGTTGTGCGGCCGCATTTGAGCGCGTCAGCGCCAGATGCCGGAACAGGTTCTGCTTCATGACCGGAAGCGCCTGGCTTGTCGTTGCCCAATCGAACCGGCCGATATGAATGACGGCTTCCTCGATCCGCCCCTGGTCGCGTCCCATGACGTCTGTAAGCACATCGAGCCCCTCGCGGGCCACGATCATCGACGATCCCAGGTGTTTGGACAACTTTTTCGAGACTTCAGCGTTTCGGGCCAGAAAACCAACGTCGCCGATTGCACCCCAGCCGATGGCAAGACCGGGCAGGCCTTTTTGCCGGCGTGCACGCGCGAGGCCTTCCAGATAACCGTTTGCCGCGACGTAATTGGCCTGTCCCGGATTCCCCAGCATGGTCGTCATCGAGGAGAACAATACAAATTGGTCGAGATGGTCTTTACGGGTCAGTTCGTCCAAGTATTTGGCACCCAACACTTTTGGCGCAAGCACCTTCTCAAACCGCTCTTCATCCAGCGATGTCATCAAGCCGTCGTCCAGAACCATGGCAGTGTGAAAAACGCTCTTTATCGGAGCCTGAAGCCGCAGCTCTTCCAGCGTTTCGTGCAATTCCTGTTTGTCCGTGACGTCGCATCTGACCGATCGAACCTCGACGCCATTTTGGGCAAGCTGCGCAATCAGAGCTTTGTGTTGCTCGCCAACAGCACCCGACCTGTTTGTCAGCAAGATCTTCTTCGCACCATGATCGGCAAGCCAGCGCGCGACTTCGCCTCCGAAACCTCCCAGGCCGCCGACGACAACGTGAATTCCGTCCGCATCGAATGACACTGGCGCAGCTTCGTCCTGACCGCGTATTGAGGACGTAGAAGGCGGCGTGACAAGAATCTTGCCGATATGACCGGAGCGCTGCATCAGCCTGAAGGCGTCCTGCACGCTGCTGCCTTCGAACAGACGATAGGGAAGCGGGCTGAAATCTTCGCTGCCAAGCTGTCGGAAGACGGCATTTATCATCTCGTTTGCCAGTCCCAGATCGTGGGACAGCAGCTGGTCCACGTCGATGCCGAAATAGGAAACGTTTTTACGAAAAGGTCTGAGACCGATCTTGGTGTTCTCGTAATAGTCGCGCTTGCCCAACTCGAGAAAACGGCCGAATGGCCGCACGACCTGGATACTGCGCTCCATAGCCTCGCCGGCAAGCGAATTCAAAACAACGTGGACGCCCACGTGGTCGGTCAGAGACATAACATCCAGCGAAAAGTTGAGCGATCGAGAATCAAGAACATGATCTGCGCCGAGTGCGGTGAGCAGATCTCGTTTTTCGGGTGTCCCTGCCGTGGCTATTACGCGGGCGCCGATGCTCTTGGCGATCTGAAGAGCGGCGAGCCCAACACCGCCGGCACCGCCATGCAGCAAGATCCACTGCCCGCTCTTTAACGCACCCAGCTCAACGAGCGCGTAATAGGCGGTCAGGAACGCAACGGGTATCGTCGCAGCTCCTATGAGGTCTTTATCGTCTTCCAACTTAATGGCGGCAAATGCGGGAACCGTGACATGCGAAGAAAAGCCGGCACTTGTGAACGCGACGACCGGGTCGCCGACCTTGAGATGTGAAACATTGCCGCCAGCCCGGACAATTCGTCCCGAACACTCCAGTCCCAGAGACGGACCACCATATCCGTCTTCCAGCGCTTCTTCCGGCAGCATGCCAAGTGACCACATGACATCGCGGAAGTTCAACCCGGTCGCAGAAACTTCGATTTCGACGTCATCGTCACCCGGTAGTGTTCGTGCCGACGGCCGCCAGGAGAGCGTACTGAGTGATCCGGCGTAGTCGAATTCAAGAGCCACGCTTTCCGGAGCTTTTGCCCCAGTGTTCCGAAAGCCCGAAACCACGCGGGGCGCACTTGTGCCCTGCTCGCTGGCGATCAGGTCGCTTTCCTTCGATGGGGCTGAGAGCGCTTCGACAATGCAATCTGCAAAGGAGCCGGTCATTTCGTCTACGGCGACGTCCAGACGGCGGACCTTCAGATTCGGGAACTCGTTCTCCAGAACTCTGGAAAACGCCCAAACGGCTGCCTGATCGGGGAAGATCTCGCCTTCGCCTGAGCTGGTTTCTGACCCGGAGGGCGCAATAATGAACAGGCTTAAGTCGAGTCCTTCGCCTGCTTGCCCGATGGCAATGCAAGTCCTGCAGCGCCGCGTGATTTCAGCGACCGGATCTGCACCGTCGCTTTCGGCGCCGAACAGCAGAACAACGTTTTTTTCGTCAGCATCTGCGAAACTGACGCCACTGAAAACTTGCTGCCAGGTAGCAGCACTTACGGTGTCGAAGCCACTCTCATCTGCGAAAACCGTGTTCGATTGAACACCGGTCTCAGACAGTCTGGCGGACAGGGCCTGTGCGCAAGCACGCTCATTTACCTGGTTTCCACTGACAATGATGCAACTGGAAGCCCCCTTTGGCGCCTCAACATCATCGTGTTGCGGTGCTCTGGTTTCGATCATCCCTGTTCCATAAATGACGCTGGCGGGGTGGCCGCGCACGATGGTTTGTTCGGATCGGACATCAGCAAAGCCCGCCTCGAGCTTGAGCACCGAGACCCATTCCCGATCGGTTCTCAGTTTGGAAAGTGGAAACTGATCGCTTGTTGCGGCCTCAAGCCAACCTTCGGTCAACCCGAAAATGGAATCGGCAAGCAAGCTTCTTTCCGGCTCAACAGCAGCAAATTGCGCTTTCCCGCGGGAAGTCTCGACAATTGTTTTCAAGAACGTTCCAACGTCATTGAACTCATGCAGCCGGCCTGACGAAACAATGAGATCGAAGGATCGATCCGTCAGGCTTTCCAGCTTCTTTGAAGCATCGAGGACTTCGACGTAACTCGGAGACTCATTGACAGCAGCCAAGCGCGCTGCGGAGGCAGTCTCCGGATCAGCCACCACAATATTTGCAGCGCCGGCAGGCAGCTTCGAAAGCACAAATTTCGCTAGTTCCAGTCCGGAGCCCGCCAGATCCAACACTCGCAGCGGCCTGGTGGCCGGCCAGCCTTCGATAAAAGCTTCAATCCATTTCTCGGCGAATTCCAGCCGGGCTGCCGCATCCGGTGAACCAAACCTGAAATGGTCAACAAGGGCGTTTGACGGTTCGAATTCCACCGTTTTGCCTTGTGCAATTTGAACCGCGACGTTGCGGCACCGCGTTAACAGGGTCGCCGCTGCAATTTCCTCCGGCTTTTCCCGAAGGATCGCATCGATCAGAAGGTCGAACGCCGGCAGGTCGCCCACGTCCACTAACCCGTATTCGCCAGGATGGGTTTCCTCCGCGATTTCGACGTGGACCAGCCAATTCAGCAAGGCGTTCAGGTAAAGCCTCACGTCGACCGGAAAATCTTGTTCGCTGACAACTCCGTCTCCCCTGCTCAGAACCCTCAGAACGTCAATTGCCAATCGTTGCGCTGCCGCCTCCAGCAAAAGGCGGCTTTCGACTTCATGCGACGAGATCAGATTATCTGAAGGCGAGGCGTTGAGCACCAGGAGCAATTTCTCCGGTCGTTCCAAAGTTGGAAGCGATGCTGCACCGCTATCGGGCCGGGACGCGATCGGTTCCTGCCTGTAATGAAACACAAGGTCGGAAGACCGCTTGTGTTCACCGAAACTTACAGCGCGGAACCTGGCTCCTGAAATGACAAGAACGGCTTTGCCGTCGTCGTCAAACAAGGAAAAGTCAACAAAAACCGACTCATTTGAAATACGACGAGCCGTGATGTCGGCAGTAGCGGGCGGCTTTGCGAGACCGGTTTGCTGGATCGAGTCGAAATGTACAGGTACATAGGCGCGAGTGTCTTTAAATGCGAGGTATTTGTCGGCGACAAGCGCGAATACCCCATGGAAACAGGCGTCCAACTCGGCCGGGTGCATCGAAAAATCGTGAGCGACAATGCCGTCCTGGAGGTGAACCCTGCAAGCGTTTTCGCCGACCTTCTCGATGACTTTCACTCTTCGGAACGAAGGTCCATAATTCATTCCGAACGAACGTGCCAATCCGTAGAGCGTGTCGGCATCAAACGAGGCCTCACTTTCTCTTCGCTGCACCTGTTGGTCTGGAGCGCTGTTCGATACCGCCCGGAAGATGCGCCCCTTGGCGTTTAAAGCCCAGTCTTCACCCGACAGGCGACGGCGGCTCGAGACTTCAAAAGTTCCGGTTTCCGGAAAATACCGAGTTTGTACTTCAGTCAGATGCTCTGTACTCAGGAACATCGCCTGCACAATGTCCATGTCACGGATTTCGATCTGTTCAGCGTCCCAAAGCTTCTTGCCAATCGCAAATGCTATCTCGACGTAGCCCGCGCCTGGAAAAATCACGTTCCCGTCGATTTCATGGTCACCAAGAAACGGAACGACTTCCGCATCTATGTGTGACACCCAGGCGTCCGACGCATCCTCGGTGCTCCAGCCCAATAGCGCGTGCTCGTTTCCGCGCAGCAATCCCGAAATGGCTTCCGACGTTTTTTCGAAACGATACGACTTGTTTTGCCAAGGATATGATGGGAGTTGGATATACCGGTCCGGGTTCTCGCCGAACACCACTTCCTCATCCAGTTCAAATCCCTTCAACAACGCTTCAGAAACGATATCGAGAATGGGGTCTCTCTCGACCGATTGCTGGGTTGTGAGCGACCCAAGAATGATTGATTCCGGGTCGTGGCTTGCCGCGGTTTGCCGAATATAGCTCTGCAGAATGGGTTTCGGTCCGATTTCGATGAACCTACGCGCACCTTCCGACAAGGCCGTTTCAATCGCATTCTTGAACTGAACCGGTTCCCTTAGATTTCGCCACCAATACTGGGTATTGAGCCTGCTTCCCGCCTCTATTGAGCCCGTCACGGTGGAAATAAATGCCACGCCGCCATCGCGTGCGATGAGTTCGCCGACAGCTTTCTTGAACGGCGCTTCCACGCATTCAATCAGGGAACTGTGGAAGGGATAGTCGAGATCGACCTTCCGGAATGCCAAATGGTTCTGACGCGCATATCTGCCAAATGCAGCCAGGGCTTCATGCTCACCGGACAAGGAAATCGATTTCGGGCTGTTCACAGCGGCGACTTCAATCTGGCCGCAGTCTGCTTCGATTAAGGCAGCCCGCGCCTCGTCTTCCGGAAGGACCAGGGCAGCCATGGTACCGTCCCCGGCCACCGCTTCCTGCTCTCTTGAGCGGTGATGAACGAGCTCGGCCCCATCTTTCAGCGTCATCGCCCCAGACACGACAGCAGCGGCGGCTTCTCCGATGCTGTGGCCCAAAACGAAATCCGGCTTCAATCCATAAATCTTCAATGCGCCGCAGAGCGCAATCTGAATGACAAACAGCAAAGGCTGCGCGTTGCTAGTAAGATGCAGGTTCTCGTGCAGTTTGGCGGAGAAAAGCTGTTCCTTGAGCGAAACACCGGTGGCGTCCGCATAAACGGCCGAGATCCTGTCAAACTCGGACCGGAAGGCGGAATTGTTCAGATAGGCAGCTTGCCCCATGCCGGGCCATTGAGATCCGTTTCCGGAAAAAACAAACGTGCAGCCGCCTGAGGTTATCGGGGATTTGGCTGACAGGACGTCTTCGTTGCTTTCGCCGGCGGCGAAAGCTCTCAGCGCTTCGGCTACCTTGTTGGGATCACGTCCCTTGACGACGAGTTTTTCTTCAAATTGAGGTTTGCGATACCAGGCTGCCGATTGAATGTTTGACAGATCATCTGCCGAGACGTCTTGAACTGCGTCAGCGTATCGTCCTGCCAAATCCGACAGCGCTTCCCGGGATTTTGCGGAAAGGGCGAGCAATTCGGCATTGGGTTGGTCAGGCGCCGGGGCGTCTGATGCCGTTTCCTGCAAGCGGCTGTCTGGATCACCAAGCAGGACATGTGCGTTTGTGCCACCAAAACCGAACGAGTTGACACCCGCAAATCTTCGTTTTCCGGTCCAGTCCAGCGGCTCGGTTTCGGTTGCAACCCGCAGGTTCAGACCTTCAAAGTCAATATCCGGGTTGGGCTGTTCAAAATGCAGGCTCGCCGGCAGCGTGTCGTTTTGGAGCGCAAGACAGGCTTTCGCCAGACCGGCGAGGCCCGAAGCCGGTTCAAGGTGTCCGATGTTCGTTTTGACAGAGCCGATTGGCAATCTGCTGCTTCTGTGAACGGCAAGCGCCTTTCCGATCGATTGCGCTTCAACGGGATCGCCGACGCGCGTCCCCGTCCCGTGTGCCTCGACAAAAGCCAGGTCGTTCAGATCGATCTCCGCCCGCCCGTAAATGTCGTGCAAGAGCGCTCCCTGGTGGTCCGGAGAAGGAAACGACATGCCGACAGTTTTGCCATCCGCGTTGATGCCGACATCCAGGATACTGGCAATCGTGCCCTGACCAGGCCAGGGACTGGCATCCTTGCGACGCAAAACGAAGGCAAGGCACCCTTCCGACCGAACGTAGCCAAGACCACGCTCGTCGAACGCGCGGCACAGCCCCTCGGGCGACAACATGGTCGCCTGGGAAAATCCTACAAAGGGAAAAGGACTTACAAGTGCGTTCACCCCAGCAACGATAGCGGTATCAATCTCGCCCCCGTTAATCGCCTTAACGGCTTCATTCAAGGCAACGAGCGACGAAGAACACGCTGTGTCGACTGTAAAACTAGGGCCATTCAGATTGTATATGTAGGAAATACGATTGGATATGACCGAGAGTGTGTTTCCGGTCATGAAGTGGCCCGTCACGGAACTGGGATCAAAAAAACTCTCGGTTGAATAGTCCAACGTCGACGCGCCGACGAAAACGCCCACAGACTGTCCTGAAAGATGCGACGGTGAAATTCCGGCATCTTCAATTGCCTCCCAGGTGACCTGAAGCAACAATCGTTGTTGCGGATCCATCTGCTCAGCTTCTCGCGGGGAGATTCCAAATACTGCGGGATCAAAGCCCCAAAGATCGTCCAGAATACCGGCAGCATATGTATAGCTTTTTCCAGGCTCTGGAACGCGCGGGTGCCAAAACCTTAAACGAGACCACCTGTCTTTTGGAACGGATGATATTGAACACCGCTTTTGTAGGAGCAGCTTCCAAAAATCCGCCCGAGACGAGGCGCCAGGAACGCGAATTCCCCAGCCAACTAATTCTGCCAAACTCATTTATTCCAAAGATCTGCCTAATGCGTCTTCGTTTTGCGCTAACTGCATAACGCCTTAGCGCTCATTGTCTAACGCTTGCGCGATCCATTTTGCAACCTGAGATTTTTTTCGATTGTTTCGCAATAGCTGCAATACCGCATTTCTTTCTTTAAACATTGATCTACATTGCGCCAACATGAACCTTTCCTCACAGGGCCAATTTACGTCGACCAATATTTTTCCGACGTCCTGCGTCACTGATTTGAAGGACGTTGAAACTCTTGCCGCGAAATGGTGTTGATTTTGCGACACTTAATGCGTTCCTAAATCTGACTCCGCTTGGTTGCATCCACCGCTTGCATCGCGACTGTTCATTTTTCGAAATCCAGAGAATCTCAAAAGCCCAAAAAATGTGGTGAGTTAAATATTCAGTTGCTGTTTCGAACCGACAAGTGTCGCAAAACCTTGTCTATGGTGGATGTGCCTGGAACTTCACATCCAGGTGCACTTGGTTCGTCCGGAGATGATTTGAGAGACATTGAAATCTCCACCTGCCTGTGGCCGGAAACTTCGCCGTAGCTGGTAAAGGTTGTGAGGACGTTTTCATGGCCAAGGGTCTGGCTCCAGGCCTTAAACTCTTCCGGTGCACGGCAGGTGCGTTCGCCGATTTGAGCTAGCGTTTTGCGGAAGCTGTGTGGATTGAAGTAGGGCAACCCAGCATCTTCGAATGCCTGTTTGAATACCTTGCGGATGGCTCCGGCGTTCGACCAATGGTCGCGTGTCAGGCCGACTGCAGCAAAGTCACCGGTCACGGAGACGCCTACCCGCGTTGACGGAAACAACGGATCATCCAGGCCATAGAGGCCGTCGCTTGTGAGAAACCCAATCCAATCACACACAATCTGCTCAACGATTTCACCCACCGGGAAAAACCATGTGGTCACCGTCTTGCGATTCTTGGTACGCACGTCGCGCGCATCCTGAAAGATCTTGCGGTTTTCCAGATCAACATGCTTTAGCGACAGAGACGCTAGCGCGTCATCTCGCACGCCGGTCAGAAACGTAAAGGCGACCAGCGCCCTGTTTCGCTTTTCGATATCGGTCCCGGCCTTCATCGAATTCAAAACATGTCGGATTTGCTCAGCGCTGGGCACGGGCTATTCGCGCTTTGCTGTGGCAATGCGGGTGTCGTTCGCCGACAGATTGAAATAGTCAGAATCAGAATAGCTGATCTTTGACTTGTAGCCGGGCTGACCTGCCAGCCAGTGAAAGAACGCCTTGAGGTGACCAAGCCATGACCTCATGGTTGCTTTCGCCATGGGCCTTCTGGTTTCTGGATCGATGTGGTCGGCCATATCGCGCTTGAATTTGCGTGCCTGCTCGATCCTGAAGAGCGCAAAGTCCTTGTAGCCCGACAATGCCTCGAACATGGCAATCGCTGCCGCAACCTGGTCCGTCGTCTTTTCCGACATGCGTTTCGCTTCTTCCAGATAAGCGAGATAGTGACGCTTGATCCGTTCGTTCTTGGGGTGGTGCTTACGCATGGGTTTCTGGATCCTGTTTGAAGTGCTCATTTGTGCTGGGAGAATTGCCATCTCTTAGGCGTGTATCCGCCCGCACTTCTGTCACCGTTAAAATGTCCCCTAGAGCCTTCAAGCCAAACGCTGACACTGCCTTGTGCATCACAGTGGAGCAGACTTCACAGAGCGCGCGGATATTGCCGCGCCCGGCTTTTGTCGGTTGGAATTCCACCTCATTGAAGGCAGGCTTGCGGGGTGCCTTGCAGGACATGCAAAAGCACTGATCGATGCGGCAGGTTTGTTTCGGCTTTCGTTTTGCGTTCAGGAAGGCCTTCAAGTCCTGCCCAAGGATGAGAAGCGGGCGTTGCTCATTCAGGCAAGGAAGCCCGTCTTTCAGGTATCGCCTAATCGTACCTTTGCAAACGTTCAGCACCCGCGCGGCTTCACCGACCGTGTAGCTGCGATGCGTTTTGACCAGACGCCCTGACGGACGCTTACCGGGCATCTCAGGCAGCCCCATTTTCCAAAAGCGCCCGGATGTCTTCGACGCGCCAGACGGTGATGCGTTCGCCCAGCTTTACCGGCTTGGGAAAGCGTCCGTCTTTGACTCCCACCCACCACGTGGACTTGCTGACGGGAATAGGACCGTTGGGAGCGATGATGGATTTCAACCGGAGGAAGCCGGTCTGGGAAAGTTCAAATTGGTCTGACATGAAACCACCTCGTGCGTTTAAGAACGAGGTGGTTTTATGAAGATCAAACGTTTTTGAGGCCGAATTCAGTTAGGGCTAAACCGAATTCGGTTAGCGGGCGTCTATTCAGTTAAGTCGCCAGGGAGCAGGCCTTTGGCCTCTTTCAGGTATTTTCGGACAGTGTCCTCGTCTAAAGATAGTCCTATTTGTTGAAGGTCGCTGGCAATATCTTTTGCGGTGCTTGACCTGCTCGCTTTTGGGTCATACCCATATCCACCAATCGCCATGCTGATTACGAGTTTGAGAAGACTTTCACGCTCGCGCGTCGCCAAGTGCTTCTCTTGCAGGGTCTTCCCTGATTGCTGCTGTCTATTATGTTCTGGCAGATGATTGGACTTCTGGTCGCTTATTTGTGTTTCAAGTTCTTCGACCGCAGCAACCAACTCGTCGGGAACCGACACTTGCATTTGGTTCGCCCAAGTTAGAAATGCCGAAGGAGCCGATGACGCCGACAACTGCCCCATCGTCGCTGCACGAGCACAGATCTCTCGTCTTTCTTCAAACGCTGCGGCGAATTCAGAAGTCTTAGTGTTGGCTTTAATCGCATCCCAATTTGCCACTCTCGGATCTCGACCAAGGGACAATGCCGCACACTCATCCGAGCTCCAATACGATAGTTTTGCCCAGTAATTGTAATCAGGCTTGGCGCCCTTTTGGTTGTAAGGCCGTTGCCGTTCTTGCTCAGCCAATTTTGCTTTCTTTATGGACTGCTGTTTTTCGATTTCGGCCGACAACTGCTTCTCGATCTCTTCGGCAGGTAATCCTTTTAACTTAGTCCGCAGCTTGGCTGCCTTGTTCCTCTGCTCTTCGACTTTTTCAACAACCGATTTCACCGTTGAAGAGCGTTCGGGCCTCGACGTCGAACCCCCGAGAGGGAACTTCAAGCGTAACAACTGCTCTATTTGATCATCATCCGGCATTTTCGACTGTCTCGATAAACCGCCCAATTACAATCTATTTGCAAATAGTTTGCATCCAAGCAAACATCCAGCTTAGGAATACACAACTTACGACCTAGTCTATGAGGGCGAGTATTTCCATTGCCCACCAGTCTGCCATCTCTACGCGCCCCTCCCAATAGGCTGCGCGGTGATAGGCACGGCGCACTTCATCCGCACCGACATGTCCAAGCTCTGCCTCGATCGCATCCGCGTTCCACTTGCCGCTTTCGTTGAGCAAGGTAGAAGCCGTTGCACGAAAACCGTGAGATGTCATTTCCTCCTTTGTGAATCCCATCCGGCGCAAGGCAGCGTTCAGGGTGTTTTCGCTGATCGGGCGCTTCGGCGATGAAACCGACGGGAAGGCAAGCGGCCGGCTCCCGGTCAACTTGTACAGGTCCTGTAGGATTTCGATAGCGGCATCTGGTAGTGGCTTCCTGTGCTCCCTGCGCATCTTGGTTCTTTGGGCTGGAATCGTCCAAGTCGCCTTGTCCAGGTCGAATTCGGACCATTCAGCCTGTCTGAGTTCCCCGGGCCGCGGATAGAGTAGAGCCATCAGCTTGAGCGCGGCGCGAGTCTCATAGGAGCCTTCGTATTCCCATATGCAGCGAATGAGACCGGCAAGACGTTGCCAGTCGGTGATAGCGGCACGGTGCTCGACTTTTGGTGCCGTCAAAGCACCCCTGAGGCCAAACGTCGGATCATTTTCTGCGCGAGCCGTGGCAATGGCAAACCGGAAGACCTGTCCGATCGTGGCCCTTAGCCTTCTTGCCGTTTCGTAATTCCCCTGTGCTTCCACCTTGCGCAATACGGCGAGAATCTCGGATGCGGTGACATCCTTGATGGGACGGCGCTCAAGCGCCGGTCGTGCCAGGCTGAGCACCCACTGTTTCTTATCGAGCGTCGACTTGGCCCTGCCCTCGCGGGCCTCCTTTTTCAGAAGCTCGTCGGCAATCGCTCCGAAGGTGTTGCCGTGAGCGACTTTCGCTTCGGCTTTTTCGACCTTCTTTTGCTGGGACGGATCGATCCCGTCTGCAAGCTGGCCTTTCGCCAGTTCGCGTTTCTGACGGGCCGCGGCAAGAGACACATATGGGTAGGCTCCGAGTGCTAACGTCTTTTGCTTGTCAGCAAACCGGTAGGACAAACGCCAAAGCTTTGACCCGTTCGGATTGTGCAACAGGTGCAACCCCCCGCCATCGCTTATCTTTTTTGGCTTTTCAGGCGTCTTCAAACTGCGGATCTGCCGGTCAGTCAAAGGCATTTTGGGCACATCATACCAACAATCGCTACTTCAGGAACCAACAATTGCGGCCCGTTCGCGGGAATCTGCCAGCAAATATACCAACAAACGCACCGGATACCAACACACCACGCCGGACACCGCCGGACATCACAAACGAAAAAAGCACCGGAAAACCGGAGCTTTTTCGGGTGTTTCTGGATCTTGTCGGACGATCTGAAACGGGAATTTGGTGCCCAGGAGAGGACTCGAACCTCCACGCCCATAAGGGCACTAGCACCTGAAGCTAGCGCGTCTACCAGTTCCGCCACCTGGGCTGTGAGGGGGGCTTGTAAGGGCCGGGTCAATTCTTGTCAATCGGCAAGTGCGACTTTTTTTGCTCATTGGCCCGGAGCCCTTCACACCTGCCGCACAAAGGTCTAAGTAACTCCATGAAAGGCCCGTCGACAGAAGCGCCGGGCCCTGTTCAGGACGCGACAAAGGGCATTGCAGGATGGCCACACCACTCAATGGCAAACTCGTCACGGTTTTCGGCGGATCCGGGTTTTTGGGCCGCCATATCGTCCAGGCTCTCGCCAAGCGCGGGTATCAAATCCGCGCGGCGGTCCGGCGCCCCGATCTGGCGACGCATTTGCAGCCGCTCGGCGTTCCGGGACAGATCATGCCGGTCCAGGCAAACCTGCGCTACCGCTGGTCCGTCGACCGGGCCGTGATCGGCGCGGACGCAGTGGTCAACGCAGTCGGCATCCTGGCGCCCTCGGGCAACCAGACTTTCGACGCAGTACAGGCCTTCGGTCCGCGCGCGATTGCCGAAGCAGCGCGCTCCGCCGGGCTCAGCGCGATCACGCATATTTCGGCGATCGGTGCCGATGCCGACAGCAAATCGGCCTATGCGCGCACCAAGGCGGCCGGTGAAGCCGGCGTTCTGGAAACACTCGCCGACAGCATCATCCTGCGCCCGTCCATCGTGTTCGGTCCGGAAGACGATTTTTTCAATCAGTTCGCCGAAATGGCGCGGTTTTCACCCGTCCTACCGTCGATTGGCGGCGGCGTGACCAAGTTTCAACCGGTCTATGTGTGTGATGTCGCTGAGGCCGTCGCCCGGGCTGTCGACGGGGACCTCACGCCAGGTGCCACCTACGAACTCGGCGGTCCGGAGATCAAAAGCTTCAAGGAGTGCCTTGAGGACATGCTCGAGGTCACCCGGCGTTCGCGCACTTTGTTGCCGATCCCCTTCCCTATTGCGTCTGCCATGGGCAAGGTCATGCAGCTTTTCCCGGGTGCGCCGCTCACCGCTGACCAGGTCGAAATGCTCAAGACCGACAATGTGGTTTCAGAGACCGCCAAGTCCGATGGCCGCACACTGGAAGGCATTGGAATCGAGACGTCAACGCTCGCGACCATTCTGCCCACCTATCTGGAACGTTTCCGCGAGCACGGCCAGTATGATGCGCATCGCGCGGTCTGAAGGGGCCTGACAAGGCAGCAGTGCGGGATCCATTCCGCCTTTTCATAGAGGCATCCGTTGCCGCGTCGACGTGATTCCCCTAGGCTTGAGTGTGCCGGGGGGAGCTCATGTCGCCGATTGCCAAAATAACGATGGTGTTTGTCGTTTTTGTTGACCTACTGGGTCAGGGCCTGGTCTTTCCGATCATCAACAGCCTGATCATGGAGCCGAGCACCTCGATCCTGCCCACGGACACGTCCACCGCAGCGCGTCATTTCGACTACGGCCTCATTATCGGCATCTTCTTTCTGTCCTGGTTTTTCGGCGCGCCCTATATCGCAAAACTTTCCGATCAGATCGGGCGCAAGAACGCCATCCTGATCTGTCTGTTCGGAGCCTTCGCCGGGTATGCGCTGACCATCATCGCACTTTACGTGAACAGCTTCCTGCTGCTCATCCTGGGGCGCGCCATCACCGGGCTGACGGCAGGCAACCAGCCGATTGCCCAGGCGGCCATGGTGGACGGCAGCACCGATGATGAGGATCTCTCCAGAAACATGGGCTACATCATGCTCGGCATCAGTTTCGGTCTCGTGGGTGGACCGCTGATTGGCGGCTTCCTGTCCGATCCGATCCTCATCGGCAGCATCGCGAGCGTCAAACTGCCCTTTTATGCGTGCCTGGTCCTCGTCGCGATCGCGGTTTTCCTGGTGGTTCTCTTTTACAAGGAAGACCCGGCCGACCGGGAAGAGTTTTCGCTGAGGCCTGCGGAATTCTTCGCCACGCTCTGGCGGATCAAGGACTTTCCGCTCGTCATCCGGTTGTCGATCGTGCTGTTCTTCTTCCACCTGGCCAACGTCACCTTCTACGTCTTCGTCGACAACTATCTCACCAGCCGGTTCGGATATGGTGTTCTCGGCAGCAGCTTCGCCATGATGACGATCGGCGCAGCCATCGCGATTTCGAGCACATTCCTTGTGGTTCCGGCGCAAAAACGGTTCACCAAGGAACGCATCCTCGCGGCAAACTTCATTGTCTGGATCCTGGCGACGGCGGCGTTCATCCTGTCTCCGGACGGGCCTTTGACCTATGTGCCGATCTTCTGTTTCTTCTTTATTTTCGGCATCGCCTATCCGACCCTCTTGTCAATCTTTTCGGCGTCTGTCGGTGCAGAAGAACAGGGTTGGGTCATGGGTGTGACCATCGCGGTGTTCACATTCAATGCGGGCGTCATGTCGCTGGTCGGTGGGGAGCTGATCGGGATCAATCTCGACCTGCCATTCTATATCGTGATCACCTGTGCGCTTCTGGCACTGGTGGTGATGTTCCTTCTCTGGAACAAGCCGGAAGTGAAGGCCTTGCTGCGCAAGACCGGCGGCTGACATTTCCATGCCAGCCACCGGATCCGTTCATATCCAGTAATCCGCGCCCACTCGATCCCTGTGGAGCTTCTGGTAACCGCGTTCTGTCCGCATGAGGCCAATGTCCCGCAACTCCTCTTCATTCAAATGAGAAAGGGCACGGGCAGTTGACCTGCTGCTGAAATACCTGCGGAACTCATCGGCACATGCACGAAGAGCGGTAAGCAGAATGCCGCGGCTTTGCGCACGGCTGCGGAAAACGGTCTCAACTTCATAGGTCATCTCTCTTCTCCTCGGGGTTCGTCTCCCCCATTTCCTGGGGACAAGGAGACAATGACAGGGCAATCCTGACAGCTGTGAGTCAGGTTTGATCTCGTTCTGTTCCAGAGATATGATTTTTTTTCGAACCAACCGGCCAAGGCTGTTTTCATGAACCCGATTGAACGTGCGCTCGGCATCCTGTTGCTGCTGACAGGCGGTAAACTTGTCCCCGCAACGGTGCTCGCCGAACGGTTCCAGGTGTCGCTCAGAACGATCTACCGCGACATCGACAGGTTGATTGCACTCGGCGTTCCGGTCGATGCGGAGCGCGGCGCCGAAGGCGGCTACCGGCTGGCGAGCGGATATATCCAGCCGCCTGTTGCTCTGACACGCAACGAGACGGCGGCTCTTCTGGCCGCGATGGCACTGGTGCGCAGCAGCCGGACTGTCCCGCTCGCCGACGAACTGACCTCGGCGGAAAAGAAACTGCTGGCCTCGCTGCCGAAATCCGTCCATGGCCTCCTGAAGGAAGCCGACCGGATCGTCGGCATCGAACCGATCCCAGCCGATATCTTCCATGCCGGCACAAAGGCGGAGCCAACCGAAGACTGGCAAACGGCGCTGGACGGTTTCATGGCCGGCATCCTGGACAGCAAGCGGGTCAGATTTGATCACGTAAATCCGTCGCGCAATGCCGTGAAAGCTCATGATGTGGAACCGTACGGTGTCATGTTCGACCGGGATCTCTGGTACCTTGCGGGGCGCTGCGTCGACACGGAAATGGTCAAGGTCTACCGGGCGGACAGGGTCCGGAACCTTGAAATCAGCGGCCTGTTCTTCCGGCCCGACAAGGATTTCTCGATCAAGACCCTGCTTGGCGGGGCCTGGCTTTCCCAGGCCATGCGGCGCTGGGAACAGGAAGAGGAAATCGCAAAGATCCTGATCACCTCCGAACAGGCCAGAAAGCTGAGCGCGGACTGGTACTACCGTCACGCGGTCTTCACACCGGCGGCGGATGGCAGGATCCTTGTCCGCATTCCAAGCACCGACCGTGCCCGTATCCTGCCACTGGTGCGTTGGCTGGGCCCGGGCGCGGAACTGCTGTCACCCGCAGGATTGCGGCTGGAGCTCACAGGTGAACTGGCGGAACTGAGCGCGCTCTATGCGGACGGCAAGCCGCGCAAAACGTCAACCTAGGAAATAGAGCCCTGCAAAGCCGGCAAGTCCGACAAAGATCCGCCACCAGGCAAAGGGTGCGAAGCCGTGTCTTGAGACGAAATCCAGCAGCTTCCTGACGACGAAAACCGCGGACACAAACGACGCTATGAAACCGATCGTGATGATTACGGCGTCGTCGGCTGAAAGGACATTCCGGTTCTTGTAAAGATCGTAAGCGAACGCCCCTGCCATGGTGGGCATGGCCAGGAAAAACGAGAACTCGGCGGCAGAGCGCTTGTCTGTGCCCATGAGCAGCGCACCGGCAATTGTGGCCCCGGAACGCGAGACGCCCGGAACCATGGCAAGGCACTGGCAAAACCCGATCTTGAGACAAAGCGACAACGGGTACTCCATCACGCTGGTGTAGCGCGGCCTCAGCGGCAACCGGTCGATCCACAAAAGAATGACGCCGCCGACAAGCAGCGTGGTGCAGATCAGGGCCGGCGTTTCAAACAGGACCTCCTTGATGAAACCGTGCAGCAGAACGCCAATGACTGCGGCCGGCAGAAAGGCAATCAGGATGCCGAAGACGAAGCGGCGGCTGGTGGCATCGCTTGGAAGCGTGACCGCAAGATTCCAGAGCCTGCCGAAATAAACCGACAGGATCGCCAGAATTGCGCCGAGCTGTATCAGGACCTCAAAGGTTTTTCCGGTGCTTTCAAATCCGAGAAAATGACCCAGCAACAGGATGTGCCCAGTGGAAGAAACCGGGATAAACTCCGTCAGGCCTTCAACGATCCCCAAAATCAAAGCGCTGACAATCGTTTGGCCGTCCATTTTGTGATCTGTCTCCCGTGGGATTGCTAAAATTCGGACTGAGCAGGTGGATCTTGCGACTCAGGCACGGCCTGACGTGTGCTTAATTGCAGAACCAAAGCGGCAACGTCAAACCCTTGATAACCATATGTGAGGCAAACTCAGACCATAATTCCTGTGTCCTTACCCTAGTCTTGCCACAGTTCAGGCCCTAAACCCGTTCATGCTGACGCTTTACCATCATCCGTTTTCACCGTCGTCCCGGTTCATTCGGCTCGTTCTGAGCGAATATGGCGCTGCATTTGAAGAGCAGCATGTCGACCCCTGGGATCGGCCCCAGCAACTGTTGATGTTGAATGCTGCAGGAACCGTTCCGGTCCTTGTGGAGAACGATGGTCCGGCGATCTGCGGCCCGGGGCCGATCATGGAATATCTCGACGAAACGCGGGGTTATGCGGTTGCTGACCGGCGCTTGATGCCGGACCACCCTGAAGCCAGAGCGGAAACACGGCGGCTGGTGGAGTGGAGCCTGATGAAATTCGACCAGGAAGTGGTCGGGCACCTGGTTCGCGAACGCATTTACAAACAGATCATGCCCAAGTCTGCCGGTGGCGGCGAACCCGATTCCGCAGCCCTGCGCGTTGCCCGGGCAAACATCCACCACCACCTGAAATACTTCGGTTATCTGGTCGCCTCGCGCCGCTGGTTGGCAGGCGACCGGCTGTCCTTTGCCGATTTTGCCCTTGCAGCGGGGCTTTCCTGCGCCGACTATCTGGGGGAAGTGCCCTGGAGCAACGAAGAGGACGTCAAAAGCTGGTATGCGCGCGTCAAATCACGCCCCAGCATGCGTCCGCTCCTGGGTGAGAAAGTACTGGGCATGCCGCCCGCCGCATCCTATGCGGACCTGGACTTTTAAGCACCCGTTGTCGACGACTTGGACAAGAAAACCCAAAAGCTTCTGGCTGACCTTGAAAACAAGGCAAACACACTCGGTTTCGACCGTCTGAAAATCGCTTCTGCCGACAGTATCCCGGACGCTGGAGAGCACCTGCGTGCTTTCCTCGATAAGGGCTACCACGGAACGATGGGCTGGATGCAAGAGACCGCCGAGCGGCGTACCGCACCGCGTTCCCTTTGGCCTGAAGCCCGCAGTGTGCTCATGCTGGCGATGAACTACGGGCCGGACGACGCCCCGGAAAACCATCCTCTGAAGCATCTCGAGGATCCCGGTACCGGCGGCATTTCCGTTTATGCACGTCACCGCGATTATCACGATGTCATCAAAGGCCGCCTGAAAGAACTGGCGGGCTTTCTGATTTCTCGGGCCGGTGGAGACGTCAAGGTTTTCGTAGACACAGCGCCGGTCATGGAAAAACCGCTCGCTCAGGCCGCCGGGCTCGGATGGCAGGGCAAGCACACCAATCTGGTGTCCCGCGAGCTTGGTTCCTGGTTTTTCCTGGGATCCATTTTCACGACGCTGGAACTGCCCCCAAGCGGCAGCGAAGTCGATCACTGCGGGTCCTGCCGCGCCTGCCTCGAGAGCTGCCCGACCGATGCCTTTCCGGCTCCCTACCAGCTCGATGCGCGACGCTGCATCTCCTATCTGACCATCGAACATGCCGGCGCCATCCCGCACAAGTTTCGCACGGCGATGGGCAACCGGATATATGGCTGCGACGATTGCCTTGCGGCCTGTCCCTGGAACAAGTTTGCGAGCGCGGCGCGCGAAGCCAAGCTTGTCGCGCGGGACGAGCTGAAAAACCCCGACCTTGCCATGCTTCTGGAGCTGGACGATGCCGCGTTCCGCAAACTCTTTTCAGGATCGCCGATCAAGCGCATCGGGCGAAATCGTTTCCTGCGCAATGTCCTGATCGCTGCGGGCAATTCCAATCGTCCGGACCTGGCTGACAAGGTTGAACGCCTTTTGGAAGACCCCGATCCTTTCGTCCGGGGGGCCGCGGTTTGGGCGCTGAGCAAGCTCGCCACCGACAGCCATTACAGGTCGCTGAAAGCCACCGGCATCGCCACTGAACACGACGAGCGTGTTCTGGACGAGTGGCGGCTCGGCGAAACCTAGAATTCTCAGCTCCGGATTCGACGTCACAAAAAGAATGCGCCATAGTCATGGAACGGCCTGAGACAAACAACTATATCTGAGCGGACCGTTTTCCGACGGTCTATTCTGATCATCCGATTTGGAGCCAAAACATTGTTTTTTAAGCCCACAACTCCATCCATATCCCGACCGGTCGGCCAACGTTCGAAGGTGCTGGCGCTCAGCACGGCAATGGTGCTGATTTCGGGCACCGCATTTGCTCAGGACACAGGCAAGGCTGCGTTCGACGCTTATGCCGAGGGTCTGAAAAAACTGGGCCTGACCTTCGAAAACGGTTCGGTCGACTATGATGCCGGAACCGACACGCTGACGCTTACGGACAGCAAGCTTTCCCTCAGCGGCACAATCAAGGACATCCCCAAAGAAGAAACCGATGTCACGGGCAACGATGGCCCGACGGATATCGATCCATCCAAGCTGACGGATCTGAACTACGAGGTCTCGATCAGTTCCGGGACGGTTACCATCACCGGGCTAACCCGCAACGACGACACCTACACCTCCGAGAAGTGGGTTTACTCGGACGACACGGCGCTCGTGGTCAGCGGTGAAGCAGAAGGCGAAGGCCGTCTGAAGATGGAAGGACGCCTGTCCGGCATAACGGCGACGAATTACGAATTTGTCCTGCCGGAGCTGCCCGCCGAGGATCCCGCCCGTCAGGTCAGCCGCTGGCTCCCGTTCGTGAAAGCCTCCTTGCTGACGTCCTATGACGAAGTCAGGGTCGACAGCTCCGGGATAACCATCGAAGCCTACGGGACGGAAAACGGAGAGGACACACTGGTGCTTTCCGGCACGGTGCAAATGGACGGTTACGTGCTTGCCGGTGCAAGAGACGGCCGGGTCGACGAATATTCGATCGATCAGGTCACGCAGAACATACAGACGCTGGACCCGGCTTCCGGCGAGATGCTGACGCAAACCACCAGCCAGGGAAAGACGATCTACAACGACATTGACATGGCAGGGTTCTTCGATCTGTTCGACCCGTCTGTTCCTGAAAGTGGCCAGGAAAGGACCCTTCTCGGATCAGGATCGGCTGTGGATTACAAATCCACCCAGGAGGTTGGCGACGGTATAACCATCAAGATTGAAGCCGACCGCGCGACGCTCGACAACGTCACGATGGTCAAGCGTGAGAATGATGTGCTTGGCCTGCTTGACGATCTGCTTGACCAGAAGGCTCCGTCTCCTGAGGAGCTGATCACCGACATTTTCCAGTTCTATCGCTCCTTTACGCTTGGGGATGCGCGCATCAGCGGTGTGTCAGTCATCGTGCCCATCGGACCGGGCCTGGAATCGGCAATCAAGATCGAAGAAATGGCGATGACCAATATCGGGTCCAGCGGCATTGGCGAGATGATGCTGGTCGGCCTCGACGCACCGAACCTTCCAGAAGGCGCTTCCGTGAAGCTTGACTGGGCCGCGATCGGCGACATTGAGTTCGCCGAATACACGCCGATGAAGGCCATGATCGCGACCCTCATGTCTGACCCGAACTACGGCGAGGACAACCCGATCGAAGTTGCGCGTGCCTTTGTGCCGAGATCCTTCGCCTATGAACTCGAAGGCCTGGACGTGACCATTCCGGATGTGGGCCAGACCGCAATCGGCAAGGCCGAAATGACGATCTCGTCGACCGTGCCGCCGATCCCGACAAGTCTCCACGTCAGGAGCGACGGCATTCGCGTGCCTGTCAGTGTGATCGACGAACCGGAAGCGCAGGCACTGTTCCAGGCTCTGGGACTGGACACGGTAGTCTGGTCCGATGAGACACGTTTCTACTGGGACGAAGCAACGCTTGAACTGCGCCTTGAGCGCCTGATGGTGGATATCGAAGGTGTCGGCCGGGCGGAGGCGTCTGCGCGCTTCGCCAACGTTCCGAAGGCTCTGTTTGAAGATCCGGAAGGGCAAGGACAGATAGCGGCGATCTCCGCTCAGTTCGTTGACGCTTCGCTGTCCTTCAAGGACGCCGGACTGGCTTCCAAAGGCCTTGAACACTTCGCGGAAGCCCAGGGGCTGCCGGCAGAGGTCCTGCGTGAAGTTCTGATCGCGCAAGCAACGGAAGCGACAGCGCCGATCCAGAACGAAGCCTTCACCAAGATGGTCACGGACGCGGTTTCCAAGTTCCTGAATGACCCGAAGGACCTGAGCGTGACACTGGCTCCTGCCAATCCCGTGCCACTGGCACAGATCCTCGGCAGCATGGCAGCGCCTCAAACGCTTCCGGATCTTCTCAACGTGAAGGTCGTGGCGAACTAAGCCATAAAGCGTTATTGAAACGAAAAGGGCGGCCAAGGGGCCGCCCTTTTTTCTAGTGATGACGTTTTGCTTTGCGCTCCTAAATTTGCAAAGTCGCCGAGCAAGTGAAGCCACGAAAGACAAGAGAGACTAATCTTTCCAGGTTTACCGAAAAGGCATATGCCTCCCTCTCGTCAACTCATGTTTGAAGGCAAGAACAACGCGATCTGCGGGAACAGGATCAGGATGATCAGGCAAACCAGCATGGCGAACCAGAAAGGTAAAACACCGCGGAAGATTGTGGCCATTGGAACATTGGCTGCGACACCCTTCACCACAAAGACATTGATACCGACGGGCGGCGTAATCAGTCCCATCTCGATAACGATAACGGCAATGACGCCGAACCAGATCGGATCGAAGCCGAGGCCTGTGATGATCGGGAAAACGACCGGGAGTGTCACAACAAGCATGGCAAGGCCGTCGAAGAACATGCCGAGCACGATGTAGGCTGCAAGGATCAGCAGCAGAGTCTCAAATTTACCGAGACCCGACGCCAGCAGCCAGTTCGCCAGCGTATCCGGGATGTGGGTCAACGCCAGAAACGGCCCAAAGACATGTGCACCAATGATGATTAGGTACAGCATTGCCGTCATTGTGACGGTCCCGCGCAGGATTTCGGGAAAGGCTGAGAACTTCACTTTGCCCGACAAGACCGCCAGCACAGTAACAAGACCAGCTCCGACACCCGCAGCTTCCACCGGAGTGAAAACACCGGCATAGATGCCACCAATGGATATCAGGATAACCAGGATCAATGGCAAGGCGGCAAGTGACGCCAGTCCTTTCTCGCCGAGCGTTGTTTTCGGCCCGGCGGGGCCCTGCGCAGGTTTGAGCCAGGTGACGCCAATGATCACCAGAATGAACAGCAGAGACAGCAGGATGCCTGGAAGAACTCCCGCAATGAAGAGTTTGCCGATACTTTCCTCTGTCAGAATGGCGTAAAGCACGAACCCGGTTGACGGCGGGATCAAGATGCCGAGCGTGCCGCCAGCGGCGACCGAGCCTGTTGCCAACCCATCAGCGTAGCCGTAGCGCTTCATCTCGGGCAAGGCGACCTTGCCGATCGTGACCGCTGTTGCAACCGAGGATCCGCTGACTGCCGCAAAGGCAGCACAGCCAAGAACCGTGGACGAAGCGAGACCGCCCCGCAAGTGCCCGACCCAAGCATGGGCGGCATCATAAAGGCGCTGCGAATAACCAGCCGCTCCGGCAACATTGCCCATGAGGACAAACAGAGGAATGACCGATAGGGAGTAGGACGACACGGAGGAATAGGTTTCCGCCGACATTGTCGAGATCGCGGCCCGATAGCCATCCATGTACCAGATGCCACCAAAGCCAACCATCAGGAGGGCCATTCCCACAGGTATGCGTAGCCCAAGGCACAGGAAAAGGGCGGCGATGCCCCAAACGCCGACAACCGTGTCACTCATAGCCGCGCACTCCGGTCCGGAACTGACGCCAAAGCTGGAGCAGCAGTACGAGGATATAGAGACCCATGCCCGCGCAAATCGCGGCGTATGCTGTCCAGAGCGGCAGTTCAATCATGTTGGTGACGTCTTCATACTCGACGGCATCGAGCATCTTGTCCCAGGCTTTTTCAACCAGCATGTAGAGGACGCAAATACCGAGCAGACGGGCGAAGATATCGCAGATGTAACGGCCAAGCTCACCAAGGCGCGGGTCGAATATGTCAACGCGAATATGCTGGTTGGTCAGGGCGGTGTAGGGCATGGCCAGCATCACAACAAAGACCATGCCCAGCTGAACGATTTCCTGACTGCCAAGCAGAGGTGCGCTCAGCACGTATCTGAAGAACACCGAAACCATCACGAGAACCATCACACCGCACAGGATCAGTCCACTGGCGAGCGCGGCGAGAGCGAGGACGCGTTCAGGGAGACCCTGAACGCTTTTTTTTGACGTCTGCTCGGCCATCGGACTTACTGCCGCAGCGCGTTCACATAAGCACCGGCGTCGACGCCGTCGCTTTCAAGTTCTGCAACGACTTCTTCGATCAAGGCGTCGGTTGCGGCGTTGAACTTGGCAGCTTCCTCGGGGCTGAGTTCGATGATTTCCTTGCCCATATCCGAGAAAGCCTTGAGTGCACGCTCTGCACCGGCGGCCTGAGTCTTTCGTCCTGCTTCCGACAGGGTTGCACCGGCGAGACCTTCCAAGACAGCCTGTTTTTCTTCACCGAGGTCTTTCCAGCTGTCCCGGTTCATGACCAGCATCATCGGAGAGTTGGTGGAGTTCATGCCCGTGGTCACATGGTTCGCGACTTCCTTGAGTTTGAAGCTGTTCAAAACTGATGCGTCCACCAGGACGCCATCAATGACGCCCGTTGCCAGAGAGTTGTAAACCTCCGTGATCGGCATGGAGACAGGCGTCGCCCCCCACGCAGCGGCAACTCGGCCAACATTTTTGGACGGTACGCGGATCTTCAGACCCTTAACGTCCTCAAGCGAGCGAATGGGTTTGTTCGCCGTCATCAAAACGCCCGGGGGATTGGACCAGAGTGCAAGCAGCTTTGTGCGGCGAAACTCCTTGGAAACCTCGTCAATATTGTCCCAGAAAGTTGCCGTCACGTCCTTGCCTGCCGGGACGACACCCGGCAGCTCCACCAGGAGCGTCTTCTTGAATTGTGAAGCCGTGTATCCCGGCAAGGCCAGGGTGATATCGGCGACACCGTCAACGGCCCGGTCATATTGCTTTGCCGGCCCGGCGCCAAGCTCGCCACCCGGATAAATGCGGATCGTCAGGTCTCCACCACTCTTTTCGGCAATCTGCTCCGAGAGGGGGGTCATGAGCTCCACATGCAGTGGGTACTTTGTCGATGCAAAATGGGCGAGTTTCAGTTCTTCCGCTTTCGCTGAGTAAGCGGCCAAAGACATGGCAATGGCCGCAGCGCCGAGCGCGAGTTTCCGTTGAATGGACATATGCTCCTCCTTCAGTGTCGGGATGTGAGGTTGCGGGCTAGTGCGGGCTGGTTCTCTCGATTGCGATGTTCAGGAGAACCTGACGTTTTTCCGTCGTGGCGACCTGGATTGCCCGGTCCAGGGCCGCCGGAAGCGCATCGCCTGCCGTAACCGTCTCCGTGTAGGCGCGGCTGGCTTCGGCAGTCTTGGTAAAATCTGGGCTGGGTCTCAGCGAGGTGAGCGGGACGTCGTTGGATTGTCTTGCAAGACCGCCCTTGTAGAGTCCTTCCGCGGAGTGACGAACGGCCCCCCATTCCTCGTTGTTGAGAACAAGGACGATCAGGGGCAGTTCGAGCGCCTCGGCCACCTGGTGACACACGGTCGGGTTAGCAAACATGTAGCTGCCATCGCCCATGGTCGCGATGACAAGGCGATCACGATCGGCGAGCTGTGCACCCAGAGCCGCAGGAAGACCCCAGCCAAGACCACCTGAATGCGGTTCCTGGAAGTAGCTGAGATGATCCTCAAGTTCGAGTGGTGGCAACGGGCAACCAAGTTCGTGAAAGACAGAGGCTTTTCTGCCCGTGATGGCCCGCCCGAGACAATGGCTGACCCATTCCTTGCTCATTGGCGAGCCGTTGCCGCTCTGTGCATGCTTGCGTACCATTTCGCGATCAGCAGCAGCTGCCGCTTCAACCCGCGCGCGGCGTTGCGTCAACAGTACGTCATCCCGCGGATGAAGGTTCACGGCGTCAATCAGGTCGAGAATGGTGGGTGCAAGCTCACCTGCGAGCGCGACGTCGGCTGGAAAATTGCGGACGGGCGTACGCGAAAAGAGAGGGTCGGGACCCAGCTGGATAACCTTGACATCCTCGCGAAGGGTTACCTGATCCGGCCACCAGGGTGCCAAGGCGTTCAGAACCAGAATGACGTCGGCTTCGCCCAGGAACGCATTCGGGTTCCAACCGATATGCATCGGATTGGACATTGGAATTGCGATCTGGTTTGCCCAGTAGTGGGATAACGGCAGCGACCAATCCTGGACGAATTCAGAGAGCGCGGCGAACGCTTCCGCAGAACCAGCACCGCGCTGTGCAATGATCAGCGGGCTTTTTGCGGTCGCCAACAGTTCCGCCGCTTTGGCAAGTGCCTCTTTGTCGGGCGCTGTGAAGACTGGTGTCATGGAGGAGGCTGCGGCCAGACCCTCCGTAGAGGTCTCCTCACACAATACCTCGCGTGGAAGACTCAGGTAGACAGGTCCCTTGGGTGTCGAATTTGAAATTGCCCAGGCCCGGTCGAACAGGTCTGACACCTGCTCAGGAAACCGCAGTTCGTAATCCCACTTGGTGCATTCGCGCACAAGTGAGGCCTGGTCGAACATTTCCTGGCCCCAGCCGATTGGAACAGTGCGGGCCCCGAAACGCTCCTTTTCCATCACGGGCGTTCGACCGGACATGAGAAACATCGGGATCTGGTCACACCAGGCATTGATCGCACCGGTGGCACCGTTGGAGAGGCCGACATTGGTGTGCAACATGACCGACTGCATCCGGCCCGAAATCTGGTAGTAACCGTGCGCCATACCCATCGCCAGGTTTTCGTGGGGGCAAACAACAGGCGTCGGCAGATCAATATTCTTCCGGTCCGCCTCGATCAGTCCTTCGATGATCGGCGGAAAATCCGTACCTGAATTGGTGAAGACATAGTCGACCCCAAGGGCCTTGAGTTTGCCAAAGAGAGCCCCTCCGGCCCGCACGCTGCCGGGTGCACCCGTGGTGGATTTTTCGAGCATTTTGATCTCCGGATGATGATCCCGGATGGTTGTCCGGGAGATGTCACATCAGATCGGGTAGTGCTGGTTCGGGTCCTCGATGGTGATCCAACGCAGCTCAGTAAATTCGTTGATCGCCGCTGTTCCACCGAAACGCCCGTAGCCCGAGGCCTTGGTGCCGCCGAACGGCATATGCGCTTCATCTCCAACTGAGGGACCGTTGATGTGTGCGATGCCCGTTTGCAGTCGTTTGGCGACTTCGAAAGCGTGCCTTGTGTCCTTGCCGAAGACGGATGCCGTCAGGCCATAGGGCGTGTCGTTGGCGATTTCGATGGCGTGGTCTTCATCGCGCGCCCGCATGACAGTCGTGACCGGCCCGAAGCTTTCGGCGTGGTAGATGTCCATCTCGGGCGTTACACCAGCCACGATCGTCGGCGGCATGATTGTGCCTTCTTCTGGAGCGCCTCCGCAAAGGAGCTCAGCACCCTTTTCCAGGGCGTCGCCGATGAGGCGGTTGACATGGTCGATTGTGTCCCGGTCAACAACGGACCCGATATGGATCGTTTCTTCAGGCCGACCTGTTTTCAGGCTTTTGGTTTTTGCAACAAACGCTTCGATGAACGTGTCGGCAACGGCCTCGAGAACGATGATCTTCTCGGTCGACATGCAGATTTGGCCTTGATTGAAGAACGCACCGAAGGCAGCAGCGTTCACGGCCCCAGAGATGTCCGCATCCTCGAGAACGATCTGTGGCGCTTTTCCGCCAAGTTCCAAAAGGCAAGGCTTCAGGTGTCTCGCGGCGCGCTCCGCAATGATCTGACCAACACGAGTTGAACCGGTAAAGTTGATGCGCCGGGTGAGGGGATGGTCCACCAACGCGTTCACCACTTCGGGACCGTCAGCGGCTGAATGCGTAATGATGTTGAGAACGCCGCCTGGCAGACCGCCATCTTTCATGCAGTCGCCGATCAGCCGATGTAGGCCGGGACACTTTTCTGATGCCTTCATCACAACGGTATTGCCGCATGCGATTGGCATTGCAAAACTACGCACGCCCAAAATGACGGGAGCATTCCAGGGGGCCATTCCAACAAGAACGCCGATCGGCTGACGGTAACCCATGGCCAGGGTGCCAGGCTTGTCAGCCGGAATGATCTCGCCCTTGATCTGCGTCGTTAGCGAGGCTGCCTCGCGCAACATTCGCGCAGCCAACATCACGTTGAACCCGATCCAGGCCATCGTCATGCCCAGTTCCCGGGATCCGAGCTCGGCGATTTCCCCTTTGCGCGCCTCAAGAGCGTCCGCGCAGGAATTGAGGATTGTGCGCCGTTGATTGGGAGAGGTCTCCGACCACGATGGGAATGCCTTGTCGGCAGCCTGGACCGCGAGATCGACTTCGGCCGATTTACAGGCGGTTGCGACGGTTACGATCTGCGAGGTCACCGGATCCCTGCGCTCAAAGACAGCGCTTTCTTGCGAGACTAAATCCTCATTCGCGATCAGCGCACTAACGGCGCGGACATTTGACATCTCTTCCTCCAAATCTCAATTAATAAGATTTATTTCTCACTATTTGACATATGCAGATTAGATTGTCAAGCGAGTGCGAATGGTTCAAAAGGAAGAAACCCCTCGCAGACGACAACGAGAAGAGATCTAGGACATGAGCACACCCCTGAACGGATCCGTTCTGAAGGCTTTCTCGATTCTGCGACTCATTACGCCGGAGCGTCCCGAAATCTCCGCAAGTACAGTGGCTTCCGAGTTCGGGATGAACACAGCGACGGCGCATCGCTTCTTGCTGACGCTTGAAGAAAGCGGTGCCCTGGTCAGCTATCGCCGGGGGTATTTTTCACTGGGAGCTGGTATTCAGGAACTTGGTCGACTTGCGGAAATCACCAACCCGTTGGCGATAAAGTTGCAACCAATCGTCTCGGATCTCGCCCGCAAACTTCATGAATCCGTGATGGTGTGCCGTCTGGGGCGGAAGGGGCCGACCTGCATTGCAGTTGCGCCGTCAGACCGGCCGCTCACCGTGAACATAAACGTGGGAACTGTTCTCCCGATTGGGGTTACAGCGCAAGGACGTCTGTGGCTCGCAAACATGTCGGAAGAAGACGTGAAGGACTGGCTGGAAGGTGCCGCAGAGCCGACGGCGCCAGAGCTGGAACAGATCAAGGCGCAAGACTACGCGCGCAACAGCGGCGAGAACGAACCGGACATCGGTGCGCTTGCCGTGCCGGTGCGCGGCAGGAACGGTGAGGTTGCCCTCACACTTTCAACATTTGGAATGCTGAGCCGGTTTGATGACGAAATGGTTGAAAATGCACTGCCGATTCTAAAGGCCGCGGCGGCTCAGATTCATCTTTGACCTGAGCCGGCAACACACGGCAGTTCAATCGGCCGATTGCTCTACCCGCTTCTTCAACGCGTCCAGCGTTTTCGCATAGGACGGCTCGATCCAGTCCGAATTCCAGAACCAGAGCCCCAGACCTCGATCAATTTCGTGCTGGATAACCTTCGTGCCGCCGTCAACCGGTTCAAGCAGCCATTGATGATCGAAAGTCAGAAGCCCAGGAACACCGCCGGTCTGCCTTAGTTCTCTGGACGGTGTGATGGTGACAACCGTCCCTGTCATTTCAAGCAGATTGCCGTTCGGATCACGAACCTTGTAGGCGAGCTTCGCGCCCTCGGAATAGTCGCCATTGGCCTCGACAAAAACCGGGTTCCATTCGGGGTAGGACCGGGTGTCGAGCAAGACGGCCCAGACGGCCTCGGCGGGAGCCTCGATCATGGTCTCCACGTGGAACGTTTTTTTGGTCAGGAACGCGCCGGCGATCGCAGCGATGGTGAGCGCGGGAATGCCCCATTTCAATACGGTCAGAACCATCACATGTACCTGTCGAACCAGCCCATGACCTCTTCGGGATGGGTTCCGAGATAGTCGTAGGCTGCAAACCGGCTTTTCGCCAGATCAAGCAGCATCATGTCCTTTTCCACACTCAACGCGTCATAGTAGTCGCGCACCATGCCCATTTCCGTCCACGGATCGTTGGAGTTCTGAACGACCAGGGTGGGCACCGTCACCTTTGGTGCGTCTTTGACGAAGTCGGGCGTGGACATGTCAAAACCAAGCCGCTTTTCGCTAACCTTTTCACCGGACCGGGCCATGAAACCGGGCATGCCAAGCGCCTTGATGAAACAGGTATAGAGAAGAGGTTGAACCGCGACCATCGCCTTGAGGTTCGTCCGTCTGCCCAGCCCATTCTCGCGGCCGAATGCGTAGGTGGTCGATGCCGATCCCATGCATATGCTGAGCAAACCGATCGATGCGTCCGGGAACCCTGCCGTTGCAAAGTCCACCGCCGCGATCACGTCCTTGGCTTCTTCCGGGCCCCAGCTCACCCAGGGGATGGTGCCGATGTCGCTCTCGCCATGACCGCGCAGGTCATACATGAGAACAGAGTATCCCTGGTCGACAAGGTATTTCGCCTGGCGCAGGAACTTGATGTCCTGCTTCCACGGTGCGATCGGGCCGTGGCCCTTGGGGGTCCAGCCGCCGCGGTTGCATTGGACGCCGAAATGGCTCTGGACGATCACCTTGCCGGTCCCGCCCTTGATCAGCCAACCGCGAAGCGTGACGCCATCTTCTGCCTTGAATTCCACGTCCTCATAGTCGAGCCCATGGGCCTCCGGGCTGTCGAACAGCGGAGACTGAAAGGGCTTGACCATCATGTTCGAAATCATGTTCCCAAACATCGTCCAACTCCTCACATATGTGCATCGTACCAGGCGAGCATCTCGGCTGGCTTTTGACTGAAATAGCGATATCCCTCGTATCGAACCGGCGTTCCTTCAATCCAGAGCAGTTTCTTGTCGGCGGTCGGCAATCTCTCAAAGATGCCTTCGGCATCGGAGGGTTTTGTGGTCATGTCGTCTTTGACCTGAACGAGCATGGTCGGGCAATTGACCGCGTGAGCCCGGGCGATCGCATTTGAATCCGTGTGCCGGAAGCTGGAGTAATAGGAGTAGCGCTCATTAAAGCGCTCCACGGCATTTTCGACGCCATTGTCGATCAGTGCTCTTTCTATGAATGGCGCAGCCGAAAGCGGCTGCAGGGCGATCATGCAGACAATGTCGGCGAACTCTTCCGGGTGCTTCTCCATGGCGATGAATGTTGAGTTGCATCCCATGCACAGGGAGTGAAGGGCAATCTTTGCGTTGGGGAGCTTCTGGCGCGCGTACCGGACCGAGCCGATGACATCGCGCCATTCGATGGCGCCAACCCCGGTTATGTTGCCTGCCCCTTCAGCGGAATGACCATGCCCGCGCAGGTCATAGGCCAGGACGTTGTACCCGGCTTCATGAAGCGCTTTGTAGGCCTCGACAAAATTGACCTCGAACCCGCCCTGACCGGTCCAGGGCTCAAGATGACCGGGATAGCCATAGCGATTTGCACCAATGAAGTGGTTGCAGATCACCAGCTTGTTGCTGCCTTCGGATGGGATGAACCAGCCGTCCAGCATGACCCCGTCCATTGCCGGGAAAAACACGTCCTCATACGCCATGCCGTAGTCGGACGGCCTGCGCAGAATGGGTGTCCGGAAAGCGTAGCTGACACCCTTTGCGATCTGATCGATCAGGGCATCTTCTTGTGATCTGTCCATAGCTGGTTCCTTCAATTCGGCGCGTGAGGAGCGGAAAGGAAGCATTCCTGCAATCACCGCAGTCGCACCTGTTTTCAAAAACTGTCTGCGATTTGGGAGCATCTAGCTTGTCAACTTTACAAGTTTATGTTCTGTGTAAGACTGTATTTGACATTCTAACAAGACTTGTCAAGTAGCAAGATTCAATTTATGTGGGTTCTATGACCGAAATTCAGTCCAAGCCGTTGAACGAAACAGAAGAAAAAATTGTCGAGGCAGCCATCAGATGCTTCGTGCGTTTTGGGGCGCGCAAGACGGCCATGGCTGATATCGCTGCCGAGGCAGGCGTCTCAAGGCAAACGCTCTATGATCTTTTTGGCGGAAAGGATGATCTCATCCGCGCCTCGATCCGGGTGATCACGGATCGCAACCTGGCAGCTGTCAGAGGACGACTGGACGCATGCGAGACATTGTCGGAGAAACTGGACGCCTACTTTGCCGATACGGTGATAAAGAGCTTTGAACTTCTGCAAACGGCTGGAGATGCGGAAGATCTTGTTTCCGGGCACAACGCGGCAGGTCGCGACGAGATCGCGCGCTCTCACCAACGCCACGAGGTGTTGGTGCGAGAGTTGCTGATCCCCCACGAGACAGCGCTTGGTGCGAATGGCCTGACCGTTGAACAACAGGCGCATCTGTTCGTGACGACAGTCATGGCGTTGAAATACGGGGCCACAAACCGAAAGGACCTCGATGAACTCCTGGCAACGCTCAAAGTGAACGTCTTGACCGTGGCGAAACAAAATCAAGCAAATCTGTGAGTGCGTGAGGGAAACCGGTTTTCCGTTTCAAGTCCATTGTGATCTGCACGTCATCAGATGGAGACAGCGCTGCACGATCTCGCATTGGTAGCGCGAAATTCAGGGTTTCAAAACCAAAAAAGGCGGCTCTGGGCCGCCCTTTTTTCTAGTGATGACGCATTTACTCCGCAGCCTGTTGATGCTGCGCCGGCCCGATGCGCGCGGCGCAGAACTTGAATTCCGGGATCTTGCCGAACGGATCAAGCTGTGGATTGGTCAGGAAATTTGCCGGTGCTTCGAAGAAGCAGAACGGGATGAACAGCATCTCCTCCGATACATCCCGGTCAGCGCGCAGAGTCAGGGTGATCGCACCGCGGCGGGTCTCAACGGTGACCTGCTGGCCGATCTCCAGCCCTGCCATTTTGATCGAGCGCGGGTTCATGGACACGACAGGCTCCGGCTCAATGGCGTCGAGGACGGCGGCACGGCGCGTCATGGCCCCCGTGTGCCAGTGTTCAAGCATGCGGCCCGTCGTCAGCACGAGCGGGAAGTCCTCGTCCGGCAACTCGTTGGGCGGCACCAGTTCCGTCGGAACGATCTTGCCGCGGCCATCCGCAGTCGGGAAGGACTGTCCAAAGAGGATCTCGTTGCCGGGCTTGTCCGGCGCATCTGCCGGGTAAGTGACGGTGCCGTCGCGCTCCAGACGCTCCCAGGAAATGTTGTTGAGCGAGGCCATGTGCGAGCGCATTTCCTCATAGATGGCCGGAACACCGTCATAGGACCAGTTCAGTCCGAGGCGGTTGGCGATTTCGATGAGAATTTCCCAGTCGGCGCGTGCCTCGCCGGGCATCGGCACACATGGGCGGCCGATCTGAACCTGGCGGTTGGTGTTCGTGTATGTGCCAAGTTTTTCCGCGTGCGCGGACGCCGGCAGAATGACGTCAGCATGCCAGGCTGTTTCCGTCAGGAAAATGTCCTGAACAACCAGGTGCTTCAGCGTCGAGAGCGCCTTGCGGGCGTGTGTCTGGTCCGGGTCTGACATGGCCGGGTTTTCACCCTGCACGAACATGGCTTCGATGCCGCCGGCCAGAATGTCGTTCATGATTTCAACGACCGTGAGACCACGGACCGGATCAAGGGTCCTGCCCCAGGCATCTTCGTACTCGCCGCGGATATCCGGATTTTCCACCGACCGGTAGTCGGGGAAGACCATCGGGATAAGACCGGCATCAGAAGCGCCTTGCACGTTGTTCTGCCCCCGTAAGGGGTGCAGGCCCGTACCTGGGCGGCCAATCTGGCCGGTGGTCAGCGCCATCGCGATCAGGCAGCGGACATTGTCGGTGCCATGAACATGCTGGGAAACGCCCATACCCCAGAAGATGATCGACCTGGCGCTGGTCGCATAAAGCCGCGCCACTTCCCGCAGGGTTCCGGCGTCGATGCCGCAGACCGGTTCCATGGCTTCCGGTGTGAAGTCACGGATCTTTTCTGCAAGCGCTTCAAAGCCATCGACATGGGCCGCGATATACTGGCTGTCGTAAAGCCCCTCGGTGATGATCACGTTGAGGATCGCGTTGAGCATCGCGACATCGGTACCCGGCTTGAACTTCAGGCCGTAGTCGGCGTGCCGCATCAGGTCCTGGCCCCGTGGATCCATGACGATCAGCTTGGTGCCCTTCTTGGCGGCCTGCTTGATATAGGTCGCCGCGACAGGGTGGTTCTGTGCAGGACGCGCTCCGATGACAATCATGCAGTCGGCATCTTCAGCGGCGTTGAACGGTGCCGTCACCGCACCGGATCCGATACCTTCCATCAGAGCTGCCACGGAAGAGGCGTGGCATAGCCGCGTGCAGTGGTCGACATTGTTGGTCTGGAAGCCTTGGCGGATCAGTTTCTGGAACAGGTAGGCTTCCTCGTTGGACCCCTTTGCCGACCCGAATCCGGCCACACCCGCTCCGCCCTTGGCGTCGAACGCGGCTTTCAAACCGCTTGCCGCGCGGTCGAGCGCTTCTTCCCAAGAGGCTTCACGGAAGTAGTCGAGATGATTTTCCAGCGTCATTGAGATGTCGCCGCGTTTGGGTGCATCGTCGCGGCGGATAAGTGGCTTGGTCAGGCGCTCGGGGCTCGAGACATAGTCAAAGCCGAAACGGCCTTTCACGCAAAGCCGGTTTTCATTGGCCGGCCCGTCACGGCCCTCGACCTTCACGATCTTGCCCTCCTTCACCGAAACGGATGTCAGACAGCCGACACCGCAAAACGGACATACGCTGTCGACGGTTTCCTCGGCAAAGACCTGCCGGACCTTGCCGGCATCGTCCAGAAGGCTCTTTTCCATAAGCGCGCCGGTTGGGCACGCCGTCACACATTCACCGCAGGCAACGCACGTGGAAACGCCCATTGGGTCGGCCAGATCGAATACCGGCGCCGTATGGGAACCACGGTCTGCCATGCCGATCACGTCGTTGACCTGAACCTCACGGCAGGCACGTTCGCACAAGTTGCAGGCGATGCAGGCGTCCAGGTTGACAGCAATCGCCGGGTGCGAAATGTCCTGTGCCGGCTTCTCACAGGGTGCAAATCTGCTTTGCGTCACACCGATTGCGTCGGACCATTTCCAGAAATCACTTTCCGGATCGGGATGCGCGTCCCGGCTCGGCTGATCGGCCGCGAGCAACTCGAACACCATTTCGCGCGCCTTCGATGCCCGTTCCGTTTCGGTCTTGACCACCATGCCTTCGGAGGGCATGCGGATGCAGGAAGCTGCGAGGGTGCGCTCGCCATCGATATCGACCATGCAGGCACGACAATTACCGTCAGACCGATAACCAGGGGCGTCCTTGTGGCACAGATGCGGGATGGCGACGCCTTCACGCTTGGCCACCTGCCAGATGGTTTCACCTTCCTGGGCGATGACGTCCTTGCCGTCGAGGGAGAAAGTGATTTGCTGCGTCATTGTTGGCTGTTCCCGGCTAGATTTGAAAGGCTGTCACCTTCCCAACGCATATAGGTTTTTTCCGTGTCGAGCGCTCCCAGTCGCGCATAGAGCTTTTCCGCACCGGAATTTGCGCGATCGACAGTCAGTTCCAATCGAGGCATTCCGCGTTTGCGTGCTTCTCCCGCACAGCTGCGCAGCAATTCCTCACCAATGCCCTGCCCGCGTGCGTTGTCACGCACGTAAATGTCCTTCACGAACAACGATCTTTGCCCCGCGCCTCCAGAGGGAAAGATAGGCGTTGCGGAGAGATGACCGATAACGACGCCCGTCTCGTCTTCCGCCAGCAGGAAAACGGCATCCGGCTGTTCTTCAATCCAACGCTCGATCCGGGAGCACACCTCGGATCTTGGATGGTTGCCGTCACCGCCGTAGTGCTGTTCCATCTCCACAAACAGATCTGCCAGTGTCTCCGCGTCGGAAGTCACCGCCGGCCGAATTCTCATTTCTCGAATTCCTCCGGGAAAAACTTCAGCACTGAGGCAACCGGATTGCCCGCTGCCTGGCCGAGACCGCATATCGATGCGGAGCGCATGACGGCGTCGAGATCGGCGATCTTTGCTTCATTCCAGTCATTGTCTGCAAGAAGATGCTCCATCTTCTCAGTTCCAGAGCGGCAGGGCGTGCACTGGCCACAGCTTTCATGCTTGAAGAAGCGCATCAGATTGAGTGCCACGTCGCGCATGTCATCCTGGTCGGAGAAGACGACGATGGCGTGGCTGCCGATGAAGCAGCCGTGCTTGTCCAGCGTGCCAAAATCGAGCGGCTCGTCGGCAAGTGATGCCGGCAGAATGCCGCCCGAAGCGCCACCAGGCAGGTACCCCTTGAAGGTGTGGCCATCTTCCATACCACCGCAGAACTCTTCCAGCAGCTCGTTCATGGTGATCCCGGCAGGCGCCAGCTTCACGCCCGGTTCCTTGACCCGTCCAGAAACGGAAAAGGACCGGAATCCCTTGTGATCCCGCCGCCCCTGGGACGCGAACCACTCCGGCCCCTTTTCGACGATGTCGCGGATCCAGAACAGGGTCTCAACGTTGTGGTTGAGCGTCGGACGGCCGAACAGGCCAACCTGGGCGATGAAGGGTGGACGGTGGCGCGGCAGGCCGCGCTTGCCCTCGATCGACTCGATCATCGCGCTTTCTTCGCCGCAGATATAGGCACCGGCCCCACGTCGCAATTCAATATCGATGGTCGTGATGATGCCTACCGAACGCAGTGCCGCAATCTCGGCTGCCAGGATATCAAGAACAGCGGGATACTCGTCTCGCATGTAGAGATAGATCCGGTCGGCGGCAATCGCATGCGCTGCAATCAATGCCCCTTCCAGAAGCCGGTGCGGATCGCGTTCCAGGTGATACCGGTCTTTGAAAGTGCCCGGTTCGCCCTCGTCACCGTTGATGGTCAGATATTTCGGACCCGGCAGATCGTTGACGATCTTCCACTTCGTGCCGGTCGGGAACCCGGCGCCGCCCAGACCGCGAAGACCGGCTTCCAGGGCCTTGTCCGCAATCGCGGCGGCATCCAGTTCTCCGGCGCGGACACGCTCAAGCAGCTTGTAGCCACCGTCGGCCCGGTATTGATCCAGCCGGATGCAGTCGGGAATGACAGGGCTGCTCAGCCCTTCAAACAAGGCTGCGCGAACAGACATTTCGTTGGCCTCATCGATCGCGCGCTTGCCGACCTGAACGGCCGGGGCACCGGCACAGCGACCAATACATGGCACCTTCTGGATGCGCACTTTTGCGGGATCGACACCGCTCTCTAGTGCCGCCGCCAACGTGTCGGCTCCCTTGATCGAGCAGGCGACGCTGTCGCAAACCCGAACCGTCAGCGGAGCAGGTTTTTCTTCCCCTTCCCGGACAATGTCGAAGTGATGATAGAAGCTTGCAACTTCATAGACCTCGGCTTGCGACAGACGCATTTCTGCCGAAAGTGCCTTCAGGTGACGGGCCTCCAGACAGCCATAGGTGTCCTGAATCTTATGAAGATATTCAATCAACAGATCCCGCCGGCGCGGTTCATCGCCTAAAAGCGCCTGAACCTCGTTCAGTGCCGCATCTTCCAATTGACGCCCTTTTGGCTGGGACGGCTTTCGTGAAAGCCCCTTGCCGAAAGACATTGGCGTTCCTCCTAAACGTCTGAAGCACGCGGAATTTTCGCGCGTGCCTGCAATGATCCGGTGTCTTTGTGACACGCCGAACCGGTCCCGGTTCACACGTAGTCAATCAAGTTGGACCGGATGCTAACGTTGGAATTATGCCTTGTCTGTTTGAAAAACGACAACGTGACTTCAAATGCTGACGCTTTGAGGATGCCGGCACCGATCTGTCAGGCTGTCAGATGCGAAAATGCGGCAACCACGCGCTCATAAACGGGACGCTTGAAGGGAACGATCAATTCCGGCAGGCGTTCGGCATGTTCCCAGCGCCAGTCGCCGAATTCCGCCGAATGCCCGTCCGGTGGGGTCAGGATGTTGATCTCGTCATCTTCCCCGTTGAAGCGATAGGCAATCCACCACTGTGCCTGGCCGCGATACTTGCCGCGACGCGTCTTGCGCACAACCTCATCGGGATAATCATAGGCGAACCATTCCGGCGCCTGTTCAAGAAGCGTCACGGACCTTATCGAGGTTTCTTCGTAAAGCTCCCTGCGGGCCGCGCGTTCCGGATCCTCACCCTTGTCAATGCCACCCTGAGGCATTTGCCAGGCGAACTCGTAGTTGGACGAACTGCCGCCATCGTCGCGGCTACCGATCCAAACCTTGCCTTCCGCGTTGATCAACATGATCCCGACGCAAGGACGATAGGGCAACCCTCCGGAAGGCTCAGGAAATCCCGGACCGAGAGCACGCTTTGTCACTTAGATACCTACCTGAAAAATTACACTACCGGTCGATGGTGGCACTGACCGGGACGAGCTGCAAACCGCGCTGCTCCAGATCGCGCACCCATTTTTCCAACTGCCGAACCGTGACCGGCAAGGCGGAACCGGCAGCGACAGCCACACCCCGGGATCTGGCGATACTCTCAAGCTGCAAAAGTTTTGCGTCAATGTTGTCCTCCCGAGGAACCTCATCAAGGACGACATCAACACCGCTAAAGGGAATAGCCAAATCCGCGGCGGTTTCGCCAGCCAGGCTGCGTGAGGACGTGCCGTTGTCGACGAACATCAAGCCACGTGTTTTCAGCTTTTCCATCAGATACTGCATGGAGGGCTTGGTGGAGGTGAAGCGTGCGCCCATATCGGCGATCGTGCCGACATAGTTTGTTGCCCTGGTCAGCAGGAAAGCCAATCTGTCCAGCATTTCAGCCGGCTGCAAGCTCACAAGAAGCGTGTGCGGACCCGGGTCATTGTCGGGAAAATCAAAGGGCTCCAACGGTAGCTGCAGCAACAATTCGTGGCCCTTCAGACGCGCCTGCTGCATCCACACGTCCAGGTCTTCCCCGTAAGGCGCCAGTGCAAGCGTGATGTCCGCCGGAAGACTGTCGATCGCGTTCTGCGTTCCTGTCTCGCTGAGACCGACGCCATTCAGAATGACGGCGATTTTCGGAATGGACGAAAACTCGGTAACAACCGGACGCGCGTAGGCATCCAGGGGCCGGACACCAGCGTCGCTGACTTTCGGCAGGAAACCGTAGTCGGAGCGTTCGCTGACCCTTGTATCGGGATTGGCAGACAGGCTCGTGACGGGTGCTTCTACGCCACTCCCATCCGGCCGCTCAACCATTTCGTAGCGGGGTCCGAGATAATCCTGATTTGAATCCGGCCTGAGGTTCGGACCGAGGTCGCCGCCTATGCCCGGACGGATCTCGACGACTTCAATGTCTTGCGAGGTCACGCCTTCCACTGTAGCGTCGAGTGGGATAACGGCGACCGGTTCGCCGCCGAGCGGGTCATCGACAACCGCAACCCAAATGAGCGTCGTGGTCACGAATACGCTCAACAAACCGGCACCAATGAGACCAAACGGCAGCCTGACAAGCCGCCGTTTGCCCATCCCTAGGGGAGCAGTGAGATCTTCGCTCGACATACCGTCCTGAGCCTTTTGTCCGGCATGGCGCCGGAGTCATCTTCGTTTTTGGGATACGCAGAACGAGAACGGAAGTGTTGCGC
>NZ_JASHKA010000034.1 GCF_030732845.1 Roseibium sp. MMSF_3544
GCTCTTCACACGCTTCCTTGCGTGATTTCGCCATTTATGCCGCCAAATCGGCTTCATTTATGGGTCCGTACCCTAGTCCACCACCAGCTTGACCGCCGTGCCGGCCGGGATCGCCTTGTTCGGATCGAGGTCGTTCAGGATGGAGAAAAACTCAAGGCGGCGGGACGGCTCAACACCGCTCATCCCAATCGCCAGTTTCCGAGGCGTGTCACCCGCCTTGGCCTTGACCACCTTGATCCGCAGCGATTGCAGACGTGCGCGCTCGGTCGGTGTGAGTTGACGGAAACTGTCCACGGTCTGGCGGAAATCGTCATCGAATGCCTGGTTTGGCGACCGGCTTGCAAAGATGAAGCGATACCCGGTCCGGCCGATGCGCACCACGGCGATCCTGAAGGACCATCCCTGTGTAATCGCCGCGCCCGTAACCCCCGGCAGGCCGTTGATCGTCGTCTCCCGCACGCTTTCCGGCAAGAGGCCGTTGATCCAGCCGGAATTCATGTAGTCGGCAAGACTGGAATATCCGCTCACGTCCGCCCCATCGAAGCGGATCGCCGTGCCGTCGCCATTGCTGGCAAGAACGGCCTCCGTGGAATTCTCAAGAATATAGCCCTGGGGAACCGTGAAGCCGATCCCAAGCGCCTTGTGCAGGAAAGACCGGCCCCTGACGAACCCTTCGAGCGGATCGTCTCCAAACAGCATGCCGTTGATCTGGGTCAGATACCGGTCTCGGTCGCGCTCGCCGATGCCCGGCGCCCCGATCTGGCGGGCCACCTTGACCGCGATCGACAACCGTTCGGGCGTGGACGGGTGTGACGACAGGAAGTCCGGCGCACCCGCCGCCGACTTGTCAGCCGATTGATAGCGCGCCAGGGCGGCCATGGAACGCAGGAACCGGGCGGCAGCGTAGGGATCAAAGCCTGCTCGGGCCAGCGTCCTGACCCCGATCGCGTCGGCCTCCAGCTCCTGAACCTGGCTGAAGCGTGCGAAGGAAAGCTGGGAAGAGATGATCGCCTTGCGCGCCTCTTCGGAATCCTGAACCACGTCGCTCAGGATCCTGCCGACAAGCTGCTTGGCCTCGGCCCGCTGCTGGCGCTTGATCGCGTGATTGGCGGTGACATGCGCCATCTCATGCGCAATCACCGCGGCAACTTCGGACGTGTCGTTTGCAAGCGCCAGCAATCCGCGGGTGACATAAAGATATCCGCCCGGCAGCGCGAAGGCGTTGATCGCCGGGGAATTCAAGATCGTGATCTTGTAGCTCTGCGACGGATCATCAGACGCAGCAACAAGACGGCCGACGACACTGGCAACAGCCCGTTCGGCGCCTTCGTCCTTGTAGACCCCGCCGTAAGTGGCAACAACACGAGGGTGCTCGCGTGCGCCGATATCGTTGGTCAGGCTCGGGCGCAACACGCCGGCGGTCGGCGTACCGACGCTGGTGCCATCACCAAGGATCTGACAGGAGGCCGTGGTCAGCGCCAGGCCCACCACCACAACGGCTCGCAATCTTCGGCGCAACGTCTTCAGGACGCCGAAGCGCGGTGGCGACAAGCGGCCGCTTGGCTGGATTTCAGTTGCTGTATTGGCCGCCACGTCCTGCCCTTTTGCCTTCGATCACAATCAGTTGTTCGGGATGACGGAGCGCTATATACGGCCCGTCCCGCTCTTCCAGGAGACCTCTCACCTCGACGGTTCGCCCGGCCAGATCCTCAATCATCCAGCCGGTTGCGCCCAGAACATCGTTGAATTTGTCTTCGTCGGAGGACTTTAGGGTCACCGTGAGATCGGTTTTCCAATGTCTACCGAAATTGAGATAGCGGGTAGCGGAGGTTTTTCCAAGCGAAACAATCCGCCCGCGCGCAACAACATACGCCCCGGCCTCACCCTGAAACGACTTCGGTGCGTAAGTCGCAAACGGTCCCGCTTCGGACGGATCGCTCCAAAGACCGGCACGTTTTTGCCGAGCCGTTCCTTCGGCACTGCGCAGCAGATCTGCGCACGCACCCGCCGCTTCGCCGGGCGAAAACACCGCTACGCCTTGCAAAAGGGCTTCGGCCTGGTGCAGGCGGGTCTCCTCGCCCTCCGACGTCAGGATCCAGGCCGGGACCATACCCCACCGGTTGGCAGGACCTGCGGCAACGGCGATCCATCGGCGCTCAAGACCGGTGTGCGTTGCAGGCGCATCGAACGGTGAAAGATCGACAGCCATATACCGGCGCCCGTCCGCGCCCTGGAACAGCCCGTCTTCATCCTGCCCGGTAAGGTCCACCTCGTGAGCGCCTTGAGGAACGCACGCCGCCACAACATCTGCCATCGCAGGCAGAGCGTAGAGCCCGCCGGCAGCAAGAAAGGTGATGCCGAACAGGGTCTGCCGGGCGCTTTTGGCGACAGCGTCCCGCAATTTGAATGTCCTCGTGGCCTTAGGCACCCGCTTGCCTCTCACCCCTCCAGTTTACCGTCCGCATCCTCGCCGGCTCCCAACGCCCGGACCCAGCGGCTCCGCGGTCCGGTTTGCGGCGGGCCGCTCAACACATTTCCGGCGGCATTCGGACGCATTTCACCACTTGCTACGCAGCGAATGAGGCAAGTCCAAGACACGGCCGCGAAACGGCTAAAGCCTGCCGTTGCGGCAACAGCATCAAGAACCGTTCGCCACCAAGGCCGGCTCAGCTGAAAGGAACGGTGCCAGGGCTCGCAATGCGCTGCAAATCATGGTAATCGACCAGCTCACGGCCCCGTAGCTCAGCAGGATAGAGCATCAGATTCCTAATCTGAGGGTCACAGGTTCGAATCCTGTCGGGGTCACCATATTTTTCTGAAGATTTAAAACCTACACCGTCGGAAACATTTCGGCAGCCACGGTGTCTGTTGCTACAATTGGCGCGTCGTGTGGCTGCTGTGAGCTCAGGCCGACCAACCGCCCTTGGAGCCGTCGTGCCGGAGGCGTGAGCCTTTGCGGACCTTTTTGACTGCGTCTCAAGTCAGCCATCCGTCCGTTGTTTTTTAGGGGGTTCCGATCGTGAATGATCAGACAAAAAAGGTTCAGGATCACTGGACGCGGCAGGGCACGCTTGAGCGGCTGGATGCGGTTCTGACAAGTCTTGGACACGCCCCCCACACGCTGACGCCGGAAATCCTGAGCTCCGTGGATCATCTTCACACCGGCGGTCTGAAAACAACGCGCGATCAGGCGCAGCGCCTTGAGCTCGGACCTGAAACACGCGTGCTCGATATCGGCTGCGGCACGGGCGGCCCGGCCCGCTTTCTGGCGCACACATATGGATGCAGCGTGACCGGTATCGACCTAACGCCTGAACTTCTTGAGACAGGCCGGGTCCTGACAGAGCGCTGCGGCCTGACCGGCCTGGTCAGCCTTGAGCTCGGAAACGCCCTCGATCTGCCCTATGAAGACCAGAGCTTCGACGTCGTCTGGTGCCAGAACGTGACCATGAATATTGAAGACAAGGCCGGCTTCCTTGCCGAAGCTTTTCGGGTTCTGAAGCCCGGCGGTGTTTTCACCTCGACGGAGTTTTCGACCGGGCCGGGCGGAGACATGACCTTCCCGGTCATGTGGGCGTATGACCCCTCGCTGAACTATCTTTTGCCGGAAGACGACATGCGTGACCTATTTGAGCGTGCCGGTTTCCGGATTCGGGAATGGACCAACTATTCTGGGGAAGTACTGGACTGGCTGAAACAACTCGGCGCACCGTCCAGCAAACTTACCAACCAGCTGATTTTCGGCGGCGACACACCGGAACGCGCCTCAAACGGTGCGCGCAATCTGGAAGAAGACCGCGTCCGGTATTGGATGATCACGGCGACGCGGCCTTAGGGTACGGACCCATAAATGAAGTCAATTTGGTTTGGATCGTTTTGACCAGCGGCAAGGAGCGAAAGCGCAGGAAATGTGGTTCATTTACAAGCCTTTCGCGACGAAGCAGATGGCCAAAACGGCCAAATCCGAAGGACGGCAAAATGGCTTCACCTCGCAGCGTCAACGCGCTTGACCGGGCATAAAGCCCGCTCTTCACACGCTTCCTTGCGTGATTTCGCCATTTATGCCGCCAAATCGGCTTCATTTATGGGTCCGTACCCTAACCGGTTTTTGGGGTGCTGCTGGCCGCCCAAATCTGAAATTCCCTTCAATTTAGAGCCTGTTTTCAAGCAACTAGCTTCTTCGAGAGGCTGGATGTCATGTACTGGCAACAAAAGAAGGTGAATATGGTCCGGTTTCCGGCACAGCCCGTGGCGCCGACGGGTTGACCGTATGCCACGCGCACATTTCAAGGCCGGTTTGAGGTTGGAAGTTACCTCTTTGCGCTGGAGTACGCCGATTGCCTTCGATCATTAAGCCGAGCCGTATTTCCGTCTCTGTTCTGACTGAAGCAATTGATGGCGGTGCCCTGACCACCGTAACACTGTTCGTCCTGTGCGACTTCCAGGATCCGGACCGGCTGCTGACCGAACAGGCGCTTTGGTCCATGGTCACGGAGCAACTGCCGAAGGGTGCAATTTTCGACAAGGGCCAGCTGAAGCCCTTCGGCGAACTCATCGTCGCCGGTTGCGCCTTGTCGCCGACAGAAGACCCGGTTGAGGCCGTGCGCGTGGATGTGCGGTTCGGCAGCTTGATGAAATCGCTTGCGGTTTTCGGCGATCGCCGATGGATGCTCACCGACCGGGGCATCGAGATGAGCCGGCCGCAACCCTTCCTCAAAATGCCGATCGGTCTGCAACAGGCCTTTGGCGGACCAAACTACAAGGCCAACCCCGCCGGCAAGGGTCACGATGCGCACCAGCTTCTGGACGCCGGGTTTGACGCTCCGCTTCCGAATGTCGAATTCTGCGACGCCGCAATCCGATCCGTGAACGAAACGCCGCGACCGGCGCATTTCGGTCCCCTGGCACCGGACGACCCCTCCCGCATGCGTTATGTGGGGACCTATGACCAGCTCTGGCTGAAAACCCGTGCGCCCTTGAAACCGGAGGATTTTAACCCTCTGTTTCATTGCGACGCCCCGGAAGACCAGCGCTTTGAAAGTCATTTTGAGGGCGGCGAAACGTTTTCGATTTCGGGCATGTCCCGCGGCGCGACTCTTCTCAGCGGAAACCTGCCCGCCCTTCGGGCAAGGTGCTTTTATCATCTGGCGGCGACCGACGAGCTCCGTGAAACCCGCATGGTTTGCGACACGGTGACCCTGTTCCCGAACGTGCGCAAGGCGACCCTCGCATTTCGGGGTCTCATCAAGGGGCAGGACAGGACCGGTGACGACATCGGCACCATCATGGCCGCAATGGAGCGCAAGGCAGACCCGGAACGAGCGCCCGAGCACTACCACGAGATCTTCCGTAAGCGCACCGATCCGGAACACGGCCACCTTCACCTCCTGTCCGATTTCCAATTGATGCCGGAACGCAATCCGGAAATCGTGAGCGCGCAGCGCAAGGCCCGCATGGAAAAGGCGCAGGCTGACCGTATCAAATTCATTGAAAATGCAGACTGGGGCACACGCAATGCAATTGAAAACACAGGCCTGTCACCGGATGTGATACCGCCCCCTGATTTCACGGCCATGGACGATATTCCGCTGGTCGCCACGCCAACGAAAGAAGAGATTGCGAATGGCGAGTTTGATATTGCCGAGCTGATAGAGCAGGCCGAAGAAGCGCGCCGCGCCGTCGAAGACAAAATGAATGAACAGCTTGCAATGGCCGAACTTCAGCGCCGCAAGCTCGTTGACGCGGTGCCGGACGTCTTCGTTCCGGAAGCCGGCCGCTACCCGATTGTCGGCGACGAGGTTCTGAACGCCTATCCCGATCTTGAACTGCCGGACGACATGGCGGCAAGCCTTGACCAGATCGCACCCGTCATGGCGCGGGCGCGCGGCGAAATCGCCAAGGGGATTGAAACCGGTGGCGCGCCCATACCTGAAGACAAACAGTCGCTCCTGGACAGGGTCGTCCGCATTCTGGACGGCGAAGAAGGGTACGTCTCCCAAGACGTCGAAGACAGTTTCAACAAGGCGAAGGCGCGCGCGCTCAAGCTGCCGGAAGGCTCGCTCCTAGCGGACGTAAAGCACTCTTTCGATACGCTTGACCTCTCACCGATTGATCAGGTCGAGGATCTGGATCAGGCCATCGGCGAGGTCCTGAACGACTTCGGCGGCTTGAGTGTCGACGTGCCACAAGCGCCGGATCCAGGGAAAGCGGCCTCAAAACCATTCGATTCGGCAAATATGCTGCCATCTCCCGATTTCGACGCCGCCGCAGCTGCGCAAGTCGGGGAAAGGATCGACGGCTCGAAAGACCGGATTCGCCAGATCGCCGGGCACATCATTCCTGAAGACAGCGACGATCCGATCGGAGACATTGCACGCTTCAGCCAGGAGAACCTCGCACCGCCCAACGCTGAGGAAATGGCCGAGCTGCCGCCGAGGAAAAAAGCAGAAACACTGCTCGGCGCAGGCAAGGACCTTTTGGCCAGCGCGGAAGAACGGCTTGACGATGCCATTCCCGAGGTTCGAAGGCTGTCACCCGAACCGATTTTCCCCATGGAAGAGCTGGCATCGGGCGTTTCGGAACGGCTCGGGGCGTTTGTTCTGGAAAGGCTGAAGCAGGGCCATGACTTCAGGGGCGCGGATCTTGCCGGCGCTGTTCTGAGAGGTGCGGATTTCGGCGGAATGGACCTGTCCGGCACGATGTTCGAAAAAGCGGACCTGACCGGCGCGAATTTCAGCGGTTGCGACTTGACCAATGCCGTCTTTGCCGGTGCGAACCTTGAGAAAGCCGACTTCTCGAATTCCAACCTCTCGTCGGCGAATTTGAGCAAAACATCCATGAAGCAGTCCAATCTGAGCGGGGCGACGCTTCTCGATCTTGAAGTTGTTGAGACCAACTTCGAGCGTGCAAACCTCTCGGGGATCAGAATGGGCAGGGTACAATTCATGTCCTGCTCGCTGGACAATGCCACAATGCAGGACGCCAGACTGGAGGATATCCAGCTTGTCCGCTGTTCCGGGGCGAAACTGTCGCTGAACGGGGCGAAGGTGAATGGCCTGATCGCCATTCAAACAAGTCTTGAGCAACTGAACGCTGAGGACGCCGACCTCGACCGGCTGATCCTGGCCGATGCTGCACTGAGAGGTGCGAATTTCAAGCGGGCAAGGCTCGACAACACTGCAATCCTCGGCGACTCGAGCATCGAGGGCGGATCCTTTCACCGGCTGAATGCATTCAACACATTTTTCAACGGACTGAACCTCAGCGAAAGCTGTTTCGTCGGATCGTCCTGCAAGGCCTGCTACTTCCACCAATGCGATCTGACTTCATGCGATTTCAGGGTGTCCTCCCTGAACGCGACCCTGTTTGGCGGCTCGACGCTTACGGGCTCGGACTTTTTCGGTTCTAGTCTTTTCGGAGCATCGCTGGACAAGTGCGACCTCAAGAATTGCAGCTTCAGATCTTCAAACTTGTATGCCGCCAACCTGATGGATGCAGCGCTGGCGAGCGCCGACATGACCGGGGCCAATCTTGGACTGACACTCCTGGGACAGATGAACAATGGATGACTTGCTTGATCAGCTGCCGATAACGGTGGACGAAATCCAGGACTATCAGCGGCATGAGCAGCCCATTCTCTCGAGATCCATCGACGGGGCCGCATTCGCCGGAATGGATCTGTCGGGATTGGTCGCAGTCGATTGCCATTTCACCAATTGCGACTTTTCAGGCGCGGACCTTACGGACGCACAGTTCGTTCAGTGTGACCTCAGAAACAGCCGGTTTGCCGATGCAAAACTCGACAACATCGTTTTCGCAGCCACGGACCTGAGCAACGCCAATATTGAAAACACGACTGTACTGGGCATGCAGGCAGCTGACAGCAACATGCAGAATGCCACGTTCCGGGACGCCGGCCTCGCAGATACGGTCTTCGCCAAATGCAACCTCGCAAATAGCGACTTTTCCCGTGTCGTCGCCAGCAAGCTTGGCAGCCTGGAATCCTCTATTGACCAGACCTCTTTTGCCGGCGCTGAACTTGAAAACTTTTTTGTCACGCGTGCCGATCTGCGCACGGTCGACATGTCGGGCACCCATGTGCGCATCGCCCTGTTTGCGGATGCCAATCTTTCCGGAAAGGACCTCTCCGGGCAGACATGGCAACATTGCACGTTCAACACGGCGCAATTCGAAGGGACCAACCTTGGATCCGCGAAACTGGACGGGTCCGTGTTCAATGAATGCGATTTCCATCGTGCAAACCTGAAGGGCATTTCGGGCGAAACCACCTGTTTCACGAAGTCCGATCTGCAGGGCGTCGACCTGTCAGGCAGCAATCTCAATATGGCCAACTTTGCAAACGCTTCGCTGGCGGGCGCGAACTTCAGTGGTTCGACCCTCTATTCTGCGGTCTTTCTGGAGGCCGATTGCAGGGCAGTGTTGTTCGAGCGCTGCCAGATGGAACAGGCCGAAATGTCCCACGCAGATCTTTCAGGCGCGAACCTGTCTGCATCGAGCTTTTTCAACACCAAGCTGCACGGCGCCAAGGATGACAAGAACATGATGCTGGGCACATCCGGCAACACCATCGACACGGACCCTGAGCGGTTGGTGGCCGAACTCTACAGACCGAATTTGGCGATGCTCACCCACTAGAGCTTTTTCAAGGAAACGGAAAAGATGTGTTTTGTTAACTCACAAGGACCGATTCCAGGCATGGATTTCTCCGTGCCCGACGTCTACCTGCAAACAACGCCTGTCGGGCCTGTTCCCATTCCGCTGTTCAGTATGGGCATGCGTGCCACCGAGATCCCGACCAATTTCAAGTTTCTTTTGATGTGCATGCCCTCGCACAACATGCTCAACAGCGCGCCCGTGACGATCAGCGGTCCCGGCCCCGGGGTTGCGTCCGGCATGGTGTGTTCCAGCAGCCGCAACATGAAGGGCTCGACGAAGCTGATGCTTGGACCGATGCCTGCAACCCGGTCCCTGCTCGATCCCACAATGCAGAATGGGATGACGCCGAATTCCGTTGGAACCACCCTGGTTCCGTCTCAAATCAAGATGATCAGCTTGGCCTGACCGGCCGCACAGAGGAAAAGACAATGGTCAAAAAGCCAAGAAAAGCCAGACACATCACGGCAGATCAGCAGTACACCTACATCTACGTCCCGAAGATGCAAAACGGTGCGGTGTCGGGAAAGGCGGCGGACGATGTCGGCGTCATGTTCCGCCTCGGGTCCTATTCCAGCTACGAACAGGGTTTGACAGCCGCAGACGACCAGGCTGCGGTTTATCCGGCACAACACATCAGCGATTCAGGCGATGCTACGACGGCTGTCTCCAATGCAACGGGCGAAAACGGGGAGTACGGCATCCTGCTGGCCTGTGATGGCCGGATTTTGCTGAAGTCCGGCGAGAGAACCTACATCAATGTCGAAAGCGACCTTCACGTCCAGAGCAACTCCGGCGCGATAACGCTGGAGTCGGGAAGCAACAAGGACATCACCCTGAATGCCGGTGAAGGCACCGGCGACATTTACATTCAGGCAACCAACCAGTTTGAGGAAGTTTCCGAAGACTCTACCAAGACCTATGGCGGCCGTACGTATGTGAAGGTCGATAAGGACGAAAAGAAATTCTACAAGGCGAACGTCTACAAGATCGTGCACGCCGATACTGAAACCCACCATATGGGCGGCAAGTTGACCACATTCCTCGGCGGTTCGATGATGCTTCAGCTCGCCGCCAAATTCAGCCTCGATCTAGCGCTTTATCTTGCAATCTCAGTACTGTCGAAGATTTTCCTTTACGGCGTGAAGATCGAATTCGGCTTCACGAAAGTCGACATCGTGGACATCAAGGTGGAAGTCAAGAAGGGCAAGGTGGAGCACGCCTGGAACAAGATCGGCTTCTTCCCCGTAAAGGCTGCTTACACGGGCCTGAAAGCCGTCAACGAGGAAATCAAGCTCGCCAGGCATTCGGCTGACATCAAGAAGAAGGGTGTCGTCGTCGGCAGTGAAGACGTCGTCGCGAAGCAAAGAGCAGTAATGGCTGAACTTCTGTCAGGGGCCAAGGTTGTCACGTAACCAGAACTTTGGCCCGACCAGGGGTATACCTGGGTAGATATTGACGCCAACCGTGTGGGGACGGGTAACGTGAACGGAAAAACTGAAGAGAAAAAAAGTCTCGACACGGTCGAGAACGCGAGGGTGGATGCGCTCCCGGTCGCGAACACATTTTCGACAGGTGTTGTCAAAGCACTCGTGACGGAAAGTGTCGCGCTTGTCTCATCGGGGGAAGATGAACAAATCCAGGCCGTCAGGGCGGCCGGATGCGTCCTTGCCCCGTCGATCGGCGACACGGTGGCCCTGTTCATATGCGACGGGAATGCGCACATTCTGTCAGTGCTGGAGCGATGCGCAGACTATCCTGCCCAAATCTCGGTACCCGGTGCCGAGGAGCTCGAGGTGACGGCCGCAGCTTTGAAGCTCCGCGGCGAACAACAGATGCACCTTGAAGCGCCCGCGATGAGCGTTTCGGCAAGGAAGCTGACCTCGCTTGTGGAAACCGTCTCGCAAACCACACAGAAATTCATCCTGAACGCCGCCAAAACGATCGAAAACGTGACCAACAAGATGACGGTAGCGGGAACGCTGACAACGACCGCACAAACGCGCACCACCAAGGTCAAGGGTGTGGACACGCATGACGTGGGTTCCCTGATCCAAAAGGTAGAAAGCGTCTCGTCTCATCGAAGCGATGTCACGATCATGACCGCGAAGAACGATGTCAGGATCGACGCCGAACGCGTCAGCGTCAGCTAGGGTCGGCACCCCAGGGTACGGGCCCATAAATGAAGTCAATTTGGTTTGGATCGTTTTGACCATATGAAAGGAGCGAAAGCGCAGGAAATGTGGTTCATTTTCAAGCTTTTCGCGACGCGGCAGATGGCCAAAACGGCCAAGTCCGAAGGACGGCTAAATGGCTTCACCTCGCAGCGTCACCGTGCTTGACCGGGCACAAAGCCCGCTCTTCACACGCTCCCTTGCGAGATTTTGCCATTTCTGCTGCCAAATCGGCTTCATTTATGGGCCCGTACCCTAGACCTTTTCTGGCCCTGATTCAGTGACTCTGATGCCCGGGATCTCCCAATGCTAACGATCGAAGAGCGCCTTGAAGCAGCGCAGGCGCATCTTGAAGACAGGCGCCACGAAAGCGCGGCACTCATTTTCGAGAGTATTCTTGACGCAACCCCGAACAATTTGCCGGCAACAATGGGCCTGGCCGCGCTGAAGGTTGCCGACGGCGACCTGGAAACTGCCGAGGACCTGGTGACATCCGCCTTGGCGCGCGGGCAAATGGAAGCCGGCGTGCTGGCACTGGCCGCCAAAATCGCCGTCCAAAAAGGCGAACAGGAAAAAGCGCTCGCATTAGCGGAACAGGCGCTCGACCTGGAGGACGCACACATCGATGCCGGGCTGATCCGCGCGAACCTGCTTTTGCAACAAGGTCAGCTTGAACAGGCGGAAAGTGTGCTTGACCGGCTTTTGAACGCCCATCCCAACAACCCGAGTGCCGTCTCAACGTCGGCTATGCTGCTAATCGAATTGGGGAACTTTCAGCCGGCACTGGATCTCTTGCAAAGGGCGCTGGCAAACACGCCCGACAACGAGGAACTGGTAGCGGCGCTTGGACACTGTCTTTCAAACCTTGGCGATCACAAGCGGGCGCTCAAGCACCTGGAAAGTGCGCACCTTAAGGATCCGGCCAATCCGTTTTACACGCTGTCGCTGTCCAGATCGCTTCTGGAAACGGGACAGACAAGTGAGGCCCTGCGCGTTGCAAAGCGATCCATCATCCGCTTTCCGGACCTTCTGCCTGCCTGGCTGACCTACGTGGAGATCATGATCCGGCGCGGTGAAGCAGCGGCAGCACTGCGGGAATTTACCCCGGTCGTGCGCCGAAACCCGGACAAACTGGATGCAAGCCTTTACCTAGCGCAAGCCTACAGACTTGCCGGATATCCGGACGAGGCGATTGACGTTCTTGCGCCGATTTTCAAGCAACTGGATCGGCTTCCACCGGAGAAGATCCAGAATTTTCAGATTATCGCACGTGATTGCTACCTCGCAGTCGGTGCGTTTGAGAATGTCGCGGAGACATTTTCACGCAATCCCGCTGCCGCCCTTGCCACGGGGGAGCTTCTTTGCGCAGACGACTTCTTCGTGCTGCCACCGAACCAGTCCAATCTCGAGCTCATTCCACTCATGCGATTTGTGAAACGGAGTTTTGAGCAAGGCACACCCCCCAACGTCATCGGCCCTTCGACATCCGGGCAGTTGGTCGATGTCTTTGGACCGGTCAACTATCTGCCCGGCGACCTTGACGCGAACACCGACGGGGCAGGACTGCCCGATTCCAGACGGTTCATTCCTCTGACGCAAATTCTCGGGCAACCGGACACACTTTCCTCCGACACCCTGGATCAGGGCCCTTACGCACGTGTACTGGAGGACCGGAAATCAACCTGGGCGCGATCGCTTGCCGATATCGAAGGCCCCCACATCGGCGTCTGCTGGGACCCGGACAGGCCCGGAATGCTGCTTGAAGATTTCCGGCACCTTTTCAGCTTTCCGAAAGGCCGGCTTGTCAGCGTTGTCTGGGAGGCAGCGCGTAGTCAGCTTGAAGGCGAAGAGGACATTATCGATGCCGGCGCACATTTCCGCGACCTCCACGACCTGACAGCACTCCTGTCTGAATGCGATCTGGTCATTGGACCGGACAGCATTCCGCTCCACCTGGCCGGCAGCCTCGGCCGTCCCGGAATTGTGCTCCTCACACCCGCACATCCCTGGTATTGGCACAGCGAAAATGGGCGTTCGAGCTGGTATCCAAGCATCAGGGTGATCAAGACCAGACGCTTCGGCCACTGGGCGGACATCCTGACCGACGTGGCGGCCGAAACGAACGAGGCCATTGCAGAGCTTCTTGAAGCTTAGGCGTTGTCCTGGGGTCAGAGGCCAAGGCGCGCCTGGCGGCTCAAGTCACACCTTCTTCAGATGCCGCCTTGTGATACTTTTCGCGGATCTCGTCGATGTTCACCGTTGGAGCCGGAGCTTTCAATTTCATGTCCGTCAAGGTTTCCAGAATGATCTGCGACGCAGCGAGATTGCGAAACCACTTGTGGTTGGAAGGCAGGACATACCAGGGGGCATGAGCGGTGGAGCACCGCTGGAGCATGGCCTCGTACGCCTTGGTGTAATCGTCCCATAACTCACGCTCCGAGTAATCGGACTCGGAGATCTTCCAATGCCGGGCCGGGTCGTCGAGGCGCTGCTTGAACCGGCCAAGTTGCTCTTCCTTCGAAATGTAGAGGAAGAACTTGATGATCGTTACGCCGCTCTCGGTCAGCTCGCTCTCAAACCGATTGATCGCATCGTAGCGCTTTTCCCAGACATGCTTGGGGGCAAGGTCATGCACCCGGACCACGAGGACATCCTCGTAATGCGAGCGGTTGAAAACCCCCACTTGTCCAAGGCCCGGCACATGCTTGTGCACCCGCCACAGAAAGTCATGTGTGCGTTCTTCAGCCGTCGGCTGCTTGAAGCCGGTGACGGAGGTTCCCTGCGGGTTCATGGCCCGGATCACATGCCAGCAGACACCGTCCTTGCCGGCAGCATCGATCCCCTGCAACACGATCAGCAGCGCATGCTTCTTTTCGGCGTAGAGCAGTTCCTGCAGGCTCGTGATATCGGCGAGCGCAGCCTCCATCTCCGGCTCAGCCAGCTTGTGGCTCTCGTGATGACCCCGGAAACCCGGATCGATGTCGGCGAGCTTCACATGGCTGCCGGGCTTTACGATCAGTTTTGAACGATAGTCCATGGAAGCCTCCTTACCGGTGCATATGTCCTGGTGCATGCAGCTGTGTGTTGACGATTTCCATGGAGCGGGCGCGGTGCGCCAGCCTGTTGTCCATCAAACGCTCCATGGCAACGCGCACAACACCCAGCACGCACAGCCAGGCAAGCAGGTAGACCCAGATCCAGCCGATGGTCACCCAGGAGATCTTCGGGACGATCAGGCCGAAACCGCACATGATCACGGCCAGCGCCTGCGTCAGCAATATGGCGATGAACAACGGGCGCGCCGGATATGGCGGTTCGAAAAACCACTTGTACGTCCGTGTGACCAGAAGCAGCAAATGGCCACCGGCGACCAGCTGCAGGAACATGACAGTCTGCAGGTGCGACTGGTCGTGCAGGCCGAAGTAATCCTTGAGTTCCGGCGACTTCATCACGGCAAAGCCGATCAGAAGCAGGCCGAAGGACTGGACGATCGAGGCAAGGCCGAGGACCGCCGAAACCGAAAGCAGCCTCGGCATGCGCCATCTGATCGGATCTTTCGCCACGGCGGTGTTGTCGTAGGCAATGGTCATGATCGGCACATCGTCGAGCAGCGACATGATGACGATCATCACCGCCGTCAGCGGCTGGAAGCCGAGGAAGATGGTCGACAGCACGACCAGGAACATGATGTCCATGGTCAGAGCGACGCGATAAATCGTATAGCTGGTGATGCGGCCGAAAATACGCCGTGCCTCGTCGATGGCGTTGTCGATCACCGAGAGACCGGGGGCCGTGAGGATCAGCGCCGCAGCACCGCGCGCGGCGTCGGTCGCACCTGAGACGGCAGTTCCGCAATCGGCCTGTTTCAGCGCCGGCGCGTCGTTGACGCCGTCGCCGGTCATGGCCACCAGGTGACCTCGCTGCTGCAGCGCTTTCACGATGGCGTATTTATGCTCGGGAAAGACCCGCGCAAATCCGTCCGCCTTTTCGATCGACTCCGCGATTTTCGCCGGCACATGGTCCGGATCCATGTCCTTCGGGAACGCATCCGCCGCTGCAATGATATTGGTGCCCAGACCAAGCTGACGGGCGGTTTCGCGGGCAATCGCCGTATCGTCCCCCGTCACCATCTTGACCCTGACGCCCTTGGCGCGGACTTTTTCAATCGTCGCCTTGGAATCGTCGCGCGGCGGATCGAACATCGGCAGGATGCCGAGCAGCTTCCAGGTCTTGCCGCCGTCTTCCGAACGGGCAACGCCGAGTGCGCGATACCCCCGGGCCCCGAGTTCAGCGACGTGCTCAACCACTTTCTTCGCAACGTCGTCCGGCGCCTCCGCCAGATCGATGATCGCCTGCGGCGCGCCCTTCGCCGTCCGGACATCCTTGCCCGCGCTGTCGGTTAGGTCGGCCACCGTGCGTTTCGAAACCGGATCGAAGGGAGTGAATTTCACGACCTTGTAGCCGTCGAGCTGAGACTTGTCCGTCAGGGCTTCCATGACCGCCGCGTCGATCACATCCCTGTTTTCGCTCTCTGAGGCAAGCGCTGCGGCCAGCACCACGTCGTTCGGATCCTCGCCGTCAAGCACGATCGGATCGCCAAGCGTCAGCTTGTTCTTGGTCAGTGTTCCCGTCTTGTCGGAACACAGGATATCGACACCTGCCATCTCCTCGATGGAGGCAAGACGCGACACGATGGCTTTTTCCTTGGAAAGCGCCAGCGCTCCAAGGGCCATGGTGATGGAAAAGACGGCGGGCATTGCCACCGGAATAGACGCGACGAGCAGGATCAGCACGAATTGCAGAATATCGAGTGCGTCGGCAAGGCCCCAGGTGTCGGCGACAACGATGTCGCGCCAGACCTGGACTGCAACCATCACAACGGCCAGCACGACGGCTACCGCAATCAGGAAATTGCCGATCTGGAACATGGCCCGCTGCGCGTGAGAGACAGCACCGGCCCCCGCCACAAGTTCTGCAGTTCGGCCGAAAAAGGTCTTGCCGCCCGTTGCAATCACGAGACCGGTCATCTCTCCCTGCTTGACCACCGAGCCCGAGTAAGCCTCGTCCCCCGGTTTCTTTGAAACGGGCAGGGATTCGCCTGTCAGCGCCGCCTGATCGATGGAGGCGAACTCGCCGGAAACGAGCCTCAGGTCGGCCGGCACAATTTCCCCAAGGCGTATCTTGACGATATCGCCGGGCACCAGCGTGGCAGCGTCAATGGTCTTGAAAGCGCCGTCCCGGAGCGCGGTCGCCTGCGGTGCAAGGCTTTTCTTGAGGGCTGCGAGCGCGTTGGAGGCCTTCATGTCCTGCCACAGCTCGAGGCTGGCATTGAAGACCAGCAAACCGAAGATAATGGCAAAATCGTCCCATCGGCCAAGAAACGCCGAGACCAGCGCCGCAGCCTCGATCATGAAGGCGATCGGACCGGTGAAATACTTGAGGATCTTGCCTGAAAGGCTCTCGTGTTTTTCCGGCAGTCCGTTCGGTCCGTATGTCCCGAGCCGGCTTTGCGCCTCCGCGGCCGAAAGTCCTTTATCCGCCTGAACATCAAGCGCTTTCAGCGCTTCGCCTACTGGTACCTTTTCAAGGTCAACGCCCTTCGTCTCGCCATTTCCGGTCGTGCTCATACGCGCTCCCCATGAAGATCATCACAGGCGAGTATGACCAATCTAGAGTGGAAGTGAAGCCGCTATTCGACGAGACCACCGAGGACGGAAATCAGGTGCGTTACGACCCGCCGCTGATGGCAGCATTCGAGCCAGCATTGGTGACGACATTGGGGTCGCCGGGCTCCTGATAGCGTTGCTGTGCGTTGACTGCGGTCTGTCCATCGGTCGGCAGGTTGGTGTTGTAGGCCTGCCGCGGGAACGGCTGGATGGTGTGGATGCCCATATTGGCGTCCATGGCGTTGCCGGCGCCGACAGTGACCGTGTCGCGGTGGCTCATATAGTCCGCGCACCCGGACAGGAGCAGCGGCAGCGCGAAGACGGTCAAGAGCTTATTTTTTTGAGTAGACATAACCATCCTCAAGTTCCAGATCGACAATGTGACCATAAGGACCAATCAGACCGTCGCCTTCCTTGTATTTGCGCAGCATGTCCTTGTTCACTTCGAGAAGTCCGAGCGCGAACATTTCGACGTCATCCGTCGGGCGCGTTTGATCAAGTGGTGATGCAAGTGGTTCATTTGGCCGCGCCGGCCGCACCAGACGCGGCGTGACGACGATCACCAGATCGGTCTCGCGCTTCTGGAAACTGGTGGATCTGAACAGGGCGCCAAGCATTGGCACCTGCCCGAGCCAGGGAAGCTGACTGATGTCCCGGGTGTCGACGTTTTCAAGCAGCCCGGCGATCGAAAAGCTCTGACCGTCCTTGAGTTCGATCACGGCCTCCGCCCTGCGCGAGGTGAAGCCCGGATTGCCGTTCACGTTGATCGAGTTGTCAATGTCGCTGACCTCGGTCATGACACGCAGATTGACACGGCTACCGTCGAGAACAGTCGGAACGAATTCCAGCCGGACACCGAATGGCCTGTAGTCGGTCGACGTCGCGACACCGCCCGCATTGGAGACCGCCGTCTGGATCGGCACTTCGCCGCCGACATGGAACCGGGCCGTCTCACCGCTGATTGTTGTTAGGTTCGGCTGTGCGAGACGGCGCACAAGACCTTTGCCCTCAAGCGCGTCGATGATGGTGTCGATCCGGATTCCAGCGGTTTCGAGCACCTTTGCAATGAGCGTTCCGAATGGCAGGGCCCCCTGCTGGGCGACACTTGCACCCGAGCCGAGCACGGCAACAAGCCCGCCACCGTCATTCGTACCGACCTGCACGCGCGAACCGCTGGTGCTGACATTGCCATTGTCCGAGCGGCCGACCCAGTTGATGCCGAGATCGCGGCCGATTGACCGGCTTGCTTCCAGAACACGCACTTCCAGCGCCACCTGCTGCGGGCTGCGCACGCTGATCGCGTTGATTACCGGACTTTCTGAAAACTGCTGGGCAACTTCGAGCACCTTGGTCAGCTCAACCGCGTTGTTGACCGATCCGCTGAGCCGGATCTTGTCACCGACATTGGAAACGGAAACGAGTGCCGTCGGTGCAACGGAGCGAATGGCCCGGACAACATCATCGAAATTGAGCTGGACGCGCACCTCAATCACCCCGAGGAGCGTCTTGGAGGCATCATAGATCGAAATGTTGGTGAGCCCGGGCGCCTTGCCCTGGATGTAGAGCACCTGTTCGGACAGCGGCACGATGTCAGCCGTTTCGGGATTGCCGACGACAAGATCGGAGAATTTTCTGTTTGTTCTGACGGTGCGCGTTGTCCCCGGCGGCATGGTAATCTTGGAAACGCTCCCGCCGTTCACGACGAGGGTCATTTCGTCAACCTGTGCCCTGACCGGTCCGGCGTCCCAGACGCTCAAAGCGATCGTCGAGATCAAAACTGTCAAAATGGACGATATTTTCACGTTACATCTCGTCTGCGGCATTCGTAGAATTTATGGTTGCGCAGCGTCAGGTCTATTATTGATCAAGATAGCATTAACCAAGATCTCATAAGGCCCCACGCCCCACATGAACAAACTCTACAGCCTCGACAATTAACACCTCGTGAAAAAAATCTTAAAACTATATTCTATCAATCGGTTTTTACATTAAGAATTAGGTCATTAATCTCTTTAACTCAGGTAGAAGCAGAGAAAACACCTATTTCAACCTTTAGACACGCACTGATTGTATTGTTTAGTATTTATGCGCCGCGTGCCCGCGCTTCAGCGTTTTCGACAGTTTTGAGGATTTGCCGGCGTCAGCCGATCAGTTTTCCAGTCCAGCCCGCTTCTCGTAGCGAACCTTTCCATCCGGCGTCACGATGCGGCGGAACAGGGAAGATCCCTGGGCCGGGTCCTGCGCCCGCGAAACCGTAACCTGCGGACCAGACCGGGTCGTCTCAAACCCGCCATTGCCGACGGATGTCACCGTGGGTGCAAACATGAGTGCCGATGTCGACGGGTGGAAGTAGTCGATGTTTTCATCGACAACCGTCTTGAGCTGGTCGACGGGAAGATCTGTATCGCCTCTTTCGATCCGCATCATCCTGACACCGGCCTGGATCTGGCTCATCCGCTGATCAATTTTCGACAGACGGCTTTGAATACCCGCATTCATGAGCGACACATTGGACGAAATGCGTTTTTCAAACTGTTGCAGTCCGTCGAGTTGTTGTCTGATCTGGTTGAGTTCCGAAGTCGCGGACCACGAAAAGAACAGGCCGACGAACAGCAAAACGGTCACACCGACGGAAACCGCGTTCAGGGCCATCAGGATGCGGACATTGCGCTGCAGGATGGCGATGATCGGAGATTGAGCCGGCTTGGCCGAAACCGGCCTGCAGTCATCAGGCATGACCACTGTGCCGGCTGCATGTGTTTCAGAAGCATTCACGTTGCTGATCATCCGTCCCCCCGATCCTGGATGCGCCTTTCCTAGCCGCGATTGGCGAAAGAAACACTGTTGCGCAGGAGTTCCAGATTGTTTGCCGTCGTCTGATTGGCCGGATCGATATCGTAAGCCTTCAGGAAATAGCGTCTTGCCGACACGAGATTGCCGCGCAGCAAGTAAGAATACCCGACATTGTTGAGATATTCGGGCCGGTTCGGAATCATCCGGGCAAGGCGCTTGTAGCCGGTGTCCGCATTGTCAAAGCGTCCGATCATGTCGGCAGAGGCCGAATAACCGAGCCAGGCAACCGGATCCTTTGGATAGACTTCAACAGCGCGCTTGTAGATCGCGTAGGCCTTGCCGAAGTTCTTTTCCTTGAATTGAACGTTAGCGCGGGTGAGCAACTCGTCGTCCGGGTAGTAGGCAACCTTGGAAAGATCATGATTGGATGCAGCGCTGTCGCCATATGTCGACAGGTTGGCAAGATCTCCAGACTGACAACCTGTCAGCAGTACAACGGAAACCGCCAAAGCAGAGAACTGATTACGCCACCACATTGTCTGTTACCCACGCCGTTTTTACTATGCCTTAGCAAATGAGCGCCACCACCAACTAGGTAGTATTTGCAATTGCTCGGACTGTTACTCGTTCGGTCTACGGGTAGAATAGTAAGATTGAGAAAATTATTTGTTAAAAGCACTGGTTTATATTTTCTAAAATATTTAATCGTCGGGCGCCGCGCCCATACGTGATCTTTTCCTGACCAGAAATGCTTTGCCGACACGCAAAGAGCGAGGCCACCTTGCAGGAATAAGCTGATGATAAGGAGAGAAGGATCAGGCCGTTTTCGGCTTACGCCGTTGTGCCGCCAGTTCCCTGGTATAGGCAGAAAGGGATTCCAGGCTGGCGGCAGCGCGCGATCCATCCCGCGCTTCCAGAGCATCGGCCAGGGCCTCATGAAGTTCGGCAATCCGCTCCCGATCCCTGAGGCGATAGACAAGCATGTTCATCAGGGGCTGCATGGCCTCGAAAGCCGCGGACAACTGGAAGGTCAGCAACGGGTTTTCTGTCGCTTGCGCAATCACGGAATGAAACGTCACGTCCGATGCGCAGAATTCCACATCGCTCGTTTGCGGGTTCCTTTGCCTGTCGATCTGGGCACGCAATTCCTTCAGATCGTCATCGGAGCATTTTTCAGCAGCCAACGGTAACGCGGCTGTTTCCAAAGCAAAACGGGCTTCGATCGCATCTTCCAACGGAATGTCGTTCATGCCAATCAGGAGCCGCGTGGTCGTGACCAGGTTGTCCTGAGCCTCCGACCAGGTCATGCGATTGACAAACGCGCCGCCCGACGAGCCGCGTTCACTGCGGATCAGGTTCTGCGCCGCAAGTCGTTTCAAAGCCTCACGCACCGTTGACCGTGACACTCCGAAGCGGTCAGCCAGATCGGCCTCGCTTGGCAAACGCTCTTCTCCGGCAAGCCGGCCTTCCAGGATGGCATCGCGGATGGCATTGGCAATCTGGACGGAAAGCCCTTCCTTTTGAATCGTGTTGAATTCAATTGCCAAGTCGTCCCCCAAATTCACGCTGAATGAAGCCGGTTCAAACTAGAGGGTGACCGAAAGCCGGTCAATTGTAAAAAAATAAATGTCAGACAATTAAATGTTTGACTTTTGCGCATTGGAAGCGCAGCGTGATTCAAAAGATCAATGGGAGGAACGGGTGAAGGCACTGCACCGTCTTATGCCCGGCCACGGCGTTTTGTGGCTGTCGTTTTTCGTCAGCATCCTTGCAGCGTGGAGCGTTCTCTTCGCAATGCAGGTGCCTGTCGACACGCGTGTGCCTGCCAACGAGTTCGGCCTCGCCTATCTTATCTCACTTTGCTCACAAACAGCAGCAGATGCAGGATTTCGTTCGGCGATTTTCATGTGGTCGCTGATGTCTCTTGCCATGATGGCGCCGACCGCCTTTCCCGCTTTCAGGACATATTCCGACCTGACCCATACGGAGGCTGCCAGCGGCGTTTCACTCGCCGTCCTCGTGCTTGGATATCTGACGGTCTGGATCGGCTTTGCAGTTCCGGCAGCCTTCCTGCAAGTCCACCTGGCCGGGCAGGGATTGCTCGATCAGGCCGGCCAATCGACGTCGGGACTTTTGAACGCGGCGCTGCTTGTCCTTGCCGGTCTTTATCAGTTCAGCACGCTCAAGAACGCCTGCCTGTCCGCCTGCCGGAGCCCGATGACGTTTTTCATGTCCCATTGGCAGCCGGGACTGCAAGGCGCGTTCAGGCTCGGCCTCCGGCTCGGCGCCGTTTGTCTTGGCTGTTGTTGGGCCCTGATGCTGCTCGCCTTTGTGGCCGGCACCATGAACCTTGCTTTCATGGGCCTTGCGATGGTCCTGATGACGCTCGAGAAGTTGCCGCAAATAGGCGACAGGATCAGTGCACCACTCGGCGTCTTTCTTCTCATAACGGGCGCGGTTGTCTTCGCCCTGTCAATCATACCACTCTAAGGGGGAACTTCGATGTCCGGATGGTCCATTCGCGGCGAACTGATACTCAACTGCAACTGCACGGTCTTCTGCCCCTGCGTTGTTTCGCTCGGCAAACACCCGCCCACGGAAGGCTATTGCCAGACCTGGGGCGGCATTCGCATCGATGAAGGCAACTACATGGGCGAGGACCTGTCCGGCCTGAATATCGGACTGCTCATTGAAATTCCCGGCCTGATGGCCCGCGGCAACTGGAAGGCTGCGGTTTTCATCGACGAGCGGGCGAGCGATGCTGCTTTTGACGGTCTCGTGAAGATTTTTTCAGGCCAGGCCAGGGGCACTACCGGCCTCTTCAAGGTGCTTGTCAGTGAATTCCTCGGTGCTGAACGGGCCCCTGTCTCTTACACCAATGAAGGCAAGACACGCCGTCTGGTCGTCGGCAAGGCCATCAAGGGTGAAGTGGTGCCGGTACCAGGCGCAAAACCTGGCGAAGACATCGTCATTTCCAATACCGAGTACTGGATGGGACCTGACATCACGGTTGCAACCGCAACGCAGGGCCGCGTGCGCGCTTACGGCCGCGTCTGGGACTTTGACGGACGCAGCGCCGAAATCTGCCAGATCGACTGGTCCGGCCCCGCGGCCGAACAGGCCGCGTAGGAGGACGGGTCATGCAGGGTCCGTTACTGGCAGCGTCGCGCCGCATTCGCAAAACCCCGTTTTCACGCCGTGTGCAGGAAGCAGACGCGAAGGTTTACACCGTTTACAATCACATGCTGCTGCCGTCCGTGTTTGAATCGGTCGAAGAGGACTGCAAGCATCTCAAGAACCATGTGCAATTGTGGGACGTGTCCTGTGAACGCCAGGTCGAAATCAAGGGACCCGATGCCGCCCGCCTGACGCAAATGCTGACACCGCGCGACCTGTCTAAAATGAACGCGGGTGTTTGTTTCTACACCCCGATGGTCGACGAAACCGGTGGCATGCTCAACGATCCGGTTACGCTGAAGCTGGCAGAGGACAGGTACTGGGTGTCGGTGGCGGACAGTGACCTTCTGTTCTGGATCAAGGGGCTCGCCTATGGACTTCATCTGGAGGTCGATGTCGACGAACCGGACGTCTCACCACTGGCGATCCAGGGCCCTAAGGCAGATGAACTCGTTGCGCGCGTGTTCGGGGAAAGCACCCGATCCATCCGGTTCTTCCGTTTCGCCATGGTCGAGTTCGAGGGTAAGGAACTGGTGCTCGCAAGGTCGGGTTATTCGAAGCAGGGCGGCTTTGAGCTTTATGTCGACGGAACGGAACTGGGCGAACCGATCTGGGATGCGCTGATGTCCGCCGGTGAAGACCTGAACGTCCGCGCAGGGTGTCCGAACCTGATCGAACGTATCGAGGGTCAGCTTTTGTCCTATGGCAGCGACATGACCCGAAACAACACACCCCATGAGTGCGGGCTCGGAAAGTTCTGCCAGACCCAGGACGCATTCGGCTGCGTCGGCCGTGACGCTCTGCTGCGCGTGGCGGTCGAAGGTCCGGTCCGGCAGATCCGCTCGATTGCCATTGATGGAGAGCCGGTTCCGGCCATCGACGAACTCTGGCCAATCATCGCGGGTGGAAAACAGGTCGGCACTGTCAGCTCCGCGGTCTATTCTCCGGACTACCGCACCAACGTTGCCATCGGCATGGTGCGCATGACCCATTGGGACGACGGTACCAGGGTGCACGTCGACACGCCTCACGGCATCCGGTCCGCAACCGTCTGGGAGACGCCGTTCTTCAACCAGGGCAAAGCGGCATGAAAGAACATTACGAAGCCTTTCCGAAGCAGGAGGCCAATCATGTTGCGCTGTCGCCGCTTTCCATTCTTGAGCGGACGGCAGCCATTTTTCCGGATCGGCCAGCGCTGGTCTACAACGACCTGAGCCGGACCTGGGCTGAGGTTCAGGACAGGGTTCGCAGGGTCGCTTCAAGCCTGAAAAAAAAGGGGATCGGCACCGGAGACACGGTTTCGGTCCTGGCCGCAAATACTCCGGAGCTATTCGAACTCCACTACGCGGTTCCGCTGACCGGCGCAGTTCTCAACACGATCAACATCCGCCTGGAAGCTGAAACCGTCGCCTATATCCTCGATCACAGCGATGCAAAGCTTGTCATCGTGGACACCGCCTTTTCCGGCGTTGTCGGCGAAGCCTTCCGGCTGAACGGCAAGGCCCTGCCGGTGATCGACATTGTCGATCCGGACGGACCCGGCGGTGAGCAGATCGGCGAAGCAGCCTATTCGGATCTCGTTGAGGGCGGCGATCCGGAATTCCCCTGGCAGGGTCCTGAGGACGAATGGCAGGCGCTTGCACTCAACTATACGTCGGGCACCTCGGGTCGCCCCAAGGGCGTCGTTTATCACCACCGCGGCGCTTACATCATGGCGATGGGAACGCCGGTTGCCTGGGAACTTCCGCGTCATCCGGTCTACCTCTATACGGTGCCGATGTTTCACTGCAACGGCTGGTGCCATGCCTGGGCCATGACACTGATGGCCGGGACCGTTGTCTGCATTCGCCAGGTGACCGGAAAGGCCGTGTTCGAGTTGATTGGCAAGCATGGCATCACGCATCTGGGCGGCGCACCGATTGTGCTGTCAATGCTGGTCAACACACCGGACCAGGACCAGAAACCCCTGCCCGGCCCCGTCAAGATCATGACGGCAGGCGCTCCGCCGCCCGCCGCCGTGCTGGCCGCCACAAAGGCGCTTGGCTTCGAAGTCATGCAGGTCTATGGGCTGACCGAAACCTATGGCCATGTCGTCCAATGCCTCTGGCGGGAAGAATGGGAAGACCTTACCGCCGACGAACAGGCCGAATTGCAGTCATGGCAGGGCGTCGGCTTCCCGATGACCGAAACCGTCGATGTCGTTGACCGGGAGACAGGCGCGCCGGTGCCGTGGGACGGTGAGACCCAGGGTGAAATCGTCATCCGCGGCAACACGGTCATGAAGGGCTATTACAAGAACCCCGAGGCAACGTCGGCTGCGCTTTCTGCAGGGACTTTCAAGTCCGGCGACGCGGCCGTGCGTCACGCAAACGGCTACGTTCAGATCAGGGACCGTCTGAAGGACGTCATCATATCCGGCGGCGAAAACATCTCTTCGGTCGAAGTGGAGGGTGTTCTGCACCGCCATCCGGATGTGGTTCTGGCCGCGGTTGTTGCCCTGCCGGACGAACAGTGGGGCGAAGTTCCTTGCGCCTTTGTGGAACTGAAAGAAGGCAGCGAAGAAACCGAGGACAGCCTGATCGCGTTTTGCCGCCAGCACATGGCCGGATTCAAACGGCCGAAGAAGATCGTCTTTACCGAGTTGCCGAAGACGGCCACCGGCAAGATCCAGAAATTCGTCCTGCGCGAGGAAGCCAGGACGATCGCAAATCAATCCAGCTAACAGGGCAGTTTCATCATGACTTTCAAAGCACTCCTCGTGGAAAAGGATGACGAAGGCAAGACTTCCGCGTCGGTTCAGGACCTTGACGATAGCCGCTTGCCGGAAGGCGATGTCACCGTTGCCGTCGAATATTCAACCCTTAACTACAAGGACGGGCTCTGTGTTGGCCCGGGCGGCGGGCTCGTGCGCAACTATCCTCATGTCCCGGGCATTGATTTTGCCGGCACCGTGCTGGAGTCGTCTGACGACTGGTACAAGCCCGGTGACAAGGTTGTCCTCACCGGCTGGCGGGTCGGCGAGGTTTGGTGGGGCGGGTACGCCCAAAAAGCCCGCGTCAAGGGCGAATGGCTCGTTCCGTTGCCCGAAGGAATTTCCACGCGCAATGCCATGGCGGTCGGCACGGCCGGCTTCACCGCCATGCTGGCCGTTATGGCGCTGGAAGATCATGGACTGAAGCCAGGAGACGGGCCGGTACTTGTCACCGGCGCGGCCGGCGGCGTCGGCTCTGTGGCAACCGCCATCCTCTCCAACCTGGGCTACGAAGTTGCCGCCGTCACCGGGCGCGAAAGCACCTGGGACTATTTGAAATCGCTGGGCGCCAGCACCATCGTTCCGCGCGACGACGTCAGTGAGACTGTCAAGCGGCCGCTGGAAGCCGAGACCTGGGCCGGCTGTGTTGACGCTGTTGGCGGCGCCATGCTGGCGCGTGTGCTTGGACAGATGAAATACGGCGCATCGGTCGCTGCGGTCGGCCTTGCCGGTGGTGCGGCGCTGCCGGCAACCGTCATTCCGTTCCTCTTGCGCGGCGTCAATCTGCTTGGCATCGACAGCGTCATGAAACCCTATGATGCCCGTCTTAAGGCTTGGGAGCGCCTGGCCAAAGACCTGCCGATGGACAAGCTCGAAGCCATGATCCAGCCTGCAACACTCGGTGACCTGCCACAGCTCGGCGCCGATATCCTGAAAGGCCAGGTCAAGGGCCGTGTCGTCGTCGACGTGAACGCCTGAGGCCAGCGGACGGCCGTCCGGTTCGACCCTCGTTCTAGGGCGGGCGAGTGGCCAGTCCCGAAGGGTCGGCCACTTACTTGCAGTTTGTCATCCCGGTTTGCCGCACAAGCGGCAAGACCGGGAACCGGTAATCCGTGTGGCTCGTGAATAAGAAAAACGGTCAGACAAGAGGTTACCGGATCCCTGCCTTCGCAGGGATGACAAAGAAAAATGACTGCCCTCCGCAATTCGCGCGGCGCAAACTCACCGCAGCTCCGCTTTCAGAAAATCAATCATCACCCGCACCTTCTGCGGCAGGTAGCTTCTGCTCGGATAGAGCAGCCAGGCTGCGGTATCGAAATCGGATGCCGCGCAATCGAGTTCCGGGAAAAGATCGACGAGTTGGCGGCTGTTCAGGTCGTCTCGGATCAGCCAGTCTGCCAGAAGCGCAACACCCATACCAAGCCTCGCAGCCTCCCGTAGGGAAAGAGCGCTCGCGATCACCGTCTTGCCTGAGACCTCGACAGGAAAAGGGTCGCCGCCCCCTGTTCTGAAATGCCATCTGGTCTGAAAATGCGGCAGGGCAAAACACAGGCAATTATGCGCTGCGAGCTCCGCCGGGTGCGTGATCCGCGCGGACTGCGCCAAATAGTCAGGCGACGCGACGACGCGGTACCGCGTTGGCATCAGCTTGGTCGAAATCAGGTCTCCCTTGGGCGCAGCAGACAGCCGGACGGCAAGGTCCAGGCCTTCCCCGAGCAGATCGAGATTGGAGTCGGACGGAAAGAGATCGACGGAAAGCTCGGGATGCTTTTTCTGAAAGGCCGGCAAAAGCGGCATCAGCGCCTCCTGGACAAAAGCAACCGATGCAGTCATTCGCAGTCTGCCGCGCGGTTCACCACTCAGACCGGCCGCGTCTTCCCGCGCCGCCTCCAGCTCCTCAACGAGGGGGGCGACCCTTTGCAGGTAGTGCGCGCCTTCTTCCGTAATCACCAGCTTTCGTGTGCTTCGCTGGAAAAGACGAAGACCGATGTCACGTTCGACGCCGGCCACGATGCGGGAGACGCTGGAGGCATCAAGGTCGAGGGCTCTTGCGGCCTTGGCAATGCTGCCGAGATCCCGAACCAGGAGGACTGTCTTGAGAGCGTGAATATCCATTTGTGCAGATTATGCATGAATGGGTCAGATTTGAAGACTATTCGTTGAATTTCCGCAATGCCTGGCAAGAAGCACGCTGACCGGAAATGCCCAATCGGAAGGCGGCGCCCGAAACCGCCGTTTTGGCACGGTTTCCAGTTGCAATCCCTGAGAACCTCCCATATAAGCGCCCGGTCCAGAGTCGTCCGGCTCGCCGTGGACTGGATTGCTGCATCCTGATGCAGGTCCACCCGGCAGGTTAAGGGCATGCCGTGTCGGCTCTGAATGCTCCAACAAAAAAGTGTCCGTTTCTGACGGATACACCAAGGAAAGGATGCAAAATGCCCAAGTTGAAGACGAAGTCCGGCGCCAAAAAGCGCTTTAAAGTGACCGCGACCGGCAAGGTGAAAACCGCGCAGGCCGGCAAGCGCCATGGCATGATCAAGCGCACGAACAAGTTCATCCGTAACGCCCGTGGCACCACCACGTTGAGCGATCAGGATGCAAAGATCGTGAAGCAGTTCCTGCCCTACGCATAACGCCAGCCCCGAAGGAGATCATCTAAATGTCACGCGTCAAACGGGGCGTAACCGCCCACGCTCGCCACAAGAAAGTTCTGAAAGCCGCCAAAGGTTATTATGGCCGCCGCAAGAGCACCATCCGCGTTGCCAAGCAGGCCGTCGAGAAGGCAGGACAATACGCCTACCGCGACCGTAAGGCCAAGAAGCGCACGTTCCGCTCGCTCTGGATCCAGCGCATCAACGCGGCAACCCGCCAGCACGGCTTGACCTATGGCCGCTTCATTGACGGTTTGAACAAGGCCGGTGTCGAGGTCGACCGTAAAGTTCTGTCTGATCTTGCCATCAACCAGCCGGACGCTTTCAAGGCTCTCGTTGACAAGGCACAGGGCGCCCTGACCGCTTAAGGTCATCGGCCCCGGCTACCATTTTCGAGAAGCGCGGCCTTGCGGCCGCGCTTTTCTTTTTTGCCGGCGCCCAGCGCGTGGAACAAACCCGCAAGGACCATTTCGTAAAACAAATGAAGTCTTTGCCGTAAGTGCTTCGCTCACCGAAGGCAGTTCCGAAATTGGGCAGAAACACCCTCTGGGTGTATTTAGGCGGCTTCTCTCTTTTTTATTGCAAACACTCCCGGTGGAGGCCTACCCTTTAAAGTCCAACCGGATCGAGCGCGTCGCAAGAACACGCCGGACCGGTCAAATGGAGGGGTAGAGCCATGCAGTTATTTGAATCGTTTTTCGGTTTGATCGGCGATCTGACATGGGGATGGGCGCTGATCCCGTTTCTGGTCATCATCGGCGTATTCTTCACCGTCGTAACAGGCTTCGTCCAAATCAGGTTTTTCCGCAGGATGTTCCGGGTGCTGTCGTCGAAAAACCAGACTGGTGATCCCAATGCCATTTCGGCCCGTGAAGCGCTGCTCCTGTCGGTCGGCGGGCGGGTTGGTGGCGGCAACATCGCAGGTGTTGCCGTCGCGATCACACTCGGTGGTCCGGGTGCCGTGTTCTGGATGTGGGCAATTGCTCTTGTCGGCATGGCGACAAGCCTCATCGAATGTTCGCTCGCACAGCTCTACAAGCGCTCCGAAGGAGACGGCACCTATCGCGGCGGTCCCGCGCGGTCCATCATTCACGGTCTGGGCAAGGATTATCGCTGGCTCGCGGTGCTTTACGCGATCTGCCTGATCGCGTCTTTCGCCTTCGGTTTCAATGCTTTCCAGGGCAACACGGTTGCCGGAGCAGCCGAGGAGAGCCTCGGCATCGGCCGGCTTTGGACCGGCATTGGCCTGACTGTGATCACCGGCTTGATCGTTTTCGGCGGCATTCACCGGATCGCAAAGGTTGCCGATGTTATCGTCCCGATCATGGCTGTCGGCTATATCGCGATGGCCCTGATTGTCATCCTCATCAATGTCACCGAGATCCCAGCGGCGCTCTACATGATTGTTGCCAACGCCTTCGGGTTCGAAGAAGCCGTCGGCGGCGGCATGGGTGCCGCGCTGGCGCAGGGGCTCCGCAGAGGTCTTTTCTCCAACGAGGCCGGTCTTGGATCGGCCCCGAACGTTGCCGCGACCGCGGATGTCCGGCACCCGATCAGCCAGGGGATCACGCAGTCCTTCTCGGTCTTCATCGACACGATCATCATCTGCACCTGCACGGCGCTGATCATCCTGCTGGGTGATGTCTATACGCCGGGTGACGAGGCGGTTGACGGTATTGTCCTGACCCAGCAGTCGCTCGTGTCTCATCTGGGTGGATGGACGAGTTACTTCCTGACGGTGGCGATCCTGCTCTTTGCGTTCAGCTCGATCATCTACAACTATTATCTCGGTGAGAACGCCCTGACCTCGATGACCGGAAACACAATGGCCGTTCAGGTGCTGCGTGTCCTGGTCATGGGGGTCGTATTCCTCGGCGCGACCGCACCAGGTGCAACAGCAGTGTTCTTCTTCTCCGATCCCATGATGGGTATTCTGGCGGTGGTGAACCTTCTCGCGCTCATGATGCTGTTCCCGACAGCGAAGAGAATCCTGGACGACTTCAAGGAGCAGATCAGCGCTGGCGTCGCCCGCCCGGTCTTCAATCCGGACAAGTTCAGCGATCTCGACATCGATCGCACGGCCTGGACCGGGAAAGACCCCGACGCGGACTGACATTCCCCGATCAAACAAGAAGAAAAAGGCCGGGGCTTCCCCGGCCTTTTTGCTGGGCATCTTTCGGCTCTGCCTAACAAGCTGGTACGCCGTGCCTCTCACATCGGGCGTGCTTGTTTCGCAAATTCCGTTTCTCAAAATTGAACGCGAGCTTGTGCCAGCCGGCTCGCGGATTCACTCAAAACTGTCCTCGATCACACCATTCCGTTAACTTTTGTGACCCGGATTTGGCGGGTTTCTGCGGACAAAAGGTTAACGCCTTCCTATATTGGCATGGTGATTGCGACGTTTCAGGCAAGACGGCACTGAGCGTGCCATTCTGAAACAACGAGGCGTATTTCTGTGCGAGTGAACCCGGTAAGTGCAACAGGCCGTTCCATAGTGAGGCGCCAGCGTCCCTCTTCGGGAGAGACGCCAGGTGAGCGCCGGACGGACTTTGCCGGATTTCTGCCGCCGCCACCAGAAGCCGAGGTCCGCGCGGAGCAGGATACGTTTTACACGCACTATCATCCGAATTCGGTCTTTCTGGCCCATCTGATCGCGTCGCGCGAATACGACATCCAGACGCGCCCTCGCCACAAGAGTGTTCCCGAACTGTGTTCCGACGCCTATCGCGCAACGGCCGCGCTTCCACGCAAGCGCGCCACAGGACACCTGATCAAGACTGATCGCTAGTCTTTTCAATGAATTTCCAGATGTACCACTGGATGACTTGGCCCGGAGCATTGCTCCGGGCTTTCTTTTCACGCGCCTCACAAACCCTCGTGAGATTTGCGCAAATGTGACGCTCAGCACAGTATTCCGTCATCCGGATACCTATATTCATACACAGATCCGGAACACCCCGGACCTCCGACACGATTGGCCACGGACTGGCCCGCCACGGAGTTTTTTGAAATGCAAGTGACACCTGTTCCCGCCGTCCACGTTCTGCGTGATCGTGAACGTCAGATTGAAACGCCGGCATTTGAGGCCGACTCCGCATCCGCCTCCGGTGGCAACTTTGCCGAGATGCCGATGATTCACACCCATGTCGCCTCCGCGGCCCTTCGCGAAAGCTATCACGGTGCGCACGCGGAATATGCTACGCAGTTGCTCGCAGGCGGCGATCCGTACGGCCGGACCCCGTTGGACCAGCAACTCCACGCGCAACAATATGCGTCAGCTACCGCTTATGAAGACGATGAGCGGAGCCACACGATCTCGCTATCTGCCTGAGCCCGATCAGCTTTCGATGCGCAGGAAACCGGTGAGACCGGTTTTCTGATGCTCGATCACGTGGCAATGGAACGCCCAGTCACCGGGATTATCCGCAACCAGCGCCACATCCATCGTTTCTTCCGACAAGAGCAGCGCCGTATCGGTCACGAACGGCGGCAGTTCGCGTTTGTTCGACCTGAGAAGTTGAAACGAAACGCCATGAAGATGAATGGGGTGAGCATTCGGCGTCTCGTTTCGCAGTCTCAGCACATAGGTCTTGCCCAGTTTCATCGTCGCAAGCGGATCGAACGGGCCCGGCAGATCCCCCGGCCACGCCTTGCGATTGATTGACCAGAACGTATAACCGAGCGACCCGCAAATGCTGGGTTGCGGCGCATCGCCTTCCGGCGACCAGCCGAAAACGAACTCCAACACCTCGGCGTTGCCCAGATCAGGTTCTGGAACCGGATTTGAGGTCAAGGGCTTCAATTCACGCAAATCGCGACGAGCGCTGGCGCCTCTCGGAAAGAATTTTGCGAGAACCCTCTGATCGAATTTCTTTTTCAGGATGAGACTGACGTCGTCGCCTTCGCTGTCCGGAACCCGCAAGGCGATATCGGCGCGTTGACCAGGCGACAGGACGATATCTTTTGCCGGCAACGGCGCGGGCAAAGGATTTGAGTCGATCGCGATGACATGTGCCTCGGCACCCTCAATCTCGTAGGCGCCGACGCGGGTCACGTCGGTTACGACAAGTCGCAGCCGCACGAGGCTGCCCGCGTCCAGTTCGAAAACAGGGTCGACCTGCCAGTTCACCGTCGAGACTGTCCCAAGCGTTCCGCCTCTGGCCGCGTTCCTTGCCTTGAACAGATTGATGAACTGGCCGTCGCCGCCAAGCCGGAAATCCCGGATGTTCAGGGGCAGATCGCGATCAAAGCCCGGATCCTCAGCGTCCTCAACGATCATCACTCCGGTCATTCCACGCGCCATCTGCTCGAGCGTGTTGCAATGGGGGTGGTACCAGAAGGTGCCCGCATCCGGTGGTGTGAATTCGTACCGGAACGATTGTCCGGCCTCGATCGGATGCTGTGTGAGGTAGGGCACCCCGTCCATGGCGTTGGCAATTCTCAAGCCATGCCAGTGGACAACCGAAGCTTCATCGAGCTTGTTGGTCACATCGATCGACGTCTTGTCACCCTGCTTGAACCGCAGCACCGGCGGTGGACCGTCGGGAGAAAAACTCATCATGCCTTTCGTGACAGTATCCGGCAGGATGCTGTGGTTGAGGGACGACATGGTGAGAGCATGGCTTGCCGCCAGAGCATGACTTGCTGCAAAGCCGCCGGCGGCGAAGGCCGACAAGGTTCCGGCAGTGCCAAGAAGGACTTCACGCCTCGATAATCCGGGCATCTTTTTCCTCATGTGTTTCGGGCGCGTCCAGTTGGACTCAATACCTGTTACCCGGAACACACAAGGTCATTAATGACGCAGGTCAATAACCTGCAGCATGTCCGTCTTTGCGCGGGTCGGACCCTGCCGTCAGAAGCGAGCGCGCCCTGTCGATCATGATGGCCTGACTGCCACCGATCGGAGCCGGCGCCGGAACCACATTGTGTCCAAGTGCCCTCAGTCCCTCGACGGTCGATGCCGGGACCAGCCGCTCCGCCTGCAGATCATGGCTCGTCATGTCGAAGAACATGCGAGGGAAGTCGATCGCCGCCTGAACGTCCATACCGTAGTCGATGATATTGGTGAGCAGATGCGCATGCCCGCAGGCCTGGTACTGCCCGCCCATAACGCCGAAGGAAAGCCATGGTGAACCGTCTTTCAGAACCATGGCCGGGATAATTGTGTGCAGTGGGCGCTTTCCGCCGTCGATGGAATTCGCGTGCCCCGGCGCAGCGCGGAAAGCCTTGCCGCGGCAATGAAGCAGGACGCCGCTGTCCGGCGCAACGATACCGCAACCGAAATCGCTGAAAAGCGAGTTGATGAAGGAGACGGAAAGCCCATCCTTGTCGACCACCGTCAGATAAACCGTATCAGTCTGCGGGCTGAGCGCAGCTTCCGGCACGAGCACCATCCGCCTGTCGCGGGAAACCTGCCTCGCGAGCTGCTCGATGTAATCCGAACCGATCAGGCGGGTGTGGCAGATATCCATATGACCCGGATCGGTTACAAACTTGTCCCGCACCGCGTAGGCGATCCGGGCCGCTTCCATTTCCAGATGGAAGCGTTCTGCACCAAACGGATCGAGGCTTTCCAGATCGAACGTTTCAAGTATCCCAAGCATGACAAGAGCGATCACGCCCTGACCGTTGGGCGGCAGCTCGGCGACCGTGTGTCCCTTGTAGTCCCGAACGACCGGTGACACCGCAGTGGTATGGCAGGCGGCCAGATCATCTTCTGTCATGAGACCGCCGCGCGCCTGAAGCGCCGCGACGATATCGCGGGCAATCTCGCCCGAGTAGAAGGCATCTGCGCCGCCTTCGGCAATCTTCTCCAGCGTGCCGGCAAGATGCGGATATTTCAGGATCGTACCGGGCCGGGGCGCTTCACCCTGGATCAGGTATCGCGCTGCCGAAACCTCGTCGCCGCTCAGCTTCTCAACATTTTGTGCCCAGTCCCGCGCAACGCGAGGCGCAACCGGAAAGCCTTCGCGGGCATAGCCGATCGCCCGTTTGAACAGATCCTTGAACGTGCGCGTTCCATGGGCTTTCAAAAGCGTTTCCCATGCCCGAACGGCGCCCGGCACAGTGACAGAATGCGGCGACGTGTCGGTGATCTCTTCAACGCCGAGTTCGGCCAACCGTTGCGGGGTCGCGGCCCGCGGTGCCGCGCCGGATCCGTTGAAGCCTGTCAGGCGCCCGTCAGGCTCGGTGACAATTGCAAAACAGTCACCGCCGATGCCTGTCATGTGCGGCTCGACCACACATTGCACGGCGACGGCCGCAATCGCGGCGTCCACCGCGTTTCCGCCTTCTTGCAGGATCTCAAGTGCCGCGCTGGTCGCCAGGGGGTGAGACGTCGCCGCTGCTGCATTGCGCGCATAAACCGGGGACCGGCCCGGCGCCTCAAAGTCACGCTTCACTGAATTTCTCCCGCCCGAATTGCTCGTCATTTGTTCCAATACGCCGCAGATGTTTCTCGGCGATGCCACCTATTCGCCGGTTCCCCGTTCTGCTACATCAACGGATGATCAATCGATAACCGATTGAACAACCCAACGTTGATCGGCCTCAGAATGCCAGATCATAGTGCGTTCAGTCGGACACACGATGTTCTGGCAAGTCCTGATTTCGGGCAGCACCTTAAGGAGAAGCGAGCCGAGGCGCAAACGAGGATGTCTGCATTTTCGAGATCTGCCCGCCTGCCTCATGGCATCTCAAAAGGATGCGCCCAGCCGATACGTCGTTATGAACCTTCAAAAGGATAACAATCAATGGCAAATGGCATTTCACTTTCAACGGCGGAGACCATCACTTCTGCCGCATTTGCAAAGGCCGCGGAGCTCGGCCTCAAGCCTTTGACGGTCGCTGTTCTCGATGCCGGCGGACATACGGTCATCCTCAAGCGCCAGGACGGTGCATCGAACCTGCGTCCTGAAATCGCAACCGGCAAGGCAAATGGCGCGCTCGCCGTCGGCACGGGCACAAGGTGGCTGAACGCCAATGCAGAAACGCGCCCGCATTTTGTCAATGCGCTGAACGGCGTTGCCGGCGGCAACATCGTACCGGTACCGGGTGGCGTGCTCATCAAGAATGAAGCCGGCGAAACGCTCGGCGCTGTCGGCATCACCGGTGATACATCCGAAAATGACGAGACCTGTGCCGTCGCCGGGATTGAAACGGTCGGACTGGTTCCGGATTGCGGCTGACGGGGACGGCTTTCCGTCAGTGTGGCTGGTGCTCTAGAGCGCCTTCCTGAAGATGTCGAGACCACCGCTGCCCGTCTTCAATTTATCTTGAAACGCCCAGTGTCGGCGCACAAAAAGGGATTGCGCCGACGCAGTTGATGCGAAGATCTCTGCATGTCCGAGCCGTCTGGCCTCTGCCTCCGCCGCGGCGACAAGCTCGGTGCCGATCCCGGATCGGCGCAACAAGTCTGGAACGAGAAGCGCCGTCAGCCAGACCCCCGAATATCGTTCAGAGCCGGGTGAGTTGGATCTGAGGGAAACCGTCCCGACCGGTTCTAAAGACCTGTTCAGAGCGACAAGACACCGCGGCAGGACAGGGTCGCTCAAGAGGCAGCTGCGTAGATCCGAGAGTGCATCGCCCGGACCAGTCGGACCATACCAGCCGGGCCATTCCGCGATGTACCAGTGCCTGAGACGGTCGATCGCTTCAGGCACGGTTTCCAATGCTGCAATGCGACGTTCATCGCGCCGCGGCAACGTCGCGGACATGGTCGCAAGGATCAGGACTTGTCGGAAAGCTGATTGATCTTCTTTTGCATTTCCTCAAGCTGCCGCTTCATGTCATCGAGGTCGCCAGCGTCGGACTTCTCCGGCTTGGCAGCATCCGGCGTCGCTCCTGCATTTGCAGAAGTGCCTGATTCTCCGGTCGGAAACGGCATGAACATCTTCATCGCGCGTTCAAACATTTCCGTGTTGCGCTTGACCTGGTCTTCAATCGCTTCAAAGGCGGTTGCCCCGAATGCTTCGCTCATCTGCGAGCGCAGTTTTTCCTGTTCTTTTGTGAGCGATGTCATCGAGTATTCCAGGAAACTCGGCACAAGCCCCTGCATGCTGTCGCCGTAAAACCGGATCAGCTGACGCAGGAATGCGACCGGAAGCAAGTTTTGCCCCTTGCCTTCCTGTTCGAAAATGATCTGGGTCAGCACCGAGCGGGTAATGTCTTCGCCCGTCTTGGCGTCGTAGACTACAAAGTCCTCTTCTCCCTTCACCATCACCGCCAGGTCCTCAAGCGTGACATAGGTGCTGGTGCCCGTGTTGTAGAGCCGCCTGTTGGCGTACTTCTTGATGATTGTCGGCTCACTCGTCTTGGCCATTCGTCGTTTCCGCCTATCAGCCTTGTTTCCCATTTGACGACAAGGCCTTCGCAGGCTTGTCATCTCCTCCGACTAAGAGACTAAGCCAATCGTATCGGATCGTGCCACTCTTTTTATGTGCGCCGACGAAAGGATTATGCCGCAAACGCGAAAAGAGGGCTCCGATAAGGGGTGATACGGTTGACACGATACAGAGGGCGGTTTCTAGTCCTTTGCATCGTTAAGGATCAAAGGTGCCCTTAAGGGACCAACCTTCTGCGGCCATCCGGCCCCAAGTTCTGGAGAGTAGAATGAGCGCTTCCACCGATATCGTCATTGTCAGCGCGACCCGCACACCCGTTGGATCTTTCAACGGATCCTTCGCAAATACCCCGGCCGATGATCTGGGTGCCATCGTCATGAAAGCCGCCATGGAACAGGCCGGTGTTGAAGGCGGTGACATTGACGAAGTCGTCTTCGGTCAGGTGCTGACCGCCGCCCAGGGTCAGAACCCGGCGCGCCAGGCCGCGATCAAGGCCGGCATCCCGGACGGCTCGACCGCATGGACGTTGAATCAGGTGTGTGGCTCCGGTTTGCGCACCGTTGCTATTGCAGCGCAACAGATCCAGACAGGCGATGCCAGCATCATGATGGCAGGCGGCCAGGAAAACATGTCGCTTTCTCCGCACGCAGCCTACATGCGCAGCGGTTACAAGATGGGCGACTACAAGATGATCGACACGATGATCAAGGATGGTCTGTGGGACGCCTTTAACGGCTACCACATGGGCCAGACCGCTGAGAACGTCGCCGAGAAGTGGCAGATCAACCGCGAACAGCAGGACGAATTCGCAGTCGCCTCCCAGAACAAGGCGGAAGCAGCCCAGAAGGCCGGCAAGTTCAAGGACGAGATCACACCGGTCACGGTGAAGGAGCGCAAATCCGAGCGTGTTGTCGAGGACGATGAATATATCCGCCACGGCGCGACGCTCGAAAGCGTCGCCAAGCTGCGTCCGGCCTTCACCAAGGAAGGATCTGTGACCGCTGCAAACGCGTCGGGCATCAATGACGGCGCTGCCGCGCTGGTGGTTATGAGCGCGGCGGAAGCCGAAAAGCGTGGCCTGACACCGCTTGCACGGATCGCGTCCTGGGCCACCGCTGGTGTTGATCCCGCAATCATGGGCTCCGGCCCGATCCCGGCGTCGCGCAAGGCGCTCGAGAAAGCCGGCTGGGCGGCGTCCGATCTCGATCTCGTGGAAGCCAACGAAGCCTTCGCCGCTCAGGCCTGTGCGGTAAACAAGGACATGGGCTGGAACCCGGACATCGTCAACGTCAACGGCGGCGCTATCGCAATCGGTCACCCGATCGGCGCGTCCGGCGCCCGCATTCTGACGACGCTGCTGCACGAAATGGGCCGCCGTGACGCCAAGAAGGGCCTTGCCACGCTTTGCATCGGCGGCGGCATGGGCGTTGCCATGTGCCTGGAACGGTAAGACGGAATTGACAAGGATCATGGCCGACACCATCCGGCCATGGTCCAACCACGGAAGTTTCAAGAAGACACATTAGTGAAGAGCCCCGGGGTTTGGTCCCCGAAAGGCCAACTGGAAGTCAGGAGGAAGGGGAATGAGCAAGGTCGCATTGGTCACAGGCGGAACACGCGGCATCGGCGAAGCAATTTCGCGCGGTCTGAAGGATGCCGGTTACACCGTGGCAGCCACCTATGCCGGCAACACCGAAAAGGCGGAAGCCTTCAAGGCGGAGACCGGTATTCACGTCTACAAGTGGGACGTTTCCAATCCTGAAGCCTGCGCAGCGGGGATCGCACAGGTTGAGAGCGAACTCGGTCCGGTCGAAGTGCTGGTCAACAACGCCGGCATCACCCGCGATGGCATGTTCCACAAGATGGACTTCGACCAGTGGCGGGCGGTCATTTCGACCAACCTCGATTCCATGTTCACCATGACCCATCCGGTCATCAACGGCATGCGTGGCCGCGGCTCCGGCCGGATCATCAACATTTCCTCCATCAACGGCCAGAAAGGTCAGATGGGCCAGACCAACTATTCCGCCGCAAAGGCCGGCGTGATCGGTTTCACCAAGGCTCTGGCTCAGGAAAACGCCTTCAAGGGCATTACCGTCAACTGCGTCTGCCCGGGCTATATCAACACCGACATGGTTGCTGCCATGCCGGAAAAGGTTCTGGAATCAATCGTTTCCAACATTCCGGTCGGCCGCCTCGGTCACCCGGAAGAAATCGCCCAGACCGTTGTGTACCTCGCCTCTGACGCTGCCGGCTTCATGACCGGTGCCGTGATGTCCATTAACGGCGGCCAATACTACGCCAACGGCTGATCAAGCCGGACAAGGCGGCAGCATGTTCTGAAAAGGCGCCCTTTCGGCGCCTTTTTTTGGACTGGCAAGCGCCACTACCTAAATCACCTTTGACCAGATCGGGCACCCGAATCCGCTGTCTTTCTGCGGGTCCTTCATGATGCCGCTGATCGTGTACTTGTTGCGCTTCACGATGGTCAGCGGCGCAAAGTCAGGCCGGAGCACGCTCCGCCCAGCCGGCAAAAATCTTCTCCAGGCCGACAACAATGTAGTAGAGGACGATGCCGAGCAGCGCCAGAGCGATCAGAACGGCGAACATGAGCGGATAGTCCGAGTTGGTTTTTCCGCTGTCGAAAAGGGCCCCCAGCCCTCTGCCGTGCGGGCTGACGATTTCCATCAGATTGGTACCGATGAATGCCAGCGTTACGGCGACTTTCAGGGCTCCGAAAAACTCCGGCAGCGTCTTGGGCAGCGCGATTTTCCAGAAGATCGTGGTCTGCGACGCACCGAGGGACCGCAGGATATCCCGGTACTCGGGCTCAAGGGTCGACAATCCGATGGAGACCGAGACCGCGATCGGAAAAAAGGAGATCAGGAAGGCTATCAGGACCGTGTTGAAGTCATGCGCGCCAACGAACATCAGGGCGACGATCGGAACAACGGTTGCCTTCGGAATCGCATTGAAGCCGACAAGCAACGGATAAAGCGCATCGCGCATGGTGCGCGAGAAGCCCATGATCATACCAAAGGCCGTCCCGACGATCACGGCCAGCAACAGCCCGACAACGGTCCGCCACAAGGTCTGCCAGCCCATCAGAAGGAAAAGCTCCCAGTAGCGGACATAAGCGGGCCAAAGATCGCTGGGGGAGGCCATCTTGTAGTTGGGCCAGCCATTGGCCCAGACCAGCGCCTCCCACAGGACCAGGAAAACGGCCATTGCAATGAGCGGCACGGTCACATTTCGAAAGCGTCCCGTCATTGCGCAGCCTCCTGAGGGGCGCGGCCCTGGGCGATTTCGATCTGGTGCCGCAAAATGTTCAGCCGCTCGGCCGCTTCAGCGGTATAGAGCTCTTCCAGGTCAGCAGGAACCGAGCGGGCGATGTTCATGACATATTGGGTGCGCGCCGGACGTCCGGACAAGACAACAACCTGATCGCCCAGGAAAATGGCCTCACGCAGGTCGTGCGTGATGAGGACGCCGGTGAACGGTTCCTTTTCCTTGAGGTTATGCATGGTCTGCCAGAGGTCTTCCCGCGTGAACGCATCCAAAGCGCCGAAGGGCTCGTCCAGGATCAGTACCTCGGGCTGATGCACCAGGGCCCGGCACAGCGAAGCGCGTTGGCGCATGCCCCCGGAAAGCTCGGAGGGACGTTTGTCTTCGAAATCCTCCAGACCCACCAGGGACAGAAGATGGCGTGCGCGCTCCTTGGCGGCATTCCCCTTCAAGCCGTTGGGAACGATTTCCAGCGGCAGCATGACGTTTTTCAGGATCGACCGCCACTCCAGAAGCACCGGGTTCTGAAAAGCCATCCCGACAGTGGAGCGCGGGCCGCGAACCCTCTCGCCGTGAAGCCAGACTTCGCCTTCGTCCGGATGCATAAGTCCGGCAACAAGCCGGGTCAGCGTGGATTTTCCGCAACCGGACGGACCGACAACTGCACAAAATCCGCCTTCTTCGACCGAGACTTCCAGTCCGTCCAGGACAGGCAGTGGGCCAGCCGCGGTCGCATAGGCATGGCGCACGCCCTTTATGTCTATCAGTGCCGTCATGAGATCCTTGTGGCGGGGGCAGGTGCCCCCGCACTGTTTTTTACTTCAGAGGAAATCCGCCTTCGGGCAGATAGGCATCTGTGAAATAGAGGCTTGCATCCGGTTCATTCTGGAAGTCGTAGACTGTACCGATTTGCTCAATGGCGCTGGCCATACGCTCTGCATCGATGCCGCCCATGCCGTTGGCCGTCGTGTAATCTGTGACGACATTCGCATCGATCGCCAATTGCAGACGGCGCTGCTCAAGGTCCGCATCGGCAGCCGGATTCCTCTGGACAAGCGAGGGAATGGCAGCCGCAGGATCGGCAATCGCGTCCTTCCAGCCCATGGCAACGGCTGCGAGGAAGTTTTTGACGACTTCCGGATTTTCGGCGGCATATTCCGTGTTCACGATCACCGCGTTTCCGTAAAGGTCAAGACCGTGATCGGCCATCAGGATGGTTGAAATGTCCTCTTCCGGCACGCCGAGACGCACCAGGTTCAGATAGGAACTGAACGAAAAGCCCGTGATCGAAGAGACGTTTCCTTCAGCCAGCATTGGTTCGCGGGTTGGAAAGCCGACAGGTTCGACGGTGACGTCGTCCATGTTGATGCCGTTCTCTGCCGCAAAGATGGGAAACTGAGCCCAGGCGCCATCAGGCGGTGGTGCACCCAGAACCTTGCCCGCCAGATCTCCCGGACCTTCAACACCCAGCGACTTGCGACCGATGACGGCAAAGGGCGGCTTGTCATAGACCATCATGGCAGCGATGACGGGAGCGCCCGGATTCTGGTCGATGAATTTGATCAGGCTGTTGATGTCTGCAAAGCCAACCGGGAAGGCGCCCGTTGCCACCTTCGGAATGGCGTCCAGCGAACCGGAACCCGCGGTGATTTCGACGCTCAAGCCTTTTTCATCAAAATGGCCGTTATCGATCGCGGCAAAGTAGGGGGCTGACGGACCTTCAAATTTCCAGTCCAGAGCGAAGGGAACAGCGGTCTTTTCACTCGCAACTGCGGCCGTTGCCCCGAATGCCAAAAGGGCGGCTGCAGCGATATTTCTGTAGAACATGAACATCTCCCGTGAAGCATCGGCACGCGCGCAAGGTCGCGCCATTCTGTTTCGCACAGGCCTGTCACGTTAGAGAGCGAATACCTGTTTTGCAAATCTTTTTGGCACGTTTATTTTTTGAGCAGATACTTGAAAAACAAGAGAATGATCCGCTTGCAAGAGGTCTGCGCGCAGATGTTTTAGAGACGCTTTCACGCAACCCGCGAACCGCTTCAGCGGCATTCTGTCCGCCGACGATTTGGCAAGCGCCAAAGCCAGCCCGCTAGCACTCGGAATGGCGCATTCAATTCGCGGGTTGCCAATGCCCGGGAAAGGACAAAAAGCTCCTGTCTGACGATCCAGGCGGATTGCGCAGGGGACGCACCTTGGTCACTTTGAGATCAAACACTGCAATCATTTCGATTTGGCCGTCCAGAAGCATGATTTCCTGCCTGGTCGGTTGAATTGAGAGTGTCCCGATCAGTTTGACCGGTTCATAGATCGAATCCGCCTGCCAGTCGGTTGCGAGTGTGTAACGGATCATCTGGTTCGGGTCCGGCGCCGGCATGTGGCTGCACATGCCCCTTTCGGGAACAAGATAGCCGCTTGCCGATATTCCGCTATCGCCATCAAGCACGGGGATGACATATCCCGGGATCACGATCTCCTTGCCGTCCAGCTCCCGATTGCCCGCCATTGCCGCTTCTGCGCGCAGTCTGCCGACTTCCTGCCGCCGGGACAAAAGCCCATCTGTGTCTACGCCCGAGACGGCGAGCTTTGCCTCTTCCCGGTTCAGCCTTTCTTCAATCGCTGTTCTCGCCTCTTTGGCCAGGCCGGTTTCTGAAAGCCGTTGGCGCAGCCGGATCACGGTTCCCAGGGACCGCAGCTCCGTCAGGTTCAGCGCCGCGAACGGATCGTCGAAATCTGCCACTTCCGGGTCGATGAGATCCGGCCAATCCACCTTCTTTGCCGCCCAGACCGGCTGCAACATGCCAATCAGTAGGAAAAGGCAGAGGAAGGCGCGCATTTCGAAGGATCCGATTATTCTTCTGGATTCGATTGCCTATCTGATACCAGATTGAAGCGATTCTCGCACTTCACATCGACGCAAAGGTAGATCCATGACGTTTCTCGCGGATGCATTCAGACAAGTCGATACGTCTTCCGACTTGGCCAAACTGGAGATCTGCCTGTCGTTGATGGAGCGATTGCCGGACTTTTTGGCATACAAGAATATGTCTTATGACCTTCTCGCGCTTGATCCGGACGGCAAGGTTGCTGATGTCGCCTGCGGGCTCGGCTTCGATCTGCCACGGCTGAAGCAATTGGTCCCGACGGGTGAAGTAACGGGTTTCGATCTGAGCGAAAATTTCGTGAAGGCTGCGCAAAGCAATGTTGTGGATGTGCTGGGAACCGAGGACCCATCCGTCACCGTCCGGCAAGGCGACATCCACGCGCTTGGGTGCGAGCCGGATCTTTTCGACGCGGCAAGGATCGACCGCTCCCTTCAACACATTCCCGATCCGGCTGCGGCAATTGCCGGAATGGCAAGGATCGTCAGGCCCCGCGGCATTGTCTGCGCCGCAGAACCGGACTGGAGCAGTTTTGTCATCGGGTCCGACATGCCGGCAGCGTCAAGACAGGTCGAAGCGGCTTTCCGACGCGGCTTCCGCAATCCGCTGATTGGCCAGCAGCTCCCGGCTATGTTCGGGACGCAGCTTTCGGTGACACATCATAGCGCACATCCGATCCTGCTGCGCTCGCTCTCCGACGCAGAAATCATTTTCGACATCACGCATACCGCGGAACGCTGTGTCGAAAGTGGCGACATGAGCGCCACCGAAAGCCGTTCGTTCCTCGACAATCTGAGAAAAGCTGAGGAAACGGGAACGTTCTTCGCACTGCTGATCATCCATGTCGTTTCCGGCAGAAAGCACTGATTTGCCGGAAAGTTGAGGTTTGAACCGGCTTTGAACCTTGACCAGCCCACCCCCTTGCCCCTATCTCCCGGAAAAGCCTCTTAAGGAGCCCCCGAAGATATGGAACTAGAACACGCCCCGAACGATCCGACCCGCAAGGAGCTGTCGCCGCTGTTGAAGCTGGCGCTTGAGCTCGGTCCGCTCGCCGTGTTTTTCCTGTTCAATTCGCGCGGCGAACAGATAGCCGCGGCCTTTCCCGTGCTGCAGGTCATCGGTGAACCGATCTTCCTGGCAACGGCGGCCTTCATGGTTGCCATCACGATCTCGCTCACCGTTTCCCTTTGGCTGACCCGTCGGCTTCCGATCATGCCGCTGGTTTCCGGCGTCGTCGTGCTCGTCTTCGGCGCGCTGACACTCTGGCTGCATGATGAGCTCTTCATCAAGCTGAAGCCGACGATCGTCAACTGCCTGTTCGGCTCGGTGCTGCTCATCGGGCTTCTGTTCGGCAAGGCCCTGCTTGGCTATGTCTTCGACAGCGCCTTCAAGCTGACCGATGAGGGCTGGCGCAAGCTGACGTTCCGCTGGGGCGTCTTCTTCTTCGTCCTCGCCGCCATCAACGAAATCGTCTGGCGCAGTTTCTCGACCGATTTCTGGGTCAGTTTCAAAGTGTTCGGCATCATGCCGATCACCCTGGTGTTCACGCTGACCCAGCTTCCATTGATCCAGAAACACGCGATCACCGACGACGCTAAAGACGCCTGAGCGCGGCCGCGGCACATAAATCCCGCCTCAGGGTACGGCTTCATTTATGGGTCCGTACCCTAGGATACGGCCTCATAAATGAAGTCAATTTGGTTTGGATCGTTTTGACCAGCGGCAAGGAGCGAAAGCGCAGGAAATGTGGTTCATTTTCAAGCCTTTCGCGACGTAGCAGATGGTCAAAACGGCCAAATCCGAAGGACGGCAAAATGGCTTCACCTCGCAGCGTCAACGCACTTGACCGGGCATAAAGCCCGCTCTTCACTCGCTTCCTTGCGTGATTTCGCCATTTATGCCGCCAAATCGGCTTCATTTATGGGTCCGTACCCTAGTATAGCTCCCACGGGCAGACCATCTGCGTGTGCGTTGAATTGATCCAGCATCCCCTTGGCAGTGGGCCGCGCGGAAGAGGGTAGAAATAGTATCTTGGCCGATGTGCCGCCGCTTCGGCCGCGCTCGCGATTGCCAATCCCGCGATCACGCCAGCCGCATAAGCTGCGACAGGATGATGGTGGTGATGATGAGGCGGAGGATAGGGCGGATACGGATGATGATGGTGGTGGTGGTGGTGATGGTGGTCATGCGCGCTCGCTGACAGCGGCATCAGGCTGGCCAGCAATACGGCCGCAAACGTCAAAAATGTCTTCATGTCCCCCCCGGATCTATCAAATGGCTCGCCCGGAAGTAGACCACGGTTGCAGGACTTTTTCCCGGCGTAAATTTTGAAAAATTCGTGACAGGTGACGGCTCAGTGGCCGTCGCCATGCCCAAAGGAAACATCCCGCCGGGCTCCGGTGATCGAAATCGAAAAACCGGCGATCACATCGATCAGCGAAATCGCCATCAGGATGAAGAACAGCGACGTTGCCGCCTGCTGCAGAACCAGAAATTCCACCAGGTAGACAACGAAAACCACCACGGAAAACATGTGGTCCAGGAGCGCCGTTGTACCGATCCGTGTCGCCTTCAGGATCTCGATAAAGAGAAAGAACAGGCCAAGCGTGATCAGAACGTCGCTGGCGAGCAACTCAAACGTCGCGCCTGACACCATGGCAATGGAAATGACGGGCTGGGACCAGAAGAGCGGATTGTCGCTCCCTGCCGTGAAAGCAAAACCGTTGTAAATCAGCAGCGAGAAAAGTGTGAATGGAATTGCAGAAAATAGGCGCATGATGCGGCTCCCGAGGAAGAGGGACCCGGTCCGGGTCAACGCGGCGACCTGACACGATCAAAGACACGATTTCAAGGCAAAAGAAAAAGGCCGGCCTGTCGAGACAAGGCCAGCCTTATTCTTGGATTGCCGTGCGGCGATCTACCCTTGCGACAAGCTTATGCGTCGTCTTTCGGGGTCATGATCTGACGGCCCCGGTACATGCCGGTCTTCAGGTCAACGTGATGCGGGCGACGCAGTTCGCCAGAATCCTTGTCCTCGACGTAAGTCGGCTGCTTCAGGGCGTCCGTGGAACGGCGAAAACCGCGCTTCATGCGCGAGGTTTTTCTCTTTGGAACGGCCATTTTGTTTTTCTCCGTGGTCCATAACCGCGCGGCCCGGACCGGGTCAGCCCGGGGCGTGGCGGCACGCAGCGTGTTGGAATGCGCGGCGTTATACAGGCAACGCAAGCGTTTTGCCACCCCATAGACGAAAAATTCTTGGCCTTATCGGGACATGGAAGACGCAATGACGTTGATCGGCGGTTCAATTGGCCAAAACACACCCGAAAATCGGACCCGCGGACCGTACCCGGGCGAGGTTCGTGGCCGCAAGACGTCTGTGTCCCGCCGACGGATTGGCCGAGTTCCGGCCCAGCGGGTTCGGCAGGGCGGTTGCCAGGCGGGCGGCCTCCGTCCGCGTCAGATCCTTCGCCGGTTTTCCGAACCAGGCCTGCGCAGCCGCTTCCGCGCCGAAGATGCCTTCGCCCCATTCGGCAATATTGAGATAGATCTCCAGGATCCGCTTCTTGGACAGGATTGCATCCAGCATCAGGGCCAGCGGCAGTTCCAGAGCCTTGCGGATGTAGGATCGCTCTCCCCAAAGGAACAGGTTTTTCGCCGTCTGCATGGTTATTGTGCTGGCGCCGCGTGGCCGTTCTCCCTCGCTGAGCGCTTCGACCTGATCCTGCAAAGCGTCCCACTCGACGCCGTCGTTGGTGCAAAACCCGCTGTCCTCCGAGGTGATTACCGACCTGACAAGGTTTGGCGAAATCTCCTCAAGCGGCACCCATTGCCGGTCAACCCAAAGAAACTGGGCGTACCGTGCGATCATAAGCGTGCTGACCGGAGGGACGACGGAATAGATAATGGTGAGAACCGGCGGCAGCAGTACAAGCACCAGAACGATGCGGATCAGCCACTTGCGCAACACGCGCAACGGACCCGTGGCCGGTTTGGTCTTGCTCTTTTTTTTCGCCATTCACCCAGTTTCGCAAAGCATGATCCGGGAGCTCTTTAAGAGCGTGTTCCGAAACAGGCGTTACTTCAAATTGACCGCAGCGTACAATTGGAAGTTTCGCAAGCCTTAGCAAATAACCGTCTTGCCGCGCGCCGTCCATAGCCAGAATTTGGGTGCGGGCCAAACGGCTCCGGCAGTCAAGTGGCTTGACGCGGGAGAAATTTCAGGACAGGGAAGCGCCGGAAAGACCTTGGCGGATGCGTATATGACCTTTGACCTCAAACCCTATCTGGCAGAACGGGCGCGGCACGTGGAGGCGACGTTGGAGACGATCCTGTCGCCGGAAAGCCAGGCAAAGGAAATCACGCGCCCGCCGCGTCTGCTTGCGGCCATGCGCCATGGCGCCCTCAACGGCGGCAAGCGCTTGCGTCCCGTCCTCGTCCTTGAGGCTGCCAAGTTGTTCAAACGCGAGGATGAAGGCGTCCTTCAGGCGGCTTGCGCCCTGGAACTGGTCCACTGCTATTCACTCATTCATGACGATCTGCCGGCCATGGATGACGACGACCTGCGCCGGGGTCAGCCAACCGTTCACAAAGCATTTGACGAGGCGACCGCGATTCTTGCCGGCGACGCCCTGTTGACCCTCGCATTTGACGTGATTGCCGGCGACGCGGTTCATGACGATCCGGCAGTCAGGCTTTTGCTGTCTCGAGAGCTGTCCCGGGCATCGGGGCTTGGCGGAATGGCGGGCGGACAGATGCTTGATCTGGAATCCGAACACCGCGATCGTACCGAGATGGAAATCCGGCTGCTTCAATCCATGAAAACCGGAGCCCTGCTGCGGTTTGCGTGCCGTGCCGGAGCTCTTTTGGCAAATGCGCCGATTGAAGATGTGGAGCGCCTCAGCCGCTTCGGTGAGGTGATCGGCCTTGCCTTCCAGCTTGCGGACGATCTTCTCGACGTTGAAGCCAGCCCTGAGGCCATGGGCAAGGCCACCGGCAAGGATGCCGAGGCCGGCAAGGCAACCCTGGTCGGGCTCTGGGGTGCTGAGAAAACGCATGCCGAACTGACAAGCCTGCTCACCGAGGCAGAAACGCTTCTTGCCGAATACGGTGATCGTGCAAGCACGCTGACCGCACTTGCGGACTACATCGTCAAGCGCCAGAACTAGTGAGTCTTCTGCCAATCAGTCGGTTACGCACCCAAACCAGGATCGCTCGCGCAGCTTATTCCGCCGCACCGCTCGGGTTGCTGGCTACATGGCGGCCAAAGTCCGGTGCATCGGTTTCCTGACCCGCTTCGATGATCGAGCGGCGGATGCCTCTCGTGCGGGTAAAGAGGTCGAAAAGCATCTGGCCGTCGCCCCAGCGGATCGCCCGTTGCATCGCCGACAGATCCTCGGAAAACCTGGCAAGCATTTCCAGGATCGCTTCCTTGTTGTTGAGGCAGACGTCCCGCCACATGGTCGGATCCGACGCCGCAAGACGGGTAAAGTCGCGGAAACCCGAGGCCGAATACTTGATCACCTGCGACTTGGTCACAGTCGCCAGGTCATCGGCGGTTCCCACGATATTGTAGGCAATCAGATGAGGCAGGTGCGAGACGATCGCCAGCACCAGATCATGATGCTTCGGCTCCATGAGATCCACATCCGAGCCACAGCCCTGCCAGAACGCCTTGAGCTTCTCCAGCGCCACCGGATCGGTATTTTCAGAGGGCGTCAGGATGCACCAGCGCTGGTCGAACAGGGTCGCAAACCCGGCGTCCGGGCCAGAATGCTCCGTACCCGCAATCGGGTGTCCCGGTATGAAGTGAACACCCTCCGGTATATGCGGGCTGACTTGTGCGACGACCGATTCTTTCGTCGATCCGACGTCGCTGACGATCGCGCCCTTCTTCAAGGCCGGAGCGATCCACTTGGCGACTGCCTCGTTTGCACCAACCGGCACGCACAGGATCACGAGATCTGCGCCCTCGACAGCAACGGCGGCATCAAGCGCATAGTGATCGCCAAGGCCAAGTTCTTCCGCGCGCTGCAGGGTGACCGGCGACCGGGTGGAGATGGATATTTCTTTTACCAGTCCGCGCTGACGAGCCACCTGGGCAATAGATGACCCGATCAGGCCAATACCGATCAGGGCCATGCGTTCAAAAAGGGGAGCACCGGTCATTTTGTTATGTTCTGCCCTCAGGCTTTTCCCAGAAAGTCTTTCAAGTGTTGCAAGACGGCCCGGTTTGCCTCTTCGGAGCCGACCGTCATGCGCAGCGAGTTCGGCAGGCCGTAGTTTCCGACCTGGCGCAGCACGCATCCCCGTTCCAGAAGATAGGCATCCGCGTCCACTGCGCGCTTGCCGTCTTCATCTGGAAAATGGATCAGGACGAAATTGCCGACGCTTGGAACGACTTCAAGACCGAGTTTTTCCAGCTCTTCGGTGATCCAGGGCAGCCAGGCATCGTTGTGTTCGATCGCCCTGGTGACAAACTCGCGGTCCTTGACCGCGGCAATGCCGGCAGCGATCGCCATGCCCGAAACGTTGAAGGGGCCGCGAATGCGGTTCAGTGCATCGATGATGTGAGACGGACCAAAACCCCAGCCAATGCGCAGATTGGCCAGACCGTAAATCTTCGAAAACGTCCGCGTCATGACCACGTTTTGCGATGTCGCCGCAAGTTCAATCCCGCTTTCATAGTCGTTCTTGCGCACATACTCGGCATAGGCCGCATCAAGAACCAGAAGCACATGCGGCGGCAGGCCCTCGTGCAGACGCTTGATATCCTCGAACGGCAGGTAGGTGCCTGTCGGATTGTTCGGATTGGCAACGAAGACCATCTTGGTCTTGTCCGTGACCCTGGCCAGGATCGCATCAACATCGGTTTTCAGGCCGGTTTCCGGCGCAACGACGGGCGTCGCACCTGCTGACCTGATGGCAATGTCATAGATCAGGAAACCGTGCTCGGAATAGATCGCCTCATCGCCGGGGCCAAGATAGGCATAGGCCAGAAAGCTCAGGATTTCATCAGACCCGGCACCGCAGATGATCCGGTCGGGATGCAGCCCGTAGGTCTCGGCAATAGCATCCCTCAGCTCGATCGCGGCGCCATCCGGGTAGAGTTCCAGGTTATGAGCAACGGTCTCAATCGCGGCCTTGGCGGCCGGACTGGCGCCCAGCGGGGTTTCGTTGGACGAAAGCTTGTGCAGGGTCTTCCCGTGCGTGCCTTTTGATTTTCCCGGAACATAAGCGGCAATATCCAGGACACCTGCCTTGGGTTCGGGGCGATCCGGTCTGGTCACGTTGCTTCCCTCATTCACGTCGTCTCGTTCACTCTTGCGGTTCGTCGGCGCCGAACGCGTCGTCCGCATCGCTTTCGCCATCAATCGGTGCTGCATAGCCACCGACACGCCGCAGCACGTTCGGCTCCGCGCCGGCCGCAACACAGGCCTTCAGCGCGTCTTCTTCGGTCAGTTCTCCCGAAATCGCCAGCAAGGCATCAACGCCGCTCGCCGAGCGGAAGAAACTAAGCACCTCAATGCCCTGATCCATGAGCTTGCCCGGCAGGATATCTGACCAGCGAGCGTCATAGACCGCAACGTCGGCCTTGTCGACCAGGCTCCCGGCCTTGGCGAGAACAAGAGCCGGGAGATCTGCCGGCCGCTCGTCCAGAACGACAAAAGGAAGTCGTGCCCGGACAAGAGCGCCCGCTTCGCTCAGCCCCCGCCACCAGGGCAGCTCCGCACGCTCGTTCAGCGCGACAAGTCCAATCGCCGTATCCGACACACCGACGGCGTCGACCACATCTGCAGCATCGCTGCACGGGTCCAGCTCGGCTGAAAATCCGAAATAGAATCGGGTCAGATCGAACAGATCGATCAGATCCGCGCCACCATCGAGATAGATGACGGTGTCCGTTTGCGGGTTTACACAAGCACAGATGATGTCCCGCCAGATGTGTTCGACCGTTGCCAACGGCAGAACACCTGAATGACGTTCCACCAATTGTCGAACACTGTCCGCGTCCCGTTCCGGACGGAAGGAGCCTGCCGAGCCCCCGGCGGCTTCCTCCAAAGACCTTAGGTCGGCTTCCACACGGGCACGGTCCATCAAGGCCTGATGGATACGCGTGTCGATCTCGTCGACGCGCGCGCGCAGGTCGTCAGGTTTCGTCCCGCTGTCCGGTGTATTCGGCATCCGATGATCCAACTTATGTTTTGTCGTCAGCGGCGCATAGTCATAGGGATGTGATCGCCCAAACGCAAAAGAAAACATTGACTCTGCAAGCCCGGCACGGCTAGGTCGCCAGTCTGTCCGAAATCCCATGCTCAAAACCTGAAGACCGCCCAGCTTAATCATGCCCGCTGACAGCAACAATCCGGCATCCCTGAACGACCTTAAGGCAAGCGAAGCCGAAACGCCGTCCAGCAAGCTCGTGCGGTTTCCTGAAGACGAGGCGCTTGAACTGGATTCGGGGACCAGGCTGGGCCCCTGGCAAATCGCGTATGAGACCTACGGTACGCTGAATGCGGACAAGACAAACGCCATTGTTGTCTGCCATGCCCTGACCGGTGATCAGTACGTCGCCTCGACCAATCCGGTGACGGGCAAACCCGGCTGGTGGCACCTGATGGTGGGACCGGGCAAGCCGATCGATACCAATCACTACTTTGTCATCTGCGCCAATGTTCTGGGTGGTTGTCTCGGCACGACCGGGCCGGCAACCATCGACCCGGCGACCGGAGCGCCTTACGGGCTCAACCTGCCTGTCATCACGATCCGCGACATGGTGCGTGCGCAGGCCCGGCTGGTCGATCATCTCGGCATCGAGACAATTTTTGCCGTCATTGGCGGCTCCATGGGGGGCATGCAGGTTCTTCAATGGGCAGCAAGCTACCCGGAGCGCGTGTTCGCAGCCGTTCCAATTGCCGCTTCAGCGCGACACACGTCGCAGAACATCGCGTTTCATGAGGTTGGGCGCCAGGCGATTATGGCAGATCCCAACTGGGCCGGTGGCAACTACATCCAGGAAGATGTCCGCCCGACCAAGGGTCTCGCCGTTGCCCGCATGGCCGCGCATGTGACCTACATGTCCGACGAATCCCTTCACCAGAAATTCGGCCGTAACCTGCAGGACCGGGAAAACCTGACCTTTGGGTTCGATGCAGACTTTCAGATCGAAAGCTACCTGCGGCACCAGGGAATGACTTTTGTCGACCGGTTCGATGCCAATTCCTATCTCTACGTGACGCGCGCCATGGACTATTTCGACCTTGCGCAGGAATTCGGCGGAGCATTGCCGAATGCATTCACGGGCACGAAGACGCGCTTTTGCGTGATGTCATTCACCTCCGACTGGCTGTTTCCGACCTCGGAGAGCCGCAGCGTCGTCAAGGCGCTCAACGCCGCCGCCGCGAACGTTTCCTTCGTCGAGATTGAGAGCGACCGGGGGCATGACTCCTTCCTGCTCGACGTGCCGGAAATGTTTGAAACCATTCAGGGCTTCATGACCGGCGCCGCGCGCGCGCGCGGCATCCCGATGCCGGGGGAGGCTGTCTGACATGAACCTTGCACCGAAACAGACCCGTCCCGGTGAAGTCCGGGGCGATCACAGGGTCGTCGCGTCGCTGGTCCCGGTCGGTGCGCGCGTCCTCGACATCGGATCAGAGGACGGCGCCCTGCTCGATCACCTTGCGCGGGAACGGCAGGTGGACGGGCGCGGCATCGAGCTCAGCCAGGCCGGTGTGAACCGGTGCGTGGCACGCGGCTTGTCGGTGATCCAGGGCGACGCGGACAAGGATCTCGCCGACTACCCGGACGATGCGTTCGATGTCGTCATTCTCAGCCAGACGCTGCAAGCGACCCGTGAGCCGAAAAAGGTGGTCCGAGAGCTCCTCAGGATCGGCAAGCAGGTGGTCGTCTCGATCCCGAACTTCGCGCATTGGCGCAACCGGATGCAGCTCCTTTTCAGGGGCCGGATGCCAGTGACCAAGTATCTTCCCTACGAATGGTACGACACGCCCAACATCCATTTCTGCTCCCTGCGTGATTTCGTCGAACTTTGCCGCGAACTGGACGCCGATGTCGAAAAGGCAATTGCCCTTAGCGCACACGGAAACAAGATCCCCGTCAACGCGCCCTGGTGGGTCTGGAACATCGTCGCCGAACAGGCGGTGTTTCTGCTGAAGCGCTAACGAAACACGAGCTGCCCAACCTGTTTCTGTTGACCCCCACCCCTAACCCCTCCCCACAAGGGGGAG
>NZ_JASHKA010000035.1 GCF_030732845.1 Roseibium sp. MMSF_3544
GGCTGCGCGGGACAGTTATGGACGCCTGCTGGCACTTCTGTCGGTTCGCACCCATGACATTGCAATGGCTGAAGACGCCCTGGCGGATGCGTTCGCCAAGGCGCTTGACCATTGGCCCTTGCACGGTATTCCGGACAATCCGGATGCATGGCTGCTCACCACCGCGCGCAACAGGTTGACCGATTGGCAGCGAAAACAGCTGCGCTTTCCAAGCGAAAGCGAGATACCCGACATGTCGGATGACGATCACTTGGAAGACAGCCTGCCCGATCAGCGATTATCCTTGTTGCTGGTGTGTGCCCACCCGGCCATCGCGACCGATCTGCATGTCCCGCTGATGCTGCAGACCGTCCTTGGCATGGAGGCGCGGACTATTGCGCGGTTGTTTCTGATCTCGCCTGCAGCACTCGCCAAGCGCCTGGTTCGAGCCAAGGCCAAGGTCAGGGATGCGGGCATACCGTTCAAGATCCCGGAGGGGGCCGTTCTGGAGGAGCGCAGCTCCACCCTGCTCGAAGCCCTTTATGCCCTCCACGCCCATGACTGGCTGGACCCGGCCGATACCCTGGGCGACGAAGCATTCTACCTTGCAGATCTTTCCAGCCGCCTGATGGCAGGCAATGCGGAAGCGCTCGGCCTGGCTGCGCTGATTGCCTTCAGTCATGCAAGAGCCGGCGCGCGGACCATCGACGGCGTGCTAGTTCCAACCGGCGAACAGGATGTTTCGCTCTGGCGTGACGATCTCATCGCTTACGGCAAACGGCAGCTGACCCGCGCCTATGGCAAATCGATGGTTGGCAGGTTCCAGATCGAAGCGGCGATTGAATCCATACACGTCGCGCGCAAGGAGACCGGCCGGACGGACTGGCAGGCCTTGAACAAGCTCTATTTCGCACTTCAAAAAGTAGCGCCGTCGGCTGGCGGTCTTGTTGCGCAGGCCGTCGTCACCGGCAGGCTGCACGGACCTGACGCGGGATTGCGGGCGCTTGATATCGCAGAGGCGCAGGCCGGAACCGGGTTCCAGCCGCTTTGGGCGGCGCGGGCGGACCTGAACGCTGGGCTCGGTAACCGCGAGTCAGCGTCCCGCTGCTATGAAAAGGCAATTTCGCTTGCGACCGACCTGCCGACGATCAATCTCCTGCGTGCCCGATTGGCCGAATTGGCATAGGTCCGGCGCGCCTTAGTCAACACTCGGATTGGACCAGTCACTTGGCTTGAACGGGGTCTTCAGCGCACGTTCCACCAACGGCAGATGATCCTGTCCGTAGAAGGGGTCGCCGTCGACGACATAGGTTGGTGATCCGAAGAGCGCCTTCGAAACGGCCCATTGCGTGTTGGCCTGAAGTGTGTCCTGGACTTCGCGTGAGGCGGCCTTCGTCAGATGGGTCTCGGGGTCGAGCCCCAGTTCCCGCGCAATCGCCTTTAGTGCGATCTCATCGGACAGGTCGACGTCTTCGCGCCAATGCGCATCCATCAACCGGTGCGCCATCCTGTCGGTTTGCGGTCCCGTTTCACCCAGGGCGATGATCATGCCAGATGCGATGCTGTAGTCGGCGTCATGCTGGCTTGGCCGATGATTAATGATCGGAACGGAGCGGAATTCCGCCCACCGTTCGATTTCCCGTCCGAAGAAATAGTCGACATGCTGCTGCGTTCGCTTGCGGAAGGCAGGGCTGCGCTGTGCCTCGACGACCGGCGACAGCAGGATCGGCCGATGCACCAGAACCACACCGTGGTCTGCGCAGATACGCTGAATTTCCGCAGAGCCGAGATAAGCAAACGCGGAATGAGCGGAATAGACATATTCGATGACGGCCATAATGCGCTTTCTCGATCGTGTGTCAGAAGTGCGGCTTCAGCGGGTCTCGGTTGGATCTGCATGCAGCAGCGCTCGACGCGCGCCGCTACAAATCCAACGCCTGCACCGAGGAAAGGTGCCCCAGTCAGCTTGTGGTGAAGGCGTCCCTGCTGAAGCCATTGCGGTTGCCAGCAGAAGGAGGGAAGTGAGGTCCATTCGCTACCTTTAACAGACGCGAACCGGTCAAATAAAGGGTGCGGCGCGCCAAGCAAAAAGGGCGGCACGAGGGCCGCCCTTTCCGTAAAGCTGATTAGCTTGGGTTTCTTAGAAGCCCATGCCGCCCATACCGCCCATGTCGCCACCCGGCATTGCCGGTGCTGCTTCTTTCTTCGGCAGCTCTGCAACCATGGCTTCGGTGGTGATCAGCAGGCCGGCAACAGAAGCTGCGTCCTGCAGAGCCGTGCGCACAACCTTGGTCGGGTCGATGATGCCGGCTTCGATCAGGTTGACATATTCTTCGGTCTGAGCGTTGAAACCGAAGGAAGCGTCGCCGCTATCGCCGACCTTGCCAACAACGATGGAGCCTTCGACACCAGCGTTTTCGGCGATCTGACGGATCGGAGACTCAAGAGCGCGCAGAACGATCTTGATGCCGGCTTCGATGTCCGGATTGCTGGAGGACAGCTTTGCAACGTCGTCCTTAGCACGCAGCAGAGCTGCGCCACCACCCGGTACGATGCCTTCTTCAACGGCAGCGCGGGTCGCGTTCAGTGCATCGTCAACGCGGTCTTTCTTTTCTTTCACTTCGATTTCGGTCGCACCGCCGACGCGGATGACAGCGACACCGCCTGCGAGCTTGGCCAGGCGCTCCTGGAGCTTCTCGCGGTCGTAATCGGAAGTGGTTTCTTCGATCTGGGCCTTGATCTGACCGACGCGGCCGTCGATGTCTTCCTTGGAACCTGCACCGTCAACAATGGTGGTGGTTTCTTTGGTGATGGCCACCTTCTCGGCAGTGCCAAGCATGTCGAGGGAAACGTTTTCCAGCTTGATGCCGAGATCTTCGGAGATCACGGTACCACCGGTCAGGATCGCGATGTCTTCCAGCATGGCCTTGCGGCGGTCGCCGAAGCCCGGAGCCTTGACGGCAGCAATCTTCAGACCGCCGCGCAGCTTGTTGACAACGAGGGTTGCCAGAGCTTCGCCTTCGACGTCTTCAGCAATGATGAGAAGCGGACGGGAAGACTGAACAACAGCTTCCAGGATCGGCAGCATGGCCTGCAGGTTGGAGAGTTTCTTCTCGTGCAGCAGGATGAACGGCTTTTCCAGGTCAGCCAGCATCTTGTCGGCGTTGGTGACGAAGTACGGAGACAGGTAGCCGCGGTCGAACTGCATGCCTTCAACGACTTCCAGCTCGGTTTCCAGGGACTTGGCTTCCTCGACGGTGATCACGCCTTCGTTGCCGACTTTCTGCATGGCTTCGGCAATGTCCTGGCCGACCTGCTCGTCGCCGTTTGCGGAAATGGTGCCGACCTGGGCAACTTCCTCAGAAGTGGTGATGGTCTTGGAAGCAGCTTCCAGAGACTTGACGGCTTCAGCAGCAGCCATGTCGACGCCGCGCTTCAGGTCCATCGGGTTCATGCCGGCAGCAACAGCCTTGGCGCCTTCCTTGACGATGGCCTGTGCCAGAACGGTTGCAGTGGTGGTGCCGTCACCAGCGATGTCGTTGGTCTTGGAAGCCACTTCGCGCACCATCTGGGCGCCCATGTTTTCGAACTTGTCTTCCAGTTCGATTTCCTTGGCAACGGAGACACCGTCCTTGGTGATGCGCGGTGCGCCGAATGCCTTGTCGAGAACGACGTTACGGCCTTTCGGGCCGAGGGTCACCTTGACAGCGTTTGCGAGGGTATCGACGCCGCGGAGCATGCGCTCGCGGGCATCAGAGGAGAATTTTACTTCTTTAGCAGACATAGAGTCGTCTCACCTAAAATTGGAATTGGAGGAGATCAGAAGCGGTTCGCTGTGTTAAGCGATCACGCCCATGATGTCGGATTCCTTCATGATCAGGAGGTCTTCACCGTCGATCTTGACTTCGGTGCCGGACCACTTGCCGAACAGGACGCGGTCGCCTGCCTTGACGTCGAGTGCAACGATTTCACCGTTGTCTTTGCGAGCGCCTGTGCCGACGGCGATGATCTCGCCTTCCTGCGGTTTTTCTTTTGCGGTGTCCGGAATGATAATGCCGCCAGCAGTTTTCTCTTCAGAGTCTACTCGGCGAACTACGACACGGTCGTGCAGTGGACGAAATGCCATAAGACTGTTTCCTCTCATGAGCGCGCCCCACGCAGTTGGCAGCGCGCGAGACATGATTATTGGGTTGTATGGAACAGGAAACCCTGCTTCCTGCTACGTGTTAGCACTCCCTCAAGGCGAGTGCTAACAGCGCACTGGATTTATGCAGCAGCGTTCAAATTGTCAATGCTTTGTGAGCAGAATTTAATCTGGAAATCGCTCGTGTATTCCGGCGATGGTGGCCGTTCGACACCGAAAAGCACAATCTGTCGCGAAGAACGCTCCAAAGGCGCGCTCTCCTTGGCCTCTAGTTAGGGGCGGTGATCCTGAATGGCAAGGTGAAACCGGCCTCTTTTCCGCTGGCCCCATCCGTGAACAGGGTCTCCAGTTCGTAGTCGCCGGCAGGCAGGCCGCTGAACTGGAAGGAAAGCGCGGCGGCGAGTTCGCGTTGCTTCGACCGGCCCTTGCCGGCAAAGACCGCGAAATTGTCCTGTTCGGCCAGAACCTGGCCGGAAAGCGTGAGCAGCCGGTAGCTTGCCGTCAATTCAAATTCGTACTGACCGTCAGCCTCGTTGTAGGCGTAGCCGATCGGCTCCGCATAGATGGAGAGGACCTCGTCATTTTGAAAGACGGAGTCGGACCGCGGTGTGTACTGACCGTAGGCGCCGCCACCCTCTTCGGTAAAGGTAGCGACCGCAAACGCAAGACCGTTGGCCTCCCAGGCGGCATCATATGCGGCAAGAGCTTCGTTGAAAGCTTCGGAAGGTGCGGAAACAGTTTCAGAAAATGCAGTTGCAGAAGAAAACCCTGCAAACAACCCAGTCGCCAGGACCAGAACGGCAGCAGTCCGCCGGGTTAAACATCTTCCAGTCAGCATTATCACTTCCCCGCACGCCCTTAAGTCTTGTCGTTTCTTGGCGATTTGGCCGATATAGACTGACTTTTGGCGTTACACAAGAAAATGTGTGCAATGCAGTAAACGCTAGCCGGTTAAAGGCTACGCGCCGACCAGGATTGACGTTTCCGGTAGATTGTCGACGGGCTGATCTCCAGGGCAGCGGCGGCCATGGCAATGTTTCCGTCAAAGGCGTCGAGCGCATCCTCAATAATCCGGCGTTCCTGCGCCCACAAGGGCTCGATCGCGCCAAACGGACGACTTGGGGCGCTTACGCGCGAGCGCTCGCGGGACAGATCGATCACCGCATTCGGGCGCCCGCTCTGGTCGCGGATCACCATCGGCAGCATATCGAAGGTTACTGCTGCGCCGTCATTCATGACGACGATCTGGCGAATGGTGTTTTCCAGTTGCCGCACATTGCCCGGCCAGGAATAGGAAACGATCCGCGCTTCCGCATCCGCGTCAAATCCCTTGAACCCACGCCGCTCTTCACCGGAATACCGGTCCAGAAAAGCTTCTGCGAGCGGAAGGATATCGTCCCGGCGCTCGCGCAGCGGGGGCAGGTGGATTGGAAGAACATGAAGGCGGTAGTAAAGGTCTTCCCGGAAACGCCCGGCCGAAATCTCGGCAACAGGATTGCGATTGGTCGCACAGATGATGCGCGCATCGACCTGTCGAGACTGTGTATCGCCGAGCCGCTGGAAGGAACCGGTCTGAAGGAACCTGAGCAGCTTGCTTTGCAGCATCAGGTCCATTTCGCCGATTTCGTCGAGAAACAGGGTCCCGCCATCGGCCTGTTCCGCCGCTCCCGCCCGGTTTTCGGTCGCGCCGGTGAAGGCACCGCGCATGTAGCCGAAAATCTCACTTTCGATGAGATCCCGCGGGATTGCGGCACAGTTCAGCGTGATGAAACGGTTGGGCTGGCGCTCTGACAGGTCATGGATGGCGTTGGCGCAAAGTTCCTTGCCGGTCCCGGACTCTCCGGTGATGAAGACCGGAGCCTGAGACGGCGCCATACGTTTGATTTGATCGTGGATCTCGCGCATTTGCTGCGACGTTCCGACCAGCCTGTTCAAACCGGTCTCTTCGCGGCTGGAGATCTCCGGGCGTGACTGCAGCGCTTGTTTCGCGGGACCAGATGCAGGTTCAGGCTCTGCTTCCGGCTGTACTGGCACCAGAACGGGCCGTCTTTGCTGAAGCTGGAACGTAATTTTGGTGGCGAGTGCATCAAGCGAGAAAGGTTTGGTCAGAAAATCATGCGCGCCGGCCCGCATTGCGCTCACGGCGCGAGACACAGACCCCTTTGCCGAAACAGCGACAATAACGGCCTTTGGGCATCTGACGGCATAAGCTTCCAGGGCCTCGTCACCACCGATCGTTTCCAGATCTATTACAAGAATATCGGTCGTTTTGTCCGCGAGATCCTGAAGGCAGGAGGCGGACTCCGTGTAAAGGATCGGATCGGCGCAGGAGGCGGATAATTTTGCGCAGACAGCGGATGTGCGGGCAGCTTCCGAGGCTGAAGCGTCTAATACGCGTACAATCACAGGCAACTCTTTGCCCTCATTACTCCCCATTGCTGGGTAACTCCCGTCGCTTGAGCTGGGTCAATCGAGTATCGAAAGATTCGTCACCCTGATAATTCTCCGAACAGGGTAAACAAAGCGTTGTCAGATGACGCATTTTGCAGTTTTTACGGAGAAAACCGGTTAGCAGCCGAAGCGCTGTCAGAGCGAACCGGCAATGAAACCCGCTACAAAGCACCCTGCCGCAAGTGCAGCGGCGAACGGGATGGACATTCTTATTTGATGAAGGCGCTGTGCCGGTTTCTGCTGAGTGGACGCCACTTCATTGCTGGTATCGAGGATCAGTGTGTTAGCCGGATCTGAAGCTTGTTCGCTTGCCCCGTTCGCAAGCCTTGCGTCGGTTGCAGCTGCCACGTTTTCTTCCGGAGGAGCGAATGCCGGTTGAGCCGTTCCGGCACTATCCGCTTCAATGAATTTGGTACCGGGATGCGCCAAATCAGCGATTTTCTGATCTGCCGAAGCGGTTTTGGGCAATGTGTCAGAGGCACTGAAAGACGGCGCGTAGCTGCCTTTTGGAATGGAGATCCTGACGGGATCCGAGAGCCCGGAGCCGGTGTAGTATTTTACAAGCCGGCGCCTGAGACGGGCTGCTTCGACCCGCACAATCGGGTCTGTCACCGGATTGAAGTCCTCCGGACGGCCAAGCGCCTCCACTGCGATCGTGTAGCCCTTTATTTTCTCGAGTTTGTTGTCGAGTGCCGCGCGAACGACGAATTCCAGGAACGCACGCAATTGAGGTGCTGAGCGAAACTCCGGGCTTTTGAGGGCATTGAAAAGGGCTGATTGAATCTGGTCTTCCGAAAGCTGTACGCCAATGGAAGCCGGGAACGAACCGGGTTCGGCGCCAACACTGTCGCCGGAGTTGGTATTTCTGGTCTGTGAATGGGGCTCGGTGACCGGCTTTTGGTCCTGATCGCTTCGTCGCGCGTTGTTTCGACTCGGCTGTACAGCGGCGTGCATGCCAGTCCCCTTATGGTAACCGGTTGTCTATGCACCACGACAAATTGCCCTGCCACAATTCTAACGAAGTCGCTGCTGAATGCAAATTTTTCTGCCGTTCACGGAGCTTCTGGCGAAATCGACGCTGCGGAAGCAAGTTTTCGCGGTTTCAGGCACTTGAGCGGTTTCACAGACCGAAAATCGGCGGGCATTTTCAACCATAGTCGGGGACAAGTGACGGATTCCGCACTTGAAAGCGGCTTGCGGATTCGGAGCAAGCTGGTTCTTAAGGCATGATTAACCGGTAATTTTGATTCGGGTCGGAACTTTCAGACGCCATGGGCCGGACGGGGACCATTTTTGTAGCAATATGCATGGCCATCATCGCGCTGTCGTCCGCGACTGTGCTGATTTTTCAGTTCGGCCGCCCGTTCGGTGAGGCAGTTTCCCTTTCGCTTGCGCTTATGTGCACGATGATACTCATCCATCTGCTGATCGGCAGGGCGCGTGACCGTGGAGCGGTGAGCGAGGCAGTCGACCGGCTCGAGGAGCGCATGACCGACCTCGACGAGGATGTCGGCAACCTGGAAGGTCGCCTGACCGGCATGGAACACACCATGCCGCGACGCACCCGCGCCGAAATGGACCCGCTGTTTGCTGAAGTCGAAGTTCTTGGCACTCTTGTCAAACAGATGGCTGAAGCCATGTCGGATCTGGAAACCAGGGTAGAAGATCAGCAGGCCCTGATGCCGCCGCCCCAAGCGCCGCACCTGCCACGCTACGCGCAGCCTCAACCCGCGTTACAGGCAAATGTCGCAGCGACGCACCCCGGTTATCCCGCACCGCCCGTATCGCCGCCGCAACCCGACCCGCTGCCGGATATGCGTCAGCAGGAGCGCCCTCCGGCTCATGTGTCTCCACCGGGCATGACGGGTGAAGCCGCCCCGGCCCAGATGCCGGGACCCCATTTCACGGGCAATGAAGTCCGGGGTGACATGGTCGGATGGGACCGCAGATATGATGTTCAGTCCCGACACTTGCCGGGAGAAGCTGCAGTCCCGCCGCAGACGATGCAGGGATCAGAGCGTGACATCGCGGTTGACGAACAGTTTCACGCTGACTTTCCGTCAGGCGATCACCAGCCCGTGGAGCCCGAGCGGGCCCAGCCAAATATGGCGATGCGAGAGCTGATCACCTCGGCACTCAACGCCAATCGGGTCGAGCTTCACCTGCAGCCGATCGTAACGCTGCCCCAGCGACAGGTGAAATACTACGAAGCCTTTACCCGTTTGAGAGACGCAGAGGGGAATGCGGTCGAAGCGGCGGCTTTCCTGCCGGAAGCCGTTCTGTCGGGACAAATCGCCCGGATCGACAACCTGCTTCTCTTCCGATCCATCCAGGTCATCCGGCGTCTCACCTCGCGCAATCGAAACGCGATCCTCTTTTGCAACATTGCATCCGTCTCGCTCGTCGATGAGACGTTTTTCCCTGGCTTTCTGGAATTTGTGAAATCAAACCGGAACTTTGCCGATGTGCTGGTCTTCGAGTTTGCGCAAAGCGATGTCGCCGATATGGGGGCGATGGAACTTGAAAGCCTGAGCGCGCTCTACGATCTCGGCTTCCGGTTTTCGGTCGACCGGATCACCGACATGAAGATGGACTTCAATTCGCTGGCGGGCCGTGGGTTCAAGTTCGGTAAACTGCATGCCGATTATCTGATCGGCCGTCGAGAAGCCAATCATGGCCATATTCACCCGTCAGATTTCGGTGATCTGCTGCATCGCTACGGGATGGAGCTGGTGACTGACCATGTGGAAACGGAATCGCAGGTTCTGGAGCTTCTCGACTACGATGTGAAACTCGCGCAGGGCAACCTGTTCTCGCCGCCGCGTCCGGTCAGAGCAGAGGTCTTGCAGGGCGCACCGGCGCCCGGGCCCAGAAAAACGGCGGCGGGGTGATCCCGCCGCCTGGCTCTTGTGCGCGATTTGATTCCTGACCGTTTGATCAGCCTTGTTCTTGCCCAACGGTGATAATCGTCGGTTTGCTTTCCGCCAGAAGTCTTTTGGCTACCCGCTGAACGTCTTCGAGCGTAACTGCCTCGATTTCGCTGTTGCGGCGGTCGAAGTAATCAATGCCGAGTTCGGCGTTTTGCAAGGCCACCAATTGCCGCGCAATCTTTCCCGAGCTGTCGAAACGCAGCGCATAGGAGCCCGTGATGAAGCGCTTGGCGGAAGCGAGTTCCGCGTCGCTCGGGCCTTCCGTTGCCATGCGCTTGATTTGATCGAGCATGACATCGACCGTTTCCGCGGCGCGTTCCGTTATGGTGGCGGCGGAACCGACCAGCAGACCAGTGTGACGGTAGGGTGAAAGCGAGGTCCCGGCACCATAGGACAAACCGCGCTTTTCGCGCACTTCTTCGTACATCCACGAGGTGAACGTGCCACCGCCCAGGATGTGGTTCATGACATAGGCTGCCTGATAGTCGGGGTCGTCGCGTTTCAGGCCGGGCAGGGCCACAAGGATGGTGGTCTGTGGAACATCAAGCTCCCGATGGATTGTCTCACCGCTATCAGGGGCAAAGTCGGAAATGCTCGCAAGGTCGCTCCGGTCTGGAAGGTCGGCAAAGACCTTGTCCAGAACTTGCGCAAGCGTCTGTGCGTTGATTGCGCCGACGACACCGATCTTCAAACCGTTTCTTGAGATGAGTTTGCCGTGCTGTGCCCTAAGGTCATCCGCCGTAAGCGCACCCATTGTAACGCCCGTTCCAAGTGTCGGACGCGCATAAGGATGGTCGCCGAACATGGCGCTGGCCAGCGAACGGCCTGCAATTGCGTTCGGGTCGCTTTCGTTGCGCCTGATCTGGGTTGCCAGTTGCGTTTTCATGCGCTCGACGGGCGCTTCGTCGAAGCGGGGCGCGTTTACGGCAATCGCCAACAGGTCCGTGGCTTCGTCCAAGGTCGGGCTGAGCGTTCTCAGGCTGCCGTAAAATCGGTCTCGTCCGGTGCTGAAACCGATGCTTACAGCCAGTTCCTCCAGGCGCCCCTGAAACTCTTCTGAGCTGAGATCGCCGGCCCCTTCGTCGAGAGTGGCCGCGAGCAGGCGTGTCACGCCTTCCTTGCCTTCCGGATCCTGTACGGACCCTCCGTCAAAGGAGAAATTCAGCGCAATGATGGGGACGGTGTGATCTTCGACCAACCACGCTTCGACCCCCCCGGGGCTGACGATTTTTTGGACTTCAACGGCATGCGCTGTACGCGCGAGGCCGACAAAAAGGAAAAACGCAAGCGCACCAAGAACCAGGCCGTTGCGAATATTAGCGGTTTTATGGGTCATGGATCAGGACTTGTCGTTGACTTGTGTTGCATTTGTCAGAGCGGCTTCCGGTTCTGTCCGGCTTTCAATCCGCAATTCTCCGATGACCGGTGTACCGGTCAGATAGGTTCTGGCGGCCTCCAGCACGTCTTCAGGCGTGACGGCACTGACCTGCGCCGGCCAGCTTTGAACGTCCTCTATCGATTGCCCGCTCGTAAGGGCGCCGCCGAACAGCCTCGCAAGACCAGACTGGCTGTCCTGCGCATAAATGGCGCTTGCAATCATGCTGTTCTTGGCGCGGTCGACTTCCTCTTCGCTCACGCCGGTCTCCAGGAGTTTGTTCAACTCTTCTGCAATCAGCCGCTCCATTTCCGCCAGAGTACGGCCGGGACGGGGGGCTGCGTAGAGCCCAAAGCGGCTGTTGTCCAGCGCGCGGCTCTGATAATAGGCCCCTGCGCCGATCGCCGCTTCCTGGTCCAGGACAAGCGATTTATGCAAGCGGCTCGACGGGCCTTCCCCAAGAATATAGGCAAGCACGTCGAGGGCCTCCGGGGTTCTGCCGGTCCCGGTCGACTGACTGGGGACGACCCAGGTTTGGGAAATGGATTCCTGCCGGACCCTGGGATCGGAAACTGCAATGCGGCGCTCGCCCGACAGCGGCGGCTCCACTGGTCTTATGCGCTCGCCGGGTTCTGCACGTCTCTCCACCTTGCCGTAGGTTTCGGCAGCGAGTTGGCGGACCGTGTCGACGTCGACATCCCCGGCGATCACGACGACCGCATTGTTGGGCGTGTAAAACCGGTCGTAAAAGGCGAGGGCCGAATCCTTGTTCAGCGCTTCGATCTCGCTTTGCCAGCCGATCACAGGTGATCCGTAGGGGTGATTGACGAATGTGATGGCATTCATCGCCTCGCGCAGCCGCGATCCCGGCTCGCTGTCGACCCGGCTGCGGCGCTCTTCAAGAACAACATCGCGTTCGGGGTCAACAACCTCGTCGGACAACACCAGGTTTTCCATCCGGTCCGCCTCAAGCCGCATCATCAGAGGCAGGTGTTCCTTTGCGACTTTCTGGAAGTAGGCGGTGTAGTCGGTGCTGGTGAACGCGTTTTCCTGGCCGCCCCGTTCCGCAATCATTTTCGAGAACGCACCATCCGGGTTGTTCTTTGTGCCCTTGAACATCAAATGCTCGAGAAAATGGGCGACACCGGACTGGCCTTCCGGTTCATCTGCGGAACCGGCCTTGTACCAGATCATGTGGGTTACGACAGGTGCGCGGCGATCGGGAATGACCACGACCTGAAGCCCGTTTTCCAGAGTAAAGCTCTCCAGGTTGGGAGCAATTACAATATTGCTGGAAATAAGTGCTTCCGCCCTGGCCTCGACGGGCGGCAGCAGCGCTGTCGTCCCGAGGAGTAGGGCGGGCAATAGCAGGATCCTGGCTGACTTCCCGACGTGCTGGGTAAGGTTGAAACGAAAATCTTTAAGGCAAGGGTTCACGTGCAACTCCCGTTATGGCCTGAAAACAAAAAAACCTCCGGACTAATCCCTCCATATAGGAAGGTCGGCCCAGAGGTCTCATTACAATTTTGTCATTCGCGGCATAACCGCGGTCTGATCAGTTACAGTACTTCTGTTCGCCTTCCAGGCAGCGCGGATCGAGCGGCTTGGGTGAGTAGGGATCGTAGTTCGACGGTTTCTTGGTCGACTTCGACTTGCTCACGACTTCCGGCATCGGCGCGTCAGGCGACGGCGTGCTGTAGGCGGTCGGCGGCTCCGTCAGATAACGACGCGTCGCCAGCGTGCCTTCCGCCAGTCCTGTTTGTTGCGCCCTGATTGCCTGGAGATTTTCAAACTCCTGTTTCTGTTCCTGGCGCGTCAACGGAGCGTTGTCGTCGATCTCCTGCTGACGGCGCTCAGCTACACGGTCGCGTTCCGCCTGTCCCGTAACGCCAGTGATCTTGAAGCCGCGCATTTGCTCAGGCGTCAGCGGAGCGCCAAAGCCGCCGCTTGTCGCGTAAAGTTCCTTGAGCTCTTCGTACTCGGCGTTTTCCTGTTGCTTCGGCCAGTTTTCGGACTCGGTGCCGGCGACCTTGGTTTCAGGCTCCGGGAGCGCGCCGGGTTCGGCTGGCATGGCAAGCGGTGCACGGGGCTTGTAGTCAATCGGCTTCGCGTTCGGATCTACCGCGCCAAGCCCTGTCATGATCGAATTCACCAGTGCCGTATCCGGCGACTGGCTCGTGCCGTCAGCCGCCTGGCACGCCGCCAATCCTGCCAACAGGACAAGCAGGGCGGAATTTTTGATCCAGCTAAACATCGTCCGCAGCACAGCAGACTCCCCGATTGTGAATTATAAAATGCGGGCCAGCGCCCGTCTCGGATCCATCGACTCAGCGTTAAACCTTCATTTTACGGCTGAATTAGGACCATTTCTGAAACTGTCATACAGGAGACCGGCCACGCCTGCAACGATCCACACATCTGCGAGGTTGAACACGTACCAGGAGAAGCTGCCAACGTGAAAATGTACGAAGTCGACGACCGCCCCATAGGCGATTCGGTCGATTCCGTTGCCGATTGCACCTCCGATGACGAGCGCAAGAGCAAGCGCCACCAGTTTGGACCCGCACCGCGCCGACCAAACCCAAAGGCCAATCGTGATGGCGACGGTTACGCCGGCAAGAAGCCAGCGGCCAACGTCGCTGTTTTGCTGAAACAGACCGTAGGAAACGCCTCTGTTCCAGACGAGGACGAAGTCAAGAAACGGAAACAACCGGACGGGTCCGTTCAATCCGAGATCAAATCCAAAGACGAGCCAGAGTTTGCTGGCCTGGTCGGCGGCGACCCCGATGAGCGCAACGGTCAGAACAAACGCGCTGAAACGGCCCCAAAGCAGGGGCCGCTTGTCTTCAGCCGGATCTGTGTGCGTCGGTTCACTCATGTCGCCGTCGTCCGGTCGCGTTGTCAGGCCGCGGCGTGGGCCGCGTCCCACTCACGCAGTGCTGCTGCATCGCGCAAGGTGACGTCCGGATACTCCGGATCAGAGCCCACTTCCGGCAGGATCTTCCAGGAACGGGCGCATTTCTGACCCTCCGCCAAAGCGGGCACAACAGCGACGCCCTTGGTGTCGTCGAGCGTGAAAGCTCCTTCCGGCGCGGGATCGGCTGTCAGTGTCAACTGGCTGGTGATCGCGATATCCGCCATGTCCTGTCCGTCCAGAGCAGCCATCAAGTCCGCGTCGGTGACATAGACCACGGGATGCGCTTCAAGCGAGGACCCGATCCGTTTTTCACGCCGTTCGATTTCAAGAGCACCGGTGATCACCCGGCGAACTGTCTTGATCTTGCTCCACTTCGCAGCGAGCGCATCGTCTCGCCACGCTTGCGGAACGGCAGGGAACTGCTCCAGGTGGACCGACGTTGCCTCGCCGTAGCGGGACACCCAGGTCTCGTCCATGGTGAACGGCAGCATCGGCGCCATCCAGGTAACGAGGCAGTTGAACAACTTGTCGATGACAAAAAGAGACGCCTTGCGCCGCGTGGAGGAACCAGCATCGCAGTAAAGCGCATCCTTCCGGATATCGAAATAGAACGCCGACAGCTCAACGGTCATGAAAGTGAAGAGCTGGTGGAAGACCTTCTTGTAATCGAATTCCCAGTAAGCCTCGCGGATCATCTCGTCCAGTTCCACGAGCCGGTGCAGCATCAGCCTTTCGAGTTCCGGCATGTCGGAAAGGGCGACCTCTTCGCCGCTTGCGTGCGCCAGCGATCCGAGCATCCATCGCAAGGTGTTGCGCAGCTTGCGGTAGCTGTCGACATTGGTCTTGATGATTTCCTGGCCGAGGCGCTGGTCTTCCCAGTAGTCGGTCGAAGCCACCCAAAGCCGCAAAATATCGGCGCCATATTGCTTGATGATGTCTTGCGGGAACATCTGGTTGCCGAGCGACTTGGACATTTTGCGCCCGTCCTCCGCCATGGTGAAGCCATGGGTCAGCACCGCGTCGTAAGGCACCGTGCCGCGCGTCCCGCAGCTTTCCAGGAGGGAGGAATGGAACCAGCCGCGATGCTGGTCGGAGCCTTCCAGATAAAGCACGTAGTCGTTGCCGCCGTCCGTCTTGCGCTTTGGCATCAGGTCTTCACGCTTTTCCAGGACAAAAGCGTGGGTGGAACCTGAATCGAACCAGACGTCGAGAATATCGGTGACCATGTCCCAGTCGTCGGCGGCATAGTCATTGCCCAAGAAGCGCTCCTTGGCACCGTCCGCATACCAGGCGTCGGCACCTTCTTCGCAGAAAGCGTCGTAGATGCGCGCGTTGACCGTCTCGTCCTTCAGGATCTCCGCGCTCTCCTTATGGATGAAGACGGTGATCGGCACGCCCCAGGCGCGCTGGCGCGAGAGCACCCAGTCGGGGCGGTTCTCGATCATCGAGCGCAAACGGTTCTGGCCGCTGCCCGGAACGAACCGGGTCTCATCGATGGCATTGAGAGCACGGGTGCGCAGCGTGTCGCCTTCGCCTGAAAGTGTCTTGTCCATGTAGACAAACCACTGCGGCGTGTTGCGGAAGATTACCGGTTTCTTGGAGCGCCAGGAATGCGGGTAGGAGTGATTAAGCCGGCCGAGGCCGATCAGGTTGCCGCTTTCCTTGAGCTTTTCGATGACAGCCCTGTTGGCCTTGCCCTTTTCACCCTTGTGGGTGATCACCTCAAAGCCTTCGAAGCCCGGCGCGTCCTTTGTGTAGAACCCGTCGTCGGCAACCGTGAAGGGGATCGCCGTGTTGATGCCGCGTTCCTCGAGCTCGGACCGTTTTTCCATCCAGATTTCAAAGTCGTCCGACCCGTGACCCGGCGCAGTGTGGACGAAGCCCGTACCGGCATCGTCGGTAACGTGATCGCCGTCAAGCACCGGCACGTCGAATTCGTAGCCGCCAAGGCCCAGCTCCGCGAGTGGATGGGCGCAGGTGAGGGTGGCCAGTTCGTCGGCGCTTACCCCGCGAACACGCTCAAAGGCCTCGATGCGTGCGTTCTTGAAGACATCCGCGGCCAGCGCATCGGCAAGAACGAGCAGATCGCCTTTCTGGACCCAGTTGTCTTCCGGCAGTCCGTCTTGTGTGACCTCGTAGAGGCTGTAGGCAATGCGCGAGGAGTAGCAGATCGCGCGGTTGCCGGGGATCGTCCAGGGCGTGGTTGTCCAGATCACGAGGGCAGCATTCAGAAGCTGTTCCACGGCGGCTTCGTCGCTGCCGCCGGCCGTCACGACCGGAAACTTCACCCAGATCATGTCGGACTTGTAGTCCTGGTATTCGATCTCCGCTTCGGCCAGTGCAGTCTTTTCAACAACCGACCACATGACGGGTTTGGAACCCCGGTAGAGCTGACCGGACATGGCGAACTTCATCAGTTCCTGGGCGATAACGGCTTCGCTTTCGAACTTCATGGTGAGGTAGGGATTGTCCCAGTCGCCCTCGATGCCGAGCCTTTTGAATTCTTTGCGCTGAACGTCGATCCAGTGCTCGGCAAATTCCCGGCATTCCTTGCGGAACTCGTTGATCGGCACTTCGTCCTTGTTCTTGCCCTTGGCGCGATACTGTTCCTCGATCTTCCATTCGATCGGCAGGCCGTGGCAGTCCCAACCAGGCACATAGTTGCTCTCGTAACCCATCATCTGCATGGACCGGGTCACGATGTCTTTCAATGTCTTGTTCAGGGAGTGGCCAATGTGGATGTTGCCATTGGCATAAGGGGGGCCGTCATGCAGGATGAACTTGTTGCGGTCCTTACCCTGCTCGCGTAGCTTTTTGTAGATGTCCAGCGCTTCCCAGCGCGCAAGGATTTCCGGTTCTTTTTTCGGGAGCCCGGCGCGCATCGGAAATTCGGTTTGCGGCAGATTGAGGGTTTCTGAATAGTCGCGTTTATCTGTCTCGGTCATCGTCTGTTCGATCCGGTCGTTCGGGCCTGTGGCCCGCCAATTTATCAAGGGTGTTTGCAAGCCTGTCGTCAGGCAGCAAAAAACAGGGAGATCCCGGACCCTGGCGCCGCGGTGTTCGCGTCAGCCGAAGGCCGGGCTGGTAATTCGCGTGATCGCGTTCATCTCAAAACCGATGAATATGAGGTCCGTGTCGAGCATGGCATGGGACATAGCAGCACTTGTCGCGTGAATAAAGAGAAAGCTTCGATTTACCGCCGATGCATCTGAAGGCGCGCGCCTTTCTGCTTTGCGTTCCGGCTCACTAACGTTGAAGACCAGCGGAAAATGGCTGGAAGCGTGCCGTGCGAAACGCACGGTAACCGAAAATAGACAAGTCCCGTGTATGCACTCTTATCAGACAAGAACAGGGCAAGAGTGGCATCGGCGACATGACGATAACGCACAAGGACGGACACGAGGCAGCACCGCCGGCGGATCCGGACCGCGGCCTTTGGGAGCGCGGTGTCCGCTCCGGTGACTGGTTGACCTGGGACCGCATCGGCTTTGCAAGCCTGTGCTCTGCAATCGGTATCAGTCTCGGTCTCATCTGGCTGCTTCTCATGCCCAATTCCTTCGGAGCCCCCAGCGGCACCCTGCTGATGGATTATCTGAGCTTCTGGCTAGCAGGCCGGCAGGTTCTCGCCGGAACACCTGAAATCGTCTATGTTCCGGCCGACTTTTCCGCGCTTCAGGCAGAGTTGTCGGGCTCCGACACGGTGTTCGGGTTCTTCTATCCGCCGATGTTCCAGCTCCTGCAAAGTGTCTATGCGCTGCTTCCCTACAAGGCAGCCTTTGCTGCTTTCATCCTTTCGACCACCGCCCTTCTGTGCGTCGCGTGCCGTCTGATCACGGGCAACTGGCTGTTCGCGCTCTGCCTGATCATCATTCCGGCTTGCGCCAACAACGCCTTTCACGGTCAGAACGCTGCGCTGACCGCTGCGCTATACGGGTTTTTTCTTGTAGGTGTCGAGCGGCAGAAACTGTTCCTGGCCGGAATTGCGCTCGGCCTTTTGACCATCAAGCCTCAACTCGGGATCCTGGCGCCGATCGCGCTCATCGCGAGCCTCAACTGGCGAACCTTTCTCAGCGCCTCGGTTACGACACTTGCCTTTGCAGCCCTGAGCGTTGCCGTGCTCGGGATCGGCGTCTGGCAGGTGTTCTGGCATCAGGCACCGGTCGCGTCGGCGATGATGGAACTTGGTGGTGTCGAGTGGGGCAAGATGATCTCGGTCTACAGCAGCTTCCGCCAGTTCGGCCTCGGGCATGCGCCTGCCATGGCCATTCAGGCACTGTTCGCATTCGGCGCGTTGGTGTGCGTTTGGAAAGTCTGGCGTGGAACCACCGACATGGCCGTACGGGCTTCGGTTCTTGTCTGCGGCACCCTGCTCGTGACGCCATTTGCCCTGTCTTATGACCTGACGCTGCTGGTCATACCATGCGCCTTCCTCATCCGGGACGGACTGAAGGACGGCTTTTTTCCTTATGAAAAAGTGTTGCTTGCGCTGGTCATCGGCCTGTCGGCGTCAACGGCACCCTTTGCCATTCTGCTCGGCCTGCCGATTGCGCCCTTGCTGCCGGCGATTGTACTTTATCTCGGCATGCGCCGCATGCAGATGCTGCCGCTTGCGAGCACACCGTCGGAAAAACAGGGTCATATCTCCGGAACGGTTTCAGTCTGATGTTTCAGTTTCCGCTTTCGTTCGCGGTGGGTGATGTAAAGCCCGCTGCCGATGATGAGCGCGATGCCGATCCAGGTCGGGCCGTCGGGAAAATCGGAAAAAACGAGATAGCCGAAGAGCGTGGCGCTGACGATTTCAACATATTGCAGCGGTGCCAGCAGGCTGGCGTTGCCGCGTTGAAACGCGGCGACGACAAGGCCGTGGGCGGCAAAGGAAATGAAACCGATGAGGACCATCCACCCGGTTTGCGGTCCGGACGGGATCACGAATTCATAGCCCTCAAATGAGCCAAGTGAACCGATCAGCAACGCGCTACCCAACAGCACGGCACCGGAGAGCCCGGCCCCGAATTGAATTGTGAGCAGGTCGTCTTCGACCGGATAAAGCTTGTTGATGAGGAGATAGAACGCGAACACGATTGCGGTGAAGACCGGCAACAGGCTGACCAACCCGATCTCTGCCAGATTGGGCCGCAAGATGATGATGGCGCCGAGCAATCCGACCAGAATGGCACCGATCCTGCGAATGCCGACCTGTTCTTTCAAAATCAGCGCCGCCAGAACAGTCAGGATCATCGGCTCGATGAAGAAGATTGAAATCGCTGTCGCCACGGACATGTATTTGACTGCGGTGAAGAAGCTGAGCGAGGCAATGGCAAGCAGTATGCCTCGGACGGCATTGACCACCGGTTGCCTTGCCCGGAGCCGTGTGATCCGGCCGGTCAAAAGCGCAATGGCAAGACAGATCAGGAACTGAAACAGAAATCGCCCGAAGGTAATTTCAAGCGCGGGAATGTAAGCCGACAGGTACTTCGCGATGATGTCCATGATCGGAACGATCAGCATCGCCGATGTCATCAGGAAAATTGCCTGCAAAGGGTTTTGCTCGACCGCAGCCCCGGCGCTGCTTCGTGTCACGTGGCAAGATCCAGAAGTTTCATGTCTATTTCCGACAGCGGCTGAAGGGACTGCAGCGCTGCACGCGCTTCTTCGCTGTCACGATCCATCTGCGCGACCAGTGCATCGGCCGTCTCGAACTTCTCTTCACCGCGGAGATAGGACACAAGGTGCACCCTGAGCGTCTTGCCGTAGAGATCGCCTGAAAAATCGAACAGAAAGACTTCGAAGACAACGGAACCGTTGTCGAATGTCGGGCGCCGCCCATAGCTGGCAACGCCGTCATACCAGCCGTCTTCCGTCTTCACCTTCACGGCGTAAATACCGCTGAGCAACGGGCACCCTTCGTCCAGGTGCAAGTTGGCTGTCGGATAGCCGAGATCCCGGCCGCGCTTGTTGCCGTGTTCGACCGTCGCGTCGAAAAACCACCGGTATCCGAGAAGCGCGTTGGCCTGCGCAATGTCTCCTGTTTTCAGACAATCCCGGATGCGGGTGGACGAGATCACTTCTGCGCCTTCATCCTCCTCCCGCTGGACGATCGTAACGCCGAAGCCATAGTCGGCGCCTGCGGCACGCAGGAAGTCAGGTGTTCCCTTGCGGGCTTTGCCGAAGTGAAAGTCGTATCCCGTCACCGCGTGTGAAATGTCGAGCGTGTTTATGAGGATGTCTTCCACGAAGACGTTTGCCTCGATCCCGGCAAAGTCCTTTGTGAACGGCAGGATAAGTGCCCCGTCCAAGTCGCACACCTTCAGCATCTCGACCTTGAGTGGCGGCGGAGTGAGGCGGTAAACGGGCTTCGACGGATTAAACACCGTGCGCGGGTGCGGCTCGAAGCTCATCGCAAAGACGGGATGATGGGTTCCACGGCCGAGACCGAGTGCAGCATCCAGCACAGCCCGATGTCCCCGATGCACGCCGTCGAAATTGCCGATTGCAACAATTCCGCCCTTCAGCTCTTCGGGAAAGGCTTCAAGGTTTTCAACATACAAGAACCTTGAGGACGGAGACGGGCTCATGCAGCAGACCTTCGTGCAATCTATCGGCCGGGACGGCTCTTCAGGAATCGGCAGACAGGACAAACGCTCCTAATGGGAGCGTTGCCGACGCTGGCGGGGAACCTGCCGCTTACACGTGAAAACGTCAAGGGCGCAGAGCTTTGTCAAAGACGCGATCTGTCGTCGCCGCGGCTGGGCACCTTGACCAGGGCCTCACCTTCCAGAACGATCGTGTCGTCCACGCTGCAGATACAGGACAGTCGTGCGCGGTTGCCCCGTTCCATGAGTTCTTCCACCGTTACCGTAACCTTGACGTCGTCACCGATCTTTACCGGCGCCTTGAAGTTCAGCGTCTGCGAGAGGTAAATCGCACCGGGGCCCGGCAAGCGCGTGCCGAGCACCGCCGAAATGAGGCTGGCGGTATAGAGGCCGTGGGCGATACGGGTCTTGAACGGTGTGCGGGCCGCGAAGTGTTCCGACAGGTGAATTGGATTGCGGTCTCCGGAGACTTCGGCAAAACCGACGACGTCAGAAGAACTGACGTGTTTGACCAGTTCTTCCTGCATTCCCGTTTCCAGATCTTCGAAATAGAGTGTTCGCAATTCCAACATTGTAATTTCCGCCCGATTTTTTCTTTTTTCCCACCGCGAGGGACGCTAGGCCTCCTAAGGTTTTCTGACAATTGTGCTTTCGGCGAACAAAAAGAATCTGAAATTAACGGTCTTTTCAGGGCCAGCAGGTAGATTACGCCGGGTGTGGGGAGGTGAGGACACAGGAATTGTGTCGCTCTCCTTCAGAGTCAAATCGCGTTTCCACCGGCCCACGGCCAGGGGCCGCGCTAATTGACAGTATGGAGTAGACAATGGCCCTTGATCTTCAGATGCCGGTCCTCGTGGTCGATGACTACAAGACGATGATTCGCATCATTCGCAACTTGCTGAAGCAACTCGGCTTCGAAGACATCGACGATGCTGCGGACGGTACCGAAGCCCTGGAAAAAATGAAACAGCGCCGCTACGGCCTGGTCATTTCCGACTGGAACATGGAGCCGATGACCGGCTACGAGCTGCTCAAGCAGGTCCGGTCCGACTCGGGTCTCAGCAAAACCCCGTTCATCATGGTCACCGCGGAATCCAAGACGGAAAACGTCATTGCCGCGAAAAAGGCCGGCGTGAACAACTATATCGTGAAGCCATTCAACGCTCAGACGCTGAAAGGCAAGATCGAAGCCGTCTTCTCCGACTGATTTCATGCATCTGGCGGGGCCCCGACAAGGGGAACTCCGCCCGAACGCTACGGGTGTCCGGGGGGACCTGCCGGGGGGCAGGTCGTTCGCCGGCACAACAAACCCGTAAGAAAGTGCGGTTCAAACCATGTCGAACCGCATGTTGGAGAAGGCTTCATTCGGGGGGCGAATTCCATGGCCAACATGAAGCAGGAAAACGTGGCTCGCGTCATCGACTTCCTGGAACAGAACAAAAATCGCGATGGCGAGGTCTCCTTGACCGACGTCATGCACCTTGCCGAAGTCATGTCCGGTTCGATGCACGATTTCCTGACAGCGGTACAGCCGGCAGTGACGGAAGAGCTGACGCTGATCGGCAAGGAAATCTCGCGCATGAAGGATGAAATCTCCCAGTTGCGCGCAAACGACATGACCGGCAACAAGATCCCGGATGCCGGGCGGGAGTTGGACGCGATCGTCGAAGCAACCGAAGACGCCACCAACACCATCATGGAAGCTGCCGAAGAAATCATGGGGGCCGACACCAGTGATGCCGAAGCGTATCAGGAACTGGTCAGCAACAAGATGATTTCCATCTTCGAGGCCTGCACCTTCCAGGACATTACCGGTCAGCGGATCTCAAAGGTCGTCACGACGCTGAACTATATTGACGAACGCGTGTCGTCTTTCATCGAGCACCTTCGGATTCCCGAGGAACTTGACGCTGCGATTGAGGAAAGCGAAGAGGATCGCCGGAAGCGCGAGCTGATCCTGCACGGGCCGCAGCATACCGGCGAGGGCGTCTCGCAGGACGATATCGACGCCTTGCTCACGGACGTTCAGGCCGACATCGACAAACTGTTCGACTAAATTTCCGGTCGGATTTAGTCCGAAACCGGATGGCGCAACGGGTCCTCCTCTCGAGGGCCCGTTTCCGTTTTGCCGCAGATCCGGAGGATCGGGCCTCCCCTTAAAAGCTCAGGACTGTCAAAAGAAGTCCGTTTCGGCGTTTTTGGGTTCACCACCGGAGACGCGGTAGTGCAGCGCGGGCGCGAAGGCCCTCTTCGATCAGGCGTTTGCGGATCAGGTGCTCTTCCGGCGCATCACTTGGACCGAAATCGGATGCATGGATGCCTGCCGTGATGAACAACACGTCGATATCCTGAGACACGGCGCCACGAATATCGGTCGGAAGCCCGTCGCCGATGGCAAGAACATCCTCCTTGGCGACCGGCGCGCCGTGAAGTGCTTCCAGCCGTTTCAGAGCGGCATGATAGATAGGGGCATGAGGCTTGCCCAAAATGGCAACATCGCCGCCCAGGTCTTCATAAAGCCGGGCCAGTGCACCGGCACACCAGACCAGCCGGTCGCCCCGTTCAACGACAATGTCCGGATTGGCGCAGATCATCAGAAGGCCGCGATCTGCCAGTTTCTGCAGGCGGTCCCGGTAGTCGTCTGGTGTTTCACGCTCATCGTCCACGAGACCCGTGCAACTGATAGCGTCGGCCTCTTCGTCGTTGGACGTGAAGGTCGCCTCCAGGTTCCAGTAAAGCGGCTGATCCCTGTTTGGACCGATATGCAACAGCGTCTTGTCGCCCTGTGCTTCCAGAATTTCCCGTGTCACGTCGCCGGAAGTGACGATGTCGTCATAAGCTTCTTCGGGAACCCCAAGTTTTGCCAGCATCTCGCCGACCTGTTTGGCCGGGCGCGGCGCGTTGGTTATGAGCACAACTTTGCCACCGGTTTCCTCGCGGTAGGCGCGCAAGGCCTTGTGCGCATCTTCAAACGCGGCAATGCCATTGTGCAACACGCCCCAGACGTCGCACAGGATCCCCTTGTACAAGGGAGCAACGGCGCGAAGCCCGTCAATGAGAAGCGGTGCAGAAACGGTCATGGAGGGTCACTCGGATTGAGATTGATCTGGTAAGCTTGCAAAAGAATCGAGACAGACTCGGCGCGGACCATATAGGAACAGGGCTCGGGGGGAAACCGAGTAAAGGGACATTCATGCAGGTCAGGCAACTTGGCGAAAAGGTGATCAACCAGATCGCAGCCGGCGAAGTGATCGAACGGCCCGCCAGCGTGATCAAGGAACTGGTTGAGAATGCTGTCGACGCCGGAGCGCGCAACATCGAGATCACGACCGCAGCCGGCGGTAAGACCCTCATGCGCGTTGCCGATGATGGCGAGGGCATGCGCCAGGACGATCTCAGGCTTGCCATCCGCCGGCATTGCACTTCCAAGATATCAGACAATGATCTCTTTGATATCCGAACGCTCGGGTTTCGCGGCGAGGCGTTGCCGTCGATCGGGTCTGTCGCCAGGCTTTTGATCCAGACCCGGCATGCGGACGAGGACCACGCCTGGGCGATTGCCGTGGAAGGCGGCAAGGAACAGCCGCTGGTTCCCGCCGCGCGGGCACGAGGGACGCAGGTTGAAGTCCGAGACCTTTTCTTTGCCACGCCAGCAAGGCTTAAGTTCCTGAAGTCGGACCGCGCCGAAGCCTCGGCAATCACCGAAATCGTCAAGCGGATTGCGCTCGCTTATCCCGATATCGGTTTTGCCCTCTCAGGCGCCGACCGCCAGCCCCAAAGCTGGCCGGCGGCCAGAGGCAGCGAGCCGCATCTGGCGCGCATTGCCCAGATCCTCGGACAGGATTTCGTGGACAATGCTATGGAGATCGATGCCGGACGTGAAGGCGTCCGGTTGAGCGGATTTGCCGGTCTGCCCACCCACCATCGGGGCAATGCCCAGCATCAGTTTTTTTTCGTCAACGGGCGGCCGGTCAAGGACAAGCTGCTGCTCTCCGGTCTGCGCGGGGCATATGCGGATGTGCTTGCGAGAGACAGGCACCCCGTTGTCGTTCTCTTCATTGACCTCGATCCGACTCAGGTGGATGTCAACGTTCACCCGGCCAAGGCAGACGTTCGCTTTCGCGATTCCCAGCTTGTGCGCGGCCTGCTTGTCGGAGCGATCAAGCAGGCGCTCGTTCAGGCAGGGCACAGGTCTTCAACTTCGAATGCGGCTGTTGCCCTCGACGCTCTTCGCTCGCACGGGGCCGGATTTCAGGCGCCGCCTGCCGGTGGCCTTGCCTCGGCCGAGCACATGCGCACCGCAAACGGTATGGGCGCGTCAACTGCATATGCGCGCCAGGAAGCAGCGCCTCGCTGGAACCCCGACGTTTTTCGCCCGCTTGATCCAGATGGCGAACCCCAGCCAGGTTTTGCCGAGGCGGCTCAACCGGCCTACGAGACACAAAACGGGTTTTCCGGTCTGGCCGTTCCGTCCGCAGACGCAAGGGCAAACGAGGTCCCGGTTGAACAGGAAAAAACGCAGTTGCCCCTTGGTGCAGCGCGGGCTCAGGTTCACGAGACCTACATCATTGCCCAAACGGAGGATGGCGTTGTCATTGTCGACCAGCATGCGGCCCATGAACGCCTGGTCTATGAGCGGTTGAAGGACGCGCTGGCGAAGAACGAGGTTCCCCGCCAGATCCTGCTGATTCCCGAAATCGTGGAATTGACCGAGGAAGACGCGCTTCGCCTTGCCGAGAAGGCTGGCGACCTGGAGCAGGCCGGTCTGGTTCTGGAAGCCTTTGGTCCGGGTGCTGTTGCTGTCAGGGAAACACCGGCGCTTCTCGGCGACATGGACATTCAGAGCATGGTGCGCAATCTCGCAGATGAACTTGCCGAGTGGGAAACGGCTGACGGTCTTCAGGAAAAACTCGACCACGTCGCCGCAACGATGGCGTGCCATGGCTCGGTCCGGGCTGGGCGCCGCATGCGCGCAGAAGAAATGGATGCGCTCTTGCGGGACATGGAGGCCACCCCCAAATCAGGGCAATGCAATCACGGCAGACCGACCTGGGTTGAGCTCAAGCTAACGGACATCGAAAAGCTCTTTGGCCGCAAGTAATGGTGAAAAGCTGATCGGCCAGGGCCTGCCTCGCGTACCGTCTATTGAATTTCGTGAAAAGGAGTACGAAATGGCCGATGCCGAAACCGGCAGGGCAGGGACAACTGAACACAAGTCATCCGGCTTTTGGGCGAAGTCGGGACGATGGCTCGTGAAACTGGCCGTGATCGTCGCAATCGCGTACGGCATGGCTGCGGGCTTTATGTATCTTAACCAGCGCAATTTCGTTTTCGTACCGACCGGTGAACTGATGACACCGGAAGAAAGAGGCCTCGAAAATGTTTCCGTCGAACTGGTTGAAATGGCGGATGGAACCAGGATCACCGCCTGGGCGGCAGACCCTTCGATAGAAGGAGCTCCGACCGTTCTTTATTTTCACGGCAACTCCAGCAATTTGTCCAACCGTTCGGAACGGTTCCGGCAGATCCTCGACAGCGGCTATGGCCTTTATGCGCCGACCCACCGCGGCTATGCCGGGAGTGAGGGCAGTCCCTCCGAAGCTGCCCTGATCTCGGATGCGCTTGAGGTCTACGACACATTGTCGGCATCAGGAGCGCCCGTGATTGTCCATGGCGAGAGCCTGGGAACCGGCATCGCAACCGCAGTTGCCGCTGTCCGTCCCGATGTCGGGCTTCTGGTGCTGGAAGCCCCTTACACGGCGCTCGTCGACATGGCCGCAGAGCAATATCCATGGCTCCCCGTCAACCTTCTGATGAAGGATCCGATGAAGACTCGTGACCGCATCGCAAGTGTCGAAGCGCCTGTCCTGGTCATTCACGGGACTGAAGACAGGGTCATTCCCGTCGAGCACGGCCGCAAACTGTTCGAGATCGCGCCGGAGCCCAAGGAGCTACTGATCTTAGAAGGCGCCGGCCATGGCGATTTGTGGAAGAGGGGCCTTTGGAACTCGGTTCAGGAGAACTGGGCCGAAATTCAACCGTGAAAACAAAGCTCCGGGTCACTATGGTTCATACCGAGACCCGGAGCGTTTGGTCCGACCCTAGAAGGACTTCTGCATCCGGATTGTACCGAAGAGCTGGTAGGTATCGTCGAGGCCTGAGGCCGAGTTGAAGTCGAGATCCCGATACTGAAGCTCCGGTCCGATGATGAATCCGGAGTACGGCTCCCAGACTACGTTACCCGTCACGCTCCATTGCGTGAAATCGTAGGCATCCGTACCAGCGTCGACGGTGTGATAACCACCCTCGAGATTGACCTCGACCGTGTCGGTCACCCCAAGGCTGACACCCCCGGAGACGTTCCAGGTTTTGGTCGTTTCGGTGCTGTTGCCATCCCACACGGCATCCGTGATCTGGCTGATCCAGCCGGTGGAGCCATATGAGCTGGCACCGTCCGTATAGACGCCCTGAAGGGCAACGCGGCCCCCGTTGGCAAGACCGCCGAAGTTGAGTTCAACACCGGCACCAACGGCAAAGCCGAGTTCGTCCTCCGAGCTGCCGGTTGTGCCGTTGTAGAACGCGTTCGGATAGACCTGATGCAGCGCACCCATGACCTGGGCACTGCCCCACGCCTGGCTGAGCCCGAGCGCGCCTACGATGTCCGGCATGCGGGTTCCACCGTAGTCAAGCGTGCTGCCATTCAAGGCGATGCCCAATTCACGGTTGGAACGGTCCTCAACGGCAATCGTTGCGTTGAAGCCGTCACCGAATGCGTAGGTATAGGCGACCTGGTTGATCGATTGATCCGAGTAGCTTTCGATCTGGACGTCAAAGGCATATCCGGTGAAGAAGTCGAAATTGGAATTCGTGAAACCCATCGTCAGGCCGCCCCACTGGATGAAGGCGTTGTCGATTTCGAAATCGGCTCTCTGATTGGTTTGCTGCATGTAGATTTCGGAGAAGGCCCGCAGCGTGCCGAATTGGGTCGCGGTCCTTGCATCGAGATAGACATAAGCGCGGGAGCGCATCTGGTAGCCGTCGGTGTCACGGTCACCCCAGCTGTTTTGCGCCTCACCGAAGTTCCGGACGCGGAATTCGGTGCGCACCCGGCCGCGCACGCGAAGACACGTCTCGGTGCCCGGGATGTAATAGAAGCGCGCGCCGTAAGCGTCGCAGATCCGCAGGTAATCGACGGGCTCCGGCGCTACCGGCAGGTCAGCGGCCTGGAGCGGAGTGGCAGCGGCAATAAGACCGGTGACGGCTCCGAGCACAGAATAGCGAATCATGGCTTGCTCCTTAGTTGCGCAATGGCCCCTGACACAACTATGGAAGCGGTGAATGACAAATTGCTAACGGAAACCGATCTCAGCATCATTGCGGCGGTCAATTCCCGGTCGATGTTGCTTTTGCGCAACGTGAGACCGTCATCACCGTCTGGTGGAGAAAAAACTTTTCAGCAGTTTTGCGGAGTCTGTTTCGCCTATTCCGGAATAGACCTCTGGCGCATGGTGGCAGCTTGCCTGGAAAAAGAACCGGGTGCCATGATCGACCCCGCCTCCCTTTTCGTCGCCGGCACCGTAATAAAGCCGCCTGATGCGGGCAAAAGATATGGCGCCGGCGCACATGGGGCAGGGTTCGAGCGTCACATAAAGATCGCATCCGGTCAGCCGCTGGGAGTCTAGCTTGGCGCAGGCTGCCCGGATGACCAGAATTTCGGCATGCGCGGTCGGATCGTTCAGTTCCAGCGTCCGGTTGCCGTCACGCGCCAGAATGTCTCCATCCTTGACGATCACGGCACCGACGGGCACCTCGTTCCTTGCTGCTGCTGCTTCCGCCTCTTCAAGGGCGATGCTCATGAAGGAGACCTGATCGGACGGGGGACGGTTAGCGGTCATGCCTGTGCTTGTTCGAGGTGGCTACGTGTCGGTTCGCGTTCCTGTTTCGCACGCGCCATGCGCCAGGAAAAGAGCTCCCTTGCAGAATTGGGCGGCAACAAGCGATTTCCGAAACCGCCAAGCTCTGCTATGACGCCCCCATGACGACAGGAAAATCATCTCCGAGACGCCCTGAAACGCCAAAAGGCCGCGGGCGCACGAAATCTATGCCGGACAAGAAGCGGTCCGGTCCGCCGGCTGCTAAGAAAGCGGGACCGGCACCTGCAAACCAGCCTCGCGACGATGCGGCCGAGCGCGGCGAACGCATCGCCAAGGTCATGGCCCGCGCGGGTCTTTGCTCACGCCGGGAGGCGGAAACCTGGATCGAGAATGGACGGGTTGAGCTGAATGGCAAGGTTCTGACGACACCGGCGATCACAGTTACGGGCAACGACAAGGTGCTTGTTGACGGAGAGCCGTTGCCGACGAGAGAGCGCACGCGCCTCTGGCTTTATCACAAGCCCCGCGGGCTGGTGACGACAAACAAGGACCCGGAAGGCAGGCCGACCGTATTCCAGAAGCTTCCCGACGAGCTTCCGCGCGTGCTGACAGTTGGTAGGCTGGACATCAACACCGAGGGACTGCTGCTGCTCACGAACGATGGTGGACTCGCTCGTGTGCTTGAACTTCCCTCGACAGGCTGGCTGCGTCGCTACCGCGTGCGCGCATTCGGCAAGATTGCCCAGGCTGATCTTGACGGCCTTGCGGACGGCATTGCCATAGACGGGGTTTTGTACGGTGCGATCGAGGCCACGCTCGACAAGGAGCAGGGCGGCAATGTCTGGATCACCGTCGGCCTTCGCGAAGGCAAGAACCGCGAGGTCAAACGGGTTCTTGAACATCTCGGCCTCACGGTAAACCGGCTTATCCGGATTTCCTACGGCCCCTTCCAGTTGATGGACCTGCCGGAGGGCGATGTCAGGGAAATCCGTGGACGGATCCTGCGGGATCAGCTCGGTGAAACGCTGGCCCGTGAAGCCGGCGCGGATTTTGATGCGCCGATCTTTCATCAACCGCAGCAGGACAAGCCGAAAAAGGCGCGGGAAGGCCGGCAGGGCAGCGGGAAAGGTCCCGCGCGCAAGTCGGCCGGTCGCGAGGCAGCCCAGGGAAAATGGCTGACGGCGCGCGAAGGCAAGTCCGAGACCGACCGCCGCAAGGCTGCAAAAGCCACACGCTCTGACGAGAAACAGGCAAAGCGAAAAAACGCGGGACCCAGGCAGGAAAAGGTTTCGCCGCGTTCCCGCTTCCGCATGACCTCAAATCCGAAGCCGCGCAAGGATTTCGCAGAAGAGCGGCAGGCGCCTCAGCGTCGGATCTGGAGTGAAGACGGCCTTGTGGAAGACAAGCAGCAGGAGAGCCGGACCGGGCGTGGCAGTCAGGACCGCAGCGAGAGACCTGACCGTGGCGGGCGTCCGCGCGGCGGCAACCGCTCGTGAGAATTGTCGCCGGTCGCTTCAAGGGCACGGCACTCGCCACGCCGAAGTCACAGGCGACACGGCCAACAAGCGACCGTTTGCGTGAGACGATATTCAATATCCTGGCGCATGGCCTCGATGTGGAAGTCGAGGATGCACGGGTTCTGGACCTTTTCGCCGGAACCGGCGCACTTGGTTTTGAAGCGCTCAGCCGTGGTGCCCGCCATTGCACATTCATCGAAGAGAACGTCGAAGCCCGCGGTGTCATCCGCCGCAACATGGAGACGCTCGGACTGAACGGGGTCGCGAAGATTTTTCGCCGAGACGCGACCCGGCTTGGACCCACGGGCACAATTGATCCGTTCGACCTCGTTTTCGCCGACCCGCCTTACGGCAAGGGATTGGGCGAAAAGGCTCTTGTCTCGGCTGCAGCGGGCAACTGGCTCAAGCCGGGTGCGACCTGCGTCCTCGAAGAGCGTTCCAATACTGACGTGGAAATACCCCCTGGCTTTTCAGAAGTGGACCGCCGCCGCGCGGGAGATAGCCAGGTTATCTTTCTGAGGTTTGAAGCCGGAGCCTGAAACGGCAGGGTCACGCACCGCCCGGCATCATGATGTAAACGGTTGGTTTCGCCGGAAGGCTGGCCCGGCTGACCACAAGTTTCGGAATTTCCGCCCTGACGATCGTGTAGCCGGCTTCCGTCGCACGGCCCATAAATGCATCCAGGGCGCCCGCAAAGTGGAAATGCATCGGGATGACCATGGCAGGCCCGATGTTCCCCAGAACATCCATGAGACTGTCGAGGCGCAGTGTCGATGAATTGTCGATCGCGGCGAACACGATATCGATCTGGCCAAGCCGGGTCAGGTCTTCCTTCGTCAACCTGTGATGCAGATGGCCGAGATGCGCGACGCACAAGTCTGCGATCTCGAATATGAAAATGGAATTGCCGAGGCGCCGGGTCTCGCCATCCCAACCGCGGATGTTTGTCTGGATATTGCGGATGCGGACGTCTTCGACCGTCAGATCGTGGTCCATCGGTCCGCCGTTGGGGTTCCATCCGTAAAGCAGGTGTTCTATTTCCGGATCAGGTGCCAACGAATAGTGGGTTGAATGGGCGCCGTTCATCGTCGCGACTGTTGGCGTCAGAAACGGCCGGTAAATGTCGTTATAGTCGGTCGCGATGCGCACGCCACCGGGCGTCTCAAGCTCGAAAGTCGAATGGCCGATATAGCGGATCTGTATCTGCCCCGCCTCCAGTTGCGCGTTCCACACGCGCGCCTGACCGGGTTGAGGCGACTTGTAAGGCGCCTCGGCAATCAGCTGGCAGATGGCGTGAGCCGGTGCCGCCGTAACCATCGCCGTCAACCCGATTGCGACTGCAGCGGTTTGCCGGCGGCTTAATACCCTTTTGAGGGCCTTGACGAGGGCGGAAACGGCGAAAGCCATGATGCCATGATCCTGTTGCTGGTCCTCTATGTGATATTAGCGGCCAGATCGCCCACGGCAAGCCGGATCGGCTGCAACACGTGCCAATTGCGGGATTCTTCCCGTCTCGCGAGGAAAATCGAAAGAAAAGGCAACCGGCCAGCGCAGATCGGTGCGGAGGCGGTTGCCGCAGGTGGGGGCAGGAGGGAGGAAGGACCTGCCCCGAATTGCTCTGTTAGACCACGTGCAGGCTGACAGGTGCGCGCGTTCCCTTGGGGCGGCTCGCAGTGTCAGTGTCATGCATGACTCCGGCCTGAGCCTGTACGTGGATGAGTTCACCGGCGTGCCCGGCTTCCATCATCAGCGCAGAACGGCTGCAAAGGGCGGCAAGGGAAAGACCCAGACGGCGCAAATGAGACCTGCGGTAGCAATAGACTGCCAGCGCCGCGCGCTGTGGTTCAGGCAATTGGGCGCCAAGGTCCGAGCCCGCGGAGAGTGTTGCGTCCAGCAACCGCTTGAGCAGGTCTTCAGATACCGGGCAATTCTCCAAGTCTGTAGATCCCGAAGTCCGCATTGGTCCATCCCTAAAATATCAAGAATAGGATTTCAGGATTTTATTAAAAGTTTATTAATTTCAAAAACGAGCCCAATATAAACGGGCTATCTGGACAAATTTACTTAGATCACAATCAGGTGATCTCTACGGGCTCTTTTATCAATCTAGTTAGTTGTTCTCTTGTTGTTGTTCGCAAGGATTCAGCCCGGTCCAGAATTTTTTCTGCTTTCATGAAATCGAGAACCCGGACGGTGTCATGGGGCGGACGAACCAGAATATCCGGTTGTTCCATCTTGAGTTTTTGAGTTGTGATGGTCTGCATGAGGATCTGTGCGGAGCCGAAGAGGGAATCCAGCATGTTGATGTCGGACTTCTCGGGCCTTGGAACCGGCGCGCCCACAACATCGACGGCGATGACGATGTCACAATTGGCACGCATGCCCTCGAACGGGAGCGGATTGACGACACCCCCATCCACAAGAAAGCGGTCTCCGTGGCGCACAGGACGAAACAGGGCCGGGATTGCAATCGACGCTGCGAGAGCCGGCAGAAGCGGGCCGGATTCGAAATCCACCTCCGTGCAACCGAAAAAGTCCGTCGCCAGAAGGCGCAGTGGAATTTCCAGGTCCTCGAAACGATTGGGAAGATAGTCGGCGACGAAAACCTCCAGAACGCGTTCGGGATCAAACTGGACGAGACCGGGCCGGAACATTTCGGTAAAGCGCCGTGGCCGCAGCTGCCACACCCTGGATAGAACGCTGTTCCGGTCAGCGAATATTTCCAGTGCGATTTGCCGGATCTCCTCACCGCTCCGTCCGCTTGCATACGCTGCTCCGAGGATCGCACCGATCGACGTTCCAGAAATCTGGACCGGTTTGAGCCCCATATCGTCGAGTGCCTCAAGGACCGGGATATGCGCTAAACCTCGCGCGCCGCCGCCGCCAAGTGCAAGGCCAATACGCGGACTGTCATGAGAAGAAGTAAGAGGCAGAGCCATTTCTGTCCGTACCCTGGATTAATCAGTGTTCCTGGCAGATGGGGACCGGAGGGCTCAATTCCAAGAACTGATAGGGAACAAGCTTAATCCTGGGGCAGTCAGGCGCAGGGTGGCCTCCGGGCGGGTCACACGACGAAGTAAAGATCGTCGGACGTCTCTGTCATCCAGTCGGTCATCCGGTCGAGCGTCATCGGCTCTGCAATCAGGAAGCCCTGAATTGAGAAGTCGCCCATCATGCGCAGGCGGTCATATTGCGCTTCCGTTTCGACACCTTCGCAAACGATTGAGATGTTGAGCGAGCGCGCAAGGTGGATGAGCTGGTTGACGACCGCTTCTTTCTTGGCATCCTCGATCATCTGAGCCGTAAAGGAACGGTCGATTTTCAGGCCGTTGATCGGCAGGTCCGCCACATGGGTCAGCGAGGCGTATCCCGTGCCGAAATCATCCAGTTCGATGTGAACGCCGAGCTCAAAGAGTTCTCGCAGCGCTTCAAGATGTCCCGACCGGTTGTCGCTCAGAAATACCGATTCAAGCACTTCTGCCGTCACCATGTGCGGTTCGATGCGGTGTTTCGACATTGCCGCCTTGAAGTGATCGACAAGCAAGCCCGAGGCAAGGTGGGCGGGCGAGACGTTCACGCAGATCCGGCCGAACTCGAGCCCCTGATCCAGCCAGTAGCGCGCCGCTGTGAGCGCCCTGTCGATGATGATCTCGCCCAAGACGGGTGCAAGGCTGGTCTTTTCGACAATCGGCAGAAAGTCAGCAGGCGAAATGATCCCGCGTTCCGGATGGTCCCACCGGATCAAGGCTTCGATGCCCGTCACGGTTTGTGACCGCAGATTGACCTGGGGTTGGAACACCATGAAGAACTGGTGGTTCTTGACTGCGTCCTGAAGCTCGCGCTCGATCCTGGCTTCCGTCTCGCTGTCCGTCTTCATGTCTTTTCTGAAGAAGGTGAAGCGGTCCTTGCCGTTTTCCTTCGACTGATACAGCGCCAGGTCCGCGTTGAAGAGCAGGTCTTCGAAGTTGAGAGCGTCTTCGGGACACAGGGCAATGCCCATGCTGACGGTCGGCCAGAATTTGGTTCCGTTGAACTCCATCGGCATACGCATGAGACGGCGCGCGCGCTCGCAAAGCTCGTTCGGGTCGGATTTGCCGGATTCCGCGATGATGACAAACTCGTCGCCGCCCCACCGGTAGGGTGTACCGAGCCCGCGCGACACTTCACGCAGCCTGCGTCCGGTTTCTTCAAGGCAATAATCGCCGGCAAGGTGCCCAAGCGTATCGTTCACGCGCTTGAAGTTGTCCATGTCGACATGCACCAAAAAGGCCGGTTTATCTTCTTTGGCGAAGCGGGACTTTGCATCCCGCTGGCATCCGGCGCGATTGGAGAGCTTGGTAAGCGGGTCGAAATAGGCCAGACGCTCCGCACGGACGCGTGCCTCCCGTGTTTCGGTTTCCCTCAGAACTCTCTCGGTCACATCGTTTGCGATGATGACATAAAGGTCCTGATCCGCGTCCCGGAGCAACTGGATGCGCAAATCCACGGGATATTCGGAACCGTCCTTGCGTTTGTGCAAACACTCAGCCGCAACGCCCTCAAGCTCGCCGTTCTGAAGCGGTCTGACCTGACGCCGGATCGTTTCCTCATTGTAGATCGGGTTGATGTCCCAAAGATGCAGCGACTTGAAGTCGCCGATCCCATAGCCGAGATTGCTGAGGGCGCACCTGTTGGCGTGTTCAAAGCGGAATGTCTGCGCATCCAGGATGTAGATCTCGTTCAGCGACGATTCCAAAATCTTGGCGAGAAGATTGTTCTTCCGTTCCGCCTCGGTGCGGTCGGTAATGTCGTGAACGGTGCCGACAACCTTGGAGGCTTTTCCGTCCTGACCGGCAAGAACGTAACCACGGATGTGCAGTGAGCGGGCAGGGCCGTTGTCCGGAACGAGTGAGTGCTCAAAGTCGAATTCACTGCACGTGTCGATGGCACGTTGAACCATCAGCTTTGCGGCCTGTCCCTCATTTTCGGGAATTTGAGCATAGACCCGTTCGATGATTTTCTCCGACGGCAGATCTGCCGGGATATTCATGATCCGGAAATACTCTTCCGTCGCGTTGACCTCGTTGGTGACAACGTCCCGCTCCCAGCTGCCGACGGTGGCAATGCGCTGGGCTTCGAGGAGCTTGGCTGCGTTTTGCTCCAGTTTTTCCGTTTGGTTGCGCACCTCGGCTTCCAAGCGTGTGCGCGTCACCAGGACAGATGACTGCAAGCGTGTGAGGAGGCGATGGATGACCGCCCAGGCGATGAGCGTCAGTCCGGTCCCTGCAAGGATCGAGATCAATATGCCGTTGAGAGACGCCCAAACGTTTTGGGTGATGTCCTTGACCAGCAGAAGTCTGGATACGTGATCTCGCTGCGAAATGGCGATCGGCAAGTCACGCACCATGAAGACCTTGCCGTCTTGCAGGTAGAATGGGCTGATTTTCGTAAGGTTCGTGCCATCTGTTGTGAAAACGTCGAGATTGAAACCTGTCGGCGCAAGATTTCCCAGAACCTTGTAACTGGCTGCTTCGGTTTGACCGGTTTCCGTCGCAGGCACTTCGCATATCTTCACGATCTGGGCGTCGACCGCAGCACTGGCGAGCGCAAGCGATCGCTCGATGCCGATCGCAAGTTTCAGATATCCAAGAAGCTGACCGTCCGAGACCCAGGGCCGGAAGACGCTGACAACGAAGCGATTGTCCGGTCCGAATTCAATACCGTTGGTCCGGCTCAAAAGGGCTTCAGTCATGTCTGACTTGAATGCCGTTCCGGGCGCTTCCAGGGGAGATGTGCCTTCAGCGGGGTAAACGCGTTCCCTGTTCGCGGCATAGATTGAAAACTCTTCAATGTTGAGGCTGTCGAACCTGAGGGAAAGCTGGCTGTCGGCAATCTGTTTGATTTTCTGATGGTTTCTTTCGCGGATCGCGTCCTGAAGCTCGCTGTTCGAACCGATTGTTTTGACAATCTCGTCCAGTGTCTCGGACCCGAGCGCCTTTTGCTGCAGCAACAGTCGCTCTGCGGTTTTGACGATCACGTCCTGAGGTTCCCGCAAATTCCGGTATTCCGAAACAAAGTTCTGGACAGTCAGAACGCAGACCGTGAGCGCAAGAAAGGAAAGAAAGACAATCCTGAGGGGTCTTTCGAACTTGGAATCGTCCGGGCAAAGCTTCGCCACGAGGGTGTCGAGAAGACGAGTGGATTGTTCCCGGCGCGGTTCTTCACCCCGCAGGTTCTCCCGATTCCCCGGACCTTTCTTGCCCATGCCCAGCACAAATACCCCCGGCAGCCGAAGCCGCGAACCAATCGGCATGACCTGCTTTCGGTGCGTTGTCCAAAAGAGCGGTACAACGTTGAGGTGAAAGCATTCATCGCCGATTTCTTTAATAAAGACGAATAGTTAAATTGGATTGAATGGTCGCCCGAATTGGTATTAAGCAATCAATTACTAAGTCATGAAAGTTTAAGGCATGGCCGAGAGCGGAAAATCAATTCGTTAACCTTGTTTTGCATTTCTCGAGATCATTCGAGCAAGCAAGATCAAGAGCCAAAAAACCTTCGCAAAGCTTCACAGGTTTCGTGCGGGGCTTCCTCGGGCAGAAAGTGACCGCAGGAAAGGGCAGCGCCCTGCGCATGCGGACACCAGGTGCGCCAGATTGCAAGCGGGTCGTCGACCTTCGTTGCAATTCCCTTGTCACCCCAAAGCGCGAGCAGGTCAGCCTTTATGGTCTTTCCTGCCTCCCTGTCGGTCTTGTCGTGCTCGTAATCAAGCGTGGCGCCCGCCCGATAGTCCTCGCAGGTAGCTGAAATCCGGTCCGGCTCGCAAAACCAGTCGCGCGTATGTGCAAGCGCTTCATCGGTAAAGCAGTCGAGGCTCTTTTCCGCAGTCCAGCCTGCCAGTGTGTGTTCGAGAAACCGTATTGGTGCAGCAGCAATCATCTTTTCCGGAAACGGAAATGGCTGGGCGAGGAACATCCAGTGGTAGACGGCGAGCCCGAATTCGCGATCGAGCCGGTCCCAGTAATCCGATGTCGGCAGGATATCGAGAACGGCCAGCTTTAGCACCGCCTCCGGATGATCGAGCGCAAGGCGGTATCCGACCCGACCGCCGCGATCGTGGCCGGCCAGGTAAAACTCCTGGTGGCCAAGGGCCCGCATCATGTCAAGCACCGCTGTTGCCATCGCCCGCTTTGAGTAATTCGCGTAATCGGTGCGGATCGGGGGGATGGACGAATTACCGTAACCCGGCAGATCCGGCATGATCAGCTTGAAGTGTTTGGCAAGCTCGGGCGCGAACTTGTGCCAGATTACATGGGATTGCGGATACCCATGCAATAGAAGAAGTGGCAGACCGGAACCGCCGATCCGGCTAAAGAGGCGCATGCCCTTTACGTCGACGATCCTGGTCTCAAATCCAGGATAAAGATCCGGCAATTCCGTGCTCAAGCTGCTCTCCCGAGGTCGTTGCCGGGAGAACACTAGCTGCACGTCTTGAACACTGCCAAGCTGAAATTGTCAGATCAGCCGAAGCGATCCTTCGATTGCGCGCTGACGCGGGACAGTCAGTTATTGTTCTGACCGTTCGCGTTCAATGGCACGCCATCCGATGTCACTGCGGCAAAATCCCTCCGGCCAGTCGATCTTCTCGATTGCCGCGTAAGCCTGTTCTCTGGCATCAGCGACCGTTTGGCCAAGCGCGGTGACATTCAGAACCCGGCCACCATTGGCCAGGATACGGCCACTTTCTTGCTTGGTTCCCGCATGAAAAACCTCAAGAACTTCAGAGCGGAGTTCATCCAGTCCTCTGACTTCGCTGCCCTTTTCGTAGCCGGATGGATAACCCTTCGTCGCCATGACCACAGACAGTGCCACGTCCTCGTGCCATTCGGCTGCCGTGTCTGCCAACCGCCCTTCGACACTGGCAAGAATAAGCTCCAGCAAGTCGCTTTTGAGGCGCATCACCAGCACCTGGCATTCCGGATCGCCGAAGCGGGTGTTGTACTCGATCAGCTTGGGTCCGTCGGCAGTGATCATCAGACCGGCATACAAGACACCTTTAAAAGGTGTTCCGCGCTGCGCCAGGGTTTTGATCGTCGGTTCGATGATTTCGTTCATCACGCGCGCAACAAGTTCGTCGGTCAGGACCGGTGCTGGGGAGTAGGCGCCCATGCCCCCCGTGTTCGGCCCTTCATCGCCGTCAAAGGCGCGCTTGTGGTCCTGAGCCGTGGCAAGCGGCAAGACATTTTCGCCATCTGACAGGACAAAGAAACTGGCTTCCTCGCCGCGCAGAAACTCCTCGATGACGACTTCAGCCCCGGCGTCGCCGAAAGTGCCTTCGAAACAGTCGTTTACAGCATCTACAGCCTCTTGTGCGGTGAGTGCGACCACAACACCCTTTCCGGCTGCAAGACCATCGGCCTTGACGACAATCGGTGCGCCTTTCTCATTCAGGTAAGCAACGGCGGAGTCGCGGTCGGAATAGCGGCCGTATCCGGCGGTCGGTATATCCGCCTCGTCGCAAACGCCTTTTGTAAATGCCTTGGAGCCCTCCAGTTGCGCCGCGGCCTTGCTGGGTCCGAACACCTTGATGCCGGCAGCCTCCAGATCGTCAACAATCCCGGCAACAAGAGGGGCTTCGGGACCAACCACGACAAGGTCAATCCCCATGTCCCGGCAAAAGCCGATCACCGCGTCATGGTCGGACACATTGATATCGGAAAGATCAGCCACCTCGGCGATGCCGGCGTTCCCCGGTGCTGCATATAGCTTGGTGAGTTTAGGAGATTTCGCCAATGCCCAGGCCAGGGCGTGTTCGCGCCCGCCGGATCCGATAAGCAGGAGTTTCATCTATCGCCGATCTCTTCAAACGGTCCATATCGCTGACTTTTGGGCGGTCAGCCTTGCAGATGCGCGGTCTAACACGAGCAACCTGCTGCCGCAATTGGATGAACGCGATGACCGGAGATCTGGATCTTTTGGGAGGTGTTTTCCCCGGAGATTTGGTCTCCGGGGAGACGGACGAGGTGTTATCCGCCGACCGTGATCCGGCAGTACACGATATTGTCCTTCTGAAGGTCCGGCCCCCAGATGAGTTTTGCAGCAGGGTCCCATTTGACCTGATCGTAGCCACCCTTCGGTCTCACCGCCGACGCGCTATGCACAGTCGCGCCGGACCATGCGCTGTCATCGAAGCCCGGTGTCATCCAGTCGCCGGAAACCGGTGTGAGCGTTTCGGCGCAATTGGCCAGCGAGGTCGCGGGATTGCTTTCCCGTTCGCACGATCGGTCTTGAGGGGCGGACTGCACCGTAATGCAGCGCCAGTCGGAACCGGTTGCCGCCAGAAGTTTACCCGTCGCAACGTCCCTGAATTGGGCAATTGCACCGCCGTCGCCCATCTGCTGACGCCGTGTCCCGACATATTCCAGGCCGGTGCTGTTCTCCATGAAATCGCGGAATTCGAAGGCGATTGTCATCGGAAAGTCGGTTTGGAACGCAAACCTTTCCGCGTTGAAGGATCGTTCGGTCGTGATCGGAACGCTGTCTTCGATAAGCGGTGCACCGTTGATGTAAAGCTTGAACCAGTTGTCGGCCCAAACTTCGCCAGTGACGCTGTACGCGCCCTGATTGCTCAGACTGCTTTCGGTAAGCTCCCGTCCACCGCTTCCCGGTTTGGGCGGAGGCGCACGATCACCCGCGCGGGGTGGTGGTGGCGCGTCACCGGGCCTTGGGGGCGGCGAAGCGTCATCTGGACGCGGCGGTGGCGAAGGCGGATTTTGTGCTGACGATACGGTCGCAACGCTCAACACGCCTAAAACGATGGCGACGAAAAGAGCGCTCGAACGATTGGGTGGTAAAATCACGGTGTGCTCCGGAACGGTTGGCCAAGGATACCCTGGATGAGGCCCACATCGGCGAGACTAAAGTGATTTGCGGGATGGATTCCATCTCGAATTTTTGTAGAAGGTCCGAAGTCACAGAGGGCGCAAGATGTTTTTTTCCACGAAGGATACCGGGCCAGTTGCCGATGCTGTCAAACGGCATTGGGTCGACACAAAACTGCCTGCCGCCATGCGCCCGTATGCCCGTCTTGCAAGGTGGGAGCGGCCTATCGGCTGGTGGCTGTTGTTGTGGCCCTGCTGGTGGTCGGCCGCGCTCGCGGCGATTGCCGCTGGAAATGGCTGGCCCAATCCCTGGCATCTTGTTCTGTTCTTTGTCGGCGCTGTTGCGATGCGTGGTGCCGGATGCACCTATAACGACCTTGTGGACGTGGATATTGACGCCCAAGTCGAACGCACGCGTTCGCGGCCAATTCCTGCCGGCCAGGTGACTAAGAACCAGGCAAGGATTTTTCTGGTAGCCCAGGCCCTGGTTGGGTTGGCCGTGCTCTTGCAGTTCAATTTGTTTTCAATAGCACTCGGTATTGCGGCCCTGTTCCCCGTCGCGATTTATCCGTTCATGAAGCGCTTCACCGATTGGCCTCAGCTTTTCCTGGGCTTTGCGTTTTCGTGGGGGGCTTTCATGGGCTGGGCTGCCGAATTCGGAGCGCTCGCCGCAACGCCGATGCTGCTCTATGCAGGCGGCATTTGCTGGACGATCGGCTATGACACGATCTATGCGCACCAGGACAAGGAAGACGATGCCCTTGTCGGCGTGAAGTCAACCGCACGCCTGTTCGGCGATCGCACGAAGCCGGCGCTGATCGTCCTGTATGCGCTGGCGACCGTGCTTTTCTCCCTGGCGGCCATGTTTGCAGACGCCGGACCTCTTGCATTTGTCGGCATTCTCGCCGGGGGTGTTCATCTTGCCTGGCAGGTCGTTGTGCTCGACATCGATGACAGCGACCAGTGCCTGAAACTGTTCCGGTCCAACACGACTTACGGCTGGATCCTGTTCGCAGGCTTTGTTCTGGATGCGTTTATCGGGTGGCTGTAACCGCCGGCAGCTTTGCTCAGGTACGGGCGATGATTTCCCGTTCGTGCGCAAAGTTCAGCGGGCGCTCGGGAAGGCGTGCGGCGGCACGCTTGTTTAAAAAGCGCGGGCGGCGACCCGTCAGCAGGCGCATCTTGCGGCGCGGTGCAGGCTTGGCCGCCGGATTGGCGCTGAAGGCATCGATCGGCTTGACCTGACCGCCCAGATCACAAACCAGCATCGGCAATTGCAGTGTCTGTGCCCAACGGCTCCAAAGAACCGCCAGATCGTCTGAATTTGCGGTTTCTGCCAGTTTGATCGACAGGGCGCTGTCCGGATGTTTCAGGATCAGCGCGGCGACAATTTCACCCGGAACCTGGCCAGGTGTCACGCGTACCATGACACCGTCAAATCCGCTGGCCGGGACAACGACCCTGACCGGTACGCCCGCGACCCGGCGTTTGATGACCGCGCGGTTCTGGTCCAGAAAAATCTCTGCAGGAAAGGAAGGAGTTCCAGGACGGGATTCGAGTCTTTGCTCAAATTGCACCGGCAAGCAACCGGGGTGCAGTATTGTCTCTGCAGTATTCCCGGTTGCCGCTGCTGCCTGTTGTTCTGTTTGACGTCTCAAATGACTCTCCGTCGGGCCTTTTGGCCTCTTGATGCACCTGAAGGTACCGGAGAATGGTCGTGAACCACTTAAGAGATAGAGTTAAAAAACTGTGATTTTAAAGAGGGTTACTGGAAAGTAATCACGACGCTTACGTCCCGTTCATGCCTGTGGCGAAAATGGGCCGATGCAGGAATTCCAAAGTCCGATCAATGGGCTGACAAAGACGTCTCGCCTTTGTTTCACCGCAAATTGTTGCGGAGCCCGGGCGCTGGGCGTAAACAACCGGAGCGGGGCGGAAGCAACAGACCCATCGAGGCGGAATTTATGTCGGAATTGATTGATCAAAGTGAATTGCAGTCGCGCGCTGTGCGCCTCGTTGAAGCAGCCGGCAAGGCCGGGGCGGATGCCTGCGACGCTGTCGCGGTGACAGGCGTCTCCCTGTCGGTCGATGTCCGGGAAGGACAGGTCGAGGAGACCGAGCGCGCGGAAGGCGACGACGTAACCCTGCGCGTGTTTGTCGGTGGACGGACCGCAGCCGTCTCCGCAAATCAGCTTGATGATCCGGACACGCTGGCAGAACGGGCCGTTGCGATGGCCAAGGTCGCACCTGAAGATCCTTATGCGGGTCTGGCCGATCCCGGCTTGCTTGTCAGGGATCTGCCGTCGCTTGAGCTTCTCGATACCAAGGAACTGACCGCAGACGAGCTGGCAGAGATTGCGCTTGAAGCGGAAGCTGCCGGGCTTGCGGTCAAGGGCGTCAGCAAGTCTGGTGGTGCCGGCGCGTCCTGGCGCTTGGCGGGTGTTGTGCTTGCCACCAGTCACGGATTTCAGGGCGCCTATATGACGTCCCGCTACGGTATGTCCATGACAGCGGTAGCCGGGGACGGGACCGCGATGGAGCGTGACTACGATTTCGACAGCCGAACCTACTTTGAAGATCTCGATGCGCCTGCGGAGATCGGCCGCCGTGCGGGCGAACGCACGGTTCGCCGCCTCAATCCGCAAAAGCTGTCCACACGCACGACCAATGTGATTTACGAGTCCCGGGCGGCTCGCAGCATTCTCGGCCACCTGTCCGGTGCCATCAATGGGGCGTCGGTTGCCCGCAAGACCAGTTTTCTCAAGGACCGTATGGGCGAGGCGATTTTTGCGCCCGGTATTCAGGTCGTCGACGATCCCTTCAAGCGCCGCGGTGCTGCGACCCGCCCCTTCGACGGTGAGGGAACGGCTGCCTCGGTCCTGAACATGATCGAGGACGGCGTCCTGCAACACTGGTTCCTGGACGGTGCTTCGGCGCGCGAACTCGGATTGAAACCGAACGCCCGCGCGCATCGCAGCGGCAGCGGAACCTCGCCGGGGGCCACGAATATCACCCTGATGCCGGGCGAAAAATCGATGGAAGAGCTGATGGCGGAAACCGGCAGCGGATTGCTTGTCACCGATCTTATCGGCCATGGTGTAAACGGCATTACCGGCGATTATTCACGCGGCGCCGCCGGTTTCTGGTTCGAAAATGGTGAAATCGTTGAGCCAGTCAGTGAAATTACCATCGCTGGCAATCTGAATGACATGTTTCAGCGCCTTGTGCCCGGCAGCGACCTCGACAACCGCTACTCTGCAGCAACGCCCTCCGTCATGATTGAAGGAATGGCGCTTGCCGGAAACTGATCAGGACACATACGATCGGCCTCTTTCAGCGGACGTTGAACTTCTGGAGACGACGGCGCGCCAGGCTGGTGCGCTTGCGATGAGTTACTTTGGACAAGGGCTCGAAACCTGGTTCAAGGGCAACAAATCACCCGTGTCGGAAGCCGATATTGCCGTCGACCGGTTTCTCGCCGACCGGCTGCTGGGCGCCCGGCCGAACTATGGCTGGCTTTCGGAGGAAACCGCCGACAACAAGGAACGGTTGAATTTCCGGCGGGTCTTCATTGTCGATCCGATTGACGGAACGCGCGCCTTTCTGGCCGGGGGAGACGAGTGGACGGTTTCGGTTGCGGTGGTTGAAGACGGGCGTCCGGTCGCCGGGTGCGTCTATTGTCCGCGGCGCGAGGAAATGTTTGTTGCCCAACGCGGCGGGGGGGCATCATTGAACGGCAACAAGATACAGGTGTCCGGTCAACGAACGGTGGAAGGTGCGACGCTCTCGGGGCCGCATTCGATTGTTTCGAATATAGATGTGATTGCCGCCGGGTTCGAAAAAGCGGAAATATTCCGGTCATTGGCCTATCGGCTCGTGACCGTAGCTGCAGGGTCCTCAGATGTCGGGGTTGCCCGCGGAGGACCGAGCGACTGGGATCTCGCGGCAGCGGACCTCCTGGTGCATGAAGCAGGCGGAATGTTGACGGATCTTTCCGGAAACGAGCTGATTTATAATCGTGTTCGCACCGGTCACTCGGCATTGATTGCCGCTTCAAGCGAGCTTATAGGACCTGTGCGCACCGTGCTCGCAGATTTGCTTCAAACGTCGCCGGCACGGCGTAAAACATAGCGAGGATACCGATGAGCGATACTGACGCCCCGAAACAGTTGTTGCACCTGGTCTTTGGCGGCGAGCTGGAATCGCCTGAAGGCCTGACATTCCGCGATCTGGATCAGCTCGATATTGTCGGCATCTATCCGAACTACGCGGAAGCCTACAAGGCCTGGAAGGCCAAGGCGCAGGCGACAGTCGACAACGCGCATATGCGGTACTTCATCGTTCATATGCACCGCCTGCTGGATCCGGAAACGGCAGCGTAACGAGAAAGAAACTCAGGCGATAAGAACAATGATCAAACGCCTCGGTCGCCACCCCTGGGTTCTCGCAGGCATCGGCTCCGCGCTCGCCGGTTACCTCAAGCTGGTTTACCACACCAACCGCTTCGTTGTGAAACCTGACGGTGTGCACGATGAAACCGAGAAACAGTTGCCCGTCATCGTGGCGATGTGGCACGGCCAGCATTTCATGGTGCCGTTTGCCAAACCGAGGGAGTGGCCGGCCAAGGTCATGATCTCCAGGTCTGCGGACGGGGAAGTGAATGCGATTGCCGCGAGCAAATTCGGTCTTGGGCTCATCCGGGCGTCTGGCGGCAAAAATGCGCGCCAGATCCGCAAGCGCGGTGGCATGCGAGGATTCATAGAAGCCGTCAAGGCGCTGCGCGACGGCTACAGCATTGCCATGACAGCGGACGTTCCCAAGGGACCGGCGCGGAAGGCTGGAGAAGGCATCGTTCAACTGGCAAAGCATTCCGGACGCCCAATTCTGCCGGTCGCAGTCGCAACAAGCCGCAGCATTGAGCTCAACAGCTGGGACAAGGCAAGCGTGAACCTGCCCTTTGGTCGCGGCAGCATTGCCGTCGGCGACTTGATCTGGGTGCCTGCCGACACGGAAGACGAGGCATTGGAAAGCTTCAGACAACAAGTCGAAGATGGCCTTAACGCAGCCACCAGGCACGCCTATGAACTTGTCGGCAGGTCAGATGGCTGAACAACGTCCCCTTCTCCTGCGTCTTTACCGTGGTCTGGCCCGCCTGGCGGCACCTCTGTTCAGCCTGCTTTTCTGGCTGAGGAGCAGATCCGGCAAGGAACTGGTGGCGCGGAAGGGGGAACGTTTTGGCAAGCCGGTAAGCACGCGGCCGGAAGGAAAGCTTGTTTGGATCCATGCTGCAAGCGTCGGCGAGACAACGTCGATTTTGCCGCTAATTACGCTTCTTGTTGAGGAAGGCCATAAGGTTCTGCTGACGACGGTAACCGTGACAGCTTCCGAACTTGCCGAAAAACGCTTGCCGCATGGGGCGATCCATCAGTTCGCTCCCTACGATGCGCCGGCGCATTGGGCTCGTTTTCTGGACCATTGGTCTCCTGATCTTGCAATGGTTGTCGAGTCCGAGATCTGGCCGTGCCTGTTTGTCGAAATGAACGTTCGAAAAACACCGTTCGTCCTGTTGAATGGCAGGCTCTCGGACAGTTCCCGAAACAATTGGGCCCGCATACCCGCGACATCCCGGTACGTTTTCCGCTGCCTGGACCTGGTACTTGCGCAAAGCCAACCGGATGCCAACCGGTTCGCCGACCTTGGATGCACAGAAATTGAAGTGCCCGGGAACCTGAAATTCGATGCGCCTGAACCGGCTGCAGACGAAGCGGAACTTAAAAGACTCAAGTCACAAATCGGCGATCGCACGGTCTGGCTCGCAGCGCTCACGCATCCAGGTGAAGACGAGATTGTTCTGGATGCATACGACCGCTTGAGGCAGGACTATCCCGATCTGTTGCTCGTGATGGTACCTCGGCACCCGGCGCGTGCACCGGACATTCAAGACCTCGCAACCGGGCGCGGCTTGAACCTTGTACGGCGCAGCGCGGACTTGGAGATCGAACCGGCGACGCAGGTCTATCTGGGCGACACGCTCGGAGAAATGGGGCTTTACTATCGTTTGGCGCCGGTCACCTTCCTGGGTGGATCCTTTAACGATGCGGGCGGGCACAATCCGCTCGAGGCGGCTTTGGCAGGGTCCGCGCTGGTGTCCGGCCCGAATGTTGCCAACGCGCGCGCCGTCTATAAGGATTTCTGGAACAGCGGCGCTGCACTTCGCGTCGCCGAGCCGGCGGATCTGGCGGAACGTGTAGGTCTTTTGCTGCAAGCCCCTGAAGAGGTCAGGGTTCAGGCCGAAAAGGCCAAGGCACTCGTCGAGGCGGGGCGCGGTGCGCTGGCAAAGACACGGGAACTGCTGCAGCCCTACCTGGGCGATGCGCGCAACGTCCGCTCAGCGGAGGCGGAGGATGAGCAAATCTCCTGATTTCTGGTGGCAACCGCAACGGTCGCTGCTTGCCGTTTTGCTGTTTCCAATCGGCTGGCTCTACGGGACCATCTCCGGCCGGAGAATGTTTGCCAAGCCGAAGTACAAGAGCGCGCTGCCGGTGATTTGCATCGGCAACTTTGTCGTTGGTGGCACCGGAAAAACACCCTTTGCAATCGAACTGGCGGGTCTCTTGCGCGAGGACGGCCATAAGCCCGGTTTTTTGCTGCGTGGCTATGGTGGACGGGAAAGGGGGCCTCTGCAGGTCGATCCGTCCGTCCACGGAGCCAACCACGTTGGCGACGAAGCGCTTTTGCTGGCGCAGCATGGGACGGTTGTTGTTTCGTCGGACCGGCCAGCCGGGGCGAAACTCGCCGAAGACCTGGATATCGACGTGCTGCTGATGGATGACGGGTTCCAAAATCCGTCGCTGACCAAGGACCTGAACCTCGTGCTGGTCGACTGTGCGACAGGCTTCGGCAACGGTTTTTGTGTCCCTGCGGGACCGTTGAGGGCACCCGCCCTGAAGCAGATCGTCAAGACGGACTGCCTTGTGCTTGTCGGTGACGGTGATGCAGCAGAGGAAGCGGTCCACCTGGCGGGACGCAAGGGATTGCCGATCGTTCATGCCCACGCGCGTGCGCAGCCGAACGCCGATCTCGAAGGTGCGAAACTTTTTGCCTTTGCCGGCATTGGGCGACCCGGCAAGTTTTTCGGATCGCTTAAGAGCCTTGGCTACCAGGTTCGAAAGACCCGCGAGTTCGGCGACCATCATCAATATACCGAAGCCGACGCGCGCGCGCTTTTGACCGAGGCTGAAAAAGAAGGCCTTCAACTGGTCACCACGTCAAAGGATATGGCGCGGCTTGCGTCGGCGAGTGGAGAATTGTTCCACTGGATTGCATCCAGCACGGAAGTTCTCGACGTGGTCATGGAAATCGATGACGCAGACCGGCTGCTGGCTCTGATCAGGGAAAAGCTCAGGGCCAGGAAATTTGATGGCTAGGTGTGAAATCTAAGAAGGTTGTTCACTCACATTGAAGATCTGAGACTGGTTGGTGACCAAACACAATCAGTTT
>NZ_JASHKA010000036.1 GCF_030732845.1 Roseibium sp. MMSF_3544
CAAATGAGATTTTCATTTTAGGAAAACTTGAATCGAATTTTCGTAAAATTTTATCGATCCTCTGGAAGTCTCTGGAATCGTTATTTTATCCGGCGAGATTTCGAGGTCTTTTCAAGGCAAAAGATAATGCCTTCAACGTCAGACAATGCCGAATTCGGCCCCTCAGGATGGCAATTTTGCACGAAAGAAAAGTGTGTTTCAGAGGGAAGAAAGTCTGCAAAGCTGGTGGTTTTCAGACTGCGGACTAACCGGAATTGTCTCCGAACCTCGCAGGACTTGCCCAGGCGATCGCTTGCAGGCGTGCGGTATGCCGGGGTCGGCAGTGGCAATTCGGCCGTAGCTCCAAAAGCCTCTTACCGCAGAAGATCAATCAGGAAATTATCGTGTCATCCGGTCTGCAGAAGCAGCTGCATTGTGTATCGACCGACATGACAAAGATACGGGACCAGTTGCAACAAGTGAGCAGACGGCACGACCTCGAAGCACCCAGCCTAGATCGCGGGAGTTTTGAAAAGGGAGGTTAGATCAGCGTAAGGCTAGTAAAAGCGCAGCGGGGCAGCGCTTAATCCGGCGCTGAAATATGGTGCTCGAGCAACTCACGGCTTTGGACGGCAGCGAATTCGACCGCGACGCCACCTTCGATGTTGCGGATAACGCGGGCCTGCATCTTGCCGAGCGTGACCGGATCGCCCATTTCCGGATTGCTATCGGTGGCAATGGCAGCACCTGACAGCGAAACGTCGATGATCCGGCAAACATGCTCGGAGCCGTCCGGCAGGATCATCTTCGTCATCGGATTTTTCGGCACGAAGCGGTCATGACGACGGTCTTCGGGAAGATTGAGTTCGTCCCGGTTGGCGAGCCATGTCAGGACGTTTGCGATCTTGTCGCGCTTGCGAGCGGTGTTGCGCAGTTCAACGGCAAACCCACCGTCAATGACACGGGCAATCCGACCTTCGACACGGCTCAGATGGTCCAGATAGGCGATAACACGCTCGCCGACCCTGCCTTCAACCGGCGTGATCATGGCCATGCCACCTGGTGACATATCGATGATCTGACAAGGATACTCCCGCCGATCTTCCAACATGAACCGGCCAAGTATATCAACCTGGACGCGTTGGTGGCGCCGGCGGTCCGTGACTTGAAGCGTTTTGCTTCCTTCTGGTGCTGTTGCCAATCCGGCGTCCATGCCTGCGGTATCCAAACAGTGTGTCCTGCACCACCCCTGATAGAGTGGCGAATCTCCAAATGTCTCTCACACACTTTAGGCAGCTGAGGTTAACGATGTGTAAGAAAAAAGAACCACACACTCGTTTCAGTCTTAAAAATTAGCATAGCGCTGCAATGGGGCAGCGTAATGGCGGAATGAGACGAATGGGCCGCCACAAGAAGATCTTGCAAATATGGTTAAGACTTTTTCGCACGGCGGCTCGCCGTGCGGCAGTATAGAAGGGCCGAGTTACCGTAATCCCGGCCATTCCTTCAGATTTAAGTCGATTTCATTGCAATAACCGGCCTGGGCACGGCTCGGAGCAACACTGGCCAGCTCAGTTTTTCCCACCGCTATAGACAGTAAGGTGGCCGACCTTGCGTTCCGCGCCTTGCGGCAAGGGCGGGGAAGGCATGTTCATGCCCTCGGCCGTAAAGCGTGGCAAAATAGGATTAACGGTCGCAGGCGCATCGACGAAGAAGGGGCGTTCGTCCGGCCACACGAGGCGCAGGCTGCTGATCGACTGATTGAGGATCGGATGCAAGCCGATCCAGTACGGCTTTTCCATCGGAGTACAACTTCCGAGAATACGGATCCGGCCTTCGCCGGGCACATTGAGCGGAACCAGCAGCATTTCCATCTGGAGCACCTGGTTGCGTTCGGTATGGCCGTTCACGCCGATCACGGCAGCAGCAGCGTCCTCGGTTATCGCAGCGATCAGGCTTTCCAGTGCTTCCCGGTCTTTCGTGCTCCAACCGCGCAGAAAGTTTCTTCCCTTCAGCTCCCGGCAATGGGCCGAACACAGACGCGTTCCCGCCAGCCGGTAACGCACATCCTGCGGGCCTTTTGTTTCAAGGATGAATGTGTCGCCGAGAAGCCCCCGGATTTCACCAGGATCGACTTCACTCCGATTTGGGGCAGGGCGGGCGCCGCGAAGATTGTCCCAATAGGAATAAAGAGTTTGCGTAACGCCGTGTTTCATCTTGCTTCGCCTCATCGCCCTTTTGCGCCCCTTGTACCGTCTCAAGACAGTGCGTGTTTCAAAATGGGGCGTTCATTCGCTCTCGTGTTCAACTGGGATGTACTAAGCAGGGGGCGTGCCAAGTGGCTGAGGGTTATGAAACAGCGGAAACGCCGGACCGGTAAGGTTAATTTATCCTAAAGCTTGTTTTCGCGCGTGCGCGCCTGCAGGTTAAGGGCCTGTTCAGGCTAAATACGGCAGGCTTCGCTCATATCGGCCAGGCAGCTGCTCGGGAGAATTGCCAAAGCTGCACCGAGGACCTGAAGCGCCGGCGGGTGTCGATCGAGCCTTAAAAGTGCCGACTCTGAACATCGACCCTTTCGGGAAGCGTGGGGACGCGACCGGACAGTGGGGGGAAAATCAGGGCGTGGGCGATCATCTCGATCCCGGCGCCCTGTTTATTTCTGAGCAAATCCGGACAACTGTAAGCGCAGGTTCACCAATTTCGGGGAATGCGCCATCCGATTGGTCCGTCGCCCTTGTTTTGTACGGGATCTGGCTTAGAAGAGAAACAAAAGGCCGAGGTTCCATGAACGTTTACAAATTTGACGAAGAACGCAGCCGTCGCGAGCAGGCCGAGAAACAGAAGCCACCGCGTGGTCCGAGCGGTCCGCCGGCCTTCAATTTGCCCGATGTGATTGTCTGGACCGGCGGTATTCTTATTGCCGTCCATCTTTTCCGGACATTTATTCTGCCCGGCGGCTGGGACCAGATGATCATTCGCTATTTCGCATTCTGGCCTGTGAAATACACGATACTGCCAAGTCTGTCCGCGCCTGATCTTATTTCGAGCCTTTGGGCTTTCGTCACCTACAGCCTGCTGCATGGCGGCGCGATGCATATCATTTTCAACCTGCTCTGGATGGCTATTTTCGGAAGTGCCGTCGCTCGCAGGTTCGGTGTGGGGCGGTTCCTTTTGTTTTCGGCGCTTTGTTCGGTCGGTGGCGCCCTGGCCCATCTTGCAACGCACTGGGGTGAACCGGTTCCAATGATCGGCGCCTCCGCGGCGATTTCCGGTCAGATGGCCGCCGCGATCCGGTTTGTGTTCGAACTCGGCGGCCCGCTCGGTGCAATCCGCCGCTCGGATCGCGCCGCCTATTTCGTTCCGGCGCAGCCGCTTGCGGATTGTTTTCGCAACCAGCAGGTTCTGGTCTTCGTTGCGGTGTGGTTCGGGCTAAACCTCTTTTTCGGAATCATGAGCGGTCCGGTTGCGGGTCAACCTGCAAGCGTTGCCTGGCAAGCCCATATTGGCGGGTTTGTTGCGGGGCTCGCGCTGTTCCCGTTTCTGGATCCGGTGCCGCGACGGCGGTTCTGAAGACTGCGCGGAAATACCCTACCGTTAATGGTTTGCGAGGACATATTTTTTTGCCATGATGGGTGCGTCCGGAGTCCTAACGGGCGGGCCGATGCTGAGGGAGGTATTTTTCTATGACCGTTGCCGCGATATTGAGTGGAAAGGGGCACAACAGCATTACGGCGAGCAGCGATGCGCTGCTCAGCGATATTTGCGAAACACTGGCAAAACACAAGATTGGTGCAGTGGTTGTCTGCTCTGCGGACAAGACCATCGAGGGCATCGTGTCCGAGCGCGATATTGTCCGCGTCATCGGGACGCAAGGCCCTTCCTCACTGAAGCTTCCAGTCTCCAGCGTGATGACCAAGGATGTTGTGACCTGCTCGGAAGAAAACAGCGTCAATGAGGTGATGGCGCGCATGACGCAGGGCCGCTTTCGCCACATGCCGGTGGTGAAGGACGGCAAGCTCACCGGGGTAATCTCGATTGGCGACGTGGTGAAGCACAAGATTGCGCAGGTGGAACTCGAAGCCGAGCAAATGCGCCATTACATTTCAATGTCCTGACGACGTTTGCAGCAAGACCTCGCGGTCGACCATATGGACGACCGCTTGTGCCAAATTTGGCCTAAGCGTCTGCGCGGTTATTTCCCGTACACATCTGCCGGATCATAGACCTTTTCCGCCTCGACTTTTTCCAGGCGAACGGCACCATGTTCCGGTTTTACGGTCTTGCGGAAAAAACAGGACCGGTAGCCGACATGGCAGGTGGCACCGTTTCCGGCGACAGAAACCTTTAGTACCAGAGCATCCTGGTCGCAGTCGGTGAGGATTTCATGCACCGTTTGAACCTGACCGGAGGTTTCGCCTTTTTTCCAGAAACTTTGCCTTGAGCGGCTCCAGTACCAGGCTTCTCCGGTTTCGATCGTCCGCGTCAGCGCTTCTTCGTTCATATAGCCGACCATGAGCACTTCGCCGGAGACAACATCGGTCACGACTGCGACGATTAGTCCATCGCGGTCGAACTTCGGCATTAGCAATTCGCCGGTCTCGACCGTTTCCTTGTCACCACGTTCGGAGAGGTGAGTGCTGCACATGTCACGAAAGCCCTTGCAAAAATTGGCGCAAGGGACTTTGAAATCAGAGACCCCTGCCGCGCACCATGGACATGAACTTGGCCTGTTCGGCCGGATCGTCCTGGAAAACGCCGGTGAACTGGGTGGTAATCGTTGCGACACCCGGTTTTTGAACGCCGCGCATGGTCATACACTGGTGCTCAGCTTCGAGCATCACCGCCAAGCCCCGTGGCGCAAGCGTATCGTCAATGACCGATGTGATCTGTGCCGTCAAGTTTTCCTGTGTCTGCAGCCGTTTGGCATAGATGTCGACCACCCGGGCAAGCTTGGAAAGGCCGACGACACCTTCAGCGGGATAATACGCAATATGCGCCTCGCCGATGAAGGGCAGCATGTGGTGTTCGCAATGCGAATGGAACGGAATCCCACGCACCAGAACGATGTCCTGGTATCCGCCGACATCCTCGAACGTGCGTTCCAGATGCTCCGCGGGGTCTTCGAAATAACCACTGTAGAGTTGGCTCAACGCCTTTGCGACACGCTTTGGCGTGTCGACCAAACCTTCGCGGTCCGGATCGTCGCCCGTCCAGGCGAGAATTGTCCGCACTGCGGCCTCGACCTCTTCACGACTTGGCCGAAGTAGTTGTTCCGGCGTCTTTCTTTCGAATCTTTTTTCAACCGGCTTGAGGACAGCGTCCATCGGGATCCTCGCAAATTTACCCTTGTCACTCGTCATACGGCGCCCGTTCTTGCACAGATCATGAAGTCCTCGCTTGAAGGCCGGGGACCTTTATCATACTCCACACAAAAAGCGAACGCGCAGTTTCTGAGCGGGTTGAGCTGAATTCACGCGTTTGTCCGCCTCGCATGAAATTCGGCTGCGACCACTCTGCCCCTTGCGAAATTGCCGTGGCGTCTGATCTATATATATGAAAGCAAAGCGCCATCAATGTGTCGCGCATCACAGGCTTTCACGAAGAGGCGAGAATGCTTGACGATATCTACAATGCGAAGATCCTCGAATTCGCTGGAAACATTCCCAGAATTGGCCGCCTCGAGCAACCTGACGCAACGGCAAAGGCGCATTCCAAGCTCTGTGGCTCGACGGTTGTCGTTGACATATGTGTGAACGATGGCGTGGTGACCGACTTTGCGCATGACGTGAAAGCGTGCGCGCTTGGCCAGGCTTCGTCCTCGATCATGGCTCAAAATGTTGTTGGAGCGCATACGAGCGAGTTGCGCGAGGTGCAGAAAACCATGCGGGCCATGCTGAAGGACGGAGGAGATCCGCCGACAGGCCGGTTTGGGGATCTGAAGTTCCTGGAGCCTGTCCGCGAATACAGGGCGCGCCATGCGTCCACGATGTTGACATTCGATGCCATCGTCGATGCTCTGGATCAGCTCGAGGCAAAGAGCGGGGAAGACGGCGCTGCAGCGTAACCGTTTGCGGAACCCGAGCAGCCAAACCCCATGTGTTCAGATTGCCGCCCTCAACCCAGTTCCGAAAGACCTCTGTCACCGGCGGGGCGGGTGGCCGTTGGCCTGATTTGGATCTACCGCCATTCCCTGTCTCTGTTCATGGGGCGCGGATGCCGCTATGCACCGACCTGTTCAGACTACACCGAACAAGCCATTCGCCGTTTCGGCTTCTGGGTGGGCGGCTGGATTGGTCTGGCGCGAATCCTAAGGTGCAATCCCTGGGGGGCGTCCGGGTTCGATCCCGTACCTGACACGCTGCCGGACAACGCCTGCTGGTACTTGCCCTGGCGGTACGGCCGCTGGTCGGGGCGGCACATTCCAGCGGAACACAGGTTGGACGAACCCTAGATCCGACGAAAAGCAGTCCGCTCAAGAAAACGTTGACCTAACGGCATCCGGATGCAACGTTCCCTCGTCAGGGGAAGAGGGAGTATGGACGTGCGCGATTTCCACTTCGTGATGATCAAGCCGACGCATTATGACGATGACGGTTATCCGATCCAGTGGTTGAGATCCGCCATTCCGTCCAACACGCTTGCCAGTCTCAATGGTCTTGCGGAGGCAGCACAGGAGCGCGCCGCCCTTGGCGAGGATGTTCGCATCCACCTTCACACCTATGACGAAACCAACAAGCGTGTCAGGCCTGCGAAAATCGCGAATGAAATTCGCAGCAAGGGCGGTAAAGCGCTGATTGCACTGGTTGGCGTTCAGTCGAACCAGTTTCCGCGCGCGACCGACCTGGCCCGTCAGTTTATGAAGGAAGGCCTGCAAACGGCGATTGGCGGTTTTCATGTTTCCGGTTGTATTTCCATGCTGGACGAGATGCCTCCGGAAATGGTCGAGCTGCAGGCAGAAGGCGTCAGTTACTTCGCCGGCGAGGCCGAAGACCGCCGCCTCGACCAGGTGTTTCGGGATGCCTGGGCGGATGACCTGAAGCCGCTTTACAATTTTATGGCGGACCTGCCGTCCCTGGAAGGTGAGCCGACGCCGATTCTTCCGACCAAACATATCCAGTTCACTGCAGGCTCACATTCCAGTTTCGATCTGGGGCGCGGGTGCCCGTTTCAGTGTTCGTTCTGCACGATCATCAACGTTCAGGGCCGCAAGAGCCGGTTCCGCTCAGCTGACGACCTGGAACAAATCATTCGCGACAACTACGAGCAGGGTATCAACCGGTTCTTTATCACCGACGACAATTTCGCTCGGAACAGGGAATGGGAGCCGCTGTTCGACCGGCTGATTACGCTGCGTGAAAAGGAAAAGTTCGATATCAAGTTCATCATCCAGGTGGACACGCTCTGTCACCGGATCGAAAACTTCATCGAGAAGGCAACGCGCGCCGGTGTGAACCGCGTCTTCATCGGGCTGGAGAACATCAATCCCGACAACCTGTTGGCCGCCAAGAAGCGCCAGAACAAGATCACGGAATACCGGGAGATGCTCCAGAAATGGCGCGCGCACGGGGCAACCACCTATGCCGGTTATATTATCGGGTTTCCGGGTGACACGAAGGAAGCCGTTCTCAGGGATGTGGAGATCATCAAGAACGAGCTACCGCTCGATCTGCTGGAGTTCTTCTACCTGACGCCGCTGCCGGGGTCTGAAGATCACAAGGTGCTCCTGTCCAAGGGGACCTGGATGGATCCGGACCTTAACAAGTATGACCTCAATCACCGCGTCTCTCATCATCCCAAGATGAGCGACAAGGAGTGGGAAGAAGCCTATCAGGAAGCGTGGGAAAGCTATTATTCGGATGCGCATATCGAGACCGTGCTTCGGCGCGCAGCGTCCCACCAGAAAGGCCGTCCGGGCAACAAGCTGTTCCTGATGATGTGGTTCAAGCTGATGGTTCAGTGCGAAGGCGTTCATCCGTTGGAGGGCGGCTACTTCCGCCTGAAATTCCGCAAGGATCGGCGCAGCGGGCTCCCGGTCGAGAGTGCCCTGTCGTTCTATCCACGCTATGTTTGGGAAGTCATCTCCAAGCACTTGGCCTACGTTTCGGCCACGTGGCGGGTTTACAGGATTTATCGCAAGGTGAAAGCCTCACCTGACCGGCATACATATTCGGATATCGCCATCAAGGAGATCGAAAAGGACGGCGAGGAAGCCCTCGCCATGATCCAGGAAACGCGCGGTGGGGTCGAAGCGGTTGCAAAGACAGCGCGCGATGCGTCGATCGTCAAGGCTGCCAAGGAAAGGGCGGTCGCGTCATAAGGAAGACCCCGGAGCAGTCCGTCTCCTGACGATTTGCCAACCAAAGGTCATGCCCATTGCGGCGAGGATGATCGCTGCGGCACCCAGGATCTGCAACGTGTGCAATGCGTGCCCAAACGCAACGTAGTCCACGAAGATAGCGACCACAGGGTAGATGAACGAAAACGCTCCCTGCAGATAGGTCGGCAATTTTTGAACGGCGCCATACATCAATATGTACATGACACCGGTATGAACGGCTCCAAGCGTGATCAATGCGCCCCAGGCAACGGTTCCTTCCGGCAGTGCGGACCAACTGACAAAGGGGGCCAGCATCAGGATGCCGACGCACACCTGTACCAATGCGATCATTTGGGGTGGTGTTCCGGTCAGTTTTTTGGTGAGGAGCGCGGCGACAGCCCAGAAGAAAGCAGCTCCAAGAGCGAGAAGAATGCCGTACAGATAGTCGGTGCCGGAGTAATCCGCACCGCCTTGTTTCGCCTGAACTATGAGGATGACACCGGCGAAAGCGATTGCCAGCCATGACAGCTTCGCCGCCGTTATGCGTTCTCCCAGGAACAAAACGCCAAAGCCTACGAGAATGAACGGCTGGGTATTGTAAACCGCGGTTGCGACACCGATTGAAGCCTTGCCATATGCGCTGAAGAGCATGGCCCAATTGACAACGATGGCAACGCCGCCGAGCGCTGCTACTGCCAATTGCCGCACTGTGAACAGGCGGCGAAAAAGCCCCTGGAAGGTGCAAATCGCAAGAAGCGCCAGTGCACCGAACGCGCATCGCCAGAAAACGACGTCAATTGCTGCCTGTCCCGACAGAACGACAAAATAACCGATCGTCCCGAGGATCGTCATTGCCGCCGTCATCTCGGTCGCGCCACGCAAAGTCTTGTCCATCTCAGCCTCGCAGAAAAATTGAATAGGCCAAGGGTGGCAAAAGGATTGATGGGTTTCCATGCGGTAAATTAGGTGATGGGATGAAATTAGTTTATTATTGAAGGTCAATCGGCGGAATGGACTATTATTATGACCCTGGACGAAGTGGACACCAAAATTGTAGAAGCACTGATCACGGACGCACGCATGTCCTTGAAGGATCTGGCTGCGCGGGCAGGCCTGTCGTCTCCTGGCGTGTCGGAGAGGATCCGGCGCCTGCAGGAACGAGGTGTCATTTTGGGCTTTGCCGCTGAGATCGACCCCAAAGCGCTGGGGTACAGTCTACAGGCCATCGTGCGCATAAGGCCCTTGCCGGGGAAACTGCATATCGTGCAGCAGCTCATTCAGGAAATTCCGGAGTTTTGCGAATGCGACAAGGTGACGGGCGACGACTGTTTCATTGCGCGGCTGGCCGTGCCGTCAATCGAACAACTGGACGGCATTCTCGACCGGATTGCCGACAAGGCCGAAACAAGTACATCAATCGTCAAATCCCAGCCGATCCGCCGACGTCCTCCGCCGCTCGTGGTGGCGTAAGCGGAAAATTGCACAAAAACTGAGGTCTTGCGTTCCCGGCATGGCGGCCCTTCCTTGGCAAGGGTTGCCGTTTTGCGCCGAATACCCTATCAGCAGGCGGTCCAATTTCTATTGAACAGCTTACCTGCCTTGTCTGCAGGAGTGAGCAGGAGACATACGATGATTCAACTGACTTTTCCCGACAATTCCGTGCGCGAGTATGAGGCAGGCACCACCGGTCTTGCCATCGCCGAGGGCATTTCCAAATCGCTTGCCAAAAAGGCGGTTGCGATGACGCTCGACGGGGAGCTGAAGGATCTGACCGATTCCATCTCGGGTGATCACAGCATCGAAATCGTGACCAGGGACGATCCGCGCGCGCTGGAACTGATCCGGCATGATGCTGCACATGTGATGGCCGAAGCCGTGCAGGAACTGTGGCCCGGCACCCAGGTAACGATCGGCCCGGTGATCGAAAACGGCTTCTACTACGATTTCAAACGCGTGCACCCGGACACGAACGAAGACTGGCCTTTCCATCCGGATGAGCTGCCGGTCATTGAAAAGAAAATGCGCGAGATCATCGGCCGCGGCGCCATGTTCACCAAGGAGACTTGGAGCCGCGACGAAGCCAAGACCTATTTCGCTGCCAAAGGGGAGCAGTACAAGGTTGAACTGGTGGACGCGATCCCGGAAGACCAGGAAATCAAGATCTACAAACAAGGCCAGTGGCTGGACCTGTGTCGCGGCCCGCATATGGTCTCCACGCGCCAGATTGGCGATGCCTTCAAATTGATGAAAGTGGCCGGCGCTTACTGGCGCGGCGACGCCAACAACGAAATGCTGAGCCGCATCTACGCGACCGCCTGGCACAATGAGAAGGAGTTGAAAGGCTACCTTCACATGCTGGAGGAAGCGGAAAAGCGGGATCACCGCAAACTTGGCCGCGAAATGGATCTGTTCCACTTTCAGGAAGAAGGCCCCGGCGTCGTTTTCTGGCATCCAAAGGGCTGGGACATGTTCCAGAACCTGATCGCTTACAAACGCAGGGTACTCAAGGACGACTACAAGGAGGTGAACGCGCCGCAGGTGTTGCACACCTCGCTCTGGGAAACGTCCGGCCACTGGACCTGGTACAAGGAAAACATGTTTTCCGTGCAATCTGCCGATCCGGAGGCGGAAGACAACAGGTTCTATGCGCTGAAACCGATGAACTGCCCGGGGCACGTTCAGATCTTCAAACATGGTTTGAAAAGCTATCGCGATCTGCCGTTGCGTCTTGCGGAATTCGGGGTCGTGCACCGGTATGAGCCGTCGGGAGCGCTTCACGGCCTGATGCGGGTGCGCGGGTTTACGCAAGACGATGCGCATGTTTTCTGCACGGAAGAGCAGCTTGCCGATGAGTGCCTCAAGATCAACGACCTGATCCTGTCGGTCTACAAGGACTTCGGCTTCGAGGAGATCGTGGTCAAGCTTTCAACCCGGCCGGAAAAGCGCGTCGGCACCGACGAGATGTGGGATCACGCCGAAGCGGTCATGGACAAGGTTCTCAGGCAGATCGAGGCTCAGGCTGAAGGCCGGGTGAAAACCGACATTTTGCCGGGCGAGGGCGCCTTCTACGGACCGAAGTTCGAATACACGCTGCGAGATGCCATCGGGCGCGAATGGCAGTGCGGCACGACGCAGGTCGATTTTGCGTTGCCGGAACGTTTCGGCGCGTTTTACGTCGACAATAACGGCGAAAAGCAAACTCCCGTGATGGTCCACAGGGCGATTTGTGGCTCGATGGAACGGTTCCTTGGCATTCTGATCGAAAACTATGCCGGACATTTCCCGCTCTGGTTTGCACCACAGCAGATCGTCGTTGCCACGATCACATCTGAGGCGGACGCTTATGGCCAGGAAGTTGCGGATCTTTTGAAGGCAAGCGGACTGAAGGTTGAAACTGACTTCCGCAACGAAAAGATCAACTACAAGGTCCGCGAACACTCGCTGGCCAAGGTGCCGGTGATCATCGTTTGCGGCATGCGCGAAGCCGAGGAGCGGACGGTGAATGTCCGCCGTCTCGGGTCGAAAGATCAGAAATCGATGGATCTGCAAGAGGCTGTTGCCGCTTTCGTAGAAGAAGCGACTCCACCTGACTTGAAAAAATCGTGATCGTCACAATTTAGGGTGAAATCTTGTGACTTGCACATTGCCCTTACCCTAGGGCAATGTGCTGTCACATTGTTGAAACATAGCTGCTGGTATTTGGTTCCAGATTTGCCAGTGTGAACCCAGATAGAAGACGACGGCTGCCGTGGATTACGCAGAATTCAGCTACGCCAATCCGGAACACCCGCCGCTGAAGCGGTGGACGATTCGTGCCATTGAAGGCATGTCTGGCCGTCGCAAAATCATCGATGTCTACGAAGTGTGGAAGCACACGATGGTCGGGACCTCGGACTATATCTGGAGTGACCTTCTCGGGTTGATCAACCTGAACGTTTCCGTGGAAGACGGAGAGTGGCCACCGAAAGATCTTCCGGACGGTCCCTTGGTGCTGATCGCGAACCATCCCTACGGGATTGGTGACGGGCTCGCGATCCTGTCGCTTGCCGAGCAACTGAACCGGCCATTCAAGATCCTGATCAACAACGAGCTCTTGAAAGTGCCGGAAGTCCGTCCGTTCTCTTTGCCTGTGGATTTCGAAGAGACCAAGGAAGCCCTCAAGACCAACATGAAGACCCGCAAGGAAGCCTTGCGCCTGCTTCAGGAAGGCACCACGATTATCGTATTTCCGGGGGGCGGCGTTGCGACCGCAGCCAAGCCGTTCGGACGTGCTGAAGAGCTGCCGTGGAAAACGTTCACTGCAAAAATGATCCGGTCCTCAAAAGCAACCGTTCTGCCGCTCTATTTCGAAGGTCAGAACTCCTGGCTGTTTCATCTGGTCAGCAAATACTCATTGACCTTGCGACTGGCGCTTCTGGTGCGTGAATTCAGGCGTATCCTCGGGTCCGTTATTACCGCGAGAGCCGGGCGGGCAATTCCGTTCGAGACGCTGACCGGCTTCAAGGACCAGAAGGAGATCATGGATTTCCTTCAGACCAAAGTGATGGAAATGGCTCCCGCCGAGCGCACGCAACGGCTTCTTGGACGCCACCGCTAGTCTGTCTTCAAACGCGAAAAAATCAGCGAGCCGCTCCCTCTAGGCGCGGTCAGTTCAAAACTTGTTTGTTTATTATTTTCAGTTGTTTAAAACGTTTGCTTGAGAGGCTAGTTCACTGATTGACGTGACCACCTCGACTTCCCGGTCCTGGCCGGGAACCACTTCAAACGTGTGCAGGTAGGTGCGTCCATTGTTCCTTGCGAGAGCTTCGTATTCTCCCGCTGCCAGCACGAAATCGGGAAAAGCGCCTGTTGCTTCCACAACCACGTGGCCGCCCGCACTCAGCACGGACCATGTCGTGTTTGCGATCGCCTCGCCGCCGCGCTCGTTGACGAGTTTCAAGGTGATGTCGGCGGCCTTGTGAAGAATGGTCGCCTCGGTGAGCTTGCCAGGCAGCACCTGAATGTCAGCGCGGATGACAGCGTTCACGCTGCCATAGCGGCTAACGACATGATAGGTGTCTGCACTCAGCCGAACGATGGAACCGGGCGTGACATTGCCGACGATTTTGTTGCGCTCACCGCGCTCGTCGAAGGTCATGCCGTAGACGTCGAAGGTGACCTGCTCCTCGTCAATGCCTTCACCGTCCTTCATTGCTGCGCCGAACTTGATGCCGCCGGCATTCAACGTCAGCATTTTCGACTGTATTTCCTTGCCGATAACCACGCGATTGGTGGATTGGGCATAGCCATAGGCCGTGTGTACGAGATAGGCGCCCGGGTCGAGCCTGAATTCGGCGTCGCCCCCCTGGGATGTCGCCACCAGTTCCAGTTTTCCGTTGGCGTTGGTGGTTTCAGAGTAAATGCGCCAGATCAGTCCGTCATTCAGGGGCTGACTGTCCTGTGTCAGTTTCGCCATAAGATAAAGCGCACCCTGACCGAGGCCATCACCTTCACCAGCGTCGAAAGACCGCGTTGGAGCATAGGGGAGCTGTGCATCGGAAAAGAGCGGTTCAGGTTCCCTGTCCAAGAGATTGATAATCTGGTCTTCCTGCGCAGGGGCAGGAGCGTTGGGGTCCGGTTTGGCACGTGGAAGGGGGATGTCTTCAGCCTGTGCTGTTTGCACAGTGCCTTGAATCAGGAATGCAGCAGCAATTATCAGGAACGCGCGCATCGCGCGCTTCACAGGACGCAAGTTTGCTTTGCCGACTGTGATTGATCCTGTACTCAACATGCCCACTTCATTATCTATTCAACTGCAATAATTTACAGTGCTCTGTCTTTTATACCAATTCCGGTCTGCGCGAAACACCGGGCTGCCCTTGAGCCCGCCTCCACGCGATGCAGCAAACCAACCGAAACTTGCAAGTCTCGCATCGAATTTCGCGATTACGGAGAGAGGACTGACCCACACTCCCTAAAGGGCCTGAAAATTAGGCAAATTCAAGACATTGAAACTAAAGTTGACAATCGCGGTCAATGAATTAGGTGGATTGTCACAATCGTAACCGTCTAAAGAGCGCCGCCTCATGTCCACCTTCAATCCCGGATCATCAGAAACACTGGAGTTTCTTCGAAAGCGCCGGTCGCATCCTTCAGTGACGATGTCCGATCCCGGTCCAAGTGCGGAACAGGTTGAAGATCTTTTGACAATCGCGGCGCGGGTTCCCGACCACGGCAAACTCGCTCCCTGGCGTTTCGTCATGTTTTCGAAAGGGCGGGGCGAGGTTATCGGAAGACGGCTCGCCGAGATTTACGAACGCAGGAATGGCCCGCTCGACGACGACCAGCGTCACAAGGAACTGACCCGCTTTACGCGTGCCCCATTGGTGATCGGCGTCGTCAGCACGGCTCGGACACATCCGAAAATACCCGAGTGGGAACAGCAGCTTTCTGCCGGTGCTGTATGCATGAACCTTCTCAGTGCCGCTGCTGCGGCCGGTTTCGCCTCCCAATGGCTAACAGAGTGGTACAGCTTCGATGAAGAGGCGGCTGCCTATCTGGGCGCAAAAGAAGATGAGCGATTTGCAGGCTTTATCCATATAGGAACGCCGACCCAGGCACCTGTGGAACGGCCGCGGCCCGAGCTCTCCGACCTGGTATCCGAATGGAGCGAAGACAACTGAAATGTTTTATGAAACTGCATCCAACGATCACGGACTGCCGCATAATCCCTTCAAGGCGATCGTCTCTCCGCGCCCGATCGGCTGGATTTCCTCGTTGGACGCGGACGGCCGCACCAATCTCGCTCCCTACAGCTTCTTCAATGCCGTCAGCGATCGACCGCCGATCGTTGTTTTTTCTTCTTCCGGCTTCAAGGACAGTGCCGCAAATGCCGAGGCAACGGGGGAGTTCGTCTGCAATATGGCAAGCTGGGATCTGAAGGACGAAATGAACGTTTCTTCGGCCATGGTTTCCAACGAGACCTGCGAATTCGAGCTGTCAGGCCTTGAAATGGCCTCGTCGCGATTGGTCAAAGCGCCACGCGTCGCGAGGGCGGTCACCGCTCTCGAATGCAAACGCCTTCAGACACTCAGACTGAAGGATCTCGATGGTGCAGACACGGACAATTGGCTCGTTTTCGGCCAGGTTATCGGCATTCACATAGACGACAGCATTATCGTCAACGGCAAGGTGGATGTAACGCGGTTCAAGCCGCTGTCGCGCCTCGGCTACATGGAATATGCCGCGATTACTGAAGTGTTCGAGATGGCCCGGCCAAAGGTTTGAGTGCAATACGCATGGTCGCCCGAAGTATTTTGGGCCTTCGTACGCCGACTCATCGTCGGCTGGCTCAAGAGGCAAAAAGGTCGTCTGGACGGCGGGATGTTGAGAACGTGTTTTCCCCGGGAAATCGGGAAAGGACGCATGATCTCCACATTTTGAGACAGGCGCATTGTCATATCTGCGCAAGTCATTCAAAAAATTCGCAAACAGGCTCGTCGAAAGAGCTTTGAAGACGTCTTGTTAAGGGTTTGTTAACCATTGGGGCGCGAATGTTAACGAAGTAATAATTCTGTTCCGTCGAGGAGACAGCGTCATGCATGTTGCTGACACACCCTCGGTCGCGTCTCGGATCGAGCTTGCGTTTCAGTCTGCCAGTAGTTCCACGGGTACGTCCTTCGACTATCTGGTGAAAACGGCTGCGCGAGAATCGTCGTTCAATCCGGCGGCAAAGGCAAAGACTTCAAGTGCAACAGGATTGTTCCAGTTCATCGAATCGACATGGCTCGAGACGATGAAAGAAGCTGGACCGAAGCACGGGCTGGACAAATACGCAGACCAGATACAGAGGTCGAAGAACGGAAAATACTACGTCAAGGATTCGCAGATGCGGCAAGAGATCCTTGATCTGCGCAAGGATCCTGAAATCTCGTCCGTGATGGCCGGAGCGTTGACGCAGAAGAATTCGACCTATCTTGAGCGCAAGATCGGCCGTGAACCCTCGGACGGTGAGCTCTATATGGCACACTTCCTGGGCGCGCATGGGGCCAGCAGGCTGATTGATGCGACCAATGCAAATCCGGACATGCGGGCGGACAAGGTCTTTTCTGCACAGGCGCGGGCGAACAAGGCGATATTCTTTCACGGAAACGGCAAAGCCCGTTCAGTGCAGGAAGTCTACGAGGTCATCGTTTCAAAACACGACGCCGTCACAATGATTGCTGAGGCGAGCGGAAAAACAAACTTGCGCGCACCGGGTGTCCTGACCAACGTGGCTGCGATGCCAGCCGCCAAACCGGGAGGCGGAACACCGGGCATCGACCAGCAAAATTTTGATCTACTCACGGCAGATGCGGCCAGCGCTTTCGCGCCACGGCCCAAGCCGCCCGGACCTTCACAGGCTGCTGCTGCTGCCGCGGAACTGCTTGCCACAAACCCTGTTGAGCTCGCCAAGACAGAGGTGCCTTTGCCTCAGGGCACAGCATCGCAAACGGCTTCTGCTGAGGCTGCGCCGGCTCCAACTCAGGTTGCTTCCAACAATCAGGCTGCACCACAGGACCCGAGACAAGCCTCAATCAACGGAACAAGCAGGAACGAAGCTGCAACGACCCGCGTGCTGTCGGCTTTCCAGGCCGCGGAGACAGCGAATCCGTTCGAGGCCCTGTTCCGGAACGATCAGGGATCGACAGAGGCAGATGTCAGCACACGGTTCGCGTCCGCTTTTGCGGCGGTGGAGGAGGCTGCCATGTTCAGCAGGCTCTCTGGTGCATCGAATCAGGTTGCCGCTCAGGAATTGGCACTGGCGGATCAGGGCGGACCTTTGGACCTGACGCGGTTCTTGCGGCTGAAGGCAGAAGAAGAGCAGAAAGACCTGCTGCCGCCGGTCTGAATTTGGGCGACGCAGAGACATTGTCAAAATTATGGTGAACCGATCGTTAAGCCTTTGATGTCAGGATAATCCCGACTCTTGGGGAAACGATTGCAGCCATGACCGAAACCGACCTTTTGCATTTGAGTGAAAATGAAGATCGCACACAGGACATTCTCGCTGCGCAGGAATTTGCCAAGCGCTACCTGGCAGCCGAGCAGGACAGCCAGGAGAGAACAAGCATGGCAGCAGCGCTGACGGTTCTTCTTGACGATCCGAGCAGGGGCGTGCGCAAGGCGATTGCGAAAGTCCTGGCATCCAGCCCGCACGCGCCCGGGCACGTTGTGCGGTGTCTTGCCGCCGACGTTGATGAGGTGGCGGAACCGATTCTCAAATCTTCGCCCATCTTGACCGAGGCGGAACTCGTCGACCTGTTCGCTGAAGGCAGCGACGCGGTTCAGTGTGCCATTGCCGAGCGGAGCGGTCTTCCGGCCTCGATCAGCGCGGCTGTCTGCGAAGTCGGTAGCGAAAAGTCCTGCAAGGCACTCCTCGACAATTCAAGTGCACAGGTGCTGCAGTCCTCGCTGTTGAGGCTGGCAGAGCGTTTCGAAGATCGACCGGACATGTGCGACCTGCTGCTCAAAACCAGAGACCTTCCGCTTTCCAGCCGCTATGAACTCCTGATGCGTCTTGCCGAAAACCTTGACGACCATCCGATTGTTCTGGAGCGCGTGCCGGAAAACCAGCGCCATACGTTCCTGAGTGATGCGGAAGACAAGGTGGTGCTCCGCCTGGCATTGGAAGCCGGCGAGGAGGATCTTCCGGATTTTGTCGAACATCTCCGCTTGCGCGGCAAGCTGAACACCCGATTGCTGCTCAGATCCGTCTGTTGTGGCCGCCTGCGTTTTTTTGCAGCTGCGCTCGCCAATCTTGGACAGGTGCCGCTGCCGCGGCTTTGCAAGCTTCTCATGACCGTTCGCCGGTCCGCACTTCAGGCGATCCTGCGCAAGGCGGGTCTGCCGCTTCGCGCGCATCAGGCGTTCCTGCTGGCGATCGATGTTGCTCGCCAGGCAGATGCGGACTTCACTTATGATCTGGCACTCGATGAGGCCAGGCGGTTGACGGAAACGCTGCTGGAGGAAATGCAGGACGGTGCCCTGGGCGCTGACGAAGACGTTGCGGCCTTCCTGCGCCGGTTTGCGATCGACGTTGCACGCCTTGAGGCACGCCTGCTGGTGAAAAACGGTTCGCTGCAGATCACCGCGGCAGCTTAGGTTCGATCAAAAAGTTCAGCAGAACTCGCCAAGTCCCGGTTTTGAAGAGACTTTTTTGTACCGGGTGAAGCCCTGCATTTTCATCTTGCGGTGACCTTTGCCCGGTGATTAGGTGTCGTCTGTTTTCTTAATGGTGGCACATGCTTTCCCCTTCTTCCGGCGCGCGTTCACAGGCCACAGTCGGCATTCTGCTCATAAGTGCCGGGATGGCAACACTTGGCGTGAGTGATGCGATCGCCAAGGCGCTTGCGGCGAATTATTCTCCAATCCAGATCCTCTTTGTTCGCAATTTAATCGCGCTGCCCATTGCGGTGCTGATTGCTCTGAAGATGGGTGGGCCCGGTGCTTTGCGCTCTTACCGGCCCGCGGCGCATCTTGTGCGCGGCGTCTTCTGGGTTCTGGCGGCAGGGCTCTTCTTCACCGGACTGAAGCATCTTGAGATTGCAGAAGCGACCGCGCTTGTGTTCATCGCACCCGTTTTCATCACTGCGATTTCAGCACTGTTTCTAAAGGAAAGCGTCGGCTGGCGGCGCTGGCTTGCTGTGCTTGTCGGCTTCGTTGGCGTCCTCATCATTGTCAGGCCGGGCGCTGGAACGTTTCAAGCTGCCTCGCTGCTGCCGATAACGACCGCGTTTTTCTATGCAATCCTGATGATCAGCGCCCGCTGGGTCGATCCACGTGAAAGCGTGTGGACGCTGATGCTCTACCTGGTTGGTGCGGGACTTGCGCTCAGTGCGCTGATGACACCGTTTGTGTGGGTCAATATCCAGATCAAGGATATCTGGTTCTTTTTCGGAATAGCGATCTTTGGAACGGCTGGTATCACGCTGATTACGCAGGCATTCCGCTTCGCGCCCGCAGCTGTGGTCGCCCCTTTTGAATACAGCGCCCTGATCTGGGCGACGCTATTCGGCTGGTTGTTCTGGCATGAGATTCCGGATCTGCTCACATATGTCGGCGCCGGCGTCATCGTCCTGAGCGGATGCTACATCGTCCTGCGCGAACAGCAGCTAAAGTCCGGTGACGGCGTATCGTGATCCTTAGTCGGTCTCTTCCGTCTTGGACGGGAACTGCTTCAGAAACTCGCCGGATACCGTTTCCAAGGTTTCCAAAAGCTCGACACCAGTCTTGTTGTCGATGTCCTTTGCACCTTCCATGACCATGGCACGGATGGCTTCGACATAGCGCTCCATCAGCGGCAGCGGCAGCATTTCAGGTGCCGGAACCGTTTCGATGAGGTGGCACAGGCTTGCGGCAACCTGACCGACAAGGGGAAAGCCCAGGGTTAGAGCCTGACCCTTGATGTTGTGCGCGGCCTGAAACAAGGGGTCGAGCGTTTCCTGGGACATGCCTTCGTGTTGAACGCACTCCCAGGCGCCGAGAAGCGCCTTGGTCTCGTTGTCCATCCATGTGCCGAAATGACCAGAGATACGTTTCAGCGCGGCTTCCGCGGCTTTCACCGGATCGAATTTTTTAGCCTCGCGCGGCGTCAGCTCGCGAACTTTGCTGCGCAGCGTAGTGGGCGGTGTCAGGATCTCGTAGTCCTGGTCCCGTGCGGTCTCGGCCATGGCAGCAGTTTTCTCCGTGCGCGCGTGTCATCAATAACTCTTGCACAGTATCGGAGAACAAATTTAACAGGGTCTTGCCAAGACTGGCTTTCGCTGGAATTCCGGTCAGTAGCGGAACATTTCGCTCAAAATCCGTTCGTCCCAACCGTGGTCGTGGTCGAACATGATCACCCCACAGGCTTCGGTGGATTCCTTGACCGTAACATGTCTCACACGGCGAATTTCTGTGTGATCCGCCGACGCGCTGACCGGCCGCTTGTGCGCTGCCAGGATTTCGATGTCCACCTGGGCCCAGTTGGGAAGCAGTGCTCCTCGCCAACGCCGGGGGCGAAAGGCACTGATCGGCGTGAGCGCAAGCAGCTGAGCGGAAATCGGCAGGATCGGGCCATGGGCGGAGAGGTTGTAGGCCGTGCTGCCTGCCGGCGTGGCAACGATAATGCCGTCACACACCAATTCCTCCAGCCGAAGCTTTCCGTCTACCGAGATTTTCAAACGCGCTGCCTGTGAGGTCTGGCGCAGCAGGGACACCTCATTGATAGCAAGCGCTTCGTGGATCTTGCCGGTGTCGTCCTCTGCCGTGAGTTCCAGCGGTCGAATGGTCGTGATGTCGGCCTTAGAAAGACGCTCGGTCAGGCTCTCCTCTCGATACTCATTCATGAGAAAACCGACGGACCCGCGGTTCATGCCGTATATCGGCTTGCCGTTATGCATGTGTGCGTGAAGGGTCTGCAGCATAAGGCCGTCGCCCCCGAGAGCCACGATAATATCGGCGTCTTCGGCAGCGACGTTCCCATAGCGGCTGGAAAGGTCTTCAAGCGCCTTGCGGGCCTCCTCGGTGTCGCTGGCAACAAAGGCGAGCTTTTCGGTTGAAACCGGCCGGACATCTGAAGACGTGGGGAGGGGAGCGGATTGATTCATGATCCAAAAGGTCATTTAGCAGACAACGGACTCCCCAAAAAGCTCGCGTACTGCAGATTGCGTAGCCCTTGGGATTGCGGCTCACCAGCATAGCGGCAAATACAATGGAGGGCAGTTAAAAATTATGCGTGCCGTCAGCTTGGCAGTTCGGTGGAATTGTTGTTCCCGGCCGGAACCTGCACTGACTAGCGACGTTCGCAGGATGCCGATGTCACGAGATCCTGCCACTCGAGAAAGGGAACGACGATGGATCTTGTCTCATTGACCTTGGCCGACATGACCGCAGCGACGCGGGGCCCATCGCCTGTTTCGACCAGGAGCGGGCCGCCCGATGCACCGCTTTCCGTGTTGCAATCGGTGACCCAGATATCGGACCGGGTGCCCAGAACGCTGCAAGAGGGGACGACAGTCGGCAGAAACGGGCGGCTGCGCCGGTAACCGACGGACTGAAACCGGGTCGACTTGCGCAGCTGTTTCGCTTCTTCCAGAGACAATGGCGGAAGGGGAACGAGACTGCTTGTGTCCTTGAGAACGATGAGACCGATATCCTTTCGAATTTCACTCAGTTCCGGCCTTTCCGCCGGTTGATAGCCATCGATCGTCAAGAGGCACTCAGCCTCCAGCCGGGCGGCGAATTCGTCTCTGCGCACACCCGCTATGAACAGCACCTCATCAGCAGGCAGAAGTGATCCGGTTTTCTTCGACACAAGACAATGCGCAGCCGTAAGGACCAGTTTTGGCGAGATCAGCGTGCCCGTACACATGGTGATCGTTCGGAACCCGGCGCGGTTGACACGGCCGATCGATTGCCAGGGGTGGTCAGTGCTGTCGACGACTTCCAGCTCTGAGGACAAGGCGCGTGCTGGGAAACCTGCATAACCGAAAAGAACGATCGCAAATGACAGCACGACCAAATGGAACAGGTTCGATGCGGTTGCCCTGCAGATGGCATTAGCTCGACACATTTTGCCCGTTCCTGTTTTTGAGTCTCTAGACCCGATGCTTTTACACGACCAGGTGACGACGAGCAGCCACCTATTCGCGGTAATAGTCCCAGACCATTGATCTTGAGAGTGTTTCGTCGTTGTGGCGCATACGCGTCGACAACAATGCCTCCAGACTGGCTAGCGCGATGTCCCTGTGAAGCTGCTGGTGATCTGTGACCACCTGTTGGCCGGAGTCTCTTAGCAGGATCCCCGGCATTGCCGAGAAATGCACGTACTGCCAATCCGGTCCCATTCTTGAGACCAGGGACGGCGAGACGTTTTTGTCGTAACCCGGAAAAAGATGGGGTGCGCGATTGATCAGGTCCCGAAAGTCGAATTCCCAAAGCGCTGCATCGCGCCAGAACCCAGGCGTCGTGCTTGAAAGAAACGGCGACAGGCTACTGCCATCCGGCGCATGCTCCGGATCGATCTCCAAAAGGTCCAGAAGGGTTGGAAATATGTCCGCAGCAGACGTGAAAGCGGACACTCGATTGTTCCTCGATGCTCCGGGCGAGCGGATGATCAAAGGGATATGATAGCTTTCCCTGTAGTAACCGCCTTTGCCCAGCATCCAGTGATCCCCCATCATTTCCGCATGATCGGAAGTAAAGATGATCAGGGTGTTTTCGCTGTTCTCCAGTGCGGAAAAGATACGACCAAGCTGTGCGTCGACTTCTGAAATCATGCCGTAATAGAGCGCCCGGATGCGTTTCAGGTCGTGACGGGTCAGGTCCCTGACCAGAGTGTCGGCGCCGGGAATGTGGCTTGAAAGGTTCTGAAAGTCCTGGAGAGCTGCAATGAATGGATGAGCGGATGCCTCTTCCAACGCAGTTTGCGCGCCGGCGAATTCGGGTCCGTCTTCCGGATCGTACATGGTGTTGAACGGTTCCGGCACGGTGATCGGTGGATGCGGGCGCAAAAACGAGATGTGCGCCATCCAGGGTGTTTCCTTGCCCTTTTGCTCACCAAGCCAAGCCAAAAAGGCATCTGTCAGAAAGGCCGTTTGTGTTTCATTTCTCGAATAGACAGGTGGCTTGCGGGATATGAGTTCTTCGCCGTCCGGTTCCACATGATGAATTCTGCGGAATGTCGAAGGGTCATGACCGCGCGCGGCCAGCCAGGACAGCCAGGGTTTGTCGTCTTCGGGCAGGCTCTGCCGGACATCAAAGCCGGGCAGGACACCTTCATATGTCTTGAGTGCCGGGTCGTTCGGGTCGAGCAGCCGGGGGTCCGGAGAGGTGTCGGTATATCCGAAGAGCGTCGGCGCATATCCGGCGCGACGCGCTGCCCGGGCAATATTGTCGAAGCGGTCGTCAAGCGGTGCACCGTTCCAGACGACGCGGTGGTTCATCTGGTAAAGACCGGTATAGAGTGATGCCCGCGCCGGTGAGCACGGCGCTGTTGCGGCATAATGCTGCTCGAACACAGTTGCGGTCTCGGCAAAGGCATCCAGGTTGGGTGTTTTCACAACCGGATGCCCCATCATGCCGAGACAGTCGCCGCGCCACTGATCTGCGGTGATAAGCAGAATGTTCGGGCGGTTGGTCATGCAGTTTCGAGACGTTCGACCAGCGCAGGCAAATCGGCAACCGTGTCGATGACATGGTCGGCGCCGGCCGCTTTGAGCTTCGCAGTGGCATGTTGGCGCAACTTGTCGACTTCAGCTTCCGAAAGAGCGGCGAGTTCGTCGGGAGTCTTTCCAGCGTAGTTTCCGGACAGCGCCAGACCCACCGTTATGCAGCCGGCCGTGACCCCCTCGGCAATGCCTGGCTCCGTGTCGTCGACCTTGATGACCGCTGCGGGCGGATAGGCGACAAGATCGACAAAACACTTGTACATGCCGAGCGGGCCGGGACGTCCTTCCGGAAGATCGTCCGAGCAGACCAGATTGTCCGGCTCATAACCTTGTTCTGCGGCCCGTGGCAGGACCCGTTCCATGATCGAGCGCGTGTAGCCGGTCGTGGAGCCAATTTTGAGACCCTTTGCCCGCAAGAACTTGATTACATCGGCTGCGCCCGGGACGAGGTCGGCGAAATCGGCGACGACTTCTTCGTTCATCGGCACGAAGACCTCGTAGACCTTGTCAACATCGGCATTCGTCGGCGCCGCACCATATTTTTCCGACCACTGCGCTGCAATATCCGGGTCATCCATCATGTCGCGGATGTGGTCCCATTTCGGCTTTCCCATCGGGCCGCGGGCCTGGTCGATGCTGGCGGTGATGCCGAACTTTTCGAACGCCTTGACGAAAACCCCCATCGGGGCGAACGACCCGAAGTCGATCATGGTGCCGGCCCAGTCGAAGACCACAGCTTTGAATTTGCTCATTTTCTTATCCTTATGTGTAGAGGTTGGTGATCGTTTCCTCACCAATCGCGAAGGCTGTCGAAGCGCCGCAGCCTGCCGTCACCATGACGACACGCGTTGCATCGTCGGGTGCGTCTGTCAAACGCCAGCGGTCCGGTGCAGAGGCATAGGTTCCAATCCAGGATTCGGTTACCTCGTATGGGCCCAGATCCAGGATCGCGTTCATTTCGGAAAGGATCAGATCGTTCACGGTTTTGTCGATAAACGGATCCGGTGTCGGATCGTAGTGATGGCTGTCGCCGACGACGAGGCTGCCGTCGGCGGATTGAACCACAATGAGATGAATTCCGTTGTCCCGATAATCGGACATCTCAAGGTCCAGCCGCGCTTTCAGCGCGGTCGCCTCGGGCAGTTCTGAATAACCAAGGTAACGGGCGAGACCGAGATCCGACATAACCGCAGTCCCCAGATGCGCTTTCTGGTGCGGCGTTACGCGTAACATCTGCAATTTGCAGCGGGTCACTTCGTATGAGGCGATCCGGTCGCTGAAAAGTGTCGTGCCGTCGTCGCCGGGGCAAACCACAACGGAATCCGCGTGGACCGTTCCGCGGGATGTTTCCAGCTTTGGTGTTTCAACCGCGTTGACGCTGGTTTGCCAGAGGAAATCAACGCCGTGCATGGCTTCCAGCCAGTTTGCGATCTGGGGAAGGGCGTCCCTGGATTCAACCCTGACTTCAAGCGGTGAATAAAGAGCGCAGGAGATTGCGTCTGTGCGAAGTGAGGGAACCCGATGTGCAGCCTCTTCCGGTGTCAGAAGTTTGCAATCAGCACCCATCTCCGTCTTAAGGAACGCGTCGATAACCGCTTCCGATTCCGGGAGCCGGGCTGTCATGGTAAGGCCCTGGTGCAGTAACTCGATTTCTGCAGCCTGGGCGACTTCTCCCCAAATCTGACGGCTTCGGGAGGCCATTTTCCAGCAGTCGCCTGCCTGTTGCCCGGTGACTGTGACAAAGCCGAAATTTCGAATGGAGGCGCCGTTTGCCACGCTGTCGCGTTCTATTACAACCACCTTCTTGCCGCGCTTGACGGCTGCCAGGGTGTGCGCAAGCCCGACGATCCCAGCGCCAACGACAGCGAGATCATAGGATTTCTGTGTCATTCCGAGATGCTCTTAATTCTTGGTGTTTGGCCTTGAGAAATCGAATTCCTCAACAAAGTGGCAGGCGACAAAGTGGTCTTCCGAAACTTCGCGCCATTCCGGCGTTTCCGATGCGCAGTGATCCTTTGCAAATGGACACCTGCTGTGAAAGCGGCAGCCGGACGGGGCGTCGAGCGGATTGGGGATCTCGCCCTGAAGCTTGATCGGGTCGAACTCCAGATCCGGATCCGCCTGCGGGATCGCTGACAGCAGTGCGTGGGTGTAAGGATGCTTCGGCTCAAAGAAGAGTTTTTCCGTTGGCGCATATTCCACGAACTTGCCGACATACATGACGGCAACGCGGTGACTCATCTGCGCGACAACAGAAAGATCGTGCGCGATAAACAGGAAGGCGACCCCCATTTCTTCCTGCAGATCTTTCAAGAGGTTGACGATTTCAGCCTGGATCGAAACGTCGAGTGCGGAAACGCTTTCATCGCACACGACAAAATCGGGTTTCGAGACGAGGGCGCGCGCGATGCAAATACGCTGACGTTGGCCTCCGGAGAAGGCGTGCGGAAACCGGCGCAGATGCTCCAGGTTCAGCTTGCAGCGACCGGCAATCTCGCGCACCCGTTCGTCAATCGCCTCACGATCCTTCATCATGCCGGAAGCGATAAGCGGTTCTGCGATAATGTCGCGCACGGTCATGCGCGGGTTGAGGGACGAATAGGGATCCTGGAATACGAGGCTCATCTTTGACCGGAACAGACGGAGCCTGTCTGCTGCCAGCCTCGAGAGCTGCACCTTGCCCTCGGAAAACACCATATTCATGTGCTGACGGAACTTGCGCAGGTCTTCACCTTCTGCACGAGCAACATCGATATCCTGATCCTGCGTGTGGAAGATCACATCACCGCTGGTGGGGTCGATAGCTCTGAGGATCGCGCGACCGACCGTGGTCTTGCCTGAGCCGGATTCCCCAACGAGCCCGACGGTTTCTCCGCGCTTGATGTCGAAGGAAACGCCATCGACAGCACGAAGTTGCCTGACTTCGGACGAAAACAGTTTCTTCTTGCGGATCGGGAACATGACTTCGAGATTCTTGACCTCGATGAGAACGTCATTCGTGGTCATGCTGCACTCCTTCCGCTTTCAGGTTCCTTGTGCAGCCAACAGCGGACCGATCGTCCGGCATCGCCTCCGACCTCGGGCGGTTCGTTGACATCGCAAATGCCGTTGATGAAATCGGGACATCTTGTGTGGAAGGGGCACCCGGTCGGCCGTTCAGTCGGACTTGGAATGTCTCCAGGAACCGGTGACAAGCGGTCGTGCAGGGTGTCGAGGCTCGGGATCGCCTTCAGCAGGCCCTGGGTATAGGGATGCTTTGGATTGCGAATGACATCCCTTGTCGCACCGCGTTCCACAATCGTGCCGAGGTACATCACAGCGACTTCGTCCGCGATCTGCGCGATGACGCCCAGATCGTGCGTGATGAAAATCATCGCCATGCCGAGGTCACGCTGCAGATCACGCATCAGGTCGAGCACCTGCGCCTGGATCGTGACGTCGAGTGCCGTGGTCGGTTCATCTGCAATCAAGAGTGCCGGGCCGGCGGAAAGGGCGAGGGCGATCATCGCGCGTTGGCGCATGCCGCCGGACATTTCATGCGGATACTGGTCGATGCGTTCGGCAGGACTGGAGATGCCAACCTTGTTGAGCATTTCGACGGCGATCTCGCGGGCTTCGCGTTTGCCGCATTTCCGATGCAGGCGTATGGCTTCCATCATCTGGTTGCCGATCGTGTAGACCGGAGAGAAGCTGGCCATCGGTTCCTGGAAGATCATGCCGATCTCACCGCCGCGAAGGTCTCGCAGCGCGCGCGACTTCGGTTTGATCTTGTGGATCTCGATCTCTTTGCCGTCTTTCGCCCAATATGTGATCTTTGTGTCGTCACCAAGCGACGCATTGCCCGGAAGAAGGCGCATAAGCGCCTTTGTCGAAATCGACTTGCCCGAACCGCTCTCGCCGACAAGACCGAGTGTTTTTCCGGCTTCGACCGAAAAGCTGACGCCCTGGACCGGCGTAATCCGGCCTTCGTCCGTTGCAAAGGAAATGGAGAGATTTTCAACAGTCAGCATTGTCCTCTCCTCATTTTGCTTCGCTATAGGGATCTGCAGCATCGCGCAGCCCGTCACCGATGACGGTGAAGGCCAGAACGGCAACAACGACGAAAAGCGCAGGGATGAACAGCCAGGGTGTCTGCTCGATCACACGCACCGACTGGGCCTGCTGCAACAGAACGCCCCAGGAGACGGTCGGCGGGCGAAGCCCAAGCCCGACGAAGGACAGGGCCGTTTCCGACAGGATCATGTACGGGAAGGAAATCACCAGATCGACAATGATGAAACTGGTGAAGCTCGGCAGCATGTGTTGCCCGATGATCCGACCAGGCCGGGCGCCGGCAAGTCTTGCAGCTACGACGTAGTCCTCACCGCGAATGGACAGGAGCTGGGACCTTATTCGTCGGGCCAGCGTCGGCCAGCCGAAGAGGCCGAGGATGAGTGTCATTGCGAAGTAGACCTGGGTGGTCGACCATTCCTTCGGCATGGCGGCCGCCAATCCCATGTAAAGCGGGATGATCGGAACCACCCGGACGACTTCCGTGACACGCTGGATGACGTTGTCGGTCATGCCGCCCGCATATCCGGCGACACCGCCAATCGCGAGCGCCAGGACGAACGAGATCAGAACGCCGATCACACCTATCGAAAGCGAAGTGCGGGTTGCGTACATCGTGCGTGAGAAGACATCGCGGCCAAGGTCGTCCGTCCCCCAAAGATGGAGCTTTGCGTCCGGATCCGACAGCCCGAAGAGATGAATGTTCGTTGGGATGAAGCCCAGAACCTTGGTCCGCTCGCCTTGAACGAAAAACTCGACGTAAACGCGCTTTTCAGGATCCGGGACCGATATCGCGCGCAGGGTAACGGGATCGCGTTTCGTCGAGACCCCGTGAATGAACGGCCGCGCTGAGCAACCGTTCTGGTCGCAGAACTTGGGCATCTGCGGAGCGCCGTCGATATACTGCGTGTCACGTGTCGTCGGGCCGTAGGGTGCTACGAATTCGGCGAAAATCCCGAGAAGGGCCATCACGCCAAGGATGACACCTGCAACCATGGCTGCCTTGTGCCGCCGGAACCGCCACCAGATCAGCGTCCATTGGGAGGCTGAGTAATATTTCAGCCTTTGCTGGCGCTCTTTTTCTTCCTGTTTGCTGAGGGCATTTGCAGTTGCGTCGGACATCGATCAGGCCCCCAGTTTGATGCGCGGATCGAGCCACGCCAGCAGAAGATCGGAAACGAAGTTCATGAAAACGATAATGAAGGTGAGCAAGAGCAGGATCGCGCCGGCGACATACATGTCGAGATCGAGATAGGCCTTGAGCAGCAGCTCGCCGAGTTCGGTAAGCCCCAACACGGCTGCAACAATCGGCAGCTCTGAGAAAATGCGGTTCACGTCGAACCCGATGGTCGACACAATCGGATTGATCGCCAGGCGTGCCGGGTACTTGAGGAGCAGTTTGCCTTCCGGGACGCCGCGCGCACGTGCGGCCGTTACCGAAAGGCGATTGAGCTCATCGGACATCGTCGCCCGCATCGTTTGGATCTGGTAGGCGACAGCAGACCAGGCAAGGACAACGGCGGGCAGCCAAAGGTGCTTTATCAGGTCCCAAAGTTTGCCGAGTGACCAGGGGGCATCCTGATACTGCGGCGAAAAAAGACCGCCAATGTCTGCACCGAACCATTTGTTGGCGAAATAGAGCAGGATCAGCGCCAAAAGAAAGTTTGGAAGCGCCAGGCCCAGATAGGAGAAGACTGTCAGGCCGTAGTCAAGTGAAGACCCGCGTTTGACCGCGGCATAGATGCCGACGGGAACTGAGATCGCGTAAGTCAGGAGCAAGGTCGTCAGCAAAATGCCGAGCGTCAGCCACACCTTGTCGCCGATGACCTTCACTACGGATGTCTCAAAGGCAAAGGCCTGACCGAAATCGCCGCGCAGGACGATATTGCCGATCCAGTCGAAATATCGCAGTACCATCGGTTTATCGAGACCCAGGTCTTCGCGGATCGCCTGGACGTCAGCCTCGGTGACGCTGACGCCGGTACCGGAGAACTTCCGGAACGCATAGCGGTCGGCATAGTCTCCAGGTGGGATTTCCATGATGATGAAGACCATCACGGACACGAGGGCCATGGTGATCACCATGCCCACTAGGCGTTCAAGCGTGAAACGCAGCATCGGATCTCTCCGTCCTGCCGGCTTATCGGACGTTCCGATGTCACCGGTTGCCCCAATTCCAAACCGCATCCCGAAGGCGCGTCGAGCGCTCTCTCCAAGGATCCGTCATACCCAAGAGCAGGTGGCTGATCCCCTTGGACACTCCATGGTCCTTCTCAGGACGAGGTCATGTCTGCATCGAGGGCATGTTTGGATGGTCTCGGCTGTTGCCGGACACCGCCAACGTGGCCGGGGCAGTTTGCCGCCCCGGCCAAACTCGAAGAGTTACTGTTCCAGTGACCACTGCTGCGGGCGGTACGGGTAGGTCCAGTAGAAGTCGTAGGTCTTCGCCTTGATCGGCTGGACGTTTTTCATGCTGTTGTGGAACATGAAAGGCGCAACGATGTCGCCGACAGTGCCGATCTTCAGCAGATTGTCGTTGTGGATCTTTGCGATCTCCGCGCCGATCCTGTTGCTTTCGTCAGAACCCATCTCGACCTGAATGAATTTCTCAGACAGATCCCAGAGCTTCTGGATATCTGCCGGAGGTTCGGTGCCTTCAGCGCCGCCGGATTCTTTCCAGGCAGCCCACTCAAAGCCGGTGCCAGGGTTGAAGTAGTCGCCGAACGGCGGAATGAAGACCGTGACGTCCTGGGAGATAGTCGGGCCTGCATTGCCATCATATTTCCAGGTGGTAACGTCGAGGTCGTTGTTGTTGCCGGCAGCGCGGTATTCGTCGGAAGTGACTTCTTTGAGGTCAACCCGGACGCCGGCCGCAGACCAGTAGTCGCGGACCAGTTCCATCATCTTCACCGGAACACCCTGGCTGGAATAGACCAGACGGACGACCAGCGGTCTGCCGTCAGAGAGTTCCAGTGTGCCGTCACCGTCGGAGTCCTTCAGGCCAATTTCGGCCAGCAGGGCCTTTGCGCCTTCCAGGTCGTACTCGATGTCCTTGTTGAGCATCTCATCGGTGATGAAGGAGACTGTTTTCGGCTCAGCTGGCACGCCCTGCATCGGAGTGCCCTGACCGAGGTAAACAATCTCGTTGATCTCGCCACGGTTCATCGCGATGGACATGGCGCGGTTGAAGCGGATGTCGTTGAAGAGTTCCGCCAGGGCCGGATCCTTGTGTGTCCGGTTGAAGGAAAAGAAGACGTTTTCACCGAAGGTCGGTGCGAAGGAAACGGTGTAGTTGCCCTTGCCTTCATTTTCCTTCAGGAGCGGGAAGTCTTCCAGGAACACGGCCTGCTGTTTCCATTCGACTTCGCCGTTCATGATTTTCAGGTTCTGGACTTCCTTGTCGCCGATATAGATTTCGGAAATTTCGGAAATGTAGGGCAACTGGTTGCCGGCCGTGTCCACCATGTGGAAGTAAGGGTTGGCAACAAGCTTGCGGCCTTCGGAGCTCTCGTCGACAACGATGTGGCTTTCAAGGGTCGGCACGACGACACGGCCGATCTTCGCAGCCTTGTCGCTGTCCTTCAGAAGCGGGGACGGGACGTCTTTCCAGTCCGAACCGCCGTAATAGAAGTCGACGGCTGCAGCGGCATTTTCAAATCCGTGTTCCTTGGCGAGGTCTTCGGCGCCGTCATTATGCCTGGGCATGAACTGGCCAAGGAAATGCTTCGGCTGGAACGGCTGGCCGTAGTCGACGGCGAAGCGGTTCAAGATGCCGGGGGTCGGAACCGGAAAGGTGAATTTGACGGTGGTCGGGCTGACGGCTTCAACCTTGACCGGCTCACCGGCAAAAAGCCAGCGCCCCGGTGTCTTCTCGTAGACATCCGGGTTCAGGATGATGTCGTTGTACCAGAAGGCAACGTCTTCTGCCGTGAACGGTTCGCCGTCCGACCACTTGTGGCCATCGCGGAGTTCGAAGGTCAACTCGGTGTAGTCGTCATTCCAGTTCCAGGCCTTTGCAACGTTCGGGACAACGGTCTGCAGGTCGTCGGAATAGCGCACGAAGTTCACGTGGCGCACGGACAGGAGGTCGGATGTACCGGATTCCGTGCCCTTCGAGATGCCGTTCAGGACACCGCCATAGGTTCCAATCTTCTGATAAGGAGCAACCACCAGCGGTTCGGCGGGAAGACGGTCGGCGACATCAGCCAGGTCACCATTGCCGAGGATCTTGCCATTGAGGTCGTTGATCGCAGGGTTCTGAGCGAAAGAAAGGCTGCAGGAGCCCTTTTCCTCGAACTCGGCAAGCTCGAATTGCTGCGGATAATCGGCGGTCAGGCCTTTCATGTCTGCAACAGTGACAGGCGGGCAATTGGCCAGGGCAGGGGATGCCATGACGGCCAGCGCTGCACCGGACAGAAGGATGGATTTGAAGGTCATTGCGGGCTCCTCAGGGGGAATTTGTGCGAAGCCCTAATGACTGCGATCTATAACAGTTTTATGAAATTTTCAAATGTATAACTTTTAGCTATAATTTGATCTCTGACACGGAAATGTCAAAGACCGCGCAAACTTTCGCGGAAAGCCTCGATTGCGGCAACCTTGGCCATGTCTTTCTGCCAGACCACGTAGTGATTGGCGACAAGTGTGCGATCGTCGATCTGAATGGCAACACAGCCGTCCCGCTCGGTGATCTCTGCCTCCAAGGCAATACCAACCCCGACGCCAGAACGAATAAGCGTGGCTATCGAGCCCCAGGATCCAAGCGCGAGGATCGTATGCGGCTTGACGTCAGCAACGGTTGCTGCCGCTTCAAAAATCTTGCGCGTACCGGAGGCGCCTTCCCGCTGCAACAACGGGAGCGCTTCTACATCCGCCCAGGTCACCTTCTTCTTTTTCGTCAGGGGATGATCCGGCGGCGCTGCAATGACAATGCGGGTCTGGACGAGCAACACACCATCAAAGCTGTCAGGGATTTCACGGCCGGTTACAAAGCCAATGTCAATGTCGCCACTTGCAATCAGGTCGATGATGTCCTGCGTGGCAAGTGCGCGGGCCTCGATTGTGATGTCAGGATGAAGAGACATGAAACCGGAGATCTGCGGGATCGCGAGCTGATACGTTGAATAACCAATCCGCAATTCGCCCGCTGCGAGCTCCTTTTGGTGAGAAAGCTCGGTTTCGATGTCTTCAACCAGGGCCAGAACGGCTCTGATTTTCGGCAACAGACTGTCAAGGGCGGGTGTCGGCGAGATCGAATAACCGGATTTGGCAAGAAGCCTGGTCTTGAACCGAGCTTCCAAACCCTGCACATGATTCGAAATCGAAGGCTGTGAGACACCGATCTCCTTGGCTGCAGCAGAGAAGCTCCCGACTCTGATGACCGCTTCCAGGGCACGCAGCTGGACCAGGCTCAGTGCGTTTTGGTGTCTGATCTGTGCTTTGTCCATGCCTTTTTGTCTTCCCGGAAAATTCGTGATGTTCGGTTTCGCAATCGCACGTTTCGGCCTTTTTTGGTTCAGTTTGCACACTTGGAAGCCCCGTTCCATGTGCAATCAATGCAGATCGCTCACAAGAGCTTTGAAGCGTCGCCGAAATTCACACCAGAGCGCTCTTTCAAACCGGCGCGTGCTCCGATAGGCTCGATTCCGGTTGCGTATATTTTTTTGACCACGTTGACGGATTGTTACGTGAGGTAGGCCGTGATGGACAAACCTCGGCGGGTGTTTTGACAGACACGGGACTTTCTCCGTCCCTGCTTGGGGGAGCATACAAAAACGTGAATACTGCGCGCTCGTTCCGGTCCTCCCTGAAACCTGTCTGGATTGTCGGGATTCTTGGGATGTGCCTGTTTCTGCAGGGGTGCGGACTTTCGGATGCGCCGGTACTTTTTCCGAAAGGGCCGATAGCTCTCGCAGAGCGAAATCTGCTGTTCACCGCCTTTGCCCTGATGATGATTGTGGCCATACCCGCAATCGTGCTCACGCTATTCTTCGTCTGGCGTTATCGAAGTGGCACAAAGAAGGCTGCTTACACGCCGGACTGGGAAGGATCGTGGAAGGTCGAAACGGTGATCTGGCTCGTGCCTGCCGCGATCATCGTGGTTCTTGGAACGCTGGTGTGGGAGACGACCCACAAGCTTGACCCTTACAGAGAAATTGAGTCGGATAAACCGGCCTTTCAGGTACAGGCCATCGCTCTCGACTGGAAGTGGCTATTCCTTTACCCGGAGCTTGGCGTCGCAACCGTAAACGAACTCGCCTTTCCCGCGGACCGGCCGCTCGCGATCGAAATCACGTCGGATACGGTCATGAACTCCCTTATGATCCCGGCGCTGGGCGGACAGATCTATGCGATGGCGGGCATGCGGTCCGAGCTTCACCTGCTGGCGGATGAACCGGGTGTATTTACAGGCCGAAACACGATGTATTCGGGAGACGGGTTTCCCGATCAGCATTTCAAGGCCCATGCCCTGAGCGAAGACGGCTTTGCGGACTGGAAGGACAAGGTCTCGGCAGAGGCGGCGACGCTAGACGCAGAGACCTATCTGGAACTCCACAAGCAGAGTGTCGCCAATCCGGTGACCTACTATTCATCGTTCGAGACGGATCTTTTCAGTCTGATATTGCGCAAATATTCGCCGATCGTCGGTCCTTATGAAAGCAGAGCCGCCGAACTCATCTGCAGGGGGGCTGCGTGATGCTGGGTCGTCTGACACTCGATGCCATACCGCTTTATTCCTGGGTCGCCATGGGTGGTGCTGCCGTTACGGTGGGTGGAGGGATCGCGGTTTTCCTGCTGATCACCTATCTCAGAGCCTGGAAGGTGCTTTGGACCGATTGGCTGACCAGCGTCGATCACAAGAAGATCGGCATCATGTATGTGGTGCTGGCGCTGGTGATGCTTGTGCGCGGGTTTGTCGATGCCCTGATGATGCGCGCCCAGCAGGCCGTCGCGCTGAACAATGAGGGCTACCTGCCTCCTGAACATTTCGAGCAGATCTTTTCCTCGCACGGTACCATCATGATCTTTTTCGTGGCGATGCCCTTCCTGACAGGTCTGATAAACATCATCGTTCCGCAGCAGATCGGCGCGCGGGATGTGGCGTTTCCGTTCCTGAATTCCGTCAGCCTGTGGCTCACGGCAGCGGGTGCGGCGCTGGTTCTGGTCTCACTCGTTGTCGGCAAGTTCTCGACAGCCGGCTGGACCGGTTATCCGCCCTATTCGGGTATTGAGTACAATCCGGGGGTCGGGGTCGACTACTGGCTCTGGGCACTGATTGTCAGCGGGGTCGGCAGCACCGCGTCGGGGATCAACTTCATCGTCACGATCGTCAAGAACCGGTGCCCGGGCATGACCTATATGCGCATGCCGATGTTCACCTGGACGACGCTGTGCATTTCGATCCTGATCGCCTTCGCCTTTCCGGCGCTGACCGTGGTTGCGGCCCAGCTTACGCTGGACCGCACGCTGGGCTTTCATTTCTTCACCAACGGTGATGGCGGCAACATGATGCTGTTCGCCAACCTCCTCTGGATCTGGGGACATCCGGAAGTCTACATCCTGATCCTTCCGGCGTTCGGCATCTTTTCCGAAGTGGTGGCGACCTTTTCCCGGAAGCGTCTGTTCGGCTACAAATCTCTCGTTTACGCGACCGCCTGCATTGCCATTCTTTCCTTCACGGTCTGGCTGCATCATTTCTTCACGATGGGTTCGTCCGCCAATGTGAATGCGGTGTTCGGCATCGCGACAATGATCATCGCGGTGCCGACAGGCGTGAAGATCTTCGACTGGATGTTCACCATGTACCGGGGACGGATCGAGTTTCATCCTTCCATGGTGTTCACGATCGGCTTCATGGTGACGTTCGTGATCGGGGGCGTCACCGGCGTCCTGCTGGCGCTGCCGCCCGCCGATTACCTGATGCATAATTCCACCTTCCTGGTGGCCCATTTTCACAACATGCTTATTCCCGGCGCACTCTTCGGGTATTTCGCCGGTCTGAACTACTGGTTCCCGAAAGCGTTCGGGTTCAAGCTCGATGCCAAGTGGGGTATCCGCTCTTTCTGGTTCTGGATCATCGGGTTCTATCTCGCCTTCATGCCGCTCTACGTCCTCGGTTTCATGGGGATGAGCCGGCGCATGGAACATTATGCGGATCCGAATTGGCAACCCTATCTGATCGTCGCCGCGCTGGGCGCGATCTGTGTCTTGTGCGGGATCATCTGTATTGCCATCCAGCTCTATGTTTCGGCGAAGAACTGGGGCTCGGCGCGGGACATCACCGGTGACCCCTGGAACGGCCGGACCCTGGACTGGGCGACGTCCTCGCCTCCGGCTCCCTATAATTTTGCTGTTCAGCCGGATGTTCGGGACATCGATGCCTTCCATGACATGAAGATCCGGGGTGTGGCGTATCAGGCGCCGGCCAACTATGAAGACATAGTCATGCCCAAAAGCAGCGCGCTCGGACCGATCATCGGGGCGCTGGGCTTTGTGCTCGGTTTTGCGTTTGTCTGGTACATCTGGTGGCTGGCTGCACTGGCTCTGGTGCTTGGCCTCGTCTGTGTCGGAATCCGGGCCTGTGACGACGACACCGATTTCGTGATGCCTGCATCCGAGGTCGCGAAGATCGAGGGCGCACGACTTGCCCAGATTACAGCGGCAGACATGCATGACATGCAGGATTTCGTGCCGGTCGGCGCAGCCTCAGGTGCTCCTTTGGCGGGGAGGGTGTGATGACTGAAACAGTGATGGCCGACGACATTCTCGAGCACGAAGAGAAGAAATCGCTGGAATCGCGCGAGTTCGGCTTCTGGGTCTACCTCATGACCGACGCGGTCATTTTCGCGCTCCTGTTTGCGTCCTATGTGGTTCTTTCAAAGAACTCGGCAGCCGGGCCGACCTCAAAAGAGTTGTTCGATCTCGGGCATACGGCTGGAGAGACGGCTCTGCTCTTGTTCTCCAGCCTGACGTTCGGCTTTGCGACGATTGCAATGGCGGCCGGACAGGCAGGCAGGGTGGTGCAGTGGCTGATCGTCACGCTTTTACTCGGTCTTGGGTTTCTGGCGATGGAGATCATCGAGTTTCACGGCATGATCGCCCAAGGTGCAGGACCGGGGACCAGCGGCTTCTTGTCGGCATTCTTTACGCTCGTCGGCACCCATGGCCTTCACGTGGCTTTTGGCGCCGTCGGGATATGCGTGATGATCGGCCAGGTGCTCGTCAAGGGACTGACGCTGCCCGTGCGTTCACGTCTCTTCAGGTTGGGGCTGTTCTGGCACTTTCTGGACATTGTCTGGATCGGGATTTTCTCGGTCGTTTACCTGCCGGGCGTGATGTAGGAGGAGGCGAACCATGGATCATTCAGCCGAACGCAGTCTTTCGACCTATCTCACAGGCTTTGCGCTGGCCGTCGTTCTGACCGCGATCCCGTTTACACTGGTCTGGGGCGGGCTTTTGACAGGACCTGCGGTCTATGCCGTCATCGCTGTTGCTGCGGTCTTGCAGGTGATTGTCCACCTTGTGTTCTTTCTGCACCTTGATCTGAAGTCGACCCCTGCCGAAAACCTCTTTTTTCTGGGCTTTGCGGCAGTGCTGATCTTCATCATGGTCGGCGGCAGCCTGTGGATCATGATGGACCTGCATCACCGCATGATGTGACTTCCAATCCGCTCGGAAGAGCAAGTCTTGAGGAGCTATAGGCCATGAAAAAGCAGACACTCTTTTTGATGACTATCCTGGGAAGTGCCGTGCCGGGCGTGGCGCTGGCTGACTGCAAGGCCGACATCAGCAAGGTCGAATACGCGATCGTTCACGCGAACCGCAGCGGAATAGACGAGTTCACGGTCGAAAAGATGCGGGTCCTGCTTGATGATGCGAACAAGGAGCGCAAGGCCGGCAACGAGACGAAGTGTCAGGAATTGATCAATCAAGCCAAATATATTGGCAACGTGGAGTGAAACAGGAAGCGGCGTGAGTCCCTGCCGATCTTCAGCAAATCGGATACCGGGCTGAAGAAAAAATATCGATAAAAATATTGAAGTGATGCAAATATCGTTTTACTCTCGATCACAAATTCGGGAGGACACGATGTTTAACTTGATTAAATCGACAAGCCTTGTGATCGGGCTGTTCGCTTCGGCGACCCTCGCACAGGCAGAAGAGCTTCGTATCGGTACCGCGAGCCTTGGCGGCGCGTTTTACCCGATGGGGCAAAGCATCTCCAATCTTGTGAACAAATACGCGGGCGACGATATTTCCATGGTGCCCGTGGTGACCGGCGGTTCGGTTCAAAACCCGCGGCTCGTCGACAGCGGTGAAGTCGAGATTGCGATCACCAACAACAACCTTGCCGTTCTGGCCGTGAACGGGAAGGGCCCCTACAAGAGCGGTGCGATCGACATGAGTGCTGTTGCGGCGCTTCATCCGAGCGTCCTGCACATGATTGTTTTGGACGGGTCCGACATCAAGACCATCGAAGACATCAAGGGCAAACGCGTGGCAGTTGGACCTGCGGGTGGTGGAACGCTCGGTTTCCTGAATTTCCTGCTGCCCTTGCACGACATGTCCATGGACGACATCACGCCGAGCTTCCTGTCCTATTCGGACGGTTTCAGCCAGCTGAGCGATGGTAATGTCGACGCGGCCTTTGCGCTCTCGGGCTATCCGGCCGGTGCCGTGATGCAGGCAGCCGCCGGCAACAAATTGCGCTTCATCAGCTTTTCCGACGGCATGCTCGACACGGCTCTGGAAAAGAATGGAGCGTTCAAGGCTGTTGAAATTCCGGCGGATGTCTATGGCACCGCTGAACCGGGAACCGTGATCGGTGTCAACAATATGCTGATCGCGCCGAATTCGCTGCCCGCCGACACCGTTGAAAAGATCGTCGCGTCAGTGTTCGACAACCTGGAGGAATTTCAGGCAGAAAACGCCAACGCCAAGCAGATCGATCCGGCGAATTCCCTGAACCTTGCAATCCCGCTCCATGAAGGTGCGGCCCGCTATTTCAACAAATAAAAGCAAAAAACAAAAAATAAGATCACCCCATCGACCCCGGTGCGGGCCCGCTTCGGCGGGCTCGTGATCGGGCATGAGAAAAGGGATGTCACGTGACAGGCCAGAACGACACAAAAGCGCTGTTAAGCAAAAACACTGTCGTGCTGGTGGCAGCCTTCGGGCTTGGCCTGTTTCATCTGGCGGTTGTCTCCGGTGTCATCGCGATCTCGACCATGCCGCTTCGCCTGGTTCATGTGGCGATGGCGTTTTCGCTTCTGTTTGCGCTTCGACCTGCCTCTGAAAAACTGGCGGGCACAAAGGCGAACTTTCTGTTGTCGGTCGTCCTCATTGTGGCCGTGCTGGGAGCCAGCCTCTGGCTGATCTCGCGCTGGAAGGCGATTGCCTTCAGCGGCGGTTTGACGACGGATGGTGACTTTTATGCCGGGCTGGTCATTCTGATCCTGGTCTTTGAAGCCGCCCGCCGGGGCGTGGGTCTCATCCTGGCAATCATCACCCTGGTCTTCTTCTGCTATCCCTTCATCAGCCCCTATCTGCCGGGGATCCTGAGTGGACGCGGCTACAGCCTGGAACGCATGGTGTTGTTTCTGACGACCGATACCCAGGGCGTTTACGGCATCCCGATCGGCGTCGCCGCGACCTACATCATCGTCTTCACCATCTTCGGGGCGATGCTGTCACGCTTCGGTGCCGGTGACTTTTTCTTCGAAATCTCAATCCGCATCACCAAAGGCTTGCGGGCGGCAAGCGCCAAGTCGGCCGTCCTGTTTTCGACGCTGATCGGTATGGTGTCCGGGTCCGCTGCGGGCAATGTCGCGGTGACCGGTACTGTGACCATTCCGATCATGAAGCGCGAAGGCTATCAGCCGCACCAAGCCGGTGCGATCGAGGCGGTTGCCTCGACAGGCGGGCAGCTTATGCCACCGGTCATGGGCGCGGCCGCCTTCATCATGGCCGAGATCGTCGGGGTTCCATACACTTCGGTCATGGCAGTCGCGATCCTGCCGGCGCTTTTGTTTTTCGGATCGGCCTTTTTCGTCGTTCATCTTCAGGCGGTAAAGTCCGGGATCGAGCCGAAGCAGGGAGACCAAAGCGACGGGCGGCCGCTTCACCAAGTCCTGCTGCAGGGCGCACCTTTTATCGGAGCGTTTGCCGTCCTGGTCGGCTTGATGCTGGTCGGTTTCTCGCCCTTCAAGGCCTCTCTGTGGGCCATGGGCGTGCTGATCGGGCTGGACATTGTCAGATCCCGCCGGATCGACTTTGAACTTGCCAAGAAGATTGCGCTCAGCATTGCCGAAGGCTCGCGCAACGTCATCACTATTTCTGCGGCCTGTGCCGCTGCGGGCGTGATCTCTGGAACGCTCGGCATAACGGGACTTGGCTCGAAAATAGCGCTCTTGATCGATGTGGCATCCAACGGTCAGCTTATTCTTGCGCTGCTGTTCACGATGATCGCTTCGATTATCCTGGGCATGGGGCTGCCGACGACGGCCGCCTATCTGATCCTGGCAACAGTGGTGGCGCCGGCGCTGGTCAAGTTCGGCGTGCCGATGCTGACCGCCCATTTCTTTGTTTTCTACTACGGCTGCATTTCCACCATTACCCCGCCCGTGGCGCTCGCGTCCTATGTTGCCGGCGGGATCGCGGGGGCCGATGTCAACAAGGTTGGCTGGACGGCTGCGTCCTATGCGCTGACGAGCTTCGTTCTGCCGTTTGCATTTGTCTTCGGACCGGGCCTTTTGATGCAGGGCGATGTCCTTGCCAATCTTCTGGCGGTTGTGACCGGCTTTGCAGGTGTTGGCGCGGTGGCGACCGGCGTTATCGGCTGTCTCTTTTCACCGCTTTCCTGGACAAACCGGATGATCGCGCTTTGTGCTGGTCTTTGCCTTCTTATCCAGTTTTGGCCGACTGCGATCCTCGGTGCGCTCCTGCTTGGATATCTGTTGGTCCAGCAGCGCGCCAGCCGGCAAGTCTCCTTGAAATCCTGAAACAGACGGAACGAATATGGCAAGAGAATTCAGACGCGTTGTCACCGGCCACGATGAAAAGGGTGTCGCGATTATCGAGAGCGACGGAATTGCGACGCACCGGCTGCAGCGGGACAACCGACCCGGCGTGACGCTGACCAACTTCTGGCTTTCAGACGGCACACCGGCGGAATATGACGGCGCGACGGAAACCTGCGATGGCCCGTTCATCCTGCATCCGCCCAAGAACGGCAGTGTTTTCCGCGTTGTCGAGTTCATGCCCGAAGATCCTGAAGTGATGAAAACACTCGACGGCAAGGCAGCCTTCGCTGAGATGGGGGCAGGCGACAATGTCGTCGAAAACGCGCGCCACCCGTGGATGCATCGGACCAACAGCGTCGATTATGCCGTCATCCTGACCGGCGAGATTTACATGCTGATGGACGAGGAGGACGTGCTGCTCAAAGCCGGCGACGTCGTCATCCAGCGGGGGACCAATCACGCCTGGTCGAACCGGGGCACGGAGCCGTGTTCCATCGCCTTCGTGCTTGTCGACGGTGTGACACAACGCGGTGCTAAGGAAGAAGACCTGAAAGGCATCCCAAAACGTTGACGGAAAAACTTTGAGGCCGGGGGCTGACAGAAAGAGGACTTGAGATGCGCACAGTTGGATTGATCGCGGCCATGATGGCCATGGCCGCCCCGTTTCCGGTTCTGGCGGAAGCCCCGGACCTGAAGACACCGGCTCCGGTGATCTATCTCGCCGACAATCTTGATGAAGCCGACAATCTTGGCTGGTGCATTGATACGCTGGGGCGGGGGTTTTCCGAGAATTTGCAGACCCATTCCTGCAAACCCCAAGGCGGCGACGTGCAGTTTTCCTTCGACGCGGCATCCGGCCAGATCCGCTCGGTCGAATTTGACGGCAAGTGCATGGAACTGATTGCTCCCGACGACCCGAAGATCGCCTTCGTTCTTCGCGACTGTGCCGATGGCAACGGGGCTCAGGCCTTTGCCTTCGACGCGTCAAGCGGCCTAATCACACCCGCGGATCAACCCGGCAACTGCGTTACGGCAGGCGAGGCCAGCCGCACCGCCGGCCCGTTCATGTCCCGCGACCTGATCCTGACCCCATGCGACACGGCAGATACGGCGCTGATCACATGGGTAGAGAAGAAGTAGTTTTCTCATACGGGTTCGATTTTTGGGTACGAACCTGACGGGAATCGAATTTTGGTGGGAACTGGTGCCGGCAGCAGGATTCGAACCCGCGACCCCGAGATTACAAATCACGTGCTCTACCAGCTGAGCTATACCGGCGCCGGGAAAGGCTTCTACCAGATTGGGCGCGCTTGTCCATGCTAGAAACGAAAAATTTGGCAGAGTGCGCAAAAATCTCTGCCAAGCCCTTCTGCTTTAACCTGAAGTTGCAGCGCCGTTGTGGATAATGCGGTCGTTCAAAGGTGTTCAAGGGGTGGAGGTGTTCACCATCTCGTCCTAGTGCCCCGGTGCCAGTCAGTCGTCGCGCACGCTGTCGATGCCGCACAATTTGGTACTCGCCCTGAGCCAGGATCTGCAATTGAACAACCCCTTGGCCCCGGCTCGGGGCCGGGGCGGCAACTGGGTGGGAAGCTGAACTGCGCTAGAACCGGTTGGGCTGGCGTTGGCCACCAAGACCGTTAAAAGGCATAGAGCCTTCCGGACATGATCTCGCTGCGGATGTCGAGCGCGAGCTCGGCTTCTGGAAGGAGCGGGAATGTGCTGGTGAAGGCAGAAATCGACGCGCGGATGTTGTGTTCAAGCTTTGCCCCTTCCGGCAGGCCGATGTCGGCGACCACGTTCTCTGCGTGGATTCTCAGAACACGTGTCTTGCTGAGGTCGGACAGTTGAAAGGCGGCAACGACCTGGTTTGCATCGATCTCAAGTGCGCCGACCGTTCCTTCTATTGTCGCGACCGCGCTGCCGCTTTCCATTTCGAAAGCACCAGCGTTTCCAACCAGAGAAACCTGGGAGTTTGAACTTGCAATCGAAATGGCTTCGAACTGGCCCTTCAGGCTGGCGATGGTGGCATGTTGATGGATGGACACGGAAAGATGTGGCGGTATCTGGCCTTCAAGCAGCACGCTGCATCTGCGTGTGACCCCGGACGCGCTCTCCTTGAAACCGACATGAACATACAAGCTGGCCTGAACCCGGCGGACATCCAGAATGGGCCGGCAGCTCTGGGCGCGCAAACCGGACTTCACAACATGCAGCACGGGCGGGGTGTCCTGCGCCGTGCTGAGATTGAGTTTGCTGCTTTCGCCCTCAAAAATGAGGTTCTTGATCGGCTTGAAATCAACACCCTCGAATGGATTGGCAGCGACCGGCGCTGCCAGCACCACGCCAAGGAAGCTCAAGACCACTGCCTTCAAACCGGTGATATTCATGACGCCCATCCCACCTGACTGCGCAAATACCCTGCCGTCTGTCGCCTGAGTGTTCAGGCTTCAGAAAGTCTACTCCAACGCGCTGTTCTTGCCAAAAAACGAACGGTTCGGAGGGTGTCCGGCAACGTGCAAGCCACCATCGATCCGCAGCTTCGGCAGCGCGACCAAGAACAGGATAGGCCGAGTCTCCGTTTGATTGCGAGAATAAAATACTAAAACTTAAACGGGAAGTGACGCGTTTCGACTCGGTGTTGAGACTGCCACGGTTCAGCGGTGTCAAAGCCCCATTTTCATGCGCGCGACATAAAGCGATAGAACGGCGGCATTTGAGACGTTGAGCGAGCGGATTTCCCCGGGCATGTCGAGCCGCGCGAGGAGACCGCAGGCTTCGCGGACACCCTGTCGCACACCTTTGCCTTCAGACCCCAGGACCAGGACGGTCTTGTCGGTGAACTCTGTGTCTTCCAGGCTCGCGGGGCCATCGCTGTCCAGCGCGATGCAGCCAAAGCCCTGGTCCTTCATGTCCGATACGAAACGGGCCATATTTTTCACCCGCACATGTTTGATCATGTCGAGGGCACCGGAAGCCGATTTTGCCAGGACCGGGCCTTCTTCGGGGGCATGGCGCTCCGTTGTCACAACGGCGTCGGCGTTAAGGGCAACAGCGGATCTGAGGATGGCGCCGACATTGTGCGGATCAGTGACCTGGTCGAGTGCCAGCACCAGACGGGCGCCCTTCAGGTGATCGACGCCATAGGCGGGCAGGGGATCGGCTTCCAGGATCATGCCCTGGTGGACCGCATCTCTGGTGACCATGCGGTCGAGGGCCTTCGGCATCATTGTCTCAATGGGGACATCGATGTTGACGCCACGCTCTACGAGACGGTTCTGCGCGTTTTCGGTGGCGTAGAGTTTCAGCCGCTTGCGATCCTTGTTGGCAAAGGCCGCTTCGACTGTGTGGAGACCGTAAAGAAGGACGGGACCTTCCGGCGGCAGACCCGGCCGGCGCGGGGCGGGTTTACCGGCCGATTTCTTCTTGAAGTAAGGCTTCTGGCCGGGGCGGTGCCCGGTTCGCGCTGATTTCGAGTTTTCCGTCATGGCGCTTGCTGTAGCGGGAAATATTCTGGAGGGGAAGGGGGATCGTCTGGTCAGTGCCCGGGAGTGTTACAAGATACTGGGGCCGTCCCGGCCTCGAGCCGGGACCTCGCACAGACAAAAGGCCCCGGATCAGGTCCGGGGCGGCGCATTGGTTTGCTGTTTTGTTTAGAGACCAATCGACTGATGCAAGGATCAGGCTGACCGAAGCCAAGGTTTTCAAGACGGCCTCAAAATCATGCAGCTCACCGTACCATGAGCGATCAGCTTGCCATTCGCATCCCTCAAATCGCCTTCTGAGGTTGCAAGACGCGAACCACGGTGGACGATCCGGCCTTCGCAGACGACTTCGCCGCTATTTGCCTGCAGCGGGCGGACCATGTTCACGTTGAGCGACGTGGTCGTGTAGAACTCGCCCGGTTTCAAGGTCGTATGGACAGCACAGCTCAAGGCCGTATCGATCAGGGTCGAAATCCAGCCGCCATGAACGGTTCCGAGCGGGTTGAGGAATTCCTTGGCCGGCATGCCGGTAAAGACGGCGCGGCCTTCCTCGAATTCCTTCATTCTTATATTGGAGTGGACCATGATCGGCGGCGCGGGCAGGTTGCCCGCCATCATGTGATTGAAGATGTCGAGACCGGTCATCTCCGAAAATGCGGTCTTCGGCAACGCGCCGAGCGTATGGGTCTTGCCGTTCTCGGTGATCGTGTCCGTATCGCTCATGAGGCGTCCTTCATTTATGAGTCCATACTCTAGTCGGATGAGGCTGCGTTCGTCTTAGCCTCAGTGTCTTCCAAAATGTGCACAGCCTTGCGCAGCGCGGACATATGCGCCCTGACGGCGCTGGCGCCCTCTGTTCCCAGAAGCGCGTCCAGTTCCTCCTGGGCTTTCCGCCAGGCCTGATGAATTTCAATGACCTTCCGTTCACCGGCGGGCGTCAACTCGGGCAGGACTGTCCGTCCCGCTGTTTCGCGTCGCCTTATCAGACCGGCCGCCTCAAGCGGCTTGAGGTTGCGGGCGAGGGTGGACCGGTCGATGCCGAGATATCTGGCGATTGCGGAGGCCGAGGGTGCCGTGCCGTCTGCAATGACCGCCAACAGCTGAGCCTGCGTCAGTTCCAGGCCGAGCGCGGCCATATGACGGTTGTAATGTCTCGTCAGCAGATTCGCCGTGCGCCGGGCCGCATGGCCAAGGCAGGTGCGGCCCATTTCGGCAAAATCAATTTCTTTCAGTGAAGAAGTCATTTGTTGTAGATACAACAACGACGAGAGATCGGCAATCTGAATCGGCTTTCAACCTATTCAGGCGCGCCAAGCGGGAGCGAAAAACGCGTTCGACGCGACGGAATTCAAGCTTGAGAACTTGTCCACAGATCGGCCGGTAAAAAGCCTTGAAGCGGGGAAAAACAAAGGGAAACCGTGACAAGGCGCAAACATGCAGGCACTGTGGTCGTGAAAGTAGCCGGGGTAATCTCCAGCGGTCGAAGCACCTGTTTCGAGCGTCTTGTTGATTTTGTTCATTTCTTTGCAAAATCAGCGTTGACAGCACAGGTTCGCATCTGCATAACACGCGCCACGGGATTGCTCGCCCTTCAAGGCGGGCTCTCCGGTTAAGCCATCCTGATCGCTTCGGCGTGAAGCAGGACGAGATGGAGGAGTGCCCGAGTGGCTAAAGGGGACGGACTGTAAATCCGTTGGCTATGCCTACGTTGGTTCGAATCCAACCTCCTCCACCATCGTTTTTGGTTCGCACGTAGTGCGGGTGTAGCTCAATGGTAGAGCAGCAGCCTTCCAAGCTGACGACGAGGGTTCGATTCCCTTCACCCGCTCCATCATGGGGCTGACCGGAGTGTCCGGAACGGAAGGCTCTTTCGCCCGGAAATCCTGAAAAATAGTTCTACGGGAAGCATCTCGTCGCTCGCGGATCTGTCCAAGGCGCCGGAGTGCGTCCCGCCTCGAGCCTATATCGACCGAACCGAGTATTGGACAGAGAGCGACGCCGATGGCGAAGGAAAAATTTGAGCGCAACAAGCCGCACGTTAACATTGGCACGATTGGCCACGTTGACCATGGCAAGACGACGCTGACCGCTGCAATCACGATGACGCTGGCTGAGGCTGGCGGCGCAGAAGCAAAAGCCTACGACGAGATCGACGGCGCGCCTGAAGAAAAGGCCCGCGGCATCACCATCTCCACGGCTCACGTTGAGTATGAGACGGAGAACCGTCACTACGCGCACGTCGACTGCCCTGGTCACGCTGACTACGTGAAGAACATGATCACCGGTGCTGCCCAGATGGACGGCGCGATCCTGGTTGTGTCTTCTGCAGACGGCCCGATGCCGCAGACCCGCGAGCACATCCTGCTTGCACGTCAGGTTGGCGTTCCGGCTCTTGTTGTTTTCATGAACAAGGTCGACCAGGTCGACGACGAAGAGCTGCTTGAGCTTGTCGAGATGGAAATCCGCGAGCTGCTGTCTTCGTATGAGTTCCCGGGCGACGACATTCCGATCGTCAAGGGTTCTGCGCTTGCTGCGGTTGAAAACCGTGATCCTGCGATCGGCCGTGACGCGATCCGTGAGCTGATGGCTCAGGTCGATGATTACATCCCGACGCCTGAGCGTCCGAAGGATCAGCCGTTCCTGATGCCTATCGAAGACGTGTTCTCGATCTCCGGCCGCGGTACGGTTGTGACCGGCCGTGTTGAGCGCGGTATCGTCAAGGTGGG
>NZ_JASHKA010000037.1 GCF_030732845.1 Roseibium sp. MMSF_3544
ACCATGGCCGACAAGATCGTGGTGCTGCAGGCCGGTATCATCGAGCAGGTCGGCTCGCCCCTGGAGCTCTACCACACGCCGCGCAACCGGTTCGTCGCCGGCTTCATCGGGTCGCCGAAGATGAACTTCATGATGGGCGCCTTTTCCTCAGAATATGATGCGGCCACCATCGGCATCCGACCGGAACACCTGACCGTCTCCCACACCGAGGGCAAGTGGACCGGAACCGTCGGCGTCTCCGAACATCTGGGATCAGACACCTTCCTTTATGTCGATGTCGAAGGGCTCAGCGAACCGGTCACCGTTAGATCCCCCGGAGACATCGCATTCCGGCACGGAGACACAATCCATCTCACGCCAGAAGCTGACAAAATACACCGCTTCGACAATCAGGGCCTGAGGATCGCATAATGCGGCCTCGGGCGCTGGCCCGTAGAAAAATGAGTTGGCGGCACGGTCCGGCTACGGACCGGCCAAGACAGCGTTGGTGTGACACGCACGGCGCGTACCTTTCGGGCTCCAGCACGTTCGTCCAAACCCCGTTCTCGCCGTTCCATAGGACGGAATCCATCTTTGCACACTATTAGAGCGCGCTTTCAGAGTTGATTATGGTATCGAGATCGGGTGTGACTCGTTCAAAGGTTTCAAAATCCGGCCCGGGTTCTGAGAACCGGATCGAGAGCCCGCCAATCGACCATGCATCGACCAATCGGAATAGAAAGCGAGAAAAAGTTGACGAATACGGCGATCGCCCCTGAAGACCTGCAAAAATCCATACTGCGCCATTTGGAGACGTCTCTTGGCAAGGATATTGTCAACGCGAGCCTCTACGACTGGCGCATGTCGCTGTCACTGGCCTTGCGCGATCTGGTCGTCGATCCCTGGTTCGAGTCAACCCGCAAGTCCTACGAAGTCGCCGGCAAGCGCGTCTACTATCTGTCAATGGAGTTCCTGATCGGTCGCCTTCTTCAAGACGTGGCGATCAATCTGGGGGCTGAAAGCACGGCTCGCGAAGCACTGGCGGGGTTTGGTCTCGACTACGAGACGGTCGTGCATGACGAGCCTGACGCCGCGCTTGGCAATGGGGGCCTCGGGCGGCTTGCCGCCTGTTTTCTGGACAGCCTGTCCACGCTCGGCATCCCCGCCTATGGCTACGGCATTCGTTACGAACATGGTCTGTTCGAACAGCACTTCGAAGACGGCCGCCAAATCGAGGTTGCCGAAGGGTGGCTTGCTCAGCGTCCCGCGTGGGAGTTCGACCGTCCCGAAGTAAAATACAAGATCGGCTTTGGCGGACATGTCGGCGACAAATGGGAGCCGGCCGAAACCGTGATCGCCGATGCGCACGACACACCGGTCCTCGGCTGGAAGGGAAGGTGGGCGAACACCTTGCGCTTGTGGTCCGCAAAACCGACGGTCCTGTTCGACCTGGGCAGTTTCAACCGCGGCGACCTGGTCGGTGCCGTCGTGCCGGAAGCGCTGGCCCGCGCGATTTCCCGTGTTCTTTATCCCGATGACACGACCGAGGCCGGCAAGGAACTGCGCCTGAAGCAGGAGTATTTCTTCACCTCCGCGTCGCTGCAGGACATTGTCCGGCGTTTCAAGTCGGAGGGCTACGAGATCGAGACCCTGTCCGATCATGTTGCCATTCAACTCAATGACACCCATCCGGCCATTGCCGGTCCTGAACTGATCCGCCTTCTGGTGGACGAGCATGGTGTCGAGATGGAAAGAGCCATCGGTCTGGCCCGCAATTGCCTCGCCTATACCAACCACACGCTCCTGCCCGAAGCGCTCGAGCGCTGGGATCTCGGCTTGTTTGCCCGGACCCTGCCACGGCACCTCCAGATCATCGAGATGATCGAGGCCGACCACCGCTCGCGAACCGGCAGCCATATTCGGATCATCGAGAACCACAATGTGAAGATGGGCGAACTGGCCTTCATCATGGCTCATAGCGTCAACGGCGTCTCGGCACTGCATTCCGAACTGGTGAAAAAGACCGTTTTCGCGGATCTGAACCGGGACTATCCGGGACGTATCATCAACCAGACGAACGGCGTCACACCACGGCGTTGGCTCTACACCTGCAATCCGCCCCTGCGCAAACTCATCAACAGGACGATCGGCGACGGTTGGGTCGATGACCTGGAGCAACTCCAGCGTCTTGAACCGCACGTTTCCGACGCGGGCTTCCTGGAAGACTTCATGGCGGCGAAACAGGCCAACAAGGAGCGACTGGCAAACTGGCTCGCCGAACAAGGAGGACCGTCGGTCGACCCGTCGGCCATGTTCGACGTGCAGATCAAACGGATCCACGAATACAAGCGTCAGCTGATGAATATTCTGGAGACGATCGCGCACTGGAACGACATTCGCGACAATCCAAACAGTTCCTGGACACCAAGGCTCAAGATTTTCGGCGGCAAGGCGGCTCCAGGATATGTGGTCGCCAAGGAAATCATTCACCTGATCAACGATGTTTCGAAGGTCGTCAACGCCGACCCGGTCACAAGCGACCGGCTGAAGGTGATCTACCCGCCGAACTACAACGTCTCAATGGCGGAAATCCTGATCCCGGCCGCAGACCTTTCAGAACAGATATCGACCGCCGGCAAAGAAGCCTCAGGCACCGGCAACATGAAATTTGCGCTCAACGGTGCTCTGACGATCGGAACGCTTGACGGCGCAAACGTGGAAATTCGCGAACGGGTCGGCCCGGAGAATTTCTTCCTCTTCGGGCTCACGGCCGAGGAAGTCGTGGAGCGCCGGAATGTGCACGATTATGCCCGCGCGGCCATCGCTTCCAGCCCGCGCCTAACGCGCGTCCTCAACCAGATCGCAGACGGCCTGTTCTCACCTGGAGATCCGGGCCGCTACCACGGTCTGGTTCGCCTGCTCCACGAGCATGACTACTTTCTGGTGACCTGCGACTTCAAGGATTACTATGCGACGCAGAGAAACGTCGATCAGGCGTTTGTCGATCGCAAACGGTGGTCGGAAATGGCCGCGTTGAACACAGCCCGTTCAGGATGGTTCTCTTCCGACCGGACGATTGAAGGATATGCTAAGGATATCTGGAAAACGTCGTCTCTTCTGGACAAAACGGGAGACTGAAGATGAGTGCATCAGGTCAAAGCGTGTTTCGGGATATCAGCCGGGGCAGCTTTGACGATCCGTTTTCCGTTCTTGGATTGCACGAGGCAGAGGGACAGCAAAGCCTCACCGTGTTTCATCCGGATGCGGACAAGGTGGAAGCATTCGACGCAGAAACGGGCAAGGTCATTGCAACCCTCTTGCTGCAGCCGGATGCACCTGGTGTTTTCCACGCGGCAAGCGGACAAAAAGACCGGTTTTCCTACCGGTTGCGGTTCTCGCGTGGTTCCGAGAGCTGGGAGGCCGACGATGCCTACCGCTTCGGCCCCGTTCTGGGGGAACTGGACGAATACCTGATCGGCGAAGGGTCGCATTTGCGGCTATGGGAAAAGCTTGGCGCGCATGTGATGGATCATGAGGGCAGTCGAGGCACCCATTTCGCGGTCTGGGCGCCCAACGCAAGACGCGTCTCGCTGGTTGGCGATTTCAATGCCTGGGACGGGCGCCGCAACGTGATGAGACGGTGCGGCAGCACGGGGGTCTGGGAAATCTTCATGCCCGGACTGGACGACGGTGCCGTCTACAAGTTCGAGCTGCAGGATGCCCAGGGAAATCTGTTGCCGGAAAAGGCGGATCCATTCGGCTTCGGAGCAGAACACCCGCCCAAGACAGCGTCCGTGGTGCGCAATCTGCACAGATACGCCTGGCAGGATGATGCGTGGCTGAAAACACGCGCCGCAACGCAGCGGATCGACCAGCCGATTTCGATCTACGAAGTGCATCTGGGTTCCTGGCGCCGGATACCGGAAGACGGGGATCGCTCGCTTTCCTATCTGGAACTCGCGCGCGACATGGTGTCCTACGCAAAGGACATGGGTTTCACACATATCGAGCTCCTGCCGGTCTCAGAGCATCCATTCGACGGATCCTGGGGGTATCAGCCGGTCGGGCTTTACGCACCAACGATCCGGTATGGAACGCTTGATGAATTCCGTGCCTTCGTCGATGCTTGCCACGGCGCAGGACTTGGCCTGATCATCGACTGGGTCCCCGGTCACTTTCCCGAAGACAAGCACGGTCTCGGCCGGTTCGACGGCACACCGCTTTATGAGCACGCCGATCCGAGGGAAGGGTGGCATCCGGACTGGAGCACGTTCATCTACAACTACGGCCGCACGGAGGTTCAGAACTTTCTGATTGCCAATGCGATCTATTGGATGCGCGAACACCATGTCGACGGGCTCCGCGTGGATGCCGTGGCGTCCATGCTTTACCGCGACTATTCGCGCAAGGAAGGCGAGTGGGTTCCCAATGCATATGGCGGGCGCGAAAACCTGGAAGCGATCGAGTTCCTGAAACGGGCCAACACGCTCGTTTATGCGGATATGGACGGCGTCATCACCATTGCCGAGGAAAGCACAGCCTTTCCCGGTGTCAGTACACCGGTCGACAATGGCGGGCTCGGCTTCGGTTACAAATGGAACATGGGCTGGATGAACGACACGCTGTCCTACATGAGCGAAAACCCGGTCCATCGAAAATACCATCACAACAAGATCGAGTTCGGGTTGCACTACGCCTTTTCGGAAAACTTCGTGTTGCCGCTCAGCCATGACGAAGTGGTGCACGGCAAGGGATCGATCCTGGACCGGATGCCCGGGGACGGCGCGGAGAAATTTGCGAACCTGAGGGCTTACTACGGCTTCATGTGGGGCCATCCGGGCAAGAAGCTCCTGTTCATGGGCTCGGAATTCGCGCAAGGCTGGGAATGGAACCACAACGAAAGCCTTGGCTGGCACCTTCTGGACAACGGTTTGCACAAGGGGGTGCAGTCGCTTGTCCGTGATCTCAACCGCCTCTACGCGCAGACACCGGCGCTCCATCAGCTGGACAGCAAGGCGGAAGGTTTCCAATGGATGGAGTCCAACGCGGACGAGTCCGTATTTGCCTGGATCCGCCGGGGCGGCGAGGAAGCTCCGCCTGTTCTGGTGGTCTGCAATTTCACGCCCGTTGAACGCTCAGGGCGGCGGATCGGGGTTCCCATCGAAGGACGTTGGGCGGAACGGCTGAATACGGATGCTGCGGACTATGGCGGTCGTGGCGGTGGCAATCTGGGCGGCGTGGCAACTGACCGGGTTGCTGTTGCTGGACAGCCATATTCCCTTAGTCTGACACTGCCACCATTGAGCACCCTGATCTTAGAATTTGAGGCGCCGGACACATAATTGGCGCTACAAACGGGAGGAAACTGGATGTCCACGCAAGATCAACGCAGTCTCGCGAGTCAATCAATGGCATTTGTTCTGGCTGGCGGACGGGGAAGCCGGCTGAAGGAATTGACCGACCGTCGTGCCAAACCGGCCGTCTATTTTGGTGGCAAGACCAGGATCATCGATTTCGCCCTGTCAAATTCAATCAACTCCGGCATCAGGCGCATTGGTGTTGCCACGCAATACAAGGCGCACAGCCTGATACGTCACCTCCATCGCGGCTGGAGCTTCTTCCGGCCGGAACGCAACGAGACGATGGACATTCTGCCCGCTTCGCAACGCGTGAATGAGCAGAACTGGTATCTCGGTACGGCCGATGCGGTTTACCAGAACATCGACATCGTCGAGAGCTACGCGCCGAAGTACATGGTGGTTCTGGCTGGTGACCACATCTACAAGCAGGACTACTCCAAGATGCTGGCGCAGCATGTGGACACAGGCGCCGAAGTGACTGTTGGATGCATCGAAGCCTCTCTGGAAGAGGCAAAGGGCTTTGGTGTCATGGCCGTCGACGAAAGCGATCGGATTACCGATTTCGTCGAAAAGCCCGCCGATCCTCCTCCCATGCCCGGCAATCCGAACCAGGCCCTGTGCAGCATGGGGATCTACATCTTTGAAACGAAACTCTTGTTCGATCTCCTGCGGGAAGACGCTGACGATCCCAACTCCAGCCATGATTTCGGCAAGGATCTCATCCCCAAGCTGGTCAGGAACGGCACGGCATATGCCCATCCCTTCAGCCGTTCCTGTGTGACCAGCGGGATCGAAAAGGAGCCTTACTGGCGCGACGTCGGGACTGTCGATGCGTTCTGGCAAGCCAATATCGACCTGACGGACTTCACGCCGGAACTTGATATCTACGACAACGAATGGCCTATCTGGACCTATCAGGAGCTGAATCCGCCGGCAAAGTTCATTCACAACGAGGAAGGCCGGCGCGGCCAGGCGATTTCGTCCATGGTTTCGGGCGGGTGCATCATTTCCGGATCGAGCCTTTACCGCTGTCTGATGTTCACCGGGGCCCGATGCAATTCCTATTCCCGTCTGGAGGGCGTCGTGGCATTGCCGCATGTGGATATCGGCCGCAATGCACGGCTCACAAATGTGGTCATCGACCGGGGTGTAAAGATCCCCCAGGATCTGGTTGTCGGAGAAGATCCGGAAATGGATGCCAAGCGTTTCCGCCGCACGGAGAACGGTATCTGCCTGATTACCCAAAACATGATCGACAAGCTGGAGGGCTGAGATGAAGGTCCTCCTGGTCGCGTCCGAATGCGCGCCATTCATCAAGACTGGAGGACTGGCGGATGTTGTCGGAGCCTTGCCGAAGGCTCTGGATCCGCTCGGCGTTTCAAGCCGAGTCATCCTGCCGCTTTATCCTGCCCTGAAAAACCTTGCCGAGAAGGCATCCGTTGTTGAAGATCTCGGCTCGCTTTTCGGCAGCCCGGCGCGGCTAATGGCCGTCGACGCAGAGGGGCTTTCGCTGTTTTTGCTGGATGCACCCGGATTGTTCGACCGCACCGGGAGCATCTATCTTGATCAGAACGGCAAGGACTGGTCCGACAATGCGCAGCGCTACGCGGCCTTGTGTGAGGCTGCGACCCGTGTCGCGGTGAAAGGTTTCGACGGCTGGCAACCCGATCTGGTTCACGCGCACGACTGGCAGGCCGGCTTGACACCCTGGTACCTGCGCCAGGCCGGTGCGGATATCCCCTCGGTCCTGACAATTCATAACATTGCCTTTCAGGGTCTCTTTCCGGCTTCGTTGAGCAAAGAGCTGAGGCTCGATCCCGCGGGGTTTTCGCCGGAGGGTTATGAGTACTACGACCAGATCAGCTATCTGAAAGCCGGGATCGTGGCTTCGGAAAAGATCACGACCGTCAGTCCGACATATGCGCGGGAATTGATGTCTCCAGAATTCGGAATGGGTTTTGAGGGTTTGCTCCAGTCCCGCAAGTCGGATCTTGCCGGGATTCTCAACGGGATTGATCTTGACACCTGGGATCCTCAGACCGATGCCGCAATCGAGAGCAACTACAGTTCCAAGGCACTCAAGCAGAAAGCACTCAACAGGACAGCGCTGGAAGAGCGGTTCAACCTCACTGCAAATCCGGCAGCACCGCTGTTCTGCGTGATCAGCCGGCTGACTGCGCAAAAGGGACTGGATATGCTTCTTGAGGTGTTGCCGGTGCTTGTCGGGCGTGGCGGACGCCTTGCGCTTCTGGGCAGCGGTGACGCGGCGCTTGAAGACGCGTTTCGCAAAGCGGCCAGCGATCATGCCGGATCGGTCGGAACGATTATCGGCTATGACGAAAGCCTGTCCCATCTGATGCAAGCCGGTGCGGATGCAATTCTGATCCCCTCGCGCTTCGAGCCCTGCGGACTGACCCAGCTCTATGGACTTCGATACGGTACCTTGCCCGTTGTCGCACGGACCGGCGGACTTGCCGATACGGTGATCGATGCCAACGATGCCGCGATGAGGACGGGATGTGCCACAGGGTTTCAATTCGCGCCGGTCTCGGCCGCAGGGCTGGCGGATGCGATCGATCGTGCCTGTGACCTGTTTGCCGATCAAAAAGGGTGGACATCCTTGATCAGCAATGCCATGCGGCACCAGGTCGGTTGGGACGCGTCCGCCGCTGCATACCGGGCGCTGTTCGACACTGTTTTGAGTGCCGGCAAGAAGGAAGCTGAATGACTATCCAGATGCTTCCGGGCTCGCCAAACAGGCTCGGCGCAAATTATGACGGTGTCGGAACGAATTTCGCGCTGTTCTCGGACAATGCGCACAAGGTCGAGTTGTGCCTCTTTTCCGAAGACGGCAATCGGGAATTGTCACGGATAGCACTGCCGGAACGGAGCGGGCCGGTTTGGCACGGATACCTGCCGAAGACCCTCCCGGGCACGCTTTATGGATATCGCGTTCACGGACCCTTTGCGCCGGAGCGGGGGCATCGCTTCAATCCGAACAAATTGCTGCTGGATCCGTATACGCGCGCCTTCAGCGGTTCCTTTCGTTACCACAAGGCTTTGCTTGGCTTTGATGCTTTCGATCCGCAGGCTGACCTGTCTTTCAGTTCGCTCGACAGCGCGCGCTACGTTCCAAAGTCGGTTGTTCTGGCTCCGGAAGATCTGGTCCCGCTTGCCGAGCGTGCGGTTGTAGAAGACGAGGAGCGGCTGATCTACGAAGCCCATGTGAAAGGCTTGACCAAAGAGCATACGGCTATCGCCGAACACCTTCGGGGGACCTATGAGGGCCTGGCCTCCGATGCGATGATCGAGCACCTTCAAAAGCTCGGTATCACGACCGTCGAGCTGTTGCCGGTCCAGGCATTTGTCGATGACGGTTTCCTGCTTGAAAAGGGTCTGAGAAACTACTGGGGCTACAACTCAATCGGTTTTTTCGTTCCCGAGCCGCGCTACTTCGGACCTGCAGGTCGTGCCGGGTTCCGATCGATGGTCCAGCGGCTGCATGCAGCCGGTATCGAGGTCATTCTGGACGTGGTCTACAACCACACGGCCGAAGGCGACCACCGGGGACCGACCTTTTCGTTCCGCGGCATCGACAACGCGTCCTACTATCGCCTCATCCAGGGACAGCCGAGATACTACGTCAACGACACAGGCACCGGAAACACGGTGAATGCGTCGCATCCGTTTGTTTTGAGAATGATCCTCGACAGTCTCCGCTACTGGGTCGAAGTCATGGGCGTCGACGGGTTCAGGTTCGATCTGGCGACGACGCTTGGCCGGGAGAGCAACGGCTTCGATCCAAGTGGCAGCTTTCTGGATGCGTTGAGGCAGGATCCGGTATTGGCCAATGTGCACATGATCGCCGAACCCTGGGATATCGGCCCCGGGGGGTATCAACTTGGGCAGTTTCCGCCTGAATTCGGAGAGTGGAACGACAAGTTTCGAGACACCAGCCGCCGCTATTGGCGAGGCGATGATCACAGCGCTCAGGAGCTGGCCGCTTGTGTCCTGGGGTCGGCCGGATTTTTCGACAAGGGGGGACGCCGTGCCTGGTCCTCCGTCAATCTTGTGACGGCACATGACGGTTTCACGCTGGCCGATGTCACGCGATACTCCGAGCGGCACAATCTGGCAAATGGTGAAGAGGGCAGGGACGGTCACAACGCCAATTTCAGCGACAACCTGGGTGTTGAAGGAGGCAGCGACGACCCGGCGATCCTGGCGCGCCGCTCCAGCCGTCAGCGCAATCTGCTTGCAACGCTGTTTCTGTCACAGGGAACGCCGATGCTGCTTGCCGGCGACGAGATTGGAAACAGCCAGAAAGGCAATAACAACGCCTATTGCCAGGACAATGCCATCGGCTGGATCAACTGGGCTGATGCAGATGAAGCGCTTGTGGAATTCGTCTCCGGGCTTTCAGCCCTGCGCAAGGCACATCCAAGCCTGCGCCAATCATTGTTTCTCCATGGCGCCGTGCGTGAGAGCGACGGTCAGCGCGATGTCGAGTGGCTTGATTTCAGCTGCCGGCCGCTGGATTGGCGGGATCCCGGCCTGTCGTCGTTCGGTCTGGTCTTGCGCGGATCCGGCGAACGCCCGCCCAAGCACCAGATAAAGGACACGCTGTTTCTCCTGTTCAACCGCGATGTCGCAAGTTTGCAGGCCACCCTGCCCAAGCCTGACCCTGGGTATATCTGGTGCCTTGAACTCGATACGTCTTTGAAAGATCCCTTTCCGAACGTTTACCCCAAAGAGACCAGCATCACCGTTCAGGGGCATTCAATCCTTGTTTTGTCGCTGGTGCCCGGGAGCGAAATTCCATGAGTAACGATCCGCTTCATCAACTGGCGGAAGCCTATGGTGTGCTGCCCATGTTCCACGATCTTGGCGGCCAGGAACGCTGGACGACCGACGACACACGGCGCGCAATGCTGAAAGCCATGGGGGTTCCCGCGGACACCGACAGTGATGCGCAGATGTCGCTGGAGGCAATGTGGGCCGAACGTGATGGCCACATCGTCCCGCCGGAATATGTTGTGACGTCTGGGTACGGCGCGAAGATTCCCGCCAGCCGTTCTTGTGAGTGGATCCTGTTGGATGACGCGGGACAGCAGGTGGCCGATGGGTTCGCCCATGACTTCGTAGACCTGCCTGCACTGGAGGTGAACGTCTATCGGCTGCGCGTTAAGTCCGGGACGATCGAGCAAACCGCGCTGATCCCCGCAGCGCCGGTCCAGACACCGTCGCTTGCGGCCCGCGTTGGGCAGGATCGCGTGTGGGGGGTAACGGCAGCACTCTACGGATTGCGTTCCATGTGCAATCTGGGTCTGGGCGACTATTCCGACCTGGCGAGCCTTGCCCAGACCATCGGGGCGGTGGGAGGAAGTTTTCTCGGCGTAAACCCGATCCATAATCTGGGTTGGTCTCATGCAGATATTGCTAGTCCCTATTCGCCTTCACATCGCGGTTTCCTCAACACGATCCATATTGCCGTGGATGATATCCCGGGCCTTCAGGGTCAGGATGAAGCCGCTGTGCTGATTGAAAAGGCACGTGCTGAAATCGACAGGGATGTGGACCTGATCGACTATCCGTCCATCCGGGCACGGCAGCATCCATTGCTGCGCGCGTTGTTCGAAATCTTCAAGTCCGCATCCACCGAGGATGTCGCAGCGCGTTTCTCTGACTTCGTTGACCAAGGCGGAGACGATCTCCAGCGGTTTGCGGTTTTCGAAGCGCTTTCCGTGAAACACGGCGAAAACTGGCACCTTTGGCCGGACACCCTGAAAGACCCGAACAAGCTGCCGCATGATGCCCACGATCCAAACGAGGCCGAGTTTCACGCCTGGCTGCAATGGGTCGCAACCGAGCAGGTCGATCAAGTCACGAATGGTAAAAGTCTGCCGCTCGGTCTTTATCTCGACCTTGCCGTCGGGGCCCGCCGGGACGGTGCTGAAGCGTGGATGGGGCAGGACAGTGTCGCGAAGGGCGTTTCCCTCGGGGCACCGCCGGATCATCTCAGTCCGGAAGGGCAGAACTGGCAACTCACAGCCTTTGCGCCCTCGCTCAGTGCTGCAAATGGCTACAGAAGCCTCAGGACCGTGCTGCGACAGACGATGCGCTCAGCCGGCGTCATCCGCATCGATCATGTGCTTGGGCTGAACCGCAGCTTCTGGATACCTGATGACGGCAGCCCGGGTGCCTATATCCAGCAGCCGTTCGAGACCTTGTTGGCGCTCGTCGGGATCGAAGCGCACCACGCCGGTTGCGTGGTTGTCGGTGAGGATCTCGGCCTGGTGCCCGACGGCTTTCGAGACGCGCTGGCTGTGCGCGGGATCTACGGATACTCGGTTCTGCAATACGAGAAGGAAGCGGACGAAACCTTCCGCGACCCTTCGCATCTTCGCGGTCAGAGCCTTGCGTGTTTCGCAACCCACGACACGCCGACATTACATGGTTTTTGCACAGGGCGGGACATCGACTGGTGGCAGCGCCTTGGCTGGCTGGACGCGGACAATGCCGACCGCCTACGCCATGAACGAGAGGGAGCCGTTGCTGCACTCGTGCCGGAAGGAGAAGACCCCGCCACTGCAATCCATAGCCGCCTGGCCAATTCACCCGCAGCCATGACCTCGGTGCAACTTGATGACATTCTGGGCGAAACGGAAGCTCAGAACCTTCCCGGCACGACCGATGAACATCCCAACTGGCGCCGCATTTCGGCGGTGTCTCTTGAAGACCTGGCCGGCGTTTCCGCACTCAATGAAACGGCAAGCCTGATGCGCAACGCCGGACGCGCTCATTTTTATCCGGAAGGAGAAAATTGACATGGACATCAAAACGGTTTCAACGGCACCGATTGAGGGACAAAAACCGGGCACCTCGGGTCTGCGCAAGAAAACTCGTGTTTTCATGGAGCCGCACTACCTGGAAAACTTCGTTCAGTCCGTGTTTGACGCGATCGGTGGCGCAGACGGCAAGACTTTTGTCGTCGGCGGGGACGGCAGGTATTTCAATGCCAGCGCAATCCAGACAATCCTGCGCATGGCGGCCGCCAACGGAGCGAAGCGCATCATTGTCGGACGCGGCGGGCTGCTATCCACGCCGGCAGCGTCCAACCTGATCCGCAAGAATGCGACCGACGGTGGACTGATCCTGTCGGCAAGCCACAATCCAGGCGGGATCGACGAGGATTTCGGTCTCAAGTTCAATATTCCCAATGGGGGTCCTGCACCGGAAGGCGTCACCAACGCTATCTTTGAGTGCACAAAATCCATTTCTCGCTATCTGACGCTTGGGACACCGGATGTCGATCTCCACGCGATCGGTGAGACGGAGGTCGGCAGTACGACCGTGAGCATTGTCGATCCCGTTGCAGATTACGCTGTGCTGATGGAAGAGCTGTTTGATTTCGGAGCCATCCGGGAGCTCATTGCATCCGGTTTCCAAATCCGGTTCGACGCCATGCATGCGATTACCGGACCCTATGCAACAGCTATCCTTGAGGGCGCGCTGGGAGCGCCAAAGGGCAGTGCCATCAACGCGACCCCGCTGGAAGACTTCGGCGGCGGGCATCCCGATCCCAACCCCGCCTGGGCGAAGGAACTGATGAACGAGCTGATGTCAGACAACGGGCCCGATTTCGGCGCAGCCTCGGACGGGGACGGCGACCGGAACATGATCCTGGGCCGGAATTGCTACGTCTCGCCGTCCGACAGTCTGGCGATCTTGACGGCCAACGCGCATTTGGCACCCGGCTATTCCGGCGGGCTCGCGGGTGTTGCCCGTTCGATGCCGACAAGCTGCGCTGCCGATCGCGTGGCGCAAGACCTTGGTATCGAACATTTCGAAACGCCGACAGGGTGGAAATTCTTCGGCAATCTGCTGGACGCGGGCCGGGCCACTATCTGCGGTGAGGAGAGTTTTGGCACCGGATCCAATCATGTTCGCGAAAAGGACGGGCTCTGGGCGGTATTGCTCTGGCTCAACATACTGGCAGCGAAACGCTGCTCTGTTACGGATCTCGTGCAGGCGCACTGGGAGAAATTTGGTCGGAACTACTATTCTCGGCACGACTACGAGGCGCTTCCCAATGCCGACGCGAGCGCCCTCATGGAGCGGGTCACCGGCAAACTCGCCGAGCTGCCGGGCACAACGGTTGCAGGACTGGCTGTCGCGAAAGCCGACAGCTTTGCTTACGAAGATCCGATTGATGGTTCCAGAACGAGCAACCAGGGTCTGCGTATCCAGTTTGAAGATGGCGCGCGTGCCGTTTTCCGCTTGTCGGGAACAGGTACGGAAGGTGCAACAGTACGTCTTTATGTCGAACACCTGGAAACGGATCCGGCCAAGTTCAACCAGGACGTCCAATCGGCTTTGGGCCCTGTCATCAATGCAGCGCATGAGATTGCCGGCATCGGTCTTTTGAACCGGGACGGTCCCGATGTAATTACCTGAGGGTCTACTGGAGCCTGCTCCCGCAGAAGCCGCTCGACGTAGAAATCCCTGATGTATCAATTGTGTCGGCCTTACCGCGGGCCGGTACAATTGAGACATGCGGCGAAACGGGGGTGACAAGAGCAGTCCCCATTTTGGTTTTGTCGGCAACAACGCCGGCATGTCACGAACCAAATGGAGACTAGAAATGAAAACCGCATCCATCGTAGCTGCAGCAGTGTTCTCTGCTTTTGTCATGCAGGGTACGGCTGCAAATGCCGGTCAGAGCTGCTGGGGTCTGCAAGGTCAGGCACTTCAGGACTGCATCGACAAACTTGTTGACGATCTTTCCAAGGCGGGCAAGGAAACCGAACAGGCTGGCCAGCAGACCCCTGCAGGTGAAAAAGTCCACCATCACTCGCCAGAAGCGCCGCTAAACCCCCTGGTACTTCTGGAAGTGCCAGCGGCTTATCCGGGTGTCACCCTCAACTCTCAAGGTGAGACACCAGTCGCTTCTTCCGCGGTGCAAGTTGGTAACCGAGCCATCATTGATGCCTTTCCTCTCTGAGGCATTCAGCGCTCAAATCCGACTTGCCCGCGGATGGCGTTTTAAAGGGCGGCCTAGCCGCCGACCTTCCTCATTTCCCGAAAACGCCCATCGTTTGTTGGCGTAATTTGACGCCGAAACCTGTACCGATTGCCGATCTACCAATTGTGATACCCGTAACCGCCGCGCCGGCCGCGGACTTTGGGCTGAAAGATGTTCCGGGCTTACGTAAGTCCGGCAACAGCTTGCCGGGTGACTTGCAGCGTCCTATGCTCCGGTAACTGAAATCCTAATAGTGATTATTAGCTTAAGTCATTGGGCAAGGCGGATTTTTTCCGTCAATCTGCCGCTGGGTTGCTAAAGTCACGGTAGGATACAGAAGATGCAAAGACTTCCAAAAATCGAGCGTGAAAATATCTCGGGAGAATTCGACGAATTCTATGGAGCAGTGACGCAACTGCTTGGGCGGGTCCCGAATTTCTACCGAACAATTTCACATGCCCCGTGGTACGTGATGCTGTTGCTTGGCTTCAATGCCAGTGTTCAGCGCCAATGGCCGGGGTCACGGATGTCGGGCCGGATCAAGGAACTCATGGTGATCAAAACCAGCCATACGAACGGCTGCAACTACTGCTATGCGCACAACACGGCGCTGGGACAGGCCGCCGGAATTACCCACGAGGAAATCATCGAACTCAGTTCCGACGACTACCTGCAGTCCGAAACGCTGTCGCCGGGAGAGAAAGTCGCGGTCCGCTGGGCGGAAGCTGTCACGAAGAACACGGCCGCGGGCGACGACGCACTCTTCGAAGAGATGAAAAAACATTTCACCAACGGCGAAATTGTCGAATTGACCATGGTCAGCGCCATGTTCAACATGATCAATCGCCTCAACGATTCACTGGCCGTTCCGATCGAACTTGAAGACGAGATCAACCTGATCAAGCGCTCGCTGGACATGGACCCGGCCAAGGTCGGCACCTATCTCCACTGGCTCGCCGATTTCTGGCCGGAAGATGCAGCGGCCTTTCAACGGATGAACGCGGAAGCGGAAAAAGCAGCCACCTGGGAGACCTAGGGTCCCATCCAATGCAAATTGGCTCCTGCTCAACGGGATGTCGAGGAGCCAAGACGCAGTGTCTTCACAGTCTAGCCGTTTGCGACGCCCGGAACGTTCACATAAAGCGCGTAAACGGAGTGGCTGGCTGCCATGAACAGGCGGCTGTTTGCGCGGCCGCCGAAACACAGGTTTGCGCAGCGTTCAGGGAGCGCGATGCGGCCGATCGGAGTGCCGTCCGGCGCAAAGATCATCACGCCGTCGAGATCCTCTGATCCCATGCCCCAGCCGCACCACAGATTGCCGAGAACATCAATTCGAAACCCGTCCGGCGTTCCAGGTCCAGCGTCGATAAGCACGCGCTTGCCGCTGATCGCCGCACCGTCCGCAGAAACATCGTACTCGAGGATCTTGCGATTTGGCTGGCCGCGGGATTCAACGATGTAGAGTTTTTGCTCATCAGGTGAGAAGGCGAGGCCGTTCGGGCCGAGAATATCGTCGGCAACGACAGTTGCCGCGCCGGTTTCCGGATCGAGCCGGTAGACATTCTGACCCAGCTCCGGCTCCGACCGGTGTCCTTCGTAATTGCCGAGGATACCGAACGGAGGGTCGGTGAACCACACGGAGCCGTCCGATTTGACGACGACGTCATTGGGTGAATTCAACCGCTTGCCGTCGTAGCTATCCATCAGAACGGTAATGCTGCCGTCGTACTCTGTACGCGTTACACGCCGCCCACCGTGCTCGCAGGTCACAAGCCGTCCCTGGCGGTCCCTGGTCTGCCCGTTGGCAAAGTTCGATGGCTGGCGGTAGGCCGATACCTGTCCCGTCACCTCGTCCCAGCGCATGATGCGATTGTTGGGAATGTCGCTCCAAATCAGGTAACGGCCGTCTCCGAACCAGATCGGTCCCTCGCACCAGCGGCAACCTGTTGCGAGGCGCTCCACGCCTGCGAGCGGCAGCTTCAAAGCGTCAAATCTTGCATCCAGGGAGATGACGGAAGGGTCGGGGTATCGTGTCGACGGTTTCCAGTCGCCGGCGTCGTTCGTGTCTTGGGACATTCTTTCTCACATGCTTTGAAGGATATTGCGTCACCAAAGACGTTATGTCACCGGGCTCGAATTGAACAGGGCACCTTGGCGCGGCAAATCCAACCTTTCGATGCTCCAGTTCGTGGCGGCAACGGGGTCTATCCTGAAAGTCCTCATCCCAATCGGTTCACGGACTTTTCTGCCGAGATGTTCCGGTCCGGATCAACGGCAATCAGGCGGCACAAGGAAAGTGTCGACCGTTACGCGGTGAGTTTATCGCGGATCAACATTGCGGCGCGGGCGCCGATCTCAGCAAGCATTTGCGTGTCCGGCGCCAGTGACTCCTCATCGCCATACTCGTTGAAATTCTCATCAAACAGTTTCGTTCGGTCGGGAAAAAAGGTCTTGAGCACAATCTCGTTCGACGCATGACAACGCGAATAAAAGTCCATTGCCGCTTCCTTTGAAGCCAGCTTGCGGCGTGCCGGATAGTTTCGTTCCAGAAAGCGAACGAGGGACATTCGGATCTTGCGCAACTCGGCTTTCTGGTCTGGAAGCGCGGCTATTTGCTCGTTGAAACTGGCGAGGAACATGATGGCTTCCATCGAAAGGGACTCGTTGTGGACCTTTGCCATCGTGTCAGCCTGGCGCGGCAATCCGGCTGCGTTCAGGAACGACGCGACGACGCCACCTTCGGATCGGACTTCCTCCTCGAAGATCTTGACCACAAGGTTTTCGGCACCGAACACCTCGCTCCAAAGGGTCACGAGTTTTCCGTAGTCGTAGTAGTGCGGCACGCCTTTGGAGGCAGCCGGGATTGCCTGGCCGACCGTCGTTTTCTCGCCGAATTTGTACGGCGTTGAGAAGTAGCTGACCGCAAGTCTGTCCTGTCGCCTGATGTAGAGAATGATCTGGATGTCATCGGACAGCTGCGAAAGGATTTGCTTGAGCCTGCGCACTTGGCCCAGGGACCTTACCCGGCTGTGAAGATGTTCGTTGGAAAATACGATCACGTCAGGGTCCGTTGCCGAGATCTGCCTTTCAAGTGTCTCAAGGATATACCTGTCCATCTGGTCAAAGCCGGAGCGGCTCATGACCCCGTATGCGGTGGCTGTCACTTCATCCGCGTCCGGCTTGCCGATTGCCCAGGCGGGAAGGCATAACTGATTTTCAGCGCCAAGCTTATCTGGATAAAGAACACCCTTTTCCGCGAAGGCATTGCGGTTCGCAAAGAGGTATCTTTGGATGGACGTGGTCGCGGTTTTTTCTGTTCCGATATGAAGAACAATTCTCACCGTCTTTCCTTTCGAACGCTGAAGGCCTTCGGCATTGGCCGGTCGGCCACGTTTGTTATTTTTCCTCCAGACCCACGGCCAAGGCGCCCGCCGGTGACAATCCTCCGCACCGCCAGACGCTGTATCGATCGTGGGAATCCCAGTCGTAGTAGAACACCGCCTCCAGCCGGCCGGTGTCGCTCAGGTCGTCGAATGTTTGAAGAACGTTGCGCACGACAACCTCACGCTTGCCGTCGTCGACCGGGCATTCCTGGCTGGTGTTGGCAACCCCCCATTCGGTGATCCAGCAAGGATGTCCCGTTTCGGCGGGCAGGCAGAATTCCAAGAGCTCACCAATCCTTCGTTCGATGGCCGACGCGGTTCGGTTGCCCGGATAAATATGGATACCGTAAGCATCGACGATCTCGTCGAGACCGCGTTCCTGCAGGAGATCGATCACCTCTCCGGCGTCGAGACGTTCCAGGCCAAGTCTGTCTGCCGTTTGGGCCCGCATGTCGGACAGGCCCGAGGAGACCAGTTTCGCCTCACGGCTGTGGACCGTGGCATCCAGGAGATCGCGGGTGATGCGCAGTGAATCAACGTATTTGTCCAGGCCTTTCTCGAAGGCGGACCTGTTCCGCAATTCATCGATGCTGCGTGCCGTTCGGACGCCGCGTACGGGGTAAACATGCAAGTCCCCATTGTAGGGACTGATGTTGATTTCGTTTCCCGGTTCCACGGCCTCAAGGCGTATTCCAGCTTCGTCGATCCGGGTAAGGGCGCTCGAAAGCTCCGTACGATATTTTTCAAGATCAAGGTCGGACAAGCGATGGATATCCCACACCCGATCATGTCCCGTGCGGGGCTTAAGGCCGGGCGGGTAGTAGCTTTTGTTCGAGAGCTGAATTTCAAGAAGAATGTTCAAGCCCAGTGCGTCCGCGATTTTCAGAGCGTCAATGCTCCGGTCGACCGGACGGGAGAGCGAAAGACGAATGTCCGTCACACCGCTTGCAGCGATCTCGCCAAGTATTTCCTGTTGTTCTGCAGCTGTGCGCCAGGCGAGGTTGACCCGGTTGACGCCGGAACGAAGGTCGTCGCCGGCAGGGGCCGGTTGCGGTCCGAGCGTGGCAAAGGCGGCGAACAGGAATGCGATAAATGATGCGCGCATTCCTGCCGGTATTTGGGTCAAGTGCGTCATAACCAGTTCGGCCCCGGGACCTTTTACTTCCCGATGCCGATTTCCCGGAGCGTCTCGCGGAAGCTGCGTTCGCGGTCGGAATAGCGATCAACCAGCTCAGAGGCGTTCAGTCCCTCCAGGTGGTTGGCAACATAGCCAGCCCTGTCGCCGGTCCTGTCGAGTTCATGCCGGTCGATGGCCGGAAGTCCCGAGTATCCAAGCATTTCGCGCATCCGGTCATCGATTGCCACCATGAGGCTCGGCACCGCCGACTGCATCGCGATGATCGATCCGTGAAACCTGCGACCGAAGTTGAAGTCCATGGATGCAGCCCAGCCACGCCACTGGTTTGTATCGAAGAAGGTGCGCACAACGAATGGCTGATCCCGCTTTTCGATGCCCGGGTAGGCAAGCGATCCGATCATCTGGCCTGTCGCTGAATTATAGATGCGGCCGTTTTCGTCAGGTTCCACCTTCATGTCGAAATGAAGGAATTCGTCCTGCACCACATACTCAGGAGCGCTGCCCGCCGGTTCCAGTGCGTTGGCATCCAGGATGGGTTCCTGGTCGCCGCCGAGGTAGCCGGAATAGATTGTCCGGGCCTTTCCGATCCGGACCTTGGGCAATTTCTTCATCGATGCGCGCATGTTGTGCGGCATGAAATAGATTGACGGACAACCGGTCGGGCGCACGAAGGAGAACCCCTGGTCCTTGAGATAACCGGCGGTCTCGTGCCCGCGGGTCAAAAAGAAGGAATCGCGTTCCTTGAGAACTTGCAGAAGCCGTTTCGTGCCGGCAGGCAGCTCCTTTTTCTCCAGGTCGTTCCGGTTCTGCATGCCGATACCCAACATGACGATGGGCATCTTCAGTTCACCGAGGACTTTCGCTTCCGCGTCGGCCGAAAGGCCGTTGCGCAAAAGGTTCGCGCAGGTGAAGACGCAGATGTCGAACTGGCTGTTGAACTCTTCCAGGCTCTCGCCTTTGGTGACCAGGTTGTAAAGGTGCCAGAACGGAATGACTTTTGCGCTTGGAACAAGCGCCGCCATCGCGCCTTCACCAATCAGGTAGTTTCCTGAATTGCTGATACCGCGCAGTTCCTCAAGGAACTGTTCCTTCGTTTCTGGTTGCTTTTGTTGCTCGGAGTAGAAAACCGACAGGCCTTGTGCGCCCTTTACCAAACGTGTGAAATGCCCAGGAATGCCTGTCACGAGAATTCTAGGTGGCATGCAATGATATCCTCTTTGTTTGCTTCCCCCGCAAGCGTTTCACTCCGCTGCCACAACACCGCGATATGCGGTCTCGTCCGTGGCGCGCGACTTTGGGCGTACTGCCGACGAATTCACGACCGTGTCGTCGCACCAGCCGATGAAGGAAGCGAACGAGGTCGACCACGAGCGCCGCTGCGCTGACCTCAAACAACCTTCCACGACAGGCGCCAGTTTCTGCCGGTTGTTGGCCACTTCCCTGATTGTGCTCACCAGTTCGGTGACGACGCCGACATCGGTCGGTGCATCGATCAGGATGCCGTCTTCCCAATGGGTGATGAGTTCACCGACCGCGCCGACATCGGTGGCAATCGGGACACATCCAAGCTGCTGGGCTTCGGCAATCATCAGGGGAGCGCCCTCCCATCGGGATGGCATAACCAGGATATCGGCCCATCCTAAGGCCTTAATAAGGTCATTGCTTGAAAACACCGGAGGGCGCACGACGACACCTTGTTCCCGCAGCCTGTCACTCCAGGAGACAGCCGAGTCCGCCAGGATTTCCCCACCAATCGCGACCGCTTCGAAGGGCACTCCCGACGCGCGCAACTGACCGATCGCGGCAGAAAGGCGGTCGATGCCCTTCTGTCTGTCGAGACGGCCCATATAGAGCAGCCGGAGACGCCGATCCTGACCCTCCATCCGGCGCTGCGACATCACTTCGGAAACCAGGGCCGGGGTGACGGAAAAACTCGCACAATTCGGGACAGCGAACGTCTTCTCAAACGGGACACCGAAACTGTGCAGATAGGTCTTCAACTGTTCGGAACATGTCAGGAAGGCGTCATAACAATGTTCGTGTGCGATGGCCGCATAGGGTTGACCGGCCGGGCGCTGGAAAACGGTGCTGTCAATGACGTGCAGATAACAGGCGGTGCGTGCTCCCTCCGACCTTAGCCGTGAGATCAACGGATGCACCGCCATGACGTGATTGTTTACGACGAGGTCAAATCCGGACAGCAGACCCTTGAGCGGTTGCCAGTCCATCGGATGATCTTCGGAAATGAAGTCCTGACCCACGAACAGACCTGAACTGCCCCAGGCGGGGATGCCCTCGTCCCAAAAGTGAAGGTAGTCGAAGCTTTTTTCGAACTCGTCGATGACATCCATACGTGTGGTGCCGAGAACGAAGAGATGGGTCTCGTACCCTGCTGCCCTCAATTCCCCGGCCGCCGCATAGATGACCTTTTCCGCGCCGCCGAAGGAGGCGTTCGGGACCAGGAGGGCCGCCGTTCGCTTGCCGCCCTGATTATGTCCGAGCGGCAGGACCGGCGAGCCGCCGAGTTCCCTGCGCAGGGCCTTGTACAATTCCGAATAGGGCATGAACCGCATCGGGCGCCAGGTCCAACGTTTGTCGGCCATCTGGCGAAACGAGCTTGATGCGACCGCATTGACGCAGTTCAGAACCACTTGCTGCGGGGAAATGAGCGATCGACGCGGCAGCTTGCGCGGGTAAGGGAAGCACACATTCAACACGGCGAGCGTCGGCCAGACCTGATCGGCGGCGATCGAGGAAAACCAGTCCAGCGCGTTGTTGCTGATCACGTCCCTGATCAGGGCGGTGGACAGGAAAATGAGGTCCGCCGGGGGAATGTTTTGCGCGCCGGAGTCATGGAGCGTCGAACTGATTTCCCTTTGTTGCCTGTCGTTGCTCAGATGAACGAAGACGACGTTGGCTTTCTCACTCAGGCTCTCCAGATGCGCCAGGATGCCCGGCAGCATGCGGGAGCCCTGCAGGAGATCCAGTGTTGCTCTGCTTCCGGCCATCACGAAGGGTGGAAAATGGACATTGTCCGGTTCGCCGATACTGGCCCAGAACTCGGCAATAAGATCATCCAGAAGCATGGTCCTGCGCGGTTTGTTCGGATCGGTGAAACAGGACAGGGACCCGTCTTCGGTGCGCATGAACATGTAGCGCGGACATTCTTCGTGTTCGAAGTCTACCAGCGTCGGACGCTGATAAAGGGCCTTGTGCCTCTTCTTCAGAAAGCTTTCCGAAGCGGCCCGATCCCGGTTGGCATCCTTGAAGCGGCTTTCGGCCCGCAAGCGGTACTCGAAGGTCGTGTCGTGGCAGGGCATGCCAACAAAACCGTGTTCGATGCAGCTCAGCCAGAACTCCCAGTCCTCGAACCCGTTTTGCCTGTCGTCATTGAAGCGAACGCCGGAGTGGAAAACCTCCATCGAGATCATCGACCCGGTGTCGCAGATATTGTCGGTAATGCAGTGAACCAGACGGGAATAGCGGTTGCCATAATGCGATCGCCAGCTTACCGAGAAGGTGTCGATATTCGTGTAAACCCAGCCGCACTCGTTCGACACAAGGGCCTTGTAGAGTGTCTCGATCGTCGTCGGCAGGACCCGGTTGTCGGCATCGAGAAAGTAAATGGCACGGGCGTCCGGCAATTCTTCCAGCACAAAGTCGATTGCCCGGTTGCGCGCTCCGCCCGGCCCTGCATTCACTCCGAACACCACGTGGATCTGCGGGTAGGCCGCCGCGTAAAGAAGAAGCAGGTCGAAGGTTTCATTCCGGATGTCACCGTCGACGGACACCACAATTTCCAGACGGCAATTCGGCGTGTTCGATGACAGGACAGACTGGATTGCCTCCATGGCCAGCGCCGCATGCCCGTATAGCGGCATCGCGACGACGATCAGATCGGAAGGGTCCTCACTGCTGGACATGCGTTTTGCCCCTTCCTGCCAGGGAGACAGCTTGTTTTGCGATCCGGAAGTCGGAGATCTTCAGCCAGGAAAAATCGACGGAGTCACCGATCGCACCGCTGAGAACCACCAGGTTCATCGGACCAGGCAGCGGCTCGTCGAGCTGTATGTTGATGTTCACCGGATTGCCCGGACCGACCTTGCGCCAGCCGCTGAAAACGGAGCTGGGACTGTTTGATCCACTCCGGCCCGCTTCCTCCACTCTCGGCCGCGGATCTTCATTTGCGGGCGCAAGCAAGATACTGACGGCGGCGGGTCTGCCCTCCGGATGATCTATGATTGCGCTCACTGAAACGGAGACGGTTCCCGCTTCAAGCGCACCGCTGATCGCACCCGCAGTGATGCCGCCCGGAACCGGATGGCACATGAGAGCGTTCTCATGCTCGAGAAAATTGACCGTCTCGAAATCAGGGATGACGGTTCTCACCGACACATCGGCCGTCTGCTTGAGCAGGTCCACAGGCAAATGATAGTTCTGAATTCGCGGAGCGTCGGACACGTCGGTCGGCGCAATCATGTTGGGCGTCAGAACCGGGGCGACACCCGGAACGCCTGTGTAAACGCGAAACGCCAACGGACGCATGTCGAGATCCGGATGCTCTGTTTCCGAACGGATTGTGTATCGCTCGCTGGCGATCGGGTAACCGAGCGACAACCCGATCGTTTCAGAACCGGAGGTGGAAACGCGCAGGCGCAAGGTTTGTGCGCTGCCGCCGCAAGCACGCGAAAGTGAGAAGTAGTTCCACTCTGCAACGAGGTTCTTGTAGTCGACGATCCATTCCATGATGGTTTCGTCGCTTTCGACATAGCTGAGCGTCACGCACAGTTCGCCCGCGCTCTTGGGCACGAAATTCATGTGCAGCGCGATCCCGGCCACACCGTGGCTGGACACCGGAAGAAGCTGATCGATGAAGCTTTTGGAAAGAAGCTGGCCGATGCCCTCGTCTTTCGGATCGACATAGGGATCGTGCGCAAAAGCTTCCGTGAGCGGTTCCCAGTTTTTCGCCTGAAAGGCATCTTCCAGCGCCCGGTAGTTTTCAAGCAGCGCTTCACGTTCGCGCCTCAGAAGCGTCAATTCCGACGCGATGGAGGCTGAAAACGAGGCGAGCTGTCCAACGCCGCCGCTCAGCAGCGCCTGAATGAGCGCGAAATCCCTTTCGCTGTTGCCCTGGTCGAGCCGCAACAGGGAAATTTCCGGAATGGTTTTCAGTCGACGGATGGATGCGAGCGTGGTTTTCAGTGCGGCTTCGGTTTCGTTGGAAAATGCAATCGCGAGCAGGGGAAAGGTGTTCCGGAACAAGGTTATGTCCGGCACGCCAGGATCGATGAACCTTACAAGATGCTCGATCGCACTGTTTTCAATTGCTCGTCTGTCCTGCGCGGACGCCAATACCAGTTTTCGGCTCGCTGGCAACTGCCTTGGTGCTAACGACATTTCGTCTTGCGCTGTCCCTTGAAGCTTTCGATACATTTGGAACGGCCAATCCCGCACTTCAACTGCATTTTCGAAACAAAAACCTCTCTAAACTACAGCAAATACTCATCTTTCGCTGTGTTTGTGCCCTGCAGCACAGGAATATCATGAAATAAAATTAGATGTAACCATGAATTGAAGAAATAAAAACAAAATTATTGTAAGTAATTTTGAACTATTTTACGTCTATTTTTTCGGAGAAATTGACGCCGCCTGGAGGCCTAGGCAACATCAGACAGGCTTTGTAGACCGGGCAGGGGAGGCGTGTGTGCCGCGCCCACGGGTGCCACGCCCGTTTCGAACGCACTTCTATTATATGAAATTTCAAGATACTGAATTCATTCAATCGGTGTTTTTATCGATTTCAGAGATAATAAATGTGTTCTCGTTGGGGCCGGCAAGATGCGGTCCTTTCTCACCTACTGATCACACAAGCGCGTGCTGAAGCGTCTGCACGCCGGGTCCAGAAAGCGAGAATTCCTCATGAAGTACGAAAACTTCTCCACCTTCAACGTTCAACTCGACAATGGCATTGCCTGGGTGACGTTCGATTATCCGCCGGTCAACGTGCAAGGGCAGCAGATGCTGGCTGACCTGAACAGTCTCGCGATGCGACTGGAACGGGACCGCGAAACCAAAGTGGTCGTGTTCCAGTCTGCCAATCCTGAAATCTGGGTCTGTCATTATGACACCGAGCTTTTGAAGGACATGTCGGACGAGGCGGTTTCGCGCGAAGACGCGCAATTGCTCGACCTGCAGTCAGTTTGCGAGCGGATCAGCAAAGTGCCCCAGGCAACCATTGCGAAGCTTGAGGGGTTTGCCCGCGGCGGCGGGCATGAACTCGCCCTGGCTCTGGATATGCGATTTGCGGCGCGCGGCAAGTACAAGTTCATGCAAATGGAAGTCGGCATGGGCATTCTGCCCTGTGGCGGCGGCGCTTCGCGCATGGCGCGCCAGACCGGCCTCGGGCGAGCGCTGGAGATCATCCTCAGTGCACGCGACTTTGACGCGGACGAGGCCGAGGCGCTCGGCACCATCAACAAGGCGCTGGACCCGGACGAGATCGGTGCCTATGTCGAAAACCTTGCCCGGCGTATCGCCCAATTCCCGGCGGAGTCGATCAATGCCTGCAAACAGGCTGTTTATGAGTCCATCGACAAACCGATCGATGAAGCCCTGAAGGCGGAGGCCTACTGGCTTTACCAGGCGACCAGCAAGACACCGGCACTCAAGCGGTTCAGGATTGCTGATGAGCAAGGTCTTGAGCATGACATCGAGAACCAGCGCAACTGGAATGAACTTGTCATGAAGGTGCAGGAAATCCAGTAACTGTCACAGCAGCGCCCGCCGAATGGCCGGGCGCTGGACACTTTTTTCTGCCGCCGTGTTCTTGCCGGGCGAAAACCGGTGAGAGCCGGTGGCGGTGCTAGGGTACGTTTCCGGACGTAGGGATCGTTAGGCTTACCGAAAAGACTCGGACCGAAACGTTGGTCCGGGTCTTTTCGCGGGCGTTGACGGGAACTCGTTGCTCCCGCTCGGTCTGCCCGTCTAAAAAAACGACAGGCAGACAGCAGAAAGCTAACTTTTCCTGAGTCCGTAGACTCAGTGTCGCTTAAACGAAGTTAAAATCGTCACCGGTGATTATCAGCGTATCAACGCTGTCGCCACCAGCATCAACTTGAATGATCGCGCTGTCTTCATCGCCAGCGAGGTAACGCACATTCGGATCGCCCGCGAGCGCTAGTTCCACCAGGCCTTCGGCTTCACCTGAATCCATTCTTGACCCGCCGAGAATGTCTTTGGCGTCTTTGCTATCGACAAAACTGTCACTTCCGAAGAAGAAGCTGTTTGCTTCGTCATAGTCGAAAAAAGCGGTTTGGCTAACCGCGTTTTTCATGTCGAGACCGTCTTGCTCACCGCCGTTGCCGATGACTTTGTTTCCGATCTCGTCAAAGAGCGCGTCACCTTTGAGCACAAGAGTGTCGACGACGGTGCCGCCCCTCGTTGTAATGTTTACAATGAATGCCGATCCATTGAAGTCGATTTCGATCCCGTCGTCGTTTTGACCATCGTCACTCAAGGCATAGTTAACCAACGCGGCAGCTTCATCTAGTTCGAGCTTAGAACCGCCGATGATTGCTTTAACTGCTGAACTATCAACATCAGCGTCGTTGCCGACAAAACCTTTGTCTTTGTCATCTTCGTAGTCGTAAACCGCAATCTGAGAATCCTTATTCTTTAGGTCTAGTAGCGTTGGAAGCGCTTCGCAGATTGCAGGAATGTCTGACAACGAAGCAAGGACCTCGTTCAACTGATCTCCTTCGAACCGAAGTACGTCCGTGGACCAATCCCCGGCAACGAGTATTTCAACGGCACCGCTTTCGATCTTACCAAGTTGAATAGAGTCTGTTTCACCAAGCGCAGCAACCTTGATCAGTTCAATAAGTTCTGCGTCGACCTCACCAGACTCATTGTCTATCAGGCCAAGTTCCTTGTTTTGGAACCGCTTCCCATCCTGACCCATCGATGCGATATCTTTGAATGCCTGGTTCTCCTTGATGTCGAGAACTGTCAAGGCATTGATGTTATCAAGGTCGATCGTATACGCCTTGGAGCGATCACCAAAATCAACAACTCCAACGTTTCCGCTTTTTTCGCTGGTTTTAAAGACACCGACGTCTTTCTCGTTGAGATAAGGGTCCTTCTTGGAGTCACCTTCCACGATCATGTCTAAAGCACTAGCCATTGTTTCTCCACCACTTAATTCTTTGCCTTCATGGGCAGACACTTATGCAGTGCTATAGATCACTGTTCAGTACTGTTCGTGCACAAGTTTTGTAACGAATGATCTTCATCCAATAGCACTCTGGCTCGAAGAAATTTTAATCAACGAACAGTTGTATTCGTAGGCGTATATCGGCATTAAAATCAAATTAAATTTTTATTAATTTTTTAGATCGTTCCAAATTTGGAAGGGCTCCTAGCTGGTTTTTCGAGCAGGACTTTTTTAATTTTCTAACGTCTTTGTAGGGCTAAGTTCTCCTTGTTTTGGGGCTCAGTCAGGTCGATGCCTTCGACCCCGGGATCTCACGAAGAGCCAAGATTGCTCACAGGTTTTGTCGTATTTTGAAATCCAGAAAACGCAATCTTTACATACCGAACTGCCGCGCCGCGGTGTAGACTGGTGCCATTGCGGGCGGTGCAGCGCACCGCATTCGGATGCCGCCGGTCGTAAAACCTTTTCGTTGTAAGCATTTCGTTCAGCCGGCGGATAAACATGCGCACCTGAAAGGGGAGGAACTGGTCTTGTACTGGAGGTCTTTTCTTTTCGCCGGCAGCCTGCTTGTGTCGGCGTCTACGCCCCTTCTGGCTCTGGATGCGGACCCTTATTGCGTCCGGGAGCCCACCGTAGACTGCCTCCTGGACATGGTTGCCTCGGCGATCGGCGATCTCAGGCCAGGATACCGCACAGACGCAGTTTTGTCGGACTACGGACGTGCGCTCGCTCTGACCGGTCGTGAAGAAGAGGCCCTTGCAATCGCCGAGCGCATCAAGACCGAGCGGAGCCGTAACCAGGTTCTGAAAACACTGGCCGCGCAGCAGCCTGGCAAGGGCGTTGCGTCGTCGGAAAAGCCGCTCCTCGATGAGAGTATCACGGCTGAACGGCGTGTGGTGGACTACGCGATGATGGCGGAGGCGGCGTTTCGAAAGGAAAAGGGCGACGACGCGCGCGCGTTTCTTGATCAGGCGCTTGCTGCCGCAGCCGAGGTCGAGGCGGAAACAAAAGCACCTCACGGACATTACCGGCTTGCAAGCGCACTCGAAATGGCGGGCGATCATGATGCTGCCGAAGAAGCCGCGCGCGCCATTCTGGATCCGTCCAACAGTGCGATCACACTTATCGAACTGGCAACCCGCCGAGCGAAGGACGGGCGGAAGGATGAAGCGCATGCCTTGATGGCCGAAGCTGCGGACCTCAGGGAAGCGCTCCCCGAGGATAAGCGCTACCTGACGCTTTCGCGCGCTGCGGAGTTCAGGATCAAGGAGGGCGAGACGGAGCGAGCCTTGACACTTGCCCGCAGCGCGACCTCCGATCAGGTACGGGAAAGCGTTCTGGGCGGACTTGTGCAAACCGCAGCCCGGGCTGGGAACTGGGCCCTCGCGCGGGGGTTGGCGGAAGAAGCGGGTGCAATGGACGTACTTGCATCGGTCTATGGATATTGCGCCAGCAGCTTTGTGGCGCGTGGCAACGACGGTCCCAATACCTGTCTTGATGAAGCCCATGTCTTGCTGGACGGACTGATCCGCGATGCCGGCGAAAAAACCGGACGCGACCGGTTTATGCTGGACGATGCCATCGTGGCTGTCGCGGTCGCTGAGTCCCTTTCAGATAATCCGGAAGCGGTTGAAAAACTGATCGCCGCACTCCCCGATGTCAGAAGCCGTCAGCATGCGCACCACATGATCATCAACGCGCAGACCGGACGGGACAATACCCTGGCGCTGCTGATGGCGCTGAACCTGGAAACACCGGAAGCCAAGCTTGAGGCACTCGCCCGCATGAGCCGGTTTCTGGCTGCCGATGCAAACAGATAGTGGTCTTGCAGCAGCTCATCGCCTTGAAGCGGACGGACCCTGGAAGACGTCAAGTGTGCCTTTTACCCGTTCGCTCTTTTGAACTGGGCAGGGGTTGTGCCGGTCCATCGCTTGAAGGCGACCGAGAAGGCGGCCTGATCGGAAAAATCGAGCAGGAACGCGACTTGTGCGATGCTGCTTTCTCCCAGGAGAAGTCGTTTGGCGATGTCGCTGCGAGCGGTATCAATGAGCGACTTGTAGTTTGTCCCTTCGGCGGCCAGATGCCGGGTGAATGTGCGCCGTGTCATGCAAAGTTTTGACGCGACTTCATCACCGCTCGGCAGATGTCCGGGCAGCTGTCCGCGCACCAGATTGATAACCTTTTGCGAAAGCGTTGGCGCTGCCTGGCTTTCTGCCTCCAGACGGGCATCTCCATGAATCAGCAGATGATCCAGCAAGGCTGGATCGTAAGTTGAAATCGGGTGATCAAGTCCTCCGAGCGGAAGCCGCACGCCGCTGACAGACTGACCGCAAATGATCTCGCAGTCCGCACAACGTTCGAGCTCGGCGCAGTGGGCAAGGTCATTGGTTTCCAGAACGATCGCCAAGGGACCGAACTCCGGGCCGGCAATTTGCTGGGTTCGCCTGTAGGCCCCGAAAACGAGCAGTTCACGATGTCTCGGCGCCTGATGGCTTGCCAGCACCGAGCTTTCAAAGGCGATGACGGGTCCTTTTGAGGTCTTACTGAGATGAAACTGCAGGTCGGGGTCTTCAAGTGCGTAGTATTTCTGGGCCAGCGCCAGAACCTGACCAACCGTCTCGCTCGCCCTTGCCAGGTAGGCCAATAGGGTTTTTGAGCCGGGTGTCGACAAACCTGCACGGGCCGCGAATGTCCTGTCTCCAAGGACCTCGCAGGAAAGCTCGACGACCGCTGCTTCCGCCGTCAACTCGACCTTTGCTTCCGGGGCATCCAGAATTTTTGCATCGATGCCGCACTTTTCCAGGATTTCATGGAAAGCAAAATCCGCTGCCGGTTCCTGCTCAAAGCACCTGGCTACGTGTTTCAAACGATAGGCACTGACGCGCGGCATCAGTCATGTCTCCCGGATGTATCGATCAGCTGTGCAAGATAGCTGCAAATTGTCCAGAACTGTTAAACGCGTGGCCAGAGCTCAAAAGAACGCGTCTCCTGTTTTCCCCATCTGTCGGCTGTGAACACCGATGCTGCCCTCGGGGGGCGGCCATCTTCAACAGCAAAGGACATTCATCGTGAAGACGTTCATCTTGCCGGCATTGGCCTTTACCGGCGCCCTAACCACCGAGGCCGCCGCAAGTGGCGGCGATCCCAGATGGTGGGTCGTTCCAGGGCAATCCGACTGGTACGCCTGGGTCGGCCTTATCATCTTTTTTCTGGCGATCTTTCTTGTGGTTCATCTTTATTCGCAATTCGACCACTACGCCGAACATCGCGCCAAGGGCACGCCGCTTCGCACCACCATTCCGACCATACTGACCATAGCGCTGGCTTACGAGATCATGCCTGCACTGGACCATTTCAGCATCCTTCTGCCTACGGCCCTGATCCTGACGGCGATCGCCCGGGACTTCATGCTGTGGTGGCGCCCGGATGAAGAGGAGGCAGCACAATGATCGAGCTCCTTGTTACCTCGTTCCCCTTCGTTTTGAGGGTCATGTATCTGCGCTGGCGGAGTCTGCCGATCACGCTTTACAACGTCCATCGGGCTTTGTTCCTGTGGTTCGTGCTGGCATTGATCGTCTTCTTTGCCGTGTTCTACTACTATCCGAAATCCTATACGGGTCTGGTTCCTTTCCGCACCGTTCCCGTCGTTGCCGAAACGGGCGGTACAGTCACTGAGGTTTTCGTCAAGGGCGGTGACCACGTAAAAGTCGGAGATCCCCTTTTTGCGATCGAAAACAGCTCCGAACTGGCGAAAGTGGACTACAGCCAGCGCAAGGTCGAAGAAGTTGAAGCCGCAATGCAGGCTGCCGACCAGGACGTTGAAACAGCCGCTGCCGCGCTCGACGCCGCACATGCAGCTCTCAGACAAGCAGAGCTTGCGCTGGCCGACCAGCGCGAACTGCACTCGCGTGGATCGGCCGCCTATCAGCCCAGCCAGCACGAGCGTGCCATTTCCCAGCGCGACGCGCGCAGCGCGGACGTCGAGGCTGCCAAAAGCAGTCTGGAAACCGCCAAGGTGCAGGCAAAGGCTGTTTTGCCGGCGCAGCTGGAAAGCGCCAGGGCCTCTTTGAAACAGGCCGAGGTAGAACTGGACAAGACCCGGGTGCACAGCTACGTGGACGGCACCGTTGAACAGCTGACGCTGAGTGTCGGTGCCCGCGCTGCTCAGGCTGCGATGAGCCCGGCTCTTCTGATCGTGCCGGACCGCTTGCCGAAGGAAAACGGCCGCATTGTCGCAGGATTTTCGCAGGTGTCCCGCACCGAAATCTATGAGGGCATGGCGGCGGAGATCGCTTGCGAAAGCAACTTCAACATCGCCATGAAGAACACGGTATTGCCGGCCCGCATCACGCGGATCCAGGAGCCGATTTCCTCCGGACAGCTGGCTCCCTCAGGCCGGTTGATGGAACCTGCAGAACGCGCCAAGCGAGGTCAGGTGGTCGCGCATCTGGACCTTGTCCATCCGGAGCATCAGAACCTTCTTGTCCCGGGCAGCGGCTGTATCGTCCAGACCTACACCACCGACCTCAAGGGCGATCTGGAAGGAAGTGTGACCGCTCACGTGATCGAGGCTCTCGGGATCATCAAGGCCGTCGGCCTGCGGATCAAGGCCTGGCTCGGTCTCGCCTCGGGGATCGGTCTTGCGGGCGCGAGCCACTGATCTTCAAACCATCACATCGAAGATGTGCAAACAGGCGCGGGTTCCTGAACCGGCGCCTGTTTTCTTGTGTGTCTCGTCTGTCACCGCTGCTGACCTGTTCCTGAAACAAGCGGCGAAAAACACCTAGGGTCCTGACCCTAAGCGCCCCGGTTTCCTGCGGATAACGGCGCTCTCCCCCACCGGCTTTCCCTTCGCTCAGGCTCCACGGATCAATTTGGCCAGAACGATTAAACACCTGGCCAGGCATCAAAAGATCTCCCGACTCCCATCGACCATATTCACCGTGTCAGCAAGCAAACTGCCCTTTGGGGGGCGGTTGAATTTCAAAGGAGCAGTATCGTGAAAGTAAAAGCACTCACACTCGCAGCAATCGCCTTTTCGATCGGTTATGTCGGCGAAGTAAACCTCAATCCCATTCCGTCCGGTGCGCCAGTGAGCTTTCAATTGAGTGAAGCCAATGCGCAGACGGCATCCCAGAACGCGGCTCGGCGCACGTCCCGCAGAACCTCGCGTCGGGTGAACCGCCGGCACGAGGCCGCCGAGACTGCGGCTGAAAGCAACTAACCCTGACAGCGCCTTAAACCCCACCAGCAATTCATTGACTGCCTTCACGATGGCCGAAGCGCCTGAAGCAGCAAAACTCAAAGGAAATGTAAAATGAACGCCAAAGCACTCACACTTGCCGCTGCCGCCTTTTCAGTTGGATTTGTCAGCAATATCGACTTGCCGTCGCCGCAGTCCACCGGATCTTTATCCTTCAAGGTCGGCGAGGCCAGCGCTCAGACAGCTTCACAAAACGCCGCCCGCCGAACCGCGCGTAGAACCTCCCGAAGGGTCAATCGCCGTCATTCCATTTCAGGCTGCACGCCGTACAACGCCTACTACAATTGCGGTGGTGTGTACTATCAGGCGGTAACGGAGAACGGCACGACAGTGTATGTTGTCGTCAACCCTTAGGACGCTTTCGAACATTGATATCAACGGACTTTCGGGAGCTGGCAATGCCAGCTCCCGAAGCCGTTTTGGTTCTGGAAAACCGAAACTCAAGCCGAGCACTCTCCAGTCCAAATCCTGATCCTTCATTCGCCGAACGGCGAGACGCAGCAAACGGTGACTGCAGCAATCAAGTTAATCCCCTCGACCCGGCCAGGTCTTTTTTCCTAAAGATCAACGGTATTGCACGATACTGAAGACGGCATCGCTCTCCGTGCTTCGATTTTCTAGCCTCCTTCCATGTCATGACGGGAGGAGACTATGACACACCGTAAATTTTCACTCTCAAGACGCTCGCTCATCAAAGCTGGCGGTGCTGTTGCCGCCGCGTCCCTGGTTGGCGGTTTGAGCGCCCCGGCGATCGCCAGGAACCGGCCGATCAAGATTGGCTTTGTGACACCGAAAACCGGACCGCTTGCCATTTTCGCAGAGCCGGACGAGTTCGTTCTCAATCAGTTCCGGTCCCAGCTTGCGAACGGCCTTGAGATAAACGGCACTGCCCACCCTGTTGAGTTCATCGTCAAGGACAGCCAGTCAAGTTCCAACCGCGCGTCGTCCGTGGCGCAGGAACTGATATTCGAGGATGAGGTCGACATCATCACGGCCACATCGACCCCGGATACAACCAACCCGGTCGCCGACCAGGCGGAACTCAACGGTGTCCCGTGCATCACCAACGATACACCGTGGCAGCCGCACTTCTTTGGGCGGCAGGGCGACCCGGAAACCGGGTTCGACTACACGTTTCATTTTTTCTGGGGGCTGGAAGACATCATTTCCGTTTTCACCGGGATCTGGGACGCGGTGGATACCAACAAGGTTGTCGGCGCGCTCTGGCCGAATGATCCGGATGGAAACGCCTGGGGGGATCCGAAGCTCGGCTTTCCGCCCGTCATGAGCGAACGCGGCTACCAGCTTGTCGATACTGGCCGGTTCCAATCCATGACCGATGACTTTTCGTCCCAGATCTCCGCGTTCAAGTCGGCGGGCGTGGAAATCGTGACAGGTGTGGTCATTCCACCGGATTTCACGACATTCTGGACACAGGCAGCGCAGCAGGGCTTCAAGCCGAAGGTCGTCAATGTCGCAAAGGCTTCCGAATTCCCGCAAGCGATGGCTGCCCTTGGAGATCGGGCTGACGGGTTGTCCGTCGAAGTCTGGTGGTCACCCCACCATCCGTTTGCTTCGAGTTTCACAGGACAAAACTCGGCTCAGCTTGCGGCAGATTATGAAAGCGCCACTGGCCGTCCCTGGACCATGCCGCTCGGTTTCAAGCATTCATTGTTTGAAGTCGCGATCGACGCGCTGGGAAGAACTGAAGATCTGGATGACCCGGACAGCATTGCCTCGGCTATTAGAAAGACGTCCCTGGAAACGATCGTCGGTCCGATCGATTTCTCGTCGGGTCCGGTGCCGAACATTGCCAAGACACCGCTCGTCGGTGGTCAGTGGCGCCTTGAGAACGGCGCACCCGTTCTCGATCTCGTCGAAAACCGGGATCACACGAACATTCCCCTGACCGCCGACGTGCGGCCGATCACCTGAACGATCCGGCAAGCCTCCCCACCTGACCCGCTGACTTTTCAGCGGGTCTTTCTTTTGTAGGTTTCGATGATCTTGAAGAAATTGAGGACGTGGGGCTTCGTGTTGTCGCGCCGGGCATGCGCGCTTAACCCCGTGCCGGGGTTTGTGCCCGTGTAGTGCTTGTAAAAGACGCCGGGGCGCTGGGTGGTGGAAACGCTTTCCGGCACCAGCGAAAGGCCCACGCCGACCGAAACCAGGCTTATCGCCGTTTGATAGTCCTGGGCGAAGATCGTTTCCTTCGGCGTAATGCCCTCAGTGTTCAAGACGCCAAGGATATAGTCCGCAAAGCTCGGGCGCGGGCGCCTTGGATAGAGAATGAAGGTCTCAGTCGCTGTGTCTTTCAGCGCGATCTGGCCACTGGCGTTCAAAGGACTGTTGTCGGGCATTGCCAGGACAAGCGGCTCGCGATGCAGCTCGACGGAACGGAATTCCTCGAATGTGAGCGACGGGCGCGCGACGGCAATGTCGATTTCGCGTTGGACCAGTGCGCGCTCAAGATCGGCGTTGTTCATGGCCGACAACGCAAGGTCAACGTCCGGATAATGGGAGCGGTAGGACTTTATGAGGATGGGCAGGACCCCGTGCGAGGCCGAGCCGACAAAAGCGATCCTCAATCGGCCGGCGCTGCCCTGTCCGATGCGTGTGACTTCCCTGAAAGTCGAGTCGAGCTGGTCCAGTATCTGGCGCGCCCGTTCAAGCAGAACGTCGCCTGCCGGCGTCAGCCTGATCTGGGCTCGCGACCGGTCGAACAGCTTGACGTTCAGATCCTTTTCCAGCTGGGCAATCTGCCGCGAAAGGGGCGGTTGCGCCATTTCCAAACGCTCCGCAGCGCGGCCGAAATGGAGTTCTTCGGCAACGGCGACAAAATATCGGAGGCGCTTGAGTTCCATCGGGATTCTTTACGGCATCCGCTCCAGCGCCGCAACGAAGTGGGGGCGAAAGGCTTCAGGATGCTCGCTCATGGGGAAATGACCGATCCCGGGCATGACGTCACATGTTGCCCCGTCGATCGCGTCGGCAGTGCGAAGTGCATCTTCGGGTGTGCATGTCAGGTCATACTCACCGACGAGCAGATGCACGGGCGCACGTTTGGTGTCGATCCTGTGAAGCTGTCCGACAAGACTATCGTCTCTTGTATAGAAACTGAGATCGCCCCGGAAAACGCCCGGCCCAGACTGCATGAACATCCACTGCGTGTTCCATCGTTCGACGCTTGGAGCCTGCGGCGCGATATTGGCGGATACGAGCGCCGCTCCCATCTCGCCCCCGGGCGCGTCGGGCCTGTGAAACCAGTCGATGTCGTACCAGGCCGGCTGGAAGTCCGATGCTTCGATGGCGATGAAGCCGGAAAACCGGCTTGGATGCCTTAAGGCGAGTTGCAACGCGATGCGCCCACCCATGGAACAACCCGCATAGATGGGTTTGTCCAGACCGAGCGCATCTGCAAAGGCGAGGACGGTTGAAATGTAGGTCTCGGTCGTGAGCAGATATTCTTCCGTCTGCCAGCCTTCAGGTGGCAGCGACTTGCCATGCCGGGGCATGTCCGGTGCGATGAAGCGATAGCGGGAGGTCAGTGCCTCGTCGTTCAGGATGTGGCGCCATTGGCGATTGTCGGCGCCGGCTGTGTGAAAGCACAAGACTGGTGTTCCCGTACCTGCCTCTTCGAAATAAATACGCACGGGAGCGCCTTCAATCTCAAGGTTCACATACCGGCCGGTGATCGGTTCAAGATGCGCTATCATCCCGCTGCCTCCTGCCGCCCGAGCGCCATGAACTCCTTGAAGAAACGCAGGTTTTTCACCAGACACAGGATGTCGCCGTCGATCCGTCCGCGATTGAGTTTGACAAGGCCGAAAATGTCGTGGAAGCCGGGTTCCGGCAAGGCGCTCCAGAACCGGTCCAAGGCATCTGCGTCCGTGCGCAGGGCAAACCGCCAGGGGGTTTTCCGGCTCGGGCCTTCCGCGAGAAGCACAAGTTTGCCTTTTTCAAACGTCAGATAGTGCTCGACCGTGTCGACCTCGAGAAGAACGGTTTCAGAGAAAAGGGCGCCAAGCCGTGCAAGATGCGGTCTGTCGTTATGAGACGCCTGCATTTCCTGCAGTCTTGGAAAGACTTGCTGCGGTGTCATGTCATGTCTCCCGGTCAAACCTTGTTGCGATAATCGGATTGACCTGAACGCCCAGTCCGGGCCCGCTTGGCAGATGGACGTGAAAATCCTCAAAGTGAAGGCTTTCAAGCGTCGTGTCAGATTCCAGGATCAACGGGCCGAAATGCTCGGTCCCCCATTGCAGCGACGGCAAAGTTGCAAAAACCGCAAGATGAGCGGCGGCTCCGAGGCTGCTTTCCAGAAGGCATCCTCCATAGAGCTGCAATCCGGCGGCATCTGCGATGCCAGCAACCCTTTTGAGCGCGTGGGCGGACCCGTGCTTGCAGAGTTTCAACGACAGGACCGACCCGGCACCTTCGCTGCAGGCGGCGAGGGCTTCTTCTTCCGTAAACACCGCTTCATCCAGCATGAGCGGAATGGGGCTGCGCGCCGCTGTTCTTGCCATGGCGGCGGTCTGTTCTGCGGGAAGGGGTTGTTCGACGAGGTCGATCTGAAGATCCTTCAGAACCGGCAACCAGCGGATCGTCTCCGCCTCGCTCCAGGCCTGATTGACGTCGGCGATAATCTGCGTTTGCTCCGGCAGGTTCTTGCGAAGTTGCGCCAGGCGCGAAATGTCCTGAGAAGGGTCTGCAAAGCCGAGTTTGATCTTGAATCGGTTGAACTTTCCCGCTTCCAATTTTGAAAGCGCTTCTTCGGTTTCCTGAACCGGGTCGCCCGAAGCGAGTGCCCAGATCACCGAGAACTTTTCTCGCACCGCTCCACCAAGGAGGGTTGCCGCCGATACATCAAGCGTGATCCCCAGGGCGTCGAGCAAGGCAGCGTCCAGAGCGGACTTGGCCGCAAAATTACGCTTTGCCGCCTTGCCCAGCAACAGCGCCGCCGCCTCGAGCTGGCATCCCGGTTTGCCGAGCAAGACAGGCGCGAGGTAACTGTCGATATTGGCCTTGATGGCTTCGACACTTTCTTCTGCCCAACGCGGGCCGCCTAGAGTGGAGGCTTCTCCATGGCCGACAACACCGTTTTCAAACTGAATGGCGACATGAACATAACTTTGGCAATTCACCGATGTGCTTGAAAGACGGTGTTTGCGAATGGTCGGGACGTCCAGAATGCGCGTTTCGACCCTTCGAATGGTCGTGTCGCGCATCAGGTCGCGTGACGGCGTGTGTGCCGCAAGCGTGGCCGGTTGTAACGGTGACATGGGGACCTCGGCTCGGGAATGTGCCCGGCCGGCAAAAGCACCGGCCGGGAAGACGATCACTCGGCTGCGATCTGCAGCTTGGCGTCTGAGCGGATGACGAAATCGAAATCCATGACCAGGTCCGTGTCCGCGCCTTCGCCGGCAGGTTTCATTTCCCCGATCAGATCCTCTTTCACGGCGAATACGGAGTCATTGTCGAGATATTCCGTCTCGCCGTCGTAGATTTGCGAAACGAGTGTCTTGTAGCCCGGCTTCTGGATCAGGAAGTGGATGTGGCCCGGGCGCCAGGGGTGATGGCCCATATAGTTGAGCAACTCACCGGCTGCACCGTCATACGGGATCGGATAGGGCACCGGCCGGATGGCAACGAATTCGTACTGGCCATCGCTGTCGGTCTCAAACCGGCCACGCAGATTGTAGTCCGGCTGGTCCGGGTCCTGTTGTTCGTAAAGACCGTTGGGCGCATCCTCCCAGACATCCACGATAACGCCGGAAACGGGAACGCCGTCCGTGTCCAGGATCCGGCCGCGAACCCGAACGGTTTCCTGGCCCTCGAAGGACTTCTGGACAATTGAAGCGCCCTTGGGCAGGACGGGTGGATTGTCCCGGTAGAACGGGCCCAAGACGGTGGTGACGGTTTCGCCGTGTGTCGGCATCTGGTCGAGCATGTCGACGAGCACTTCCACGCCGATAATGTCCGAGATCAGAATGAACTCGTTGCGGGCATCATCGGAAATGTCCCCGGCGCGGCGGAGCCATTCCATCGCCTCGAGCCATTCGGCGTAGCTCAGGTTCACTTCCTTGCAGAAATTGTGAATGTGCTTCAGGGCACTGACCAGGATTTCCCTGTTGCGCGGGGGAATGTCGTCACCGAGCGACGTTGTTACGGCGTCCGTGATGTTTTCCAGGGTGATGTTACGCATGCTCTCCTCCATCGATCGCAGTCAACTTGCTTTCCGTCACAGTGACGCGATCGTCGCCCGGGACCAATGCTCGCTCGGGTATACGGTCATACCGATGTGATATCACGCGCCGGCAATCTTAACGAACAAGGTATTACGCGACACCGAAACCGGCATTGAGCCTTCAGCCACACTCCGTCCAGTTTGAGGGCAGGAGGACGGTATCATGGATGTCTTGAGGCTCGATGCGGTTTCAAAGAAATATGGGGCGCTCACGGTAACCGACGGCGTTTCCCTGTCCGTGCCGGAGGGGCAGGCGCTTGGGATCATCGGACCGAACGGAGCCGGCAAGAGCACGCTCTTTAATCTGATCGGCGGCACGACGACCGTCAGTTCAGGGCGGATCTTTTTCAATGAAGCCGACATAACCGGTTTTTCGGCGGCCGAGCGTTGCAACGCGGGGATTGCCCGTTCCTTTCAGATCCCGCACCCGTTTGTCGGATTGACCGTCTACGAGAACCTGCTTGTTGCCGAAGCGTTTGGCATCGGCGGCAAACCGGCGGATGGGGAGGGGTGCCGGGAGATCCTTCACCAGACCGGACTTCTGTCAAAGGCCAATACACCCGCTGGAAAGTTGTCCCTTCTGGAACGCAAGCGCCTTGAGCTGGCGCGCGCGCTGGCAACCCGCCCGCGGCTGCTTCTTCTGGATGAAATTGCCGGCGGTCTCACCGACGGGGAATGCAAGCTCCTGGTCGAGTTGATCAAGCGGATCCACGCAAGCGGCGTCTCGATCATCTGGATCGAGCACATTGTTCATGCGCTCACCGCGGTCGCTGAGCGACTGGTTGTCATCGACTACGGCAGGGTGATTGCGGACGGTGATCCGGCGGAGGTGATCAACGAGCCGGTCGTGAAGGAAATCTATCTGGGGATTGATGTCGATGACGAAGCTGCTTGAAACGCAGGACCTGAAAGCGTTTTACGGCGACTTTCAGGCCTTGTTCGGTGTCGATATCGCAGTGGACGAAGGCGAGACGGTTGCCATCATCGGTGCGAACGGTGCCGGCAAGTCGACCCTGCTGAGATCGCTGACGGGTCTTCACCCGGTCCCCGGACAATCCATCGGTTTCTGCGGAACCGCCATCTCCGGCCTGGCGGCCAATCGCATTCACCAGCTCGGTCTGGCGATGGTGCCTGAAGGCCGTCGCCTGTTTCCCTCGCTGAGCGTTGAGGAAAATCTGAAGATCGGCGCATCCGGAAGACGCAAGGGTCCCTGGTCGCTCGATGAGGTCTATCGCCTATTCCCGGCCCTTCTGGAACGCAAGCGTCACGGCGGCTCGGAACTCTCTGGCGGTCAGCAGCAGATGGTCGCCATAGGCAGAGCCCTGATGTCCAATCCGAAGCTTTTGCTGTGTGACGAGCTCAGCCTCGGTCTTGCCCCGAAAATCGTGCGGGAGATCTATGCGGCTGTGCCGCTCATCCGTGAACGTGGCACATCGCTGGTGGTCATCGAACAGGATATTGCGCAGGCCCTGAAGGTCGCTGACCGGGTCTACTGCCTGCAGGAGGGACGCGTCTCGCTCGAGGGCGAACCAGCAGATCTCACAAGAGATGAAATTGCAAAGGCCTATCTTGGCACGGAGGAGGCTGCCTGATGGAAATGATCAATGTCATCCTGCAAGGGGTGCTTCTCGGGGGGCTCTACGCCCTATTCGCCGCCGGACTTTCGCTGATGTTCGGCGTCATGCGGTTCATCAACATTGCGCATGGCGATTTCATCGTCGTTGCTGCCTATCTGATGCTGGTGGCTGTCCTGTTCCTCGGTCTGAACCCGATCATCGGCATTTTGCTGGTGGTCGTTTTGATGGCAGCCGTCGGATATGCGGGGCAGCGGATCTTGCTCAACCGGGTCCTCGATGATGACATTCTGCCACCGGTCCTTGTGACGTTCGGATTGTCGATCATCATCCAGAACAGCCTTCTTGAGACCTTCAGCGCCGACAGCCAGCGTGTACCGGCAAGTGGCTTTGACACGGCGAGCCTCTCCCTATCCGGAGATCTGGCGGTTGGTCTCCTGCCACTGGCCATGTTCCTGGCGGCTATCGGCGTCATCGGAGTGCTTCAGTTTGTTTTCTACAACACAGCGCTGGGCCGCCTGTTGCGGGCGACATCCGACGATCCGGAAATCGTGCCGTTGATGGGTGCAAACAACGGGCATGTCTTTGCACTGGCGACCGCAATTGCCAGCGGTGTCGTCGCGATCGCCGGCACAATGCTTGCCATGAAAACCAACTTCGACCCGACCATCGGCCCGTCGCGGCTGCTGTTTGCCTTCGAAGCGGTCATCATCGGCGGCATGGGCAATATCTGGGGCACCCTGGCGGGTGGGATCATTCTCGGCGTTGCCCAGGCAATCGGTGCCCAGATCGACGCGGGTTACCAGATCCTCGCCGGACATCTTGCGTTTCTCGCAGTCCTGATCGTGCGGCCGTCCGGTCTGTTTGCCAAAGCGAAGGGATAACGTCATGGAGATTGCAACACAAAGAGCTCCCGCCATTGGGAGCAACCCGGCGAACTACATGCTTGTCGCCGCCGCCCTAGTTTGTCTTGTGGCCCTGGTGAGTGCACCGCTTTGGGCCGGGCGGGCGGATCTGAGGATGCTCATGGAAGCCCTGAGTTTCCTGGCTCTGGCCCAGATGTGGAACCTGCTTGCGGGTTACACGGGACTGATTTCCGTCGGGCAACAGGCCTTCGTTGGCATCGGCGGATATCTGTTCTTCGCGCTGGCCATGTTTGGTGGAATACCGGTTCTCGCTGCGATGCCGATTGCAGCCCTGATCGCGGGCCTGATCGCTGTCCCCACAGGCTGGCTGCTGTTTCGCCTTCAAGGGGCTTATTTCGCAATCGGCACATGGGTGGTCGCCGAGGTCTTCCGGCTGACGGCTGCGCAGTTTCCCGCGCTTGGCGGCGGGTCGGGCATCTCTTTGCCGGTGAGTGTTGCCAAGTCTATTGCTGACACCCGGGCAGGCCGTGAAATGGTGATGTACTACATCGCTCTCTTCATCGCGCTTGGGGCAGTCCTTGCCGTGTGGCTGCTCTTGCGCTCGCGCTGGGGCCTGGCCCTAAATGCGATCCGCGACAGCGAAACAGCAGCGGGAAGTCTTGGTGTCAGGATCCGCCGGATCAAATTCGCGGTCTATGTCGGTACGGCGATCGGAACCGCCTTCACGGGTGCTTTCATCTTCTTCCAGAAGCTGCGCATCACACCGGATGCGGCCTTCAGCGTGACGGAATGGTCGGCCTTCGTGATCTTCATCGTGGTCATCGGTGGCCTCGGTACGATTGAGGGCCCGATCCTGGGCGTGATCCTGTTCTTTTTGCTGCGCGACATCGCAGCGGACCTGGGCACGATTTATCTGATCGGTCTCGGTGTCGTGGCGATCGCGGTCATGCTCATCGACCGGCGAGGCATCTGGGGCGCGTTGAAGGCGCGGGGCGTTCCCAGTCTTTTCAAGATCCAGAGGCACCTGAAGTGACCGGAAAACCCTGCATCATCTGCGTTGCGATCACCGGTTCCCTGACGCGCAAGGAGCACAATCCGGCCGTGCCGATCACGGTCTCGGAACAGGTGGAAAGCACGCAAGAAGCCTTCGAGGCCGGGGCAACGATCTGTCATGCGCATGTGCGCAACGACGATCAGACCCCCAGCTCCGATCCGGAAAAGTTCGCCCGGCTCAAGGAAGGCTTGGAAAAGCACTGCCCCGGCATGATCATCCAGTTCTCCACCGGCGGACGCTCTGGTGCCGGCAAGGAACGCGGCGGCATGCTGCCCCTCAAACCCGACATGGCTTCGCTCTCTGTCGGCTCCAACAACTTCCCGACGCGCGTCTACGAGAACGCGCCGGATCTGGTCGACTGGCTTGCGGGCGAAATGCGCACGCACAACGTCAAACCGGAGATCGAGGCCTTCGACCTGAGCCACATTCACCAGGCCGCAGCCATGAACCGGGACGGACGCATTCCGGGCGACATCTACATCCAGTTCGTCATGGGTGTGAAAAACGCCATGCCGGCGGACAAGGATGTCTTCGACTACTACGTCCGGACCGTGGAACGCCTGATGCCGGCCGCGGAATGGTGTGCGGCCGGGATCGGCGCCAGCCAGCTCACCCTGAACGAGTGGTCCATCGCTGCCGGCGGCCATGCACGCACCGGGCTGGAGGACAATATCCGCCTTGACCGGGACCGGCTTGCGCCTTCCAACGCGGCACTCGTCAAGCGCACCGCCGAGATCTGCGCCGCCAACAACCGCTCCGTCGCAACACCTCAGCAAGCCCGGGACATTCTCGGCCTGAAGTGAGGCCCAATTTTCGACTTGATTAATTGTGCGCTGACGACACACTTGTCGGACATTTCAAAGACGTCATGACGACGTCTCCGGGGGAGCTATTTTCATGAAATCACTTTTCAGAGACATGGTGCGATGGTCTTCCTGCTTTGGCACCTTGGCTCTCCTCGCCTCTCCTGCAAGCGCAACATCCAACATGTTCTGCGATGGCATCGACTCCGGTGTTGAAGTCAATATTCTGTTCGGCGCCGGACCTGTCCTGACCATAATCGACGTCACGTTAAGCACCGAAACCCAGTACTTTTCGACCCAGAAAAGGGACGGTGCGACGCCAGCATGGATTGCTCGAGATTTTGCGGACGATGACATGGTGAAGGTCGATCTGATTGATGACCAGGCAAGCGATCTGATTGCGTCAATACGTGTTGTGCGATCCGACGATGAGGAGCCGTATCAGATCGGATATGTCCAGCTTACCGGATCTCCAACGATGGGCGTGACCTGCGTCGGGCCCTGACGAAAGCAGTCCGGGAAGCAAGAAACGCGATATCGGACCGGGAAAATTGCGGAACCAGGGCAGTTTTCGATCCTGATGGATATTTCGGCGGAGGTCCTGGCACCTTTGCCGCTGTGGGCAAGCCCCAATGCGCCCAAGACACGCACCGGGGCGTTGTTCGCAAGTTAATCAGTTGGCCAGCTGGTATACAGTGATCTCCTGATCAGAAGATTCCACCCGAAGCGGGATGAGATCCTGATACGCCTTGGAGTCATGCCATGCATCCAGAGCCGCTATCGTCGGAAAGCGCACGACAACAGCGAGTTGATGCGTGTCTGCTCGTCCGGACAGGGCCCGGGGATCCTTGCCACTCGCAAGGAGTTCCGCACCGTGTTGGGAAGCGATTTCCTTGGATTTTTGCAGGTAGTCCTGAAACTTCTCCTGATCCTTGATGGTGACACGTGAGATGAAGAGTGCGCTCATGAAATCCTCCTTGGGCTGAGCCGCTGCGTTGGACGGTGCAGGAGCACCGTCCGGGTGGAAATTGAATTGGAGAAAGCGTTTTGCAGCCGCTCAAGCTGCGCTGACAGGGTTTTGCGCGACGCGTTGCGGTTGATGCGTCGTCACCCAGTCCGCACTGTTTTGACTGAACTTGGGGCGCGGAATGCAAACATAGTCCCGATCCGACTGAACCTTTGTCAGGTCCAATGCTGGGGTCAGGAGAATCTTCGCGAAGTTCAATAAGGCCTTCACGCGCCTGAGCGAGGTCGTGCGAAGCTCGGACCGTTCGGCAACTGCGCGCCGGACGATACTCTCAAACCGTTCCGGCAAACGGCCACCGACCCGCCGGACGGCGTCCGTCGGTGCGTTCACGGCGAAGCTGCCGCGCCGGTATTCATCTGCGTAAATCGCCAATTGTGACACGGCTGCCTCGGAATAGTTGGAGGGCGGCAGCGCTCTGAGTGCTTTTGACATCATCTTCTCGGAGATGTCCATGTACCGAACCTTCCGGCCAAGCACACTCCCGATGGAAGCAGCGATCTCGTTCGGCGACATCAGTTCAGGTCCAGTTGGCCGATAGGACTTTCCGGCGTGTCGACCGGGGTCGGACAAGGCAGCAACCGCGACGCTTGCAATGTCTTCATTTGATGGCGGCGCATTTTTTTTCTGATCTCCCGGACCCAGGGGCATTGTGAACACCCCCAGATGTGCCGCCATGTCGAGGACCATCAGATAGTTGTCCGCAAACCATCCTGGGTTGACGGAGGTTACGGTGAACTTGGACGACATCCGGATAAGCAAATCGGAGATATAAACCTCTCGCGTAAACAAGGACGGATGATCCGCGTCGGACAACCATTGGCCAAGCGTTACGACGTGTTCCAGGTCAACCTCATGGGCGGCGGCCGTGAAGATCGCATTGAAGTGCAATCCGTTTGGCGCGGTCGGCGCGCATTGATATGCCCGCTTCATGCCTTGCATGGCCCGGCGCATGTCAGAGAGCGCGTATTGGTCTCCTTCAAAAATCTCGGCGCCGGCGCGGGCAAGGGCATCTGACCGACCATCACGCTTGCGAACAAACGCCCGGACGGGAAACCCTTTTTCAAGCAATTGGGTCGTGACGTGCCGGCCGGTCTTACCGGCAGCACTGGTGACTAGAATTCTGGGCAGGGTTGACATCGGGGGTCTCCTGATCAATGTGGCACTTCTTGAATTAAAGTTGTTACTTTATTTTTTAAAGTAACATTTTTGTGAGGATGCTATGGCAAAAGCACGTTCCTACAGGCTGCTCTGTCCGATTGCCCGTGCACTGGATCGAATTGGTGATCGATGGACCCTGCTAATCCTTCGGGATCTCCACGCCGGGCCGGCCAGGTTTTCCGAACTCCAGCGCGGCTTGACCGGAATTGCCGCAAATCTGTTGACGGAGAGGCTGGCGAAACTGGTTGACGACGGCCTCGCGAGAAAAGCTGACGCCGGTCACGGCGCGACGGTCTATGAGTTGACCGCTCTCGGCAAACAAACCTCGGACATCATCTTTGAACTTGCAGCATTCGGGGCGCGTTTCGCGCCAGAGGACGACATTGTTCCACCCGGTAATCTGAGAACAGTTGCCACAACTATGGGAGCGGCAGCCAGGCGTGTAGCGACCCCAGAGATGAACTTCGACGCGACTGTTTTGGTTGATGGCGAACAGATGTGCCTGAACGTCAGTGAGGGATCTGCAGACATGACATACGGTGAATGCCGTGCGCCTGACCTGACATTCTCAACGTCCTATTCTGCCTTGCTTGCTCTTACGGAGGGAGACATGGATCCAGATGAGTTCGCAGCAAACCACTGCAGTCTTGAGGTTCGCTCACCGGGAAAAGAGGCTGAGTTTATGGAGCTGATGTCGAGAATTACCGACATGTTGAGGACGGCCTGACGGTTTTTCGGTCAAGTGAAACGGCTACAGGTTGCCGAGCTGGGCTCTAGGGTACGGACTCATACATGAAGTCAATTTGGTTTGGATCGTTTTGACCAGCGGCAAGGAGCGAAAGCGCAGGAAATGTGGTTCATTTTCAAGC
>NZ_JASHKA010000038.1 GCF_030732845.1 Roseibium sp. MMSF_3544
CCTGCGCTTTCGCTCCTTGCCGCTGGTCAAAACGATCCAAACCAAATTGACTTCATTTATGAGTCCGTACCCTAGAGATCGCCGTCTTTCAGAGCTTCGCGGGCTGCGTCATAGTGATCTTCACGCATGTGACTGCGGACCATGGCGATCGCGGCCATCAGCACGGTTGCGTCGTCACCAAAGCCGACGCCGATCAGGAAATCGGGGATCGTATCGATCGGCAGCACGAAATAGGCAAGCGCGGCAAGCACGGTTGCCCGAACCTTGGTGGGTGTTGCCGGATCGAGCGCACAGTAATACCCAGCGACCACATCCTCCATGAACGGGATCTGCCGGGCAGCCTTTTTCGCCGTCGCCAGCAGCTTCTGGCGTACGGTTTTCGTCTGCTCTTCTTCCGGACCGAGGTATTCGGGTTCGAAACCCAGGTCTTCAAATGAAAAAGAGGAGGTCATCGCTGAGGTCTCCCACGTGTTGCCCAACTTTACATGTGGTGAATTTGCCCACGACTTCAACCATAACGCAAATTGGCGGCAACCGAAGCGGGAAAGGTTACTCGTTTGGAGCCGAACACCAGTTTGGTCGTTGCACCGAGCGACGGCAGGGTTTGAACGTTGTGTTTGGCACCCTAATGACGCATAGGTCCGGCAACAGGTGTCAGAGCTCAGAAAGAGAGTGAAGCCATGTAGCTTTTGGGTGTTCGATCCTGACAGAATGGTCGAGCACTGCTTTTCCTCTAACGCTTTGATTTTGTGCTGTTATTTGATCCGATCGCGAAAACACCAGGCCTGACTTGGGCACTCTAGCCAGGTTCAATTGCGGACCGGTGAGTGACGCCGAGCTGGGTGATCAACAACGCTGCCCCCATCAGCGCGAACCCTTTCAAAAAATGCGCCTGCTGCGAGGCCCAAAGGGTGGGGTCGTTTTGAGTAAGTAATTCATAACCGTGCACAACAAAAGTCACCGGAAGCAGAAAAGCGACCAGAAGCCACCCCCCCAGGCGTGGATGCCAATTGAAAAGGATCATTGCCGCCCCGGCCAATTCCACAGCACCTGAGACATAAATCAGGAAAACCGGGTAGGGGACCATCTCGGGCATCAACGCAACGTAGTAGGGGACGTTGGTAAAATGCGTCACGCCTGACAGGAAGAAGAGCGAGGTAAACAGCAAACGTGCTGCAAGTGTTAAGCCCCAATGGTTCGGTAGACGGTTTTCGGCAAACATGGGAAACGCCTTGATTGAGGATCATGCCAAGGCCGCTCACCTGGAAGGAGCGACTTCGTTTTGAGATGCTGTTGCGACGGCAGTCAGGATGAGGCTCGCCACGGCTTCTGGATGGGATAACATGGCAACATGGCTTGAGGCGACTGACGTTACCTTTGCCTCCATGCGCTTTGCGAAATACCCCTGTAGACGCGGTGGAATGATCTGATCGTCTTCAGCAAGCAGATAATATGTCGGTTGCACCGACCAGGACGCGATGGTGGGGGCTTCGGAGTTGATCTTGTACTGGATCGGGCCTTGGGTCGCGGCGATCAGAGCGGTTTCCTCAGGCGCAAGATCGGGGGCGAAATAGGTTGCAATCCCTTCAGCGCTCAGCCTGACATAGCCACCTGAGTCGGGTGTTGCCTCTGCCTGCCAGGGAGCGGGAGGCTTGCCTTTCAGCAAGTTGGTCATGGCTTCACCGGCATCCAGGGCCAAGCCCGCGACATAAACCAGGGCCTTGACGTTCTCATGTGTCCCGGCCTCGGTGATGACATTGCCGCCATAAGAATGACCGACAAGCACAACCGGGCCGTCCTGCATCTCAACGAGCCGCGTGACGACTGCCGCGTCGCCTTGCAGCGACGATAAAGGAAGCTGCGCAGCACTGACGGAGACACCAGCCTCATGCAGGAGAGGGATCACCTTGTGCCATGCAGAGCCATCGGAGAACGCACCATGGACAAGAACGACGGAGGCCTCCTCCGCTGTGGCGCTCATCGGAAGCGCCAACGCGATAGCGGCCATTCCGGCACGGAACGTGTTTAGAAATCTGGACATCACGGAATATCTCCTCGGCGGTTTAGCGTTGCCAAGGAGGTACAAGACGAGTCAGGGTTTGCCGATGATGCGGACAACGGAAGACTTAGCAGAAACGCCAAATTTCGAGACCGATGCGTTTTCGGAGGTCCTCAACATTGTCCATGTCCGCGGAGAAACAGCCCGGTTGGTCACGTCGCAGTCCCAGCGCAAATTCTCCGTCCCAAGGGGCAAACCTTGCGTTTACATTGTCGAACGGGGGATGCTTGAAATCACCGTCGACGCGGAACCTCCGCTGCTGCTGCACGAAAAACAGATCGCCCTGATGCTGCAGGGTACGGCCCATCAGGCGGTTTTCAGCTCTTCTCGGCGGAATGCGACGCGAACGCAAATGAACCAAGCCGATGCGGACGAGCGAGAAATTGAGGCAATCAATTGCTTCTGGGGCAGCTTTGCCGTCGATGGGGATCTGGCCACGCGAATTCTGCAATCCCTGCCCAAGGTGATTGTTCTCGACAGCCCTGCCGACAATCCCATCGAATGGGTCGACACGGTGTGCCAATTGGTGCTGAGAGAGCTTGGCGCAACCCGTCCTGGTGCAAGCCTTATGGTATCACGCCTGCTGGACCTGTTGTTGGTCATCATCCTGCGTCGCTGGGCGCAATCCGAGGACAGTCTTCCCGGCTGGCTCGCAGCCGCCAAGGACGAGCGAATTGCCCGCACCCTCTCCGCAATTCATGCCGATTCTTCACGCACTTTGACCAATGGCGAACTCGCTGATCTCGCCGGGATGTCCGTATCGAGCTACACCACCCGATTCAAGCAGGTGATGGGTCAATCGCCGGGGTCCTATCTGCGAGCCTGGCGGCTGGATCAAGCAGCCGAAGCTCTCTTGCACTCCAGCACGTCGATCGATGCGATCGCATACCGCGTGGGCTATGCCTCCAAGGAAGCCTTCAGCCGGGCATTCCAGGCGAAGTTCCATACCAGCCCTTCGGCCTGGAGAGCCTCCCGCGCAAGCTGAAAACCGGTCAGGGCACGCACCGTAGCGCCCATGATTTCAACGAGCAGGCATTCTCCTTCTTCTTTTTTTGTCCGGAAGGAGAAAGCCGTCTATTCAGGCCTTTGCGCGCGCACGCGGGATGACCGCGCGGCAACTCACTGGTTGCCGCGGGTTTCGAGCAGTCTGCGGGCAATCACCTGGGCCTGGATTTCCGCTGCGCCTTCAAAGATGTTCAGGATGCGGGCGTCGCACAACACGCGTGACACCGGGTATTCCAGCGCGAAGCCGTTACCGCCATGGATCTGCAGCGCATTGTCGGCTGCGGCCCAGGCAACACGTGCGCCCAGCAGCTTGGCCATGCCGGCTTCCAGATCGCAGCGCTTGCCGGAATCCTTCTGCCAGGACGAGAAGTATGTGAGCTGACGGGCGATCATGAGTTCGGCTGTCATCAGGGCCAGCTTGTCAGAAACGCGCGGGAAACTGATCAAAGGCTTGCCGAATTGAATGCGTTCTTCCGCATATCGCAAGCCAAGGTCAAGCGCGGATTGGGCGACGCCGAGTGCCCGGGCAGCGGTTTGAATCCGCGCGCCTTCGAAGGTCTGCATCAATTGCTTGAAGCCTTCGCCCTCGACCTGGCCCAGGAGGTTCTCGGCCTTGACCTCAAATCCGTCAAAAGCGATTTCGTATTCCTTCATGCCCCGGTAACCGAGCACTTCGATCTCGCCGCCGGTCATGCCGTCCGCGGGGAACGGGTCCTCGTCGGTGCCACGCGGCTTTTCGGCGATGAACATGGACAGGCCCTTGTAACCGGGCTCATCCGGATTGGTGCGCGCCAGCAGCGTCATGATGTCCGCGCGAACCGGGTGCGTGATCCAGGTCTTGTTGCCGGAGATCTTCCAGGTGTCGCCGTCCTTGACCGCCCGCGTCTTGAGCGAGGCGAGGTCTGAGCCGGTGTTCGGTTCGGTGAAGACAGCTGTCGGCAGGATCTCGCCAGACGCGATTTTCGGCAGCCAGTGCTGTTTCTGATCGTCGGTGCCGCCGCACAGGATCAGCTCGGCGGCGATTTCAGACCTGGTACCCAGCGAGCCCACACCGATATAGGCACGGGAGAGCTCCTCGGAGACCACGCACATGGCTTCCTTGCCAAGGCCGAGCCCCCCGTATTCTTCCGGAATGGTCAGGCCGAACACGCCGAGTTCGGACATCTGATTGACGACCTCGAGCGGAATATAGTCGTTTTTCAGGTGCCACTCATGGGCGTCGGGAACAACAGTGTCCTCCGCAAAGCGCCGCATTTCGTTGCGGATCTGCTCCATGGTCTCGTCAAGACCCGGGTCGCCGAACGTCGAATGACCGGCCTGGTCGCGGATAAGCGCTGCGATTTCGCTGCGAATGGCTGGCGTGTTGCCGGTTTCGATGAGGTCGTCGATTTCCGGAATGCGGAAGCCGGCTGCCTCCTCCGTGCTGATGCCAAGATCGGAGAGGCGCACGAATTCGCCCTGGTTCATCGGGATGCCGCCGAAAATCTGCGCGAGAAACTCCGCAAAACCAAGCTGGACAATCCTGTCCTCCAGCGTGCCGTACCGGCCTTCTGCGCTCAAACGCGCCGCATACGCGTCGAGCTGCCGCAGGGATTCGACATAGGTTGCAAGCCAAGCAAGGCCGTGCGCAGCGCGTTGTTCTTGCTCCATAAGGCGCGCCGAAACGCGGCCATCTTCGGTTACCTGCGCCCGCACGCGTTGCGCTGCAAGATCAAGCAGGCGGTCGAGTGTATCGACGGCCGAGGCGGTTCGTTCAGTCAGGCTCTCTGGCGTTTCTGCCGCCGTCAGGGCTGCAGTTGACATAGGCGATCTCCGTTTTCATTTGTTGCGCCGATGCGCTTTTTGTTGAAGCTATGTTGCGTCGCACACACTCATTTGTCGAGCCGGAAATTCTTCTTCTTTCGAAGGGGGCAGTTTTCCCGCGTCCACACTTGACTGTCAGGGGCGGCAAAGGCCAGATCAGGACATGAGTGTGCGGCAGACTTTCGTGGCGATTTTTTCAGTCCTTAAGGACGCGATTGGGCATTTTGCCCGCGATGACGGCTTTGCCATGGCGAGCCATGTCGCGCTGTCCGGACTGCTGGCCATTTTCCCGCTCCTGATCTTCATCGCGTCGCTTGCGGCGTTTTTCGGCATGACGGGTGCCGCCGACACGGCGTCCGATCTGGTGTTCGATGCCTGGCCGGAAGCGGTCGCAGCTCCGGTCGTGCGTGAAATCCACAACGTGCTGACGGTGCGGCGTGGAGATCTTCTGACCTTTGGCGCGATCGCGGCCTTCTGGTTTGCTTCCAATGGCGTTGAAGCACTTCGCACAGCATTGAACAGGGCCTACCGGCAGCAGGAACACCGGTCCATCGTGTTTTTGCGCCTGCAATCCCTCGGGCTTGTGCTTTTGGGCGCCGCCGTGCTGCTGGCGTACACATTCCTCGTGGTGCTTGCGCCCCTGGCCCTGGCGGCGCTGGAGGCTCATGTTCCAAAAGTCGAGTCGTTCCTGCTGTCCATCAACGTTGCACGCTATTCGCTGGCAGGGTCGCTGTTGATTATCGGGCTGTTCGTGACGCACTGGCTGTTGCCGGCCGGAAAGAGACGGTTTCGGGATTTGTGGCCTGGCGTCCTGGCAACTCTTGTCATGTGGATCATCGCGGGCAGCGCGTTTGGGGCCTATCTGGCAAGTTTTGCCAACTACGTCTCCACATATGGCGGTCTCGCCGGCATCATGACCGCATTGATTTTTCTATATATATGCGCGCTGGTGTTCATTCTTGGCGGTGAACTCAACGCGGCCATTTCCCGGCAGCGCAGGTTAAGGGACCGCATGAAGAAGCGCGCTGCGGCAGTGCCGGCGGCCTAGCTTGAGGTTTTCCTCAGAAAGCCACATTTCATGCGGAAATGCTGAGTGGCCGATCAGGAGCGTTGCGCCGACCGCCTGATGATCAGAACCGCACCGATGATCAGCGCCATTCCGGCAATCTGGATGAGCGACAGCGTTTCGTCGAAGAGGAAATAACTTTCGACCGCAGTTGCCACGGGAACCAGGTAAAAGAGGCTCGCGACCTGCGAGACCGCGCCTTCCCGGATGAGCAGCATCAGCAGCAGGATTGCTCCGACCGACAGAACCAGCACCAACCAGCCCATTGCGAAAATCAACTCGCCGGACCACGTGATCTGCCAGCTTTCGGATAGCGTCAGCGGCGCCGTGATCATCAGTGCACCGACATACTGCCAGATGGTCGCGGCCAGAAGATCCGTATCGGGTACAAACCGCTTTTGATAGACCGTTCCCAGGCTGATGGCGGCAACGGCAATGAACGCGGCGAGGATCGTCACCGTGGTTATGCCAGTGCCACTGATGTCAAATTTGGGTCCGAGGACGAGAACCAGTCCGACCGCGCCGACCGCCATACTGAGCCAGTGTTTTCCTGAAACCGTTTCTTTCAGCAGCATGAGTGCGATCAGAGCTGTCAGAACCGGCTGTAACCCGACGATGATGGAGGAAGCGCCTGCCGGCATGCCCTGTTTGATCGCCCAGAAGATGCCGCCCAGGTAAATGCCGTGCACCAGCATCCCGGTGACGAGACAGTGGAAGACCGCCATCGGTGTGACCGGCCAGGACTTTGCCAGGATCAGCGCCAGACCCAGAAGAATGGGAACGACGATCAGGAACCGGACGGTGAGAAACACCATCGGGTCGATATAGGGTGCGCCTAGTTTTGAGCCGATGAACCCGGTCGACCATAACAGGACGAAGATGACCGGTGCGGCTTTGGTCAGGAGATTCAAGGCGGCCTCAGCGAGAAAGACAACCGGCGCGGGACTGCGCCGGTTAAAACTTGGCAAGATACACGGTTGTTAACCGTAAATTGGCATTTTTAGCCAAATTTGAGTCGTCAAATAAAGCATTAAGGGACATACGCCGGTGGCATTCGTATCGCAATCACCTTTTCAGATCCTGTCGAAATTGTCTGTAAAGGTCCGGGTTCTTGCATTGAGCCTGTTTACCGTTGTCGGGTTGCTTGCGATCGGAGGCGTTTTCTTCTGGAGCCAGAACGAGTTGAACTCCGCCTTTTCGCGCATGAGCGAGAGTTCGCTGCTGGCGGAGGAAGTGGCAAATCTGTCCGAAACGGCCGCAAAGCTGCAGGTCATCGAGAAGCAATATCTGAGCGCTCCGTCCTCGGAAAATTATCAGCTTTTCGACACGCTGCTTGAGAGCGCCAAGTCCCAGTTGGCTGTGATCGAAGAAAACCCGTCCGCTGAGACTTACCAGACCGAACTTGCAGATGTCAGGGACACACTTGAAGGCGCGCACGGATCATTCGAGATGCTCGACGCCGTCCAGCAAAAGATCGGGTACGACAGCTCGCAAGGGTATCTGTCTGTTCTCAACGAGAAGACGGCGGCTGTGAAGAATCGCCTGCAGGAGGAAATGAAATTCGGCGGCGGTCCGGATTTCGAAAAGCTTGCGCGCGCTATCCTTGCCGTTCAGCTGGCAGAAAAAGAATACACCTTGAGCAACACGGCAGAAGCCATCGAGGTGTTCGACACGCAGTTTGCAGCCTTCGAGAAGCTTCTGAAAAAAGTCTACATCTCCGATACGATCAAGACGGAGCTGGCGGACAACATGACCGTCTACAAGGCGACGTTTGACGAGTACAAGGTCGCCACAGCGGACAAGGCCGACAGTGTCGTGATCCTGGAAAGCCTGTTTGAACTGGTGCCGCCGCATATTGCGTCGCTCAACGCAGCAGCCGGGAAAATTCAGGCAGAAGCCGCGAACCAGCTGGAAACCGCCAGAACCATCGCTCTGTTTGCGATTGGCGGCACAATCCTGGCGCTTTTGCTGCTGTTGCCCGCGTTGGCCTTTGTTATCGGCCAGTCCATTTCCAGCCCGCTCGGAAGGCTTCAGGCGGCCATGGAAGCGCTCGCCGGTGGTCAGACGGACATTGATCTTCCCGAACTGGCCGGAAACAGCGAACTGGCATCCATGAGCCGGACGGTCCGGGTCTTCCAGGAAAATGCGATCGAGCGGGCAGAGCTCGCGTCCGCCAAGGATCACGAAAACCTTCAGCGTGAGGAACGCGTTACCCGCCTGGACGGACTGATCGCCCGTTTCGAAGGAACTGTTACGGAGGCGCTCGACAGTCTCGATCGGTCAAACGGCGAACTTGGGCAGACCTCGCAATCGATGGAACAGGCCGCAGACGACGTTGCCAATCAGTCCGACGAGGCGGCCGGCGCGGTGCGCAACGCCGCTGAGAACGTCACATCTGCCGCCCATTCGGCAGAAGAACTGGCCGCGTCTATTTCCGAGATTGCCGATCAGGCCAACAAGTCGACCGAGGTGGCCCAGCAGGCCGTCAAGAGCGCGTCTTCGACGGTGGAAACGATGCAGGAACTCTCGGGAGCAGCCGATCGCATCGGAGAGGTCATGGGACTTATCCGGGACATCGCCAATCAGACGAACCTCCTGGCGCTCAATGCCACCATCGAGGCGGCACGGGCCGGAGAAGCCGGAAAGGGCTTCGCGGTCGTAGCAGCCGAAGTGAAACAACTCGCGGATCAGACCTCAAGGGCGACGGAAGACATCGCAATACAGATCGAAGCGATCCAGGGATCATCCGGCCAGGCGGTTCACGCGATCGAAGACGTCAACAAGATCATCACCGACATGGAAGGCCTTGCGTCGGCCGTCGCCGCCGCCGTGCAGCAGCAGGATGTCGCCGTTCAGGCGATCTCTGAAAACGTGTCGAATGCGTCTGTGCGCTCCGAAGAAGGTGTGTCGCGTATGGAAGCTGTCGGATCGGCTGCCGAACTGGCACGGGCCAACGGCACCGAGGTGGAACAGCTTGCTGAATCGCTTAACAGGCAGGGCACCTTGATCCGGCAGGAAGTCGCGGAATTCCTACAAGGTGTCCGGGAAGCCTGATCCTGAAATTCAATGAGACGCTGCGGCGAATTCGTCGCAGCGTTTTCCCCCTTCTGGCGGACCGCCAATCTTCGTGCTAGTGACGCATTACCACGCATGAAGAAGGCGGAACGGAATGCAGGAAGAAATCGTTATCGTCGGCGCCGGGCAAGCCGGTGCCCAGCTTGCTCATTCGCTTCGGCAGGGTGGATTTGAAGGTCCGCTTCGCCTCATCGGCGATGAAGCGCATCCTCCCTACCAGCGTCCGCCGCTTTCGAAAAAATACCTGGCCGGCGAGGTCGGGGCAGAAGGTCTGTGGCTGCGCCCGCCTGCCTTTTTCGAGACCAACAACATCGACCACATTCCAAACACGAAGGCGGTTTCGATCGATCGCGCCGCGCGGCGCATTCACCTGGAAAACGGAGACACTCTCTCTTATGGCAAGCTGGTTCTTGCGACAGGCACCAACGCGCGGACGCTGCCGCTGAATGGGGCAGACAAGAAGGGTGTCGTGACCTTGCGGTCGATTGCCGATGTCGATGCGATCCGCGATGGTCTCAAGGACAGCAACAGCATCGCGATTATCGGTGCGGGCTACATAGGCCTCGAAGTTGCTGCTGTCGCAAAAGCACTGGGCAAATCAGTCAGCGTGATCGAGGCGCAAGACCGTCCGATGAAGCGTGTCGTCAGCGAAGCCGTCTCCAGTTACTTTGCCAAGCTGCACCTGGACAAGGGCATCGATCTGCGCCTTGAGACCGGCATTGAGTCCATTGAGGGTGAGGATAGTGTGACCGGTGTCAGACTCGCCAATGGTGACGTTGTTCCGGCTGAACTGGTTCTCAAAGCGGTCGGTGCAGAACCCAACGATCATCTTGCTGCCGAGTCCGGTCTTGAAGTCGACAATGGCGTGCTTGTGGACGGCTCCGGCCAGACCAGCGACGAACATATCTATGCAGTCGGCGACTGCACGCGCTTTTATTCCAACCGCTATCAGCGGTCCGTGCGCATGGAAAGCGTTCAAAATGCGATCGACCAGGCGAAAGCCGCCGCTCAGGCGCTGCTGGGCGAAGACGTCGACTATGATCCGTTGCCCTGGTTCTGGTCTGATCAGTATGACATCAAACTGCAGATAGCCGGCTTGTCCGAAGGCTATGACGACACCGTTGTTGTCGGCTCGCCCGACGACCACAAGTTCTATGTCGCCTACTTGAAGGACGGCAAACTGATTGCAGTCGACAGCATCAATTTCCCGCGCTCACACATGCTGGCGCGCCGGGTCATCGGAGAAGAATGGCGCGTGGGATTGCTGCCCGAGGCGTGAGTTGGACGGCGATTGTGATCCAGGAAAACCGATTGACACTCCATCGATATTTCCTTCCTTCACGAGTTCAGTTCAATCGTTAAGAGAAACAACACGACCCGTCATTGCCGGACTTGATCCGGCAACCCACGCCGTTCGTTTTCGTCTAGCACGTAACTCCGATGTGGATGAGGTCACGGCATGGGTTCCATGGTCGAGCCATGGGACGACAGGAGCAAGACTGCCAATTGCACTTCTCGTGAGGACACTGGACTAGGGTACGGACTCATAAATGAAGTCAATTTGGTTTGGATCGTTTTGACCAGCGGCAAGGAGCGAAAGCGCAGGAAATGTGGTTCATTTTCAAGCCTTTCGCGACGAAGCAGATGGTCAAAACGGCCAAATCCGAAGGACGGCAAAATGGCTTCACCTCGCAGCGTCAACGCGCTTGACCGGGCATAAAGCCCGCTCTTCACACGCTTCCTCGCGTGATTTCGCCATTTATGCCGCCAGATCGGCTTCATTTATGGGTCCGTACCCTAGAGCGCTGCCAATCCCGTCACAAGGGATCCGATTCCGAGCCTTACCCGCGCTTAATACAGCCGATGAGACAGGTAATTGCCGCTCAGCGTTCCCCGGCATTCTGCAGGATGAGCCGGGTGACTTCGTTCGGGATTTCCAGATGCGGCATGTGCCCGACACGTTCAAAAATGTGGGTTGCCACGATGCCCGGCAGTTTGTGCGCCTGACGGGTTGGCAGGACGCGATCCTGTGTTCCCCAGATCACCTTGATCGGCATGTTCAGGGCCGCGAGTTCGTCGCGAGGCAGCGTCTTTTGCACGCTGCCATCGACGATCTCTTCCACAATCGCTTCCAGCGTTGCAGTCGCGCCGGGTTTGGCTCTGCTTTCGGCGACGCTTCTTGCCAGATATTTCGGAAGCCTGAATTCCCAGCCGAAAAACTGTTCGAGCAGGACTTCCATTCCCTCCGCGTCGGTCGTGGTCGCATACCTGCGCAGCAGGCGGTGATTGATCTCCGGTCCGAACCCGCCCGGCGCGAGAAGTGTCAGGCTGGCGATCCGGTCGGGATCTCTCAGCGCAACCAGCGCGGCAACGGCACCTCCCATGGAATGTCCGACCAGGTTCACTTTCGAAAGGTCCAGCGCGTCAAGTGATTGCGAGACGGCCTTCGCAGCGATGCCGGCGTTGCCGATGCGGGGCCAATCGAGCGCTTCACCGTGTCCGGGAAGGTCAAATGCCAGCGAACGTTTTTTCGCCGACAAGGCAGTTTGCGTGTTTTGCCACGTTTGCCGGTCGCCGCCGAAGCCGTGCAACAGAATAACGGGTGTCTCGTCCGTCCCCGACGTCGTCTGGTCGTTGAAGGGAAGGTGCGTTTGGGCGGCTGGGCGGAGATCGGTCATGGTCTCTTTTGAATTGCGTGACGTTTGAAATGGAGATGGTCGGTTGTCATGCTGAAGGGGTATCGGCCTTGAAACAGTTTAACCGTCGAGAGCAAACAAGGGTTGGGGGTCGGTGAAACCGCTGAGTTCGAAGGAGCCGACCAAACGGGCACGCGAACCGCAATAGCGGGCAACGTCTTCGGTTACAAGCACATCCGATCCGGCTGTTTTGGTCAGGCTTTCCACACGGGCCGCTGCGTGAACCGTCTGCCCGATCACCGAGAAGGTCAACCTGTGGGCAACGCCAATATTGCCGAACATGACCGACCCCACCGAGAGGGCAACACCGGCCTTCATGGGAAGCATGGTTGCGGGGTCGTCATTGATGGCGGCAAGCCGCCGGCGGGTTTCGTCCGCCGCTTCAACGGCCAGTTCCACCGCGCGCTCAAGCCCCAACGTGTCGGTTGGAAAGACGCCCAGAACGGCGTCACCAATGAAGTCGAGAACCTCGCCCTCGTTGTCGAGGATGGACCCGGCAGTCGCCTCAAAAAACGTATTCAGCCAGGTCAGGTAGGCGTCCGGCCCCAATTGTTCGGCTATGGCCGTCGACTGGCGCATGTCGCTGAAATAGATCACCGCGTCTATGGTCTCCCCGTCACCGTGGCGGATCTGACCGTTCAAGACCTTGTTGCCTGCATTCTTTCCGAGGTAAGTCTCGGCGATCGTCCGGCTGATCTGGCTTTCGATGGTGGCACGCGCAGCAAGAGCGAGCCGCTTCTGGATATATTCGATCGCGGAGAGAGCCTCATCGGAAAACCCGGTTGCGTGACAGGTTGCCCAGCTCACGATGATGCCGGTGGTCGGATAATCCTCGTTCGTTGCCGGAAGTTTAAAACCGGTCGGAAGCACGAGATAGTCCGTGTAGCCTGCTTTGCTAAGGCTCGCGAGCAGCGGGAATTCCTGCGGGGCGTTGGCGTTTGTCAGGCGGCGGCGGAACCTTGGTTCCTTATTGACCAGGACCGAGCGCACGGGACTGTTCAGCCATTCCTCGGTTTCCTCGTCCGCGTGGGCGATGAGATCGTGCTGCAGTTCGCTGCCGCTTTCCCAGATGACGACCTCGGCTTCGATCAACGGATGCAGTGTCGTCCAGGCCATCATGGCCCGGTCGACGGGAATGTCGCATTTTCGCAGCCGTTCGCACATTTCAGCGAACATGGTTGCCATATCAGGCGACCCAAGTGCTTGGCCAATCAGCCAATCTTCGATGTCATCGATTTTCGCCATACTGATCATGAGGACAAGTTAGTGTCCTTTTGGTCCGGTTTCCAGACGCGCGGCATGCTCGACAACTCCCGGGCCAAAAAGCTTAGTTCGCCGGCACTTCCGCAACTTCGCCCGGAGGAATTATCAGCCAGTTGACGACCACCTCGGGAATGTCGGCGCTGGAGCGATAACGGAAGGATTTGCTGCCGTCACGGACAGCATCAGGATAGAATACGAGGAGCTCATTGAGCGGGATGTCCCGATCACCGCGCCAGACGATCATCACCCCTTTTTGCTGAACATCTTCCAGGTCGATCCAGGGGCTCAAGGTCTGGCTGTGCAGATAGAACATTGATGGCCGGCCGGGCGCATGAAGCGTGACGTTCGCTGCCGACCACATGTCGCCGGCGACATAGGCTAGGTCGGTTCCGGTCTGCGATTTCCAGATGTCCGCCAACTCGATGGCAACGTCCTTTGCCGGGTAGTGGATGCGCGTCTGCTTCTCTTTCCAGAAAGGCTCCAGGACCGCCTGGCCAAAAATGACAACAAGAAAGATTGCCTGGATCGCGATTGCTCCGACGATCGCGCGCCTCGGAAACGGCCACAGTCCGGGCAACGCGAAAAAACGGACGGCCACAATGCCGGAGAGCACGAACATCGGCGTGCCCCACATGTGTTCAAACTCGTTCCCCGTTATCGCTGAGGCGAGCACGATGACCGCAAGCGGAACAAAGGCAAACCACAGCAGAAAGCGGTCGCCCGGCGCGGCGAGCCTTGTCTGGCTCTGCTGCCGTTCGGCTGAATACCGTTTCAGCCCGGACCAGCCAAGTCCGGCGAGAACGATCAGAAACAGTCCGGCATGATTGCCAACCTGGGCAAAGAAGAAATTCAGCGGATTGAACAGATGATCAAAAAAGGAAACCGCCGGTTTGCTGCGGCTTGCAGCATATTGCAAGGTCAGGAAGTCGGTCTCCAGAAGCCAGAGTATGTGGGGTACGAGCAAGGCGGCGCAGACCAGTGTGCATAGCCACGGACCGGGCGACAAGATCAGGCGCCGGCTATCGGCAAAGACAAGCGTGTAAAGCCCGATCGTTCCGACAAGGAGAAAGACAAAGTACTTGGTGTAAAGCCCGAAAGCGGTGAGAGCGCCAAGCAGTACCCAATCCAGCAGGGTCGGTTTTTGCTGGATCTTCAAAAACAGCAGGATCATGCCGCTCCAGACGGGTATCTGCAATGTATTCGGATTGAATTCCGGCATCGGTAGCGTGAAGTAAAACGTCACGCTGGTGAGCACGATTGACCAAAAGGCCTGCCATTTGCTGAGCGCGAGGCGCCGGGCGATTTTCCAGACGAAGAGATATCCGAAGGCGGCCGACAGGGCGCTCAGCCAGTAGCCGCCGACATAGTAACCTCCTGTGAGCCGGTGGCTCAGTTCCAGCAGCCAGGCTTGCATCGGCGGGTGCTTGGTATAACCGAGTTGCAATTCTCTGCCCCATGCAAAGCCTTCAACCACATCGAGCGGTGGCCCTGGAAATGTCAGCGTGGGCACGAGGCCGTAAAGCAGGCACAGGCCAGCAGCATAGAAAAGGGCGGCGCGTGATGCGGTCATTGGGTCACTTGGAACGTTTGCTCGGAAGGTGTCGGTCACGGGTTCGCGGCACGGTGGGAGAAAGCCCAAAGCCTTGCACCCATGAAGGAGAATGCGGGAACCACCGCAATTGCAAGCCAGAGACCATAGATCTCGGGCCAGGGAGCGAATTGAAGCCAGAGCGCCAGGATGGTTGAATTCAGGGCAAACCCGCTTACGGAAATCACCAGGAAGCGGGCCATGCTTTTGAACATGGTACCTTCACGCCGCAAATGATTGAAGCTCCAGAAATAATGCCCGCTGAAGGAAACGGTGAAGGCGGCCAGGAACCCGCATACGTTCGACGGAACGACAGACAGGATGCCGGCCTCGAACAGCACGGATGCAACAACGGCATGCGTCAACGTTGCAAGGATTCCGATGATCGCAAACTTTCCAACGGCAGCGCTTTCCGTCTTGAGTTTTTCGCGGTTCACTTTAGCCGGCATTGGCGTCCTTGTCGGTTTTTGCGGTCTCTTCCGGCGTGCCCTCGATCACGTCCTGCACGATGTAGACCGGGCGCTGTTTGGCTTCGTTGAACAGGCGCGCAATATATTCGCCAATCATGCCGATGGACAGGAGCTGGGCGCCGGAAAAAAACAAAAGGGCAACCATCAAGGAGGCATAACCCGGCCAGTCGACGCCGTAGAATATCGTGCGGAGTGTCAGAAAGAACGCATAGGCAAATGCTGCGAGGGATATGAGCGCACCACCGTAAAACCAGACGCGCAGCGGCAGAGTTGTAAATCCGGTCAACCCGTCCAGCGCGAAGTTCCAGAGTTTCCAGTAGTTGAATTTTCCCCTGCCGGCCATGCGGGCCGGGCGTTCATAAGGGATCGCCATTGCAGGAAAGCCAACCCAGGCAAACAGGCCCTTCATGAAACGGCTTCTTTCCGGAAGCTTGAGCAACGCGTCGATGACTGCGCGATCGATCAGGCGGAAATCACCGGCATTGGCCGGCATGTCGATATTGGCGAGCCTGTTGAACAGCTTGTAAAACATGTTGGCGGTCGAACGCTTCATCAGCGTGTCCGACGACCTGTTGACCCTCAACCCGTAGATGACGTCATATCCGGCCTTCCAGCCGTCGAGCATCTGAAGTATGAGATCCGGCGGATCCTGAAGGTCGGCGTCGATGATGACGGCGATATCGCCCCGCGCCGCTTCCAGCCCGGCGGAGAGCGCCGCTTCCTTACCGAAATTCCGGGACAATCCAAGCAGCCGGCCGGGCAGGCCGGACTTCAGTTTTTCCGCCAGAATGTCGGCGGTCGCGTCCCGGCTGCCGTCATCAATGAACACATATTCGTAAACCAGCCCCGTCTGCTCGAGGACAGGCCGGGTTGCTTCCACAAAATGGCCGATGACTTCTTCTTCATTGAAGACGGGCACGATGACGCTCAAGACCGGAGCATCAGGTCTCGTGCTTTCCCGCCGGGAGACATAAATCTTGGAATCAGCGGCCTTGTTCATGAAATTGTCTGGTTCGATTTGCGCCTATGGAAGTTGGCGCAAACTGCCGTAATTTCATGAAAAAGGCTAGGGTACGGACACTTAAATGAAGCCGATTTGGCGGCATAAATGGCGAAATCACGCGAGGAAGCGTGTGAAGAGCGGGCTTTATGCCCGGTCAAGCGCGTTGACGCTGCGAGGTGAAGCCATTTTGCCGTCCTTCGGATTTGGCCGTTTTGGCCATCTGCTTCGTCGCGAAAGGCTTGAAAATGAACCACATTTCCTGCGCTTTCGCTCCTTGCCGCTGGTCAAAACGATCCAAACCAAATTGACTTCATTTATGTGTCCGTACCCTAGGGTCAGGTCCCATCAATTTCGTTGAATTGGCACTGCAAACGGCGAAGAGCTGCGAGGAAAGCGCGACAGGCGGGCTTGCTGCCCGGTTGAGTGCTTTGGCGCATCATTGCAGTCGTGGCCTGGGCCGAGCCTGAGCTCGGCTTGGAGAGATCGAAACGCGTTGTCGATCTGGCATCGCTATTCTGCCGGCTGTTTCACCGCTTCAAGCGCTTCGTTTTCTTTCTGTTTGGTCTTGCCGATGATTTCCTTTTGCCGTTTCGCCTTTGCGACGGCCTCCTTGGCGGAGTCGTTCAGCTTGAAAATCTCGAGATTTTCGTCCTCGGCTTCGGTAACCGGCTGAATGGCAAAGTCGCTGTAGCTGGCCTTGTTGGGGTCCTTCTGGATCCGCTTGCGCATTCTGTGGATCTTCCAGCCGTAGTGGCCGAAGCGCAGGTATTTTACGAGGCTGTCGACTGCGAAAAGAGGATAGTGAAGCACCGCAGGCAAACGGCGGAAGCCGGGCCGGCGCTGGCGCGGATCCTTGTAACGGAAATAGCCGCATTGCTGCGGGTGGACACCTTCGAAACGCATCGCGCCGTATATCTGAAGGCAGAGCCGCCAGACCCTGACGGGCTTGATGCCGTAGGCAGCATTTCGACGCATGAGCGTTTCGACGTGCTCGTCCGTGTAATACCAGTCCCAGATATCGTGATAGGTCTGCTGCCAGACCTCAGGGCTCATTATCGGGTGCTCACACGTGGTGTGCTCCAGATCGTACCGATTGAGATCCGGATCGAGCCAGGTTCCCGCTTCGTAGAGTTTCTGGTGATCTTCAGATCCGGGCAGCGGCGTCAGCATGGTGAATTCAAGCATGTCGACGGGAAGCTCGCGCTGGATGATTTCAATGTCCCGCTTGATGCTTTCAGGCGTGTCGTTCGGAAGACCCATGATGAAACCTGCATAAGTCATGATGCCGGCCTCTTTCCAGAGCTGGAACATCTTCCGGTACTCGGTGATCCGGTTCTGGCCCTTCTTCATGTGGGCGAGGTTTTCCGGATTGATGCTTTCCAGTCCGATAAAGACGTGGGTGCAGCCGGCTCGAGCGGCTTTGTCGACAAAGTTCGGAAGCCGGTGGGCGAGCGTATCGATCTGGATCAGGAAATGAATGCGGATCCCGTCCTTTTCCTTCAGTTCGATGATCCGGTCGAATATCGGTTCCCAGTTCTTGTTGCGGGCGAAATTATCATCCGTGATGAAGAACGACGTGATGCCCTGCTCGTGATTGGCTCTGATCAGTTTTTCGATATCGTCCGCGTCCCGCCAGCGTGACTTGCGGCCTTGCACGTTGATGATCGTGCAGAAGGAACACTGGAACGGACAGCCGCGCCCCGCATCAAAGGAGGACAGACTGCCGTCATATTTCCGCACGATCGATTCCGGAAGCAAAGGCGGCACTTGTTGCTGCAGACCGGGCAGGTCGTGCATCACGTTGTAAACAGGCTTCAAGGCGTCTTCTGCGGCTTCTTTCAGCAGACTTTCAAAGTGCTCTTCGGCTTCGCCGGCAAAAAGGACCACACCCAGGTCAATAGCTTCCTGAAGATCGGCTGGAATCTCCTTGAGCATCGACAGACAGCCGGAAACATGGAAACCGCCCATCAGGACGGTCACGTTTTCCCGCCGAAGCTGGCGGGCAATGTCGAGGGTCCTCGGGAACTGGTTGGACTGGACACCGACAAGGCAGACAATACCGCCGCCGTCTTTGGTTTTGCTGACGATCTGCCGGAGCGGGACGCGCATGGTCATTTCATCGTAGGCGTTGACCGAGATATCCGTATCTGGCCCGAGCACTTTCCGTGAGGCGCAGTCCTGTGCAATCGCATAAAGGCATGCCATGGAATTGGACGGGATCCAGGCCTTCCACCACTGCAGGACATACCCGTCGTCGTCGTAGTGGGACGGCTTGATGATCTCGATATGAAATGTACCCATTCTGCACGGCCCTCGCTATCGCGTTTGGCGTTGCAGCTCTCCGGAGCCTGGCACTTTGAGATTTTGTTTTTTGCCCTTGCCGGGAAGCTCAACCCATCTCGTTCCGTCGGTGACGCAAGGTAATCCAAGGCTCCGGTCAACACAAGGAATCGTGCGAGATTTCGCTCGTTTGTGGACGACCCGGCGTCCGTACGAATAAACCCGGCGCCTGCGACAGGCACCGGGTTCAATGGATTTCATAGGTTTTTGGGTATGACCTAGTTGAGCGCGCCGTGGCAGTGCTTGTATTTCTTGCCAGATCCGCAAGGACAAAGCTCGTTCCGGCCAACCTTGCCCCACGTGGACGGATCGTCGGGATCACGTTCACCGGGCGGCACGGCTTTGAGCGGCGCCTGGGCCACTGCCATCTCGTCTTCGCCAGTCGTCGGATTGATGTGATGCGCGTGCATTTCGGGCTCGGCCGGCATTTGTGGCGGCTGTTCCGTCACGAGTTCGACACGCAGCAGCTGGGCCGTCGTCATCTGGCGAAGCTGGGCGAGCATGGACTCAAACAGGGTAAAGGCTTCCGTCTTGTACTCCTGAAGCGGATCGCGCTGCGCATAACCGCGGAAACCGACAACCGATCTCAAATGGTCGAGATTGGAAAGGTGTTCGCGCCAAAGATTGTCCAGTGTCTGCAGCAAGATTGCCTTTTCCACCTGGCGCATAATGTCCGGCGTGTATTTGGCGACTTTCTGTGCCATCGCCTCATCGGCCGTCCGGCGCAGGCGCTCCTTGACCTCTTCCTCGGCAATGCCTTCTTCGGCAGCCCATTCCTTCACCGGAAGATCCTGGTTCAGGTATTTCTGAACCTCTTCCTGAAGGCCTTCCGTGTCCCATTGTTCCGGGTAGGCCTTTTCAGGAATGTGCGCGGCGACAAGGTCGTCGATGACGTCGTGCCGCATGTCCGTCACAGCATCCTGGATTGCTTCACTGTCCATGAGTTCGATGCGCTGATCGAAGACCACTTTGCGCTGGTCGTTCATGACATCGTCGAACTTGAGGAGGTTCTTACGAATGTCGAAGTTCCGGGCTTCGACCTTCTGCTGGGCTTTCTCCAGAGCCTTGTTGATCCAGGGATGGATGATAGCCTCGCCTTCTTCCAGGCCGAGTTTTTGCAACATGGAATCCATGCGCTCAGATCCGAAGATGCGCATCAGATCGTCCTGAAGGGACAGGAAGAATTTTGAGTGGCCGGGGTCGCCCTGGCGGCCGGAGCGGCCACGAAGCTGGTTGTCGATACGGCGGCTTTCGTGACGCTCCGTGCCAATCACGTAAAGACCGCCTGCGGACAATGCCTTTTCCTTGAGCTGCTCGACCTCTGCATGGATCTTTGCTTCCTTCGCAGAGCGTTCTGCACCCTCGGGCATGTCGCCGAGTTCCATGGAAATCTGCATGTCGGCGTTGCCGCCGAGCTGAATGTCGGTGCCGCGGCCGGCCATGTTGGTCGCAATCGTCACCGCGCCCGGCAATCCGGCTTGCGCGACGATAAAAGCTTCCTGCTCGTGATAGCGCGCATTCAGAACGGCGAAGATCTTGGACTTGCCGTCATTTTTCTTCTGTGCCTCGGCAAAGGCCGCAGGATCGCTGAGATCGATCTGCTTGTATCCGTGCTTCTTCAGCAGCTCGGCCAGGAATTCAGATTTTTCGATCGATGTCGTGCCGACGAGGATCGGCTGGCCGCGCTCTTTGCAGTCGTCGATCAGCTTGGCGATCGCCGTGAATTTTTCCTCAACGGTCCGGTAGACCTCATCGTCGTCGTCGATCCGCTTCACAGCGACGTTGGTCGGAATTTCGACCACTTCAAGTTTGTAGATGTCCGCGAACTCGTCTGCTTCCGTCGCTGCCGTACCGGTCATGCCGGCGAGCTTGTCATACATGCGGAAGTAGTTCTGGAACGTGATCGAGGCGAGCGTCTGGTTCTCCGGCTGAATGCGGACTTTCTCACGCGCTTCCAGAGCCTGGTGCAGCCCTTCGGAGAAACGCCGGCCGGGCATCATGCGGCCCGTGAACTCATCGATGATAACCACTTCGCCGTTGCGCACGATGTAGTCCTTGTCGCGCTGGAACAGCTTGTGGGCCTTGAGGGCCTGTTGCAGGTGGTGGACGATGGAAACGTTTTCCACGTCGTAGAGCGAGTCCCCCTTGAGCAGATCCGCTTCGCTCAAAAGGCCTTCGAGTTTTTCGTTACCTGCTTCGGTGAAGGATGCAGACCGCTGCTTCTCGTCGAGTTCGTAGTCGTCTTCGGTCAACTGGGGAATGAACGCGTCAACGGTGTTGTAGAATTCCGAACGGTCTTCCAGCGGACCGGAGATGATGAGCGGTGTCCGGGCTTCATCGACCAGGATCGAGTCGACCTCGTCGACGATCGCGAAAGCATGGTCGCGCTGCACCATGGACGCCTTGTCGTGCTTCATGTTGTCGCGCAGATAGTCGAACCCGAACTCGTTGTTGGTGCCGTAGGTGACGTCGGCCTCGTAGGCGGCACGGCGCTCCTCGTCCGAAAGACCATGGACAATACAGCCCACGGTGAGACCGAGAAACTTGTAGACCTCGCCCATCCATTCGCTGTCGCGTTGCGCCAGATAGTCGTTCACCGTGACGACGTGGACGCCCTTGCCGGTAAGGGCATTGAGATAAACGGGTGCCGTTGCGACGAGGGTCTTGCCTTCACCAGTCCGCATTTCCGCGATCTGACCGGAGTTCAGAACCATGCCGCCAATCAGCTGAACATCATAATGGCGCTGTCCGAGTGCGCGTTTGGCGGCCTCGCGCACGGTCGCAAAAGCGGGAGCAAGCAGGTCTTCAATGCTCGCGCCGTTCTTGATTTGCTCACGGAATTCATCGGTCCGGGCTCTCAGGGCTTCGTCCGAAAGTCCCTGAAGTTCCGGTTCGAGGGCATTGATCTGCTCAACCTTCGCCCTGAATGTCTTAATCTTCCGGTCGTTCGATGACCCGAAAAGCTTACGTGCTATAGCGCCAAGGCCAGCCATGTGGCGGTCCTTCCCTGCAGGCGGCGCTCTCTGGCAATCGGGCGCCCGCCCATGAAATCGTCTCAATTGCTGTCCACGTTGCCGCCAAGCGCAACGCGCTGGCCGGTGAACGCGGCCGTAAAGATGCTATCCCAGCCCCGGTACGGACCCGTCATGCAGGGACGCCCGACAGATAAGAGGGGCCTCTATGCTTGTCAACGCTGCTGGAATAGGCAAAGTACCCGCGCCCTCAAGAATGAGGGGACGAAAATACTGATCCTCTATGTAAAGGACTACACATGTTCCGAATTTCGATGCGCAGGCCGGTTCAGGCTGTTGCCGTTTCCCTACTGGCCATGACGCTCGGATCCGCTTCCCTCAGCGCCCAAGAACCCGGAGATGTTGTGGCGAAAGTTGGTGATGCGGAAATCACGGAAGCCGATATCGCGTTTGCAGCTCAAGACCTTGGCCAGCAACTCCAGCGTTTCCCACCGGCTCAGTGGCGCCAGATCTTGCTTGATGTCGTCGTTGATATGGAGCTTCTCGCCCAGGCGGCACGGCAGGACGGGTTGGACCAGGATCCGGACTTCAAGAAACAGCTTGCCTTCCTGGAACTGCAGGCGCTCCGCAATGCGTACATTGCGCAGAAGATCGACGGGGCCATCTCGGACGAGGATATGCAGGCGGCCTATGACAAGGAATACGCCGATTACGAAGGCCCTGAAGAAGTCAATGCTCGTCACATTCTGGTGAGCGACAAGGCCGAAGCCGAAGCGCTGATCAAGGAACTGGACGGCGGGGCCGACTTTGTCGAGCTTGCAAAGGAAAAATCGACCGGGCCTTCCGGGCCGAACGGCGGTGATCTCGGCTATTTCGGCCAGGGCCAGATGGTCAAGCCATTTGAAGATGCGGTCTTTGCTCTCGAGCCGGGCGACTACACCAAGGAACCGGTCGAAACCCAGTTCGGTTGGCATGTCATCAAGCTGGAAGACAAGCGTCGCCAGGAAAAGCCTGCATTCGAGCAGGTCGTTGGCGAACTGCGCCAGCAGCTCATCCGTGAGAAATATGAAGCCAAGATGGCGGAACTCAAGGATGCGATCGCCGTTGAGGTGCTGGACGACACGCTGAAATTGCCGGGCGAAGAAGAAGAAGCCGAGCAGGCCCAGTAAAGTTCTCCGAACAAAAACAAGACCCGGAAGGTTCTCCTGCCGGGTTTTTTGCCGCCTGTTTCAGAGGGCCCTTGAAAAAACTTGCGCTTGAATGAAGCGCTCTCTAAGGACAGCGGAAAAGCTCAAACAACCGGGAGCGCTGCCATGTCGACAACCGTTTCACCCCTGGCTCCGAAATCTTACCCCGACATGCCAAGCATCGACGGTGTGCAGTTCGCAACAGCCGCCGCCGGTATCAAATACGCGGGCCGGACCGACGTGTTGCTGGCAACCCTTTGTGAAGGTACAGCCGTTGCCGGGGTCTTCACCAAATCGAAGTGCTCATCTGCGCCGGTGGACTGGTGCAAGGCTCATCTGGAAGGTGGCGCCGCGCGCGCCCTGCTGGTGAATTCGGGCAACGCGAACGCCTTCACCGGAAAAAAGGGCAAGGCCGCCGTGGAGCTGTCAGCCGACATCGTGTCCCGGTCGCTCGATTGCGCGGTCAACGAAGTTTATCTCGCGTCAACCGGCGTTATCGGCGAACCGCTTCCTGCGGAAAATTTCGCAAGCGTGGTCGAAGAACTGAAATCCGCGCAGGACAGCGATGGCTGGCTGCAGGCGGCAAAGGCGATCATGACCACGGATACGTATCCGAAGCTCTCTACACGCACCATTGATCTCGACGGTGAAGCCGTTTCCATCAATGGAATTGCCAAGGGCGCCGGCATGATTGCGCCCGACATGGCGACGATGCTGTCCTTCATCTTCACGGACGCACCGGTTTCGCAGGACCTCTTGCAGACGCTCCTGAGTGGTGAGACGGGCGGAAGCTTCAACGCGATCACGGTCGACAGCGATACGTCGACGTCGGACACGGTAATGCTGTTTGCAACCGGTCGCGCGGCGCAAAGGGGCGTTTCTGCGGTCACGTCAGAGGATGACCCCAGGTTCGAAACACTCCGCGCAGCGCTCAAAGAAGTGATGCAGGATCTGGCGCACCAGATCGTGCGGGACGGAGAAGGAGCACGCAAGTTTGTCGAAATCTGCGTTGAAGGCGCTGAAAGCGATCAATCGGCGAGAACCATCGCGCTTTCGATTGCCAACTCGCCGCTCGTAAAAACGGCCGTCGCAGGTGAAGATGCGAACTGGGGCCGGGTGGTGATGGCGGTCGGCAAGGCCGGGGAACCGGCTGACCGGGACCGGCTGGCAATCTGGTTTGGCGATGTGCGCGTTGCCGTTGAGGGCGAACGCGACCCGGATTACAGCGAAGAAGCGGCGTCTGCTGTTATGAAAGAGGAATCGATCGTTGTTCGCGTGGATCTTGGTCTCGGAGAAGGCCGCTCGACGGTCTGGACCTGCGATCTGACCAAGGAGTACGTGGCGATCAACGGCGACTACCGGAGTTGACCTGAATTCGTATTTCTCACAGCGCTTTCCCGATAATACCTAATGGACCCTTTCAGGGACCTCCGGAACCGGATCCTATTTTATGACCAAAATCGTACTAGTTGCTGCCTGTGCGCTTGTGGATGTCGACGGACGAATCCTGCTCGCCCAACGCCCGGAGGGGAAATCAATGGCGGGATTGTGGGAGTTTCCGGGCGGCAAAGTCGAAGACGGCGAACGCCCTGAGGAAACACTGATCCGGGAACTTGGTGAAGAGCTCGGCATAGAGGTTAACGAAGCGTGTTTGGCACCCCTGACTTTTGCGAGCCACACTTATGAAGATTTTCATTTGCTGATGCCACTTTACATTTGCCGCAGATGGGACGGGTTTCCCCAAGGTAAGGAAAACCAGGCCCTCAAGTGGGTACGCGCGGTCAGACTGAGAGATTATCCGATGCCGGCAGCAGACGAGCCTCTCATTCCTCATCTGATAGACGCGGTTTAAGGCAGCAAGGCAAGTGCCCTAACCGGGCGGGAGTGTTCGAGGTGAACAAGGGTTTCAAAGCAGGAATAAGGCCAGGGAGTCTGGTGTCGCGATTTGTTGAGGATCGGAACGGTGCAACCGCGATTGAATACGGTCTGATTGCAGGTCTTCTGGGTATCGTCATCATTGTGAGCCTGGGTGCTCTTGGAACAACCATCCGTGATGACGTGTTCGGCATGATTGCAACAACCCTGAACGACGCGGCTGACAGCTGACGTCGCAGACGACTGCGCCGACACACGGTTCCGGGTACGATCGTCTGGGCGCTACAACTTGCCTTCTTCAACTCCGAGCGCGTCCGCCAGCCTGGTTTTGGCCGAACCGGGGCGAAGCGGTTTCTGTTGGCTTTCATGTGGCGCCCAGCCAGACAGGGTTACAAAGGCGAAACTCGCCCTGATCCGTCCATCGTCATCCGAATGGTCTTCAGCGTAAATTTCTGCCGCTCTTAGCAAAGTCGCACGCGACAAGGGAATTCTGGCCGTCTCTCTCAGGACCGATGTAGCCCCCATGCTGCGTAGATCGCGCAGCAGGGCGAACATGTTGTCGTAGCGCACGGTTATTGTATCGAGATCCGTGACAGGCAAGGCGAAGCCGGCCCGTTGCAGCAACGCTCCCAAATCGCGCGTATCGGCAAATGGCAGCACCCGGGCGGCCGCCCCCCCGGTTGCCTCAAGCTCAGCGCGGGTCAGGCTGTCGCGCAATTCTGTGAGCGTGCCAGCACCCGGCAGGGTCGCCAGAAACAAGCCGTCAGGTGCGAGCGCTCGGCGGATCTGCACAAAGCATCCCGGAAGATCATTGACGGTATGAAGGTTAAGCGCCGAAACAATCAGGTCGACCGATTGATCCTTGAGCGGCAGCAGGGCGTCGTCACAGACAAAATCCGGCGCTGAGAGGTGAGGATCGCTGGTAAACAGATCAGCCCGCAAAACTCTCTCGGCTTTTCCGGTATTCGATATAGCGCTGGAGATCAGGCCGGTATGGCCGCCGAGATCGACCGCCGTATGGAACGTCCGGTTTACCAGCCGCAACCTGTCTTCAAGATCGGTCGCAACTTCGGCCAGCAAGAAATCGGCGCCGGGCTTTGCAGCCTTGAGCGCTCGAATGCGCCTGTTTTTAAACAAGGTGCGGTCAAACAGATCCGGTTGCGCGTTCACTTGAAATCCTGGCCATCAAAGTCGCTTCGGCTCACATAGGTCATCTGCCATGAGAGGTCAAAACCTCACGCCCTGCAAATAAGGGCTTTGACTCTGAAAAAAACAATTATAGGTTGTTGTCCGGTGGTGTTGCTGCGACGCGGGGCAAGCAGTTGAATTTGAAGCGTTACAAGCTCACAGATGCGCCTGGGTCGGCAGGTCGGGCCGTTCTTGACTTCCTGTTGCCGAAGCGCTGCCTTTGCTGCGACACGCTCGTCAGTTCCGGAGACGGACTGTGTCCGACTTGCTGGCACAGCATGCCCTTCATAGAAAAGCCGGTCTGCTACCGGTTGGGGACCCCATTTGCCTATGATGTCGGGGAAGAGGCCTGGAGCCCGCGGGCTATCGCTGCACCACCTGAGTTCGAACGTCTCAGATCCGTGGCTCTTTACGAAGGGGCGGCCCAAAATCTCGTACTTGCGCTGAAGTTCGCTGGCAGGCGGGAGTTGGCCGGGCCGATGGGGCGTTGGATGACAGGGGCGGGCCGCGAGTTTCTGAGCAAAGACAGCCTGATCGTGCCAGTTCCGCTTCACTGGCTCCGGCTCCTGTCGAGACGGTTCAACCAGTCCGCCGTCCTGGCACAGGTGATCGCAAGAGAATGCGGCGGTGTTTATGAACCGGAGCTTTTGAAGCGCCGTAAGCGCACGCGGCAGCAGGTCGGCCTATCAGCGCGCGAGCGCCAGAAAAACGTCCGCTCTGCCTTCAGCGTGGACAAGAACCGCGCCGAATTGCTGAACGGGCGTCACATTGTTTTGATCGATGACGTGATGACAACAGGCTCCACGGTCACAGCTTGCACGAAAACGCTCAAGGCGGCAGGCGCAGCGTCGGTCGATGTGCTCACTTTCGCATTGGCAGATCCGTCTCATGATAGCGGCGCCAACACGGCAATGCCCTGAAAATACTGCTTTCTCCCTTGTGTTTCCCGGAGCCGGGCGCATATAACCCGCGACTTTGATGAATGCTGCAACTATCCCGCGGTGGAGCGGGAGGGGTGAAAGGACAAGACATGGCGCAGGTGGAAATCTACACACGGCAGTTGTGCGGTTTTTGCACGGCCGCAAAGCGGTTGCTCGACAAAAAGGGTGTCGCCTACACGGAATATGACGCGACATTCGACGGTAACCTGCGCAAGCAGATGATTCAAAAGGCGAACGGACGCTCTACGTTCCCGCAGGTCTTCATTGGTGAGACTCATGTCGGCGGTTGCGACGATCTGCATGACCTTGAACGCGCAGGCAAACTGGACGCCCTGCTTGCTTCCTGATTTAGTAAGTGGCTGAAACATCTCTTCCGTCGGAGCGCAAGGCGATCGAATGGCCACCTTTACCGCAGCATGCATTCAGCTTCGAAGCGGCAAGAACCTCTCTGAGAATGCTGACCAGGCGGAGCATCTGATAAGAGCCGCCGCCAGGGAAGGCGCTCGATATGTTCAGTCTCCAGAGATGTCGAATGTTCTGGTGCGCAGACGCGAGGAGCTGCTTGAAAGGATATCGGTCCCTGAAAAAGACGTGTTCCTGCAGATGGCCTGCAAGCTCGCGTCGGAACTCGATCTTATTCTGCATATCGGGTCGCTGGCGGTTCTGGCGGAAAACGGCAAGGTTGCCAATCGCGGCTTTCTGATCGGACCAAACGGCAGGATCATGATCTCCTATGACAAGATCCATATGTTCGATGTCGACTTGCCGGACGGTGAAAGCTGGCGGGAGTCGGCAACATATGAGCCTGGAGACGAGGCCGTCGTTGTCGATCTTCCCATTGCAAAGCTGGGCATGGCGATATGCTATGATATCCGCTTTCCGGCAATCTTCCGGTCGCAGTCCCGCGCGGGGGCGGAGGTCCTGACCGCGCCGGCAGCGTTCACCCGCCAGACTGGCAAGGCTCACTGGCATGTGTTACAGCGCGCCAGGGCGATCGAAAACGGCGCTTACGTTGTGTCGGCGGCGCAGGGCGGGACGCATGAGGATGGGCGCGAGACCTACGGACACAGCCTCGTCGTTGACCCCTGGGGGAGTGTTGTTGCCGAGCTGAACAATGATGAACCGGGATTTGTGCTGGCGGAGATCGACACACGAAACGTCGCCAAGGCCCGTGCGCGTATTCCTGCGATTGCCAATGAGCGGGAGTTTGTCTGCCGCGTCAGCGAAGGTTTGAGGGAGGAACCGGCTTGATCAAATACACGCTTGTTTGCGACGCCAAACATGGTTTTGAAGGCTGGTTCCGGAACTCCGAAGACTATGATTCCCAGCGTGCGCGCAAGTTGATTGCCTGCCCGGTATGCGGATCGGTGCGTGTTGAAAAAGGTCTCATGGCCCCCGCCGTTTCAACATCCCGCAAAAAAGAAACACGTGTTCCACCGCCTGAGTGGACAGGTGCCGTCGAGCCTGCGCAACCCGGCGCTGCGCCTGCCACCACGGCCAGCCCCACCGACACATCCTTGCAGCCGAAGGCGCTCCTGCCCGGTGACGTGCGGCAAAAGGAAATTCTGGAAGCATTGCGCCAGATGCGCTCTCGCATCCTTGAGAGCTCGGAAAATGTCGGCACGGAGTTCGCCTCGGAAGCCAGAAAAATTCACTATGGCGAGGCGGAAGAACGCAGCATCTATGGTGAAACCACGCCCAAGGATGCGGCAGATCTTCTGGATGAAGGCATTTCTGTTGTGCCGTTGCCCGAACTTCCCGACGACAAGAACTGACTGGCGCACTCTATCCGTTTCAGATCGTTGGTGCGCCAGCCGGGGGTGTCCGATGCAGGCGTTACCGCTCAGCTCTTTTTGGCAGCTGACGCAGTCGAACGCGTTTTCTTGGCAGCGGGCTTTGTTTCCTCAATGCTTTCCTCAGCAGCCTTGCTCAGCTCGCTGACACTTTCCATTGCCGTTTCGTTGAGTTCTTCAACGGCAGCTGCGTTTTCTGAAAAGCTGTCCCGGAAAAGTGCAGCCTGCTTCTCGAAATGCTCCTGATATTCGGTGGCCATTTGTGAGTAGAAGGCTTGAAGCGTTGCCATCGTCTGTTCGGGTGCCACGCACTGGCTCAGCGACTTGGCGCATTCAAAGTCTTCGTGCAGGCGATGGCTGACGAATTCCATGTGATCGTCGAACGCCTTTTCAGCGTGGGACCACATGGTCGTGCCCATTTTCTGAAGGCTGGCGACCGTCTTGGCCTCGATCTTGTCCTCGCGTTCGGCGAAGGCCCAGTTGGTAAATGCCGGCATAGGCCAGTCCACCTTCATTGCAGTGAAATCGAACGCACCTGTGTTGCGTTTGGTCGGCATGAGAGATCCTCCGTCTGTCTGTCTTTCATGCATGGCCGGCGTCACGTCGCGTTGTGCCGGCCGTTGTGCGGTCCGCACGAGGTTACCCTCGAGGGATCCCGGCGCACCGGGAATGCCATGTCTGGAACGTCCTGCGATCAACTGACCGTGGAACCCTCATTCCAAACACCAATGCTCGATCAATTTCCGGGCAGTCAATCGGTTCCGATGGCATGTCCGCTGATCTAACGTGACGCAACTCTAGGCCCGCTGCAATGCGGATCTTTGACAGGGATCAATAATTGCCTGCGACTTTTTCCGCAGTTGAGCGTTTCTGCGGGCCGGAATTACGACCGATTGAGGAAATCTCTCAGTTTTGCGGTCACTTTTTCCGGTTCTTCCAGAGTGGACAAATGGCCGCAGTTCTCGATCATTTCCAAGGTGCTGCCCGAAATCTGTCTGTGCATCTCTACGGAAAGTTCAGGTGGTATCAGGCGATCGCCATCCCCGGAAAGGACCAAAGTCGGGCATTCGATTTCAGCCAGATAGGGCCGCGAGTCGATCCTGCTGCCATTTGCGGTCTGCTGACGAATGAAAGCCTCCGGGCCCGTCGCCAACGCCATTTCGTCGACGACCGCCTTCAGTTGGGCATTACCTTCGTTTCTTTCATGCACGAAACCGGGGAAAAAGAGTTCCGGGATCTTTGCGAAGTCCTTTTGCCGGGCGAGCTTGATGAGAACATTCCGGCGCTTTTTCTGCTCTTCCGTGTCCGCTCTCGCAGACGTGTTCAACAATGCGAGCTTGCCGACCCTCTCCGGTGCCTTCCTGACAACTTCCATGGCGATGTATCCGCCCATGGAAAGCCCGACGATGGAAAAGCGCTCTGGCGCACTCTTAAGGAGGCGGTCGGCAATTTTGTCGATGCCGTCGTCAGAGCGGTTGTCTGCCACCAGGATCGGCCGGTCTGCGAAGGCAACGATCTGAGGTGCGTAAAGGGCCTCGGTGCACAACAGCCCGGGAACCAGAACGATCGGGTCGCCCATCAGGAAGCGGCCGGTCTTTCCGCAAGCAGCATGTAGTTCACGTCCATATCTCTCGATCTGGACCAGGTGTCCGTAACGGGATTGTAGCTGACACCCGAGCGGTCCGCGATAGTGAGGCCTGCCGTGGTCAGCGGACCCTCAATCTCCGAGGGTTTGACCAGCTTTTCGTATGAGTGCGTGCCCTTCGGCAGCCAGCGCAGCACATACTCGGCACCGACAATCGCCAGCGCGTAAGCTTTGAGTGTGCGGTTGATGGTCGCAACGAACATCAATCCGCCGGGACGGACCATGGAACTGGTGGCTTCAAGGAAAAGCGGAACGTCGGCCACGTGCTCGACAACTTCCATATTGAGCACAACATCGAACGTTTCGCCCGCCGCCGCGAGGTCTTCTGCTGTCTCGGCCCGGTAGTCGATCTTGAGGCCGGAGCTTTCCATGTGAAGATTTGCGATACGGATGTTGGTTTCTGACGGATCGGCACCGACGACGTCGGCTCCCAGACGCGCCATCGGTTCACTCAGGAGCCCGCCGCCGCAGCCGATATCCAAAAACCTCAAGCCCTTGAAAGCATCGCTCGCTTTCGGATCCCGTCCGAACTGCCGGCACACTTCCTGTTTGATGTAGGCCAGGCGCACCGGGTTGAACTTGTGAAGCGGCTTGAATTTGCCGGTCGGGTCCCACCACTGATCGGCCATGGCCGAAAACCGGTCGACTTCCTCCTGATCGATCGTGCCGATGTTCTGTTGTGCTTTGCCTGCCATTCGACAATCCTTTCATTGCGCGCGCCACTGGGCTTTCCGGGCTGACGCCAGTTGTTTAGCTGTCGTTGAGGGTCTTTGACCATTTGTCAAGTGAGCGCAGGTCACACGGAGTTGCAGCAAGGCATCGCAGCCTGTATGCATGTCCGCCGATCCATCCGGAGCGTCCGGCGCTTCATGACACGACAAACAGAATACGAGTGGTATGTCCCGACTGGTTTTAAAATTTGGGGGAACTTCGGTTGCCGATCTCGATCGCATCCGCAACGTCGCCCGCCATGTCAAACGGGAAGTGGACGCCGGCCATCAGGTCGCCGTGGTGGTTTCGGCCATGGCCGGCCAGACCAACAAGCTGGTCGATTTCTGCCGCGAGGCGGCGCCGCTTCACGATGCCCGCGAATATGACGCCGTTGTTGCGTCCGGTGAGCAGGTCACATCAGGCCTGCTTGCGATCGTCCTTCAGGACATGGGCGTAAATGCGCGGTCCTGGCAAGGCTGGCAGGTTCCCATCAAGACCGACGAGAACCACGGAGCGGCACGCATTCGGGAGATCGACGGAAGCTTTCTGGTCGAACGGCTCGAACAGGGCCAGGTTGCGGTTATGGCCGGTTTCCAAGGCATTTCGCCCGACAACCGGATCGCGACCCTTGGCCGGGGCGGGTCCGATACGAGTGCGGTTGCGGTCGCTGCTGCCATCAAGGCTGACCGATGCGACATTTATACCGACGTTGATGGGGTCTACACGACGGACCCGCGCATCGTCCCGAAAGCGCAGCGCCTGGAGCGCGTGTCGTTCGAAGAAATGCTGGAAATGGCGTCGCTTGGAGCCAAGGTGCTTCAGGTCCGCTCGGTCGAAATGGCGATGGTGCATAATGTCAGAACATTCGTGCGATCCAGTTTCGACGACCCCGATGCCCCGCAGGCCGGAGAAAACGGCCTTCCGATTGGTACTTTAATTTGCGACGAGGACGAACTCGTGGAACAGCAGGTAGTCACCGGCATTGCATATGCCAAGGACGAAGCACAGATCTCAATCCGTGATGTGGCCGACAAGCCGGGGGTTGCCCAATCCGTATTCGGTCCGCTTGCCGACGCCCACATCAATGTGGACATGATCGTTCAGAACATTTCGCCCGACGGCAAGACAACCGATATCACCTTCACCGTTCCGGAAAGCGAGTTCGAACGCGCCAGAACGGTGCTTGAAGACAATCGCGAGGAAATTGGTTTCCAGAACCTGGAAGGCGCGACGGATGTCGTGAAAGTGTCTGTTATCGGGATCGGAATGCGCTCTCATGCCGGTGTCGCGGCGCAGTGTTTCAGCGGTCTTGCTTCCAAGGGCATCAATATCAGGGCGATCACAACCTCCGAAATCAAAATCTCGGTCCTTATCGATTCTGCCTATGCGGAACTTGCAGTGCGGACTCTGCATTCGCTATACGGGTTGGACGGATAGTTTGTCCGACAGCGGATCTCCCATGTATAAAACGGAGATTCGCCTTAAGCGGAATGAGACGGGGGCGCAATGCGCAGCAACCTAGCCGGACCGCGCCTTTTGCTCCGCAGGCTCCGCGAAGTCATGGCGGAGCCGATCACGGCGCAAGAGCGACTCGACAAGATCGTTGTGCTGATCGCCTCGAATGTCGTCGCTGAAGTGTGTTCGGTTTATATCCTGCGCGCTGACGGAGTTCTTGAGCTCTATGCGACCGAAGGTCTGAACCGTGAGGCGGTCCACAACGCTTCGCTGCGTGTCGGCCAGGGCCTTGTTGGCCTGATCGCTGCCGAGGCCCGGCCGCTGAACCTGCCGAATGCCAGCGCTCACCCGGGCTTTGCCTATCTCCCGGAAACCGGAGAAGAGGCGTTCAACTCGTTTCTCGGGGTGCCGATCCTGAGGGCAGGGCGCACGCTAGGCGTGCTTGTCGTTCAAAACCAGTCACATCGCACCTATCTCGAAGACGAAGTCGAGGCGCTCCAGACAACGGCCATGGTGATCGCCGAGATGGTGGCGGCGGGAGAACTGGAAGCAATTGCGCAGGAGGCGACCGGCCTGGACCTGTCCCGGCCAATCACCGCTGCCGGCGTCGGGCTGGCCGAAGGCGTGGGCCTGGGGCACGTCGTGCTTCATGAGCCGCGCGTTGTCGTCACCAATCTCATCGCTGAAGACACTGACCAGGAAACAGCACGCCTTGAAGGCGCCATCAACCGGCTGCGGCTGTCTATCGACGATCTGCTGGCCAGCGGCGAGATTGCCGCGACAGGCGAACACCGTGAGGTTCTGGAAGCCTATCGCATGTTTGCCTATGACCGCGGCTGGATCCGCAAGATTGAGGACGCGATCAAGAACGGGCTGACGGCAGAGGCCGCCGTCGAGAAAGTTCAAAGCGACACGCGCGCACGCATGCTGCGCCAGACAGACCCTTATCTGCGTGAACGTCTGCATGATCTGGACGACCTGGCGCATCGACTGATCCGGGAACTCATGGGCCGTGAGCACGGGCCGGGAATGGATGAACTGCCGCAGGATGCCATCATCATCGGCAGGAACATGGGGGCCGCAGAGCTTCTCGATTACGGACGCGACCGGATCCGCGGGTTGGTTCTGGAAGAAGGCGGACCGACAAGCCACGTTACCATCGTTGCCCGGGCGCTCGGCATTCCAACGGTCGGTCTCGTTGACGACATTGTGAGCCTGGCCGACGGCGGCGATGCGATCATCGTGGACGGCGACACCGGCGAGGTCCACCTGCGCCCGGCAGCCGATCTTGAAAACGCCTATGCGGAAAAGGTTAGGTTCCGGGCACGCCGGCAGGCGCAGTACCGGCGATTGCGCAACAAACCATCGGTTACGAAGGACGGTGTCGAGTTCTCGCTGCAGATGAACGCGGGCCTTTTGATCGATCTGCCGCATCTGGAAGAATCGGGTGCGGCAGGCGTTGGTCTTTTCAGGACCGAACTCCAATTCATGGTGGCCTCGTCCTTCCCGCGCATGCGTGAGCAGCAGGCGCAATACAGCCAGATCCTCGATGCGGCGGACGGCAAGCCGGTGACATTCCGGTCGCTCGATATCGGTGGCGACAAGGTGCTGCCTTATCTGCGCTCCATCCAGGAAGAAAATCCTGCCATGGGCTGGCGGGCGCTTAGGCTCGGTCTCGACAGGCCCGGTCTTTTGCGCACGCAGATCCGGGCGCTGCTTCATGCAGCCGCCGGGCGCGATCTCAAGCTCATGTTCCCCATGGTGGCCGCGGTCGACGAGTTCCTGAACGCCCGGGCACTTGTCGACAAGGAGATCAAGCACCTGCGCCGTCACGGTCATGCGGTGCCGGAAAATGTCCGGCTGGGTGTCATGATCGAAGTGCCGTCACTGCTGTTCCAGCTGGACGAATTGATGACCTATGTCGACTTCGTCTCCGTCGGCTCGAACGACCTGTTTCAGTTCTTCTGTGCCGTGGATCGGGGCAACACCCGGGTCGCGGAGCGTTTCGACACGTTGAGCGTTGGCTTCCTGAGAGCCTTGAAATCCATCGTCGACGCTGCAAATAAGGCTCATGTGCCTGTGACCTTGTGCGGTGAACTGGCCGGGCGGCCCCTGGAAGCGATGGCGTTGGTCGGTCTCGGCTATCGGGATCTGTCCATGTCGCCGGCCTCTCTTGGTCCGGTGAAAGCCATGTTGCGGACACTCGATGCGGGGCGCCTGTCGGCAAGACTGCTGCCCAGGCTGGATCCTGGCCATGACGACAACAATATCCGGGATGTGCTGAAGCGCTTTGCTGCTGAAACCGATGTTGCCTTGTAGCTGCAACCGGTAAAACCTGGCCATTTATGCCCCCGACCAGACCTGGGAGAACTTGCGCGTATGCTGGCGCGTCAAAAACTGGATAACCTGCTCGACCGCTTTGCCGAGATCGAACACCTCATGTCGGCCGGTCCCGAGCCCGCCGCCTATGTGAAGCTTTCGCGCGAATATGCCGGTCTTGAGCCGCTCGTCACCAAGATTCGCGCCCTTATCAAGGCCGAACAGGACCTGGAAGGCGCGCAAGCTCTGCTTTCGGACCCGGAAACCGACGCGGAAATGCGGGAGCTTGCGGAGTTGGAGCGCGACGAGTTGAGCGAGAGCGTCGAACAGCTTTCGCAGGACGTGCGGATCGGCCTTCTGCCCAAGGACGAAGCCGATGCCAACGATGCGATCCTGGAAGTGAGAGCCGGCACGGGCGGTGACGAGGCTGCCCTTTTCGCAGGGGACCTGTTTCGTATGTACCAGCGCTATGCGGAGCTGCAGGGCTGGAAAGTGGAAGTGCTGTCGGCACATGAGGGAGAAGTCGGTGGCTTCAAGGAAGTCATTGCATCTGTTTCCGGTGAAAACGTGTTTGCCCGGCTCAAGTTCGAATCGGGCGTACATCGTGTGCAGCGTGTTCCGGCAACGGAGTCCGGGGGGCGGATCCATACGTCTGCTGCAACGGTTGCGGTCCTGCCGCAAGCGGAGGATGTCGACATCGATGTCCAGGAAAGCGATCTTCGCATCGATACATTCCGCGCGTCCGGCGCCGGCGGCCAGCACGTGAACACCACCGATTCCGCGGTTCGGATCACACACGTTCCAACGGGCATTGTCGTTGCCGTTCAGGACGAGCGCTCACAGCACAAGAACAAGGCCAGGGCCATGCAATTGTTGCGGGCCCGGATCTATGACGAAGAACGCGAACGGGCTGCGAGTGAGCGCACGGAAGCGCGGCGTCTGCAGGTCGGATCGGGAGACCGGTCCGAGCGGATACGCACCTACAACTTTCCCCAGGGACGCGTGACCGACCACCGGATCGGATTGACGCTCTACAAGCTTGAACAGATCATCGCCGGTGATGGTCTCGGCGAGGTCATTGAAGCGCTGATCGTGGATCACCAGGCCAATCTGCTTGCTTCGGAAGACGCCTGACGATGCAGGCCGGGCAGATCTACCGGACTGTGCGGGACCGGTTCCGGGCCGCCGGACTGTCGTCAGCCGACATGGATGCCAGACTGCTGGTCGGGTCCGTTCTGAAAATGAGCCTGTCCGATCTTGTTCTCAACGACAGCCTGTTGATTGCCGGAGAGGTCATTCAGGAGATCCAGGACAAGGCAAGTCTTCGTCTAGATGGTATGCCTGTCGGACGGATCCTTGGCGAGCGGGAGTTCTACGGCCGTCGCTTCCGGTTGAACGAGGCGACCCTTGAACCGCGGCCCGATACGGAGATTCTCGTCGATGCAGTGCTTGAACGATCGTCCGCAGACCGACCGCTCCTGATCTGCGATGTCGGCACCGGATCTGGCGCAATCGCGGTCAGCCTTTTGGCCGAACACGAACAGTGCAGTGTGATCGCGATCGACCTTGCAGAGGACGCACTTGCCTGTACATGCGCGAACGCAAGACAGCACGGCGTGGGAGACAGGTTGTTTCCGCTTTGCGCGAACTATCTCACCACGCTTGCCACCGGCGATGAAGTCAGTCTTGACTGGATCGTCAGCAACCCGCCTTACATTCGCACCGAAGTGCTTTCAAAGCTTGAACCGGAAGTGATCCAGCACGACCCGATGCTTGCTCTTGACGGTGGTGAAAGCGGTCTTGAGGCCTTTGTCAGTATTGTTACGGATGCGGCGATTCTGCTGGCTTCAGGCGGGCGAATCGCTCTCGAAATCGGTTATGATCAGGCTGAGGATGTTGAAAAACAGTTGCGTCTTCATGGCTTTGGAGCGATTGAAATCATTAAGGATCTTGCCGGTAACGACCGTGTCGTTGTGGCGCGGAAGCAATAATTTGACTGTTTTGATCCAATCGCGAAAAAGCACTTGGAAATCGCAACGGAAACGGTTAGGTTCGACTTGCCGAGACCGGAGATGTTATCAGCGTTTAGCGGGGCATACGCATCCGGCAGCGTGGGAACGAGCGCACTTTCAGCGTGAAGGACGTCGCTGCAGATCGGGGTTTCCGTTGTTTCGGACTGTCGAAGAGAAAGACGAGAGCGCTGGCCATTGGCCTTTTAAGCGCTGCGTGTGTTTTCAATGACAGCCGCTAACCAACAGTGTTGGTTTCGGTGAGTATTTCGTATCGGTTTTAGGCAATTCCGATGTTGGGTCAGCGGTCAGCTGACCGCCGTTCCGCAAGAGAAAACGGCAGGATGAGACCAGGAAATCAAAGCAACAAGCGCATGCGAGGTCGGGGCCGCAAGGGTCCCAATCCGTTAACCCGGACTTACGAATCAAACGGTCCAGATGTGAAAATCCGCGGTACTGCGATGCATATTGCGGAGAAGTATCAGCAGCTTGCACGAGATGCTCAGGCATCCGGCGACCGAGTGATGTTCGAGAACTACAACCAGCATGCGGAGCATTATCTTCGCATCGTTGCCGCCGCGCAGCCGCAACAGCAGCCATCGGCACAACCGCATGGCCGCAACGAGGCGGAAGAGACTGCCGATGCAGCCGCCGCCAACGGTGCGGCACCGGTCAACGGCAGCGAGCGGCCGGCACCCGATCGCTCGGTGCCGGATGCAGAGGTTGTCGATGCCAACAGCCCGCAGCCCTTCATCGAAGACATGCCGGTGATCGATCAGGAAGGTCAGGTCAACGGGTCTGCACAGCAAGCCGATGGGGATGAGACCGGCGGGGAGGAAAAACCCCGGCGTCGGTCGCGGACACCCAGAACACGTGCTCCCCGGCGTGCCACTTCGGAGGCTTCGACCACCGATTCAGGCGAAGCTGTTCCGGAGGCGGATGCTACGCCTGCAGATGGCAGTGGCGACGAAGAGGCCAAGCCTCGCCGAAGGTCCACCAGGACCCGCCGGGCAAAGACATCCGAGGACACCCCGGCAGAGGCAGCAGCAGCTACCGAATAAGCGTTTCCGGAGCGTTGGAACTTAGAAAAAACGGCGTCCTGACGGGCGCCGTTTTTTTCGTTGTCGGTTTTCGGCGACAGGGCCTTTTGTGATGAAAATGCAACACTATATTAGGAGGGCAGTTTTCAAAAGACTGTACGGATGCCCGCATGAGGGGTCCGTATCCAACGACGTTCCCCACGCTTCGGGTGGTGCGAACGGGTAGGAGGTACCTAATGAACTTTGAAAAATACACTGAGCGCGCCCGCGGCTTTATTCAGTCCGCTCAGACCTTTGCGCTTGGGCGGGGGCACCAGCAATTTGCGCCCGAACATGTTCTGAAAGTGCTGCTGGACGATCCGGAAGGCATGGCCAGCGGCCTCATCGACCGGGCCGGCGGTCAGGCCAAGGCGCTGAAAGGCGATCTTGAGGGCGTACTCGACAAGATGCCGAAAGTGTCCGGCGGTTCCGGTCAGCTTTACATGGCCCAGGGAACAGCACGTCTGTTCGAACAGGCAGAAAAGATCGCGGAAAAGGCCGGAGACAGTTTCGTCACGGTCGAGCGGTTGTTGCTCGCCCTGGCTATGGATGGCGAGAGTGAAGCCGGCAAGCTGCTGAAGCGCCATGGTGTCACGCCGACCGGGCTCAACGAGGCGATCAATCAGCTTCGGCAGGGCCGTACGGCGGACAGTGCGACCGCTGAAAATCAGTATGAGGCCCTCAAAAAATATGCGCGCGACCTGACCGAAGTTGCGCGTGACGGCAAGCTTGACCCTGTCATCGGGCGCGACGAGGAAATTCGGCGCACCATCCAGGTGCTGTCCCGCAGAACCAAGAACAATCCGGTTCTGATTGGTGAGCCGGGCGTCGGCAAGACCGCGATCGCGGAAGGCCTGGCGCTCAGGATCGTCAACGGCGACGTGCCTGAGTCCTTGAAGGACAAGCAGCTGCTTGCACTTGATATGGGCGCGTTGATTGCGGGAGCGAAATACCGAGGCGAGTTTGAAGAGCGGCTCAAGTCGGTTTTGTCCGAAGTCGAGGCCGCTGCCGGCGGGATCATCCTGTTCATCGACGAAATGCACACGCTGGTCGGTGCAGGCAAGGCAGACGGGGCAATGGATGCCTCCAACCTTCTGAAACCCGCACTTGCGCGCGGCGAGCTGCACTGTGTCGGGGCGACGACCCTCGACGAATACCGCAAGCATGTGGAAAAGGACGCGGCGCTTGCCCGGCGGTTCCAGCCGGTGTTCGTCACCGAGCCGACTGTCGAGGACACGGTATCGATCCTGCGCGGCATCAAGGAAAAATACGAGCTGCACCACGGTGTGCGCATCACGGACTCTGCGATTGTTTCGGCGGCTAATCTTTCCAACCGCTACATCACGGACCGGTTTCTGCCGGACAAGGCCATCGATCTCGTCGATGAGGCCGCAAGCCGGTTGCGCATGCAGGTCGATTCCAAACCGGAAGAGCTGGATGAGCTCGACCGGCGCATCATTCAGCTCAAGATCGAGCGCGAAGCGCTGAAGGTCGAGAGCGATGAAGCGTCCCGCGACCGGCTTGGCAAGCTTGAACAGGAACTGACCAATCTGGAAGAGCAGTCCCAGGCGTTGACCAACCGATGGCTCGGCGAAAAGGAAAAGCTCAATCTTGAACAGAAGATCAAGGAGCAGCTGGAACAGGCGCGGATCGATCTGGAAATCGCACAGCGGCAGGGCGATCTCGCCAAAGCGGGTGAGCTGGCCTATGGCGTCATTCCGGACCTGGAACGCAATCTGACGGAGGCGGAAACGTCGGAAGACAAGGACGCCATGGTCGACGAGGCCGTAACACCGTCGCACATTGCCCAGGTCGTCTCGAAATGGACCGGCATTCCGGTTGACAAGATGCTCGAGGGCGAGCGGGAAAAGTTGTTGCGCATGGAAGATGTTCTTGCCGAGCGCGTCATCGGCCAGGCGGAAGCCATCCATGCCGTCTCGACCGCCGTGCGGCGGTCAAGAGCCGGACTTCAGGATCCCAATCGTCCCATCGGCTCGTTCATGTTCCTGGGTCCGACCGGCGTCGGCAAGACGGAGCTGACCAAAGCGCTGGCGAGTTTCCTGTTTGATGACGACAGCGCAATGGTTCGGATCGATATGTCCGAATACATGGAGAAGCATTCCGTTGCCCGGTTGATTGGCGCACCTCCCGGCTATGTCGGCTACGAGGAGGGCGGAGCCCTGACGGAAGCCGTCCGGCGCCGGCCCTACCAGGTCATCCTGTTTGACGAGATCGAAAAGGCGCACGGCGATGTCTTCAACGTGTTGCTTCAGGTCCTCGACGACGGTCGGTTGACCGACGGCCAGGGGCGTACGGTTGATTTCCGGAATACGCTGATCATCATGACGTCCAATCTCGGGGCGGAATATCTGGTCAACCAGCCGGAAGGGCAGGACAGTGACGCGGTGCGCGACGAAGTGATGGCGGCGGTGCGCGGGCATTTCCGTCCGGAGTTTCTGAACCGGCTCGACGAGATCGTCCTGTTCCATCGTCTGCAACGCTCGCAGATGGGCGATATCGTCAAGATCCAGCTCCAACGGCTGCGGACGCTGTTGGTCGACAGGAAGATCACGCTGAACCTGGACGACAGCGCGCTTGGCTGGCTTGCGCAGAAGGGCTACGACCCGGCTTACGGAGCCCGGCCGCTGAAGCGTGTCATTCAGAAGGATGTTCAGGATCCGCTTGCCGAAAAACTGCTGGCCGGCGACATTCTGGACGGACAGACCGTCAATGTCTCGGCCGGTGGCGACCGTCTGATCTTTCAGGTGGCCGGATCGGAAAGCGCTGCAGCCTAAGCTGCACGATCAGAGGATCAAAACAAAAAGCCCGCGGGAAAACGTCCCGCGGGCTTTTCTTTTTTGAAGAGATGTCAATTCAGTGCGGCGACACGGGACGGTTTGCGCGCGCGTTCCAGTAGTGTTTCCACCCGGTAGCGCTCGGTCTCGAAGTTTGTCCGTATCTCGCCTTCAAGCGTGCGCCCTTTCGGCAGCTTGATCCGCATCGGATCGACATAGCGGCCATTGACGAGGACCTCATAATGAAGGTGCGGTCCAGTCGACAGACCGGTTGATCCGACATAACCGATTACCTGGCCCTGGCTAACACGCGTTCCTTCACGAATGCCTTTGCCAAAGCTGGTCATGTGGCTGTAGGTGGTCACGTAGCCGTTGGTATGCCGCAATTCGACACGGCGACCATAGCCGGAAGCCCAGCCGGCCTTTATCACCTTGCCGTTGCCGGCCGCAATAATCGGCGTGCCCCGCGGTGCGGACCAGTCCACGCCGCGATGCATCCTGGTGTATTTGAGGATCGGGTGGCGCCGCATGCCGAATCCGGACCGGAACCTGCCGCCATTCACCGGTTTGCGCACCAGGAACTTTTTCGCGCTTTGACCGGACTCGTCATAAAAGTCCGTCACGCCGTCATCCGGTGTCCGGTAACGGTAGAACTCGCGCTTGGTATTGCCCGTGTTCAGCGCGGCATAAAGGATCTTCGGCGCCGTGTTCTCGTCGCCTTGCGTGAAAAACAGTTCCAGAGCGTCGCCCGGCTGAACGCGGGAATTGAAGTCGACATCAAAGGAGAACATGCGCACCAGATCATAGATGATCTCTTCGGGCATCTCCTGTTCCAGCGCGGTCTGGTAGAGGCTGTCATAGATGGCCGGCGTCGGTCCGCCATAAGATACGCGGTCCGCCTCGGCGAAGGCGTCTGCGAGGAAGGTGCTCGGTTCTTCCGCCCGCACATAATCACCATTGTCTGATCTTGCGACCGTCGCCTGGTGTTCGGTGTTGGTGTAGAGCGAAACCCGTTCGGGACGCATGCGTTCCAGGTTCTCCGGGGACGGCGCATAAGCGATGCGCAGGCGCTGTCCGTCCTGCAGTTCAGATATACCGAAGAGGCTGGCGAAAGCTGTCGTTATGCTCGCAGCCTCCGCTTCGTTTGCATCGTAGTCGCGGAGCAGATCAGGCAGAACCTGGTCATTCGTGATCGGCACGATGCTCTCTTCCATGCCGGCATAACGGATGTCCTCGTCTTTCTTGGAAACGAAGGAGACGTTTTCCGGCGTGATACGCACCGCGTATCGTTCAAGATCCGGCTGAAGCGCGAGATTGAAATCAAACCGTCCCGGGTCGACGAGCTTCTTGGCTGCCGTTTCTACTGAATTGAGAGCAAGGTTCCGTGCGATTTCACGTACGCGCAGTTCCACCTCGGTTTCAGACGGCGTCTCGTCAATGTCGATTTCAGGGCTGGAGACCGGGAAAGGCGCGAGACTGATGCTGACTTCGCTTTCCAGCTTTGCGCCGTAAATGGAATCTGTAACGACTGCCGTGCCGGTTTCATTGACATCAGCAGCTGGTGCGTCGTCCTGGTTGTCCGCGAACATGTTGAGCGGATTGAATTTCGGAATCTGGTCGGCGAGTTCCGGATCTTTCCGGGTCGCAAGCGACGCGCTGACAAAGACGTGGGGTTGAACACGGATATGATCCTTGTCTCCGATCCGGGAGACGACGTTCACATCGATCACGTGTTTGCTGGAGTATTCCGCTGCCGTCTTCAGGACCCGGTCGCCCTTGCTGCTGCCGCCGCTGCCGGTTGATGCGTCTGTGAAAAAGGCATCGGTTGAAGCCGCAGCTTCAACGCTGTACTGGCCATCGAGGGCCGCCATCAGGGCGCCGCCCATGAGAACAAGCGACGTCACGCCCGTGAGGACGCTGCCTGCAAGCCAGCGCAATGACACCTGGCGTCGGTCGGACATTCCGCTGCGGCCTTCGTAGCCGCGCAGGGGCGGTTCCTCGCCCAATTCGATGCGGAGGGCCTGTGCACTATGGAAAGGGCCAAAATGCATTACTACCTGTCCGGTCCCCTAAATTTCTGTAGCGGATCATTACCCATTACACACAGGTGGGAGGCGACCTGCCCGGCCATCTTAACTTCCCTGACCCTGCTTCATGCAGTGTTTGGCCTAAAACGTCAAATGTTTATGCGCCCCAGTCCCGACACGACATGCCCGAGAGACCGTGCCTAAATCGAGATTTTGACGGTTCTGTGATCAGCAGGTGTCCTTTGCACATTTCTGATGCGAAAGGATAAGATGCGATCGTCCGGCGGTGTCTTTTGGCGCATCTTATGATCTGAGCTGCTGTTTAGGGGCGAATATGCCTTCGGGCGCAGTGCGGCGTGTGCTTTTTGTGTGCAGCGCCCTAAATCGCATGGTGCAGCGCGTCAACTTTCGTGCGAATTTTGCCTTGAAATTCGGACCCCTGCGAGGGCTTTAAATCGAGGCAGATTTCGGAGTGCATCCGGGGCCTGTCTTTGTCTGGAAAGGGCGAATTTCCTTTCTTTAACAATCTGATTTCATTGCCTTTATTTTGCCGGTTCTTATTCTGTGAATCTTTTTTGACAAAGTCTGTTGACTCAGGTTGGGGCCATGCGTATAACCGCCTCCATCGACGGCGGCGCCGCCACTGTGCGCATCTCGCTGTTGACCTTACCGGACATCACAGTCGCAAAGACCTGGCAACGGGTTTGAGACTAGGCGTCTTTGGTTGAGCCGCAATGGCCGCATTCGTTCGATACGAATGGTTCTTTGACAATTTGGATATGAAGGAAGGGAAGCGTAGGCGGCGTTGGCCTTGCGATCCTCGGCTTAATTGCTGGG
>NZ_JASHKA010000039.1 GCF_030732845.1 Roseibium sp. MMSF_3544
TCCTTGGTGCGCTTTGAGGGCACGAAGGCCATGGACCATGCGGCCGGGATGCCGATCAGAAGGCCGATGACGGTGGAGCCGCCGGCGATGATGACCGAGTTCCACAGGTAGCGCATGTAGTCGGAGCGCTCCTGGACAACGGCATAGTTCTCAATTGTCCAGTCGAAGAACAGGAACAGGGGCGGATCGTTGATCGCCTGGGCTTCTGTCTTGAAGCTGGTCAGGATGGTCCACAGGATCGGGAAGAAGATCAGGAGACCGATTGCCCAGGCGGCAAGGGTGTTGATGGTCTTGCGGCGGGGTGTGACAGCACGGGCCATTTGGGGTCCCTCCTCAAGTGTCCAGGTTCTTGCCGACGATGCGCATCAGGAAGATGGCAACGATGTTGGCGAGAATGATTGCGTAGACGCCGCCGGCCGAGCCGAGACCGACATTCTGGCTTTCCAGGACACGCTGGAAGATCAGGTAGGTCAGGGTGCGGGTTCCGAAGGAACCGCCGGTGGTGACGAAGATCTCCGCGAAGATCGCCAGCAGGAAGATCGTCTGGATCAAAACGACGATGGTGATGGCGCGCGACAGGTGCGGCAGGATGATGAAGGCGAAGCGCGACAGGGGCGGCGCACCGTCCATCTCGGCTGCTTCCAGCTGCTCGCTGTCGAGCGACTGGATGGCGGTCAAGAGAATGAGGGTGGCAAAGGGCAGCCACTGCCAGGAGACGATGATGATGATCGACATCAACGAGGCATCGCTGAGCCACTCGACCGGCTGGGCCCCGAAGGCCTTCCACAAATGGGCCAGAAGACCGTTGACCGGGTCCATGAACATGTTCTTCCACACCAGGGCGGAGACGGTCGGCATGACGAAGAAGGGGGCGATCACCAGAATGCGGACAATCCCCTGTCCCCACATGGGCTGATCGAGCAGGATCGACAACAGCACCCCAAGGATGATCGTGATCAGAAGAACACCGCCGACAATCACAAGCGTGGTTTGAATGCTCGGCCAGAACGCGCTTGAGGACACAAAACGCGCGTAGTTCTCAAACCCCACCCAGCCAAGATCACCGCCTCTGAGCGGAAGATATCTCTTGAAGGAGAAGTAAAGCGTCATCGTCAGCGGGATAAGCATCCAGCCCAATAACAGGATAACAGCTGGCGCCATCATGAAACGCGCCGCAGAACGGGAATGCTGGGTAGCCATCGGCACACCTACATTTTTGACTGAATAAACAGTTGCGGGTTTTCCGGAAAAAGGGAGAGCGGGACACGCCCGCCCTCTTCAAGTCAGGGAGGGCTCCCTACAAACCTGAGGCGTTCGTTTCGAACACCGTCAAAAACTTTTTCCGGATGAAGGCGCGAGAGCAATCGGTCGCGATGACGGGCGCTTGGTCAGCCATATCGCGGCACCTGGTCAAGTCAGGTGCGGGCACCGCACGGGGTGAAATCTTATCGAACATTCTCATCCTCCCTGATCGAATGTCTGGTTCATGATTAGAAAAATATTTAGTTCGTGTCAATATGTTTTTTTACGCGCGTAAAATTTAAATCATGCTGACTCGCGCATCACCAACTTGCCTTCAAACAGCGTCTCGCTTTTTTCGGCACCATCGCGCCCGCTTTCAATCAGCTGAAACAGCGTCTCGACGCTCTTCGATGTGATGGCCCTGTAGTCCTGGGCAACCGTCGTCAAAGGCGGACAGGTAAAGCGGGAAAACGGATGATCGTCATGCCCGGCAACACGCATGGCACAGCCCGAGCCCAGGCCAACCCTTAGTCCCTTCTCGAAACATGCTGCCAGCAGCCCAATGGCGAGGCGGTCGTTGCTGCACAACACCGTGCTCGACGGAAATTGACGCTTTTCGATCAGCTTGAGGCCTTCTTTGTATCCGACTTCCTCAAAACCCCAGCCGTCACCGTCGGCACGAATGACGACCGGCTCGTGTCCCAGGCGGTCCATCGCCTGCTTGAAAGCCTTTCTGCGCTTGTTGGCATTCGGGTTGACCGGCTGCATTTCAAAGAAACACGGCGGCTCCCCGGAGCGGCACAGGTAGTCGACAATCAGGGGAACCGACTGAAAATTGTCCGAACCGATGAAAGCTTCTCCAACACCCTCGATATTGGCGTCAAAGAAAACCGTCGGAACCTCGCGGCAGAACTTTTCAACCGCACCGCGGTCGGATGCCCGGCCAAGCGGCCCGAACAGGACACCGGCAGGTTTTTGAGAGCGCAGGCTGTCCAGAATGTCGTTTTCAAGTTTCTGTTCGCCATGCGAACTGAAAAGGATCGGCGAGTACCCCGCATCAAGGCATTGACGTTCAAGGTTGCGCGCAATTTCAGCAAAGAACGGGTCCGCCAGATAAGGAACGACGACGCCGATCGTCTTGGTCATCTTCCTGTTCTGGTTCATTGCATAGATGTTCGGGCGAAAATCGTATTGCTCGAGGGCTTGCTCGATTTTCGTTCTCGTGGAAGTGCGTACGCTGTCCGGATCGTTGAAATATTTCGACAGCGTCGGACGGGAGATGCCGCTGATTTCGGCGAATTCTTCCATGTTCCGGATCTTGCGCTCTGCCATCAGCCGATCTCGTTTCGTCAGGACTTAACGATTGTGCCGTGCACATGGCACCAGACACTGACCCTAAAATGGGTCATAACATAACGCGCGCAAAGTTTTTTCTTTACGCAACTGATCACAAATTAGCTGAATGCGGAAACACTTTTGAGGTCGAACTCGGCGCTGAACGGATGTCGGAGCTGCCGAATTGCGCGGGTCAAAATTTGCGTTGCTCGATGTCTTTGCGCAGTATTGCTGAGTGCTTTTCCGCATCATTGCTGATTGTGTGTCGTCTGTATTGCCGTTAATCGCTAGCTTTGAAACTGAAACAGCACGCGATGGGAAAACTGGATCTCCCATCAAGCAGCTCGACTGCAACAATTCACGGCGACACTGGCCCGTGGTGTATCGCCAACGCTCAAGTTTGAACGGGGACACTTGAATGCCCGGCGCCGCCGAGACAGCAAACAACAAACAACTGGTCGACACGCTTGCCAGGATCGTCGGCAAGCGGCACGTCATCACCAACCCGCGGTCCATGGAACGGTTCTGCAAGGGTTTCCGATCGGGTGAAGGCACCGCGCTCGCCGTTGTCCAGCCGGGTACCCTGCTCGAGCAGTGGCACGTTCTGAAAGCCTGTGTCGAGGCCGACAAGATCATCATCATGCAGGCCGCCAACACGGGTCTGACCGAGGGTTCAACACCCAACGGCGAGTATGATCGCGACGCCGTCGTCATCAGTACCAAGCGAATGGACAAGATCCAGCTTCTGAACGAGGGCCGGCAGATTGTCAGCTTTCCGGGGGCGACCCTTTTCTCGCTGGAAAAATTGATGGCGCCCCTCGAACGCGAGCCTCATTCGGTCATCGGGTCTTCCTGTATCGGAGCATCGATCATCGGAGGGGTCTGCAACAATTCGGGCGGCTCGTTGGTGGAACGCGGCCCGTCCTATACCGAGTTGTCGGTTTTTGCCCGGATCACCGACGACGGACGGCTCGAACTGGTCAACAATATCGGCATTGCCCTTGGTGATGACCCGGAAACGATCCTGACGCGCCTGGAGAAAGGCGAATATTCCGACGCGGACGTAGAGGATACGAACCTAAAAGCATCCGACACGGAATATCGCATTCGGGTCAGGGAAATCGACGAACCGAGCCCGGCCCGATTCAACGCCGACAAGCGGCGCCTCCATGAGTCTTCGGGCTGCGCGGGCAAGCTGGCCGTATTTGCCGCCAGATTGGATACCTATCCAAAGCCGGAAGCAGAGAAGGTCTTTTACCTCGGCACAAACGACACGCAGGTTCTGACCCGGCTGCGCCGCCACATCCTCGCCAAGTTCGACCATTTGCCGGTGTCCGGCGAATACATGCATGCCGAGGTGTATGACATCTCGAAACACTACGGCAAAGATACCCTTGTCCTGATCGACAAACTCGGTACGGACTGGTTGCCCGGCATCTTCGCGCTCAAGGGATGGGTCGACGCCAGGCTCTCAAAAGTTCCGATACTGCCGTCAAGCCTCACCGACCGGTTCATGCAACTTCTCAGCCGGATCTGGCCCAACGTTTTGCCCGAGCGGATGGAAGCGTTCCGCGGCAAATACGAGCACCATCTCATCTTGAAGATGCGCGACGGTGGTGTCGCGGAAGCGGAAAACTTCCTGTCGGAGTTTTTCAAGACCGAAGAAGGCGACTGGTTTGCCTGTACGCCACGTGAAGGAAAGATCGCCGGCCTTCATCGCTTCGCCGCCGCGGGCGCAGCCGTCCGGTACCACGCTGTCCACTCCAACGAGGCGGAGGACATTCTCGCGCTGGACATCGCCCTTCGCCGTGATGACCGGGACTGGTTTGAGGAACTGCCTGCGGAAATCGAAGACAGCCTGATCCATAAACTCTACTACGGCCATTTCTTCTGCCACGTCCTCCACCAGGATTACATCGTGAAAAAAGGCAAGGATCCCAAGGCGCTAAAGCAGAAAATGCTCAAGATCCTCGATGCCCGTGGTGCGGAGTACCCGGCTGAACACAATGTCGGCCATCTCTATGAGGCCAAACCGGATCTGGCGAACTTTTACCGGGACTGCGACCCCACCAACTCGCTCAACCCGGGCATCGGCAAAATGTCCCGGCGAAAGTGCTATCACTGACACCGTCCTGAGTGCCGGCTTGGAACTCTGATTATTCCGCATCAGGGTAGCCTTCCGCGCGGCCCATCATATGACGTTTCCCGGAGGCTGATCGCCCCGCCTTCCAATCATCATGAAGCAAATAGTATAACGGACGTGCTCAGGCGCTCTGCCCGTTTACATTGCACAACCCACACGCTCACGAGGTGATCATGTCAAAGTCCAGCCGCAAGGAAAGTGACTCTTTCGGTGCTCTGGATATTCCAGGCGACAAATACTACGGCGCCCAGACCGCCCGGTCGCTGATCAACTTTCCGATCGGGGGCGAGACAATGCCGCGACCGCTTGTTCATGCGCTCGGCGTGATCAAGCAGGCTGCTGCCAGGGTCAACAAGGACCAGGGAAAGCTCGCGCCCGAGCTGGCGGATGCGATCGACCAGGCGGCCGGTGAGGTGGCGGCCGGAAAGTTCGATGACAATTTCCCGCTCGTGGTCTGGCAGACCGGTTCCGGCACTCAGTCGAACATGAACGCCAACGAAGTTGTCTCAAACCGGGCGATCGAAATTCTCGACGGCGAGATCGGCAGCAAAACGCCGGTTCACCCCAATGACCATTGCAATATGAGCCAGTCGTCCAACGATACGTTCCCGACGGCAATGCATATCGCGGCAGCGCAGGAAATCCATCAGAGCCTCCTCCCCGCCCTCGCCCATCTCCACTCAGCGCTGAAAGCGAAGTCGGTCGAATGGGCGGACATCGTCAAGATCGGGCGCACACATACCCAGGATGCAACGCCGCTAACGCTCGGCCAGGAATTTGGCGGCTATGCAGCCCAGGTCGAAAACGGAATTCGCCGCGTCAAAGAAGCCTCTGACGATCTATACGATCTTGCACAAGGTGGCACCGCCGTCGGGACAGGGCTCAACACGAAAAAGGGCTTTGCGGAAAAGTTTGCTGCTGAAGTTGCAAAGATCACCGGCCTGCCCTTCCGCACGGCACCAAACAAGTTCGAAGCGCTTGCTGCGCACGATGCCTATGTCTATGCGCATGGTGCACTCAACACGGTGGCAGCATCTCTTTTCAAGATCGCGAACGACATTCGCCTTCTGGGATCGGGGCCGCGCTCAGGTCTAGGCGAGCTTTCGCTTCCTGAAAACGAGCCCGGCTCCTCGATCATGCCCGGCAAGGTCAACCCGACCCAGTGCGAAGCAATGACGATGGTCTGCGCGCAGGTGTTCGGCAACGAGACCACAATCTCTTTCGCCGGCAGCCAGGGACATTTCGAGCTGAATGTCTACAAGCCCGTCATGGCCTATACGATGCTGCAATCGATCCGGTTGCTGGCAGACGCCTCCGTCAGTTTCACGGACCGCTGCGTAGCCGGCATCAAGGCGAACGAAGACAACATCACCGACCTGATGGAGCGTTCGCTGATGCTCGTCACTGCATTGGCACCGGCGATCGGATACGACAAGGCGACGGAAATCGCCAAGACTGCGCACAAGAACGGCACGTCGTTGCGGGAGGAAGCTCTGAAGTTGGGCTATGTCACCGAGGAAGAATTCGATACGCACGTGCGCCCGGAAAAGATGATCGGTCCGAGCTAGGCCAGTCATTCGCAGGAGTTGAACGCGGCGGCCGTCAAACAGAGCGGCCGCCCGTTTCATTTTCTAGCCGCCGAAGTCATCCAGCATGATGTCTTCGCGGTCGACGCCCAGTTCAAGCAGCATGTTGATCACCGACTGGTTCATGATCGGTGGTCCGCACATGTAGAACTCGCAGTCCTCGGGCGCCGGATGGTTCTTCAGGTATTCTTCGAAAAGAACGTTGTGAATGAACCCGGTGTAGCCCGTCCAGTCGTCTTCAGGCAGAGCGTCTGACAGCGCAACATGCCATTCGAAGTTCTCGTTCTCGGCTGCAAGCTGGTCGAAATCTTCAACGAAAAACATTTCGCGTTTCGAGCGCGCACCATACCAGAAGCTGATCTTGCGCTTCGACTTGAGGCGCTTGAGCTGGTCGAAAATATGGCTGCGCATCGGCGCCATGCCGGCACCGCCGCCGATAAACACCATTTCCTTTTCGGTATCGCGTGCGAAGAACTCGCCGAACGGGCCCGAGATGGTGACCTTGTCGCCCGGCTTCAGGTTGAAGATATAGCTCGACATCTTGCCGGGCGGAATGCCGTCCGATCCTGGAGGAGGAGACGCCACGCGGACGTTGAGCATGATGATGCCCTTTTCCTCCGGATAGTTGGCCATGGAATAGGCACGCTCGAGAGGCTCGTCCACCACGGACTCGTATTGCCACAGATTGAAGCGGTCCCAGTCCTCGCGGTATTCGTCCTCTACATCAAAGTCGGTGTATTTCAGCTGGTGCTGCGGTGCTTCGATCTGGATATAGCCGCCGGCCCGGAAATTGACGTCCTCGCCCTCCGGAAGTTCCAGGACGAGAGCCTTGATGAATGTCGCCACGTTTTCGTTTGAGCGGACCGTGCATTCCCACTTCTTGACGCCGAAGACCTCCTCGGGAACTTCGATCACCATGTCCTGCTTGACCGCCACCTGACAGGACAGACGGTCTCCGCAAGCAGCTTCACGCTTGGTGATGTGGCTTTCTTCGGTCGGCAGGATCGAGCCGCCGCCGGAATGGATCTTCACCCGGCACTGGGCACAGGTGCCGCCGCCGCCACAAGCGGAGGGGACAAACAGTTTCTGTTCGGCCAGCGTTTGCAAGAGCTTTCCGCCAGCCGGCACGGAGATGGTTTTCTCGCCGTTGATGCTGATATTGACATTGCCCGTCGACACCAGCCTCGACCGCGCGCCGAGAATGATCGTGACAAGCCCAAGCACGATCAGCGTGAACAGCAGAATGCCTAGTCCGAATGTCGCCACGAGGCGCCTCCGTTACAGTTTGACGCCGCTGAAAGACATGAAGGCGAGCGCCATCAGTCCGGCGGTAATGAAGGTGATGCCCAGGCCCTGCAGGCCCTCAGGGATATCGGAGTATTTGAGCTTTTCCCGGACCCCCGCCATTGCGGTGATTGCCAGCGCCCATCCGAAGCCGGAGGCAACGCCGTAGGTGACCGATTCTGAAAAATCGTAGTCCCTCTCAACCATGAACAGCGAGCCGCCGAGAATGGCGCAATTCACCGTGATCAGAGGCAGGAACACGCCGAGCGCGTTGTAAAGCGGCGGGAAATACTTATCGAGAACCATCTCCAGGATCTGCACAAGCGCGGCGATCACGCCGATGTAGGAAATCAGTCCGAGGAAGGTCAGGTCGACATCGCCGAAACCAGCCCAGGCGAGTGCGCCAGGCGCAAGCAGATAGTTGAGAATGATGTTGTTGGCGGGAACCGTGATCGCCTGAACGATCATCACCGAAATCCCGAGCCCGATCGCGGTCGAGATCTTTTTCGACACGGCGATGAAGGTGCACATGCCGAGGAAAAAGGACAGCGCCAGGTTTTCGACAAAAATTGCCTTAACGGCAAGAGAGACCAGTTGTTCCATCAGTGCGCGTCCACCACCTGGATCTTGTATTCAGGCTCTTCGACCTGCTCCGGCTTCCAGGTCCGGAACGCCCAGATCAGCAACCCGATGATGAAGAACGCGGAGGGCGGCAGCAGCAGCATGCCGTTGGGGACGTACCAGCCACCGTTGTTTACGGTTTGCAAGATGTTGATCCCGAAGAGGCTGCCGGCACCGAAGAGTTCCCGGATGAAGCCGACAAGCATCAGGATCAGACCGTATCCAAGACCGTTGCCGACACCGTCGATGAAGGACGCCACCGGTGGGTTTTTCATCGCAAATGCCTCTGCCCGGCCCATCACGATGCAGTTGGTGATGATCAGGCCGACAAAGACCGACAGCGTCTTTGAAATTTCATAGGCATAAGCCTTCAGAACCTGGTCCACGATGATCACGAGGGATGCAATGATCACCATTTGCACGATGATCCGGATCGAGCCGGGAATATGATTGCGCAACATCGAAATGAACATCGATGAGAAGCCGGTCACCAGGGTCACCGCAATGGCCATCACGAAAGAGACCTGCAGCGACGATGTCACGGCCAGGGCGGAACAGATGCCCAGGACCTGCAGTGTGATGGGATTGTTGTCGACCAGGGGATCGATCAGCATCTGTCTCTTGGTCTGCGCCATCAGATCTCTCCAGCTTGCAGTTTGGCCAGGAAGGGAGCATAGCCCGCCTCGCCCATCCAGAAACGCACCAGGTTATCAACGCCAACAGACGTCAGCGTCGCACCTGCCAGCGCGTCCACATGATATTCTTCGCCTTGCGGCGGGGCTGTCTTGGCAACGGTAATCAGCAGGTTTCCGCTGTCATCTGCCAGCTTCTTGCCCTGCCAGAGCGCCTTCCAGCGCGGATTGTCGACTTCGGCCCCGAGACCTGGCGTCTCCGCGTGCTGATAGAACTGAAGCCCGTAGATGTCGTTGCCGTTTGCTTCAAGCGAAATGAACCCGTAAAGCGTCGACCAGAGCCCGTAGCCGTGGAGCGGCAGAATGACCTTGTCCAGGCTGCCGTCGTCGTTTCGCAGCAGGTAGATGGTGACAAACTTCGACTGGCGCCCGATGGAGGCCGGATCGTCCTGCAACGCGATCGAGGTTTCCGGGTCGGAGGCCGCTGCCAGGTCATCGAAGGTGGCGGCGTCGAACTGATCGGCGAACTCGCCGGTCGCCAGTTCAAGAACATGCGGCTCGAAGACCGAGAACGCTTCGGTGACATTGGCCTGCGGGTCATAGCGTCCCGCGACCTGCAGAATATTGATCTGCTTGTCCCGAAGGGCGTTGACCTGCTGGATGGGACGCAATGAAACGGCTGCAGCCGAAACGACCATCGACGCGACCAGGCAAAGCGATACGGCGACGAACAGCGTCTTGGGCACGGAATCGGTAGGCAGGTCCAGGAACCGCCGGATGAGACCCTTTTGGGGTTCGTTTTGTCCGTTTTGCTCAGGCATTTCGTTTCGCCCTGCGTTTGATGTTTGCCTGTACCACGAAATAGTCGATGAGCGGCGCAAACACGTTCCCGAACAGTATGGCCAACATCATGCCTTCAGGAAACGCCGGATTGATGACACGTATCATCACCACCATGAAGCCGATCAAGGCACCGTAAATATATCGACCCAGATTGGTATGGGAGGCCGAAACGGGCTCGGTGACCATGAAGGCAAGACCGAAAGCGTACCCGCCGAGCACCAGATGCCAGTACCAGGGCATCGCGAACATCGGGTTGGTATCGGATCCGATGAGATTGAGCAGGGTCGAGAAGAAGATTGTTCCCGCAAGACAGCCGACCACGAGCCGCCAGTTGGCGATCTTGGTGATCAGCAGGAAGGCCAGACCGATCAGACAGGCAAGCGCCGAGGTTTCGCCGATGCTGCCCTGAATGGTGCCGAAGAACGCTTCCATCCAGCTGATACCGTTTGCAGCCAGATCCTGATAACCTTCAGACGCGGTGATCGACAGCGCAGTGGCTCCGGAAAAGCCGTCCACGGGCGTCCAGATCGTATCGCCCGACATTTGCGCCGGGTAGGCGAAATACAAGAACGCGCGGCCGGTAAGCGCAGGATTCAGGAAGTTCTTGCCGGTGCCGCCAAACACTTCCTTGCCAATCACGACCCCAAAGGAGATGCCGAGCGCTACCTGCCAAAGAGGTGCAGAGGCCGGTAGGATCAGGGCGTAGAGCATTGATGTGACGAGGAAACCTTCGTTCACCTCGTGACCGCGCACGGTCGCAAAGATCACTTCCCAGATGCCGCCGACAACGAGCGTCGTGATGTAGATCGGCAGGAAGTACATGAGGCCGTGCATGACGTTGGCGAAGGGATTTGCAGGATTGAACCCGATGCCGAGCGCTTCGATGATCCAGGCCCGCCAGCCCGACGCACCATAGGTGGCGATCGCGGAATTGACCTGGAAACCGACATTGTAGAGGCCGACGAGAATGCACGGGATCGTCGCGATGACCACATAGGTCATGATCCGCTTCATATCGATGTAGGAGCGCGCGTGCGGGGCGGCGGTCGTCACCGTCTTCGGTGTGTAAAGGAAGCTCTCCACCATCTCGTAGACGGGAAAGAGTTTCTCGTATTTGCCGCCCTTCGCAAAATAAGGCTCGACGCGGTCAAAGAAGCTGCGCAGACCCAAGGCCTAGCCCTCCTTCTCGATTTTCGTAAGGCAGTCGCGAAGCGCCATGCCGTATTCATATTTTGCAGGGCAGGCAAACCCCACCAGCCCCAGGTCTTCTTCGTCCAGCTCCAGGGCACCAAGTGCCTGAGCCTGATCCGTATCCATTACGAGCAACGCACGCAACAGCTGAGTTGGCAAAAAGTCCTGCGGCATAAGCTCTTCGAAGGTGCCTATCGGCACCATGGCCCGGCGCCCGCCATTCAGGTTTGACGTGAGCGCAAAAAGTTTTTTGGAAAAGGCTGACCCGAGAACCGGCTGGAAGGCATATTTGGACGGCATTGGGAGGATCCATCCCATGGGTATCTGCTCGCGATCCTCCTTGATCAGGGTGATCTGGCGCGCATACCGCCCGAGATAGGCGCTGCTGCCTTCACCCAGACGGCCGCTCAGGATGGAACCTGAAATCAGACGCACGGGCACATCGCCTGCTGTTTCGCCTGCAGCCAGTTCCGCCATGGAAGCACCGTCCACGGTCCTGATCAGCCTCGGATTGGTGCAGAGCGGACCACACAGCGCAATGACCCGCCTTGAATCGATTTGTCCCTTCTCGACAAGACGACCGATCGCGATCACGTCCTGGTATCCGATCGTCCAGATGGTTTTTTCAGCGCTTGGCGCCTCCAGGAAATGGATATGCGTGCCCGCCAAACCGGCCGGATGCGGGCCGGAGAACTCTGCGGTTTCGATCTTGTCGATGTCACGGCCGGGAATAGCGTCGCCCGACTTCGTGCAAAGATAGGTTTTGCCTTCGCTCAGGCTTGCGATCGCCTTCAATCCCGTTTCGAAAGCGTCGGCACTGTCTGCAATGACAACTGCCGGATCCGCGGTCAGCGGCTCGGTGTCCGTGGCCGTTACGAAGAGGGCAACCGGCCGTGTGGCCGGATCGGGCACCTTGGAATAAGGACGTGTGCGGAACGACGTCCAGAGCCCCGAGGCACACAAACGCTCGACCAGACCGTCGACCGTCGCAACATCACCCGTGCTCGAAAAATCAACCGGGGGAGCCACATCTGCGTCGACTTCGATCTCGACACTCACCAGGACGCGCCGGGCACCCCTGTTGATCGCCGTAACGCGGCCGGAAACCGGTGACGTGACCATCACCTGCGGCGTGTCCTTGTGGAAAAAGACCGGCGCGCCGGCGCCCACGACATCGCCTTCCTGCACGACCAGACGCGGCTTCAGGCCCACATAGTCATCAGCCAAAACCGCAACGGTGCGGATGGCACGCTCGTCGCTGATCTCTTGAACAGGCGCCCCCAGCACGGGCAGATCAAGACCTTTTTTGAGCTTAAAGCTTTGCACGCATCTGGCCTCCAGAGTTCGACAGCCCGCCATATGCTACGTTTTTGCTCCGGTAAAAAGCTCTATTCTTCCCTTCGACGAAATTTTTTTGTTGAATTGGTTCTCGAAACGAATGAAAAGCGCGGCACGACGTACGTCGCTCTAGATCTACTCGGAGACGGTTACCGTGGCAACAAACATGAAACTTTCCCGGCGCAGCTTCATCGTGATGTCGCTTACCTTGGCTGCCTGTAAGGGTGGATCTGATATTCTGGAGCTGTCGGGATCCACGATGGGCACCGGGTATTCGGTGACAGCCCTCGATCATGATCGCAACGTCGACAAGGCGGCTCTCCAAAAGGCCATCGACAAAAGTCTCCTGAGCGTCAACGCACAGATGTCCAACTGGGATACCCAGTCTGAAGTCTCGCGCTTCAATGCCTTGCGGTCCACCGATCCAATGACCGTTTCTGAAGGTCTTGCCCAGGTGATCCGCGTATCCAAGGAGATCAATCAGGCGAGCGACGGGCAGTTCGACATCACCCTTGGCCCGGTGATCGAAACCTGGGGCTTCGGCGCAAAGACCGCTCTCCATCGCACAGAACCCGACACTGCCGCACTTGCGTCTGCCGTTGAACGCGCCGGTCAGACCGACGGACTGAAGGTGAGCGGAACGCAGATCCGCAAGAGCAGCCCCGACACGCAGATCTATCTGCCCTCCATTGGCAAGGGATATGGCGTCGACCAGGTTGCCGCAGTGGTCCGTTCGTTCGGGATCGACGACTTCATGGTCGAAATCGGCGGCGATATCTATGTCTCCGGCCGAAACGCTGACAGCGTTAACTGGCAGATCGGCATTGAAACGCCGGACGCGATCACCCGCACAGCCTATCAGGTTGCCAGCGTTTCCGATCTCGGTATGGCGACCTCGGGCGACTATCGCAACTACTTCGAGCAGGACGGCAACCGATTCTCGCATATCATTGATGCGCAAACCGGTCGGCCGATCACCCACCGGACAGCGTCCGTCACGGTTCTTGCGGAAAACGCGATGCTGGCGGATGCCTGGTCCACCGCACTATTGGTCCTTGGGACGAAACGCGGGCTTGAGATCGCAAATCAGCGTGATCTTGCGGTCCTGTTTATTGATCGCAAGGCGGATACGAACGATATTGGTTTTGTGTCTTCAACCAGCAAGCGCTTCGACGCGCTTCAGGCCTGATAAACGGACCGGATAGCGTGCTTACCTTCGTATTGGCATTTGGGCTGCTCCTGATCGTCATTTTCGGCATGGCGCTTGGCGTGATTTTTTCAGGCCGGACCATCAAGGGCAGCTGCGGCGGCCTGAACGCGATTGCCGATGCCGATCATTGCCTGGTTTGCAACAAGGAAATCGATCCGAACAGTCCTTTGCGTGACCGACTCAATTGCCCGAGAGCGCGCAAAATGCTCGCCGAAAAGGAAGCTTGAGCCACCGTTACGGTGACGACGCGACCGGAATGAACGCGACCAGAGCCAGGCAAAGTCCTGCAATGACGCCGAACAGCCAGAGCTGCCAGCGCGGCCCCTCCTTTACCCAGACGCGGCGATACTGATACCCGGCAAAACACGCCAGGACGAAAAAGGCCGTTGCCACCAAAGGGCTGAGAATAAAATCGGCCAAATTGGAGAGTTCCTTAAGCCGCCAGATTTCGGTTAAGCTGAGTGATCACTCAACGTGTGGACACTCAGCAGGGAATTCAGGATCATGCCAAGCTCTTATCAGGCCCCCAGCCGCAAAGACAAGATGCAAGCCACGACCCACAGTCAGTCTTCCAAATCGAACACGTCGAACGAGACTGCAACGGTCCGGAAGATTCTGGACACGAAAGGTAAGGACGTGTTTGCGGTGCGCCCGCAGAACAGCCTGCATGAGGCCGTCGAGCTTCTCAAGGAGAAGCGGATCGGCGCGGTTCTGGTAAAGGACGCGGAAGGCAAACTTCAGGGCATCCTTTCGGAAAGAGATATCGTCCGCAGGCTTGCCGAAACGCCAGGTCAGACCCTCGGGCAAAAGGTCGAGGACATCATGACCACCAACGTGGAGGTTTGCGCGCCCGATGATGCGCTGATTTCGGTCTTGCGCAAGATGACGGACGGTCGCTTCCGTCACATGCCCGTTATCGAAAATGACACTATCCTGGGCATCGTGACGATCGGAGACGTGGTGAACTACCGGCTGAAGGAACTCGAATACGAATCGCTTCAGCTCAAGCAGCTCATCGTCGGTTAGCGGGAGCGCGCCTGTACCTTTTCCGGTTCGGCCTTCTGCGGTTTCAAGACAGGTGCACCATAAGTGTTCGGGATTGCCTCCTCGAAGACCCTGATCAAGTCGAGGTCGTTTTCTGCGTCCTCGGCGATCGGCGCCAGTGCAAGATCAGAATAGTTGAAGCGATCCGGATCCTTCAGAACCTTCCGGTGGATACGGGAAAATTTGAGGTAGAGCATCAACCACGACGAGACGCTGACAACGTGTTCCAGCATCCGGCGCGGATAGAACACAAGAGGGTGTTCGATCTTCATGCCGTGGCGGCGGTGGCGCCTTGCCTTGCGCCGAACCACGCCCGCTTCCAGCGGATGAACCTTTTCGATGAAGATGGAACCGTAGAAAGCGCCCAATCCCAACATCAGCTGGTGCGTTTTCAAGCCGCGCGCGACGCCGCGCCGAAGCACTGTTTCCACGTGTTCTGGTGAATAGAACTGTTTCCAGCAATCGAGATAAACCTTCTCCCATTCCGCATCGCTCATCACTGGGTGGTTCGAAACCCGGTGATTGAGATCGTATTTGTTCATGTCCGGATCCATCCACACGCCCTTTGCAGCGAGCTTCTGGTGATCTTCGGAACCGGGCAGCGGCGTCAGGAAGAAAAACTCGATCAGGTCCAGCGGCAATTCGTTCTTGATGATTTCGATATTGCGGTGGATCTTTTCCGGCGTATCGTCCGGAAATCCGAGGATGTATCCCGCATAGGTGACGACGCCGACATCCTTCCAGGCCTGCAGCATCTTGCGGTATTCCCAGATCTTGTTCTGGCGTTTCTTGGCTGCCATCAGCGCATCTGGATCGATGTTTTCAAGCCCGATGAAAACCCGGTTGCATCCGGCCCGCGCGGCAAGTTCTATGAACCCTTCCAACCGGTGGCACAATGTGTCGACCTGGATGATGAATTTGAAGCGCAGCTTTTCCTTTTCCCGCAGATAGGCCAGCCGTTCCAGGATCGACTTCCAGTTCTTGTTGCGTGCGAAATTGTCGTCGGTGATGAAGAAACGCTTGATGCCCTGCGCGTGGTTCTGGCGAATGATCGCCTCAATGTCGTCGGGCGAGCGGTAGCGCGACTTTCGGCCCTGAACATTGATAATCGTGCAGAAGGAACACTGAAACGGGCAACCGCGCCCTGAATCGAAGCTTGTGTAGTGCCCGGCGGTTCCCTGGATGTTCTGGCTCGGCAGGTAGGGCAAGGAAGCACCCGACATGTCCGGCATGTCGTGCATGAAGTTGTAGAGCGGCTTCTGTTCGTTGTTCCAGATATCGCACAACAGCTCGCCCATCCGCCCTTCGGCCTCGCCGGCATAAATCGTCGCGCCCAGCTCCTGGGCTTCAACGATCTCCGGAGGCGTTTCCGGCAGCATCGCCAGGCATCCGGCTGCGTGAAATCCTCCAATCACCACTGGCACGTCGGCCGCCCGGAATTGACGCGTCAGGTCCAGCGCTCTCGGAAACTGGTTCGACTGAACACCCACCAGCCCGACAAAACCGTTGTCCGCCGCCTTGATGCGGGCAATGATCTTTTCGACGTTCAGGATCGTGTTGGTTTCGTCATGGGCGACCAGGTCAACTGAAACGCCCTTCCCGAGCACCTCAGCCTCTGCGGCATCGCGAATGAGACCGTATACCGATGCCAGTGAGTTGGACGGGATCGTGTTGTTCAACCACTGAATGACGTAGCCGTCGTCGTCATAGTGCGACGGTTTGATCAGGACGATTGCAAAAGACTTCTTTTCGGACATCGCCCTCCCCCGATATCAGCAGGCCGGTTGGAAACGAACTGGAAAGCGCGCTGCATTGCCCATAATAAATTTATAGTTGTATTTTAGGTTTATTCTTTGGATATTGCCTTATCCAAAGTTCCCATTCAAGAAATTTGCAGGCTTTAGAGAATATCTAGAAATCTATCGGAAATAAATTCTCAGTCAAACGATTGCGGAATCAATCAAATTCGACTTGAGCTCAACACTCAGTGTCTATTTTTTTGTGTGCGAAGTGCCTTGGACAGCCCGCCATATGACAAAATAAAAAAACTTCCGCAGAGAAAAAAGCGCCTCGCAATCCGAGATGGATTCGAAAATGCAACCGAGCCCGACAATTTCCAAAACTTGAGACCAGGGTCCGGACCCATAAGCAAATCTGGCACAAATGGGTCACGTCGGTCGTGTTCAGCAGGACCGAGGAACAGCACGCCAAGGGCGACCCATCTGCTGGCTGGAAGGCCTTACGCTAACGCTTCAACGCCGCGTCGCATCTGAGCGTTCCCGCAGGCTGCGGCTAGTGCGGGGACTTGGGAAATTTAGACGGCACCTTTCATGATGCCTGATATCCGCTCCAGGTCTGGAAGCCCGGATGCCTTGGAGAAACCGTGGACGGCTTGCAGGAAGTTCATGTTCAATCCGTTCTTGGCGGCCAGTCCCCGGCTTTCTGCCATTTCCAGCAGTGGTGTCTGAAGCGGATCGTAAACAATGTCATAGACGAGCACATCGGAATTGGCCTGATCCAGATCGGAAGCGTCCAATGGACTTGCGTCCTTGACGCCGTTGGCAAAACCGACCGGTGTGCAGTTCACGATCAAGGCGCTGTCGGCGATCGCTGGCTTAATCTGGTCATATGAGATGATACTCGCGCTTATCTTGTTGCAAAAGTCCTGCACGATTTCAGGTGTTCTGGAAACAATGGTCAGGGATGCGCCGGCGTCGGCCAGATACGCCGCAACGGCTTTTCCGGCGCCGCCCGGACCGAGCAGCAAGACCTTCACGCCACTGAGGTCAGGTATGGCGGTGCAGACTTCAGTCAGAGCAGCTTCACCATCCGTATTCGTGCCGCAAAGAATTCCAGCCTCGTTGCGAAACAGACAGTTTACCGCGCCAATCTTCTGGGCTTGTGGCGTCAGACGTTCCGCACCCAGCCAGGTCGCAATATCTTCCTTGTAGGGCACGGCAACCGCACCACCGATGAAATCCGTATCGGCGGCGAGATACTCAAGAAGCTTCTCCAGGTTTTCCGAAAGGACATCCATCGGGACCATGCGTTCCGCGCGGTCGAATGCTTGAAACGCAGCGTTCCAAAGCAAGGGTGAGCGCGCACCTTTTGAAGGGGAAAGTCCGATAATTCCCGCATATCTCTTGCCGGCATCAAGACCAGGTTCGTTCTCCAGGAATTCAGCAATCTTCATAGCACCAGGTCCTTGAGCATTTTTTGGCGACGGCCGACGCATCCGTCATTTTCGTTTTCGACCGGCCCGCGCCAGATGTTCGAGCGCGAGGCCAGTCTGAGGTAAAGGTTTCCCGCCTCATTGAAACCATTCCGCCCAGATCCGGAAAGAGACGTGAGCAGGTTCAAGCTGGTCCCCGTTTTCGTCGCAGATCAGGAAAGACTTCTTCCCATGGTCCTGTTCACGACACGCGCGACACCTTCCATGGACTGCATCACGTCGTCAAAAGCGTCGAAGTTGATCGGCTGGAGAGGGTCGACCGCCGAGTTTTCGGGGTCCGGATGCACTTCAAGCATAATGGCATCGGCTCCACAGGCCACCGACGCCAAAGACATCGGCTTGACCCAGTCTCTCCAGAAAGTCGCATGACTTGGGTCGACGGCAACTGGCAGGTGGGTGATGTCTTTCGCGGCCGGAACGACTTGAAGATCGAGCAGAAAACGCGAGGAGTCCTTGTGTGTGTGCGGGACGGTCACGCCGCGCTCACACAAGATTACCTTCTCGTTTCCTTCCACGAGCGCATATTCCACCGCGCCGAGCCAGTCCCGCAGCGAGCAGCCGAAATGACGTTTGATCATGAGCGGTTTGCCGGTTTTGGCTGCGGCGGTGATCAAAGGAAAGTTCTGCATGTTGCGAGAGCCGATCTGAAGAATGTCCGCAACCTCGCACACAAGGTCGAGGTAACGCTCTTCCATGATCTCGGTAATGATCCCGATTCCGGCCTCTTTCTTCGCCGTCCCCAGCCACGCAATGCCGTCTTCCCGGGTTTCGGTGTACTTGGCAGACCGATAGGGAAAGGTAAGCGGCTTAAAGGCGCCGCCGCGCAGGAACTGAGCGCCGCGAGCCTTCACCGCAAGGGCCGTTTCTACAATCATGTCTTCGTTTTCGACCATATTGGGGCCGGCAAACACCGGAATATGGTCGCCACCAAACTGCGCACCAGCAATTTCGAACGTCGAAAAATGGTCCGCTGATTTCTTCGCGGCCAGTGGAAACTTCGTCGCGAGGTCTTCGCTCGAGACATCTTTTCCGGGGGCTTTGTTTTCAATGGCCATGAGTGTCTCCGTTTACGGTGGGTGTGCGAACGCCGAGTCGCGAGGAAAGGGGTTTGTCGTCGATATTGACCCAGGTTCCGGCTTCAATGCTTTTGTAAAGCGCGTGCACAAGCTGGACGCTACGAACCGCGTCATGTGCGGGCACCGGTGGCTCTAGATTGCCGGTCCGCAAGCTGTCCACGATATCCTGGAGCATCGGGCCATGGCTCAAGCCGTAGCCGGTTGGGACCGCTTGGCTGAATTCTTCAAAGACATTCTCGTCAGAAGGCCTGCTCTCAATGAATTCCCAGACATCAATCTCATTGAGTGCAATGCCGCCGATCTGCGCCGTACCCTTTTCGCCGACGATGGAGAGAGACGCTTCGAAGTCTCTCGGTCGGGCAGCGGTGGTCGCCTCAATCGTGCCGAGTGCGCCGTTGGCGAACTGGATTGCGGCGACCATGGTGTCTTCGGCTTCAAGCTCGTTCATGCGGTTTGCCATGGCTGCGGAAACACGTTCGACCGGCCCGCAAATCCAGTTTAGGGCATCCACGTGATGGATCGCCTGCTGATTGATAACACCGCCATCCATAGCCCAGGTGCCATGCCAGTCATCTTCGTAATAGGCTTGCTCACGGCACCAGCGAAGGCGAATGCAGGCCGAGATGATGCGGCCGAAACGGCCTTCGACGAATGTTTCTTTCAGCTTCCTGACCGCGGGGTTGTAGCGGTTCTGAAAAATGCAGCCATACATGCGCCCCATCGAGGTGGCCAGTTCGGCGAGTTCGTAGGCATCGTCAGGAAGCAAGGTGATGGGTTTTTCCGAGACGACGTGGCAACCCTTTTCAAGAGCTGTCCGGGCGTGCACCGCGTGATCACCGCTTGGTGTGAGCACCAGAACCAGATCCGGCCTCGCTTCACCGATCAATTCGTCCAGCGACGAATAGGCGGTCGAATTGAGCGCACGCGCGGTCGCGCTTGCAGCCTGGCTTCGAGCGTCAGCACATCCGACAATTTCAAGCCCGCTCACCCCCGGATCACCGGTCAGGATCTTAACGTAGTGTTGCGCAACTCGCCCGCAGCCCAGGAGGCCGACTCGAATGTTGGTTCTATTCATGATTTGGGCTTCTCGCTACCATTTGCGCTGCGCCAGTTCAGGAGCATTTGCTCGGTCAACTGCATGGTCTTTTGGTCACGAATTTCGATACGTGACAGTGGGTCATTCACCTCAACGATCCCGAGCCGTCCCGACAATGGTTCTCCCAGGCGAATGTTCATCGGGTGTGTAACGCATCCCAGCCCGAACAGTCCAACCAGAGCATGCTTGTCGCGCAGATTGCGGGGCGTTGAAACCGGTTCGCTGGTATCTTCAATCCGGCCGTCCCGGTCTCGGAACCAGATATGCCGGCTTTCGCTCTGTCCGGCGATCACGGCATCAAATCCTTCGTCCAGAGCAAGCGAAATCATTTCCTCGAGCAGCGTATCGGGCCTGAAGGGATACGTTTCGCCCAAGACAGCAACAAGGTCCGGCACACCATACAAGTGCTCGACTTCTTCCAGGGTCCATTGCAGCACGTCGCCGATACCGACGATGTCGTCGCTGAGATGAGCCGGTCGAAGAAACGGAACCTCGGCTCCGAGATCTCTGGCAAGCTGCGCCGTTTCCTCGCAATCGGTGCTGACGATGACCTTGTCGATCGAGGGGGAGGCCTGCGCCTGCATGACCGCATATTTCAACAGCGGTCCGTTTTCACCAGTAATCGATTTGCCCCGCACGGGTATGATGGCGAAAACCTGGGACTTGTGCATGGCGTGGCGGCCGAGATCCGCCGCTCCGCTGATCTGCTCCATTATCCGCACGACATTGTGTGCCCGGTCGGCATCGAGATCCTGGTGAATCCCGTGATAATGATAAACGGAAGCCTCCGGTTCGTAGACGATCTTCAATCCCGCATCGATAACGGTCTTGCCCCACAGGCGGTCTTCGATATTGGAAAGATCATTGTCGAAGGGAAAGCGCTCCCAGATACTCCGGCGAAACGCTGAGTTGGCGTTGTGAAAGAAACTGTCTTTGAGCTGAGTTTTCTTGTCGAGCCCGAAGACGATCATGAGGTCGCGCTTGTCGAATGGCGAACTGAACGACAACGGTTGCTGGCGGCCGTAAACACCCGCGACGTCCGGATCATCCAGATCCGCAACAAGATTTGTAAGCCATGCTTCGTTGGTCGGTACGCAATGTCCGGAAAGGCACACCAGAATGTCGCCCTTGCTGGCCTCGATCCCGAGATTGATCGCCAGCCCAGGCTTGAAATCCGTGATTTCTACGAGATTGATCGGATACTTGGATGCTTTGGCAACTGTGCGGTCTGTTGATTTGTTGTCGACCAGAATGACCTCGAAATTCGGATAGTCCTGTCTGAAAACGCTCTTGAGGCAGGCGCTGATCCAGCGTTCTTCATTCTTGGTCCTGATGATTATGGACACCAGTGGTGCATTGCTCATTTACGTGCTCTGTATTCTCGAGCCTTCATCAAATGGGCTCTAGTGCGCTTTGGTACCGAGTTGCAGCGCCGGCCACCAGTGCCTGAAGACCACATGCACTCGATTTCACCCGAACCCCGGGCTGAAAAGGGCGTTGCGGCGCTGTTGTTAACCACGAGACCAGCTTCAGTGCAACCGGAATGGGACGAACTCAGTGGTCGGGGTTCAGAATTTGGGGAGCATTCGTAGGGTCATTGGCTTTCAGCCAGGCTATTGCCTGTTCACAGAGAAAAAAGTCGAATTCGTTGTGAATGTCCAAACCCGTTTCGGTCCTATCGTTGATGATCGGAAGCACCTTGTCACCGATACGGCGTCCACCGCGCCAAAGATGGGCCCTGCTTGCGCAGGTCAGACCGGTGTCCTCCCTGTAGATCTTCTTGCGGACCTGTCGTGAGGAATAGGAAGCCATCCAGTCCTGAAGGCGGCGGAAGCCGACTTCATCGTCGTTCATCCAGTAGTTCTTGTGTGTCGCATGTGCCGAAAATGCGCTTTCAAGGTCCGGATTGTCCTTGAGCGCGTCGACGGCCTGCTTGATCCAGGCAGGATTTCTGAAGATGTCCGTTGCCGTCAGAAAGACGCAAATGTCAAACGTGTCGTTGACGAGCGCTTCGTAGCTTACCAGCGCGTGTTGCAGCGTTTCTTCGGTCGTCGAAAGGTCTTGCGCCAATTCTGCCGGCCGGATGAAGGGGACTTTGGCACCGTAACATTTTGCAAGTTCGGCAATTTCCTCAGAGTCGGTCGTCACGAGTACTTCGTCACAGACGCCGCTCAGCCGGGCGGCGGATATCGGGTATGCGATCAAAGGATGTCCATCAAGTGACTTAATGTTCTTTCCGGGCAGTCCCTTGGACCCGCCCCTTGCAGGAATAATCGCTATCGTCTTCATTGCTTCGATCTCTGTCGGTTTAGGTCGCGCTGATACCGTGTCGGGTTCCGAGGGCTCCTGAATGGTTACGCGTCATGCTCGTATTCTTAAACAGGTGGTGCAGCATATACTTGGGCAGGATCGCCATGGCTACCGCACTCTTGCCGGCCCGCCGCAGGTTTTCCGGTTCGTCTTCTCTTTTTTGATTGGTCGGGAAGAAAACGATCCAGGTCACCCGCCCGGAGAATTCAAAACATCATCTTCCGAAAATTCTGTCTTTTGTTTCGCGATCAGAATGAAGGATCTTGTTTTCGATGTAGTGTTTCACATTTTTCTCGGCAAACCGGAAATAATATGCCGCCTTTTCTGAAAGCGGACGTCGAGCTGGTGCGCCCGAAGCATCGAATTTTTGAATTCTACCTTCCCGCACCAGGTCATCGACCCAGCTCTTTTCTGCATTCAGGTCATGAGTGTGCATGCCCTGGTGCGTAAAACCGAAAAGGCGAAGTTGTGCCTGTGGCTCTGCTTCCAGCAATTCCGCGATAATGCAGGCGCCGGTGGTCGGCTCGAAATCGGTTGTCTCGGCATATTTCTGCAGTTGCTTTCGCGCTCTTTCGATCGGACCGAAACCGAGATATCTGGGCTTGCATTCCTTTTCGAACAGCCAGTCGACGCGGCCATTTTCCTCGCGATCGTTGACCCAGACTTCCCGGGCGCGGTGAAGCGCCACGGGATTGATGCGTTTGCACATGTAAACGCGGGCACGATTGATTGCCAAAACATCGACCCGTCGGCCCGCAGCACCACACGACCGCGCCCTGTTGAACCTCAGGACGAGATCTGCTTCATCGATGTGCCCGGCATTTTCTTGTGATACGGGACCGTTCCCGACGACGGAGATCGAACCGATGTCTTTGTCGTTCAAAATACTGCTGATCATATTTTTCCGGTGAAATACAGACGTACGCACTCACACAAGTTCGCGTTTTCAATGCGGCGGACGTTAGCTTTCCTCCAACTTCAGCACAAGCATGTGAGCTACTATTCCAGTCCTTTGAAACGTCTTTGGTTTCCCCAATCTCGCTGACGACTTCATTGAGCCTACTTAGTTCCGGCTGGCTTTCGGGTAGGTTTGCGCTGAGACAGCATCGCTTCCCACCTCGCCTTTCGTCTTGAGTAGCGAAACATCACCCGAATTCCAAGCGCGTTTCCTTCTCACGGTTGATGTAGGCAGGCCAGCGGCAGGGATCCCTGGCACGCAAAAATCGGGGCGAACGGAATATTTTGTCGTTCGGATCGTTTCCCTCATGACCGCGCTGGTGCGGTGCAAAGAACTGAGAGAAACATCATGGAACCGATTGCCCCTACCCGTCTGATTTCCGCCAAGCGCTCTTACGCAATGCGCCGCGTAAACCTTTCTGAATGCACGCATCTTAACGTCACCGCCCAAAACCCACAGTCCGGTGACCTGGTTCTGGCGCGTGTGCAGTCCATCGGGTCACACAAGCGTATCGAGCTTCCGAACGGCCGCAAGGCGGTCCTCCATGAGGGGGATGAGATACTGCTGGCATTCGGCAACAGATACGCACCCGACCAGTATGAAGCCTATGTGCCCGAAACGCTCGACCCCTGCCATATGGTGGCGGCCGGTGGGATCGCCGCAAAAGCCGTGACCTGGCACGACAGGTTGTCAGGTCCGACGGCCATTGAACCGATAGGCATCCTCTCACGGTCGAACGGTGAAGCGATCAACCTGAAGCAGTTTGCGCTACCAACCATCGCCTGCGCGATGCCGTCTGCAGTCTTCGGGGTATTCGGAACCTCCATGAATGCCGGCAAGACAGCAACAGCCGCAGCGCTGGTCCGCGGTTTTGCAAGGAGTGGCTACAAGGTCGGTGCGCTCAAGGTCACCGGCACGGCTGCCGGCGGTGATCCCTGGCTCATGCACGATTCAGGAGCCACACAAGTCCTCGATTTCACCGATGGCGGTTTGGCGACCACCTTCGGAACACCGCTGGACACGATTGTCGCCACAACGCGCAACCTGCTGCGCACCCTGCATCGCTCGGGCTGCGATCTCGCCGTCGTCGAAATCGCCGACGGTCTCTTTCAGGATGAGACGCGACAGGTTGCCGCCAGTCCCCTGATGCACTCCCTGTTCGACGGCGTCCTTTTTGCCGCCGGCGACGCGCTTGGCGCAGTCGCAGGCGTTCACAGCCTTGAAAGACTTGGCTATCCGGTTCTCGGCATTTCAGGGGCTGTCATGCAGTCACCGCTCGCCGTCCGCGAAGCCATTGTGAATGTGGACGTGCCCGCGTTTTCGCTCGCGGACCTGCAGAACCCGAACACAATCCCGGGGATGATGGAACACGCCGTTTCCGGGCACCTTGCGGCGGCACAGTGACATGTCGTTCCCGAAACGGGCGCCGGGCCTTCCACCTGTGTGGAACGCCCGGCGAAGCATCGTTTGCGCCGGGTTGATTGCGGTTGGCAGCGGCCAGACGCTCGGTGCCATTGCCCTGTCAACCAGCTCTGCCGCGCTCTTGAACGGTGAACCGGTCGCCTTTGGAATCCCGGTATTGGCAGCGCTTTTGATAACCACCTGCGTGTCGCTTTGCCTCTTTGTGATCCAGAGCCGCACCGCTGAACGGTTTGCGCTGTCTTATGTCCACGACGTGAGAATGGCGTATGCGCGGCATGTCCTGTTGCTGCCCTTTGACGGCAGGTCTCCGGGCATCGGCCTGTCACTGACCCGAATGGTGAACGACCTCGGCGCGATCAAGCTGTGGCTTTCCAGAGGCTTGCTTGCGCTTGTGACGCTGGTACCGACCTTGGCGACGATCGCTGCCTGGATTGTGTTGGCCGAACCTACCTTCATCCTGCCACTGGCTGTGGGCCTGGCGGTTTGGGCCTTGGGCATCTTGTCAGCTATGCCATCGCTCCGCCAGAGCATCAGGCTTGCGCGCAAAAAACGGGGTGGAATTGCTCTTCTTGTTGGCCGGGTGTTGCCCGATCGCCTGCCTCTGTTGATGCACGGCAAGCTCACGCCGGTGCTGCAAAGGCTGAGCAAGAAGAGTGTTGACGCCTGCCGTCATCTCACCGCCCGCGCCACATGGTCAGGCGTGATGCGCGCGGTCAGCCGGGCAACGTTTCCGTGTGCCGTGGCCGTGTTTGCCCTGTCAGGTGGCGCCGACGGTGGCGCAATCGCGCTTTTTCTCCTCGTCTTTGCCTTCCTGTCGGCACAGCTGGAAGCCGGAGCGGCAGGCCTTGAATATTTCGAGGCCAACCGGGTTGCGCGTGCGAAACTATCTGGCGTTTTCAGTCTGAAGCCCCTTGCCCCGTTTGGTGACCGGACCGAAGCTGCCCCCAACTGGCGAGAATCGATTGAAATCACCTCCCTGGAACTTCCATCGGGCAAAGTGTTCTCAGCCCAAATTCCTGCTGGCGTGACGACCAGGCTTCAGCTTGCAGAAGCACAAGACCTCAATCACCTGGCGCTGAGCCTGTGCGGACTGACTTTGGACGCATCTCAGGAAAGAATATGTCTGGATGGAATCGCGTTCGCCGATCTGGACCAAAAAACCCTCTGGCGCGGCATAGCTCTGGTCTCGCCGCTCAACGGGTTTCCGACGTATCAGACAAAGCGCGCTGCGGTCTCGCTGGGAGCTCGCACCGGAGCGACTGAAGCAGAGCTGGCCAGTCTTGAGCGCTTGTTCGGTGTTGAGACCGGTCCTGTGCCTGACACTGCACGCAACTTGCCGGAAGCAGACAGGGTGAGGTTGCGTTTGGCCCGTGCCTTTCTCAGAAAGCCGCATGTACTCGTTCTCCACGATGATGCACTCCTGGCAGACGAGGACCTAGTGGCAAACCTCACAAGATTGGCAGAAGAAAAGGGAACGACCCTTGTGCTTTTGAGCCGTCGGTCTCCAAGTTGAAAAAAGGTGCGGCTTTCTTGAAGCAAGCCGCACCTTGAAGAACTGCAGAAGACCGAGCACCTCTGCGTGTCGTTTCAGCAAAGACCACCGACCTGCAATAACCCTGCCCCATACGTCGTATCGTGTCCGGGATCCCCCAGGTCCATTGCCGTTGATTTGAGTAATTCGTAGATCTCTTTTGGTGATTTCTCCGGAAACCGGGCCATCGCGAGCGCGACCGCAGATGTTGCAAACGGGACTGCAAACGATGTTCCGGTTTTCCACTTCGCGCCTTTTACCGATGCAGCGGACCAGACTTTGACGCCCGGCGCCGCCAGATCGATATACTCGCCCCTGTTTGCGCGACGGAATATGCGCTTGTTTCTGTCGACTGCAGTCACCGACAGAACGAAATCGTATGCCGCAGGATAGACAGGTTCGGAAGTTGGCCCGCCGTTCCCGGCCGCAGCGACAAAAGCGATGCCCTGGCGCTCAAAGAGATCCAATAGCGCTGCTTCAACGACCCGGTTCTGGGGCCCTGCGAGACTGAGATTGATAACAGCAACGTCTTCATCCGAAAGACTGTAGAGCGCTTCGACAAGCGTGAACGCATCTGCGCGTTCGTCCTGCCCGGCACGGTGGAAGGCATCGATCGCGACCAGCCGCGCCCGAGGCAACAGCCCTGGCACTCTCGTTCCGGGCTGCCCCACAAGAAGGGATGCGACTGCGGTGCCGTGACTGGCTTTCGACGCACGAAGCTCTGTGTCCGCCAGTCTAACGACAGTCAATTCAGCGCCCTTGAAGACGGGATGATCTTCGTTGATGCCGGTATCAATCATGCCGATGCTGCCGCTACTTGCACAGACTTGCGATTCTGCGCTTTGAACCCCCGGCCAGTTCACGAGTTGATAGGCCGCGCACCCTTCGCCGCGGCAGGTTACGTCGTCCCGCTCCGGCCTGAAATAATGATTGAAATCCGTGTCTTCGCCCGATGGCAGCGCTCGCACTGCGTCGCGGGCGTCCTGCAACGGCAGTCCGTTCGGAACGGCCAGGCGATAATAGCGCTGTCCGCCGGCAACGGACCGCTCCTCCAGGATGCTGTATCCCTGGCTCAAGAGGCTTTGAAGATCTTCGGAGTTGATATTCAGGACGACGATTTCACCGGCCACGAAGAGAACCGGCGGCGTTGCGCGGCCGCGTGGGGCAGGCTGTGGTTGCTGCCTGCCGCCGAACAAGCGTCGCAAGGGGCTCAGGATGGAACCACCTTCCGAAGCACCGATGCCCGAACGGCCGGCGCCCGGCGCCGTGCGCCTCTCACCCGCTGTGCCAGGCCCGTTGCCCCCGCCGTACCCGCCGGCATCGCTGTCGTCGTCATCATCATCATCGTCATCGTCCTCCTCATCGGCAAATGCCTTTGAGATCAGAGGACTGTCGAACGATCCGCCACCCGCGACAGGAAAGAGGAAAGCAAGGGCGAGGATCAGGATGATCAACCGGGTCATTTTTTGTCCTTTCAGGTCCAGGCCTTTTTTCTGGAATAAACCGTTGTGTCATTCGTATTCCAATCGATTACGAATAAGCGGCCTGAAAATTCCATCGGTTGCTTGATTTCCAGAAGGTCGCTGCATGCCGGATTGTTTTCATATTGCCCTTACCGAAAAACTGCCGAACCTGAGGCGGTTCGCGATGTCGCTTTGCCGTTCACCAGATCTTGCCGATGACCTTGTTCAAATAACGGTCGAAAAGGCTTTGCTTGCCCGCAGCAGTTACGACCCCGCCTCACGCATCGAAGCCTGGCTGTTCCGCATCCTCAAAAACGCCTGGATCGACATGACCCGCAAGCAAAAGGTCAGAGGACAGGAACTCGACATAGACGAAAAGCCGGAACTCGGTGGCCAGGAACATAATGCGGGCGAAACCCGGCTGATGGTTGCCCATGTTCTGAGCGCCGTTGAAACGCTGCCACTCGAACAGCGGGAGGTCCTGATCCTCGTTTGCTTTGAAGAGCTCAGCTATGCCGAGGCGGCGGACATTCTGGATGTACCCAAGGGCACGATAATGAGCAGGCTCTCCAGGGCCCGGACCGCGATTGCGGCAAAAGTTGGAATTAAATGACACTCACAAACGTATTCCGCCCAGGACAAGACAAATGACGGATCAAACTCAAATGACGGATGAACTCATTATGGCCTATGCGGATGGCGAGTTGCCGGAAGCGGAGGCCAAAAAGGTGGAACGTGCCGCCGAAACTAGCGAAGAGGTTCGCGACAAAATTCGCATGTTCAAACAAACCGCGCGCGAGCTTAAGGGCGCTGCAGCGGATCTGCCGCCCGTGCCCGATCAATTGGCCGACAGGATTTCCACCCTCCTCGCCGAAGACACCGGTGCAAGGGACCTTCCCGCAGATGGAAATGTCGTCCCGTTCGCACGAAAAGCGGTGTTCCGCCAGTGGCCAACAGCCCTTGCGGCCTCGATAACGCTTGCCATCGGACTTGCTGTCGGCATGTCGGCCGGACCATTCGGAACGCCCGATACGACATCGCCCTTCGGTATTGCGGCACTGGCAGATCCCGGGATCGATCGGGCGCTCTCTGAAGTGGCCTCGGGAGGCAGCACGTCGCTCGACTCCGGTGCAACGCTGAACGTCATTGCCTCCTTTGTCGATGCGGACAGTACCCTTTGCCGGGAGTTCGACTACGAAGCAGTCAACGGTCCATCGATTGTTTCCGTTGCCTGCCGGGTCGGGCAGACATGGGAGCCCAGGATCGCAATCGCTGCCAGCAGCGAACAGTCAGCCGTTTATGCGCCGGCCTCTTCGCTGGAAGCGCTTGAAGCCTGGTTGTCCTCGTCCGGCATGGGCAGTCCGCTCGAACTGCCCGAAGAAAAGCAACGCCTCGACCGGATTGGGTCCGGAACGTAAGCGCAGCGGTGAAGCACCGCCGCGCAGGATCCCCACCTTAGTCAGCCAGGCCGTCGTTCCGCGCGCGCGCTTCGGCATCGATATGCGCCTGCGTCACCCGGTTGTGCACTTTCATCGTACGCTGGACCCGTCCGATGAAGCCAGGCTCCTTGGCATAGCCGAAAATGGCGGTATGGCGCTCCCCTTTTCCTTTGACGACGCGGTGGAGCGCAAACCGGCCCTTGAAGATCTGGAGATCACCCAATTCCAGGGACAGCTGCCGGACACGATCGCTCTTGCCGTCCAGCACTTTCTCCACGTCCTCGTAGCATTCGTCGCCGGGGCGCCGCAGATCCGGCACATATTCGAACGCGCCGCCTTCCTGCGGTTTGCGGGTCAAGAGGCTGACAATGAACTCGTTGGTGTCGTAGTGCCAGGCAAGTTGCTGGCCCTCCTTCATCACGTTTACCACCACCCCTGCAAGCGGATCGTCGAACGTGAAGAGCGCGTCCTCTTCGAGGCAGTCGGCGATGAAGCACTGGAAAGCGGGGTTGCGGTAAAGAGACAGGCACAGACCGTTTTCCGGAAAACGATCCATGGCAACAAAACCATTGGTGTTTTCAGAGTAACGGCGGCGCGGGTGGCTTTCCGGCAAGGAAGGATCGTCGGGCGTGAAGTAGGGATTGATGGATGAGGTTGAAAAATGCGCTTGAGGCGCGACGCCGCCGACTTCTGCGTCGAATGCCTCGCGGTAGTCCTGGCGAATGAAGCCGTCGACCCGCGAACACCCCTCCTCGTTAAGAGCCGCCCGAACCTGCGCAAGCTTCCTGGCGTAGGCGTCACTCTCCGGTTCATGGATCGGCCAGCGATCCAGATCAACACATGCAAGCGTTCCGAGAACGGCAGTGGCGTGATCGTGCTTCATTCCAAAACCTCCCGTCAAAAATAAGAATTCAAAATGGATGACATTCAGAAACCGCCGCGTAAAATGGAATTTCTATCGAAAACTATAAGAGTAGCTTATGCATTTGCTGGATCTTGCCCACTGGGCCCTCGCCGCAACCCTGAAGGAGCGCGGAACACTGTCAGCGGCGGCCTCGGCACTCGGCATCACCCAGTCGGCAGCCACTCAGCGCCTGCAGGAGGCGGAACGGCGCCTCGGCGTCTCGCTTGCGCGCAAGGACGGGCGCACACTCATTCTCACCGATGCCGGCGAGATTGTTGCAACAGCCGCCCTTGCAACGCTGCCCGATCTGCAGCAGGCCGAGAACGACGCCATATGGCAGGGCAAACGCAATGCCAATCAGCTCAAGCTGGCCATCAACCACTTCGATCCACCGGCTCTCGCGCTCCGTCTGATCGGCATTTGCCACAACGCGCTTGAAGGGACCACCGCCGAGATCACGCGTGTTGCCGCAGACAAGCTTATTACCGCAATGAGCGAAGGCACGGCCGATCTTGCGTTTTATCCCGGGCCATCTTCGCATCCAGGTCTTGGTTGCCGACCCGTTGCAACGGACAGGCTCGTGGCAGTCTTTCCCAAAACCACGACCGTCGTTGCAGACACGAAAGTGCAGCCTGACGCATTTGCCGGAACACCGTTCCTGACCTATGACCTTCGCCCGGCACCGGGGTGGGAATATGACCGCTTCTTCAACCGGGGGCAGTCGTTTCCCGGCAAGGCGGTCAAGATCGAATCCACCGAACTCATCTGCCGGATGGTTGCCGAAGGCGCCGGCAGCTCAATTATTCCGAACCTGTGCGTTCGTCTCTCCGACTATTCGGACAGGCTTGCGATCGCGGAACTGGATAGCGAACCGATCCTGTTTGATTGGCACCTGCTTCATGGACCAGGCGTCCCCGACGACCTGATCGGAAACATTGCCGACGCGTTTCAGGAATGGCTCATGCCCACCATGACGTTCTCGTCTAAAAGCTAGGGAAGAAGGCACCTGAAACCCTTTTCAGGACCATGCCATTTCTTGCTGCAAAGAGCCGCTTCAACCGGCATCACATTGCAAAGACACTGCCGCTTCGCACCTAAAGCCGCGCAACACCAGGATCCATTGTATCCAGGCGGCGATAAACGCGAAATTGCGCCCAACTTAAAGTTCAAACTTAAAATCACTTAATGCAACTTAATTTTACTTAAGTAGATAAAAATATAAGACAAAATATAATTACAAAATATACGTAACACTCGTTACAAAATAAATGACAATAAAAATTATATGTTTATGATTCACCAATGAATACAATAATTAAACATCAAAAATTGTATGCAGGTTGCAATTTTAACTTGACACTCCATTAGTAAAATTTTTATTAAAAATTAAATTCCAGAAGCGTTCCGCACAAGGTGAGCGCGAAGTGTGTAATTCCTGAATTTAGAATTAATTCAAGATGTTAGGGAGCAGACAATGACAAACTCAGTGCTGGATCCGGATACGGGTACGTCGGCCGGAGGAAATCCTCCGCGCACAGATATCGACGTCGATAATACCGAAATAGAACAGGCCGTTCTTCGGCTCGATACTCCCTTTGATGGCAACTTTCCGGGGGATGTCCGAGTTGGCTTTGGGACCGCCAGCAATGTTTCCGCCGAATTCTCTGATCTGATTGGCGGGAACAACGTCGAAGCGCGTAACAAGGGTTCGTTTAACGATGTTGAGAAACTGTTCATCGAAGCCTTTGAAGGCGACGGAATAGATGGCGTAGAAATCAGGATCCGGGACAATCGGACCGTAGAATTCGTGCTCCAATCCACAACTGACGGAGCCAAACCGGACTCGTTCATCGTCACCGGTGAGTTTGTCGAATCCTACTTCGAGTCGCTTTACGGACCGAACTACATTATCGACCACAACTCCAACACCATCATCGACGGCGAGAAATACACCGCCAGCATTACCGATGATGTTGCCGACACGACAACACTCGTCTTCAACGACGAATACGGCTCCAGGATTACCGACAGCGTCAAATTCGGCTTTGGCGGCAAGTTCGGCGAACTTGGCAAGGCGCTCAAAGGCAGCAACCTCGATTTTCGCGCGGGCAAATCCAACGGCGACGATCTTGAACGTCTGCTGAAAGAGGCCATCGAACCTGATGGCATGAGCCTTGGCGGAACCAACAAGATAGTCGCGACCGTGGTTGACGCACAGACCGTCAAGCTGACCACGTATGTGGATGGCGCAATGCCTGACGAAATCATCCTGACCGGCGACTACATAGACGGTTTTCTGAAGGCCAACTTCAACAATTTCGCCGTTGGAAATGATGGCTTTGCAGACAACGATCTCACGCGCGAAGATTTTGATGTCGACAATGGTGTCCAGGAAAACGTCACCATTATCGTCAACAACGAGTTCGGCACCAGCCATCCAAACACAGTGGAGTCGAACTTCGGAATTCACCTGAGAGACGCACTCAAGGGAACTGAGCTGGACCTGCGCACCGGGCGGTCTGACGGTGACGATCTGGATAACTTCCTTGCTGATGCCTTCGACTTCAACAAGGACGATGGTGAAATCGGAATCAACGGTATCAACGCCGAAGTGCTGAACGACTTCACCGTTCAGTTCACCTTCAATTTCGAGTCGGACGACGCCAACAACGATATCCTGACAATTTCAGGCGAGTGGGTCGAAGGCTGGCTCGATGAAAACGGGTTGGACAGCTTCGACTTCGTCAACGGCGGTCTCGATATCGGCAGCAGCGAAACAATAGCTTAAACGCCGCCTGAATCGGCCTGTGCCGACTGACCCCAGGCTTAGGCCAAGGCGCACGCTAGAAACCAGACCTGCAGCCCGAATGTCGCTGGAGTCGTTCGGGCTGTAAGTGCGATTCAAAAGCTGAAATGGAAGCTGTGTTCTAGAGTTAGCGAAACTGGATGAGCAGACACTTTCTTGCCCCTCCTTCCAGCGCTCTCAATTCGATCGCTCGCTGATCCTTGCTCGGGTTTGTTGGCACGTTTTACAACCAAGGGAATTCTGTCAAAATACAAGGGTAATGCAAAGGGAGGCTGAAGATGCTCCGGTATTTCCTCGTATTCCTTCTGGTAGCGATCCCGGCATTGGCGCAAACGGGCGAACAGGTTCGCACCGTGCAACAGGAACTGGCGAACAAAGGTTATGATGTCGGCACGGTCGACGGGCAGTTCGGCCCAAAAACCGCAGCCGCCATTGCGCTATACCAATCCGACTGGCAACTCCCGCAAACCGGTGAAATCAGCGATGAGCTGATCTCTCGTTTGTGGCTTGAGCATCCAGACACTGTCGCCAATCCGCAAAAAGCGGAAAATCAGGATTGTCTGATATTTCTCCCTGAACGCGAGGCGCAGCAAAAGATAATCTTCGAGGGTGATTGCACGACCGGAAAGCGAGAAGGTCAGGGCAAAACAACAATCAGCTATGTCAAGTTCGGCGAGACATTTGAATACAGTTACGAAGGCAACTACCTTAACGACCGCTTGCATGGGCAAGGCAAGTTCGTGGCTTCCGACTTTGTTTTTGAAGGCAATTTCCAGAACGACGTCTTTGAGGGAAAGGGTGCCTTGATTTGGAATGACGGCACCCGCTACGACGGCGACTTTCAAGAAGGAATGATGCACGGAAGAGGCGCCTACTCAATGGCGAACGGCACCCGTTATGAAGGCGAATTCCACACCGGCAAGTGGAACGGACAGGGTATTCTGACATTAGCCAATGGCGGCAGATTTGTAGGCGAATTTCGAGAGGGAAGTTTGCAAGGAACCGGCGAGTTTTTCAGTGCCACGGGAAATCACTACAAAGGCGAATTCAAGGACAACCTTCTGGATGGCCGGGGCAAGTTAACCTATCCCACTGGGGCGTTCTACGAAGGTGAGTTCCAAGCAAACAAACCGCATGGTTCTGGCAGTTACACCTCAGCTGACGGGGAGGTTTTTTCAGGCAGCTGGAAAAGCGGTTGCTGGAGCAATGGGACAAGATATGTGGTCTTGTTCACAACCGCCAAGGCCTGCGGATACGAGTGACATCCATCGCAAATCAAAGCCATAATTTGCTCCTAACAGGCGGGGTCATGGCCAATGGAATTCGATAACCCTCAGTCTTGGGCGTGGTCTCCCGATCGTACTCCCGACCCAGATGCGGCCTGGGAAATTGCCTGTCTGAAAAACCTTGCAATCGCAATCCAGCAACACGCCGACCAAATCGACGTTTTTCTCGATGTCGAAGACAGTGACTGCATACACATCAACATCTTCAAATCGCACAGGAAAACAGGCGAAGCCTACGTGAACCGGAGTGCCGAAGCCAACGACCATCCGATGTTCAGTGTCTACTATGGATCCGAAGAGCAGGAATTGCACAGCGCCTCACTCGATGAGTGCGCCAGACACCTGATCGCCTCGAACGGATTTCCGGTCAGTCGTTGACGGAGCTTTGTCGCGACGCTTGTCCGGCAACTCAAAAGGCGGTCTGTCTATTTGCCGTCAGTGCTTTTTGTCTTTTCGGACAGATACGCCTCCCTCGCCGCTTCCCAGTCGAGATGGAACCGGTGGTCCCAATCATAAAGATCACCTTCTACGGCCTTGTCCATCGCGGCAGTCGTGGTCCAGGGGGCGATCCAGGCCTGCGGCGGCGCGGCGTGGAGCTCTGGATACGCAGCCTCAAGCGCCCTCACCATCGCACTGATTTTCGACTGACGGACTTCCGGCTGAGCAATTTGAAAGTCATCGCCATAGAGTTCAATGCATGCCACTTCAGCACGTTCCGCCATCGTTTTGGTCTGGTTCATTCAACCCCCAGGAACGGCTGCATCATGGAATGAGCTACTCAGCTTTTGCGGTTGCCTGCTTGCGATGGTCATAAGCTACGAATTGTCCAACGCAACCGAATTCGAAACTGTTGATCAAGGCGCGTATGTCGCCCCTGCATTCGGCAAAACTGCACTCGAAGGAAACCAATCCAAAATCATCGACCCTGACAACAGCTCCAGGCGGCTCGGAATTGAAGATCACTTCGTGGCCGCGAATTTTCTCGATCCCAATTCCACGTTCGGCGGAGGCTTTCCTGACCTCTTCATTTTCAAAGATAGCCGCGACGAGGCTTGCCATTTCGGTATTTACGGTATCAATCACAACCTTCAGAGACTTGTCACTTGACCGATAGGTTCGCGTGGCTTGCACGCGAATGGGTGTGGGCAGTTTCTGCGTCTCGAACTTTCCAGTTCCAAGACCGCTCAATGCCCCCAGAAATCTTGAGAACTCTTCCATCTCGGGTGTTGTCAGTTCGATCTCGGTGATTTGAACGTCGTCGGGTGCCCAGCCACCGCCGGCTGGGGGGAACAACCGTGCCACTGTCACGCGGTCCCATGTTGGGTCAGACAGATCGATCGGGCATGACGCATGCGCTATCTCATCGTCGCCCGGGTCTTTCCCGCTTGACGCTTTGGCGACACTCGCAGACGACGTCTCGGTCTGCGCCCGGTGCGCCAGGTCTCGATGGTGGCGCGCACCCTCATGGTCGGGATTGATCTGAAGCATACGGTCAAAATCGGATATTGCTTCGGACGTCATGCCTTTGCGCGTATGGGCGAGACCGCGATAATAATGGACTTCCGGGTGGTCGGGCTGGATCTCAACGACCCTGTTGTAATCGGTCAGCGCTGCATCCAGGTTGCCTTCGTCGGCGTGCGCGATGCCGCGGTGGTAGAGCAATCCGGGGTGATCCGGAACCATTGCCAGCGTCGCATTCAGGTCGTCGATAGCGCGGCGCTGGTCGCCGATGGACATGTAGGCAAGGGCGCGACCGTAAAGGGCATCCGCATAATCGGGCTTGGCTGCAATTGCGGCGTCAAAATCCGCGATCGCCTTGTCAGGTTTGCCGGATTGCATGTGAATCCGCGCACGGCGATTGAGCGTATCGAAACGGCCGGGGTCAATTGAAATAACGGCGTCAAAGTCGGCCAGCGCCTTGTCGATGTCCCCCGCCTGCGCAAAAACCTGTCCACGCGCATCAAGAACGTCGGTGCTGTCGGGATAAGAGGCAAGCACGCCTCCGAAATCGGCCAGCGCTGCATCGAGATTGGCAAGCGCGGCATTGGCGATACCGCGTTGATAGAGAAGCTCAGGATTGTTTGGAAAGCTTGCGATCACAATGTCCAAGTCGCTGACGGCACGGGCAAAGTCGCGCTTTTCGATAAAGGCCCGGGCGCGGCCGGCATAGGCATCGGGAGAGCCGGCAATGGCAATTGCCGAGCTGAAATCTGCGATCGCCAGGTCGATTTCTCCAACTCCGGAGAAGGCCCTGCCTCTATGGGTCAGGGCGTCGGCGTGTTTGGGATTGCGTTCGATGGCGGAGCCAAGGTCTCTGATCGCCGCTGCTGCATCACCGACCGCCGCATGCGAAACGCCCCTCAAATAATAGGGATCAGCCCTTTTCGGGAAGAGCTTGATGGATTGACCATAGTCTTCAATTGCCTTGGTGTGATTGCCGATGCGCGCATGGCCAATGCCTCTGTAAACATAGACCGTGGCCTGGTCGGCTCCGCTCAGCTTTCGTTTTTTGAGCAGATTGGTGCAGCCCTGGATCCGTGTTTGCGGGTCGGTCGATTGGCAGTCAGTTGCGTCGTCGGCCGCAGGCGAGGTCACCCACAGTCCCGTCAACAACACAGCGCCCAGCAATGTGCGGTAAAACTTGCTCGATTTCAGTATGACCTATACCTCCATCGTCCGTTACTTCCAAAGTATCACTCTGGCAAATTGTTGTCCATTTCGGGCGGAAGCCCGCAAACGTGCCCTGCCCCGGTACGACTGCACTGACCTGCTTTCGATGAAGTCTCATCGCTGTCCACCTTAGTGGCCCCCCGACATGAGCGCGACTTGTAAACTCGAACAGGGAATAACCTCAAGAACAGTAGACTGCCCAGATAATTTACTGTGAAATCGCAGCTAATCTCAAAATAACGACGCGAAAAATAATGTATTAATTTCAGCGCTCTATACTGGCACGCGCCACACTTTAGACAAACCACTCGCCTTAGGGTACGGACACATAAATGAAGGCGGTTTGGTTTGGATCGTTTTGGCCGTATGCAAGGAGCGAAAGCGCAGGAAATGTGGTTCATTTTCAAGCCTTTCGCGACGCGGCAGATGGCCAAAACGGCCAAATCCGAAGGACGGCAAAATGGCTTCACCTCACAGCGTCACCGTGCTTGACCGGGCACAAAGCCCGCTCTTCACACGCTTCCTCGCGAGATTTCGCCATTTGTGCCGCCAAATCGACTTCATTTATGGGTTCGTACCCTAAAGATCGTGTATCTTGAGGTTGATGTTCTGATTCATTGGCACGACGGGGGGCAAATGACGGTACTCATCACCGGCGGCGCCGGATATATCGGTTCGCATTGCTGTGTCGAATTCCTGCAGGCCGGCCACGACATCGTGGTTCTGGACAACTTGTCAAACGCCAGCAATGCCAGTCTTGAGCGGGTCGCCGAAATTACCGGGCAGAAGATCCTTTACGAGAATGCCGACATCAGGGACCGGGCGGCTCTGGAAGCAACACTCACGAAATACAAGTGCAGCGCGGTCGTGCATTTTGCCGGACTGAAGGCAGTCGGTGAATCAACCAAAATCCCCCTCGCTTATTACGAAAACAATGTCGTCGGCACGCATACGCTTCTGTCCGCCATGGCCAATTGCGGCGTCCGGCAGATGATCTTTTCCTCCTCCGCCACCGTTTATGGAGAACCGCAATTCCTGCCGCTGACGGAAGAGCACCCGACCAGCGCGGTAAATCCTTATGGGCGCACCAAACTCATCATCGAGGATATGCTGCGCGATGTCGCTGCAAGCGATCCGGCATGGCGCTTTGGCATATTGCGCTATTTCAACCCGGTCGGTGCACATGAGAGCGGCCAGATCGGCGAGAACCCGCTCGGTATTCCCAACAACCTGATGCCGTTCATCACCCAGGTCGCCGACGGTCGGCGCGAGGAACTTGCCGTTTTCGGCAACGATTATGAAACGCGCGACGGGACCGGAGTGCGTGACTACATTCACGTCATCGATCTCGTCGAGGGGCACCTGCGCGCTCACGAGGTGCTGGCATCCGGCTCTGCCCCGTCCAATTGTTTTGCCGTCAACCTCGGCACCGGCAACGGCTACAGCGTTTTGGAGATGGTGCGCGCATTTGAACGCGCATCAAACAAGGAAATCCGGTATTCCTTCGCGCCGCGCCGTGAAGGTGACGTTGCCGAGTGCTTTGCAAATACGAACCTCGCGGAACAGCTGCTGGACTGGAAAGCAGAGCGCGATCTCGAAACCATGTGCCGTGACACATGGAACTGGGTTTGCAAGAACCCCCGCGGGTATGAAGCCCTCACATCGTAAGACGGCTCTTCTGGGTGTAACGCTCAGCGTGCCGACGAACGGCGGCCGGGCTTGTCCCAGTCGATTTCACCATCAGCATCCGATGCAAGATCGGTGTCGCTGCCTGTATCGCCCGCTCGAGGTCTGGCAATTTTCGCGCGGCGAACACTCTGAAAACGTTCGGGGAACCAGGTATGCAGTTGCCGCAGAAAGGGTTGCAGGCTCTTGTCCCAGCTGCGCTCGGCCGACCGCACCACAGCCTTTTCAGAAAGCTTTTTCAAAAGTTCGGGCGCCTTGCTCAGACGTTGCAGGACATTCGTCAGGTCATGCGTTGCAATACCGTCATCGCTCGCCCTGAGAAGAATACCATCGGCCTTGTGGTCGATGAGCTCCGACACTGCACCGACATTCGTCGCGATCGGGACGCACCCGAGACGCTGCGCTTCGATGATCGTTAGCGGAGCGCCTTCCCACCTTGAAGGGAGGACGATGACATCGGCCTTTGAAAGCAGACTGCTGAGGCGTCGGCTCTTGTAAATTGGTGGTTCGACCTGGATACCGATTTCAGCGAACCGCTCCCTCCACGAGCCGCCTGCTCCCGTATCCATTACGTCAGACCCAATGATACGCCAGTCGATCCCGACACCGCGCTGCTTCAGCATTCGGGCCGCTGCATAGATGCGCTCAATCCCCTTTTGCCGGTCCAACCTTCCAAGGAACAATGCCTTCAGATTGCCGTCCCGCACAGCCGGCCGGCTGGCCGTAAGTTGCTGAACCTCTTCCGGCGCCAATGGATACCCGGCTGCATTCGGGATATGCAGCAACTTCGCGCTCGGAACGCCCATCCCATGCAGCCACTCCGCCATATCGCGCGAACAGGTCAGCACGCTGTCATAGATATGCTCATACGCCAGCGCCAGGTAAGGATGTCCGGCAGCGCGTCCCATCTCGGACGTGTCGAGCACATGCACGTAACTGACGATCTTGGCGCCGCGCTGCCTGAGTTTGCCGAAAACGGCATTCACCGGGGCAAGCTGGTTGTTGACGATCACGTCGAGGCCGGACAGAAAACCGAGCAGTTCCTCGCTCCGCGCGTCCTCGTCGTGGCCCATGAGAATATCCTGCCCGGAAAAGGTATTTGGCCCGCCCCACAACGGATAGTCGTCGGCCAGGAAATTGATGCTGTCGAAAACGCCGTCGTTTTCCGGGATGTGTTTGTAAATCGGTTTGCCGAACACATAGAGATGCACCTCACAGCCCGCGCTTTTCAAAACGCGGGCAACCGCGTAGGCGACCCGTTCAACGCCCCCAAACTTGGCGATCGGCAGCAGAAGCCCCACGCGAATAGGACCGTTTTCACTGGTCAGCCGGGGCATGATTGGAGCAGCTTCCAGCGAATGCCGCAGAAGCTCGTAATACTTGCTCCGATCCGGGAAATAGGCCTTTCGCCAAATCCAGCGTCTGTCCGACGCGGTCCGGTAACCTGAACTCTTCAAGGCAGACAGCGTGAAAAGCAGGGCATCCGTCGAAGATCCCCCGGCCGCCTCTTCGTCACCGGTGTCAAACGGCCCGCGCACAACGATCTCCGCAATTTTCGGCAAGGGCTTTTGCTTGCCGAGCGTACGCACCCATTCGTCTGACGCATCATCTACACATTGCTGAAGAAGGTCGTGAGAACTCATCCAGGCCGAAGGCTGTTTGGACAGATCACCGCCGTCTCCGATCGTCGATACGTTGACGGCAAACTTGTCCCTGTCATTCTCAAGACGGATCGCCACAAAGTGATGCGTCTGCGCCAGGCGTTCGCCGAGCCAGAAAATGTTGTGAAGTAGACCAGATGCTCCAAGTGCCTTGAGGAAAGCTGCGGGCATCCAGATCCAGAACGGTGGAATACCAAAGGTTTCCGGCTCTGTACGCGCCGCCCAATACATCCGCTCGAACGCGTCAAACGCACGCTCTTTGTGCGGCGCGAGGGGATCGGTAAAGAGATCGACTTTCTGGGATTGCTCATGGAAGGCAACGTAGCGCGGGGCTTCCTCGTGCTCCCAACCCAAAAGCGTATCGGCAGAAAACAGTTTTTCGTGCTTGGCTCTGATGTAACCAAGAATGCTCTCTCTGGTCCGGTTGGAGGCACGCAGCATGCTCTCTGCACGCTGGCGGTACTCAAAGCCGAAAAACGGATGGTTTGTTCCCTGAAATCCTTTCGAGATTGCCTGCAGCCAGAAGTCCCAATCCTCAAAACCCGACTTCATGGATTCGTCGAACCGGACACCGGCATCAAACACGGACCGGGAAACAAGACTGCCAGCCTCGCAAATGTTGTCGAAAGTCACGTGAAGCAGCCGCGAATATTGCGTCAGATAGTTGCCGCTCCACTCGATGCCGAACTTGTCGATGCTTGGATAGATCCAACCGATGCCCTTGTGCGCCCGCATATGCTCCAGTAGGACCCGCATCGCCGGCGGTGTGATGCGGTTATCAGCATCCAGAAAATAGATGGCCTCCAAATCGCTGAAAGTGCGCAGCGCGAATTCGATGCCGTGGTTGCGTGCCGAGCTCAGTCCGCCATTCGGCTTTCTGAGATAATAGACATTGTCGTTGGCGAGCGCGTAGGCCTGCCCGATCTGGGTGGTTTCAGGATAAGGACAACCGTCATCGACAATGACCACGGCAATCTTGAAAGGGGCTTCCTGCGTCAATGCGGAATCGACAGCCTCAGTCAGCAAAACCGGGTGCTTGTACGCCGGAATGAGGATCGCAACCGCCGCAGATGGCTTGTCAGCACCACCGAACCGGGCGAAGCGCACGTTTGGCTGGTTCGCTCCTGTTCTGGTCTGGCGCAACATGACCGTCATCCGTTTGCAATGGCACGGAAATTGGCAAACTTGGCCCAGGCGAATGCATTGCGCCCCGAGACGCTCATTCTCGTCGCAAAATAAACATTCTGCCAGGTGATGACCTGGTCGCTTGCAAAGGCACTGATGTGAGCGCTGTCCCCATAGGAGACGGTTTTCCACCCCGAGAATGCCTCGCCCGCCTCCTGCTGTCGTTCTCCTTCGAACATGGCCTTGGCAGCCTTCAGATCGGCAGCGACTGCGATCGCGAAGTCGATATCTGCCGAACGGCTGTTGTCGATGAACGCTTTGGCGGACATGCGAACGGTCTGCGGCGGACAGGCACCCGGCAATCCGCCGATCGTTATCCCTTTGCGCGGCGGATGACATCCGACGGCGCGCTCGGTCGGGAGTGGCATGATCGCCTCGAATTCGAAGGAGACCTCGTCGGAATTCGCCAGTGTTGCATGTTCTAGAATGCCCGGCGCAACGGGCACATCGCGAAAGCCCTCTCCCGCCGAGGCCTGCTGGGACCGCGCCGGAATGTAATTCGCCGAGGGCGGCATCGCTACACCCGGAATTCCACCCCACACCTGTAATGCAAGACTGTGCTTGAGAAGCGGCATTCCGTTTGACGCATCCCGCACCTGGAACATTTCGATCGGTTGAGGGTCCCCGAGCGAAAGCCTCGGGACATCCTCACTGGTCTCTTCAACCTGCAATCGGAATTCCAAAGTCCTGTTGAGCCCGGCAATCGACTTTGACAGCCCAAAGACATTCCAGCCGGCCATCAAGTCGCCGCTCGCAATCTGCCAGGTGTCGACAACACGCAGGTCTTCAAGCGCGATCAGCTTTGCGCGCATTACGAGATCCTGGCGCGCAGCCTGGCTGTCCAGGTGAAGCGCTACGCCGCTGACGCCCGAACTTGCAACGGGAAGAACCTGGCTGATGCCATCATCGGAAGCGTTTGCAAATATGTCTGCGTCCGGCTGGCTTTCGGCGGGTTCGTTGCTGAAGACCAGGTCCAGCGGCTGCAACCCGTGCCGGCTTAAAAACGTTTCAATCGCAGCAAACCGGTTCTGTAGATCGTCGTTCAGGCTCCTCAATGTCCTGAGTTCCCGATTTGAAAGCACAAGACGTTTTGCCGCCGCCTTAACGTGTTCGCCGGCCAATGCGACAACCGATGCAATCGCGTTGATCTCCTGTCCCTTTTTCCAGGTGACGATCGCAGGAAGCTGAACGACACCTTGCCGCTGCAACCATTTGAACAGAGTATTCGCGTCACCGGCAGCGCCTGGGTCTGCCAAGACGGCAAGAGGCATCAGCGGCGCTTCCATGACCTGAAATTCTGCGCCGTTTACGTCGGAAAAATTCAGCTTGCCATCGCGAACGCCATCGAACCAGACCGTATGCACCGCCTCCGGCAAGGCGCTCGGAACGTCATTGCGGGCGATTCCGATGACAATCAAGGTCAGGTCCTTGAGGAGCCGCGCCGATATTGCCGGATTGTCGACGATCAACGCCTCTTGTGCGGCCACAATTGTCATCAAGAGCCCCCAAAATATTTTCACTGCACCGGTCTTTGTTCCAGGGAACCCCGCTGCAGGACCACCAAATCCACGATCGAAAATTCTTTTTTGTTTGTGTCCACATTACGGCGTTATAAAGTAAATTTTCAAA
>NZ_JASHKA010000003.1 GCF_030732845.1 Roseibium sp. MMSF_3544
ATCCGGCGCGCAACAGAGTGTTTAGTTTTTAACCGCCGCGCTGTCCGACACTGGTGGGAAAGCGCTGTTGACCTGGACCCCACGCAGCAGATCGAGGGCCATCTTCAACTGGGTGTCGTCTTCGGGATCCGGCGGGACATATGCCTGGCTGCCGGACTGTTCTTCGCCTTCGGCTTCCAGGTGGCCACGCAGGCCGGCTTCGCCTCTGGTTTCAACCCGTCCGACCAGTTCTTCCGGCAGCTCTTGCAATGCCTCGATGTCCGGCACGATGCCTTTCGCCTGAATGGAGTTTCCAGACGGCGTGTAGTACCGGGCAGTCGTCAGCCGGATTGCACCGTTGGCACCGAGCGGAATGATCGTCTGGACAGATCCCTTACCGAAGGAGCGCGTGCCGAGAATGGTGGCACGGCGATGATCCTGCAGAGCACCCGCAACAATTTCAGATGCGGAGGCGGAACCGCCATTGACAAGGATGATTACAGGCTTGCCGTCGGTCAGGTCACCGGCACGGGCATTGTAGCGCTGTGTTTCTTCGGCTTCGCGGCCACGGGTCGAAACGATCTCGCCCCGATCCAGGAACGCGTCGGAAACCGCGATGGCCTGGTCGAGCAATCCGCCCGGATTGTTACGCAGATCGATGATGTAACCCTTGAGCTTGTCCTCGCCGATTGCGGCAGTGGTTTCCTCGATGCCTTTCTTGAGGCCATCGAACGTTTGTTCGTTGAACTGCGTCACGCGGACGTAACCGACATCTTCCTCTTCGCGCCAGCGAACAGAGCGGATACGAATGATGTCGCGGGTGATGGTGATGTCGAACGGCTCGGCGCGGCCTTCGCGCCGGATCGTCACGATGATATCTGTGTTGACCGGACCACGCATTTTCTCGACAGCTTCATTGAGGGTCAGGCCCTGAACCTGTTCGCCATCGATATAAGTGATCAGGTCGCCAGCAAGAACGCCTGCCTTGGCAGCAGGTGTTTCGTCGATCGGGGAGACAACCTTCACGAGGCCTTCTTCCATCGTGACCTCGATCCCCAGTCCACCGAATTCACCGCGGGTCTGAACCTGCATGTCACGGAAACTTTTCGGTGACATGTAGCTGGAATGCGGGTCCAGCGACGTGAGCATGCCGTTGATTGCACTTTCAATCAGCTGGGCATCGTCAGGAACTTCCACATAGTCTGAACGCACACGCTCAAAAACGTCGCCAAACAGATTCAGTTGCCGGTACGTGTCCGTTGCCGCCGCATTTGCCGTCGCAGACACATTGAGCGGCATCTGGGACATGGTCGTGACTGCCGCAGCCCCCATAAGGGCACCCACCAGCAGCAAGGAAGCTTTCCGTATCATCCGCGAGCCTTTTCTTCTTCTGTGCGCGCCCACCAGGGTGTGGGATCGATCGCACGGCCGTCCTTCCGAAATTCTACATATAGTATCGGCTGGGTTGAGCCCAGCCCGAATGTTGACGCGCTAGCCCATTGGGTCGCGCCCATGACACCAACCGGTTCCCCGGTAAGAACAAACTGCCCCAATTCCGCATCTATCCGGTCAAGGCCCGCAAGGAGCACATGGTAGCCATCGCCTGTGTTCAGGATCAAGAGCTGACCGAACGAACGGAACGGACCCGAATAGACAACCCAGCCATCGGCTGGGGAGGTCACATTAGAACCCGGTCTTGTGGCGATAGATTGACCTTCAGTCGTACCGCCAAATTCATCTTCCTCGCCGAAGCCTTTCAGCACCGTGCCTGCGACCGGCTGAGGCAATCGGCCCTTAGCCTCGTCGAAGGCGATCGCCGGAGCAAGCCGTCCGGGATCTGCAAACGGATCAAATGTGCGCGAGGCGTTCCGTTTGGCGCTCAAAGCAGCCTGGCGCGACTTTTCAGCCGCTTCCCGCGCGCTGTCGATCTCAGCTTCCAGATTTGCGATCAGTTCCTGGAGCGACCCAGCCTGTTCAGCAAGCAACGCCGCGCGCCTTTTCTCCTCTTCAAGTACCTCGACCGATTTCTGATGTTCCTGCCTTTTGGCACTCAAAAGAAGCTCAAGACGAGACTTTTCCTCAGCCAATCGCATCGCATCGCCGCGAAGACGGTTTTTTTCTTCGGCAATGACCGATTTGAGCCGCTTCAGCTCCTCCAGATCGGCCGCCAAAGCCTCTGTCTCTACTCTCAGTTCCGGCATGACAGCATTTAAAAGTATCGCGCTGCGGACTGCCGACAATGCGTCGCTCGGACGCACGGCCAATGCGGGTGGCGGACGTTTTCCGATCCTCTGCAAGGCGGCGAGCACTTCTGCCAGGACATCCCGGCGCGCGATCAGCGAAAGCCGCACCGCATCTTCGTTTTCGCCGAGGCTCATCAGCCGCCGTTCGGTGTCGGTAAGCTCGGTTTCCAGTCCCTTGATCGTGTCGGACGTCGAAATAATCTTTGCGTTGAGCGTTTCCCGGTCCCGATCCAGTGCCTTGATCTCGCGCGTAATCGCGGCCTGGCGGTCGCTCGATATCTCTATGTCTCGGGAAAGGGCTGCAAGTTCCTGCTCGCGCTCTTTCTTGCGCTCCACGAATGCATCGACTTCAGAAGCTTCCGTGCCAGGCGGCTTTGTCGATTCATCCAGGCTTTCGCTTGAAACCGCGGGATTGGGGAGCAGCAGGCCAGCCACCAACAGAGCACTCAAGAACGATCCGGATATCCGGCACTTCCCAAGTCCTGGACGCACAGCAGTGATGCGATCCGGTGTCAAATTGCCTAAGCTCCCAAAGGTTACCCTTTAATGCGATACACAGACTGCGTTAACGAACCGTTTACCCTGATAACCGGATCGTTAAACCGGCACCAATTATCGGCCGACCGCCTTCTCCCGCGACTGTATCGCCAAACCTGTCTTGTTCATCGGTTACGCGTGGAATACGGCGAGATACGGGCAAAAACGTGTTTTCTCGCCATTTTGTTCCATTAATAAAAGTTAACGATCTAATCCGTTGGGACTACTTGATTATGGCAATGAGGTACTTGCGTCCTAAGATCAGGAGCGCGCGTGCCTGAACACGAGCGTCTCGGGCTCAGTGCGCGGCGCATCGGGGTCAAGAACAGCACCCAACCGTTCCGCGAGACGGCGTGAGCGGGTGTTTTCAGCATCCATGTAACTGACCAGGGTTGTCAGCCCGAGTTCATTGAACGCCCAATCGCGGAACGCGCTTGCCGCTTCAAACGCAACGCCCCCTCCCTCGGCACCTTCATACAAGAACCATCCAAGTTCATGCTCCGGATAAAGGGGGCCGTGGTTGAGGCCAACCTGTCCAAGACACTTTCCGCTTGCCCGGTCGTCGATCATCAACGCACCGTGCCCCATCAAGGTCCAAAGGGCGACGTCGTGACAGAAGTACCCCCAGGCCGCCTGCTCCGACATCGGACCGCCCATGTATTGCGCACGTTCGGACTGCATCAACGCACCGTAGTCGGGCCAATCGTCCATTGTCATGGGCCTCAGCAACAGTCGTTCGGTTTCAAGTGTCGGTGTGACCATCATCTCGGCCTTCGGTTTGTGCGTGCCAGGATAAAGACCCTAGCTTGCGAGCGACTTTAGCCGAGCGCGAATGTATTTTGCAGCCGATCGATAGTGACTGGGTCCTGCAGCTTCCGCCCATCGTCCCGTTGTCCAGTCGTTCTTTGCACCTTTCATCGGTCCCCCATAAAGCTCTACATCGCTGAACTCCTCGATAAGTTCGGTCAGCGCGCGATGGCCATCGGCGAGATTGTTTCGCGCCTCTTCCCAACCCAGTTCAGCCTGCTTTGCCCGCAAGTCGGCATTATATCTTTTCAATTCGCTCCATTTGTAACCTTCGGCCGGAAAGTGGACCTCCTTGCCGGCAGCGCCGGCCCCGTACCACCCCAGGAAAAGTTCAATCCAGTGCGCCCGGTGCGCAACGACATCCTTTATCGAGGTGTCATCTTCGTCCTTCTTCAGCGCATCCGCTGCCGCAATTTTCTCAATCAACTTGGAAAGTTTGGCAAATTCCTTCTGTGTGACGGTCTGCAATTCCAACTTCGATCCTGCCGGCATGGTGCGCGCTCCTATGATTGAGGCCACCTTGGAAAGCGCGCAGCGAACGTGCCTTGCGCAGGATCAAACCGGCGAAAAGGGAAGAGACAAATGATGATCTGAAAGTTGTTGGTCAGACCCGGTGATACGGGTGTCCGGACTGAATGGTGATTGCCCGATATATCTGTTCAGCTAACAGGATCCGGGCGATCTGATGCGGCCAGGTCATGGCTCCGAGGGCCAGTTTCAAATCGGCGCGCTGAAGCGCCTCAGAGCCGTGACCATCGGCGCCGCCGATGGCAAAGACGATATCGGGAACACCCTCGTCCTTCCAGTTTTCAAGCTTGCGGCTGAACTCCGGGCTCGACAGGTTCCGGCCGTTCTCATCAAGCACCACCAGACGGGCGCTGCCCGGCAAGGCACTCAACAACCCGCGGGCTTCTTCCGCCTTACGGTCTTCCGGGCGCTGTGCCCGGCTTTCCGGCAATTCGTTCATGATGATGTCGGAGACGCCAAGGCCTCTGCCAGCCTTGCGTGCGCGGTCGAGATAGCGGTCCAGAAGGTCCTTGTCCGCACCGGATTTCATCTTGCCGATGCAGGAGAGTGTAAAGCGCATAAAGTCCCCGCCGGATGGCGATCCGGTCTTTTAATCCGCCAACGTGCCGAACAGTGCCTGCAGGCCCCTTCAGCTCAACCTGCTTTCAAGACGTCTGCCCCGAAAGCAGGAAGCTTCAGGCCGTTCAGCCTATGAACTGCGGCGCGTCGTCCGTCTCCGGTGCCCACATCTTTTCCAGATTGTAGAAACCGCGAACTTCCGGACGGAATATGTGCACAATCACATCGCCAGCATCGATCAGAACCCAGTCACACGTGTTCTGACCCTCCACCGTTGCCGGTCCGGCTCCGGATGCTTTCAGATCCTTCAGCAAATGATCCGCGATCGCACCCACGTGACGGTGGGAACGCCCGGACACAATTACCATGTGATCCGCGAGGGAGCTTTTCTCAGCGATGTCGAGAGTTACCAGGTCCTCAGCTTTGGAATCGTCAAGACTGCTCAGAACCGTATCGAGGAGACCTGCCGCAAGATCAGCGCTTACGGAAGCCTGCAGAGGAGTGGACAATTCTGTCCGCCCACTTTCAAAGGTCATGGTCAGGTGTAGTGCCTTTCGCCGTTTTTGCCGCCCTGCCACCAACGTCGTCACGAACCAGATAGTTCGGTTTCACACGTCACCCGTTTTGGATGCAGGACCGGTTGACCGTACCTCGGCCGCGCTCGTCGCGACCGTCCCTATAATACCGCTTCCCCTTTGGCATTTTCAAGACAACGGAATTTCCTTGGTAAATATGCCAATAATCTAGGTCCGCACTTGTCTTAGATTCGTCGAGGATGTCTGGTCGAGCGGCGTGTGCAAAAATGTCCAGATCGGCGGCTCCATGTCCGGTAACAACTCCGCGTCCTCTTCCGGAAGTCTATATTTTTCATAAGCTTTTGCCATTGGCGACGACAGAACCGAAAGCGAGGCTCCCGGTCTGTCAACAATGGCGACGGGGACCGATCCGAGGATGGCACGCCAATCCTGCCAATGATGGAAGCCGGCAAGATTGTCAGCACCCATGACCCAAACGAATCGCACCGACGGACGCATCGCCCGCAGCGCCATGAGGGTCTTAGCGGTGTAGGGTGTCCCGAGCACCGTTTCGTAGGCCGTGACTTTCATGCGCGGATGGTCCGCCAGCGCGCTGGTCATGTGAAGGCGCATTTCAAGCGGTGCCAGATCCGAGTGGCTCTTGAGCGGGTTGCCAGGCGTCACGAACCACCAGACCTGATCAAGGCGCAGACGCTTCAGAACCGTCGCGGCAACCAGCCGGTGACCGGTATGGGGCGGGTTGAAGGACCCACCGAAAATTCCGATCCTGTTGCCCGGTTCCACATGCGGCAGTTTCAGCCAGTCACGGTTCAGCCCGGCCCCAAGACTAAGTGGACTCATGGACGCGTCTGACCTGCCCCGTGAACCTTGTATTTGAAGCTCGTCAACTGCTCGACACCAACAGGACCGCGTGCGTGCATTCTGCCGGTCGCGATCCCGATCTCCGCCCCCATGCCGAATTCACCGCCATCGGCAAACTGCGTCGACGCATTGTGCAAAACGATGGCCGAATCCACTTCAGCCAGGAAGCGGTCTGCCGCAGCACCATCTTCGGTCACGATACAATCGGTGTGGTTGGAGCCGTAGGCCGCGATGTGCTCCATCGCCGCATCAAGATCAGGCACCACTTTGACCGACAGGATCTTGTCGAGATATTCCGTCGACCAGTCGTCCTCACTTACAGCTGCAACGTTGCCGCAAAGGGCGCGAACCGCATCCGTGCCGCGGACTTCGCAGCCCTTGTCCTGCAAGGTGCTTACGATTGCGGGCAGGTGGCTTTGTGCAACGTCTTCGTGGACCAGAAGCGTTTCCAGCGCTCCGCAGATACCGGTGCGGCGCAGTTTCGAGTTCACGACGATATCGACGGATGTCCGCAGGTCGGCAGCTTTGTCGACGAAGATATGCACCAGCCCCTCGAGATGGGCGAATACCGGCACGCGGGCTTCAGTCTGCACGCGCTCGACGAGACTGCGTCCACCGCGGGGAACGATAACGTCAAGATTTCCGTCAAGCCCCTTGAGCATTTCACCGACGGCTGCTCGATCCGCGACGGGTACGATCTGAATGGCGTCTTCGGGCAGTCCCGCTGCCTTCAATCCTTCCTGGAGGGCCCTGTGGATGGCCATGTTGGAGCGAATCGTGTCAGAGCCGCCGCGCAGCACCACGGCGTTCCCTGCCTTGAGGCAGAGTGCCCCGGCATCCGCTGTCACATTCGGGCGGCTCTCATAAATGACGCCGATGACACCGAGTGGCGTGCGCACGCGCTCGATCTTCAAGCCGTTCGGACGCTCCCATGCTGCGATCACGCCGCCAACCGGGTCATCCAGCGCAACAATATCCTCAAGCGCCGCAGCGATCGCCTCGATCCGTTCCTCGGTCAACGTGCCCCGGTCGAGAAAGGCTGCGGTCTGACCATTGGCCGTCATCGCCTCCACATCAACCTTGTTGCCGGCAAGAATGTCCGGCGTTGCCGCGCGAACAGCCTTTGCTATTTCGCCCAGCGCCCGGTTTTTGGCATCTGCTGGGGCGGTGGCAAGAACCCGACCGGCAGCACGGGCGCGTTGCCCGATCTCTGCCATCACGTCCTCAGTCGTCTTTGCCTCGACCTTTTCCAGCATACTCTTTCACTCCCCGATAAGCGGCTGCGATCAACCGCACGTCCTGGCGCGTTTTAGCGCGTTCTGTTCAAAAAGGCATCCTCCAGGACAAGATCGTCCCGGTGGATCATTTCCGCGCGGCCCGGATAGCCGACAATCGCCTCGATCTCCCGGCTGTTGCGGCCCGCAATCAGCTTGGCTTCGGCAACATCATAAGCAATCAGGCCACGTCCGATCGTTTTGCCGTCCGGGTCGCGCAAAATGACGGCATCCCCGCGGGAAAACGTGCCGGCGACCGTCGTGACACCTGCCGGAAGAAGGCTCTTGCCGGATCGCATCGCTCTGACCGCGCCTTCGTCCAGCGTTATGCTGCCGCGTGTTTCAAGGTGACCGCCGATCCAGGCCTTGCGGGCACTGGCCGGTGTTGCGAGCGCCGGGAACCAGGTCCCCCGCGCGCCATCATTCAGGCGCGTCAGCGGATGGAGTTCCTTGCCGGATGTAATCACCATGGAAGTTCCGGCCGCCGTCGCGATCCTGCCGGCGTCGATCTTGGTCTTCATGCCGCCGCGGGAGAGTTCCGACCCGGCGCTTCCCGCCATCGCTTCGATCTCGGCGGTGATACGCGGCACTTCCGGCAGATAAACCGCGTCGGGGTTCTGAGCTGGCGGCGCTGTGTAAAGACCGTCGATGTCGGACAGCAGCACCAGGCAGTCGGCGCTTGCCATGGTCGCAACCCGGGCAGCAAGACGGTCATTGTCACCGTAGCGAATTTCAGAGGTGGCAACAGAATCGTTTTCGTTGATGATCGGTACAGCCCCCATCTTCAGCAGGGTTCCGATTGTTGCCCGGGCATTCAAGTACCGCCGTCTTTCCTCGGTATCGCCGAGGGTCAGCAGGATCTGCCCTGCCTTCTTTCCGTGTTTGCCGAGCGCGCCCGCATAGGCTTGCGCAAGGGCGATCTGACCCGCTGCGGCAGCCGCCTGACTTTCTTCCAGCTTGAGCGGTCCACCCGGCAGGCCCAAAACACCGCGTCCAAGGGCGATCGACCCGGACGACACGATCAGGACTTCAGCACCTCCGGAGGCCAACTGCACCACGTCGGAGATCAGCGCTTCCAGCCAGTCGCGTTTCAGTTCGCCCTGCTCCACCAAAAGAGCAGACCCGATCTTGACGACGATGCGCCTGTAGGCAGTCAGGTTCCGGAGTTCAGGTAAAGACATCAGGGGTGCCACCCCTCCTGATCGGGAGCCGGCACCTGATTGGCGGCGTCTTCCTTGTCCTTGTCGATGGCGCGCACAATCATGCGTAAGGCGCGATCGACGTTCAGCCCGCTGGCAGAAGAAAGTATGAGCGGTTTCTGGCCGCAGGCCGCTTCCAGGCTCGCAGCCCTTTCCGCAATCAGCTCTTCGGTCAAGGCGTCACACTTGGACAGCGCAACGATTTCAGGCTTTTCGGTCAGGCCGGCGCCGTAAGCTTCCAGTTCACCGCGCACAACTTTGTAGGCTTCGCCCGGATCTTCCTCGCCCGATCCGTCGACCAGATGCAGGAGCACCCGGGTGCGTTCGACGTGACCCAGGAAGCGGTCGCCAAGGCCTGTTCCCTCATGGGCTCCTTCGATCAGGCCGGGAATATCGGCCATGGCAAAGCTGTTGCCGTCGATCTGGACGATGCCGAGATTGGGATGAAGGGTCGTGAACGGATAATCTGCAATCTTCGGCTTGGCGGCGGAGACCGTTGCCAGGAAGGTGGACTTTCCCGCGTTGGGCAAACCGACGAGACCGGCATCGGCAATCAGTTTCAGCCGGAGCCAGATCCATTTTTCCTCCCCCTCAAGACCCGGATTGGCACGTCTGGGCGCCTGGTTGACTGAGGACTTGAAATGGGCGTTGCCGAAGCCGCCATTACCGCCTTTCAGAAGCAGAACCTGTTGTCCGAGTTCGGTAAGATCCGCAATCAGTGTCTCGTTGTCTTCTTCCAGGATCTGTGTGCCGACCGGGACCTTCAGAACGACGTCTTTTCCGTGTGCACCGGTCCGGTTTCGACCCATGCCGTGGATGCCGGTTTCGGCCTTGAAATGCTGCTTGTAGCGGTAATCGATCAGCGTGTTGAGACCGTCGACGCACTCAACGATCACGTCACCGCCCTTGCCGCCGTCACCGCCGTCCGGACCGCCATATTCAATATATTTCTCGCGCCGGAAGGACACGCAACCGGCACCACCGTTACCGGACCGCACATAGATCTTGGCCTGATCGAGGAATTTCATTGTTCTTCTTTCTTCTCGTAATCCTGTGTCAGGCCAAAAACCGCTTTCAATGGCCGTTCAGAAACTCTTTTTGTGTCACTTCCGCCCGAATGGCAGGCACAATGCCGCCCCGGGAAACGCTCGCGCAGTCCACCTGACCAACTTCACGGAATCCCACCTTTTTCGCGACCTGCAACGAGGCCGGGTTTTCCGTCATGGCCTCGCAGGCAACGATTTGGTGGCCTGTATTTTCAAACAGCCAGGAGACCGCAGCGCAGAGCGCTTCGCTCATGAAGCCTTTGCCCCAATATGGACGCCCCAGCCAATAGCCGATCTCCGGGGTCTGCCGCAACTTTTTGAAACCGAGACCGCCGATCATTTGGCCTTCATGGTCGATTTGAAAGCCGAGCTCCTCGGCATTTCTCCAATCCTGCCAACGCTCGGCCGCGTTGGCGAGATGCACTCGGCCGGTCTCAATGTCATAAGGATACGGCACGCGCGACAGCATTTTGGAGACCTCATAGTCGCCAAGAAGCTCAGCACAGCGATCCACATCCTCCGGGCCGGGTGCCCGGAGGACCAGTCGTTCCGTTTCAAGCACGGGCATGCTCATGCCGGCTGCCGCCTCTTTTCGTAATCGGATTTCGCCAGCCGGACGACCACGTTCGAGACACGGCGGTCGAGTGGCCGCGCAAAACGTTCCGTCATCGAATACGGCTTGAAGCCCAATTTGCGCAAAAGCGCACGAGACCGCGTATTTTCTTCATAGGCGCGAGCGGCAATTTCATCCGTTGCAAAAGCCTGAAAGGCCCAGTCGAGGGCTGCTTCAACCGCCTCGCTGGCATAGCCGTGCCCCTGGAAGGCGCGGCCGATCCAGTAGCCGAGCGTCGGGGCGCTCGGCAATTCCTTCAAGTCGCCGGGAGCTTCGACCGAGACAACCCCGATAAACACACCGCCCAGCGTGACCGCGAACACCGCCTCCGTCTCAAGCGGGTTCTGGTCCACAACGGTGTCCAGAAAAGCTTCCGCAGACCCGTCCTCGTAAGGCCACGAAAACGACGTCATCCAGCGCGCAACCTGGAAGTCCTTGCCGCCAAGTTCAATCACCGCCTCAGTATCAGCCAGCGTGATCGGCCGCAGAACCAGTCGTCGGGTTTTCAAATCCGGTAAAGAAGTCATTGTCCTTGCCCCCATCCTTTCAACGATTTCCAAACAGTCCTTTCCAGTGTGTACCGCTCGATCGGCACGGAACCGCCGGCACCTACCGACCGGATCATTGATTGATCCCGGTACTGGAAGCCGGACTTCACCAGCACCCGGCGCGATGCGGGATTGGTGACCCTGCACGAGCCCTGGAGTTCCTCGATATCGTGATAGGTGAAAGCATGATCGACGAGGGAATGAACCGCCTCAGTCGCGTAGCCCTGACCCCAGAAAGGTTCGCCCAGCCAATAGCCGACATGAACCGATCCGCCTTCCTCAACAGGGGCATATTTCGCTGCACCAATGAGACGGCCAGTGCTTTTCAGACGAATGGCGAATTTCGCGGTCCTCTTGCGCGGCTGCCCGGCGCGGGCGATCAGGGCGCGGCCATCTTCCAGCGTAAAAGGGTAGGGCATTGCGGCAAGGTTCGCCGCTATATTCTTGTTATTGGCCAAAAACACCAGATCGGCCAAGTCGTCCTTGCGCAGCGTGTCGAGCCGCACACGAACCGCTTCCTGCGGCAACGGGGCCGCAGCCAAACTGCTTTCGTCTAACAATCCATCGCTTTCAACAACCATCTTTTCCTCCAGCCAAAAAAATTCAAGGGAGAGATGGCGTCCCATCTCCCCCTTGGATCTTCGACTGGTCTCTGGTTGCTGACCTGTCTCGAACTGCCGGGGTCTTACGGGACGCCGGCGTTTCGAAACTTCACGTCGGCTTTACTCCGCAGCTTCCGCTACCGGGACCACATTAATGAGGGTTCGTTTATTGGCTGCCGCCTTAAACTGAACCTTGCCTTCCACGGTCGCGAAAATGGTGTGATCTTTACCCATGCCCACGCCGGTGCCCGGGTGCCACGTTGTGCCACGCTGACGAGCAATGATGTTGCCGGGAATCACGGATTCCCCGCCGTATTTCTTGATGCCGAGACGGCGGCCTGCTGAGTCGCGGCCGTTACGGGATGAACCGCCTGCCTTCTTGTGTGCCATCGTTAGAACTCCTCGTTCTTCGAATTCTTATTCCAAACCTGAAACGGCGGCTTAGTTGCCTGCCAGTTCCTTGGCCTGTTCAACCCAGTTGTCGCGCTCGATACGGCCCTTGAAGTTCAGGACTTCATCGACGCGGGCGATGTCTTCTTCCGAGAAGTTGATGATCTGCCCGTAGGTGGTGATGCCCAGAGCGTTCAGCTTCTTCTCAAGAACCGGGCCGACGCCGGAGATCTTCTTCAGATCGTCCTTGCCTTCCGGTGCGGTGAAGAGCGGTTCAACCGCTGCTTCTGCCTTCTTGTCTTCCTTTGCTTCGGAAGCCTTCGGAGCTTCTTCGGCTTTCGGAGCCGCTTCAGCCTTCGGGGCCGCTTCGGCTTCGTCCTTGTCGGCTTTCGGCGCTGCCTTTTTCGGCGCAGCCTTCTTGGCCGGTTTTGCGCCACCGGTCAGGATGTCGGTCACCTTGACGAGGGTGAAGGACTGACGATGGCCGTTGCGGCGGCGGGAATTCTGGCGCCGGCGCTTCTTGAAAACGATGATCTTGCGTCCACGGCCCTGATCGACCACTTCCGCAACAACGCTGGCACCTTCAACAGTCGGAGCGCCAACAGTGGTGTCTGTGCCGTTGCCAACCATGAGCACTTCGTCAAAGGTAACGGTGCTGCCGGCTTCGGCGTCGAGTTTTTCGACCTTCAGGAGGTCGTCTGCGGCAACAGTATACTGTTTGCCACCGGTTTTGATTACAGCGAACATGTCGCGCACGTCCTTCTTTTCGTTTTTGACACACCGGCACAGGCCATTCGGCTCAAACAGCACCGGTTGCTTTCAGGTCAAACTCAAGGCGCCTGTCCCTCCGGATTTCCTCCGGTTGACAGATCTTTGTGTCGGGTTGCGTGAAGCGAAAAGCCCGCCAGGCCTGGATCGACAAAGAAAACCCGAAAAAGCTGAACTTTTCCGAGCCCGCGCAATATAGTCGCTCAGCAACTGATGTCAAACGGAATTATCGCGCCGGAAGACGCCAAGGACTTCCTGTCCATGCCGGCGCGGATCCCTGAAAGTCTCAGCCATTCCCAATCGTGCAGACCCATTTCGGGCAAGCCCCGCACGGTGTCATTGATGCGTCTGGGACGGCCGGACGCCAAAATCAATTCTGCCGGTGAAGAATGCAATTCGGGACTTGCGGGCGCAAGGGAGCTTGTCTATGTTCCGCGCCACTTGAGACCCGTTTTGTCAAAAGTGCCGCGGAGAGGTGCCGGAGTGGTTGAACGGGGCGGTCTCGAAAACCGTTGAGCGCGCAAGCGTTCCGGGGGTTCGAATCCCCCTCTCTCCGCCATTCTGTTTCCAAGGACCGACAGGAAAACGAAGCTGCTACGGTTTGATCGTCACAAGGAGAACGATCGGCGTCAGAAGCAGCAGTCCGATGGGCAGCAACCAACCGCCGCCCTGCCTGACCCTGCCTACACCCTCCGCATTTACCCGGCGCAGTTTCCCGACAAGAGCACCGTGTAGCCCAGCTAGCGCAAGAACAAGCACGATCTTCATTCCGAGCCAGGCAGATGTAAACCAACCGCCCTGGACTGCCAGAAGGATACCGAACAGCAGGGCGAAGATCATCGTAGGTGTCGTGACAGCCCGGTCATAGGCCTTGAGAGATTTCAGATCGATTGAAGACGGGTATCGGAGGGCTAATCCGACGGCGACCATGCCACCGATCCAGACGAAGAGAGAGACAAGGTGACCGGTTTTCGTGAGTTCGTAGACCATCACAAGTCTCCGGATTGACGACGCAGCCATCGTTCATTGACGAAGCCGCCGAAGGGAATAAACGCACCGAAGAAGAGACGCAAAGCGCCGAACCGATTGATCAGCCCCTCTGCCCAGGATCGGATCACGAACCAGAGAAAGACCATGAAGGCCAGTCCATGGACGGGACCCATGATCGAAACCGCCTGAGGAACGTCGGCCCAGTACTTGAGCGGGATCGCCACGCAGAACAGCGCGAGCAAGGTCAGGGCCTCGAATATGGCCGCACGCATCAGACCGATCATGCGCTGACCCTAGTTTCGCACTTGTCTTCGCTGCTATCACTCGGCACCGGGCCGAGCGTTCTCACGATCTCACCGGATTGCGCGCGCGGTTGGAGGACAGCCCGCGGCGCCACGAGAGCGCGCAAGGTCAGCCTTGGACATATGAACGTCCAAACCCTGAGGGCCGCAGACGATTGCGCAGGGAAATTCGTTGTCATTATGTGCCCTTTCACAGTGTCTTTAGGGTGGAGGAGGTGTGTTCGCTGCGGCGCAGATTTATGCAGACAGCGGCCAGCGCAGGTGCAACGCAGAGGCCGATTGCCGTGGCGGCTTAAAAAGTGCTGCCTTAGCACCGTTCTGGGCTGCCCGACTTTTTGAGATTGGGAAGATTACTTCGCAAGCGGCGTATATTGCCCCATGTTGGCGGCCGCTGTGGTGCACATGGCTGTTAGCGTATCACCCGCGGGTCCAAGCCAACGCCGCATCTTGTCCATGATCACCGGGCCAGCTTTTTCCGGCGTGCCGGCGTCGAACGGAGGTGCGGGATCATACTCAAGGGCAAGTTGCGACAACTTCGCAACGTCCTCGCCCAAAAGCTCTGCGAGCAGCACAAGGCCGAAATCGATCCCGGCAGTTACGCCACCGCCGGAGATGCGGTTGCGGTCGCGCACGACACGCCCTTCCTGTGGCGTTGCACCAAACAAGTGCAGTTGGTCTTTTGCCGCCCAGTGCGATGTTGCACGATACCCCTTTAGAAGACCTGCTGCACCGAGCACGATCGAACCGCCGCACACGCTGGTCACGTACCTGGCGCGTGCGCCTCGGTCAGCAAGAAAGGTCAGGACCACCGGATCTGTCATCACGCTGAACTCGCCACCTGGAACAAACAGCACGTCGAGGTCCTTTGGGCATTCATCAAGTGTGGACGTTGCCTTCATGATGATCCCGCTATCTGTTTCCAGCAGGTCGGTGTTCTTCCAAATCACATGAACGTTGCACGACGGAGCAAGCACCGTTTGCGGGCCCAGTAGATCCAGGAGTGTCACCCCGGGATAAAGCAACATGGCCACTTCCGGCTTTCTTTGGTTGTGCATGGGCGGCAGCTTCACCATCGACCTTTGCACAACGCCTTCATGTGCACTTGCGGACTTCGCGCCGCTCATCAGGGCAATTCCCGACGCGGCGGCTGCTGCAGTTCCCATGACTTTACGCCTGTTCATTGAGACCAGTCCCTGATTTTGCCCGGGCTTTTTTGAACGCATCGTCGGACTCCAAATCCTTGTTTCACTAAAGGCCGCTCGGTGCGCCGGCCAATTGCCGCTCAATTTATGTGGACATCTAAAACGGCGTAAATGACAATGCTCCGACAATATCAGCCAAATTCTGAATTGGATCAAACGCATTGAAAAACCAACAAATCACGACAACACGCAGCAAACCCCGACGCGTCGTGTTCCTCGCCTTTCCAAAGGTTATGCTGCTTGACCTGGTTGGCCCTTGGGAAGTGTTTTCGCTGGCAAACAAATTGGCGGATACCGCGGCACGCCCCTATGAGATCGAGCTGCTAAGCGGTGCCGGTCCGGCCAATGTCCCATCCGAAGCCGGGATCTCTTTGGAGAGCCACCGGCGGGCTGAGGACTGCCTCGGTGCCATAGACACGCTTGTTGTCCCCGCGGCTGATGTGACTTCGATAGAAAACCTTGCAAGCAGCCCGTTTGATCTGTTGCGGCGATTGTCTGCGCAGTCTCGCCGTACGGTTTCCATTTGCGGCGGAGCCTTTTTGTTGGCCGGGGCTGGTCTGCTTGACGGGAAACGCGCGACGACTCACTGGAGAGCTGCGGGCGACCTGGCCGAGCGCTTTCCGAAGATCCACGTCGACGACGATGCGATCTTCGTGAAAGATGGCGATGTTTATACATCCGCCGGCGTCACTGCAGGTATTGATCTTGCGCTCTCGCTCGTGGAAGAAGACCTTGGTCAAGCCCTGGCACTAAGATGTGCGCGGGAAATGGTTGTGTTCATGCGCCGCCCAGGTGGACAATCGCAGTTCAGCAACACATTGGCGGCGCAGCACTCGGAGCGCAGCGCGATCAACGACCTGATCTCCTGGGCGGCGGACAATCCTGACAGTGACCTTTCCGTGGACGCCATGGCGGAGCGTGTAAACATGAGCACCCGCAATTTCTCTCGCGTTTTTCGGAGCGAGATAGGTCAAACACCTGCCGCGTTTGTCGAAAAGTTACGGGTTGACGCGGTACGCCGGTGTCTTGAGGAAACGGAAATCTCAATCGATGTCATTTCGAGAAACTGTGGTTTCAACAGTGCCGATGCCATGCGACGTTCCTTCCGGCGCGTTGTGAAAGTGGCCCCGGGCGACTATCGCAGAAGATTCTCAGGCCGTCGGAAGGGCGAACCAGAGCTGAGCGACGGTTCTAGGCAACAACGGAAAAGTGGCAAACTTTGAGAAAGAGCCAAATCGGGAGCGTAGCTCTTCGGGGCGGTTTTGAAACTGTTGAGCACGCAAGCATTCCGGGGGGTCGAATCTCCCTCTATGCATCATCTAAGGTCGGCCAGGTTCCGATTATCTTCACGCTTCTAAAGGTGTATCCCTGGTATTGTGACGCGCTTTTGCTCTGACCTTACAACGTCCACTTGATTGTCTGCACATTTCACAGATTTGGAACCAGGTAGCGATGGCACACCAAATCCAAAGGCTAACGGCGCCTGAGCAAGCACTTAGACAATAAATCCGGAGGGGACGTCCGACACGCCTGTGCTTTTTGCATAAGACAGATGGAAGACTTGGTCTAGCCCCGCGAACTTAAAAGCCGCTTTGACAAACGTTCCAAAGGTATTCAGACGACACAACGCTTCACCGCATCACTATTTGCTTTTGCGAAATTAAAATTACTTAACGCCCAAGAATCCTAAAAATCAATTCCAATACTATCAATACTAGCTTCGTAGAGCATGTTGCTTTGAAGAAGCTCGCTCTGCCCCGACTTGAAGGCGATGGCGACTAAATTAAGTTCAATATTTGAACAACAACTAGCCCATCGCCGAGGCAGCATACAGGTCCGTTGGCCTGAAGATTGGCATTCTTACAGTGTTCGCGGACGTCAAGAGTTCACCGACGCCTTGAAGACGCTCCTATCGAACTAGACTTGTTCTCGCTGATCATCCCAATGTGTCGCACGTTTCTATAGAACTGAATTACCTATTTCTAAAGCAAATGGCGTACAGACCTTTTGAGATTCTGTTTCCAAAACTGATTATCAAATCGACCTTCCACAGATACAGTATTCGGCTGCTTAGAAGGTGGACAGAGAAAACGGGAAATAAGCATCTCACAACCGCGATAACCGCTTTCATGTCGGTAACAGCAAAAAGGCAACGCTTCGAATTGAGCCAATAGATAAAGACTCTTTGAATTTCCAGCTGATCGCTTGAATCCATCCGCACTTAAAGAGCAAGCCGGCTTGCAGCGCGGCGTTAAGTCAATGGTTTTCCTGTTGGCAAGAAAATGCCAGAGGCGATTTCAAGCATTGCTTGAACTTGGGTCCTAAAACGAAAGACAAGAATTCAAGATTCCAAATCCTTAAAATATGATGATTTAAAAAAGTCGACTAGTGGCGTTGAAGTACGGATACTGAAGTGAGGGGAAGCGTCTGAATACATGGGCACCCCACCGGGGTCGACAACCATGCAACGCTCGCCGTCACAAAGTGAATCGTGTGGATCCAAATAGATTGCTCCGGCCTCCTTGGCGCCTTCCATGGCGTCAGTGAGAACCTGTCGATCGTCGCGGCTAACACTTCGTGAAACTGTGCATCTGTCAAAGGCGCCGGTTGCATGCGAAATGGCAAAATCCTTTTTTGAACATAGTTTCGGTATGTCGTCGACAAGCAGAAACTGAACACCGGATTCTCCGAGTTGTTCCGCCCAACTCTCAAGGTTTCTTGAGAGATTGTCTTTCTTGATTTGGCTGTCGATCGGTGATCGCGCTTTTCCTTGAAAGCTCTCGGAATACAATCGATCACGCGCGATCGAAATTACTACAATATCATCCGGTCGGACCTCATTGATCAGAAATTCTAACCGTGCCTTGGCCTCATTTTCGGGGCAAGTTGCTCCATTACACCCAGTGTCTCGCAGTAAGTCATTCGCCAATGCTCGGCCGGTGAGATAACGAAGCGTAAATCCATACTCTTTTGAGACTTGTTCCAAGCTCGGGACCAAATTTCCAGCGTGACTATCACCAACCAAGAACAAATGTCTTTGCTCTGAAGGGTCGCGCGTCAGGCAGGCAGACATCGGTGACTCACCCCCTGGCAAATGGCATTCAAGTCTATCGTGGACGGGCGAAAGCGAGACAGGCTTATAGTTTCGTAGATAAAGATCATGTATTGGTACAGTAGTCATCGCTATACTTGAAGCAATAATAATACCACTTCCCGCCATCAAAACAAAGTATGGACTTTTCCTTCGTGAAATCGCTCTAACTGGTTTTTCAATGAAGTAATGCGAAGTGATGGACAGGATGAAGATGCATATGAGTAGCGGAAGCCAAGTTGCCGGTTCAAAAATATCCAACCAAATCGCCAGCACAATTACGGGCCAATGCCAAAGATAAAGTGAGTAAGAGATCTCTCCAACCCAGCGGAATGACGGGATAGTCAAAATCGAGGTAAGCCAAGAGCGCTCTTTAGAAGTCAATAACAGCGCCGCAGTCCCAGCCACGACCGTAAGGATGTTCCATACTCCACTTTGGTCGTTTGATGCGAGCGCTGCAGCGACTAAAACAACTATGGTGGCATGCATCGCATCTACTACTGGCTTAGACCAGCTTCGATGGACCACAATACACGCGACTAGAGCACCGGCAGCAAACTCCCAAAATCGTGAAAATGGTAAATAAAATGCCGCTTCTGGCGTAGAATCATGAAGTATAAAAAAAATTATTATTGAAACTGACCCACCGATTAGAGACGCTAACGCCAACCTTTTTCTTGTCGAGAACAAAAGAAAACTGAAAGGCAAAAAGAGAAGATAAAACTGCCACTCGACGGATAAAGACCAAGTGTGGGTAAAGGGATCGAGGGCGCTATCGGAACCGAAATAGTCACGCGCTCTATCGAAGAGCCTGATGTTAGATGCACCAAAAAGAGCGTTTTTGCCTGTCTTGAGGGGATCCTTAGCGTCAGGAACAAAAGCCGCGGTCGCCACCGCCGTGACCAATACGCAAAGGACAAGACCGGGTAAAAGTCTCGCGAAACGCCGCCCGAGTGTCTGTAAGAGACTTTCTACTCTATTCGCTGATCGTTGAGAAAGCACGATCTGCGTCATCAAAAACCCAGAAAGAACAAAAAACATATCCACTCCCAGGTAACCACCTGGAAGCAGATTCTGGTCAAAATGGAAAACTATTACGCTCGTTACGGCGATCGCTCTGACACCGTCCAAAGAGCGAATATACTCACGAATCATCATATTGCCTTTAGCGGTCCTTATTATTTTCTCCTCGTCTTAACAAGCCCCTGATCGAGGATTGTGGTTCAAGGAACTTCGCAACTTCGGCAATTGGTGCTTATCAGGCAATCGAAGGATTGGTCATGTGGTCTGATTCCCTGTTCTGGCTGCACGGACGAATACGGGTCGCAGTTCGTGACTCACCAATCAAACATCGCTTGCTCACTTTGTCTCAACGACCAAGCGACTGCACAAGGTGAGAAAATGAATTCACAAATTCCATGGCGGGTGCCCGTTCGGCTCGCAGAGCCACTTTGGGCGGTCTCGAAAACCGTTGAGCGCGCGAGCGTTCCGGGGGTTCGATTCCCCTTCTCTCAGCAGTACTCTATGATTTTTTCAGTTCTGAAGCGCTCGTCCGATGTTTAAGAGCGCATGAGGCAGAGCAGTGGCTTGCCGGCGATTTGCGTACATCGAGGTCTTTAACGGAATAGGTTGCGAGCGAAAACTGGATCCCGACCCTAGATCGGCCTCTCGCCCTTGACCGTGACACGCCGGCCTTTTCGTTCCTCCGGCCAATAGTCCCAGATCGCACGATGCATGCAGCAGCGATTGTCCCAGAAAGCCATGTCGTTCAACGACCAGCGGAAGCGGATCTGGTAGTTGATGTGCTCTGCATGCTCAAAGAGCATGTTCAGGATCGCGTCGCTTTCATGATCCGTAAGGCCCATAATCCTGGTCGTGAAGGTCCTGTTCACGAAGAGCGATTTGCGGCCCGTTTCAGGATGTGTGCGGACGACCGGATGGATCGCTTCCGGGCACGCGATATCGGTATCCTTCTTGCCCCGGTCGCTGTAGCGGCCCTTGTAGATATGCTCGGAAGTGTGCAGAGCGGATAGACCACCGAGCATCTCTTTTATTGGTTCGGACAAATCCTCATAGGCGGCATACATGTCGCTGAACATCGTATCCCCGCCGCACGGCGGCATGATGTGGATCTGCAGCATGGTGCCGAGCGGGGGCGTCTCATCGCACGAGACGTCGGAATGCCAGAACTCTCCGTTTGCCACTTTCGAGTCCTTTGTGGCGTGAATTTCGAAGATTTCCGGATAGCCTTCCATCGTCGGAGCGGCGGGGTGCGCGTGCAGCGGGCCGAAGCGCTTGCCAAATGCGATGTGCTGGGCAGGCGGTACTTCCTTCTGATCCTTGAAGAACAGAACCTGGTACCTGTGGAATGCATCCCGGACTTCATTGAATTGTTCGTCCGGCACATGCTCGCTCAGATCCATCCCGTAAATCTCAGCACCCAGATTTGGAGCAAACGGTTTTGCCGTGATCAATTGGTAATCGTTTGTCCTGGGAGCGACCATTGGGAGCCTCTTGAAATTCCGGTGCATTCGTGACTGGTCGCCACAATAATCATAAGAAGAAATTGATTAAAGTGATATATTCTTGATCCTTACATAAAGAAAATTTAATAAAAGGGATCTGCGCACCAGACGAGGAAGATCCGTCATGAGCATTCGCGCCCTGCGCACGCTCCTCTCAATCCATCGGCATGGTAGCTTTCGCGCCGCGGCAGAAGCCGAACACCTCACGCCGTCCGCTGTCAGCTTGCAGATGCGGCATCTGGAGGAGGCCTGGGACCTGACGTTGTTTGAAAGATCCCAGCGGACTCCCAAACTGACGGAGACCGGTCTCGCATTGGTCGGCGAGGCGGAAGCCGTCATTGCCGCCTACGACACCCTTGCCGACCGCGTGTCGCCCAAGGACGAGATATCCGGAGACCTTATCCTTGGTGCGGTTCCGACGACGCTGACGGGACTGGTGCCCCTTGCGCTTTCTGAACTCAAGAACCGGCATCCGGGCATTCGCGTTCGAATTGTCCCTGGATTGTCGAACCATCTGCTCACTCAAATCGATCGCGGTCAGGTTCACGCCGCCGTCATCTCGCGCCCGGACGTGCTCTCCAAATCCATGCGCTTTTCCAAGCTTGCGCGCGAAGACCTGGTGCTTCTCGTTTCTCGTAACACCGAGAACCTCTCCCCGGAAGAGCTGTTGCGCTCGCACCCGTTTATCCGCTTCAACAGGGAAGCGGTTGTCGGCAAACAAATCGAAACCTGGCTGCAGACCAACGAGATTTCAGTAAAGGACGCGATGGAGCTGGAAGGGCTGGAAGCGATTTCGAGCATGGTCGCTGCTGAACTCGGGATTTCCATCGTGCCGCAGCGCTGCATCCGGGAACGGGAACGCTTGCCTTTGAAAACTCTGTCGCTCGGAGACAATGGCCCGAGCCGGGTGCTCGGTTTGGTCAGCCGGCGGGATTCACCCCGCGCAAGCCTCGTCGGCGCGACCGAAGCTGCCCTTTCCAAAGCCGTTTCAATTGGCGAGTTTACGATGAACGCTTCAGATTGACGTCAGCGCTCGCGCGCTCGACCAGTCTTACAAGGCGTCTGCCCGTTAGCTGTCAGAGCTTAGAGTGGGTGCCGTCACAGAGCGGAGCGCCTTCGGACTTCTTGCAGCCGCAGAAAAACGCACGGCCGTCCTTTTCCGCCGTGTATTTCACCGGTGAAATGCCCGTGTCCTTATGACTGCCATCGCAAAAGGGCTGGTTGGCGCTCTTGCCGCAGGCGCACCAGAAATAGGACTTGCCGGCCTCCACTTCGACGGCAAACGGTGCTTTCTGGGCGATCACGGGATCGGTCATGTGGTTTGCTTCCCATTTTGGGCCGCAGGGACAAATGCTTGACTCCTCTCGCGGGTTCTCTACCACGCGATGGACTGTTCGCATGCCCCGACGACCGGGTGGCTCTTCAACGCGGTAATATAAAAGCGGCTGAATTCGCGGCAAGGGCAAGGCTGGGTGCTTGGCGCCGGAGCAGGATCTCGAAATCCGGAGAACGCGAAAGCAGTCCGGAAAATTCATAGCCGCCGCTCTACGCCGTTGCGACCGCGCTGCAAATCCTTACGGGCTGACCGGCAGATCTTGAAACAGCGGTCGAACGCTTCGTAGACGCTTCATTGCCGGATCAAAAGTTGATTTCCGCAGCGCTGCGCGCTTGTTCTGGCCCGGTAACCAACCTTCTGATTTGCCGACTTATTTTTTCAACCTGTTATGGTCGCAATATCTCATGGCATTCCCGAATGCTTTCGGTTTAGCTAAGTCACACGTGCCGTCAATCTTCCCGCTTATCAAACCGGTGCCGCTGGAGCTGTACCCAACGTATTGCTTGTCTTTGTGCCTGATAAGCAGCGAATAGGCGATGAGCTCGTCGCCATAAAGCGGATGCACCATTTTGACTTCGGTGATCGGGCCGAGGGTGAACCGGCCGTTGCGGTCCGTGACAGTGGATGCCTGCCGCACACCTTCCGGAAGTTTCCGGGCGTCATTTGAAGGTGGAGACGACGATATCAGAACTATTTCTGAACCCGTGACCGGCACACCATCGTTCAGCAAAATGCCGGATATTTCGGGTGTTATGTCGCGTGGCACCGGAAATACAGCGCAGGCTGAACTCAACGAGACCGTTACTGCTACGGCAAGACATCTACAGAACTTCCGCAAGGCTTGCTCCAAATTCGTCGCTCTAGCGACCTGCACACACTTCGCCTTACGGCGGTAAGCGCACACCCTCTAACACAACTTTTGCGCGATTTGAATTCGGTGCCGTTGTAGCCGCCCTATGGAAATGCCGTAGAGCCTGAATTTTAGTGCGCTGCACGATCCATTTATCAAGCCGCAGGGAGGAAACAAATCAACAGGAACCGAAATTGTAAAAAATGACGGCGCAGAGCGCCGTCTTGAGACCGTCCGGATTTACGTCCTTCAAGAGGCAACGAAAACTCGCCACTTGTCCAGGTTCACCGATGCCGGTTGCGTGGTTCGAAGCCGGACTTTTCTGCAGGTCTCATGTCCCGCACCCAGACTTCGCGGTTCGGATGCAGGCCGCCGCCGCGAACCGCCGGAACGGCCGTGTGGCGGGCCCTGTGCAGAAGACGGGTGTCCGCGATGCCGCAATTCGGATGAATGCCGCCATTGTCCGCAACAGCTTTCTCCCAGACCGCCTTGCGGGCTGACAAGGTCGCCGGATCATCCAGTGCCGGGCAGTCGAGTGTGTTGGTATTGAGATCGACAACAATCTCGTCGCCGTCCTCAACGAAGGCGATCGGGCCACCGAGAGCAGCTTCCGGACCAACATGGCCGATGACAAGACCGACCGACCCGCCAGAAAAGCGGGCGTCTGTCATCAGTGCGACGACGATGCCGCGTTCACGGCAGAGGGTTGTAATGCGAGACGTCGGATCGAGCATTTCCGGCATGCCCGGACCGCCGCTCGGGCCGTCATAGCGCACGATGACCATGTCGTGGTCCTGAAAGCTATCCGGGGCTTCATCAAGCGCCTTGATCAAGCCTGCCTCGCCTTCAAACACACGTGCGCGGCCCTTGAAGAGATTGTCTTCCAGACCGCCTTCAACACCGGCGAGTTTCAAGATCGCCGAGAAATCCGGTGACAGGTTGCCGCCGAGCATTCTGAGACCGCCCGTCGGTTTGAACGGCTCAGCCACGGTGTGAATAACGTCGCCATCGGGAGCGGCAGCGTCAAGATCAGCGACCTGTTCGGCAAGCGTCCGGCCGGTGCAGGTCATCATGTCACCATTCAGGAGCCCGGCATCGAGAAGCTCCTTGACGATCACCTGGACGCCACCGACGCGGTCAATATCCAGCATGGAATACTTGCCGTAGGGGCGGGCATTGGTCAGGACCGGCACCACGTTCTTGGAAAGGTGATTGAATTCCTCGGGCGTCATGACATCGCGCCAGAAGTGTTCATAACCGGCTGCGCGGGCAATTTCCGGCACGTGCAGCACAACGTTTGTCGATCCGCCGATCGCCATGGCCACAATCACCGCGTTTCGAATGGAATCGCGCTTGACGATGTCGCGCGGTTTCAAACCCTTTTCCATCATGGCCGCGAGATAGGACACGAGCTGCTGGGGGAATTCCTCAAGACGGCGCGGATCGTCGGACGGCGGCGCGACCATGTGCAATGGCTGCAGGCCGACCACGCCAATGAAGGTTTGCATGGTGTTGTAGGTGAACATGCCGCCGCAGCTGCCGATGCCGGGGCACGCGTGGCAGGCAATGCGATGCCGATGAGCGGCATCCGGGTGACCGGCGACCTGGTAGGCGCTGACGATATCGAGCATCTCGCCGGTTTCCGGATCCTTGCCCGGACGGATGGTGCCGTCGGACATGATGATCGCCGGTTCATTGTGTTCCAGAACCGCCGCCATGGTGCCGACCGGCGGCTTGTCGCACGCGACGACAGCGATCGTGCCGGCAAGCCCTGATGCTTCCAGGTGTTCGCACAGGCCATCATTGGTGATTTCCCGGCCGATCAGGGAATACCGCATTTCACGCGTGCCGTTGCGAATGCCATCCGATGTCGCAATGGTGAATTCCGGCTGGACCAGCCGGTACTTCAGCTGGCCTTCATCGTTACCGATACGCGATTTCAGGTGTTCGTGAATGGCGTCAACCTTGGCGGCAACACCCAGGTAACACTGGCTGTCGCCCTTTGTTCCAACGACGCCGACGGACGGTTCGTGAATGAGATCAGGATCGGTGCCCAGTTCCACGGCCACTCCGATCGTTTGCGCGGACCGGCCTGGATGGCGGTCAATCAGGACAATTCTCGAACCCGTCATGTGTCACTTCCTATTCAGCTGCGCGCTCTCCGCGCGTCTCCCGGTCGTCGCCCCTGTCTTTCAGTTTACCGGAGCGTTTCCGCTTGTAATCGATGCGGGCACAATTTCAATCGGGAATTCAGGGGCGAGACCCTTGAGGAGAACGAACAGGACGGCGCGCAGACCCGTCGCAGGAAGAAAGATACAATTTATTCCGCCGGAAACGCGATCTGCGGCAAACCAACTCTTGAGCGGAAGAGCTTACGTTCCGTCCTCGCCGGCGTTCTCGCAGACGAACTTCCTTATCCGAATTGGACCGAACGGCCTCAGGCCATCTGGTGCACCGCCTGGGTGTCCTGCGCGAAGACACGCTGGTTGTGCGGCGTGACGCCGAAACGGTTCTGGTAGGTGCGGATGAAATGCGATGGGGACTCGTAACCGCAGGCAAGCGCAATTTCCGAAATCGACTGCTCGGTCTGAAGCAGAAGATTCCGTGCCTTGGTGAGCTTCTGATTGATCGCGAATTTCTTCGGAGACATTTTCAGATGCTTCTGGAACAACCGCTCAAGCTGACGGGTCGAAATGCCGATCCGCCGCGCGATTTCAGATGTCGGCATAAAATAGGGTGCGCTTTCGTTGAGCAGCCGGATCGCTTCCGCAATATGCGGATTGCGGATCCCGTAACGGGCCTGGACCGAGATCTGCTGCGTCGCGTGCGCCGGGCGAACGCCCGAATAGACCATCTGGTCGGCGATCGCCATGGAGAGATCAACGCCGTGCGCCTCTCCGATCAGATGCAGCATCAGGTCGGTGGCTGCCGTCCCGCCTGAGGCGGTGACAAAGGCTTCATCTGCAACGAACACGTTGCGGACCAGTTCGACCTCCGGAAAATTCTCCTGGAAGCTGTCGTGGAAGGCCCAGTGCATGGCAGCGCGCCGGTTGTTCAGAAGTCCCGCCTTGGCAAGCACAAAGGCTCCGGAGCAGATGGCACCGATCCGGGTACCGCGCGCGCGCTCCCGGCGGATGAAGGACAGAACGTCGGATGACGCGCGCTCCCCGACATTCAAGCCGGAAATCAGAAAAAGGCTACTTCTTGAGGGAAGCGGGTCGAGACCCTGGTCGACGAGTGTCACGGTCCTGTTCGAACAGGTTGCCCTGTCACCTGTAGGTGATGCCAGCTGCCAGCGGTAGAGTTCCTTGCCAGACAGCAGGTTGGCGATCCTCAGCGGCTCGACCGCACAGGAAAACGCAATGTGAGAAAAATCGTCAAGCAGCAGAAAGGTGACGTCGGTTGTGCAGGGCATGTCGCTTTTCTCCGGCCTCTGTCGCCTCAGGCTCATACAGGCTGAGGACGCCTTTGTATAATTATTGTGTTGCTATTGTATTCATCATGTATACAAGCAGGTCAACAAAAATCGGAAGGGGAACGCTCCCATGCCCAACGTGCGCGGCACAGCCAAATCCGTTGCTTATGAAGACCTGAAGCGGGAAATCCTGACGCTTGAGCGCCAACCCGGCAGCGCTTTGGAAGAAAGCGAGCTGTGCGATCGCTATGGCCTGTCGCGAACACCTTTGCGTGAGGTGCTGCAGCAGCTCTCCGGAGAAGGTTACGTGACGCTGCAGCTGAACAGGGGCGCGCGGGTTTCCGACATGACCCATTACACGCTCCGCGACTTTTTCCTTGCAGCGCCGCTGATCTACAGCGCGATCCTGCGCCTCGCGGTCCAGAATGCAAGACCGTCCCAGATCGAAGAGCTCAAAACTGCGCAGGAAGCCTTCCGGAGCGCCCTTGCCTCCGGCAACGTGACCGAACGGGCCCTGACCAATGACCAGTTCCATCGCATTACCGGGCACATGGCAGGTAACAGCTATCTGCTCGCAAGCCTTGACCGGCTGCTCATCGACCACACCCGGATTGCGATGACCTTTTTCCGTCCGAAAACCGGCGCAGCAGATGACCGTCTTGCACTCGCCTGCCGGCAGCATGACGAGATGATCGCCTGTATCGAGAGCGGCGACGAGGACCGGGCTGCCGAACTCGCACTCGAACACTGGGCGCTGTCACGCGACCAAATCGAATTGTTCGTGATGCCCGCCGGGCTGGAAGCACCGCTCGGTGCACCACCAAAACAAAAATCCGCATGAGGCAGAAATGAAACCCATAATGACGTTCGAGGGCATCTATACGCCCGTGGTCACGCCCTATGACGACGACGGTAATGTTGTCTGGGACGCCCTGGAAAAGGTGATCGACCATCTGGTTGAAAGCGGTGTTCACGGGCTGATCTCGGGCGGTTCGACCGGAGAGAACTATACCCAGACCGTCGAGGAGCGCCTCGAATTAGCAAAGTTCACAAGGGATAAACTTGCAGACCGGCTGCCCCTGATCGTCGGAACCGGCACCATGCGGACCCCGGACTCAATCGCCCTGGCGGAAGGTGGGGCCAAGCTGGGAGCGGCGGCGCTCCTGGTGGCAACGCCGCCCTATGCGGTTCCGACCGAGCGTGAGAATGCGCTCAACGTTCTGACCATCGACCGGGCGGCCGACCTACCGATCATGCTCTACAACTACCCGGGCCGGATGGGCGTCAACATGGGCGAGGAGTTCCTCGACCGGGTTGGCCGTTCGCGCAATGTCTGTGCCATCAAGGAAAGCTCCGGCGACATTAACAGGGTGCATCTGCTGGCCCGCGACTACCCGCATATCCAGATGTCCTGCGGCATGGACGATCAGGCGCTGGAGTTCTTTGCATGGGGCGCGCGCAGCTGGGTCTGCGCCGGATCGAATTTCCTGCCTCACGAGCATGTCGCACTTTACCGGGCCTGTGCGGTGGACGGAGACTTCACAAAGGGCCGCCGGATCATGTCGGCGATGATGCCGCTGATGCGCGTCCTGGAACAGGGCGGCAAATTCATTCAGTGCGTCAAACACGGCGTTGAAATGACCGGTCTTTACGCCGGTCCGCCGAGACCGCCGCTAAAGGCACTCAACAAGGATGACAAGCGTCAGCTCGAACAGGTCATTCGCGTTCTGAAATCCACAATCGAAGACATTACGGCGGGAGCATGAGCATGACGGATCTTCTCACTCGCGAGGAATACAAGGCGCTCGCGGCCAAGCTCGCTCTGCCGACAAACGCATTCATCGATGGCGGTTACCGGCCTGCGCAATCGGGCAAGACATTTCAGACCATAAATCCGGCGACGGGTGAAACACTTGCCGAGATCGCTGCCTGCGGCGCGGAGGACGTCGATTTTGCCGTGTTGAAGGCACGCGAAGCCTTCGAGGATGGCCGCTGGTCGAAAATGCATCCGTCAGAGCGCAAGGACATTCTCATCCGCTTCGCCAAGCTCCTGACCCGCAACCGCCGCGAACTCGCTGTCATGGAAAGCCTCGACAGCGGCAAAACCATCTTCGACTGCGAGACCGTAGATGTTCCTGAAACCATCCACTGCCTGAAATGGCATGCGGAAGCCATCGACAAGATCTACGATCAGGTGTCGCCTGCCTCGGACGATCATATCGCCATGATCGTGCGCGAACCGGTCGGTGTCGTCGGCCTTGTGTTGCCCTGGAACTTTCCGCTGCTGATGTTGGCCTGGAAAATTGGACCGGCCCTCGCCGCTGGTTGCTCAGTCGTCGTCAAACCGGCGGAAGAAACCTCGTTGACTGCTCTTCGCGTCGCCGAGCTCGCCTCGGAAGCCGGCATTCCGCGCGGTGTTCTGAATGTCGTTCCCGGTTCCGGCCCGGAAGTCGGAGAACCCCTCGGCAGCCATATGGACGTCGACATGATCTCCTTCACCGGTTCCACCGAAACCGGTCGCCGCTTCCTGCGCTATGCCGCGGACAGCAACCTGAAGGAAGTCGTTCTGGAGATGGGTGGCAAGAACCCGAGCGTCGTTTTGAAAGACGCCGAAAATCTTGATCGTGTTGCCGCGCATGTCGTCAACGGCGCATTCTGGAACATGGGTGAAAACTGCTCCGCCAGCTCGCGGCTGATCGTTGAAAAAGAGATCAAGGACGCACTTCTTGAGCGGATTTTTGCGCATGCTCGCGAGTGGACCATGGGGGATCCGCTCGATCCGGAACACCGGGTCGGTGCGCTGGTCTCGCCGGAGCATTTCGGCAAGGTCTGCTCCTACCTGGACACCGGGGCGACGGTTCTCATGGGCGGCAAGGCGAAGGACGGCGCCTTTGTCGAGCCGACCATCCTGGAAGCATCGGCGGAGTCCACTGTTGCACGTGAGGAGATCTTCGGGCCCGTCCTGAACGTTCTGACCGTCAGCGGTTTCGACGAGGCGATCGACCTGGCCAATTCGACGGAATACGGTCTTGCCGCGTCGATCTTCACGGCAAATGCGAAAAAGGCACTGCGCGGGGCACGCTCGATCCGGGCAGGAACCGTAACGGTAAACTGTTTCGGCGAGGGCGATATCGCGACACCCTTCGGCGGCTTCAAGCAGTCCGGCTTCGGCGGGCGCGACAACAGTCTTTCAGCGCATGATCAGTACACCCAGATCAAGACGATCTGGCTGGATCTTTCCGATGACGAGGACGAGGCCGTCGGATGACGACGATCTGGTCCGCCAAATCGCTGCCGGACCTCAAGGGACCGGCGGCCTGGAACCGGATACTGGCGGACCAGCCGGCCCCGCAGGCGCTCAAGGAGTCCACGACGGCCGATGTCGTTGTCATCGGGGCCGGCTTTGCCGGGCTCTCTGCAGCGCGGCGTCTCACCCAGATCGAATCCTCCCTGAATGTTGTCGTCCTGGACGCTTGCCGAATTGCCGAAAGCTCCGCCGGGCGGAATTCCGGCTTCATGATCGATCTGCCACACGAACTCAACTCTGAAGACTATGCGGGAGCGGGTGACGATCAGGCAGTAACCTCGCTCAACCGCAAGGCCATCGCCTTTGCGGGCGATGCCGTCGACGATTACGGGATTGACGCGAATTTCTTCGACAGAGCCGGCAAGATAAACGGCGCCGCAAGCACCAAGGCGACCGAGCACAACGAAAGCTACGCCAAACACCTGAACAGTCTCAGCGAGACGTTCGAGATGCTGGATGCCCGGCAGATGGCGGAGATCACCGGAAGCCGGCACTATCACTCCGGTCTCTTTACGCCAGGCACAGTCATGCTGCAGCCGGCGGGCTATATTCGCGGCCTTGTCAGCGGACTGCGACAAGCCGGCGTGCGCGTTTTTGAGCAAAGTCCCGTTACGCGATTTCTGCGACAGGGAACCTGCTGGCAGGTGCAGACGCCGGGCGGTGAAGTCTCGGCGCAGAAGATCATCCTGACGGTCAACGGCCACCTGGAAAGCTTCGGCTTCGAACGCGACCGGCTGATGCAGCTTTTTCTGTTTGCAGTCATGACACCGGAGCTGGACGACGATGCCCTGTCAAAACTTGGTGGCGCGCCGCGCTGGGGCGTGACGCCTTCGGATCCGATGGGCACGACCATGCGCCGGATTGACATGGGTCAGGGCGGCAACAGGATCGTCACCCGAACCTGTGCCCTGCTCAAACCGAACATGCACCCGGGGGCCAAAAGTCTTCAGAGAGCAGCACGGGTGATGCAGCAGAAGTTCGATCAGCGTTTTCCGCAGCTCGCCGGTATCAAGATGGAATATCAATGGGCCGGGCACTTGTGCCTCAGCCTCAATTCCGTCGCCGTCATGCGCGAGCTGGAAGACGGTGTTTATTCCGGCTGCGTGCAGAACGGCCTCGGAACCGCGCGCGGAACCCTGACCGGCATTGGCGCAGCCGACCTTGCCTGCGGTCTTTCAACGGAAATCACACGGCATTTCACGGCCGAGGCACAGCCGAAGAAACTGCCCCCTCAGCCCTTCCGCGAAATAGGCGCCAACATCGTCCTGCGCTGGAAAGAATGGCGGGCGTCGGCGGAGTAGATATCGGGACACTTTTGTTGCCGGTGGTGAACGGTTGCGCTTTTTTGGGACGGTCATCCCCGATCAAGTCGGGGATGACGAGCGACCCAAGCGGAATCTGGTTGGACAGTAACGCCGATCCGGTTCACACCCGACACCTAATCCTGAGGAGGGTTAAAAGCCCGTCTCGAAGGATGGGCGGCATAGTCAGGAGTGCGCGGCCCATCCTTCGAGACGTGCATACCTGCGCTCCTCAGGATGAAGGTTCGGCATCAGCTGGTGTTGGCTCAGGCTTTCGCGCAATCCTAAACCACCCAACCGAAAACATACCCGGCAATCAGCGAGCCAGTTACGGCCAGGGCCAAATAGAGCAGGAACGGACGCAGCTTCAGGACCGGGAAGATCGCCAGGGCGCCCCAGATGCTGACGACGCCGCCGGAGACCAGAAACGCCATCGCCGCACCGGGTGACATGCCGTTGTCGACCAGACCGCGGGTAAGCGGCAGCGCGGCGTAGCCGTCGATATAGGCCGGTGCGCCGACGAACACGGCAGCCGGGATCGCCCACCACTTGTCGTCGCCGACATACTGGGCAAGCGACCCGGGCGTGATGGCAGCATTAAGGGCGTATTCGGCGTAGAAGGCAGGGATCAGGCAGATCAGGATCAGGCGCGTCGTCGCCGCGGCCTGGCGAAAAAACGCTTGGCGCCGGTCCTGGTCCCGCCAGACACGCGGTTCGAATGCGCCAGCACCGCAACAGGATCCGGCCGACAAGTCGGCTGCAAGGCCGCCGGTTCGCAACACGGATTGCCCGGGCCCGCTTCCCGTGATCAGAGCCGTGACTGTCCCCCCCATGAGGCCCAGAGCGAACGCCGCCAGGGTCTTGCCGAGTGCGAATGCCAGACCTAGCGTCGCGGCCGTGGTTGCCAACATGGCCGGATCAGTGACGGGGGAGGACAGCCAGAACGCCATTACCGGCGCAAAGGGAACGCCGGCGGCCAGAAGTCCAACCATCAACGGCAAGATGGTGACGCCGCACACCGGTGTAATTGCGCCGATCGCTGAAGCCGCAATGACTGCCCGCAGCATACGTCCTTCAAAGGCACGGCTGATGATCCGGTCAGCACCGCTCGACATGATCCATGCGGTCAGCAGGATGCCCGGCACAACAAGAGGAGCGACGTCGATCAGGCCCTGTGCGGTGAACTTGAGCCCGCTCCAGGTGAAATGCGGCCAGAGCCAAGCCATTCCCGCCACAAGAAACAAGGCGGCGAAAGCCACATGCTGGCGCGTGATTTGAAAGCTTGATGAAACCGTCCGGTCGGACATGGCGGAGCTCCTGTGCTTGACAAGCGCAGGATAGGCATGCTGCTCTAATTGGTAAAACGAATATCTTTAATATCGGATATTGAATTCTTCGATGAATAATCTGGATAGCGAACTCCTCAGGACATTTCTCGCGGTGGCCGAAACCGGCAGCATTACCGAAGGCGCACGCGTGATCGGCCGGTCGCAGTCAGCGACAAGCCTGCAGATCATGCGCCTGGAAGAGGTCGTCGGACGGGAGTTGTTCGACCGCACCGGGCGCGGCGTGAACGTGTCGGATACCGGACAGCGGCTTTTGCCGGTCGCAAAGGAAGTGACCGGACGCCTGGACACGGCGCTTCGCGAACTCACGGCCGACGGGCTGCGCGGAAAGCTGCGCCTGGCAATTCCCGATGACCACGGGCGCGCCAAACTGACGCGCATCATTGCGGCTTTTGCCCAGTCCCATCCTTATGTCGAGCTGGATGTCAGATGTTCCTTAAGCGTCGACTTTCCCGAACTTCTGGCAAAGGGATTGCTCGATCTTGCCGTCTATGAGGTTGAAACCGTCAACGCGCAAGAGGAAGTCGTTTACCGGGATCCGACCCACTGGAGCGGACTTTCTCACATGGACCATGCCGCTCTTGATCCTGTTCCCGTTGCGTTGTTCGACAGGGCCTGCTGGTGGCGCGACGCGGCGATCAAATCCCTCGAAGCTGCGAACAGATCCTATCGGGTTGTGTATTCAAGCCAGAGCGTCTCAGGTGTTAAAGCCGCAGTCGAAGCAGGCGTAGCGGTCGGCCTTCTCGGGCGCACATCCATCGAAGCGCCGCTAAAGACGTTGAGCCGCGAAGAGGGTTTCGAACCGACACCGGTCTCGCATCTGGTCATCGGCACGGCGGAAGGGACCGAAACCGCGCCAATACGCTCTATGAAGGAAGCGATCCGGCAGGCCTTCCGTCAATAACCTGTTTGCCGCTAGAGAGCCTGCGCGCGTTCCACCGTGGTCAAGGAAGGCTCAGCCTTGTCATGCGGCCGCCGTCGACGACATAGGTCTGGCCGGTTACGAAACCGCTTTCAGAGGAAGCCAGGAACGCGACGAGTGCAGCCACCTCTTCCGGATTTCCCGTCCGCCCAATCGGATGGATAGATCCAACCTCATGGCTGAACGCTTCCGGGTCCGGCATGGCGTTGATGAAGTCCAGATTGAGGTCCGTGTCGATCCAGCCAGGTGCAACGGCATTGCACCTGATGCCGTCCCGGCCATGGTCGACAGCGACAGCGCGCGTCAGACCGTGCAGACCGGCTTTTGAAGCCGAATAGGCCGCGTGCCGTTCGTTGCAGCCAATGCCCTCGATCGATCCGACATTAACGATCGTGCCGCGATTCTTTCGAAGATGAGGCAGTGCATGCTTGATCATCAGGAACGGGGCGGTGAGATTGACATTGAGAGATCGCTGCCAATCCGCCAATTCCATGTCTTCAACCGAGGCTTCCTGCATGATCCCGGCATTGTTGACGAGGACATCCAGCCGGCCGGCCTGCTCCGTGACGCCATCGACCACGCGCGCAGGTGCATCCGGATCAGCAAAGTCTGCCGTGACATGCGGGAAGTCGGGGTCGGCGCTGCGCTGCGCGGTATAAACCTCCGCCCCCTCTTCCCGAAAGCGGCGCGCAATTGCCTGGCCGATGCCGCTGCGCCCGCCCGTGACCAAGGCGACCTTTCCCTCAAACCGTCTCATGACACGGACTTGCCGCCGTTGACCTCGACCAGGGATCCGCACATGTAGCGGGCTGCATCAGAGGCCAGGAATAGAACCACATCGGCAATGTCGTCTGGTTTGGCCACGCGCCCGAGCGGTACGGTTTTGCCGAGCTCGTCAATGGCGGTCTGCGGATCGAAGCCGCGCATCTCAAATCCCGTTCTCAGCATTGGCGTGTCAACTTCGTTCGGGCAGACGGCGTTGATCCTGATGCCGTCGCGGGCGTGATCCTGCCCCATGCACTGGGTCAGCGACGCGATCGCCGCCTTTGTCATGCAGTAAACCGCATGGTTCGGGCCCGGGTGGACGCCCCAGCAGGATGCGACGTTGACAATCGCTCCGCCGCCATTTGCCGCCATGAGCGGAATGGCGGCGCGGCAGATCCGAAGCGGTGCCTCGATGTTCACACCGATTGAAAGCCCAAGGTCGGCATCGGAGGTTTCCGTCACAGGTCCGCGCGTCATGAAGCCGGCGTTGTTGACGACAATATCGAGGCCGCCAAGCGCCTCGGCTGCAGCCGCAGGCAGGTTGTCGCAATACGCCGCGTCGAGCAGGTTTCCCTCCAATGCGGCCTCGGCTTCAAGATTTGCACAAATCCGGTCAGCGCCCGCAACCATCGCGCCCTCGGAGCGGAGCATCGCAGTGATGGCTTGCCCTATTCCGCCGGCCGCTCCGGTGACCAGAGCTTTCTTGCCTGAAAATCGCATGAGACATCTCCCGGTCAGTAAACGGCGATGGGGGTTCCAAACAGGGTTTCATTGACATCAATACCAAGGCCGGGACCGGTCGGCAGATCAATGTGGCCGTCTTTGATCCTGACACCATTGTCCCGCGAATACGGCGTCTCAATCATGGGCTCGGCCAGCCAGACCCCCTCCAGAAGCGGCGGCTTCACCGTCGCTGCAACATGGGTACAGGCCGCGGCGATGATATCACCGCCCCAGGCGTCATCGCATGTATGCGGCAGATTGCACGCCTCGCAGATATCGCGGAAGGCAGCCATTTGCTGCAGCCCACCGATGCGGGTCACCTTCATGCCGAAACCATCGACCAGCCCGGAACCGGCGGCGCGAATGACCGTGGCCAGATCGACGCCGCTTTCATCCATGTAAATCGCATGCTGGACCTGCGGACGGATCTTCTCCAGATCTTCGATCCTGTTGCAGGGTTGTTCCATGACAAACGGAATGTCAGGACACTCGCGGCTGACGCGCAAGGCGTCTCGTGTCGTCCAGCCACGATTGCCGTCAACAGCCAGACGAACACCAGTTCCTCCGACCTTTTCCCAGACCTTGCGGATCGTTTCGATGTCCAGCTCCACAGGCCGGCCGCCGACCTTGATCTGAAGGCGCGGATATCCCTGACCGCTTTTTTCCGCAGCCAGCCTTGCGATGTCGTCCGGCGCGCCGACACCGGTCGCGTAATAGGACGGCAGCCTGTTGTTGGCGACGCCGCCCAGCAGGTCCGCGACGCGAACGCCGTGCTGCTTGCCGATCAGGTCATGAACCGCGATGTCGATGGCCGCCTTGGCGTAGTTATGACCGTTGAGTGAACCATGCATGGTCCGGTTCACGGTGAGCGGCAGGGCTTCCGCGCCGATCAGGGCTGGTGCCATCTGCTGAAGCGCCGACTGTGCACCACGGGCATGGGCTTCAGCATAAGTCGGACCAACTGGGCAGGTTTCGCCCCAGCCGACAAGGCCGTTGTCCGCAACCAGTTTGACCAAGGTTGTTTCCAGCGCCCAGACCTCGGCATTCGCCATCGTATAGGGCCCGTTTTTGACCGGAAGATCATGCCGGAAGATCTCTACCGATTTGATTTTCATGCGCGTGTCCTGAAGGCATCGACCGGAATTGAAACGATGAATTAAACCGGCCGGCGGCGGGCTCAGTTGCACAGAACCGTCAATAGTCCTGATTGAGTGCATCTTCCGCCGGGATCTCGCGTTCGCGGCATGCAATATAGTCGAGCAGCGCTTCGTTCCTGGCCTCGTCCAGCTTCGGTTCCTGATATTCGGACAGGAGTTTGCGCGCCTGCTTCAACGCACGCTCGGTGATCTCGACTTCGCCTTCAGCCTTCCATTGTTCGATGGAGTTGTTGTCGAACATGTCGGGCATGAAAAACGCGCGCTGGAAATTTTCCTGGGTGTGCGGATGGCCGAGATAGTGTCCGCCGGGCCCGACATCGCGCACGGCTGCCAGAGCCTCGTCGAAATCATCCCATCTCGGCCCCTCGGCCATGCGATAGACCATCGCGCTCTGCTCGGCATCGACGATGAATTTGGCGACGGAACAATGCATGCCCGCTTCGTTCCAGCCGGCCGTGTGCCAGATGTAGTTAGCGCCCGCGTGGATAACGGCATTCAGCGTCGTTGCGCTTTCATATCCGGCCTGGGCGTCGAATGTCTTCGCCCCGCCGAGTGATCCGGACGTGCGCCAGGGTACGTCGTAGTGCCGCGCAAGCTGCCCGATCAGGAAGTTCATCAGGCTGATCTCGGGCGTCCCGGCCATCGGCGCGCCGGACTTCATCGAGACGGTGGACAAGTAGTGCCCGTAGATTGCCGGGGCGCCCTTGCGGATGACCTGTGTGTAGGCGAGCGCGCTGAGCGCTTCTGCGTTGAGCTGCGCAACGGCCGGCACGACGGAGGCGGGCGTGTTGGCGCCGCCCAGGACGAAGGGCGAGCACAGCACCGGCTGGTTGCGCCTGGAAAACGCGCGCATCGCCCCAAGCATGGTCTCATCCCAGACCAGGGGTGAGTTTCCGTTGCAGTTGCCGGTCGTCACCGGATGGTCTTCCAAATACTCCTCGCCGAACAGGATCGCGCACATCTCAATGACGTCTTCGGCATTCTTCGGGCTCGTCGTCATGCCCATAAATGTCTTGTCGGAATGTTTCATCGACGAATAGGTGATGCGCAGGTGGCGGTGGCTGATGGGATGGTCGTAGGGCTCCACGATGTGGTGTGCACTTGAGTGGATCGCCGGAAGCATGTGGCTCAGCTTGTGGAACATGGCCAGATCTTCGAGCGTCGGATTACGCCGCACGTCATCGAGATCGCGCAGGAATGGCGCACCTGTCATCGGCACGAAGATAGACCGGTTGCCGCCAAGCGGAACGTTCTTTTGCGGATTGCGGGCGTGATAGGTGAAGCTTGAGGGGATCGTGCTGATCAGTTCGCGTACATGGCCGCGGTCAAGATAGACCCGCTCACCATCAACCTTGGCGCCGGCTTTTTTCCAGTCGTCCAGGGCAATCGGGTCGCGAAAGATGATGCCGACCTCTTCCAGGATCGACATGGACGCGTCGTCGAGCTTGCGGATCTGGTCTTCGTCAAGCGGTTCGCACAGCGGCAGGTTCCGGGTCAAGCCGGGGAGCATGTCGTGGTCGGGTGCGGTCCGGATGGCCCTGCGGCCTGCCCGGCCGCCGCTACGGCTGCGCGCTGCAACACTCATGAAGTTCTCCGAAATCTTGTCGTGTTTGACTCCAGATTGCGCCTGCGGTCCGGTTCTTTCCTGTCCAAATCCGAACACGGTCCGCATTTTCCGACATTCGGCTGGTTTTTGACGCCCATGCCAACGGTTTGTGCGCTCGCACCCTTCCGATCACATTTTTCTTGAAATGCTGCGATGGCTGTTTGAGACCCAATTTTGGCGGTTTCAGCATAACCCGCCAGAATTGTTCAAATAGTCTGCTCAATGTGGAGACCAAAGTTCGGAGAGCTTGGCGTGGAGGAACGGCCGCTTTCGCACATCCGGGTGCTCGATTTCGGGCATTATCTGGCAGGGCCGCTTGTCGGCATGATGCTCGCCGATCTCGGAGCTGAAGTGATCCGCATCGACCCTCCGGGCGGGCCGCGGTGGCAGGATCCGGCCTTTGATATGCTGTCGAGGGGAAAACGTGCCCTCACACTCGACCTCAAATCGGAAGAAGGCAGGCGAACCGCCCTGGCGATGGTGGCGCGTTCCGATGTCGTCATCGACAACTTCCGACCCGGCGTTATGGAGCGGCTCGGCCTGGCGCCGGAAAGGTTTCGAGACGTCAATCCGGCCATCATCTCCCTTTCCCTGCCCGGCTTTGCCTCCACCGATCCAGACCTCAGGGACATTGCAGCCTGGGAAGCGGTGATTGCGGCCCGGACCGGTCAATTCACCGATATGGGGCTGAACCGCCGCCTGATGGGTATCAATCCATCCTTCACGCCGCTCGGACTGGCATCGGCTTATGGGGCCGCATTCGGTGCCATGTCCCTTCTTTTTGCGCTCTCTGCGCGTGAACGAACGGGTGGCGATCACATCGAAGTCCCGCTCGCATCGGCCCTCTTTGAAGGCCTCGTCTACAACTGCGAGCAGATCGAGAACTACCCCGACCGCTACAAGTCGCCACGTGAACTGGAGCTGGAGCGCCGTTCGGCACTCGGCTTGCCCAACAATCTGGATTTTGCTGAACTTTCCGAATTTCTGGACCCGTTCTACCGCACCTATACCTGCGCGGATGGCCGAGGATTTTACGTCGTCGCCTGTTCGATCGTAACCCATCCACGTCGGGTTCTTGAAATCCTCGGCCTTCAGGATTTGTTGGAGAGCCTTCCGGACTTCGATGTCTATCTCGACCAGACGGAGTGGCCAGCCGACTGGGCACTTCGCAGCTATCCCGTCGGTACGAAGGACCGTGTCCGGATTTCCGAAGCCATGAAAGCGGCTTTCCTAACAAGGCCGTCCCATGAATGGGAAGAGCTTTTCGGTGCGGCAAAAGCCCCGGCGACCGCGCAGCGCAGCACCAGAGAATGGCTGCAGGACCCTCATGCATTGCAATCTGGTCTGGTTCTTGAGGTCGACGACCCGCGTCATGGCCGGATGCGGCAAATGGGAAATGTGTGCTGGCTCGCCGGTGACAGCGCGGCCGCTGCCAAGCAGCCTGGTCCAGTGCCGGACATGTTTCGCCAGGATTTGCCGGACCTGTTGCGCGAGCCCGTTCGGGGCAGCAAAGGTCTTCAGGACGGCGGATGGCTCGATGGCCTCAAGGTGCTTGATCTGACAAATGTCATTGCTGGGCCCACGATCGGCTCGACGATCGCACGCTTCGGGGCGGAGGTCACGCTTGTCCAACCGGTTTCGCCATCGGTCGACCCCTGGAATGCGGTCGTGTTCGGGTTGCAGGCCCATCGCGGCAAGAAAAGCATCCTCTTGAACCTGCGCACGCTGGAGGGGAAAGAGACGCTCTGGAAACTTGTCGCCGATGCCGACGTTGTCACCATGAACGGCACGGACGAGCAACGCCTCGCATTGGGCCTGAGTGAAGACAGGCTGCGCGATATCAATCCGCGACTGATCCTTGTTCAACTTGACGCTTTCGGAGCGCCGCTGCGCGGCCCGAAGTCGGATCATCTCGGCTATGACGATCTCGCTCAGGCAGCAACAGGAGTCATGACCCGCTTCGGCGGTGGACCGGAAACGCCGGAGGAGCATGCCCATTTTGGAACGATCGACGTGCTCGCCGGGTTCTGCGCGTGCGCGGCGCTCGGTGCCGCACTGGAACGGCTGCGGGTGACCGGCAAAGGCAGCATTGCACGCGCGTCGCTCGCAGCGGCAGGTGAACTGATCCAGGCCCAGTTCATGTATGACTTCGCCGGCCGCAAACCCTTCGACGAACCCTCCGGGCGTCACGTCCGGGGTTGGGGACCGTTCTATCGCTGTTACAGAGCCTCAGACGGCTGGATGTTCTTTGCAGCGCCCACCTTGAAAGAACACATCCTGCAGCATGTCCCCGAATTCGAAGGGCTTCACGTCGGAGATGAAGCGGCGCTCGAAGCTTCTTTTGCAGAGTGTTTCAGGGAACATCCGGTTGCTTTCTGGACAAGGCGGCTGGCCGGGACATCCGCCGCCATTGTCCCCCTCGGATCACTTCATTCGACCCGCGACAGCTCCCTCAAGATGGAGAGCGAAGGTGCGGTCGACCTGTCGAATGGGACGTTCTGCGCTGTTCGACACGACACCCATCCGATGGGTCGGTGGGTGGATCTGGTTGCGCCCAATGCCGTCCGGCCCGTTCGAGGTCGCATTACGGTCCCTGGGCCTGCGCCGAAATACGGCGCGGACACCCGCGAGATCTTGTCAGGTTTGGGGCTCGATCCGTCCGAGATCGAAGACATGCTTGCAACAGGTGCCGCAGGCGAGCGCTGGTCCGAAAAGTATCTGCCGGAATGAGGCCATGACAGCAAGGTCGAAACACGGAGCCATCACCCCGAGGACGCGAGCCAGAGCCCGCCACATTCTCGATCACTACTATATCGGCCCCGCGCGCGACCAAGACGTCTTGGAGATCTGGGGCTACACACCAAAAATGTCTTATTTCCCCGGCGAACAGGTGGACCTTTGTGTTTCGACGACTGCCGCCGAATGGGACCTCGAAATCGGGCGCGACGGATCGGACTACGTTGCCTGCCTGGAAGAGTCCGGACTGGAGGGACAGCACCAGGACACGCCGGAAGATTGTTCGGTAACTGGTTGCGGCTGGCGACCTTCCTATTCCTTTGTGATCCCGCAGGACTGGCGGCCTGGTGGTTATCTCGTGACGCTCCGCGCCCGCAGCGGTGAGGACCAGGTCGAAGAACATCACGTATTTCTTGTCCGCCAATCTCCCGAAACGGAGAAAGTTGCCTTCGTTCTTGTATGCGCCAGCAGCACCTGGCTTGCCTATAACTGCTGGGGCGGATCGAACCACTATGAGGGCATCACAGGCGAAAACGGCGATGCCTTTTCTCCGGTTCTGTCGACGCAGCGCCCCTGGAGCCGGGGCTTCTGCAAATTGCCCGAAGGTGCACCACGAGCCGTCCCCGAGCATCAACCCCGGCCCGGCGACATGGTGCGGTACCCCTATATGGAATGGGCTTATAGCTACGGATACTCAAAGAAATATGCGTCTGCCGGTTGGGCGAGCTACGAGCGGTACTTCGCCCGTTGGGCGGATCAGGAAGGGTATGCGTTCGACTTTGTCACTCAGCACGATCTGCACGGGGATCCGGATCTCCTGAAAAGGTACAGATGCGCTGTCTTCGTTGGACACGACGAATACTGGAGCGCGGCGATGCGCGATGCTGTCGATGAATACGTTCGCGGGGGTGGCCGTGTTGCGCGGTTCGGTGGAAATTTTCTCTGGCAGGTTCGTCTGGAAGACGAGGGACGCCGCCAGGTCTGCTACAAGTACGAGGCATCACAACGCGATCCGGTTGTTGGCACAGCCGATGCCCGCTTGACGACGGGCGCTTGGGAGTCCCCGGAAGTGAACCGGCCCGGTGCCCTGACATTCGGCGTCAACGGACTGCGGGGCATTTACGCCGAACTCGGCAATTGCGCCGGAAATGGCGCCGCCGGGTTCACTGTTTACCGGCCCGAGCACTGGGCGTTCGCGGGAACCGGTCTTGGCTACGGCGACGTCCTCGGCGCCTCCAGCCGTATATTCGGATATGAAGTGGACGGCCTGGACTACAGGTTCGTTGATGGGCTTCCCTTCCCGGCTGGAACCGACGGCGCTGCACAGGAGATCGAAATCCTGGCAATGGGGCTCGCCACCAACGTTGAATCCGACCGCGCAGTTTGGGGTGAGACCCTCTATATCGGCGCGAGCGACGCGGAATTCAGGGCCAAAACGCTGTCTGGCGAAATAACACCCGAGACACTGGCAACAAGCTCCCGCGGAAGCGGGATGATGGTGTTCTGGCGCACCGGTTTGGGGGAAGTTTTCGCATCGGCGACTTGCGAATGGGTCATGGGGCTTCACCGCAAGGATCTGCAGGTTGAACAGGTTACGCGCAACGTTCTTGACCGATTTGGAGACGTAGGAGGAACAGGTGCCAACGTCGCCTGATGGAGACTGCGCTGCAATGCAGCGGATGCAGCCAAGCAAATCGAAATTCAGACAACCAAAGAGGAGCAAAATTCACATAACGAACAGCGCACTTTCTAGGGTCAGCCTATTAAGTTGCCTGCACCGTCCAGCGCAAAGCTTGGGGAGCTACTGTTTTAAAGGTTAAAAATTGTTAATTTCTGACGCATTGCCAGATGTTGACTAAGTATTCAATAATATTGGCAGCATCCAATGAGCTCAGATGGCGGCTTGCTGCTCAAAAGTGAAGCAAATGGTCAAATTCTGTGCTGCAACGCAGAAAAATTGGAGTTAATCACGATCAAAAAATTGAAAGGAAGAATTTCGTCAAAAGGGTAGCGGAATCGGCACTGTTCGTGTTTTGCTGATTAAATGTCGCATATGAGCTTTGCAAATACCCGAAAAATGCTGAAGCTACATTTGGGAAAATCGCCGGTTCAATGTCCGGCAAAGAATCCAAAAGGGGAGTAAGTATGACAAAATCCAAGAATCCGGAGTTACTCAATAACCTGGAGAAGGCCGCGCGCACGGGCGGCATCTCCAAGCGTGAATTCCTGCAGTATTCCATGCTTGCCGGTGTAACGGCCTCCACGGCAACCGGTCTTTGGACGTCCCAGGCAAAAGCGCAACCGAAACGTGGTGGCACATTCCGTTACGGCGTGCACGACGGTAACTCGAGTGACAGCCACGATCCGGGTACGTATCAGAGCGTTTATTCCATCCAGCTCGCGCACACGCATCGCAGCTATCTGACCGAAATCACCGAGGAAAACGGCCTTGGCCCCGACATGGCTGTCGGCTGGGAAGCAAGCCCGGACGCGAAGACCTGGACCTTCGAACTGAACACAGATGCAACCTTCCATGACGGTCGCAAGTTCACCGCCAACGACGCTGTTGCATCACTGAATTTCCACCGCGGTGAAAAGTCGACTTCCGCAGCGAAGGCGCTGCTCGACAGTGTTGTCGACATCAAGGCCGACGGTGACAAGCACGTCGTCATTGAACTCAGCCAGGGCTTCGCAGACCTTCCCTGGATCCTGACCGACTACCACCTGGTCATGCTGCCGGCGCGCGACGACGGCACGGTTGATTGGGAAAGCGGTGTCGGCGCTGGCCCTTACAAGATCGAGCAGAACGAATTCGGCATCGGCACCTCGCTGGTTCGTCACGACGGCTGGCACCGTGAAGGCGCCTGGTTCGACCGCGTCGACATGACCGTGCTGAACGACCCGAATGCCCGTCAGACGGCGCTTGTGACCGGCGATGTCGACGCGATCTCTTCCGTCGACCTGAAAACCATGGCCCTTCTGCAGCGCCATCCGGATGTGGAACTCGACAACATTCCGTCTGGCTCCGCAATCACGCTGCCGATGTTCTGCGATGTTGCTCCGTTCGACAATGTGGACGTCCGCATGGCCCTGAAACTGGCGATCGACCGCGAGGAAATCGTCGAAAAGATCGTCTTCGGCACCGGCACGCCCGGCAACGACTTCCACGTCTCGCCGAACATGCCTTACTTCCCGGCTGACATTCCGCAGCGCACGTACGATCCGGAAAAAGCCAAGTGGCATCTGAAGCAGGCCGGCATGGAAAACCTCTCCGTCAGCCTGTCCGCCACGGACAGCGTGCTGCCGGGTGCGGTCGACATGGTCGTTCTTTACTCCGAACAGGCCAAGAAGGCTGGTATCGACCTCAAGCCGGTCCGTGAAGCAAGCGACGGTTACTGGTCGGATGTCTGGCTGAAGAAGCCGTTCGTCTTCGTGAAATGGGGTGCACGTCCGACACCGGACAACATGTTCACCCTGGCCTACAAGGACGATGCCGCCTGGAACGAGTCGCATTGGAAGAACGCCCGCTTCAACGAGCTGCTGCTTCAGGCCAAAGCGGAACTCGACGAGACCCGCCGCGCAGAGATGTATCACGAAATGTGCACGCTCGCCCGCGACGACGGTGGCACCATCATCCCGATGTTCGTCAACTTCGTCTATGCACGGCGCAAGAACGTCAAGCACGGTCCTAGCGTGGCGGCTTCCTGGGAAACCGATGGTGCACGTGGAACGCACCGCTGGTGGTTCGAGGGCTAACCAGACACAAGCGGCAGGTTCCGGCCTGCCGCTTTTTTGCACCGGGACTGTCCCACGGGGCAGTTCCACCCAAAGTGTCGGGTTATTTTTCACAAGACAAACCAGGGATCACTTCCAGATCCGCGCCCGACACTCTTCCGGCCAATTGGGGTGCCGGGCGTCTTTATTCTGGAGGGACAAATGGGGGACATCCTACAGCTGGTCCTAAAGAGACTTGGCTTAGGTTTGATCACGCTTTTGGTGATCTCATTCCTGATTTTCTTCGCAGTCGAGCTCCTGCCGGGCGATATTGCCCAAGCTGTTCTCGGACAGGCTGCAACACCTGAAACCGTCGCGGCATTGCGCGAAAAAATGGGTCTCGATCAACCCGCGCTCGTTCGGTATTTCCAATGGCTCGGCGGCGCAGTGACCGGTGACTTCGGCACCTCACTCATATCCGGGGAACGGGTGAGCGAGGCGATCAGCGACCGCTTCATCAACACACTGTTTCTGGCGACCTACGCGGCCGTGATCGCGGTTCCGATATCGATCATACTCGGTGTTATCGTCGCGCTGCTTCGCAACACGATCTTTGACCGTGTCGCCAACGTCGTCACTCTGACATCCATCAGCTCCCCCGAGTTTTTCCTCGGCTACATTCTGATCCTCTACCTCGCCGTGAAAACCCAATACTTCCCGGCAATCGCGAGCCTCAGCAGCGACATGAGTTTCGGCGAATTGCTTCACCGGACGTTCCTGCCGGCGCTCACGCTTGTTCTTGTCGTCACGGCACACATGATGCGCATGACGCGTGCCGCGATCATCAACCTTCTGGCTTCGCCCTATATCGAAATGGCGCGCCTGAAAGGGGTGCCGCCATGGAAAGTGATCGTGAAGCACGCGCTTCCCAATGCGTGGGCACCGATCATCAACGTTGTTGCCCTGAACCTTGCGTATCTGATCACGGGCGTGGTTCTGGTCGAGGTTGTTTTCGTCTATCCGGGTATCGGCCAGCTTCTGGTTGACGCCGTGTCCAAACGCGACTTCCCGATCGTCCAGGCGTGCTGTCTCATCTTCGCTGCAACCTTCATCCTGCTCAACCTTGCAGCGGATGTCGGAGCAATCCTCACTAACCCGCGTTTGCGTCATCCGAAGTGAGGGCAGCGATATGAATTCATTCGTCATCGGATATTATGCGCTGCTAATCGGGGCTTCCTGCCTGGCTGCGTATTTCAAACAACGTCAGATCTTTCTGCTGATCTTCTCCCTCACCCTGGTGTCCTTTGTGACGGGGATCGTGGGCGGTGTTCCGGCGCTTCGGTTCATCACGATCGCAGCGGGTCTGCTCGCGCTTGCGGCCGGCGTTTCCTACGCCTTCCGCGAGTTCCTGATCATCATCACGCCGGAGGGTGTCGCCAAGGAACTGAGAACAGCGCCCTTGACCGCCGCATTCGGCATGTTCGTGATATTCACCTACGCCATTGCCGGTATCTTCGCGCCTGTCATCGCGCCATTCGGCGAAGCGGAAGTAATCTCTTCCGCCTTTGCACCTGCGGATGAGAACATGCTCCTTGGAGCCGACCAGCTCGGCCGCGACATGTTCAGTCGGATCATCTATGGCGCGCGAAACTCCGTCGGACTGGCGCTGACCGCAACCGGTCTCGCCTTTATTCTCGGAGCCTTCGCAGGCCTTATGGCTGCGACGAAGGGCGGCTGGTTCGACCAGCTGATGGGCCGGGTCGCCGACGTTATCATGTCGGTTCCGTCTCTGATCTTCGCGCTTCTGATGCTGTCCATCTTCGGCACAAGCTTGGTTGTGATCGTCATCATCGTGGCCCTGATCTACTCGCCGCGCGTCTTCCGCCTGACCCGTGCGGTGGCGGGCAACGTCGTGGTGATGGACTATATCGAGGCCGCGAAACTGCGCGGTGAAGGCAACTGGTACCTGATCCGAAAAGAAATCCTGCCGAACTCGACCGCTCCCCTGGTCGCTGAATTCGGCCTGGAATTCTGTTTCGTGTTCCTGCTGATTGCCGGCCTCTCCTTCCTCGGTCTCGGCATCCAGCCGCCAACCGCGGACTGGGGCTCGATGGTGCGCGAAAACGCGACACTGATTTCATTTGGTGAACTGACACCGCTGATCCCGGCGGCCGCCATTGCGCTGCTGACGGTTGCGGTCAACTTCGTCGTCGACTGGATGCTGTTCCGGTCCTCCGGCCTGAAGGAGGTATGAGCATGGTTCCTAAGAAAGATGTCCTTCTGGAAATCAAGGAACTTCGGATCGAGGGCTATTCCGACGAGCAATGGATCGAGATCGTCCACGGCGTCGATCTCACCCTTCACAAGGGTGAAGTCCTTGGCTTGATCGGAGAGTCGGGTGCCGGCAAATCAACCATCGGCCTTGCGGCTATGGGATTTGCCAGGGATGGCTGCCGGATTTCCGGCGGCTCCATCGATTTCGATGGCATGGAGCTGACCACGACACCGGAAAGCGACCTGCGAGCCTTGCGGGGATCGCGGATCGCTTATGTGGCACAGTCGGCCGCCGCGTCGTTCAATCCGGCGCACCGGATTATCGACCAGCACACAGAAGCTCCGATCCAGTACCGCATTCAAAAGCGGGTCGAGGCACAGGAAGATGCGATGGAGCTCTACCATCGCCTTCGCTTGCCCAATCCGGATGAAATCGGCTTCCGCTATCCGCACCAGGTTTCGGGCGGGCAGCTCCAGCGTGCCATGACAGCCATGGCCATGGCCTGCCGTCCCGACCTGATCATCTTCGACGAGCCGACGACGGCGCTCGACGTGACAACCCAGATCGAGGTTCTCGCCGCGATCAGGGACATTGTCGACCAGTTCAACACGGCTGCGATCTACATCACCCACGACCTTGCCGTCGTGGCGCAGATGGCCGATACGATCAAGGTCCTGCTGAAGGGCAACGAGGTCGAGGAAGCGCCAACGGAGCAAATGCTGGACAGTCCGACCGAAGACTATACGAAAAGCCTTTGGGCGGTTCGCAGCTTCAAGCGTCCGCAGAAGCAGCGCCCGACCGGCTCCGATGCCGTGCCGATCGTCTCCGTCAAGGGCGTGGACGCGGCCTATGGCAAGGTGAAGGTGCTGGATGATGTCTCATTCGATATCTTTGCCGGCATGACCGTCGCCGTCGTCGGCGAGTCCGGGTCCGGCAAGTCGACGACCGCACGCTGCATCACCGGACTTCTGCCGCCGACAAAGGGTGAGATCCAGTTTCACGGGCAGGCCCTGCCACCCCGTTATCAGGACCGCTCGAAGGACCAGCTTCGCCAGGCGCAGATGATCTACCAGATGGCCGACACGGCGCTGAACCCGAAAATCCGGATCAGCGAGATCATCGGCCGTCCGGCGCAGTTCTACGGCGGACTGCACGGTGCAGAACTGAAGAACCGGGTCGACGAACTGCTCGATCTGATCGAACTGGATCCGGCAAAGTTCTATAGCCGCTACCCGCCCGAGCTCTCCGGCGGGCAGAAACAGCGGGTGGGCATTGCCCGCGCGCTTGCAGCGGAACCGTCCTTCATCATCTGCGACGAGGTGACGAGCGCGCTCGATCAACTTGTCGCCGAAGGCATCCTGAAACTGCTCGACAAGCTTCAGCAGGACCTGAACCTCGCCTACATGTTCATCACCCACGATCTGGCGACGGTGCGTTCGATCGCCGATGAAGTGGTGGTGATGCAGAAGGGCAAGGTGGTTGAGCAGGGACCGAAGGACGAGATGTTCAAACCACCGCACCACCCCTACACCGACCTGCTGCTGTCGTCGGTTCCGGAGATGGATCCGAACTGGTTGACGACGCTGCTCGAGGAGCGGGGAACCGACTCGATCGGCGAAGCGGCAAGCGTCTGATCATTGAAAAAGAAAAACCCCGGGACCTAGGTCCCGGGGTTTTTGATTCCTTGCGGAAAACAGAAGGCTATCGGTTGCTCAGCCGACCATCAGGTAGCCGGACAAAGCCATCACACCGACAATAACGCCATAGACCCCAACCAGAGCCTGCCAGGTTCCGGCTTGGTTCTTGTATTCGCGGATCAAATCGTCTCGGGTCATGCCGACCTCCTCGACTCCGGATCAATTCCGGATACACGGTGTTGCCATTTGAGGCGACACTTAAGCGAGAGAGATTAAGAATTCAATGACTTGAACCAAGAATCGTTCATTAGATTTTGCATAGCTGTGCTGTGAGTTATGCCAAATTTAGTTAGGTTTTCGATCCAACGCGATGATTTGGACAAGCTTGATCCAAATTCCCTATGTTTTTCAGTCTGTTATCACCCAAACACAAATTACGCGCCGGACACACATATCGCCACAGCTTTCGCCCAAGAAAGATCAATTAACGCACACAGTACGCTCTCATTTTGCACGTTTTGCGCGATACACTTCAAAGACCGACGCCGTGTCGAGCCGCTCGGGCAACTCTCTTATGGCAGAATCGTACAATGCGCGGCTCGCCTCGAAGAGCGGCGCGAAGACTTCCTTGGCCTCAATGTCGCCGCCGATGATTTTCAGATCCTTGTCAAACATCAACAGGCTGGCTGTTGGCGGATCGTAGGATCCGTTGATCATCAACGGCATTCGCAAGTCGGACATTCGCGACTGTCCGGCGCCCTTGGAAAGCAGTTGATAGACCAATTCACGATCCAGCCCGAGAGCGTCCGCATAGTTGAGTGTTTCCGCAGCGGCGGCGTTGTGAACCGCAACCGCGTGATTGGCGACGAATTTCAACTTTGTCCCGTTGCCGAAATCACCGACATTCATCACCAGCCTGGTGAATTTATCCAGAAGCGGACGCGCGGCTTCAACACTTTCAGCCGGACCTGACGCCATCATCACCAGGTCGGCCTCCTTTGCCTGTGAGCCCGTACCGCTCACCGGGCAATCAAGCAGGACCGCGCCGCTTTTCTGCAAGACCGACCTTGCAGCTTCCTTGTCAGCCAGTGCGAATGTGCCGGTTTCGATGACAATCTGCCCGGGTTGAAGCAAGCCCGCCAGGTTTTCACAAACGGATGCAAGCGCGTGCGGCGTTGCTAATGCGAGGACAATCAACTCACATTCGGCGATCCACTCACCCGGCGTCTCGTAGGCCTGGCCTCCAGCCTCTTCGAGCGCTGCTCGGGCATTTTGCGACAGATCGGCGCCTATGACAGTTTCACCGGACTTCAGAAGGTTTTGGGCATACGCCCCGCCCATGATCCCCAACCCGATGATGCCGACTGTCATGACTACGTTCCCCCGTTTTGTTCAAGCCGCTGTGAGTGTAGCCCACTGACATGCGGCGGTAGGTGTATGACACAGAAAGGGAAATGCGTTCAACGATGGGGCTGGCTTGTGCCCTCACGATGCAGGCTTCGGAACCTCCCAGTCGGACACAAAAAGAGGATCAGGCAGAGTGAAACATGTCTCGTCCTGCCAGGCGCCGACGCAAAGCGGATGCTTGTAGCTTTTGAAATTCATGACCTTGCCGCCGTCCGGCAAATGAAACGTGACGCGTGCTGCAGCAATCGCGTTCGTCAGCTTCAGACCGTCGGGACGCCCGTGGAGCGGTTTTGAAAATTTCGGCGCTGTTCCGGAAGCTCTCGGACCAATCGGGTAGCCGGCCGAAATGAGCTCCAACGGAAACGACGGATGTCCCACCATGTCGTTATCGACGGTGATATCGAGTTCTTTCCAGGCCTTGGTGAAGCGTTTCTTCTCCAGTTGCTTAATGGTGTCCCAGTCAGCGTCCGGATCGTGTCGGGTTTCCCACTTGAGACCGAACGGATTGACTTTATTGATAAAAAAGTCTTCGGCATTTTCGTTGTAGGCGACGACATTGTTCAGGTGATGGAAATTGCTGATGCGCTTTTTCTTGAACATGGGATTGCGCACGAACCAGGTGTTGTGGACGACATAATGCGGACCGACGGCTTCGTGCTCCGTGCCAAATTTGAAGAGGCGGCCCGTAACCAGGTCTTTCGGGTCCTCAGGATCCGGTCCGGGGCGTGCACGGCTCCAGCCAAGATTGCCATAGATGTAAAAGTAGCCGGAGCGGTCGGGCTCAATGGAAAAGGGTGCGTAGCAGTCGACAAACCTGTTGTGCCTGACCGTCCAGTTAAAGGCATAGTCTTCAGGTTCGACCGCGTTGTCGCGAATGCGCACAAACCAATTGTCACTGATCATCACATTGCGCGAGCACCGCTTCTGTGCGTCCTTCGCCAACTGATTGAAAAAGTGGATGCCGTTAAAGGCGTCCATGATGCAGTTGTTCCGCAAGATCACGTAGCCGGCTATCGTCCAGGCGCGGAAGAAATCACCGTCATAGGCACGGGCATCGTCGTCCTGGACGGGTTTCCCGGTGACGCTGGAATCCGCGTGGATCTTGTTCCAGTCCGTTTGCCGAAAGAGGTGGCAGCACTCCAGGTCCTTCTCGTCCTTCAGATAACCATGATCCCGGATGGACCGGATCTGCGCATCGCCGTGACAGCTCGGATCCTGAATCCAGTCGCAGTCTTCAATAAGCAGGTGACGCGTGTCGGTGCCCGTCGCCCCGATCGCAAAGGTTCCACCACGGATGTGGACACCCCTGATCGTGATGTGCTGGCAATTCTCGATGTAGATCGCGGTCGGCCAGCAGTTTTCGAACGTGAGATCTTCCAGGACAATCCACTGGCAGTCCCGCAGGATCAGCTGCGCTTGGTCTGCCATGAAATAAACGCCGGGAAACTCTCCTGAGGCTTCGTGTGCCCGAGCGAGTGTGTTGGCGCGCTGATTGAAGTCCTTGAACGTTTCGTCGGTGGCGAAAACAGATGGCGACCGCTTCGCCGAATTCTTGTTAGGAGCAACCGGTTTCTTGCCTCTGATATAGACGGGCTTGTCGCGTGTTCCGCTGACACCGCTGACCACGACAGGGTCGGTGATGCGCTCTGCTTCGAGTGCAAGGACGGAACCCGCTTTCAGCTTTCTGACCTTTTTGTGGATGCCCAAGTTTGCCCCCGTTTTGTCGCCTCAAGGCCGGCGCAGCTCAAAATAGATTGCACGGTCAGCGTGATCCGCTACCCGCTGAAAGTGAATTTCCCAGAAGACTACAACCAAAAACTGCTCAATCTCCAGGTTATTCGCGCGGAAATCCTGCCCAACTCAAAACTGTGATCGCAGTCACGGACACCACAGGTGTTGCAGAGTAACGTGAAGAAAGTGATGGAATGGAGGAAGAAATATCCGTTTTCCCGATCCTCACAAGGGGCCTGCAAGTCTGTCTTCAATGATTTGAAAAGGACCATTTGATGATTACGATCAATTCCCCTTCCATGTGTCTCAACGATGCCCGCGCCGCCGTGAATTACACGATGGACGTAACGCAGACCGTCAGTTCGTCGGACACCCAGCGCAACATTGTCGACCGCGTCGTCGCCGCTGCAGGACGCGCCCGCGGCGGACGGATAGACAACCTGATCCTCACCGCTCATGGCTTCCCGGCCTTTTTTCAACTCGGCTCCGGACTGTCTTCCGGTTCCATGGCACCCTGGGCCGATGTGAAGGGAAAGGTTTTCAAAATCTGGTTTCGCGGCTGTCTGGTTGCGAGAATTGCCGGACCTCACACTGACCGTCACGGCGGCGCTGCGCGCAGTCGGCGCAACCAGCGGCGACGGTCATGCTTTCATCCGCGCCTTTGCCCGCCTGACCGGCTGCTATGTGGTTGCGGCGACCGAAATGCAAGCCAGTAACAGGCAGTCCTACCCCCACGGTCAAATGGACAGCTACGAAGGGCTGGTGCTTTCCTATGATCCTCAGGGAACGATCAGCTGGCGACGCCGCTATCCAAGTCTCTACGGCTACAATGCTAACGCTTCGAGAGCCAGCACTCCGAACCGTGAGTAACCCGGGACGACGTTGACTGATCGTTTGAACGGTCAGGAGCGGGGCTTTTCGCCATAGCTCCGCTCCAGCTCGATCAGGCGTTGTTTGCGCCAGAGCCCGCCGCCATAGCCGGTCAGAGAGCCATCGGCGCCCAAAACCCTGTGGCAGGGCACGACAATCGCTATCTGGTTGGCACCATTGGCCCGCGCGACCGCCCGGACCGCCTCCGGCCGGCCCAGCTCTTTTGCCAACTCGGAATAACTGCGTGTTCCGCCCGCAGGGATCTTCAGAAGCTGCCGCCAGACGTCCTTGGTAAAAGCCGAGCCATGAAGAGCGAGCTTCGTTTCGAAGCTACCGGACCTGCCTTCAAAAAATCGGTTCAGTTCTTCCTGGATCTGATCGGTGACCTCGGTGCGCCCGAAACCAATTCGGCCCTTGGCAAACCCCTGGAGCTTGCCGAACTCCGAGCGCAGGGCCTTGCGGTCGAGAAACTCAAGCAAATGCAGTTGAGTGCTGTCGGTAATCGCGATCAGGGGTCCGAGCGGGGACGAGACCCAATCGGCAAACAGCAGAGGGTCCTGCGAAAAGTGCCCCGGCGCCTGCCCAAGGATCTTTGCGAACGCCTCCCGGAAAGCGCTCGGTGAATCGAACCCCGCGGTGATCTGCGCATCGATGACCTTGCCGCCTCCGGCAAGCGTTGAAAAGCCTTCCTGCAACCGGCGCTGACGCGCCATCTCAAGGAACGTCATGCCGAAATGCCGTTTGAAGGCCCGGCGCACCGTCGATGGGTCCAGTCCCATCCGGACAATGTCCGGCTCCATCCAGCGATAACCTGGCCGCTTCTCAAGGGCTTCAATCAATGTCTTCACGACCGGGTCCGCACTTGCTTCCGGTGTTGTCGGTTTGCAGCGCTTGCAGGGACGAAAACCGGCGTCGATACATTCGGCGACCGTTTCATAAAAGGTACAGTTTTCCCGTTTCGGTTTGCGGGCCGGGCAGGTCAGGCGACAGAAGATCCCGGTAGAGGCCACGCAAACGAAAACCCGTCCGTCATAGGCGGGATCCCGGTTGAGTAGTGCTTCATAAAGCGTGTCGAATTCAGGCAGTTTCAGCAGCATGTCCCGACATTAGGCTGACTCGGCAGGAGGCGCAGCCGAAAATCGGGCGTCTATTTCGTATCGCCCTGAACGGTGGAGAACGATACGTCAGGGGAGAAAGCCAACAACTCCCGTCATTGCCGGACTTGATCCGGCAATCCAAGCCGTACCCTAGCCTCAAACTCAACTCATCGATCGGATGGGGTCGCGGCATGGGTCCCATGGTCGAGCCATGGGACGACCCGAGATATAGGGGATGCTGTTTTTGCGTATTTCCCGGACCACGGCAGGTCAAACCGGAATGAAAATTCTCGAAACCAAGAGTGCCATACCGGCGGGACAGGCATCGGCCGCGCTCACTTTTCCTGGCGCAACTGATAAACCTGTTCCTCGGCAGGGAATTTCCGTTCCTTCACGTCGTCAGCATAAGACTTGACTGCCGCTTCGATCTGGCCACCGAGATCGCCGTAGACCTTTACGAATTTCGGCGGTGTCGGATTGAGACCGAGCATGTCCTCCAGAACCAGGATCTGTCCGTCGCAGTCCGCGGACGCGCCGATGCCGATGGTCGGGATCGGGATTTCCCTGGTGATCTGTGCAGCAAGTGGCTCGACCATGCCTTCAAGAACGACGGCGAAGGCACCGGCCTCGGTCACGGCGGTCGCATCTTCGAAATGCTGGTCCCAGTCGTCCTGATGCCGCCCCTGCGTCTTGAAGCCCCCCATGACGTGGACCGACTGCGGTGTCAGGCCGATATGTGCCATGACCGGGATGCCGCGTTCGGTCAGAAAGCGGATGGTGTCGGCCATCCGCACACCACCTTCAAGCTTGACGGCGCCGCATTGGGTTTCCTTCATGACCCGGGCAGCATTGCGGAAGGCTTCGGAAGCGCTTTCCTCATAGGTTCCGAAGGGCATATCGACAACAACAAGTGCCCGTTTCGTGCCCCGGACAACGGCCTTTCCATGCATGATCATCAGATCAAGAGAAACACCGACCGTCGACTCCATGCCATGCATGACCATGCCGAGACTGTCGCCGACCAAAATGAAATCGGCGAACTTGTCGACGATGGCTGCCGTATGCGCGTGATAGGAGGTCAGCGAGACGATCGGATCGCCGCCCTTGCGCTTGGCGATTTGCGGTGCTGTCAAACGGCGGACAGGTTTTTGAACGCTCATGGCGAGTTCCTTTCAGCTCAGGTGCCCGGCGCGACGACGCGCTGATCGATTAGAAGAACGGTGCCAAAGCGGACCGCAAGCAGCACAACGGCGGGGCGGTTCAGTTCACCCGATACTTCGTCCAAGGTTTGTGCATCTCGTATGTCGATGCTTTTGACTTCGGCGGACGGGGCCCCGGCAAGCGCGGACCTCACGTCGGCTTCAATTTCAGCAATCGGAGATCCCGCTTTGGCAAGGTCTTCGGCTCTGTTAAGCGCCTGGTTCAGGACAACAGCCTCTGACCGATGTTTCTCTGTCAGGCGAACATTGCGCGAAGACATCGCCAAACCATCGTCTTCGCGCACGATCGGATGCCCCAAAATCTCCAGCGGCATGTCGAGATCGCGTACCATTTGCCGGATCAGAATGAGTTGCTGGTAGTCCTTCTCACCGAAAACGGCGATATCAGGCATTACGATGTTGAACAGCTTGGTGACCACTGTCGAGACACCCCGGAAGTGCCCGGGGCGCAAAGCACCCTGCAATATACCGGACAAGCCCGGCACCTCGACATAAGTGTCGCCGCCCGCCCCGTACATTTCGTCCACGCCCGGAAGAAAAACAGCGTCAACGCCTTCGGCGATCAGGAGTTCCAGATCCCGTGTTTCGTCCCGCGGATAGCTCTCCAGGTCTTCATTCGGACCAAACTGGGTTGGATTGACAAAAATGCTTGCAACAACATGGTCCGCTTTACCAAGCGCCAAGCGAACCAGCTCAAGATGCCCCTCATGCAGGTATCCCATGGTGGGAACAAGGCCAACCGTTTCACCTGCCCGCTTCCAATTCCGCACGGTTTCCCGCATTTCCGCCTTTGTCCGGCAGATTATCATTCTTCATCCTCCCAGGCCTTCGGTTCCCGCCGATGCCCTGCTTATTTCGCAGGTGCAACATAAGCGGACGAAAGGCAGAGGTCCAGTAACCAAAGAAGGGAGCGCAGACCGCCCGTAGGCTGCGTGCAGAAAAGAACGACCTGCCGGCGGTTTGAACCAAGTCTGTTCTTCATGAAAACTGAAACGGATGTTTGACTTGCACGCGCAAATTCAAGCGCTCTTTGAAAAGCACTCTCGGCTGCTCAATATCTCCGTGTCGCGCTCTCGTAATCCAGCCTCACAGCCGCACGCGATTGCTTTGACGTATAAAAAAAGCAAGTCCTGTCTAAAATGTTATCGCACTGGATATTGATTATTGGAATTTCTGCTCAATGTGATCCTCCAAAGACTCCAAGCATCGCTGGACATGCAACTGGGACTCTTTGAACGAACAAGATGTAGGTCGTCTTGATCTGAGGAGGAATTCGATGGTTTCAAATGGCGTGACAGGTTTATTGAGCCTTTTTTCAAAACGAGTGCCGGCGACACTGGCCGTGGTACTCACCGCGAGTTTTCTCGCCCCGGCTGCACTGGCGCAAGATCGCAGTGACTGGCCGACCAGCTTTTCCGTAGGCACTGCAAGCCAGGGCGGAACCTATTTCGTCTATGGGTCGGGCTGGACCAATATGGTTGCCGACGCGCTTGGCATTCCAGGCGGCGCTGAAGTAACGGCCGGACCGGTCCAGAACGCGGCGCTGGTGCAAACCGGCGATCTCGATTTCGGCATGGTCACAATGGGTCCCGCCTTTGATGCCATCAATGGTGAAAGTGCGCTCGCCCCTGGTCTGAAGCACGATAACATCCGGGCGATATTCCCGATGTACAAGACCGCGTTCCATGTGATGACGCTGAAAAGCTCCGGCATCGACAGCCTTGATGCGATACCTGACGGCGCGACAGTGGGCTTCGGCCCGGTTGGCGGCACGCCCGGCACCTACTGGCCCCGTTTCTTTGAAACGCTCGGCAAGAATGTCGACGCCCAACATGGTGGTGCAGCCGACCTGGCCGGTCAGCTGCAGGACGGCTTGATCGACGTCTATACCTGGGCGGCAGGCATTCCTTTCCCGGCTTTCTCGCAGGTAGAAGCCCAGGCGGATGTGAACTTTTTCGGCATGACCGAAGAGCAGGCGAAAAAGATCGCCGAGGACCATCCGGTTTCACTCTTCACCATCCCGGCGGACACCTATCCGTCCCAAGGGGAAGACCATGCAAGCGTTTCCATGTGGAACTTCGCGATTGCCCGCGCCGACCTGCCGGATGATTTCGTTTACGCAGTGGTCGACACCGTGATGAGCAACAATCCGAAGATGCTCGACATTCACAAGGCTGCCATCGAAACGCTTCCTGAAAACTACGACAAGAACGCGTTCATTCCTTGGCATCCAGGCGCTGTGCGCTGGTTCAAGGAAAACGGATTCGAAATCGACCCAGCCCTGGGCGGCTGATTTCCGCTATCCTTTCGCTGATTGGAAAACGCCCGAGCCGCTATCGCGGCTCGGGCTCAGTGCGCGAACCTTTGAGACCCTGCCGCCATGTCAGACCCCTCCGAGCCCATCTCCGCCAGCGTCGATCGTGACGCGCATACCGGCCTTGAAGGCTGGCAAGGAAAAGTGTTCGGCCTTCTGTGTGTGCTTTACGCCGCCTGGCACCTCTACAGCCTGAACATTGCACCGCTTGAAACTTGGCTCTTTCGCATTCTCCACATCTTAGGTGCGCTCGTCCTGGGGTTCGCTCTGACGGGTGTGCTGCTTGTGGGCAACGACAAGCGCTGGCGCAACGACAGGCTGGAGTGGATCATCGCGGTTCTCGCCGGACTACCTGTTCTCTACGCACTCGCCCTCACCGCCTATGGCCTAAGCCAGTATTGGAGCAGCGGCACGGTTCAAAATCCCGACACGACTTTTGCGTATTTCGGGATCGCGCTCGGCTCCGGAACAATGCTTGCCATTTTCGCTGGCTGGTTTTTGCGCGGCAAGGATGGGTCGGTTTCACCGATCGACTGGGTGCTCATGCTCGCCAGCATTGCGTCGACCGGCTTCATCGCGCTCAGCCTGGATGCGCTCAATCTTAGACTTCGGGCAGGCACGCCGTTCGCCGATCCGCAAAATGCCTGGGCGGCCTTCGTTGCCATGGCACTCATGCTCGAACTCACGCGGCGTGTCGCCGGCATGGCGCTCGTCGTCATCGCGACCGTATTTGTCACCTACTCCTTTCTCGGCCCCTGGCTTCCCGGCTTTCTGGAACACCGTGGCTACGATGCAAAGCGCTTCTTCAGTTACGTCTTCACGGACAACGGCATTCTCGGCCCGACGACGGCGGTGTCGTCGACCTACATCATCCTCTTCATTATTTTCGCGGCCTTCCTGCAAAGCTCCAAGGTCGGCGACTATTTCGTGAACCTCGCCTTTGCCACGGCAGGCCGTGCGCGCGGGGGCCCCGCCAAGGTCGCGGTGTTTGCATCAGGTCTGATGGGCATGATCAACGGCACCTCTGCGGGCAACGTTGTGTCGACAGGCTCGCTGACGATCCCGCTGATGAAACGTGTCGGCTACCGGCCGCAATCGGCCGGTGCGATTGAAGCCGCCGCGTCGACCGGCGGCCAGATCATGCCGCCTATCATGGGTGCCGGTGCGTTCATCATGGCCGAGATCACAGGCATTCCCTACACCGAGCTCGTGATCGCCGCGCTCATTCCAGCCGTGCTTTATTTCGTGTCGATTTACTTCATGGTCGATTTCGAGGCGCGCCGGCTCGGCATGCGCGGCATGACAAATGAAGAGGTGCCGAAGTTCCGGAACCTGGCGAAGCAGGCCTTCCTGTTCCTGCCGATCATCATTCTCGTGGGCTCTTTGTTTCTCGGTTATTCGGTGATCCGCGCCGGAACGCTCGCGATTGCATCCGCCGCTGTCGTGAGCTGGCTGACACCTTTCAAGATGGGTCCGCGCGAGATCATCGAGGCGCTGCGCAATGCCTCGCAAATGTCGATCCAGATCATTTCGGTCTGTGCGACCGCAGGCATCATCGTCGGCGTGATCTCACTGACCGGCGTTGGTGCGCGGTTTTCATCCCTTCTTTTCGAACTGGCCGAAACAAGCAAGCTGCTTGCACTCATTTTCGCGATGATCATCTCGATCATTCTGGGCATGGGAATGCCGACCACAGCGGCCTACGCGGTCGCCGCTTCGGTCGTGGCCCCCGGCTTGATTGAACTTGGCATCGAGCCGTTGATCGCACATTTCTTCGTCTTCTATTTCGCGGTCGTCTCGGCGATCACACCGCCGGTGGCGCTCGCCGCCTATGCGGGCGCAGCGATTGCCGGAGCCGAACCGATGCGCACCTCCGTGACCGCATTCCGTGTCGGCCTTGCCGCTTTCATTGTTCCTTACATGTTCTTCTATAGCCCCGGCCTTCTGATGGAGGCGGGCTGGCTCGAGATCATCCGCAACGCCATAACCGCAATCATTGGTGTCTACTTCCTGTCAGGCGCTGTGCAGGGTTACCTGATGGGTCCGCTTGGACCCATCTGGCGCGTTCTGTTGCTTGGAGCAGCGCTCTGCATGATTTCGGGAGACTGGCGGACCGACGTGATCGGCGTTCTTCTGGGAGCGGGTCTCTGGCTGAAGTCGCGGCGCGAGACGCCGCTTTCGTCCGCAGCCTGACTGCATTAGGGAACGGATTGCAGCGCGGGTCTCACCGGGTCCGGTGGCGGTTCAAAACGCATTCAGACACGCGCCGCAGAAACCCTGACAAGAGCTTCGTTAGCCCGCCTGCGCGACCTGCGCCTTTCCGCCCAGATCCGCCTCGGCACCCGTTTGTCTGGGGAAGCGCGCGAGCGCGCTGAGCATCAGCCAGTCCGGAAGGGCGCGACGATACTTTTCCTGGCCGACCACGGTGATGTGCCCGTTGGCGATTTCGCTGCGCAGATCACGCAGGCCACGCCAGGCTTCGACGAACCGCCTTATATCCGACGAGATCGACAGATCCTCTTCAAAGCCCGGATATTTCAGGCACATGTCGACCTCACCGTCCTCCACCACCAGCCAGAAACGGCTGAAGCCCTTGTGGGTACCGGAAAACGCAAACTCCATCACGATCCGCTTCTCGGGCATTGCATCCACGTTCAGCCTTGTGTGCATGCTCCAAGCGAGGAAGGCGGGGTCGAGATCTTCCGTTTCCATGTCCCGGGACCACTTCTGGCCCCAGACCGCCAGGTTCATGATGATCGGATCGAGATCCCGCCCGGCATCGGTGAGTTCGTAGGCAAAACCGCGGCCGTTATCGAGCGCACGGCGCGTGATCAGCCCTGCGTGTTCCAGGCTCGACAGGCGCTGGCTCAACAGCGTTGCGGAGATCTTGGGCACACCCCGGTGAATTTCGTTGAAACGCGTGCAGCCATCAATCACCCGGCTGATGACAAGCAGGGTCCAACGTTCGCAAAGGACTTCTGCAGCCAAGGCAAGCGGGCAGTACTGTCCATAACCCTTATACGGCATCCGGCACTCCTCACGTCTGGCATCATTTCTCAAAAAGAGTACGGCGGGGCCTGAAGCCGGACAACTCCAGAATCTGGAGTTACTGCATATTCATGAGTTTTTCGCGTCCGCAATTCCCGGCACGCTGCTGCCAAGATCAACGGAAAGCGGACACTGGACGACGGTATGGAAGACCTTCTCATTTCCCGATTGGCGGAACGTCTCGGCTCGCTTGCCGTCTTTCCCGGCGATGCCGGTTACGACCAGCGCAGGCAGGTTTGGAACGCGTCAATCGACCGGTTCCCCGCCGTTATCGTGCGTGCCGGAGATCACGACGATATCCGCCACGCTGTCACGACCGCCGCTGCGTGCGGCCTCAAGGTCTGCATCAAAGGCGGCGGCCACAACATCGCCGGGTCGGCCGTTGCCGACGGTGCGTTGATGATCGACATGTCGGACCTGAAAGACATCGAAATCGATGCCGAACACTTGATTGCCCGCGTTGGCGGTGGCGCAACCTGGGCCGAATTCGATGCTGCCGCACAGGCCCATGGTCTGGCCGCGCCGGGTGGCGTCGTCTCCTCGACCGGTGTCGCGGGGTTGACCCTTGGCGGCGGTTTCGGATGGCTGGCGCGGCTACACGGTCTTGCGATCGACAATCTTCTTTCAGCGGAAATCGTGCTGGCGGACGGTACGGTCGCGGTCTGCTCGCAGGATGAACACCCGGATCTTTTCTGGGCGCTTCGCGGTGGCAGCGGCAATTTCGGTATCGTGACCGAATTCACATTCAGGCTGCATCCGGTCGGGCCACAGGTTCTCTTCGGCCCGACCTTCTTTGCGCTGAAAGACGCGCGAGAGGTTTTGACCGCTTACGCGGAACACGCTCCCTTGCTGCCGCGAAAGGCCTGCGTTTGGGCGAACCTGATGACCGCGCCGCCTGTGCCAGTTCTGCCCAAGAGCGTTCACGGGACCAAGATCCTGACGCTAATGCAGTTTCATGCAGGCACCGTGGGGGAAGCGCAAGCTGACCTGCGATCTCTCTACGCCGGTTCGGAACCGCTCGGAAGTGCACTTACGCCCAGGCCCTATACGGAGGCGCAGGGCTTTCTCGATGCCGCCTATGACTTCGGCGCGCGCAACTACTGGCGTGCGCACAACCATCACACCCTGTCACCCCCCTTGATCGATCTGCTCGTGGATCTGGCCCACGGTCTCCCGAGCCCGGAATCGGAACTGCTGATCTGCCTCCTTGGCGGTGCCGTCGCCGACGTTAGCGACGATGCCACCGCATTCCCGCATCGTCAGATCCCGTTCATGACGACGCCGGGTGTGCGCTGGCACAATAAGCAAGACGACGCCCGGATGATCGGCTGGCTGAAGCACGTTTCGGAACAGATTGCGGTACATGCGGTACCCGGATCCTATGTCAATTTCATCGCCGAGACCGAAGGCAACGCGCCGCGCGCCTATGGCGGCAATCTCGCCCGTCTTGCCGCGATCAAGCGCAAGTACGACCCGGCCAACCTTTTCAGATTCAACCAGAATATTGCGCCAGACGCCCTTTCCACCGGCTAGCGCACTCTTTCCCGCTGAAGACCCACGCTTGAAAGGACCAGACGATGTTGACTTATTCCAGATTGATCCGGCAGGCCTTCCTCTCCACAGCCGGCTTTGCCGTCCTTGCAACAGGAGCCCACGCGACCGAAGCGGTGATGATCTCGCGAACGGTGGAACACATGGCGACGGCCGAGCAACCGGCAAAACCGATCAAGAGCTCGGAAGCCCGGCTGTCGCGAACGGCCAGCGGGGCAACAATGACCCTGCGGACGTCCGAACTCGTTCCCGGCCATGTCACGACGGCGTGGTGGGTGATCATGACACGGCCGGAGAACTGCTCGGCAACGCCCTGCACCGCAGAGGACGTCATCGGCAGAGCCGCAGAGGTCGGCACGCAGATCGTTTACGCCGACGGGGTCGTCAACAGCCCCGACGGGCGTGCACACTTTGCCGCATACCTTCCCGCCGGCAGCGTTTCCGGTGGTTGGTACGACCAGCGGTTCGACAGGCCGGAGACGAGCGAGATCCATCTGGTGCTCAACGATCATGGTGCGCTGCTGCCGGACATCGCCGCCTCGATGCTCACGAGTTATCGCGGCGGTTGCCGGGACGACAGCCTGCCGCCCCCATTCCCCGACACGGCGAAGGCCGACGGAACGGCCGGCCCCAACGCCTGCCGCTTGATCCAGGACGCCATTTTCACGGCACCGGTGTCCAAGGCGAAATAGTCGGCTTTTTCATAGAAAGGCGTTTTCAAGATGTTGAGGGCGTTTATCACGACTGCCGCAATTTGGGGGTTCCTGTCGAGCGCCGCGGTTGCGGTTCCCGTTGCCGCGGGTGATACGATCCGGGGAAGCTAAGCCTTTGCAACATTCGGCGCCCAAGAAATTGAACCGAACTCGCTTCTCCTGAGGCTCTCCCCGGTCGACCTGTTCGGAGGCGGCGATGCGGTCGGTGTCCGTATTCTGGATTTCAGTCTGACGCCGTTACTCTTCACCCAGGCCGACGCCCTTACTACAGCGCAAGATGCGACAGTCGGCCTCTAGACAGAGCGGCCGGAGGAACCGGTTCAGGACGGTCTGAATAACCGGGCGCGGCCAAGCTCCCTGCCGCCGCGCACGTCAACAGTGGCAGGTAACAGAATCGTATCGCGCAAGGGGTGGCCAATACCGGGCACTCGGCTAAAGTGAAGGCCTACCGTGTCTTGTGAAGAGGGTCTCATGTCCGATCGTATCAACCCCGAAACACTCTACAACAGCGTCCAGTGGGGTTTCTCCCACGCAGCCGTTTCGGAGCCGGGCAGGCTCCTGCATCTTGCCGGCCAGGTCGCCTGGGACAAGGACTGCCAGCTTGTTGGCGGCGATGACCTGAACGCACAAGCCAGGCAGTGCCTTGCCAATCTCAAGGCGGTTCTTGCCGATCTGGGTCTTGGCCCGGAGCACCTGATCCGCCTCAGAACCTATGTCGTCAACCACTCTCCGGAGAAGCTCGAACCTGTCGGCATGGCTCTTGGTGAATTCTGGGGCGATGTCACCCCGGCTCCCAACACCTGGCTCGGCGTCCAGGCGCTCGCCCTTCCCGAATTCCTAGTCGAGATCGAAGCCACGGCGGTGATGCCGTAGCGGCCACAAAGACAAGCGAGCGTTCTGTTCGTCTCTCGCATCTGTGTCGAGACTGTTCAGACACGCAGCCTAAAACGACCCATCATAGGCGCGGCGCGGGATCCGGCAGGCCAGCATCGTGAAGCCGTCTCGTGCCAGCGCGTCGGCGGTTTCGCGCCTGAGATCGGCCTCCGTTTCAATCCAGACGCCGTGACCGCCATAGGCGCGGGCAACGGCGGGAAAGTCGGTTTCGCCGAAATCGACACCCACATTCGGACGCTGGCTGCCGCGCTGTTTCAGCTCGATCAGTGCCAGACTTGTGTCGACGAGGACGCAGATGATGACCGGGATTTTCAGATCACGAAGAGTCGAGAGTTCGCCCAGGCACATTTCCAGCCCGGCGTCGCCGACAAAGGCGATGACCGGCGACTTGCCCTCAACCAGCCGGTGTCCCATGGCCAGCGGCACCGCGCAGCCCATGGTGCACAGGGCTGACGACTGCAGCATCTGGCGCGGCATCGGACAGCGCCAGATCTGGCTGACCAGAATCCTGTGGGCTCCGCTGTCGGCGGTTGCGACCGTGTCGGCCGGCATGACATCGCGCAGGGTGTGAAAAACGGTTCCCGGCCCCCAACCGCTTTCTTCCGGGGCGAAGGCCGCATTGAGATCTTTCCGAACCGCCTCCGGCTCCCCCTCCCGCCATGAGACCTGTTCCGGGTTTCGCGCATTGCCTAGAATTTCCAGGACTGGCGTCACAGCGCTCCGCAGAGTTGCTGTCACGCTGTGCATGCCGTGCGTTCTCAAGACCGGCGTAATATCAATGACCGAGGCATCATTCTGCCACGGGTTGCGCCAGTTGATGCGCATTTCAATCGGGTCGTAGCCGAGCAGCAGGATACAGTCGCTTTGATTGATCAACGGCAGAAGATGCCCGTCGGCCTTAGGCGACAGTCCTGCGCCGCCAAGTGCAAGAGGGTTGTTCTCGTCAAGAAGCCCCTTGCCCTTGTAGCTCGTTACCAGCGGGATATTGAATTTTTTGCAGAACTCACTGATCGCCTCGGAAGCACCTTCATTGACAGCATCAACACCGGCAATCGCAATCGGCCGCTCCGCCCTTGCAAAGAGCTCAATGGCCGTATCAAGGTCAGCTCCCTTTGCCGGCGCGCTTGCGACAGGTGCCGCTCGAAACGTGTTTGTCCAGGCTTCAGACGTTTCGGTCTCCGCAACCTTGATCGGGACATCGATGTGAACCGGTCCCTGCTGGCCGTCGAGAGCGATTGCGAGCGCCTTTTCCATAATGACATCGAGTGCTCCAAGACGCGCGGAGAAGCTGGCCTTGACGATCGGGCGCAGCAATTGCTGATGATCGAAGACCTGGTGTGTGTAGCTTTCTGCCTCTCCCTGGTCGACGCAACCGGTCAAGAAGATCAGCGGGACCTGGTCCTGCCAGGCGTTGGCAACGACATTCACTGCATTCGCCGCGCCCGGCCCGATCGTCGCAAGAAGGACACCGGGCGCACCGTCCGCATGCCAGCCGCCTTCGGCCATGAAGCCACCAGCGTTTTCGTGTTTGACCAGCACGAAGTTCATGCCTGCCTGGTCCAGCGACTGCATCAGCGCCAGAACCTCGCCTCCGGGAATGCCGAAAGCATGGCGGCAGCCAGCAGCAAAAAGCTTGCCAGCGATAATGTCTGCACCGGTTGTCATTTTCTTGATTGTTCCTTGCTGTTCGACATCGTTCCGAGATCCAGAACGCCCTTGTCGGAGAGGTCCGTCAACGCCTCGTCAGTCAACCCGAGATGACGTTTCAATATATCGGCGGTGTCAGCCCCGAGCATCGGCGGTGCCTTGTCGTAACTGACGGGTGTCTTTTCCAGATTGATGGGTGAGCCGATCAGGTCAACCGATCCGCTCAGTGGATGCGGCATCGTGATCCGCATCCCGCGTTCCAGTACCTGTGGATCGGAGAAAACCTGACCGAGGTCGTTCACCGGACCGCAAGGGACGCCCGCCTCTTCCAGACCCGCAATCCATTCGTCGGCGCTTCGTTCGATCGTCAGGCGCCGGATCAGCGGGATGAGTTTTTTGCGATTACGCACACGGTCGGCATTCTTGGCAAATAGCGGGTCATCGGCCAGTTCGGGAGCGCCCGCAATCTCGCAGAATTTCCGGAACTGGGTGTCGTTGCCGACTGCAATGATGAAGGACTGGTCGCTCGCCGGGAAGGTCTCGTAGGGAACGATGGTCGGATGGCCGTTGCCGAGCCGCCCGGGCACGTCGCCGGACACCAGGTAGCCGGCGCCCTGGTTGATCAGCCAGGACACTTGCGCATCCAGCAGTGAGATGTCGATATGCTGGCCTTCACCGGTCGCATGGCGGTGATTGAGTGCAGCAAGAATTGAAACGGCCGCGTACATGCCGCACATCACATCGGCGATACCGACACCACATTTGGTTTCCGTGCCACCCTCGTCGTCCGGGAACCCCGTCAGCGACATGATCCCGCCCATGCCCTGGATCAGAAAATCATAGCCGGCGCGGTGGGCATAAGGTCCGGTCTGGCCGAAACCGGAAATCGAGCAGTAGATCAAACCCGGATTGACTGCCTTGAGCGTGTCGTAGTCGAGACCACGGCGCTTCAGGTCTCCAACCTTGAAGTTCTCAAGCAGAATGTCGGCTTTTGCCGCGAGATCGGAGATCAGTTTCTGGCCCTCTACGCTCGCCAGATCGACGGCGACAGAGGATTTGTTGCGGTTGGAAGAAAGATAATATGCGCTCTCGGCGGTTTCGTTGCCGTCGGCATCTTTCAGAAAAGGTGGGCCCCAGCCGCGCGTGTCATCGCCACGGCCCGGCCTTTCGATCTTGATCACTTCAGCGCCGAGATCACCAAGCACTTGCGAGCATGTCGGTCCAGCCAGAATGCGCGATAAATCGAGGACAACGAGGCCTGACAAGGCACCGGGTTTGTTGGAAGACTGGGGCACGCAACACCTGCTGACTGACGTTTCACCGGGACAAGGACATATAGGCCCTTGCCCGTCAACTCCAGCCCCAGCGCTTGCACAACACCTTGCCTCACATTCCTGTCAGGCTGAGGTGAAGGGTCAGAAGCCGCGCTCGTTCGTTCGGCAGGTTATACCCCCACCCCTAACCCCTCCCCACAAGGGGGAGGGGAATTGAGCCCGTGCCGTTGCTTTAAGCTTGGTTCAAAAAGCCTCCGATCGCCAAAGGCGCGGCGAAAAAATGAGGCCTGGTTCCCCTCCCCCTTGTGGGGAGGGGTTAGGGGTGGGGGTCCACAAACGTCAAAGGCAAAACGAAAAGAGCAGTTCCGGCGCCAATCAGGTTTTCCGGTCCCAGCCCTTTATCTCTCCAAGCTCGGTCCAGGCGCGCTTGATCCACTTGGCCTCAATGCTGTGGCCGCCGTCGTGAAGGCAGAGTTCAAACAGCCCGCCTTCCGGTGCCCAGCGTTCGCACTCCAGATTGCCGTCGGTCAGTTTCTCCGGCTGGGCATCGGCAAGGTCGTTCTGCCGCCGCCAGACGTCGAAGCTTTCGAAAACGTCACCCTGCTTCCACTTACCGCCACCAAGCCATCGGCCTGCAAGAGGCACTACGGTGTCGCTGGTTCCGTGGACATGGAAAAGATAAGGGTTCTCCGCCGGGCAATTATCCGGGAGCGGCTCCCAGAATGCGCCGGCGATCGGGGCATAGCCGGAGAACTTGCCAGAATCCTCGCAGGCGACGTACCAGGTCATGAAGCCACCCGATGAGAAACCGGAAAGCATCGTCTTGTCCCGGTCCACATTGAACCGGTCCTCAAGGTCGGACAGGACGGTGTCGAAAAAGACCGGTTCATCCCGCAGGTTTCTCGGCGCTGTCGGAAACGACCAGGTGCCGTTGACGCCCTGAACGGCAACGAATGCGACACCCAGATCATCCGCCATCTGCTGGAAGCCCGTGTTGCGGATGGCGTTGACGGCCTTGCCGCGATGACCATGGAGATAGAAGATCGCGCCGAGAGGTGCGCTTTCGTCGCGATTTTCCGGCAGATGAATGTAATATTCGCCATTGTCGAGAACGCACGGGGTTTCGTCACCGCACGTGTTCTGATCATCCGCCGACACGGGACCTGCCGCCAGCACGGTTGCCAGAACGGCCGCACTCGCGGCGAATGGGAACTTGTAAGCTGTCAAGACCGGCTCCTATCGAACACGTTCGCCTTCTCCTTGCGGAGAAACAGACAAAAGAGAATGGTTTTCGAAGGCGATTTGTCCAGCGCAATGTCATCACAAGTCGGCGAGATCAGATAACCGCGGCGATGGTCTAATCCCACGCGCCTTCTGTCGGGATGTTCAACATGCGCCCGCAGTGTTTGCAGTGGATCGCGTCGGTGTCGTGCCGGTTCAGACCACAATCCGGACAAGCGACCTGCGCCTTGGAAGGGCGGAAGATCGTCTGCACTAGGCGCAAGAACAACGCGACACCGAAAATCATGATGAGCACGGTCATCAACCGGCCGACGCTGTCGGTCATGGTGATGTCCCCGAAACCGGTCGTGGTCAGCGTCGTCACGGTGAAATAGAGCGCATCGAGGTAGTTGTTGATGTTCTCGTTGCGGTCGTCTTCGACAACGAAGACGATGGCGGTGACGACAAAAATGAACACGACCAGATTGACGGCGGACTGAAGAATGTCCTCGTTCCGCCGGAACCAGCTCGAGGCGTCGCGCAGCTCCTTCAGGAGATGATAGGACCTGAGAAGCCTGAGCATTCTGACAACACGAAGGAAGGCAAAGTTTTCAAAGAAGGCGGGAATGACCAGCGAGACGATCACGACCACATCGGCAATCGAGGTAAAGCTGAAAATGTAGCGCGCCGGGGTCGCGGACGCGATCAGCCGCGCAAGGTAGTCCAGCATCAGAACGCCGGCGATGGCATAGTCGAGCGTGTGAAAGTGGCGTTCCGGATCAATGACGGACGACACGATGAAATACCCGATGGTGATCAGATCAAAGCCGAGCAGAACGAACCTGAAAACCCGCGCTCTGGTGGAATGACCGAAATAAAGCTGGCGCAGGAAAGTCTGTAGCGCCGGTTTTTCTGCCGCCATCAATCGTGCCCCGCCATGGTTTCGGTCTCCAGATCAGATCGTCAGGAGAAGGTAGCGACCCACAAACCCAGCTTTCAAGCATTCGTGCAGATTTTGCACGAAGTTGCTGCGAACGAGCTGTTTATTCCCCAGCCTTCTGACACTAAGTTGGCGCCGAGTTCAACAGGGACTGCACAGGTCCCCCATAGTCGAGGACGGTATATGTTTGATTTGTCTGGACAAGCAGCCCTGGTAACCGGCGCCAGCCGTGGTATCGGCGAGGCAGCGGCCAGAAGCCTGGCGAAATATGGTGCCAAAGTGGTGCTGGCAGCCCGCTCCGGCGAGCATGTCGACCGGATTGCTTCGGAAATAAATGACGCCGGCGGAGAAGCGGTCGCAATCACTTGCGATGTTGCCGATTACGCCGATGTCGAAAAAGCGATCCGGCACTGTATCGAGAGCTTCGGGGCAATCGATATCCTCGTCAACAATGCCGGGGTCATCGAACCCATCAGCCGGATCGAAAGCTCAGACCCGGAAGACTGGGGCAAGGTTATCGACGTCAACGTCAAGGGCGTCTATCACGGCCTGCGTGCGGCTGCGCCCCACATGATCGAAAATGGTGCAGGGACGGTCATCAACATCAGTTCCGGTGCCGCTACCGGTGCCCTTGAGGGCTGGAGCCATTATTGTTCGTCCAAGGCGGCCGCCCTGTCCCTCACCCGTTGCGGCGAAAAGGAATTCGGCGACAAGGGTGTGCGCGTCATCGGCCTCAGCCCTGGTACGGTCGCAACTCAAATGCAGGTCGACATCAAGGCATCCGGGATTAATCCAGTCAGCCAGCTGGATCCGTCCGTGCATATTCCTGCCGAGTGGGTCGGTGAAGCAATCTGCTGGCTCAGCACGGATGCCGGCGACACATATCGCGGTATCGACTGCTCCTTGCGCGATGAGGACGTGCGCAAGGCTGTGGGACTGATCTGACAGCTTTCAGAATCAAAAGAGGGCCGCACAGGGCGGCCCTCCCATGAGATCGACGTAGACCCAAGGTCCGGATCAGATCCCAGTGAAACCGTTCAATACCAGAGGCTGCTCCAGCACCGTTCCATTCCACCCAGACACCCGGGCCACGTTCCGATACTCACTAGACATGGGCATACCTCCTTTCCGTTGTTAACGACGCGATCAGTGTGGCGCTCGAAATCTTGCATCACAAGCCAAATCGCACATCATGCCTAACGCGTGCACAACAAAGAAAGCGGCGTGTTACTGTGATGCAACAGCCTTGTCGGCGATGGTCTGGAAGACTGCGTCCAGTTCGTTGGCCAGTTCCGCAAGGGCATCGCCTCCCTCTTCCATGTAAGGTGCAAACACGAACCCCGGTGTCTTCCAGGAGAGTGTGGCCGTGCCGTCACTGTTTTCGGTGACGTAGAACCTGATCGGCGCTTCGATCCCGGCCGCAACTGAAGCTTCCAGCATTCTGATCGCATAGTCATTGCGATAGACACCCATGACGCGGTTGCCAGGGATCGTAAGTCCGCGGCCTTTCGCACCGGCGGACGCACTTGCCTGGGTGACCAGCAGCATCTTTTCCGCCTTGATTGCCGCTTTCAGGTCATCGACGAGGGTCTGGTACTGCTTGGATGTCGGGACCACCTGCCAGCCCTCCCGGTCGGTGATGCTGTCCGACAGGGCAGGACCGGCTGCAACTGAAACCAGAAAAATGAGCGAAAGCAGAAAACGCATGTGCTTGTCCCCCGTGATCAAGCCGTGGAAATGTCGAGACCCTAACCTGTGTGAGGTCACGGCGCGCTCACAAACGGGTGTTCGTTTTGCAGCTGTTCAACCCATCCCGAGGCGCAGTCTGATACGCGTTCCGAGAAGACTGCCCAGAAATCCGAAGAGCAGCCACAACCAGCCATGCAGCGATCCGGAAACCAGTCCTCCGAGGTAAGCTCCAATGTTACAGCCATAGGCAAGACGTGCGCCATATCCCATGAGCAAACCGCCGGCAATTGCCGTCAGCAGGTCACGCCGGCTCAGGCGCCAGACCGGTGCAAAGCGGCCCGCGAGTGCAGCGGCGATCATGGCGCCCAAAATGACGCCGAAATCCATGACCGAGGTCGTGTCCCTCAGAACTGACGCTTCCAGCGCGCCGCCCTGCCACGTCCAATAGGGCCAAGTGTCGACCGGAATTCCGACTGCGTGAAAGATCTTCCCGCCCCAGAGCGCGAAAGCCGAGGTAATGCCCCAGGGGCGGCCGACGACAATGAAGGTCGCAATGCCGACAAGCGCCAGCATGACCGCACCGAGCATGGGAGACCAGGGACCGGTCAGGAAGGACTCTGTCGGGCGCGACGCGGCAAGCTCACCATGTGCGCGTCGTTCGATCCGGATCGTTGCAAGGGCAAACGCCCCCAACACCAGTGCGGTAACAAGAAAGGCACCATGCGGTCCGAATTCGCGGATTAAAGAGACCGGCGGCAGTTTCGGCAGTTGCCCCCACAGATGCAGGTGCGCGGTTGCGAGCACGGATCCGAGGACAAAGGCCGCCAGTGTGATCATCATCCGGGTCGAGCCGCCACCGGCGGTAAAGAGCGTCCCGGACCCGCAGCCACCGCCAAGCTGCATACCGGCTCCGAACATGAAAGCGCCAATTGCAGCGGCGATGCCGAACGGAAAGACGAAACCGCCGGTCGGCCATCCGAGCTGAGCCCCCCAGGCAATCAAGGGAAAGGACACGGCGCTGGTCAGGAGGATCAGGACAAACTGCGCCCGCAGTCCGGCGCCCCGTTTTTCGGTCACGATCCGGCGCCATGCAGCTGTGAAACCGAAGCTCGCATGGTAGAGCGACAATCCGGCGACACCGCCGATGAGAACTGCGACAGCCTGTCGCGGTCCGGCCTCGCTATAGGCGCCAAGAGCGATCAGTGCCAGCAGGCCCGCCGCCACGGCGATGACCGGACCTTGCGACTTTGCGATGGAAACCGCCATTTAATCCATGTCCCTATCCGGTCCATGACCTCTTCGTTAAGGGTCCGGAAGCTGCTGAAAGATTGAGCATTATCCTCGCATCAACCCCCGTTCGATCACAATTCACGTGTCGTTTTTCGCACTACACATTACCAACACCTTTTTGTGTTTTGCAGTTCATGAGAAGGCTGCGGATTTTTAGCGGTGAGTATTCATTCGGCTGTCTGCCGCCGTTTGCATTTGCAAGAGCGATGCACGGCTGTGGTCAGCATGGGAAACGAAAAGGCCAGACATGCGTCTAAGTGATCAATTCGGGTACGATCTCACTCTTACCGACAAGGGTGCCCTCGAGGCATGGAATGCGACCGTCCTGGCTTTTTTGGCACACGGAAAAACAACGCCCCAGCATCTTGAAGCCTGCCTGAGCCTCAGTCCCGATTTCGCCCTCGGTCACGCGACGCGCGGATTGTTCTGCCTGCTGCTCGGCCGCAAGGAGCTCGTTGCCACGGCGCGCGAGTGCTGCGCAGTTGCCAAGGAGTCCGCGCAGAACACGCCGGTCACCGAACGCGAAACGGCGGTCATCAACGCTCTTGACGCCTGGCTCAAGGGATTTCCGACGCGGTCCGCTGATTTACTGGATGCAGAGCTTGTCAAAGTGCCGCAAGACGGACTGATCATGAAGCTGGTGCATGCCATCCGCTTTGTGCTTGGCGATGCCCCCGGGATGCGTCAATCCATCGAACGTGTTTTCTCCGCCTACGAAGAGTCCCATCCCACTTACGGTTATCTCCTCGGCTGCCGTGCCTTTGCGCTTGAAGAAACCGGTGATTACCGTCTTGCCGAGGCGTCCGGCCGCAGAGGACTGGAATTTGCCCGCGACGATGCCTGGGGCCTTCATGCGGTTGCCCATGTCCACGACATGACCGGCCGATCCGAGGAAGGCGCAGGCTGGCTCGAGAACCACCCGGACGGCTGGGCTCACTGCAACAACTTCGGCTATCACGTGTGGTGGCACCTTGCGCTGATGTATCTGGATCAGGGTCAGGGCGACAAGGCTCTTGCGCTGTACGATGCCGACATCCGCAAGGACAAGACGGACGATTACCGCGACATTTCGAACGCCGCGTCGCTGCTGGTCAGGCTCGAGCTTGAAGGTGTTGACGTCGGTGCGCGCTGGGAGGAAATCGCCCAGCTTTCCGACAAGCGCGCTGAAGACGGATGCAACGTATTTGCCGATCTCCATTACCTGCTGGCGTTGCTGAACGGCGGGCGCCGCATGGGAGCGGACAGGCTGCTCACCGGCCTGAAGGAACGCGCCCAGCACGAAACGGATATCGGCCGGATTTCGGCAGAAGCCGGCCTGCCAACCGGGCTTGGACTGGAGCAATACCGGAAAGGCAACTATGCGTCCGCCTTTTCCCTGCTGACCTCTGCCCGCGACAACCTTTATTCGATCGGCGGCTCCCACGCCCAGCGCGACGTCTTCGAACGGATTACGATCGATGCTGCCCTGAGAGCGGGCTTTTCGACGGAAGCCGAAACCATTATCAAGAGCCGCACCAACAAGCGTGGTGCGCTTGACCGCTTTGCCGAACAGCGCCTTGAAATCTGCGGCAAGATGCAACGTGCCGAGCAGGTGATGGAAGACGAGAAATTGCGTGCGGCCAACTCCGTGTGACCTTCCCCGGCACGGATTGACCGAACTACCCTGGATCTGACGTGAACGCACATACTCAAACGAAACGCCCACGCGACCCGCGTTTGGATTTTTTCCGCGGGATCGGCATGTTCATTATTTTCATCGCCCACGTGCCCTGGAACTGGTGGACGCTCTGGATCCCTGCGCGTTTCGGATTTTCCGACGCGACGGAGATGTTCGTCTTCTGCTCGGGAATGGCGTCTGCGCTTGCCTTCGGCAAAACCTTCGATGTTTACGGCTGGGGCATTGGAACCGCGCGCATCGTGCAGCGTATGTGGCAGGTTTACTGGGCCTTCATCGGGCAGTTTCTGATCATTGCCGTTGGTCTGGTGATGCTCCACAACAGCGGCTTTTTGAACGACTGCTGCGGTCTGACCCAGGACTACGTCAACTCGCTCAACCTCTGGCATCTTTTCAACAAGACCGAAATCGCGCTTCCCGGCCTGATGACGATGACCTGGGTTCCCAACTACTTCGACATTCTGCCGATGTATGTGGTGATCCTTGCCCTGATGCCGGCAATCATGCTCGTTGCGCGCTACTCGGTACCGGGAGCCTTTGCACTTTCTATCGGCCTCTGGCTCGCTTCGCAATTCGGTCTGCTCGACCTGAGGGCCGAGCCCTGGCTGAATTCGGAAGGCGAACACCGCAAATGGTTCTTCAATCCGTTCGCATGGCAACTGCTGTTCTTCACCGGGTTTGCGTTCATGCGCGGTTGGATACCCGCGCCGCCGGTTAACCGGAAGCTGATCCTGCTTGCGATCGCCATCATCCTGGTCTCGATCCCGTTCGCCTACTTCCGCGTATATGGCGCCAATCATCTCGATCTGGTCTGGGCGCGGGAAGTCCGCGAGGCCATCAGACCGCTCTGGGTCAAGACCGAGTTCGGCATCCTGCGCTACATCCACTTCCTGGCGCTTGCCTATGTGGCCTGGGTCGCAGCCGGTGAACACGGCAAATATCTGCTTGGACACGGCGCCCTCTGGGGCGGGTTCGTTCGCGTCGTCCAGAAGGTCGGCCAGCAATCTCTTGCCGTCTTCATGGCAAGCCTCGTGGTTGCCCAAACGGTGGCAATCCTGAGAGACATGGCTTGGGCACGCGGCGAATGGTGGGCTCAAATTTTCACCAATTTCGGCGGTTTCCTTGCGCTGATCGCAGTTGCCTACGTGGTGTCCTGGTACAAGAGCCAACCCTGGCGGAAACCCCCTTCGGTGTCCGGCCCAACCGCAGGCAACGCGCCTGCCAATCCTTCGAAGGAAGGCAGCGCGCAGACCACCGAGCGCAGTGCCTCAGACCCGAAGGCGCCGGTCCTGACCTAGCTGCATGTCAAACTGGTCAGGCACGATCCGGCTGCCGAGATTGCGCTAAAAGCATAACAGGAATACGGTTTGCCTGAATGGCTCTTGGCGTGAATAGGAGTGCGCCGCTTGTTGTCCCGGCGCACCGGCATCTTCCTTATCATTCTTGGTGCGCTGGTCATCTCGCCGGTCGGCGCCATTATCGCCGACCTGGATCATGTCAGTCCGGCAGAGATCCTATTTCTCAGGTGTGTGGGTGTCGCAGCCTTCTTCTTCCTGATTATCACCGGCACGTCCAACATAGGGGCCATTCGTGCCATACGGCTCTCCGGACTGTCCGGAATCGTCGCAGCCGGATCAATGGCAGCGGCACTTGCCTGTTCCATCTTTGCTTTCCAGCATACCTCTGTTGCAAGAACGCTTTTGCTTTTTGCGCTCGCCCCCCTGTTGGCAGCCGTTCTTGCAAGATTTTTCCTCAAGGAGCGGCTTGCAAAGGCAACGCTGGTCGCCCTTGCCATTTCGCTTGTCGGGCTCGTGCTGATCGTCCTTGGCGGAAGCGAATTTGACGGCGGGCGCAGCCCGTTATCCATTGCAGGCGATTTCGCCGCATTGTGCGGATCGTTTTTCTACGCGTCCTTCGCCGTTGCCCTTCGTGCCGGAAAACTTGTCGACATGCGGCCAGCCATGCTCGTGACCGGCGTCATTGGCGCTGCCTTTGGATCGATCCTGTTTGTGTGGGGAGGTGAGCAGATCAGCTCCAGCGTTGCCGATGCCGGGCTCGTCATCGCGATCGGCTTCGCCCTCACCGGCGGCGCGTTCCTCCTGTTCACTATTGGATCGAAATCCGTGTCCTCGGCTGAATTCACGATGATTTCGCTCTCCGAAATCCTGTTCGGTTCGATCTGGGCCTGGGCATTCCTGGGTCAGGGCATTTCAAGTTTGACCCTGGCCGGCGGTGTTCTCTTCATCACCGCCCTCCTGGTCGATGTGCGCTTTGCCGGAAGCGAAAAGCCGGACCCTGCGCGCTAGGGCACGGACCCATAAATGAAGCCGATTTGGCGGCATAAATGGCGAAATCACGCAAGGAAGCGTGTGACGAGCGGGCTTTATGCCCGGTCAAGCGCGTTGACGCTGCGAGGTGAAGCCATTTTGCCGTCCTTCGGATTTGGCCGTTTTGGCCATCTGCTTCGTCGCGAAAGGCTTGAAAATGAACCACATTTCCTGCGCTTTCGCTCCTTGCCGCTGGTCAAAACGATCCAAACCAAATTGACTTCATTTATGAGTCCGTACCCTAGAGTCCGGTCCCTTGGGTCATTTGTCACCTGACGAGCGCCTAGAAGTGTGCTGAAAATACTGTCGCTGCCGCGAATGACCTGCCCAACAAAAAACACCGGCCGATTGGCCGGTGTCTTTTCGAATTGTACGCGCGGGCCGCTTAGTGAAGCGACGCCATTTCCAGCTCAGCTTCAAAGGCATTGGCGACGGCGGCTTCGCGGCTGTCCGCGAGCAGGATCGGCGTACCATCCGCATTTTGAAGTGCGTAGAGCGTGACGTTGTCGTGCAGGGGCGGGACGTCCGGGAACATTTCCTGAAGATCAACCGCCTTGATCGGCTTGATATAGGCGACATCGCCCGTGCCAAGTTCGGTCAATTCATCTGCCGACATGAATTCGGACAAAATAGATTGGTCTGCCCAGTCCGGGCTCTTGGGATCGTGCATCAGTCTTTCTCCATTATTGTTTTGCCAACGAGGGTCTATTCGCCGCTGGAGATTTCTATTTTTCTTATAACACGTTCCGGTTCCGGACGTGCCAGGTCGATGGACAATAGCCCATCTTTGAGGTCAGCTCCAAGGATCTCGATGCCTTCGGCCAGGACAAACGCACGCTGGAACTGCCTGGCGGCGATGCCGCGATGCAGATATTCCCGCGATTTGTCGTCGATCTGCCTGCCGCGGATCACCAGTTGGCTTTCCTCCACCGAAACGTCGAGCTGATCGCGCGTGAAGCCTGCGACTGCCAGAGTAATTCGGATGACATCGCCCTGACCTTCCACTTTCGGAAGTCTCTCGATGTTGTAGGGCGGATAGCCGTCATTGGCGGCCTTGGAAACACGATCGAGCACACGCTCTATATCGTCGAACCCGAGCATAAACGGGCTGGAAAACGCTGACATGCGTGACATCCTCAAAGTCCTTGTCGAAGCGACCTTGCACCCGGACCCTTCAAAAGGCATCCGAGCTGGAACCCAAAGGGCCCATTCCTGATTAAATATGGAGCCTAGTTAATATTGATTCAAGGAGGCCCCGGATTTCCGGGATATAGGCATCTGTTTTCGAGGTCATCTAAAATTCGGTTCGCAACATCGGGTCCTTCTTCAGCAGTTTTGCCAAGGCTCCCAATGCCTGACGAACCGCCGGTTCGTGGCGTTCATCCTGGTGCATCACCAACCACCTTTCCGTTTGAAGGTTTTCGATCGGGTCCGAGAGCCGCTGAAGATCCTTGTAAGCCTCTCCGACAAACATTGGCAGCAGCATGCGTGCGGCGCCTTGCCGGACAAGCGCAAGGGCAAGCGTCGCCCTGTTTACGGTGATGGAGACATCGTCACCGTGGTTTTCGCGGATCCAGTTGCCGCTTGGGAAATGCGCTTCGTCCTCAACGAGACCGACCCAGCCTAGGTCTTTGTCTTTTCTGGTTCTTTTCGATTGATAAACGGCGAACCTGACCGTGCCGATTTTGCGCCCAGCGAGCCATTCCTGCTTCGGGCGCCGGCTCCTGATGCCGATGTCGATCTGCCGCCGCGCAACATCCCGGTTGTGCGGATCGGCCAGGAATTCGGGTACCCAGGTGTCCTCCGGCGACCAGAATTCCGAAATGTTGTCCATGAGCAGGCGCGCGGTCCAGTCGCCGGCGGAAATGCGTACGCGCCGACGGGTCCGGCCGCTCTCGCGCCATTTTGAAATGGACCTGGCAACCTCGTCCATGCCTTCCAGCTGAAGCACGAGTTCGCGTCCGGCTGCCGTCAACTGATACCCGCGCGCCTCGCGCTCTACCAACCTGACATTCAGATCCCGCTCAAGGGCGGAAACACGTCTGCCGAGTGTTGCGGCGCTGACGCCGGTCGCCTCGGCGGCCCCTGCAAGACCGCCCGCCTTGGCGACGGCCAAAAAGAGGCGTAGATCCTCCCAATCCATAGTTTGTTTCATTTTTGAAATCTCGATTTCACATTGAAAACATGCAGATAACCCTAGTTTATGCGAAATTTTGCAACAAATCTCCCGCAGAAATCAAATATGAGAGGACATTGCAAATGCCAATTCCCTATTCTCTGTTGAATCCGAACGCACCCAAACAGGACGACTTGCACGCCTGGAACGATCCGCGCCGGGATCTTTATCCGCACCACGCGGAATTCTGGCCCGAGGAGACCCCGGAACATGTCCGGTTCGAACTGGAGGCACGTGAGCTCCGCAAGCGCAAGCAAGCGGCCTGGCTTCGCGCTTTCTTCCGTTTCCAGTGGTTTACGGCTTGCAAGGCTTTCTGGAAAAAGCCACTTTGGCGATATTCGATTTTCGAGAATCCCATGGAGCCTGAAAAGCCAAACGATGACTCGCGATGAGTTCGACGCGTTCTGCCGCGCATTGCCTGCAACGACCCACGTCATCCAGTGGGGAAATGCCTCTGTCTGGAAAGTCGGCGGCAAGATCTTTGCCATCTGCTCGCGCTGGGGCGACGGCGACCATCAACGGATCGGCTTCAAGTGCTCGGACATGTCCTACGCGCTCCTGATCCAGCAGGACGGCATGATCCCCGCACCCTACCTCGCCCGCGCCAAATGGGTGCAGATGGAAAAAGAGGGGGCGCTGAGCGAAGAGGATCTGAAAGCCTATATCGTCGCCGCCCACAAGATCATCGCCGGCAAGCTCACCAAAAAAGCCCGGAAAGAGCTCGGCCTTGCAGAGTGAGTTCGCCGGCAAGTGGCGCTCTCTGTCACTGTTGATGATTGCGGAAGTGGCCGGCATGGGCCTGTGGTTCATGTCCGCAGCCATCTTGCCTGACCTGACGCGGGAATTCGACATTTCCGAAACACGTCAGGCGGCGCTCTCAAGCGCGGTTCAAATCGGTTTCGTGTTTGGTGCGCTCACCTCAGCGCTCCTCGGACTTGCAGACAGGATCGATCCGCGCCGGTTCTTTGCGTTCTGCGCCATTACCGCAGCGCTCTTCAACGCCAGCCTTCTGATCGTGGAGCCCGGAGGCGCCGTCTCCATTTTTGCCCGGTTCGCAACCGGGGTGCTGCTTGCCGGGGTCTATCCGGTCGGCATGAAGATTGCGGTCGGCTGGGGACAGAAGGACCGCGGATTTCTCGTCGGCACTCTGGTCGGGGCGCTCACGCTCGGCTCGGCCGCTCCGCATTTCCTGGCACTTCTGGGTGGTGCGGACTGGCGCTGGAGCCTGATCGTTGCCTCGATCGCCTCCGCACTTGGCGGCGTGCTTTGCCTTTTTGCTGGCCTCGGCCCCTTCCATGCCAAAGCCCCGCGCATGAAAATCAAGGCGATCTTCACGGCCTGGACCAACCGGAAAATCCGCTACGCCTATGCGGGCTATCTCGGACACATGTGGGAGCTTTACGCCATGTGGGCCTGGATCGGCGTCGCGCTCACCCTCTCGTTCGCAGCGCATATGCCCGAAAGCGAGGCCATTTCCCTCTCCCGCCTGATTGCGTTTCTGACCATCGCAGCCGGCGGCGTCGCGAGCGTTTTTGCCGGCATCGTTGCCGACCGGGTCGGGAAGGCCAATATCGCGATCCTGGCAATGGCTGTCAGCGGCACGGCCGCCATCGCCTCGGCGCTGACGTTCGGCGGACCGGTCTGGCTGACGATCTTCTGCGTCCTTGTCTGGGGCGCGGCAATCCTGCCCGATTCCGCCCAGTTCTCCGCACTCGTGGCCGACTATTCCCCACCCGACCAGGCCGGCAGCCTGATGAGCTTCCAGACCGCCCTCGGCTTCGCGCTGACCTTCTTCACCGTCCAGCTGACCCCGCTCGGGGCCGATCTGATCGGCTGGCCCGGCATGTTCGCCCTGATGGCCATCGGACCGGCGCTCGGAATTGTCGGGATGGTGCGGTTGAAGCGGATTAGTTGACGTTATCATGCCGCGAAGCACCGATCGTCATCCCGGACCCAGCGAAGCGGAGATCCGGGACCCACCCGTTTCCGGAGCGGTGCGAAAATGAGCGAGGGCATGAACATCTGGACCAGCAAGCTGACAGGCGAGTAGGCCCCGGATCTGCGCTGACGCTTGTCCGGGGTGACATTTGTAGAAAAGAAGCGCCTGGGTGATGGCTTTCGGCCGTACTTGATCTTGCCTTGCGGTCGCTATTCCGGTCAGGCGCAGGGTGCGCCGGAGTTGCCGGGACAATACAGCTGAACCGGACGGTCTGATGCAAGAACGAACCGACACGCTCGTCCTCATCCTGAGGAGGACCGTAAGGTCCGTCTTGAAGGATGGGCGGCGTACTCCTGAACAAGCGGCCCATCCTTCGAGACGCGCGCAAGCGCGCTCCTCAGGATGAAGCTTGAGAGAAATCCTGTTAGGCAGCATCCCTTGAGAGGCGTATAGGCACGCTCCTCGGTATGAGGCTTTGGTGGGAGTTCTGCTAGCGAGTATCCATAACCAGCTCAAACTCTGAATACCCGAAATCCTTGCCGTTGATCCTGAGACCGACCGCCTGGATACCACCGTAATGGACGCGCGTGGTGACGGGCTTGACCGCGAGTTCGCGGGTTAGGGAAACCGTTTCGCCCGGCGCGAGCGTTAGTTTCGTCCACTTGAACACTTTCGGTGCCAACTTGCCGTTGGCTTTCCTGAAGTGAAGGAGGCAGTCGATCACCAGATCCTGCGGTTCCTTGCCGCTCGAGGTCAGTTTCAAGTCAAATACAAGGGTCGTGCCAAACTGGACGACAGGCGTTTGAACAACCGGTCCCTCGACGCTGATCTCGGGCGGGTTGAGATCGAAAACTTTCAGCGTTGCCGGATGACCTTGCTTGATCAGCGAGCGGCAGGCGTGGCGGATCAGTTTTTCCCGGTTCTTGTCCGCATCCTTCAGCCAGCGCGTGGCGATTTCTGCCACCAGATCCGGATGATCCTTGGCAATGTCATTGAGGTGGTTGGCAACGGATCGGCGGACGTATTCTTCCGGATCATCCTTGAGGGCTTCCAGAAGCGGCAGGGTCGGTGAGGGATCCTCAACGAGGTTTTTCAGGCGTATGCCCCAGGGCAGACGCGGACGCGTTCCTTCCGAAACCAGACGGCGGACATGAACGCTCTCGTCCTCCACCCAAGGTGCCATGATGGCAAGCGCCCTTGTCTGGTCCTTTGCCAGAAACGGGCGGACGTCGAACTCCGCTGTCTGGCGCTTGGTCATTTCCTTCAAGATCGCGAAGGAGTTTTCAAAATCATCCAGTCCGCTGTCGGAAACGATCATCGCAAGCGGCATGATCCCCCAGCCGCGGATGCCCCTTTCGTCGCTTCCCCGGTCGAAGGCAACTTCGATTTCCGGATGAAGAAGCGCTTGAAGAACAGCAAAGCGCTCGGAAAGATCTTCGGGCAGATGTTTGCCTGTGACATCGGCAATGTGCCGCGCCCGCTCCTTCAGCTCCAAGTCATCCAGCCGGTCGAGGATCTCGGCTTCGTAGGCAGGTTTGTCGAATGTCTCCAGCTGCCGGGAGAGAAGGTCGGCCAGGCATTTTACGAGATTGGGAGAAATGTTGTTCTTGAACGGCTCCACGACAAACGCCCTTTCGCGGGTAAAACAGCAGTCTTTTCAGGTCCAAGCCTCCGCACCGGTTGGCCGGCACGGAGGCAGTTCAAAGTGCAATCAGCAGCTTTTTGCTCAAATGTATGTTGCAAGCGACCGATACATTGGCAACTCGGCATCCATGTCCACATCCGACAGATCCATCACCGAAAAGAACTCGGCGCAATCCGGTGACGTCCTTTCGGCCTCGACGACCTTTTCAGCATCGTCCCTGCTTTTGAATTGAACGATATCGAGATATTCACCTTCGGAGGTACGGACAAGCTCCCGGCGTAGGATGCCGTCCTGATGGCTGACGAACTTTTCCTGAAACCGTCTGGAGGCTTCAAGCAGATCCGTTTCGGTCTTTCCATGTGCCAGTTTGATGGGCGCAAGGACGGTGACTGGTTCAGACATATCTTTCTCCTGAAATTGTTGATGCCGGAACCCTATGGCTTAATATGACATTTTATGTCTTATTAATTTCATGCCGAGATCATCGATACACGAACGCATGAAACGCCTCGAGTTGATCAGTGCGCGCCTGAAGTCGGACGACGCCCTGACCGTTGCAGGCCTGTCTGCCGAATTCGGCGTGAGCAGCCGGACCCTGTCACGCGACATAGAGATCCTGAGGGACCAGGGCCTGCCGATCGAAGCCGACCGAGGGCGGGGCGGCGGTATCCGGCTGCACAGGACCTGGGGCATTGGCAGGGTCAATTTCAGCTATGCAGAAGCAATTGATCTTCTTGTCAGCCTTGCTGTTGCGGAGCAAATGAAATCGCCATTCTTCATGGCTGAGCTTGCCCCCATTCGCCGCAAGCTGCTCGCCTCTTTTTCACCCAGGCTCAAGACTGAGATATCGGACATCAAATCCAGAGTTCTGGTTGGGGAAGCCGCATCACACATGGTTCTGTCCGCGTTTTCCGCACCTCGCCCGGCCGTTGTCGAGGTTCTTCACCAGGCCTTTGTGACCCGTCACCAGTTGGCCATCACCTACAGGTCAATTGATGGCCAGACCACCAACAGAATCATCGAGCCGCACTATCTGCTCCTCCATAGTCCTGTCTGGTATGTTCTGGCGTTCGATCACCTCCGGAATGACGTCCGAACCTTCCGGTGCGACCGGATCGAAAAGGTCACTCTTGTCGAAGACAGGTTTCAGGTGATCAACATCGACAGGTTCGAAGCGACCCTCAAAAATCTTGACGTGATCGGCCCATAGGTGACCGTTCCTGGACGCAGTCAGGATCCGGATTGTCTCACGCGACTGCCATCTTCTGAGAAAATCATCTCGTCTTTCGCCTCCCAGGAAAGGCCGCAGCTTTCGCCCTCTTCCGGGATTGGCAAAGCGCCTTCCTGGCGCACGGTGACATCTTCACCATCGAGCAGTTTCAGGTGCACCAGCGTCTCGGCTCCGAGCGGTTCGGAATAGACAACTTTGCCGGCAAAGTCAGTCTCGGTTTGAGGCACGATCCGGATGTGTTCGGGGCGGATACCGACCTTCGCACCACCCTCAACACGCCGTCCAAGTTGGCCGGCATCCAGGAAGTTCGTTGGCGGCGATCCGATGAAACCGGCGACAAATTCCGTAGCGGGATCCGCATAGACATCCAAAGGCTTGCCAATCTGGTCGGCGACGCCGCTGTTCATCACGATCATCCGGTCGGCAAGCGTCATTGCCTCGACCTGGTCGTGAGTCACATAAAGCGATGTCACGCCAAGATCGCGCTGGAGCGCCTTGATCTCCAGGCGCATCTGAACACGCAATTTGGCGTCCAGGTTCGACAGCGGCTCATCGAACAGGAAGACGGCCGGTTTCCGGACGATCGCGCGCCCCATGGCAACACGCTGGCGCTGTCCGCCGGACAATTCGCGCGGCTTCCGCTTGAGATAAGGCTCCAGCTGCAGGATCTCTGCTGCATTCGCCACGCGCTTTGCAATTTCGTCTTTCGGCACCTTCGCGATCTTCAGGCCGTAGGCCATGTTGTCGAAGACACTCATGTGCGGATAAAGCGCATAGTTCTGAAACACCATCGCAATATCACGGTCCATCGGTTCGACGGAGTTGACGTTTCGGCCATCGATCTGAATGTCGCCGGAGGTGACGGTCTCAAGACCCGCTACCATTCGCAGCAAGGTTGATTTACCGCACCCCGAAGGCCCGACAATCACGATGAACTCTCCATCAGTGATATCTATGTCGACACCATGGATGACCTCTGTCTTGCCGTAAGACTTCCGGAGATTTTCAAGCGTAACAGTCGCCATTCACTTTTCACTTTCCACTAGGCCGCGCACGAACAGCCTCTGCATTCCGATCACCACGAGCACTGGCGGGATCATGGCCAGTATCGACGTTGCCATGATGACCGGCCAATCGGCGGTATCGTCGCCTGAGGGGAACATCTGCTTGATGCCCATCACGATCGTGTTCATGGAGGGGTCGGTGGTGATGAGGAGCGGCCAGAGATACTGGTTCCATCCGTAGATGAAGAGGATCACGAAGAGCGCGGCGATATTCGTCCGGCTCATCGGCAGAAGGATGTCGAAGAAAAACCGCATCGGCTTGGCACCGTCGACCCGTGCCGCTTCTGCAAGCTCGTCCGGAACGGTCATGAAGAACTGCCGAAACAGAAAGGTTGCCGTTGCCGACGCGATCAGGGGAAGGATCAGGCCCGAATAGCTGTTCAGCATACCGAAATTGGCGATCACTTCGTAGGTCGGCACGATCCGCACCTCGACCGGCAGCATGAGCGTCAGGAAAATCAGCCAGAAAAACAGGTGGCGTCCCGGGAACCGGAAATAAACGATCGCGAAGGCCGAAAGCAGCGAGATCGCAATCTTACCGATCGCAATTCCAAGGGCCATGATGACCGAGTTCATGAGCATCATGGCGACGGGAGCGTTCACACCCGAGGTCAATGCGCGTGTGTAGTTCTCGACGAGCTTGTCTCCTGGCAGAAGCGGCATCGGTGGCCGGACGATTGCCTGCTGTTCGACTGTCGAGGCGACGAACGCCAGCCAGATCGGAAAGAAGATGAAGGCGACGCCGATAATCATGCCCAGATGTGTGAGCCAAAGGCCGCCGCCGCGCTTTTCGACCATGCCGTCTTGCTGCGCCATCAGTAGTGGACCCTGCGTTCGATATATTTGAACTGAACCACGGTCAGGATTGAAACAATGACCAGAAGGATCACGGATTGTGCTGCCGAAGACCCCAGATCCTGACCGACGAACCCGTCGGAATAAACCTTGTAAACTAGGATCGTGGTGGCCTGTTGCGGCCCTCCGCCGGTAATCGTGTGAATGACACCGAAGGTCTCGAAGAACGCGTAGATGATGTTGACCACCAAGAGAAAGAACGTCGTCGGCGACAGGAGCGGAAAGACAATCGTGCGGAAACGCGTCCAGAAGCGTGCGCCATCAATTGCGGCCGCCTCGATCACCGATTTCGGGATTGCCTGAAGACCGGCAAGGAAAAACAGGAAGTTGTAGCTGACGCGTCCCCAGGCACTGGCAACCACCACAAGACCCATCGCCTCGCTGTCGTTCAGCACGTGGTTCCAGTCGTAGCCAAGAAGCCCGAGATACCAGGTCACAACACCGACGCGCGTGTTGAACATGAAAAGCCAGAGGACACCTGCGACGGCAGGCGCAACAGCATAGGGCCAGATGAGCAGCGTCCTGTAGGTGCCCGACCCCTTGATCAGCCGGTCGGCCAGAACAGCCAGATAAAGAGCGACACCCATCGAGACAACCGTGACAAGGGTCGAAAAGATCGCCGTTGTCACGAAGGAAGCCCGGTAAAAGGGATCCTTCAGCAGGAACTCAAAATTGCCGAGCCCCACCCATTGCATGGAAAGTCCGAACGGATCCGGAATGAAAAGCGACTGCCAGATCGCCTGGCCTGCTGGATAGAAAAAAAAGACTGCCGTTATGACAATCTGCGGGGCGATGAGCAGCAGCGGCAGCCACATGCCTTTGAAGGTGACGCGTTTTTCCATGGCAAAACCGTGTGCCACCCCGGTCTCCCGGGGCGGCACGTTGTCATGACGTTACTGTGCGGACTGTTCAAAGCGCCGCAGCAGAGCGTTGCCGCGTTCCACTGCCGAATCGAGCGCTTCCTGTGCGGACTTGTCGCCCGCCCACACACCTTCGAGTTCTTCGTCGATGATGCCGCGGATCTGGTCGAACGAGCCAAGCCGCAGACCTTTCGAGTTCGCCGTCGGCTCTTTCGCTGTCATCTGGATGACGGCGATATCCGTTCCCGGGTTTTGCTCATAGAACCCTTGCGAGCGGGTCAGGTCGCCGGCTTCCGCAGTGATCGGGAGATAGCCGGTGTCCTGGTGCCACTTGGCTTGGATCTCAGGGCTGGAGAGGAAGTCCATGAAGGCTGCGACACCTTCATACTCAGCAGCTTCATGGCCTTCGAGAACCCAAAGCGAGGCTCCGCCGATGATCGTGTTTTGCGGTTCGCTGGCAACCGCCGACCAGTAAGGCAGCGGACGCACTTCGAAATCAAACTCGGCTTCCGACTTGATACCGGCATAACCTGCGGAGGATTCTGTAAAGAGGGCGCATTCACCCGCACGGAAGTTCGCGCCACCTTCGTTGCGGCGGCCTGCATAGATGAATTTGCCGTCTTTCGCCCAATCACCCATTGCCGAGATATGAGCAACCTGTGCCGGGCTGTTGAACGCCAGCTCGGTATCGGTCCCGGCAAAGCCGTTGTCCTTGGTGGCAAACGGCGTGTCGTGGTAGGCGGAGAAGTTTTCAAGGTGGATCCAGCTCTGCCATGCGGTCGTCATCGGGCATTCGACTCCGGCTGCTTTCAGCTGATCGAGGACTTCACTCACCTGCTCCCAGGTCGACATATCGGTATCGGGATCGATCCCTGCTTCGGAGAGCTTGTCGCGGTTGACCCAGAGAACCGGCGTCGAGGAGTTGAACGGAAGCGAAAGCATGTTGCCGTCGGGCGAAGTGTAGTAGCCCTTCACCGAGCCGATATATTTCGACTGGTCGAAGCCATCGCCCATAACCTCGAAAACCGGCTTGATCGCACCCTTGGCACCCATCATGGTCGCGGTACCGACTTCGAACACCATCAGAATGTGAGGCTGCTCGCCGGCACGGAAGGCGGCAATGCCTGCGTTCAGGGTCTCGGAGTAGTTGCCCTTGTGGCTGGCAACGATTTTGTAGTCGGACTGGGACCCGTTGAAGGTGTCTACCTGCTCGGCAACCAATTCTCCCAAGCGGCCCGTAAAGGCGTGCCAGAAATCGATCTCGGTTTGCGCGAATGCGGAAGAGGTGCCCAGAAGGGCAGCCGCAGCGACAAAACCGGCTACTGTCTTACGATAAGCCATGTTCATTTGCTCCCACGTTGAAGGGCGATTCGCCCCGATCTGCAGTTGGTTTTCACGGTGCCGAAATGGCTTTGCCGACACCTGAAGCGATAACGCCTGCATTTCGTATTGTTTTCATATGAGCGTTATATGACGCTCATATGAACATTTAAACACGCCTCAGTCGCGTCAGCAATTGAGAACAAATTTATTTTGCACCGGTCCGCCGGATCGTTGCTCGAAGCGGCAATTTTCATTGGCCGCGAGGTGAATATGCCTCGAATTCTGCTCGTCTCTTCGCCCTGGAGAAAGTGTAAGCTGCTTTTGTATTTCTTCGGAGTCGCTTGTGTGAAAGTTTGGTGACGCGCAGATAGCGGTGTAAATTTGCGCCTGCCTTCTCGCTGTCCGGGATCTGTGGGCAAACAGAAAACTGACCCGGTTCAAGCTCAACCCGTAACCGGGACCGTGTTGTGCCTGTGCGGCGGAAAGCTATACTCAGCTCATATTTCAGCCAGAACAGTTCGCCGGAAATTCATGTCCCTGCCCTTTGCCACCGCCTATCCGCTGAAACGAGCGCGCGCCCATGAAGTGTGCGGCGACGGCGGGCTGGCCTTTGCCGCCATCACGGCGGGTCAGGCTCCTGGTGCGGTGGTCTGGATCTCGGAACGCTGGCGGCCGGTGGTCAATCCGGAAGGTCTGGCGCCCTATTGCGATCCGGGCAAGCTTCTGGTCACGCGCACCGACAGCCAGCTTAATGCCCTTGCCAGTGCCGAAACGGCTCTGCGGTCCGGTGCCGTTGGCCTTGTCGTTGCGGAAATCACCGGCCCGATCGGCCTGACGGAAGGCAGAAGGCTGCAGCTTGCCGCCGAAACCGGGGGCACGACGGCCCTCCTTATGATCCCCAATGGCGGCGGCAGCAATGCAGCCGAAACCAGATGGCACTGCACCGGCACCTCCCCCCAAAACGCACCTCGTCAAAATGACCATGACTCGACTCACTGGCAGTGGTCACTTATAAAGAACAAAATAGGAACATTGTCAGAATGGGTGGTCCGTTGGGATGCAGCGGCGCGTCGTGTCATTGTGGTTTCCGAGGCTGGCGGCTGAGCGTTCGCTCCGCGCCAATCCCGTTGACGCGCCCTTTGCACTGACCCTGTTCGACCGCAATTCGGAACGTATCCACGACCTTTGCCCGCGCGCGGAAGGCACCGGGCTCAACCGGGGCATGACGCTGGTTCATGCCAGGAGCTTCTGCCCGGGTCTTCTGACCCGGCCTGCCGACCCGAAAGCCGACCAGCGCTTCCTGCGCCTGCTCGCCCGGTGGGCGACCCGCTACTGTCCCTGGGTCGGGTTCGACGGGCGTGACGGCCTCTTCCTCGATATCACCGGCTCGGCACATCTGATGGGCGGCGAGGAACCGCTTCTGGACGATATGCGCGCCCGCCTTGCCCGGGCCGGTCTCTCTGCCCGGCTGGGTCTTGCCTCCACGCCGGGCACCGCCTGGGCACTTGCCCGTTTTGCCGAGGGGATTGCCCAGCCGGGCGAAAATCTTGCGCGCATCGGCCGCCTGCCGCTGGCCGCGCTGCGTCTTGCCGATCAAACCTGCACCAGCCTGGAGCGGCTTGGCATTGCCACCGTATCCGAGCTTTACAACCTGCCGCGGGCAACCGTCGCACGGCGCTACGATCCGGAGGTGCTGCGCCGTCTCGACCAGGCGCTCGGTGCCATTCCCGAGCAGATCTCCCCCTTGAAGGAAGATCTCAGCTTCGCCGTGCGCATGACCTTGCCCGAACCAATCGGCCTCGTTGACGACGTCATGGCCGGGGCGGAGCGGCTGATCGGCCATCTGTGCGAACAGCTCGACGCTGCCCAGAAGGGTGCGCGCAGCCTGAAACTGACCTTCCGCCGGGTCGACCAGGAAGGCCAGTCGGTCGAATTGCGCCTGGCCCGGTCAATGCGCGACGGCGACCGGATTCTCGCCCTGTTCGAACGCGGGGTGAGCGCAGTCGATGCGGGCTACGGCATCGACATGATCCGCCTGGAGGCAACACAGGTGGAAGAGCTCGGTCCGCGCCAGCTCACACCATCGCAGACACTTGAAAAGGACAGCCTCGCCGATCTCATCACCCAGCTCGGCAACCGGATCGGGCTGGAGAACATCCAGCGCTTTGCCCCCGTCGACAGCCATATCCCGGAGCGCAGCTTCAAGCTGGTGCCGGCCGCCTACAGCATGCCGGTCCGCTCCTGGCCCAACCGGCGCCCGCGTCCCTTGCGTCTGTTTCCGCCCGAACCGATCACCGGTTCCGGCTCCCGTCCGCCTGGCCGCTTCCGCTGGCGTGGCCGGGCGCTGACGACGCTGACGGCAGAGGGCCCGGAGCGGATCACGCCCGCCTGGTGGGAGGGCGACGACGACTGGACCAGGGGTCTGCGCGACTACTGGCGCGTCGCCACCGGCCAGGGCCAGCGCCTGTGGCTGTTCCACACGCCGCAGAACCCTGGCTGGTATGTACAGGGGGAGTTCGGCTGATGCCTGTTTATGCCTCACCGCCCGCACATTGCCGTCCCGGCCCTGAGCCGGGACCATTGCGCGGCCTGCCTGCAAGAGGCCCCGGCTCAGGGCCGGGGCGGCGCGGAGGGAACCGCACCCCTGCGCGACCGCCTTACAAAACCCTCATCCTGAGGAAGCGCGCAGCGCTGTCTCGAAGGATGGGCAGCAGGTTCAGAGCCGTGTGGCCCATCCTTCGAGACGGACCTGAAGGTCCTCCTCAGGATGAGGTCTTTCAATTCGGCAGCGTGAAAAAAGACCCTCGGCCGATACATTCTGCCCGGCCCCAACCTTCAACGGTCATCCCCGACTTGATCGGGGATCCAATTCACGGGTTCACAAAGCGGATACTCTGTGCAAGGCACGGTCAAACCGAGAGGCCTTTGGTCAAAGTGCCGTCTCTGGAAACGAGTGGATCCCCGATCAAGTCGGGGATGACACGGAACAATACTGCCGTCCCGGACCTTCCGGCATCCTCTCTTTCTTCTCTAGGAGCGGGATATGTCAGCGGCAATGTCTTTCTTCGTCATCCCGGCCTTGAGCCGGGACCGGGGAGGCACAAACGCATCGGCTTTTTATGTTGCCCGAACAACGCACGCCGGTTCCCCGATCCCGGATCTGCGCTTTGCTGCGTCCGGGATGACGATGGAGAGAAAGAGGCAGTTCGGCTGATGTTTCTTTCTGCTCCTCCTTCCTCTCCCCCACTGTCATCCCGGACAAGCGCAGCGAGATCCGGGACCCACTCGTTTCCAGAGCCGTTCGCTGGAGGGCAGCGAAGCGGACATAACTGCCTGATCTTGCACGCAGACAGGCGAGTAGGCCCCGGATCTGCGCTGACGCTTGTCCGGGGTGACACCGGTGAGAAAGGGATAGCCCACCTGATCCGGACCCGGGCGGGATCTTATCCTCAAACCACCCTCATCCTGAGGAAGCGCGCAGCGCTGTCTCGAAGGATGGGCCACACATTCCTGCGCAAGCTGTCCATCCTTCGAGACGGACCTGACGGTCCTCCTCAGGATGAGGGTTTGGGGACGAAGGTGACAGCATCAGGGACAGGTTTTCCCGCTGTCATCCCGGCCACGCGGAGCGCGCGCCGGGACCGGGGAGGCGCAGATCCAGCGGCTTTTCCTCACCTCTCACTGTCATCCCGGCCGAGCGCAGCGAGAGCCGGGACCCACTCGTTTCCAGAGCTCTGCGAAGGGACGCTGAGAAGCGGACACAATCACCCAATGCGGCAAGCTGAAAGGCGAGTAGGCCCCGGATCTGCGCTGACGCTTGTCCGGGGTGACAGCAGGAGGAGGAAGAGGCAGGAGGTTCGCCGATGACCTCCCATGTCTCGCCGGACAGCCTGCACTGGGACATTCCGCGCTATGCGGAGCTGACCGTGACCTCCAACTTCACCTTCCTGCGCGGGGCCTCTCATCCGGAGGAACTGGTGACCCGGGCTGCCGAACTCGGGCTGGAGGCAATTGCGATCACGGACTGGAATTCACTCGCCGGGGTGGTCCGGGCCTATTCGGCCTTGAAGGAAATCCGGCGTGCGGCCAACGAGGAGGGCGTGCCCGTGCGGTCCCATTCGCAGATCGATGCCTCCTCCCGGCAGCAGACAAACGAGATGCCGCCCCTGCCCATGCCGGAGGTCCTGAAGCTGCCGCGGCTGATCGTCGGCGCACGGCTGGTGCTGACCGACAGCCCGGTCGACTTTGTCGCCCTGCCGACCAACCGGGCCGCCTATGAGCGGCTCAGCCAGCTTCTGACCCTTGGCAAACGGCGCGCAGAAAAAGGCGATTGCCATCTGGAGTTTGAAGATGTCCTGAAATTCTCCGAGGGCCTGATCTTCATCGCCCTGCCCCAGGGCGCTCATGCACAAGACGCTTTTTCCAAGACGGCTAAGCATCACCTGCGCACGCTGCGCCAGGAATGCCCGGGTCATGTTTTTCTGGGGGCTGCGCCGCGCTATGACGGCACCGACCAGGCCTGGTTCCGAATTTGTGCGAAGGCCGCCCATTCGCTCGCCACGCCCATGGTCGCCGTCGGTGACGTCCTGATGCACCATGCTGGGCGGCGGCGGCTTGCCGACGTGCTGACATGCCTGCGAGAAGGCTGCACCATCGACGAGATCGGCACCAAAGCACTGCCCAATGGCGAGCGGCGGCTGAAGCCGGCGACCGACATGACCCGCCTCTACCGACATCATCCGGCAGCGCTCCGGCGCACGATCGAGATCGCCACGCGCTGCAGCTTCGACCTCTCCGAACTCTCCTATGAATATCCGGACGAGATCACCGACGGAGAAGACCCGCAGGACCGGCTGGAGCGGCTGACCTTCGAGGGCCTTGAGATGCGTTATCCCGCCGGGGTGCCGCAGCACGCACAAGAGCTGGCGCGAAAGGAACTGAGGCTGATCCGGAAGCTCAAGTTCGCCGCCTATTTCCTGACCGTCCACGACATCATCGGCTTTGCCCGCAGCCGGCATATCCTGTGCCAGGGGCGCGGCTCGGCGGCCAATTCCATCATCTGTTATGCGCTCGGCATCACCGATGTCGGCCCGGAGACGATCACCATGGTCTCGGAGCGCTTCATCTCCGAACACCGGGGCGAGCCGCCGGATATCGATGTCGATTTCGAACATGAGCGGCGCGAGGAGGTGATCCAGTATGTCTATGAGAAATATGGCCGCCATCGGGCCGGGCTTTGCGCAACGGTGATCCATTTCCGCACTCGTGCGGCGATCCGAGAAGTCGGCAAGGTGATGGGCCTCAATGCGGATGTCACCGCCGCGCTTTCCGGCCAGATCTGGGGCAGCTCCAACAGCGGCCCGGAGGACGCGCGCATGAAGGAGCTGGGGCTGGATCTTTCCAACCGGCGGGTGGCCCAGACCATCGAACTGATCCGCGAGATCATCGGTTTTCCGCGCCATCTCAGCCAGCATGTCGGCGGTTTCGTGATCACGCAAGGACGGCTGGACGCGCTCTGCCCGATCGAGAACGCGGCCATGGAAAACCGCACGGTGATCGAGTGGGACAAGGACGATATCGATGCGCTCGGCATCCTCAAGGTCGACATGCTCAGCCTTGGCATGCTGACCTGCATCCGCAAGTGCTTCGACCTGATCGAGAGCCATCACGGTGAGGACCTGACCCTCGGCACCGTGCCCCAGAGCGACACCGACACCTATGACATGCTGTGCAAGGCCGATGCGATCGGCGTCTTTCAGGTGGAGAGCCGGGCGCAGATGAACTTCCTGCCGCGCATGCTCCCGCGAGAATTCTATGATCTCGTCATCGAGGTGGCGATTGTGCGTCCCGGCCCGATCCAGGGCGGCATGGTGCACCCCTATATCAACCGCCGCCAGGGCAAGGAGCCGGTCTCCTTCCCGTCCAAGGAACTGGAGGAGGTGCTCGGCAAGACGCTCGGCGTGCCGCTCTTTCAGGAACAGGCCATGCAGATCGCCGTCGTGGCCGCCGGTTTCACCCCGTCGGAAGCCGACAAGCTGCGCCGGTCCATGGCGACCTTCCGGCGCATGGGCACGATCGGCCAGCTCCGGGAAAAATTCATTTCCGGCATGCTCAAGCGCGGCTACGAGCTGGAGTTCGCCCAGAACTGCTTCGGCCAGATCGAGGGCTTCGGCGAATATGGTTTTCCGGAAAGCCACGCGGCGGCCTTTGCCATGCTTGCCTATGTCTCGGCCTACCTCAAATGCCATTACCCGGCCGAGTTCGCCTGCGCGCTCTTGAATTCCCAGCCGATGGGCTTTTATGCCCCGGCGCAGATCGTGCGCGATGCACGCGAGCACCAGGTCGAAGTCCGGCCGATCTGCGTCAATCAGAGCCTTTGGGACAACACTCTGGAGCGGCGCAGTGACGGTGCGCTGGCACTTCGTCTCGGGTTCCGGCAGATCAAGGGCATGCGCGAGGAGGATGCCGACTGGATCGTGGCGGCGCGCGGCAACGGCTACCCGGACACCGAGACACTATGGCTTCGCACCGGCGTGCCACCGGCGACCCTGGAGCGCCTTGCCGAGGCCGATGCCTTTGCCGGCATGGGGCTCGGCCGCCGGGACGCACTCTGGCAGGTGAAGACCATCCGCAGTCCGAAGCCGCTGCCGCTTTTCAACGACCCGATCGACGGCGAGGCGATCTTCGAGCCGGATGTCCTCCTGCCCGCCATGCATCTCGGTCAGGAGGTGGTGGAGGATTATCTGTCCACCCGGTTGACCCTGCGCGCCCATCCGATGGAGCTGCTGCGCCCGCATATCCCGCATCTCACGCCCCACGACCGGCTGGCGCGGCTCACCCCTTACGAGGCCCGGCGGGTTTCCGTTGCCGGCCTCGTCATCACCCGCCAGCGCCCCGGCACGGCCTCGGGCGTCATCTTCATCACGCTGGAAGACGAGACCGGGGTCTCCAACGTGGTCGTCTGGCCGAAGATGTATGAAAAATACCGCGCCGCCGTCATTGGCGGGCGGCTCCTGAAAGTCACCGGACGGCTGGAGCGCGAGGGCATCGTCGTCCACCTGATCGCCGATCACATTGAAGACTATTCCAACCGCCTCGCCCTTCTCGGCCACCCCAATGACGAGGTGCTCGGCCAGATGACGGGCAAGACCGACGAAGTGCCGGTGCATCTCAAATCAGACGCGCCGAAACCCCGCGCCATGCATCCGCGCGAGCAGGCGAAGAAGCTGTTCCCGAGCCGGGATTTTCATTGAGCCCTTACCCCAAAGCCTTCATGTCGTCATGCCGGGGATCTGACGAAAGCCGGTCTCCAGCGCTTCTATGAAGGCAGACAGCCTGCGCGGCTGCCGCCGGGCCGGAAGATAAGCAAGGTTCACGTCAAGCGTCGCAGCTCGCCAATCGGGGAGAAGGTCAACGAGAGTCCCGTTCTCCAGTTCCTCGGCAACGAACCAGCGTGGCAAAACGGCTGCACCGAGGCCTGATTGAACCGCTCGTTTCAAAGACATGATGTTGTTGGTTGCGAGACTTGACGTTGCTGCGAGTTCGCAACGCTCGCCTTCAGAATGCGCCAGTCCGATCTTCGCTCCTTCGAACGGGGTGAGCGTCACGAATGGAAGCTTCTCTGCTGCCTCTGGCGTGGGCGCCTCCAGCCGCGCCGAGATCTGTGGCGTACCGACAATCAGTCTTTCAACTTGTCCCAGACGCCGCACGATCAGGCTTTCGTCAGGGACCGGTCCGACCTTAATCCAGCAATCGCACCCGACCTCGGCAAACCGGATGGCCTCGTCTTCCAGGCGCCAGTTCAGCACGACATTCGGATTTGCGACCTGAAATCCGATGGCTATGTCCGCCAGGTGAAGCTGACCCAAAGCGACAGGCGCAACCACCCTGAGCGGTCCTCTCACAACCTCCGCATCACTCGTATGCCGTTCCTCCAACGCATCCCAGCGGGAGATCAACGCACGCGCATCAGACAAAACGTCCAGCCCTGCTTCCGTCAGAGCCAGAGAGTGGGTCGTACGCCGGATCAACTGAGCACCAAGACGCTCTTCGAGGTCCTTGAGCTGCCGGCTTGCCGATCCCTGGGACATTCCAAGATCGCGGGCAGCGCTGCTTATCGTTCCCCGTTCGGCAATGCGAACGAAGGTTTCCAGAAGAGCGAGGCGGTCGAGTGGTTTGCTCATGCATAATACAAATAACAAATAGCCTTATAAATTGTCTACAGAATATTTACCGACACGGCCATCTTGATCCCGACGACAACAGTCAAACCTGGAGATCAAAATGACCGACATGACTTACACCCTTGGCAACGAGCTGACAGTGAACCGTCTGGGTTACGGCGCGATGCGCCTGACAGGGCAACCGGGCAATTTCGGCCCTTTCCCGAACTGGGATCAGGGCGTAGCGCTCCTGAGACGGGCCGCCGACCTCGGCATCAATTTCTTCGACAGCGCCTGGGCCTATGGACCGGAATTTGCCGACAGGATCGTCGGTGAAGCGCTCGAAGGCCGTGAGGTCGTCCTGGCCACAAAAGGTGGCGTGGACAAGCCCGAGCCCGGCCGCATTATCGTCGACGGCAGCCGCGACGCGCTGATGCGGCAGATCGATCGCGCGCTCATAAATTTGCGCCGCGACCGCATTGATCTCTTTCAGCTTCATCGGGTGGATCCACAGACACCGATCGAGGCGTCGGTCGCTGCGCTCGCCGAAGCGCAGGCCGATGGTCGCATTGGCCAAATCGGTCTCTCCAACGTCACCCGTTCCCAATTGGAGAGCGCTCTTTCGGTCGCACCAATTGCAAGCGTTCAAAACCGCTTCAACATGCAGGAAACAGAAGCAGAGGATCTGGTCGACTTCACGGCCGAAAAGGGGATCGCGTTCATTCCCTATGGTCCGCTCGGAGCCAATCCGATGCAGCAAGGGGCCAAACTCGCACCTCGCGAGGCAATTGCCTGGCTGCTCGCCCGCTCCCCCAACATCGTCGTTATCCCCGGTACCACCTCCATCAAACATCTTGAGGAGAACTGGAGCGCCTGGGATCTCGTTTGACGCAATCGAAAAAGGAACAGAACAATGACCTCCATCTTGAATGCCGCCCTTGTTGAGCACGTCATGCTCGGGACTGCTGACTATGACGCGACACTTGCCTGGTGGACCGAAAAGCTCGGATTTAAAATCGAAATTGAGTGGACCGTCCCCGCGTTTCCAGGCCTACGCCTCGCCTATCTGACAAAGAACGGATTTCGTCTTGAAGTGGTTGGCAATCCAGATCGTTTTCAGCAAAGAACAGCGCCCGATGGCATCGAGCAACATCTTGCAGACAGCGGTTTCAGCCACCTTGCCTTCAAGGTCGAAGATGTGGATGCCGTCATGGCCGAACTTGACGCTAAGGGCGTTGCCCCCTTTCTGCCTGCAACGAGCTTTGCAGACGTGGGCCGCCGGGTCGCGTTCGTCCGGGACGATCAGGGCAACGTAATAGAATTTGCCGCCGATCTTGCCCGGGAGGCAGCGTGATATGTCTGGCCCGAACAAAAACAGAATGGCGCTCCTCACATGGGCCGTCGTCTACCCGCTGATCACTTCTCTGCTTGCGGTTCTGGAGCCGTTTCTTGCCGGTGTGCCCATGCCAATCAGATCGTTTGTGCTGACACTCATAATGGTTCCAACCATGGTCTATCTCATCATGCCAACGGCAACTTCAAAGCTGAGTGCATGGCTGAACCCGAACTGACTCCGAAGCTAACAAGACAGACCGCTGCAACCTCTCAAATCCCGGCAAGGAAGTTCATTCCAAGCCGGGATTTTCGTTGAAGAGAAAACGGTAAAGACAGGTCGAAAAGTTTCTGCCGCTGTTCCCGTGCAACGTCATGAATTGACGTCCGGCAGCGGCCAACGTGCTTCAAATGACCTAAGGTAAAAATTTTTGCATTCGTATGCAAACATGTTACCTTACCCTCGGGCAATGCGGTCAACGCACGATCCCTGGGAGGAAACTGAACAATGAAGAGACGCACATTTCTTGCGGCCGTGGCGGCTGCGGGCCTGGCATGCAGTGCACTTCAGGCGATGGCCGAGGACTTGCCGTACGGCCTGACCGCCGGCAAGCCTTATGAAGGCACCAAGCTGAACATTCTGAGCGTGGTCACACCACAGTTCGACGGACTGATGCTTCGAGACAATGAGTTTACCGACCTCACCGGAATTGAAACGGAATGGACCTTCATTCCCTTCGGCAGCCTTCAGGAAAAGATCAACGCCGAGGGCATAGCCGCAAACGGCACCTTCGATGTGGTCAATTACCTCGACAGCTGGGGACCGCCGAACGCACACTGGCTGATGCCGATCGACGAACTGATGGCCAAGGACGGCATCTCGATGGATCGCTACCCGGCAGCCTTCGCGCGTTCCGCACAGTTCGAGGGCAAGACGCTCGGCTTCCCGCTGCGCGCCCACCCTCAGCTCATGTTCTACCGCAAAGACCTGATCCCGGAACCGCCCAAGACCTGGGAAGACGTGGTTCGCATCGGCAAGGAGCTGAAAGAGAGCCACCCGGATATCGCGCCGCTCGCGCTTTATTTCAACAATGACGGCAACCGGCAGAACCTGTTCATCTGGCTGAACTTCCTGTGGGCCGCCGGAGGCGATGTCTTCAATGACGACTGCACGCCCGCCTGGACGAGCGAAGAAGCGTTGAAGGCGACCGAGGACTACATCGCGCTTCACACTGTGCACGAAGTCACCAATTCGAACTCGGTCGCCTTCGTGGAACAGGATGCACGCCAGTCGTTCATGCAGGGCAAATCCGCGATGATCCCTGTCTGGTGGTGGGCCTATTCGGGCTTCTATAATCCGGACTCCAGCACGCTGACCAAGGATCAAGTCGCATTCGCCGGTATGCCGTCTTACCAGGGGACAACCAAGACCTACGCGATTTCCATGCCGTTCTCGATTTCCGAATATTCGAAAAACAAGGACGCTGCCTGGGAATTCATGAAGTGGCTGTCGAACCCGGACATGGACAAAGCCAATGCTGTTGAGCGCGAAGTTGCGGGCAAGCCCATCGTCAACAACGTGGTCACACACATTTCCTCATTGCAGGATTCGGACGTGAACGCTGCCAATGACGGCATCCAGGCCGCAGCATGGGATTCGCTAAAAGAATCCGACATCATGCCTCAGATCGCTGAGTGGCCGGAAGTCGGCGACCTGCTTTCGGCGGCGATCGCGGAAGCCGCTTCTGGTGGAGACGTTCGCGAGCTGATGACCGGTGCCGCCGATCAGGCGACGCGGGTTCTTCGCCGCTCAGGCTGCATCCAGTAAGGACCAGGGCCCCTTCCAGTCATTGGGAGGGGCTTTTTCCCATGCGCGACAACACTCTCAAATACGTGCTGGTGCTTCCGGCAGTCATGGTGGTTTTCGCCACCGCAATCTGGCCACTGATGGAGAGCGCTCGCCTGTCGGCAACCGTCGGCCGGCTGAACCGTCCCGGCTCGCTCGACCAGTATATCGGCCTGGAAAACTACACCTGGGCCTTTTTCGAAGAGCCGGCCTTTTGGAATTCGGTCTGGGTCACAGGCATCTACACCATTCTGACCGTCGGATTGACCACGATTTTTGCATTAGGCCTCGCGCTGCTTCTGGCGCCCGGTGGACGGCTGCGTTCCGGTGTCCAAACGCTTTTGATCCTGCCCTTTGCCATGTCACCTGCGCTTATCGGCGTCTCGTTCCGGTTCATGTTCAACCCGGAATTCGGTCTGTTTGACGCTTTTTTCGGGGCGGTGATGCCACCGCTTGCCGACGTGAGCTGGCTGGCCGATCCGACACTAGCCTTCGCCGTTTGCGTGATGGCGGATGTCTGGGGCTGGATCCCGTTCCTGACACTGGTCCTCATCGGCGGGCTGGCCTCCATTCCGCAAGACACGATTGAAGCCGCACAGGTGGATGGTGCCTCCGGCTGGCGGGTGTTCAAGGACGTCACGCTGCCGCAGCTGGCTCCGGTGCTGGCGGTCGTGATCATCCTGAAGTCGATCTTCTCGCTCAAGACCTTCGATCAGATCTTCATGCTGACCAACGGCGGACCAGGCACCGCCACTCAAACGCTCAGCCATTACATCTATTTCAACGGGATGAAATACGGCCAGATCGGTTACGCGGCCTCGGTCGCCTGGCTGATGGTCATCCCGATGATCCTCTTGACGTATCTCTACGCCAGGTTCGTGTTCAGGAAGGACTGACATGACGGGAAAGCAACGCAAGCAGATCTGGAACGCGTTTCAGCTGACGCTCATCCTGATCGCGACCTTCATCATGCTGGTTCCGATCGTCTGGATTTTCCTGGCCGCCTTCAAGACGCATGTGGATGTTTATCAGCTGAAGCTGTTCTTCCGTCCGACGCTTGAAAACTTCGGCACCGTTTTCGACGATCCCTACCGGCTCGGCGAAAAGCTCTACAACTCCACCATCGTCGCTCTGGTCACGGTGGTCTTTGCCATCCCGATCGCGACCTGTGCGGCCTATTCCTTCAGCCGATTCCGCTTGCGCGGCGAAACGACGATGCTGGTGATGATCCTCGCCACCCAGTTTGTGCCGGCCGTCGTGATCATCCTGCCGTTCTTCGTCATGTTCCGGGACATCGGGCTCCTGGACACCCGCCTTGGTCTGATCCTGGTAAACCTTGCCATCGTGATGCCGTTCGCCATCTGGATGATCAAGGGGTTCATCGACGGCATTCCGCTGGACACGGAAGAAGCCGCCATGGTGGACGGGTCCTCACGAATTCAGGTGATCCGCAACATTGTTCTGCCGATGGCAGCACCCGGCCTGCTGACCGCCGCGATCTTCTGTTTCATCATCGCGTGGAACGAGTTTTTGTTCGCGCTGATCCTGACCAACAAGGACGCCGTGACGCTCCCGATCGGGCTCGCGCTCTTCAAGGGAGAAGAAGGAGATCTCTGGAACCTCCTTTCCGCCGCCGGCATCATCATCATGGCGCCCATGTTCGTGCTGGCGCTGATCATCCGAAAATACTTTGTGCAGGGCATGACCATGGGGGCGGTGCGCTAAATGGCTGAAGTCATTCTCAAGAACCTGACAAAGCGCTGGGGCGACTTCGTCGGCGTCGACAATCAGTCCCTGGATATTCACGACAAGGAATTTCTGGTGCTGCTTGGACCGTCCGGTTGCGGCAAGACAACAACCATGCGGATGATCGCCGGGCTCGAGGAGCCGACCTCAGGGGAGATCTGGATCGGCGAGCGAAAGGTCAATGACGATCTGCCAAAAGACCGGGATGTCGCCATGGTCTTCCAGAACTACGGCCTTTATCCGCATATGACGATCTTCGACAACATCGCCTATCCGCTGAAAGTGCGCGGAACGCCGAAAGCGGACATTCGTCCCCGGGTGGAGCGGGCAGCGGAGCAGGTGGAACTGACCCAGTTTCTTGGCCGCAAACCCAAGGCGCTCTCGGGCGGACAGCGCCAGCGCGTTGCCCTGGCACGAGCGATTGTGCGCACACCCAAGGTCTTCCTGATGGACGAGCCACTGTCGAACCTCGATGCCAAATTGCGGGTGACGATGCGGGCGGAACTCAAACACCTCAGCCGCGAACTCAAGGTCACGACAGTCTATGTGACCCATGACCAGATCGAAGCAATGACCCTTGCTGACCGGGTTGCCGTGATGAAGCACGGCGTTATCCAGCAGCTCGGCACGCCGGACGAAATCTACAACGATCCTGCAAATCTCTTCGTCGCAGGTTTCATCGGCTCGCCCGCCATGAATTTGGTGCGCGGCAGCGTCAAGGACGGCCATTTCATCACGGTGGACGGTGTGCGCCTGTCCACGATTGCATCCGAAGACCGCAATGAAGTCATTCTCGGCGTAAGGGCAGACGACATCAACGTGCACGAAGCGGGCGCCGGCGACATAGACACGCCCATCTACGCCTTTGAAAACACGGGAGAAGCCTCTTTCCTGACCGTTGTATGGGGCGATCAACGCGTGATCGCACGTGGGGACCGCCATCTGCGCAAGGAACAGGATGACGTTGTCGGCCTGACGCTCAACCCCGATCATCTCTATCTCTTCGATCCAGCGACAGAGAGGCGTATTCACCTCTAGGGAAAGGTCCCTGGTGCGGCGCAAGTCGCGTTGCGGCAGTGTCGTCGCCGACGTCAGAGCCGCTGAGAAGCTGACTACAAACCGGCGCATTCATTCATGCCTTTGCCGGTCGACCTTAATCGGCACTCCCCTATACTGTCGGGCATGGGTCAGATCACGGCATTGTTCGTTCAAAAAGTTATTGATGTGGCAACGTCCGCAGAGCCTTCCGGCAGCGGGCGCCGACATGAGTTGTTCCGCTCTGTAGGCATTGATCCGGACGCACCTGTTGACCCCAAGCAGATGGTACAGGACACGGATTACTACGCGCTGTGCGAGCGGGTGACACGAGAGGACGCGCACGGGGCCTCCGTGCCGATCCGCGTCGGCTCATCCATGCGCTGTGACGATTATGGTGCTTTCGGCCTCGCCTGGAAATCGGCGATCGACCTGCGCGGTTCCTACCAGCGATCCGAACGCTATGCCCGCGTGCTGACGAACGTTGCCACTTACGAATGCGTCGAGGAAGACGGCCGCTTTTTCATGACGCTCAACCGTGCCGGCGAACGTCATCTCGGAATGCGCTTGTCGAATGAACAGACGATTGTTGCCGTCACGCAGATCAGTCGGGAGGTGTCGACGGAGCCGTTTTCGCCCGACGCCGTTTATTTCAAACATTCCGGACCGGAGGATCTCTCCGCACACGAAACCTATTTTGGTTGCCCGATCTACTATGACGCCGACCGCGATGCCATCCAGGTGTCGAAGGAACACCTCGTTGCGCCGAACAAACTCGGTGACCCAAGCATCTCGGCCTTTTTCGATACCCACATGGAACGGGAAATCGCGGACCTGCCCGAAACGCAGGAGCTGGACGGGCGCGTGCGCAGTCTCGTGTCGCGCGCTTTGAGCGAAGGTGTGCCGAATGTTGCCGATGTTGCCGCCCGCCTGGGCTTGAGCGGCCGCACACTCCAGCGGCGGCTTGCGGCGCAGGGGCACGCCTTCCAGGACCTGGTTGACGAGGCGCGCAAGGAGTTGGCTCTCCGGCTGCTCAGGCGCACTGACTACGCGCTTGCAGAAGTGGCTTTCCTGACAGGTTTTGCCGAGCAAAGCGCATTCACACGGGCCTTCAAACGCTGGCAAGGCGAAACACCCGCATCGTTCCGGCGCGCCGCTCAGGTCTGATTGGCGCAGCGGATCAAAACTGTGGCACGCGCAGTCAATACCCCCGGCGCTGCCTGACTTATCCCTTGGTCATCGCTTCAACCAAGGAGACATCCGATGCAAACCAGACCTACGCTTATCATTGGTGCCACCGGCAAAACCGGTTCGCGCGTTGCAAACATCCTCGACCAGAAGGGCATCCCCGTCCGGCGCGGCTCGCGTGGGGCCGCCATTCCGTTCGACTGGGACAACGAAGAGACCTGGGGTCCTGCTCTTGAAGGTGCCGTCAGCGCGTATGTCACCTACTTTCCCGATATCGCGATTCCAGGCGCGGTCGAGAAAGTCGAAGCACTGAGCGCTGCTGCCAAGTCAGCCGGTATCGAGCGTCTTGTTCTGCTGACGGGCCGCGGCGAGCATCATGCCCGAATGGGCGAAGAGGTCGTCCGTGCGTCCGGTGTTGACTACACGCTGGTTCGTTCCGCCTGGTTCGCCCAGAACTTTTCCGAAGGATATCTGCGCGACCCCATTCTGGGCGGCGTTCTGCCGATGCCCGGCGGCGACGTGCTGGAGCCGATCATCGACATCGACGACATCGCGGATGTCGCGGTCGCCGCACTGACAGAAGACGGCCACTCAGGTGAACTTTATGAGGTCACCGGTCCACGCCTGATGACTTTTGCGCAGATGGCAGAGGAACTTGGAAGTGCCATCGGTCGGCCAATCCAGCACATCCCGATCAGTTTCGAAGACTTCAGGGCCGGTGTTGCCGAAGCAGCCGGGCCGGACATCGCCGATGTCTTTGAAGCCATTGCGCGCGAAACGCTGGACGGGCGGAACGCTCATTTGACCGATGGTGTGGAACGCGCAACCGGACGTAAACCACGGGACTTCCTGGCCTTCGCAGCAAATGCTGCCAAGGCCGGAGCATGGTCCAGTGCGGCCTGAGCGCGCCAGCGAGGACCTTCAAATGGCACACACACTCAAACGACTGTTTATCGGTCTCGCCGGCGCGATCGCCATCGGGATCGGCGCGACCATCACCTTTGCGCCGCACCTATTTTATGCCCAGTACGGGATCGCGCTTCCCACCGGCCCTGATCTGATCAGTGAGCTGCGGGCGCCCGGTGCAAATCTTGCCGTTCTCGGTGTCTGGATCATGATCGGTGCGTTTCGCTCAGCCTGGACCCAACAGGCTCTTCTTCTTGGAAGCACCGTTTTCCTGGCCTACGCGGCGGGGCGTGCAATCAGCATCGTGTTTGACGGAATGCCGTCCGACGCCCTTTTCCAGGCAATGCTGATCGAAATCGTCATCGGCGGTATTTTCGCGGCGCTACTCCTGGGACAGAACAGGCAGGCAAAAGATCCTGTTCCACTTGAAAGCCGAACCTGACGGCATCATTCAGACTTTGACAAACAAGCGCGCTCGCGAAGGCCTTCGTGAGCGCGCCTGAATTCGATTTATGTTGCACCAGATAGGATGATATCGTCCGGCAACATCGCACTGACACGGAGTGAGCATGCCCGCTCTCAGACTACCCCCACCGCTCAGGTTTCTCGAACGGCTGCGCAAGATGCAGGAAGAGGAAAAGCAGCAGGCTCTTTCAAATCCGTTTCTGGCGCAGGCCCTGGAAAAAGAGAAGATGGAAGGGCATCGGCTCGCCATTATCGCGCGCACGGTCGCCCTGGTGGTTGTGGGGCTTTTGCTGCCGTTCCTCAATTTCAGCCCGAGCGTTCTTTACTACGAGGCCACGCTTTTGCTGTTCATCGCGCTCGGCTGGCTTCAACTGCGCCTGGCAAGTGTCGGCTATTCAAAATCAGAGCTGCTGCTCATTTTCGCCGACCTCAGTCTTTTGACCCTCCTGTTCATCACGCCGAACCCGTTTTTCACGCAGGATATCCCGACTGCCTTCATGTACCGGTTCGACAACTTCATCTATTTCTTCGTGTTCCTTGCGGTCGGCACGCTGGCCTATTCGTATCGAACGGTCTGGGCCATGGGTCTGTGGGTTGCCGTGCTCTGGGCGATTGGGGCAGTGGGCGTCTGGTTGTTCGGTTACAGGATTCCAGAACTTGGAGAAGCAGCAGCAGTTGCCTTTGAGGGTCACGCGCTTATCGGAGCTGAACTCAATCCGAACAGCGTTCGGCCGGACGTTCGCGTTCAGGAAATGGTCGTCATGCTCATCGTCGCGGCGATCCTGGCGATCAAGGGCTGGCGTTCCAACCAGCTCCTCATGCGCCAGGCGAATATCGCAGCGGAACGGGCGAACCTGTCGCGGTACTTCCCGTCCAGCCTTGTTGACGTCCTTGCATCCACTGACCGGGATATCGGCGCGGTCCGGACGCAGGACGTCGCCGTGCTCTTCACCGACATCGTCGGCTTCACCCGCTTCGCGGAACAGAATTCACCTGAAGACGTGATGGACCTGTTAAGGCACTATCACGCCTTCGTTGAGCGCTCGATTTTCCAGAACGGCGGCACGCTGGACAAATATCTCGGCGACGGCGTCATGGCGACATTCGGCACGCCGGAGACGACCCCGGGCGATGCCGCAAACGCGCTCAGGGCGGCGACGCAGTTGCTCGAAGAAACGGACGCCTTCAACAAGGCCCGGGAAGCAGACGGGCTTGCCCCAATCCAGGTCTCCGTCGGTGTCCATTTCGGACCTGTCATCCTTGGAGATATCGGTCCATCGAGACGTCTTGAATTTGCCGTCGTAGGCGACACGGTCAATGTGGCAAGCCGGTTGGAAGCCTCCACGCGTGAACTCGGTTGCAAATGCGTTGTCAGCGAAGCGCTCATGCAACATGCCGCGCTGGCAAAAGACGCAGAGAACCCGCAGCAGAAGTTCTCCGCAAGAGACCAGATCAAGTTGCGCGGCCGGCAGAACTCAATCAACGTTTGGACCGCGTGAGACAAACGGCGGAACCGGACCCATCCTTCTGCCTGCATCCTGAGTTTTGAAACGTCCTTCAAGATCCGTCGGGCAAGGTCTCGAGCCAATCCAGACCCTGACTGACCCATTCGGCGGGAATGGAATGCCCGCGCTCGTGCAGGCAAAGTTCCAGAACGCGCCCGCTTTCGCTCTCGTCCCACCGACTGCAGGAAAGGCGCTGGTCGTTGCTCGCAACTTCCCTGCTTTTGTCGGTCGTTCCATTCGTGCGTGCGAGAATATCGAACCCCTCCGGAATGGGCATGGAGTTGTAAATGCCGACCTCATCAAAGGCGACAACGCCATCTGCAAGCCCATGGATATGCCGCAGGTTGACCGGGCCGGATGGACACTCTTCGGGATTTGAGCGCCAGAAACCACCGGCAATTGGCGCGTAGGCCCGGAACAGCTCACCCGTGTAGCAGGCAACATTCCAGACCATCGATGCCCCGCGCGAAAAACCCGAGGCAAGCGTTCGCCGATCGTCGACCGGCCATCGGCGGCGTACGTCTTTCATGACAGCGCGAATGTAGTCGGCTTCGTCCCGCCCGCGTTCGGCCCTGCCGGATCCGATCTGCCGCCAGTACCCTCTTTCCGCGAAAGGCGCCACGAACAGAGCGCCTCGTTCGGTTACGCCGCGCACCATGGCTTGGTTTCGAAACGTCCCTTCGGGCGAACTGTTCCAGCCATGAAAAAAGACAACCACCGGCAGCGGCGTTGTCCCGTCCCAATTCTCCGGCGCGGCTGCAAGATAGTACCCGCCGGGCACGTCGCATTTCGTATCAGCGCTGCAGGCTTCCGCTGAAAACGGTCGTGCGAAAAACAGGAGCATCAGAAGGAGTACGCGCATTCATCACCTCGGCAGAAAAACGATGCGATTTTTTGCTGATAGACGGTGACCTGCAAGGCACTTGTGCGTGAGCGTAGCTCGTTTGGTGATGCTGGGGTCAGTACCGGCAGATCGCGCGTCACAGACGGCATGAGTTGAAATCAGCACCCCTGTAACCTGGATCACAGAAAGAAATTCAAAAAGTTCTTAATGTCTAATCATTCAATACTGATGGAGTTCGACATGACAGATATTTCACTCAACTATTCTAAAATCGAATGGACTTATGACCGTGCGTCAGATCAAAGCAATTACGATCCTTTTGACTTCAAGGATCCAACTGCCGACGACGTAGAGCAAGAATTGTTTGACCTCGCATTTTCCGACGAAGATTTCTCCGACGACAGCGATATTGCCATGGAAGAACTGACAATCGCCCATGAATACATCGAACGACACGATGGTTCCGAGGTGCCGATGCTCGACGACTATTTCGCGTGACGCGATCGTAGGGAAGGCGCCCGGAACACCTCATATCCGGAGCTGTTCCGTTCAGGAATTTGAATTAGAAATTTGATTTATACTTTTGGGGCCTGACGAGGCCCCGCCCGCTTTGCTCCAAGACCAGATTCAATGGGTCTGTACACTAACGCTCCGACACGAGCAGATTGACGCCGAGTGCAATCAGGACGGAACCGGCAGCCTTTCTCATCCAGCGGCCGGCAGCGCGAGATTTTCTGAAAAGGGTTGCGACCTGATCCGCAAAGAACACACAGCCGACTTCAGCGAGCGAGAAAATCAGGTTGGCGATCACACCAAGCATGACGATCTGCAGCCAGAATGGCGCAGCAGAACCCGGGTCCGTGAATTGGGGCAGGAAGGCAATGAAAAAGACCGCCGACTTGGGGTTGGTAACCTCGACCAGGAAACTTTCCTTCAAGGCAGTGCGATGAGACGGTGAGCTGCCCGGCGCTTGAGCCTGTGCGGGCGCCTCCTCAAGCATCAGGAACTTGAAACCAAGCCAGAACAGATACAGCGCACCGGCGACTTTCAGCGCGAGATAGGCGACCGGGACTGCTTGAAGCAAAAAGCTCAATCCGAATGCCGTCGCCGTAATATGAACATAGCTTGCTAGATGCGTTCCAAGCGCTGAAAACCAGCCCGCTTTGCGACCTCGTCCGACTGTCTGTGCCGCGATATAAAGCATCCCCGGCCCGGGAGTGACCGACAGGATCAGTACCGTCACGAGGAATGGCAGTATGTACTCAGCACCCGGCATTCACACTCTCCTTTTGCGCCGCCATACACTCACAGGATCGCCCGCGCATTTCAAACGGCGTGAGGCCTGAGCCGCTCGACTTCTTGCCGATAAGGGGTCGCACCTTCGGGCAACTCGGGCACGATGACGGCATCAGCATATTTGAGCTGCCGGACAAGCACGGGAACCAGCCGCCGGAACGCAGCGAAAATGGACGGATCCGGTGCCGGGACGTCGTGCCTGATCAGCTCATGCAGTTTGGGAAGATGGTAATAAGGCACCATCGTGAACATGTGATGTTCCAGATGGTAGTTCATGTTGAGGTAGATGAACCGGCTTAAGGGGTTCATCAGAACCGTGCGCGTGTTCAGTCGATGGTCGGTGACGTTCTCCGCAAGTCCGAGATGCTGCAGCAGACCGGTCATGACGTGATGCCAAGCGCCGTAAAGGCGTGGAAGGCCGACGACCATCAAGGGAAGGATGGAACCCATCCAGAGGCTCAAGGCGATCGTTGCAAGATAAATCCCCAGCCAGATACGGGCGACAAGAAACACCTTCGGCGCCTCGTCTTCTGCAACATAGGTCTGCTCGTCCGGATGCAGGCGCCCTGCCACATGCACAAACATGCGCCGCAGCAGTTGCAGCGTGTCGATGATGCCGAACAGATTGAGCACGACTTTCAGGAGATCCGGCGGGCGCATTGCAACGATTTCCGGATCCCGTCCCACGATAATGGTGTCGGTGTGATGCCGGACGTGGCTGGCGCGCCAGACGACCGGATTGCGGATCAGCATGAAGCTGGCGATCTGATAGACGACGGTGTTCATCCAGGGCGTCTTGAAGGCAGTCCTGTGGCCGCACTCATGCCAGCGGGAATCAGACGCCGAACCGTAGAGCACGCCATAGACGAACCAGAACGGCGCCGACCACCAGGACGGCCACAGCCAGATTGCCATGCCACAGGACACGGCCATCAGACCGAGCCAGAGCACCGTGTCGCGCAGTGCAATCGCGTCCGACTTTTCTCGCAATCGCCGGATCTCCCCGGGATCAACCTTGGGCCGATACCAGGTGGGATTGGCAAGCCCCTTCTCTACGGCCATCCGTGCCGTCTCGCCGATGAGCGCATAGTCCTTCGTCATTCAGAAACGCTAATCCAAGTCGCCAGAGCGGTCTACTTCTACAACGTCCGAACGCGGCAAGTCGCCGAAGAGGTGATTTTCAAGTCTCATCGGCAGCGCCACTTAAATGCGCAGAATGCGGCACAGCAGCCTTCTCACGATCAGACTTCGACGCCGATGCTCTCTATTCGGTCCGAAAACTTCGTCTGTAGTCGGAAGGCGCGACACCAAGCACTCTGACAAAGGCCCGCCGCATGCGCTCTTCATCGTTGAAACCACACTGAACAGCGACCTGCTTTATGCTGCGCCCAGACGTCTCCAACAGGTCTCTGGCCACTTCCAGTCGAATGGCTTCAACAGCCTTGGCCGGCGTCAGGCCCATTTGCGCGGAATACTGCCGGGCAAAATTGCGAGGGCTCATGTTCGCTCGGTCGGCCAGCGCCTCGACCCGCAGATCCGCCTTCAGATTTTCTGCAACCCACTGATGTAACTGCTCGAACCGGCCGGTAGCATCGCGCAGCTGGCGCCCGAGAACAGGACTGAACTGCGACTGCCCGCCTGAGCGCGCCATGTGGGTTACCATCGATCTGGCAACCTCCAGGGCGGATTGGCGACCAAGGTCTTCCGTCACGATTGCCAGCGCCATATCGATCCCCGCTGTAATGCCTGCAGATGTCCAGACATCTCCATCCTTGATGAAAATCGGGTCCATCTCGACGCAGACCGCCGGAAACTCGTTTTGGAGCATGTCGCAATCCTCCCAGTGAGTGACCGCCCGTCTTCCATCCAGTAGTCCAGCTGCCGCCAGAACAAGAGCGCCTGAGCAAACCGAGCCGACACGTTGGGCCCTGGAAGCAAGGTGACGGATATTTTTAAGTAAGGCCTCATCGAACATGGCGCTAAGCGCACCGTCGCCGCCAACAATCACAAGCGTGTGGATGTCCAGGTTCAGGAAGCGGTCTATCGGTTCGCTGGGAATTGCGACAACCGTATTCGTTTCCACCAAATCGCCGGCGACGGATGTCACCGCGCAGGAATACCCGACTTTGCCCCTTTCCAGATCGGGCGCGTGGCTGAACACCTGCAAGGGACCGACCAGATCAAGAAGGACAATGTTCGGATAGACAACGAAAAGGACTCGCCTTGCGTCACAATCGGCATCAAGAAAGTTGGCAGAAATCGAGGTCATCTTGTCCTTCATGCCATGACCCTTCCCGCTAGTCTATCGGTCGGTCGAAAGGAGACTGGCATGCGCGATCTGCCACATATTCTGAATTGGCGCCGTATCACCGACAGGATCACGACGTCCGGACAGCCAAGCGAAGAACAACTCGCCGAAATCAGCACGCTCGGGGTGACCCATATCATCAATCTCGGGCCTCATCACAACAAGGGCGCGCTCGAGGATGAAGCTGCCACGGTGACAGCCCTCGGGATGGAATACGTCTATATCCCGGTGGAATTCGACAACCCGACAGACGAGGACTTTTCGACATTCTGCGATGCCGTCGAACGCCTCGACCAAACCCCCATCCATGTGCACTGCATCTACAATGCAAGAGTGAGCGCCTTTTTCTACCGATACGCCAGAACCGGACGCGGTCTTGGCGAATCTGAAGCTTTGACCCTCATGGATGGCATATGGCGTCCCGGCAGCGACTGGGCGGATTTCATCGATGATCCTGGAGCAAAGGACCAGCCCAACCGGTATGCCGGCGAAGACTACTGACGTCGATTCCGGCTGCGCTTTCACCGCCGTGCCCTCGTCTTGTGGAACGTAAAATTGTGTTGCAATCCGGATCGGAGAAGGACCGGCCATTGGACTGAATACCGTCATCGCTCTAAGTGCCCCTCTTACAAAGCCGCCATCGCTGGCAATGATGAGATTGGTTGGGACGGGGCGCGGCAGACGGGATTGGCAGATTGAACATTTTCGAGCAGGCCGACACGCTTAAGCTCGGCCCATATCTCCATATTGCCGACAAGGATTTGCAAATCCTTTCGGTGTTCGACGATCTCAAATACGATCGCGCGGACGCTGACATGCTATCGCCTGCCATGCGCCGCCATGTGGTTCAGCGGCTTGAAAAACTCGGCTTCAAGCAGACTTCCGGCACGGTACTGACCCACCAGAAATCCGGCATCTGCGGCCTGATGCCGAAGTTCCATGCTCTTGGTGCGTCTCCATTCGACATCACGAGGTATACGCAGAAACGCCCGCAGGACTTCTACATCCTCACCCCGACGCAAACGGCTTGCCGGTTCATCGATACCTATCCGCTGGAAGAAGCCGTCGAGCGCGTAAAGAACCTCATTGAAAGGCAGCCGATCAATTTGTACCGATTGATGGACTTCCTGGAGCCGAAACCCACCCACCAAAACTTTCTGACGGCGATCGGTCACCTGAAATACGTTCAGCGCGTCGCTGTCCAGTCAGAACCTCTGCGCAGCATGCGTGCACTTGGTTGAAATACTCAATAAATCGTGCTGTGATTGCAGGTGATTACTGATTGCTTATCATGTTTATCTTTAAACTGGTGACTAACGGCCTAAACATCGCAAGAATTACCAATCCCATTGAAAGTCAGATCCTTTTTTATCCTGCCTCCTTTCATTTGTTTATGTTTATCTAACGCGCTTGCACTACACTAAACATGCGGGGTGTGGGGCTACATGAATTTCGAAGCGCTCAAGAACGACTTTATGGACCTTACGGCAGATGCCATCGCAATCGGGCATCTTCCCGTCGGTGCATCCTCCGCAATACTGATCCATGTGAACAAGTCCTTTTTGGATCTCTTCGGTTACGCACCGGAAGATGTTCTTGGCAGGGCAATGGACAGTCTTCACGGCGAAGACACCCCCCAAAACCTTGCGGGCCGTCCCCAGGCTTTCCAGGACGATGTTCAATGCGTTTGTGCCGACGGTACGAAACTGCCCATGAGCGTTTCGGTTGTTTTCGCACAGAACACGGAAGACGGCGGGCACTTTGTCTGCGCAACGTACCGCCGCATGACAAACGATCACGCAGCTGGCACCTCCGCAGCCGACACACAAAACAGCGACAGTGCCGGAGCTACCGGACAGGTTGCTGCGAATGCAAGCGCAGCAGAGGAACTTGAACGCCTTCGGTCCGCGCTTGAAGCCTATGCCTGCCCAATCGCAATCTATGACAAAGACTATCGCCTCCACTTTTGGAACGAGGCGTTTGCCGCTTCCATGTCCGACGATCCTGCGGCGATAACGTCCGGACTTTCTCTGGAGACGGTCTTGAGAACCGGCCTGAAACATGACCGATTTCCGGACGCGCGCGGGCGGGAAGAAGCGTGGCTTAAACAGCATCTTGCCGACGCTGAAAACACCGAACCGGTCATCGATCTGGAGCTTGATGGTGGCGTTCACCACCGCGTTGTTCGCAGCCGTGCTTCAAACGGAGACCTGCTGGTTTTGCGCTTCGACGCGACCGAGATCATTGACCGGCAAGAGACGTATGACGCCATGCATAGCCGCCTGGTCGATGCGCTCAATGCCTACCCGGACCCCATCGTCATCTATGACAAGGATCTGAAGCTTGTCCGCTGGAACCACGGGTATGCGGCGTCGATGACCGATGATCCCGGCGACCTTGTTGAGGGCATGCATTTGAAGGATGTGCTCCGAACCGCCATCCGCCACGGGCGCTATCCGGATGCCACTGGCCGGGAGGAGGAATGGGTCAACAGCATCATAGACCCGAACACGCTTGAGCGGCTCTGGCAGGATGTTGAGCTGGACGGCGATATCCATCACCGCTTGTTGCGCTCCCGTTCCTCCAATGGCGACTACGTCGTCATCCGCCTGAATTCGACGGAACTCGTGCGCCAGAAACGGGCTGCCGAAGCGACGGAAGCGAGATTGATTGCGGCGCTCAACGCCTATCCGGCGCCGTTCGTGATCTATGATTCGGACGACTGCCTTGTCGTGTGCAACGACGCCTACCGGGATTCAATGACCGAAAACCCGGACGACCTTCAAGCCGGAATGCATCGCACGCACGTGGCTCGCATCGCTATCCGCGCCGGAAAGATTGCCAACGCGATCGGGCGCGAAGAAGAGTGGATGTCCGACGAGCACCAGACCGTCGACGTGAGCAAACCGGTGCAGGACCTGGAGCTGCCCGGAGATGTGCATCACAGGTTGCTCCGCTCCCGGGTCGAAAACGGCGATCTGGTGATGCTGCGCATTGATACGACCGAACTCGTTCGTCAGCGCCGCGCGGTCGAGGAGTACTCAAAGAAACTGGAGACGGCGAACCAGGAGATTACCTACAAGGCGTTTCACGATGACCTGACGGGCCTCGGAAACCGCCGATACCTGTCACAAAAGTTTGACGAACTTGTTCGGAAACGCCAGAACAACGGCGGCGAGATAGCGGTTCTGCATATCGATCTGGACCGGTTCAAGCAGATCAACGACACGATGGGGCATGCGGCGGGCGACAAGGTTCTCCTGGATGTCTCGCTGCGCATTTGCGATTGCGCCGATGACGAGGACATCGTTGCCCGTATCGGCGGCGACGAATTCGTCGTTTTGCTCCACATCGATGCCAAGAGCGACCGACCCGAGAAACTGGCAAGGCTGCTCCTGGAGGTTTTGTCACGGCCGATGCGGTTTGAAGGGAAGGTCTGCCGCGTCGGAGCATCGATCGGGATGGCGCGAACTCCGCTCGCGGATGTCGACCAGTTGCTGACGAATTCCGACGTCGCACTTTACAAGGCGAAACGGCACGGCCGCGGTCAGCTTGGTGTTTTCGACCGTTCGGATCTTGAGGAGGTGCAACAGACCAAGGAAGTGGCCGACGACCTTCTTCGCGCGATTGACCATGCCGAGTTCGAACCCTTTTTCCAGCCGCAAGTCGACGCTGTCACGGGCCGGGTTGTCGGTATCGAAGCTCTTGCGCGCTGGCGTCATCCGGACAAGGGTGTGCTTGCACCGGCGGCCTTCCTTTCGGTCGCAACGGATCTGAATGTCGCAGCCGACATTGACCGCATGATTTTTGAACGCGCGATCACAGAGTGCGAGAGGGCGTTCGGGACGTTGCGCGAACCGCTTTCGCTGTCGTTCAACGTCAGTGAAAACCGCATAAGTGACAGTGAAATCGCGGCCATCCGCGAGCATGTTCAATCTTATTCCGGCAAAGTCAGTTTCGAGCTTCTGGAAACAATCTTTCTGGAAGAACAGGACGACGACTTTCATTTCCGGCTCAACCAGCTACGCGCGCTTGGGATCGGCATCGAGGTCGATGACTTCGGCAGCGGGCGCGCCTCCGTAATTGCCTTGCAACAGATCAATCCGGACCGGTTGAAAATCGACCGGCGCCTGGTGTCTCTCGTGGAGGAAGGTAGCGGCGGCCTTCGCCTGCTGAGATCGATCATCGAAATCGGCCAGGCGCTCGAAATGGGTGTCACGGCAGAAGGTGTCGAAACGCGCGAGCAGGCGGAAGTTCTTGCAAAGCTCGGATGCGACCGTTTGCAGGGCTACTATTTCGCCCGTCCCATGGCCTTTGCGGATCTGCTTAAGTTTCTGGAACTGCCGGTCAGCCGGTCGCAAGGTGTGCAGAACTAGGGAGCCTTGCTCATGGCAGATGACATCGATGGCTCCGAGAGACTGGATCTTCAAGACGCGATCAATGCCGCCAAACACGCAATCAGCGATCATATCGATCACGCTCAGGACCAGATGCATCGCCTCTATCGCAGAATTCACCCGGACAAGCTCCAGGCGGATCTGGACGCTTTGGAAAACATGCGTGCGCGGCTTGCCGGTCACTTTCGATCGGCGGAAAACTCCAAGCTCTCGAATAACGAGCTGAAGACTGTTCTGGAACACATGGAAGGCATTCACGCGGAGGTCAGAACGTTCCTGAAAGAAAGGCTCGACCCTTCGGCTTCTCGCTAGTTTTCATGTGCGCTGCACCTTGTGCAGGTGAGCCGACCCCGAACGTTTGAGCCACATGACCGATTTGATCAAAGCCGCTTCACCGCGCCTCTTGCTTCCAGGAAGGTGATGGTCTTTTCAAGCAGCTCCGGTGTCGACGCGGACACGTCAAGTTCCGGGCGATCTCCGGATCGGGGGTCGATTTCAAGGCGCTGATTGTTGTCCGTGGACCAATACTCATTGGTATCGTTCTTCACCCGCAAGGCGATCATGAGCCGCCGCCAGTTGTCATCATCCGGTCCGTTTGCATCCCCGTCAGCGTCAAAGATGCAGTCATCGCCCCAGATAAAATAGGCGACGTCTCTCACAAACGGCATTTTCCCGACGATTTCGACCTTCGCGCGGGTGTCGTTTTCCATGGTTGGTCTCCGTCTGTTTCCCCGTCTGCTTAAGCTGCCATCGCGTCATCACGTCTACCCGTTCGAAAGAAAGCGGGTCCGACAAAATCCGCTGAACCGTGCAGGGATAAATTTGCTAGTATCATTACGAGCTTAGATGACGGTGGCTTTATTTTCGACGGATCAGAAGAATTCCGGCAGCACCGCATCAATGGGAGGCGGTTTTGGAGACGATAGAATTCACGACTGAGATGGCAGTCGTCCTGGCGTTGTTGGCATTCACTGTCTATCTCTTCGTTTCGGAAGTCATGCGCATCGATCTCGCGGCCATTCTGGTTCTGGTCCTGGTCGGGATCCTGAGCTACATGCCGGGTCTGCATCAGCTTGCCGACGTCAATCAGCTCTTCAACGGTTTCGCATCGAACGCGGTGATATCGATCATCGCGGTCATGATCGTGGGTGCCGGTCTGGACCGGACCGGGATCATGAACAAGGTCGCCGCCGAAATCCTGCGCCGGGGCGGACGATCGGAAACAAGCATCATTCCGATCGTTTCCGGGATCGTCGGCGTCATATCCTCTTTCATGCAGAATGTGGGCGCCGCCGCACTGTTCCTGCCGGTGGTCAGCCGCATCTCCGCGCGTTCCGGCATTCCGTTGTCGCGGCTTTTGATGCCGATGGGCTTTTGCGCCATTTTGGGGGGAACCATGACGATGGTCGGCTCCTCTCCGCTTATTCTGTTGAATGACCTGATACAGACCGCCAACAGCGGGCTACCGGAAGGCCAGAAGATGGAGCCTTTCAGCCTGTTTTCGGTCTCACCGATCGGCGCCGCGCTGATTGTGACGGGCATTTTGTATTTTCTGCTGCTCGGCCGCTGGGTGCTCCCCGGGGTAGCCACCAAAATTGCGGCAACGACAGGCCATGGCACGTCCGATTACCTCAAGAGGGTCTACGGTCTGAAGGCAGACGTCTTCGAAGTCGACGTGCCTGCCAACAGCCCGCTTGTCGGCAAGGTGATTGCCGACATCAACAATGAGTACAACCTCTACATCATCTCCACTTTCTATCGCGGAAAGGCGACGATGATTCAGATCCTAACCGCGGAGATCGCTGCGCCCTGCCGGCTGGCGATCATCGGAAAGTCGTCGGTCGTGCATGAATTTGCGAAAGAGTTCGGGCTTAGGGTCCGGCCGGATCTGGATATTTTTTCCGAAGCCTTTGCGCCGACAAATGCCGGCATTGCCGAAATCGTCATTCCGCCAGACTCAAAACTCATCGGTAAAAGCCCCAGGGACCTTTTGCTGCGCATGACCTATGGGGTCAGTCTGCTTGCGATCCACCGGGGCGAAGAAACGCTGAGCCATGTCCGGACCGATGAGCACGAACCGACGCAGATCGGCCTGGTGCCCTTCCAGTCGGGAGACATGCTGGTCGTTCATACGCGCTGGGACAATCTGGCCAGGCTCAAGCGGGACCGAGACTTTGTCGTGGTAACCTCCGATTTTCCGCAGGAAGAACTCAGGCCGGAGAAAGTCGGTTGGGCGCTGGCGTTCTTCCTCATCTCGTTGACGATGATCCTGTTCACCGATGTTCGGCTGTCCTTGTGCCTGCTGACCGGTGCGGTCGGAATGCTGATCTCGCGTGTCTTGAGCATCGACGAGGCCTATCGAGCGGTCGGCTGGAACACCGTTTTCCTGCTTGCCTGTCTCATACCGCTCGGTCAGGCCGTGCAGAACACCGGCACGGCCGAATGGATTGCGCAGCAAATCCTCATCGCGCTGCATGGCTGGCCGATCTGGGCGCTGCAGGTCGGTGTCGCCATCCTGGCGACATCTTTTTCGCTGGTCATGTCGAATGTCGGGGCGACCGTTCTGCTCGTGCCGCTTGCGGTTTCGATCGCCGTCGCCTCCGGCGGCAATCCGGCTGTGTTCGCCCTGACGGTGGCGATCTCAACGTCCAATTCCTTCATCATCCCGACACACCAGGTCAATGCACTGATCATGGGCCCCGGGGGCTACAAGGTCATGGACTTCGTCAAGGCGGGCGGGATCATGTCGCTGTTGTTCCTGGTCGTCTCAATGCTGGTTCTGACGCTGCTCTATTGAGACCCGTCATTCCACCGCTGCCGGGAGGTTGAACCTGATCCGGGCGGTCGCGTACCAGAAGCCCTCCCGGAAATCGAATGATGTCGTGATCCGGCACCAATCCGGGCCGCATGGGCTCACCATGGAGAGGACATCTCCTGGACTTAAGGGATGGGCGCCGGCATTGTGGGGCTCGACCAGGATCGAACCGAACATTTGCGGTACGAAGACATACATGAACGGAATTGCTCTTTCCCGTTCTTCCTTGCCGGCTGCGCCCCCCTCGCGGCGGCTGAAGGAGCCGAGCGTGAAGCTGCATGTGGCCAGACGACCATTGTCTTCGTAGGTGATCTCCCAGTAAGGGTGGCCAGCGGCCACATCCAACTCGCTGTCGCCGGTGACGGTGACGGCAAACCGGTCTTTGTTCCAGCCCTTGCCTTCGAAACCGAGCGCGTGGATATCAGCCCGTTCAATCTTGAAGCCCTTGGGTGCAGCGTCAACGAGGCTCTTCTCGCCCCGGTGCAGAGCGCCGCACAACTGCCGCGTGACGCCAAACACGGCCCAGAGACCTCCCGTGTCTTCCGCCGGGTTCACGATGGAGTAGACGCCCAGAATGGGCGCGTAGTCGGCAGTCCCTTCCGCCCCAAGTTCCGGTCTTGCACCGACCGGTGGGCCCGCTTTCCCAAATCCGGGCACTTTAACCGGCACGCCTTCATTATCGGCGCCGAAGACAAAGCCATCTTGCGCAAACCCCGCACGAGGTGCTGCCAGCGTCGCCACAAGAGCAAGAAACGAAAAAATGAACTGCAGACCGGATAGCACTGTTCACTCCACCTTCATGGACGGTTTGAAGCTGATCGTTGAAGACACGTAAAAGCTATTCGAACGGAAATCGTAAAGGGTCGTTATCTCGCACCAGGATCCCCGGCAGGGGACGGCCATTTTGATCGCGTCGGACGGGCTAAACGGATAGGTTCCCGCGTGATGTGGTTCCAGGATGACGGCAAAGAGGAGTTGCGGCAGGGTGACATACATGAACAGGAGCAGTCTCTCCTGTTCCTCGTCGCTTATCGTGGTGTCGGTATCTTCCGTCAAAGACCCGATTGTGACCGCACATTCGCTCAAATTGCCGTCGCGATCGTATCTGACTTCCCAGTAAGGGTGCCCACCGGCAGCGTCACGTTCGCTGTCGCCGGTAATGGTAATGGCGAACCAGTCGTCGTTCCAATTGTACCGTTTAAAGCCAAGTGCGTGGACGTCTGAGCGTTCGATTTTGAAGCCTTTCGGCGCGGCTTCAACAACGCTTTTCTCACCCCGGAAAACAGCGCGGCAAAAAAGCTGGGTCACGCGGTAGAGCGTCCAGAGACCGGCAACGTCCCTGGGTGGATCCACGATAGAAAAGCGGCTGGTATAGAGCGCATAATCTCCGGTCCCTTCCGCGCCGATCTCGGGCCGCTCAGGCGTTGGTGCGCCATTTGCAACAGCGCTGCTGTCAGACCCGTCCTGTGCACGTGCTGCGTCCGGTGCCGCGAGCATTGCGACGACAACGGCAAACACTGCTGCGATCGCCAGGACCAGTTGCCTGGGTTTCAATCGGGCCGTCTCCCCGGCTTCCTTTTGTCTCCTGATCAGCATTCCGCCCCCTTTGTCTGGAAAACCGTAGCGCATTAACAACGCCGACGGAAATTTCGACTGCGCGTACTCTACGAAGTTGAACAATTTCCCCCAAAGCCCATTAGAGGCTGCAACACACCCAAGAGACACGCCCGAACAAAATACAACCATCCTGCAACTCAAAGTAAAATTCACCACCAAAATTAATAACAATAACAAATATTGTGACTTATACCCTCTTGCATTACTTGAATCTATTGCCAAATTACATCTTATGACGTAACGTCATTGCGTTTATTTAAATTAATTTACTGAGGCTCATTATGACTGGAAAATTCAGAATCGTATTGTTGCTGCTTTGTCTGTTCACTGCCGCTCCGGCTGCGCCGGTTGCCGCCGCCGAATGTCCGGACGGGTTTTCGCCCTGTGGCAAGTCGAGCTGTTGCAGACAGGGAGGCTGAGATGGCATCACGAGTGGCCAAATACGCGGCAATGCTCGCCGTTGCCGGTGCGTTCATCTTCATCTTCATCGTGTTCTCGCAAGCCAACATTCAGGATCTGCGCGAAAAGTACCAGTACCGGGAACCAACCAACCTCAGCCCACAGCTTGGCCGGTTTTACGTGGTCAAGGACAGTGGTGCGCTGAGAGGTCCCGTGTGCTCAGTGCCACCCGACACGATTGAGAATATCTTCGACACTGAAACAAAGGACATTCAGCTGACCAACACATTCGGCAGCAACATTCCGCTGATTGCCGAATGGACCAAGGGACTTTTCCTGGCCGCAAGTGACGAATTCGTCAGCAACCTTGCGAAATTCAAGAAGGACAGTGTTTCGTTTGACGGCCATACGATCACGCTTCGCCAGGTCAGCATCGAGAAGGCAAAATCCATCAGCGACTTCCGCGCCATGAACGAACTGCTCCTGGAACTTCCCAGATGCGAGGAGACGTTGAACAGCCTGCACAGGGAAGGCAGGTGCGTCGTGTCGATCTTCGAGATCGTACGCCTTGAGACCGAGGTGCTTGGAATAAAGTTCCACGACGACGAATACTGCCATATCCGCCGCGCGAAGGCGGGCGAGCCAACACCGGAACTTAGAACCATTCCGGAGAACGGCACGTCTTTTGTCGCACTGATCTCTCAATTGAAGATCACGACCGGGCTGATTGACAGCAATCTCGACCGGACAGCGCTGCTTCAGGCCAGGATGAGACACGCCGCTAAGCGCTAACCGACTGCCTCCTGCCCGGAGCAAGGCCGCACTCCGCCGCGTGCAGCCAGCTCCGGGATTTTTTTGCACAGCACGAGGTTCAGCTCGTCTTGGGATGACACTCAAATTGCGGGGCTTTGTCCGTGATCTCGTACCATCCTGGTTTTTCGGAAACGAATTCGTGAAACGCGTTCCTCACGCCCGGGTCATCGTCAAGACAATGTGCATTTATCGGAAAGGTCTTTTCGTCCGACAGCGGCTCGCCAAGGGCCGTTCCGCATTTGCGGCAAAACGAACGGACGTACTTGTAAGGTTCTTCAGGTTCGACGGATTGGATGTGTTCACGGCCGCTCAGGAGCTCGAATTGCTCTCGTGCAACGAAAACAAACGGGCTCGCTCCGAGCTTGCGGCATCGGGTGCAATGACATGTTCCCATCATGGACGGCGGCCCTTCAATGGTGAATTGAACAGCCCCGCAGCAGCAGCTTCCTGAAATCTTCATGACTCTCGTCCTCAAAACTGGCGTTCAGGACGTTTTAGCGTCACCATGCTGACACCGTATTGTCAGCATGGTGTCAGCATACAAATCAGGGGTCATTCATGAGGCGCGGAGACCGGCTGTTCGAAGTGATCGAAATCCTGCGTCGGGCAAAAAACCCGATGTCTGCCGATGCGATGGCTTCCGAGTTGGAAGTCTGCAAACGAACCATCTACCGGGACATTGCAACGCTCATGGCGCAACGCGTTCCAATACGCGGCGAAGCCGGTGTCGGATATGTTCTGGAAGCAGGGTTCCACATGCCGCCGCTTATGCTGACCGCAGACGAAATCGAGGCTGCTATCCTGGGTGCACAATGGGTCCAGACGCGCGGCGATCCAGGCTTAAGGAGCGCGGCGGAAAAACTGATCGCAAAGATCCAGGCCGTTGCACCCGGCGATCTCGATTGCTTCTTTTCAGCCCCGGCGACCGGCGTCGCGCCGGTTCATCCGCCGGAAGAACGCTTAAGTTCCTCCGAAGTCCGCAAGGCCATTCGGCAGCAGAAGAAAATCAGGCTGCGCTACATGGACGAAAAGAACGTGGAGACGGAGCGCGTTATCTGGCCCCTCGTACTGGGATACCGGGACGAGGGCCGCATCATCGCAGCCTGGTGTGAGCTTCGTCAGGCGTTCCGGTATTTCAGAACGGAAAGGATAACGGACGCTGAGATCCTGGCCGAAACCATTCCGAAACGGCGTGATCTGCTGCGCGCTGAATGGCAGGCTGCAATGGAAACGGAGCGCCGGCAGTACCAGACGCCCCGTTCCATAAACGCATCAGACAATGCGGCGGATGATGGCTAAAACCATTCCCTTGTGGCCCATGAACCGGGCCGGAGCTACCCTCTCAGCCTGTGATGCAGGATGATCGGGACAGCCAGGTCTTCCTCGTCGGCAAGGTGCCGGTCCAAAAACGCCTCAATGGTTTCTGCAAGACCATGAAGCCGGCCCGCTTCATCGCGGGCCTGATGCTCGTCAAGTTGGATCAGCTTGATCGCCCGGTTACCGGTTTCAGAAAAACTGTCCAGCACCCGGTCGAGCTCGTGATGGTCCTTCTCAAGGATCTCCAGGCCGGCATCAAAGCGCGGATCGGCGGCCGACAGCTCGGGGAAATAGCTTTTGTCTTCCCAGGTGTGATGGCCGTGAAGGTTCGCAACCAGCGCATTGCCGTAATAAGACAGCCGGCCGGCAAAGTCGTCCGGGTCCCGGGACTTGTCCAGATAGAGTTCGCTCTCCTTGCGCACAAGCTCGCCCAGCCGGCGGAACATCTGGTGCGCGCCCAGCCAGTGCCTGGTCTTTTCCTTAAAGCCCGGATGCGCTTCCCAGCTGTCACGCGGATAGTCGTTCAAGAGAACACGCATGTTCGTGGGCATGTTTTCGGTACGGATGTCGAACTGGGGTGTCATGGCCCTCTCCTTTCGACGCGTTATGTCGTAACGCGGAGCGGCATTTTCCAGTCACGCGGCTGCAAGGCCGTTATGCATCAGAGGGTTGGGTCCTGATAGCCGTTCTTTTGTTGGTCAGTTGTTTGCGCTGGTGCTGAGTCGCCAACGGGCGCGCTCTGCATCAGTCTCGCTTCAGCGGGGTAATATCAGCCGGCAAGAGGTGCGGCGCATCGTTGTCGTTGTCGGCAAGGCCCGAGCCGGGGCTCCTTTGCCGTCTGAAGCGTCTGGCTTCTGCTGTCCTGTCCGGGTATTCCAGTCCCGTGAGGATCCTGAAAGTGATCGACGCGTTCTCGCGCGCGTTGATCTTGTCGGCGACTGTCGGCAGGGCTTCTTCTTCATCGCCGGACAATCCGCTTCTGTCTTCCATCAGTTCGTCTCCTTCCCTTCTCCGGTGTTTCGCGCGTATGCCATTCCCTGAACACGTCGCTCAAGGCCGTCTCCGGAACATATGTCTGTGCGTTTTTTCAGAGCTGGTGGTGCAGAAGCCGTGCGGATCTTTCTTTTCACTTTGGATCGTCACGACCGCCACAGCGTTCTCCTTCGCCGTGGCTGCAGTGTCGATGGTCAGGCCACTTACCTTTCCATCGGACGGAGTATAAAGTCTCTCTCCCATAGGTTAACTCCACTCCCTTTTGTGGTTTTCCTCGCCTCCACACAAAAGAAATGGCAATTGTTATTATTATTCAAAATTAAACTTTGGTAATTCATCTAAATATTATTATCGACTAAGAAATAAAAATCGATATTACAAATATTCATCACCTAAAATCAAAAAATAAAGTAAATTATTTCGACGGGCATAATAAAAATTAGATCTTTGCTTCAAGTCGAAAAATTTTTCAATTTCAATGGCTTGCACGAAAAGTCCGGGCGAAAACCTGCCTGGCCGGCGGGCATTCGCTCCGGAACCATCTTCAAATCCTGAAACTGTCTTTCTCAGTCGCTGTCTTTCCGATCAAGCCGGAAACCGAGCTTGACGCCAACCTGGAAATGACCCACCGAGCCGTCATCGTTCACATGACCGCGGATTTCTGTGACTTCGAACCATTCGAGATTGCGGATGCTCCTGTTGGCAGCGCTGATGGCGTTGCGGACCGCCTGATCGATGGACTCCGGCGATGAGCCGTAAACTTCCGTTACCGGATAAACGTGGTCCATAAATTCCTCCCTGGCTATTTGGTATCTTCGGACCGGCCCGCGCGTGCGGGGCCGAATTCTGATCGTGGCACATGCATGGGAGCTTGTCAGGACAAGAGCGTGGTCTTGCACGGGAACACGGTGACTGCCGGCACAGAATGCCCCGGCCCGACGATCGGACCGGGGTCATTTTCCAACAGCCGGCGATATTCTACCGTTCGACAAGTTTCATGGACCGAACAACCCAGCTTCCGTTGTCACGGCTGACCTGTGCGGTCCCAGCAAGGCCTTCGATGGGCAGTGTGAACTCAACCGTGCCCTCGGTTTCGCCAAGATCGAGGACCGAGACAATCAGGTTGGCCCGAGCGGGATCCGGCGTCGCATCATGGTTCAGGAAAACGGATGGAACGCCAATATCGAGCCCGGTGAATGCCTGCGCGTCGACGCCCGTTGGCAAGCTGACCTGAAGCGGAAACCGGTCGGCAATCTCGGGATGCATGAAGGCCTGCACTCGGCTGTCGCCGATCACGGCCTGAAGCGCAATGGGTTCTTTCGCCACGTCAGTGTCTCCTTTTGCGAAAGGTGTTGCTGCTACAAAGATCGCAAGAAACGAGAGGCACGCAACCATGCCTCCGGCGACCAGGCTTGCAACGGATCTCATCCTTCCGTGTTCCGTCCGTAGACGGCCTGTTCGAAGAGCTCTCCCTCTTCGCCCGGATAATCGATACCGTCCTGATCATCGCCCCAGTGCACCAGCTCGTGCAAGATGGTGACACCAACCCGCGGCATGCGTTGGCCAGCCGCGTTTCGGGTGAATGCCATATGGGCCGGGGTTCCATTTTCAAAGGCCGTGACAAGAATCTCGTTGAGGCGAATTTCGTTCGACCCGATGTTCGGGGTGAACTCGCCATTGATGAACGATCCCGCCGGGGAAGCGATCGCCAGAATATTGAGCGTCGGCTGATTTCCCCAGGCCAGCGCCCGGCGAAGCGTCGTGCTGTTCATTTGTGCGTATCTGCGGAAGGCACGGCGCATCGAACCGATATTTGCGATTGAAGGGAGACTTCTTCGTACATACCGCGTGAATTTCGGATATCTCGTTTGATCGGCAGCACTGATAATCATTTTAGCACCTCACGAAATTGCAATATAAACAATACGAGTGAGATAGTACCTGTTTACGATCATAAATTCTGTGATGAGTTACACAGATTCATCAAAATGAAAGAATTTATCTTGATCAATTCTTAGTTGAATGCGGGTAGTATTTAATAATATCTATTACGAGTACTTGATAATTGTGCTCATTTACGTACCACCAAATCGAGTAGGCATGAGCCTCCCCAAAAACGGTTTATTTTCAAGGTTCAATTGCGAATTGTTTTAGCACTCCAAGACTTTGTCCAAAGCACCTGATTATTGAGAAACACATGACTTTTCTTACCAAGCGGCCTGTTATGCCGATCCTGTTTGCATCCTTCCTTGCCACCGCGACCGCCATCGGCGTCCGGCCAAGCATTGCAGAAAAAACACTGCCGGGCGCTGCAAACATTTCATCGACCGTGAAAATCCATCGGATGGAGCGCGGCAGCACCGCCCGTCTTGCGATGAACGAGGCGTGTCAATTGCGTGTTGATTTCGGCAGTTACGCGTCAGGCATTGATGGACTGACCTTCGCCCGCGTGCTCCATCTGATCGCGACAGACGGTGCCATTTCAGAGGTTTACATGATCCCTTGGGGCCGGGAAGGCGAAGAAACGCTGTGCATCTACGAGTTGAATGAAGATGATGCCAAGCGCCTGTTTGAGACGATCAGGGAGATGATCCCGCAGGAAAGCAGCCAGGCCTGGACCACTGTCGTCTATGGCGAGGACAGCCACAGCACTGCGTGGCCGAACTAGGGTATGAACTCAAAAATGAGGCCGGATACCCGGCGGCGAACCGGCGTCACCGGCCCGACTTTCAGGTCCGGTAATGCGACATCTCGACGTCCAACCGGCGCCGGACGGCCCGCCATTCCTGTTCACCCTCGTAGCCATACCAGTCACTGGCTGCCATATCGGTAAGATGCCGCCGTTGTTCGCCTTCGGGGATCGTCCGGATTGCCGCGCCACCGGCGGCGGCCTGCTGGACCTGAAGCTGCACTGCACATGCCTGGTCGAGATAGAAAGCGCGGAAAAAGGTTTCTCCCGCGTCACGGCCAAATACGAAGGCGCCGTGCCAGGCTTCCACGATCGCCTTCTTGCCGCGTCCCGCCTCAAGGAGCCCTGACAAAAAATCGTCGGTACATTCGAATTCGTAATCGGTGTAACCGATGACGTCGCCGCCGCCGATCATCAGATAGGCCTGGCTGTAGGGCCCGACGCCATCTGCCTGTGCAGACACGCCCATGATCGCCTTTGTGTGGATGTGCATGATGCAGTTCTTGTCAGGCTCCGCCTCGAAGAACAATTTGCCGATTTCGGTGGCTGAGGGATTCGGCTCGCCGTTTTCCGGATTGTGGTTTTTCCGGTCGAAGCCAACCTTGATCAGATTGGATGCCGTCACTTCTTCATGCATCCAGCCGTAGTGATGGGTCAGCAGCGCATCCTCCCCCGGAACCCGCAGCGCATGCCACTGGTTGGTGAGATCAGTCAGGCGATACTTCACCAGCGCGTTGTAAATGGCGGCCAGTTCCTGCCTGGCATCCCACTCCTTGTCTGTGCAATTGGCCGGACGTTTTGCCGTCGGCGTCGGGGTCATGATGTTCATGGGCAGGCTCCTCCTTGCTTCCTGCCGATAGGCTGAACCGGATGGCCGCTGAATATTTGTCTTGAAATTCCGAATATCATCCACAAACTTCCACAATGCTCCGCGTCTGCCTCGTTCTCTTTCCGCGCTTTCAGATGCTGGCCTACGTGCTGGCAACAGAAACCATGCGGATTGCCAACAAGCATTGCGGCAAGGAGCTGTTTTCCTGGGAAACCCGGACAGCGACAGCTGATCCAGTTGTTGCCTCCAATGGCGCGCTTGTCGCGCCGGACAAGACCGGCTGGTCCGGCGGTGAAGCCTTCGATCTAGTCCTTTTGTGCGCAGGCTATGAACCGTTTGCGGTCAGGCCTGCCGGCCTTGGTGCGCTGCTGGCACGTGCAGACCGGGCGGGAGCCGTTCTCGGCGGGCTCGACACCGGCACGATGGTGCTGGCAAGGCTCGGATACCTGGCCGGCCACCAGGCTGTGCTGCATCACGAAGCGGAGGCAGGATTCCGTGAAGCCTGGCCGGAGATTGCGGTCAGCGGCGGCATCTACTGCCTTGACGAAAAGCGCCTGACCGCAGCAGGTGGAACGGCGACCGGCGACGCAATTCTTGCGTGGATCGCCCGAACCGTCTCACCCGAACTCGCCGCTGCGACGTCCGAAGACATGGCCCACGGAACGATCCGCGGAGGTGCGGAGCGGCAACGGCGCCAGATGACAGCAGATCCGGTTCTATTGGAAATGACCGACCTGATGACAGCCCATCTGGCTGAACCGCTTGAGCTTGCCGAAATCGCAAATCGGCTCGGCCTCAGTCCGAAACGCTTGCGCACCCGTTGTGTCAAAGGTCTCGGGCAAGTGCCGTCGCAGGTCTATCTGCGCCTTCGGCTTGACCATGCGCTTGACCTCCTGCGCAACACGGAAATCCCGGTGACGGACATTGCAATTGCGACCGGCTTCGGTTCCCTTGCCGGGTTTTCCAGAACCTTCAAGGCAACCTATCGGGCGACCCCGAGGAGCTTCCGCGCAGGTGCGGCCAAGGCCGGAAGCTCCGTCCCCTGACCCAGGGTCCGTACCCTAGACCGATTTGGTCAGCGCCCCGACCTCACCGCGGAACCACATATGGGCGGGGTCGTTCTGCCGGCGCGGATGCCAGAGCATGGTGACATCGAACCCAGGGACGTTCAGCGGTGGCCTGTGAGAGACGACAATGTCCTTGTAGCGTTCAGCAAGCCTTCGGGGAATGAGGCAAAACGCGTCCGATTGCGCCACCAGCGCAGGAGCCAGGAGAAAGCTCGGCAGCGAAACAGAAACCTGCCGCTTCAATCCATGCCTGGCGAGTGCCTTGTCGGCCGCGCCGACAAACCCGCCGCCCTCCGGCGAGACCAAAACGTGCCTTGCCGCGCAAAAGGCCTCCAGAGTCAGCTCCTCACCGCTCAACGGATGATCACGGCGCATGATGACGCAAAATTGCTCGGCAAGGGCGGTCCGCGACATGGCATCGGGCAAGCTCATGCCGGTAGCAAGCGCGAGATCCACCGTATCGTTTTCAAGCAACATCCAGAGGGTTTTGGGCTCGAAAGCCAGGAAAGCCAGACGGGCGTTGGGCGCGAGGCGTCTCATTCGCTCTTCAAGTTTCGGTCCAAGCAATGCGTGCACATAGTCCGTGCCAACGAGCCTGAAGGTGTTGCGGGCGGTTGCCGGATCAAACGCATTGTTCTCGCGCACGAGCGCATCGAGATCCTGAAGGTTCCGGCGCAGATCCGTCTGCAGGCGCCGGGCACGGCTTGTGGCAACCAGACGGCGTCCGGACGGTGTCAGCAGCGGATCGTTGAAGAGTTGCCGCAACCTTTTAAGCTGCGCCGACATGGCCGGCTGGCTGATTCCGAGCTGAGCGGCGGCGGCCGAGACGCTCTCATGCTCCAGCAACGCGTCCAGCGCCATCAGCAGCCCGATGTCACCTTGCTTTATATCCATTCAAATTATACCTGACATACAAAATCGAAATTTCAATTATGGATAGCCAACGTCCAAATACAAGCCATCACCAACGAAGGAGATGGTCATGAAAATTGGCATTATTGGATCAGGCGGCATGGCGAAAGCGCTGGCCGGCAAATGGAGTTCCACACATGAGGTCATGCTGTCGGGACGGGACGTCACCAAGGCTTCCAGCATTGCAGCTGAGATCGGCGCGACCGCCGGCACCGCATCGGCAGCTGCCACCTTCGGTGACGTGATCGTACTTGCCACCCGATGGGAAGATGTCTTCAGCGGGATTGAAAGCGCGGGCGGCCCGGACGCGTTCGCCGGTAAGGTCGTCATCGACATCAACAATCCCGTCAGCATCGAGACCTTTCTGACGACGCGCGACGATGGCCGGTCGCTCACACAGGCCATTTCGGATCACCTGCCGGGCGCGCATGTCGGCAAAGCCTTCAACATGGCGCAGGTTGCCGTTTGGGAGGACGAGAACATGACCTACGACGGACGCCAGATGGTCACGCTTTATACTGCAGACAACGCGGCGAACGATACGATCGTGCAATTGATCAAGGATGTCGGCGCTGAACCTTTGCGGCTCGGAGGCAACGAACATGCCTATCAGCTGGAAGCCGCTGCTGCGATTGTCATCAAGTTCCTGTTCGCGGGCCGGGACCCGCACACGATCTTCAACTTCATCCAGCCCGAGGTGAAAGCCGTCCGCTGAAGCGGCTCAGAGAAGGGTCTGGCAAGAGCCTAGTCGGTTGCCGGCGGATCCGTTTGTCCGATGCGGGAGCGAAGATGCCTGCTCCAGGCATTGGCGTCTTCAAACTCCCAAGGGGCGCGCACGCCGGGACCTAGTTTCTGGCGCTCAATGAGTGCCTCTTCGCTTATGCCGCTTTCGATGATGCCCAGGTCCTGGAACAAGCCCACCGACGCCCCCGGGACCCAGCGGCGCAGGTCATACCAGGGCACTGTTTCCTGGAGCCTCGGGCTCAGATTGACAAGCGTTGTGAAACAGCTTTCGGCGACCGTTGAATAAAACTGTGGCGTATCGTGCAAGTCCGCGACGAACTCAAGAAGTCGCCTGAGATAGGCCCGGATCTCGGCATCCGAGCCCTGGATGTCGAAGAAATAAAGCTCATTGGGCGGAATATGGGCGAGGCGCTTCCAGAGCAGGTCCCGCTCGGTCCCGAGGACCGGGTAAAGCTGATCATGACGGAAGAAACCTGCCAGGGCGTCGAACTTCTCCCAGCTTGTGCGCCGAGCCTCGAAGGAAACGGCAAGATGGTCTCCATTCGCAAAGGCGAAGGTCATCATCACGTGGACGGTCGCCAGTGAATTGCCGAAGGGTTGATAGACGAGCTGGGCGCCCGTCAACGCGTCCAGGTCAAACGAGTGCGTTGTCCATCTGGGCTGCGCAGGTGCTCCGACCGGGTGAACCGCATCCCGGTAATTGACTATCTCGACAGTGTTGCCGGAGAACCTGGCATTGAGGATGCGTTCGTGAAGCGGCACGAATGCCTGTGGCAGAACTTCCTTTTGGGAATAGGCGAAAAAGAACACCCCGATCGCGACAAGTGCAGCCAAACGCCGGAGCCATAGTCCTTGTCCCGGGAAAAACCATAAAGCGGCCAGCACCGGAACGATCCCGACCGCAAGTCCCGACCGCATCCAGTCCGGCCAACCCAACCAGTAGTAACTGGCCGCGGCCATGAAGACCGAGACCAGAACCAGCAGCCCCCCTGCCAAAACGCCGACACCAGTCAGAAGGAAACGTCTCATGCGCGCGGTTTCTCTTTCAGGTATGACTCATGCCATACCGGAAACATAGGGGTCATGCCAGACGTGGTGGTCAGATGGATACGGCCGCCCCGACCGCCAGCGACGCCATCGCGGCTGCACTCAAAGGTACGCGCAATTTTGGATACCAGGCAGGCGCCTCGTCACGCGTTGTGGCTTGGAGATCAAGGTACAAAACGAGCGCGAACGCCGCCGCCATGACAAGCAGTCCGTAAAATGGCGGCAGGAACAAGGCTCCCCAACCGATGAGGGACGGAACCACGCTGAGACACAGACGTTGAGCAAAGGCGTTTGTTTGCACACCGGCACTGATCGCCAGTCCCCATTGAATGCCACCGAGAAAAGAGAGAATAACCGCGCCATAAAAAGCAAGCGCCCTCGTCGCCAGATCGGTCCATTCCTGAGGCGCGAATACGGCTGCCAGAGCGCAAAATGCAAAGGGGATAGCGCCGGTTCCGCCGAGCCAGAGAGCGGGCGCTGGTACGGTGCTGAACCCTTCGGGCTCGGTGTCGATTGAACCAATCTTTGTCATCTGCTTTTCCGTCCGGCGGATCCGAGCTGAACCGTCCGCAATGAAATTCGGGCTCACTTGGCTCGTCGAGCGCGCTCCAAGAAAAGCGCTTCAGCCGCCTTGCTTTTTCATTTCCTGCCGTCGCATCGGCATTGTGTCGATAAGGGCGAAAACCTCGTTGGCAGAGACCGGTTCACGTGAGCGCAGCTTTATGCCGGTATCCTTGCCGAGCAAAAGCACTTCGAAGCTGTCATCGTCCTTTCGCAGGAACGCCGCCAATTCCGGTCCGGATATCTCGAGTTCCGCACCCAAAACGGTTTTTGCCTTTCCGCCGACAATTTCGACAACTGCCATGTGGCGTTCGGTCAGGTCTCGTTTGGTGCCCTTCAGCTGCTGGCGCTGTTCTGCAAGGCAGTCATCGCGCCCATCGGGCGCAAAAACAACAAGGACCCTGTGTTTCCAGGCCCAGGCCTCCGCAGGGCTTGCCATTGACGATCCAATCCCGCTCATCGAAAACAAGGTCGAGAGAGATACGATCGCGGCTTTTGTCAGTCTTGATCCGATTTTGAGACCCTCCCGGCAAATCTCATGGCTTACGCAAGGCATGGACATCCGGATTTCGGACGGACCGGATTTTCCGGATTCTCCCAGTCAATTTGCCGATCTGCCTTGTTTCGCAAAATGGCTGCATTCGGCTCATAAAAGTGTGATTGGCCAGACCGGCAATCTACGAATGAAACTGCCTGCCGTAATTGATCCAACCGCCCGGAGGTTCCCATGCTCGATTTCGCTTTCAAAACTTTTGTCGCCACCCTGGCTGTGACCGCCTGGATGACATCTGCCAAGGCAGACGACTCATCTGGTCTCGTCCACGTGCCGAGCGCTCATTCGGTTGAACAAACCGCTGACAATCTGGTGGCTGCGGTTGAAAAGGCAGGCGCGAAGGTATTTGCCCGGATCGATCACGCAGCGGGCGGCAAAAGCGTCGGCATGGAAATTCCGGCGAACCAGGTTGTCATCTTCGGCAACCCGCAGCTCGGAACACCCGTGATCCGCGATGCACCGGAAGCCGGTCTCGATCTGCCCATACGGGTGGTGGTGATCGAAACTGATGACGGCACGGTCCTTGTCTACCACGATCCGAAGACGCTCGCGGCCGCACACGGTCTGCCTGCCGATCATCCGAGCATCGGCAAGATGACCGGTGCGCTCAAGAACCTGACATCCGCCGCAGCAAAATAGCCCCGCTTGGCGCTTCTTTTGCGCCGTGCCGCGGCATTTTATTGCCGCGGCTCAGTATGCCTGATTTCCATTGCCATGCCGGCCAGGTTGGTGAACGGTATTGTCACCTGAATTGATGTCTCATTGGAGGATTTCAGATGATCAAGCTGATCATGTGCCTGACCCGGCGTGCGGATTTGAGCCGGGAACAGTTTCTTGATTACTGGCTGAACCAGCACGGTCCGTTTTTCATGGAAAACGCGTCGAAGATGCGCACCAAACGATACTTGCAGGATCACACTCTGGACTCGCCCTTGAATACAATGATGCGGGATTCCCGTGGCATGATGCCGGAGTTCGACGGCGTTGCCGAGGTCTGGTTCGATTCAGAAGAAGATCTCGTGGAGGCCATGAGTTCAGCGGAAGGGCAGGCGTTCAGCGCCGCCCTTTTGAAAGACGAAGGCAATTTCGTCGACCACTCCCGGTCCAGTGCCTTTCTTGTGCGCGAGCATGACTTTTAGGTCACGCACGAAAATTTAGGATACGCGTCCGCCCCGTTTTCAACCGCGGAGACGACCGGGCGCCACGCCGCGACAGCGAACATTTCCGAGGCTTTGGCAAGCCGGTGTTTGCGCAGGCTCCTGCCCGAGGTTTCTGCAGGATCGGGGTGACAGGTTTGCTGCCTGGTCTTGTGTCTATTCGCTCAAGACGGGTTCAAATCCCTCGAATTTGGGGTGACCGGCATACATGTGTTTGTTGCCACCCGCATTCTTGTGCGCCTCACGAAAATGCTCGGACCGGGTCCAGTTTACGAAGTCTTGCTGGCTGTTCCAGATCGTGTGGGTGGCGTAAAGCGTTGTGCCGCTGTCTTCGTCAAAAGCGCCTTTCATCAGATGAAAGGTCTGGAAGCCGGGAACATCGGACAGCCTGGATTCCCGTTCACGCCACACCGTCTCGAACGCCTCTTCCTGGCCTTTCAAAATGGAAAACCGGTTCATTGCCAGATACATGAGTTGCTCCATTTGAATGTGTCCCGCCTGTCACGGGGTTGAATTTGGACATAACCTGACCTGACTGTTCATATTTTTCAAGGCCCAAGCACACGCGATCTGCGTGACCGAAATGATTTGGCAAACCGGGCAATTCCAACGCACGCCGCCTTCCACTTCACGCGACTGTGATCAAGAAAAGTCTCCGAGCGCGAAACCGTTTCCCCGACCAGCCGTAAACGTTCGCGATGGGGCGCTGGTAGGGAGCGCAAACAAAATGTCTACGGAGCACGAAACCAACACTATCCTCGATATTGCAACAACAAACGACAACTTTAATATTCTTGCAGCAGCTCTTTCCGAATTCCCGGATCTCGTTAAGGCTGCCGGCGACAAGACCAAAGAACTTACGGTTTTCGCACCAACAGACGAGGCTTTTACCAACTTGGCAAAAGCGCTCGGATTTACCGTAAACAACGAAGAAGAGGTTGTGAAAGCGCTCATTGACGCTTCCACGCTGCTGTCACCTTCCGACGACCCAACTGCCTTTCTCGGCTCTGTCCTGCCCTATCACATCGCGCCAGAAGAGTTGGATGGCGTTGCCGTTGCAGGCGCCAGCAGCATCAAGACACTGTCCGGTGAGACGATCCACCCGGACAGTTCGAAAGGTCTTTCGCTCGGAGACAAGGACCGTGATTTTGCCGATCCCAACGTTACAAATCCGTCTGGGTCCGCGAACGGGATCGAAGCTGATAACGGCATCATTCACGTTATCGACAACGTGCTCCTGCCCTTTGATCTGACATTTGCCAAGGGTGGTTTCCTGTTTACCGGACGCGGTCCAGACGCGGTGATCGGCTCAGACCATTTCGATTTCATTTCTCTTGGTAGCGGAAATGACATCGCCAACGGCCTTGGCGGCCATGATGTCATTTTCGGCGGGCGCGGCCATGACCTGATCAAAGGCGGCGACGGCGACGACAATCTTTTCGGCGGGCGCGGAAAGGACACACTGGAAGGCGGCGGCGGCAATGACAAACTCATTGGCGGACGCGGAATGGATATGCTGGAAGGCGGCGCAGACGACGACTATCTGAACGGTGGGCGCGGAAAAGACACTTTGGAAGGCGAAGAGGGTAACGACTTCCTGGTCGGCGGCCGGTCTGCGGACAGTTTTGTGTTCAATCCGTTTCGCGCCGGTGAAGGCCACGACGTGGTGGCGGATTTCAATGCGAAGCGAGACAAGCTGGTTTTGGATCTGTCAGACGGCTTGGAGGCGGCCCCGGATCTCCTGGCAGAGATTGCCGCCTTTGGTGACCCGGGCCTGCAATTCACCGACCTGCTCGAGTTTGATCTGGACGCGGAAACGGATGGACTTCAGGCTGCGGTGTCGCTGGGAGCTTCGGAGGACGGCGACCTTTTGATCACGCATCTCAACGGCACCATCGAGCTTAACGGTATCTCGCCGGACGTCGAACTGGACGCGCTGCTTCCAGCCATCCAATTCGTTCCCGAAGGGCTCATTGCCTAGCGGTGCCAGCGCAAGAAGGCGCCGGATATTCATCTGGCGCCTCCTCTTTGTTATCGAACCAGTCTCAGTCACCCCTTGCGCAGCTCACCGGGCGTGACACCGATCTCGGCTTTCATGCGGCTTGTCATGTGGGCCTGGCTGGAAAATCCGGTCCGGAAAGCGACCTCGGCCAGCGGCATGGACGTCTGGAGAATGAGATCGCGGGCACGTTCAACACGCCGTTTCGCAAGATACTTAGACGGCGAAATACCAAGCTCGGTCTTGAACACCCGCGTGAAATGAAACGGGCTCATATCAATGGTCTGGGCGAGTTCCGTTAGCCGGAGTGAATCTCCGATCCTGTCCTCAATAAACTCCAGAACCGGTTTCATCACACATCCGGGCTTGACCCTGCTCAGATCGTCGACATAACCGGTCCGCGACCGCACCGCCCTCAGAATGCCGAGCCCGAGCAGATACGCGCGGCTGTCCATCTCGATGGAGGTTGGCGGATCCTCGCAATTGGCGGCGCGCTGAATGTAAGCCGCGGCGTCGCTGCCAGCTGCAGCATCGAAAAGCGCAAAAAAATCTTCCGGCTCCGCGATCGCCGCACCTTCAATCTCATCGGCTATCTCGCAAAGAAGGCCCTGGTTGAAGTAAAAATGCGCGTAGTCGACCGTGCCGCTCGAAGCGAAGACCCCGGCGCTGTTCGGCTTTTGAAGCGACAGCGCCCCCTGGCTTGCAATTGTCAGACCGTCATTCAAGTCAAGGCGGCGGGCATTCGCTCCGCCGATATGATAGGTCAGGATGTAGTGGCCAACGCCGCTGAAATGAATTCCCTGACCCAGATTCGCCCGGTGCCGCACGGCAGGCATATTCCAGCGCTGGTCCACGCCGAAAATCTGCGGAACATCGTCCGGCGCACGTATTTCCCTGTAGACCCGGCAGTGCTCCGGCTCGTTTTGAAAGGCGTGACGACCCATTGTTCAGTCCATGTTGACGCGCAGTAGCAGCACGCAAATCCAATGCGCAATTTCCTGTAAAACATATGCACTAAAGATGAAATAAATCCAGCTGAGAGCGCCTATCTCCTGTCTCATCCGAACCGGAAACCCTGTTCGCCCAAGATGTTATGGAGATTAAAATGTCCGGGAACCTCGAACTGCTGACACCGCAGAACGCGCAGCTAATTTTCATCGATCACCAGCCGCAGATGGCTTTCGGCGTGCAATCGATCGACCGCCAGACCCTGAAAAACAATACGGTTGCCCTTGCCAAGTCAGCCAAGGTTTTCGACCTTCCGGTCACGATCACAACGGTCGAGACCGACGGGTTTTCCGGCCACACGTACCCGGAGCTGTTGTCCGTCTTTCCAGAAGCGCCGCTGCTGGAGCGCACGTCCATGAACTCCTGGGACGACCAGAAGGTGCGGGATGCGCTGGCAAAGAACGGCCGCAAGAAAGTTATCGTTTCCGGCCTTTGGACCGAAGTCTGCAACCTGATGTTCTCACTCGATGCGATCCGCGAGGGCGGTTACGAGATCTACATGGTGGAAGATGCCTCCGGCGGCACGTCCCGGAATGCGCACGACATGGCCATGCAACGCATGATCCAGGCCGGCGTCGTGCCGGTGACCTGGCAGCAGGTCCTCCTGGAGCTGCAGCGTGACTGGGCCCGCAAGGAGACCTACGATCTGGTGCTCGATGTGGTCAAGGAGCACTCCGGTGCCTACGGCATGGGCGTCGATTACGCCTACACCATGGTTCACAAGGCACCAGAGCGCGTCGCTCATGGCGAACGCCTCGACCCAATCCCGGCCCCAACTGCCGTTGCTGCTGAATAGCGCAGAAACCAGAAACCAGAAACCGGATGCCAGCGCCTGATTAACCGGCGCTGGTAGCGGTTCCCCATCGACACACGATTAAACGCCGCTGCACAGCGGCAGGAGACAAGTCATGCCTCTTCACCGCCGTCAGTTTCTCCAGGGCGCGTCCGCGCTTCTGGCCTCCAGCTCCCTGTCCACGGCCTTCGCCCAGGCCCAGGACAGTTTTGCGGACCTGGTCGTTCTTGACGGACGCATCACAACAATGGATCCCTCGCGCCCGGAGGCGACGGCACTTGCCGCGCGTGGCGGCCGGTTCATTGCCATCGGAGACGAAGCCGATGTTGCTCCGCTGATCGGCCCGTTCACACAGGTGATCCGCGCGAACAAGAAACGCGTCATTCCCGGTCTGATCGACAGCCACACGCACTCGATCCGCGGTGGCGTCAACTACAACCTTGAAGTTCGCTGGGACGCGGCGGACAGCCTGGAAGAAGCACTTCACCTTTTGCGCCTGCAAGCGGACCGGACACCCGAGGGCCAGTTCATCCGGGTCGCCGGCGGGTTTTCCGAATTCCAGTTCAAGGAAAAACGCCTGCCGACCATCGAGGAGCTCGACAGTGTCGCGCCGAACCATCCGGTTCTGATCCACTACCTGTACAAGATGACGCTGCTCAACAGCCGCGCGATCTCCTATTTCAATTACGATCAGGCCGATCACCCGACCTATCCGGGCGGGATCATCGAGAAGGACGAGACTGGCGCGTCAACGGGCCGGCTGCTGGCCGCACCGTCCGGGCTCTTGATGTACAAGACCCTCAGCCAGGCTCCCAAGCTGTCGATCCGCGACCAGATCAACTCCTCCATGCAATACATGGACGAGCTGAACTCACTGGGGATCACGTCCGTGTCGGATGCAGGCGGCGGCGGCATGGAGTTCCCGGATGCCGACCCCTACAAGGTCATCAATCATATGCACCGGGAAGGCCTGCTGACCACGCGTATCGGCTATCACACGTTCCCGCAGGTCAAAGGCCGCGAGTTCGACGACTACACGGACTGGACATCCCGCTTCACGCCGGGAACCGGCGACGACATGCTGAAACTCGTAGGTGCCGGTGAAAACCTGACCTGGGCGTCTTACGACTACGAGATCTTCGGCGACCCGCGCCCGGAAATCGACCGGGATGCCGAAGAGATACAACACAAGATCATGACGCTTCTTGGCGAAAAAGGCTGGGCGTTCCGTCAGCACATCACCTACGACGAAACGGGTGACCGGCTGCTCAAGGTCTATGAAGACGTTGCCAAGGGGGCAGGTCTCGTCGATGGCTGGTTCGTTGACCACGTCGAGACCTTTTCGGAACGGAACCTGGAAAGGATCGCGGAACTCGGTGGCGGGATCGCGCTGCAGAACCGTCTCCAGTTCCAGGCCGAGGATTTCGTGCGCAACTACGGCCCGGAGAAGCTGAAGAAGACGCCGAACTTCCGGTTCATTATGGATCTGGGCGTGCCGATGGGCGGGGGCACCGACGCGACCCGTGTGACCTCGTATAACCCCTGGTACTCGATCCAGTGGATGGCGACCGGTCTCTCGCGCGGCGGCATGCGGATGTATGACGATGCCAACCTGCTCACACGTGAAGAAGCCCTGCGTGTCTGGACGACCGGCTCTTCCTGGTTCACGGGGGATGGTGGCCGGAAGGGTGCAATCGCAGAAGGCCAGCTTGCGGATTTCGCGATCCTCGATCGCGACTACTTCGCGGTGACCGACGCGGAGATCGCGCGGATTACCTCCGCCCTGACCGCGGTCGACGGCAAGGTGGTCTTCGCCAAGGACGACCTGGCGCATCACGATCTGCGGCACGTACCACCGGTCAGCCCTGACTGGTCGCCTGTGATCACCTTTGGCGACACCCGGTCGCTGTAACAAACAATTGCGAGACCGGTCCTGGCACCGGTCTCGCGACGACCTCGCTTCCCCGATTCCAGAGAGATTTCATGACCCACGCAGACCTGATCCTGACCAATGGAAAAGTCACGACCTTTGATGACCAGGACCGGGTCGCCGAGGCTGTTGCAATTGCAGGCGAAACGATTCTGGAAGTCGGTTCCGATCACGACATCATGCGGCTCAAGAGCAACGACACAAAGGTGATCGACCTTCAGGGCAAACGCGTGATTCCCGGCCTGATCGACAGCCACACGCATATCATCCGACAGGGCAACAACTTCGCCATGGAACTGAGGTGGGACAATGTTCCATCGCTTGCGGACGGACTTGCCATGCTCAAGGCACAGGCCCAGCGCACTCCGGCCGGACAGTGGATCCGGGTCGTCGGTGGCTGGTCCGCAGACCAGTTTGCTGAACGGCGGTTGCCGACCATCGACGAGATCAATGCGGTCGCGCCGGATGTGCCTGTCTATGTGCTGCACCTTTATGATCGCGCGTGGCTGAACAAGGCCGCCCTGCGCGCGCTCGGGATCGACAGCCACTATTACGAACCGTTCGTATCGGGCCGGCTGGAGCGCGACGACACCGGAAATCCGACAGGGCTGGCGCTTGCGCGTCCGAATGCGCAGCCGCTTTATGCGCTTCTCGACATGGCACCGAAGCTTGATTTCGAGCAGCAGATCCTGTCGACGAAACACTATTTCCGGGCTTTGAACGGGCTTGGCCTGACTTCGGCGCTCGATTGTGCCGGCGGCTTCCTGAACTACCCGGACGATTACGGCGTCATCACCGAGCTCAACCGCAGAGGTGAGCAGACCGTGCGTATCGGCTACCAGCTATTCGCGCAGCGTCCGCTCTTTGAGCTCGACGACTTCAAGCGCTGGCACGACATGGTGAAACCTGACCAGGGCAACACTTACCTCAAGTGTGTCGGCGCCGGTGAAATGCTGGTCGCCTCCGCTTACGACTTCGAGGACTTTTCCTATCCCCGTCCCGAGTTGCCCAAACGTATGGAGGGCGATCTCAGGCCGGTGCTGGAATTCCTGCTCGAAAACCGGTGGCCGATCCGGTTCCACTGCACCTATGAAGAAAGCGCCCATCGCCTTCTTTCGGTGCTCGAAGAGATCGGACGCGACAAAGGGCTGGAAGAGCTCAACTGGATCTTCGATCACGGCGAAACGATTTCGGAAAAAACCATGGAATGGGTCGCCCGCCTGGGCGGCGGCATTTCTTACCAGAACCGCATCGCTTTTCAGGCGACTGCCTTCCGCGAGCGCTACGGCGAAGAGGCGCTGCATGATGTCATGCCCGTCAAGAATATGATGGCTTCCGGCGTGCCGCTTGCGGCCGGGACAGATGCGACGCGCGTGTCGTCCTATAACCCCTGGCTTGCCATTCATTGGGCCGTCTCGGGCAAGGGCCGCGGCGGCGACGTTATCTGGTTGGCCGACAATCGTCTGAGCCGCGAAGATGCCTTGCGCCACTGGACCGCAGCCGGTGCCTGGTTCAGCCGTGAACAGGGCATCAAGGGACAGATCATGGCGGGTCAGCTTGCCGATCTCGCCGTGCTCGACCGGGATTACTTTGCCGTTGATGAAAGCGAGATTGCGGACATTACCTCGGACCTCACGCTGTCCGGCGGCAAGATCGTCCATGCCAAAGGTGCGCTCGCGGATTACGCGCCACCTGCGCTGGCAGAATTGCCGGACTGGTCGCCCGTCCCGTTCTTCGGTGCCCCTGGTGCGCCCGGCAACATCAACCTCCCTGCATGACCCCACCGGAGATAGACATGAACTACACACCTTATCTCGTCTCGTTGGCCATCGGACTTGGGGTTGGAGTCCTCTACGCCCTTCTCGGCACCCGTTCGCCGGCTCCCCCCGTGATCGCGCTTTTGGGGCTCCTCGGCATGCTTGTCGGTGAAACCGCGGTCTCGTGGGCAAAATCAAAACTGACCGCGCAGGAAGCGGCCGTCCATTGCCTTGACGGCAAATCCTTTGCGGTCGCGCCTGCCGCAACGGATGACCGGTCACAGCCCAGCAAAACGGCCTGACCAGGCCTCGACCTCGACACAGGACCGGTTTTCCGATGACGGCAACGACAGAAGACAAAACCAAAGACGACCTGACCTCCAAGGGGGCAGCACCCGGCGGTGGGGCATGGAGCCCGTTTCGATCCCTGCCCTTTGCGATGCTTTGGACGGCAACTGTCGTCTCCAATGTCGGCACCTGGATGCATGATGTTGGTGCCGGTTGGCTGATGACGACATTGTCACCGAGCCCTGTCATGGTTTCATTGGTCCAGGCCGCGACGACCCTGCCTGTATTCCTGTTCGCTCTCGTTGCCGGTGCGGTCGCCGACATTGTCGACCGCCGGCTGCTACTCCTGATCGTCAACCTTCTGATGGGAGTGCTGGCCTGCCTCTTTGCGATCCTTGTCGCAAGCGGCCAGGCAAGCGTGGAACTGCTCCTGATCTTTACGTTCCTGCTCGGCACCGGAGCCGCGTTTGCCGCGCCGGCCTGGCAGGCGATTGTCCCGAGCCTCGTTCCGAAAAAAGACCTCGCAGCGGCGGTCGCGCTCAATTCCATGGGCATAAACATAAGCCGTGCTATCGGCCCGGCGCTTGCCGGGGTCCTGATAACCGCGGTCGGGCTGGCGTCACCCTTTGCCCTAAACGCTCTCAGTTTTGTCGGCATTCTGGCCGCACTTTTTTTCTGGAAGCCGGAGAAAAAGGCAGAAAAGCGATTGCCTCCCGAGCCCGTCTTCAGCGCGATCCAGACGGGATTGCGCTATGCACTGCACAGCCCTGCCCTCAAGGCGACGCTTGTGCGCGCCATCGCATTTTTCGTGTTTGCCAGCGCCTATTGGGCAATGCTGCCGCTGATCGCCAGGGACCTGCTCGAGGGTGGCCCCGGCCTTTACGGAATGTTGCTCGGGTGTGTCGGGGCCGGTGCGGTTCTTGGTGCTCTCCTTCTGCCGAAGGTCCGCAAACAGCTTGGATCGAACAATACGGTTGCCGCTGGAACCATTGGCACGGCGCTGGCTCTCGCCGTCTTTGCACTCGTGCCCTCGGCTCTCGCCGCGTATGCGGTCTCGTTGCTGGCCGGATTCGCGTGGATCGCCGTGCTTTCCAGCCTGAATGTTTCGGCGCAGGCTTCCTTGCCGGAATGGGTCCGCGCGCGCGGGCTTTCCATTTACCTGACAGTCTTTTTCGGTTCGATGAGCCTCGGCAGCGTGGTCTGGGGTCAGGTGGCGTCCTTCGCCGGTATTCCCGCTGCGTTGCTTGCAGCCGCACTCCTGTTGATTGCCGTCCTTGCGGTTGTCCGCAACGTGCCGTTGACCTCGGTTGGTTCGCTAGACCTCACACCCTCGGCACATTGGCCGGCGCCGGTAGTGTCAGGCGAGCTCGAACCGGATCGCGGTCCGGTGATGATCCTGATCGAATACCATGTGGATCCAGCCGACAAGGAGGCCTTCCTTTCGGCGCTCCGACGCTTTTCCGCTGAACGCCGGCGCGACGGAGCGGTTGACTGGAACGTTTTTCAGGACGCCGAAAACGATGCGCTCTGGACCGAAAGCTTCGTTGTCGCGAGCTGGCTTGATCACCTGCGTCAGCATGACCGCGTGACCAAAACGGATGCTGACCTTCAGGAAGACATCCGGAAGTTCCACCAAGGTGCCGAGGCGCCGAGGATCCGGCACCTGATTGCGCCTTCTCCATGACGCACCTGCGTGTCCGGAGCATTTGGTTCACGTCATCGGGAGCCCGCTGCGGATCAGGAGCGGCCAGGGTACGGACCCTGGCCTCTCGAAATGACAGGTCTCCGTTTCGTCGTATACTTGCACCCGCAAACAAATAAGCAACTTCGAACGGGAGCAGGCGACATGGCCGGAAACATCACGACGGAGCAGGATTTTCTGGAGCAGGTGGCTGGAAAACGGCTGGTAGATGGCAACAGCTGGGTCATCATCAACCCCGACGGGACTGTCGAAGGCGTTGGACCGGACCAGCAACCGGTTTCGGGAACGTGGTCCTGGAGCGAAACTTTCTACCGACGTTCGATCCACTTCGACGGCAAGGATCTGCCAGAGGACCTGCAGGTTGTTTCCATCGACGGGGACAGAGTTTCTTTCGCACATCAGCGCGGCGCAGGCGAGACCATCACCTGGAGCATTGGCTAGGGTCCGGACTCATAAATGAAGCCGATTTGGCGGCATAAATGGCGAAATCACACAAGGAAGCGTGTGAAGAGCGGGCTTTATGCCCGGTCAAGCGCGTTGACGCTGCGAGGTGAAGCCATTTTGCCGTCCTTCGGATTTGACCGTTTTGGCCATCTGCTTCGTCGCGAAAGGCTTGAAAATGAACCACATTTCCTGCGCTTTCGCTCCTTGCCGCTGGTCAAAACGATCCAAACCAAATTGACTTCATTTATGAGTCCGTACCCTAGGCTATCGAGGAGCCGACTGTTGTTCCACGCTGTATCAGGGAGACACCGCAGGTCTCGACCTGCTGCGGCAGGTCGGGCTCTTCGAGGCGCTGCATCAGGAGATTGAGCGTAATCTCGCAAAGCTCGTGTCGGCTCTGCACGACCGTCGTCATGTCATATGACTTCCAGGACGCCTGCACGATATCGTCGTAGCCGATCAGCTGCAGGTCCTCAGGGATCCGCAAACCATATTCGTGGCGCAAACCGTCCATGACGCCGAGAGCCAGATAATCCGCCGTGCAGAAAACACCGTCGACTTCGCTCCGCACCTTGTTCACATAAGCAGATGCTGCCAGGCCGCCATCGTAGGACTGAGTCCCCCAGGCGATACGGACCACCGGAACACCGGCATCATTTGCGATCTGCTCGAAGGCAAGCGCGCGTCCGTTCACTGAATAGGACGAGCGTTCCGGGGTCACGACTGCGAGCTTCCGGCAGCCACTTGCAATGAGATGTTCGAAGGCCAAGCGGCCGCCTGCTTCGAAGTCTGTGACGACGCGGTCGACCGGTGCGCCCGGATCGCGCTTGTTGACCACTACCAACGGCACCCCGTTTTCAAGGCATTCCCGGCAGATTTCTTCCGGTGGTGTGTCGGAGGTTACGATGACGCCGGCAACGCTGTACTGAAGCAGCGAACCGATCAGCTCGGCAACGTCAGTGGAAGGATCTCCCCGCAAGAGAATGGGCCTGAAGCCGCCTTCCAGCAGTCCTTGCGACAGCAAGTCGATCTGCTCGGCGCGGAAGGGATTGTCCAGGTCAGCCGCAACCACACCGACAAGATCGGACTTCTGCTTGTGCAGCGACCGCGCCAGAACATTCACGCGATATCCGAGCTCCCGCGCCGCCTTGATCACTTTCTCACGCGTTTCCTCAGAAACACTGGCGCCGTCGGTGAAGGTCCTTGACACAGCCGATCTTGAAACGCCTGCCAATCGGGCGACATCGAAGGAATTGACCTGTTTCTTGGGAGTCCCCTGATCAGTCATTCTTCTTTCCGTTTCTTGATTGAGCAAGCAGGTTCCGGGCAAGAAACGGCTCGTTCACGTTGAGAAGATCCGGCTCAAGTTCTATCAAGTCCGAAAGTACGCCGGGATGGCTGCCCATGTAGGCAAGCATGACCTTCCGCCCCGCCTGCCGAACGGCCTCAATGTCGCCGGCATTCGCGTTCCGAACGTTGAACTCGATGATCTCCGCATCATAAGCATCCAGGCAGTCCCCAAGCGTCTCGTAGTCCTCTGGCCGGGCCATCAGGTGCGCTTCCGGAAAGGCCCCGTGAATTTCGGCCAGGAGGCGCTTTTGAAACGACCAGAAGAAGACGTTTTCGGGCGGCAATTGTTCAAGAACCGTCGCAGCCGTCTTCAGCGCATCGGCTTCCTTGATCTCGACATAAAGCTTCCGGTTGCCGGCTTTCGCGAGGGAGACGAACTCAGAAAGACACGGCAAGGATGCACCCTTGAAAAAAGGATCGACCCAACCTCCGGTATCCAGCTTCCGAAGACAATCCAGTCTCTTCCCGGCAAGTACTCCCGAGCCGTTTGTTGTGCGCTCCAAAGTCGGATCGTGATGAACAACCAGATGCCCGTCCGCCGTCTCGCGAACGTCCAGCTCGACGTAGTCGAACCCCCCCTCCCAGGCTGCCCGGGCACTGGCAATGGTGTTTTCCGGCGCGATCCGGCAAGCGCCCCGGTGGCAGACGATTTCGGGCAGCCGGGGTGGATCGGAGCGGTAAGGGTTCACCATTTCCGGCTGATTGGAACAAATACCGAGCACCGGCATCCTGACCAGTTCCGCCAGCACGTCCGCCCGCTCTTCGTGCCAGGTCACCACCGGCAACCGCAGCGATTTCGCGTGCCGGAAAAAGGATTCGTCCAGCAATCTGTCCGGACGGTCGCTGGCCCGTTCCCAGCATGGATGAACGAGTTCCGCGCCGCAGTCTTTTGCCAACGCAAACGGGTCTCGGCCAAGACCGACGAGGAGCGAAACAGGATAAGGGCAACCCGTTTGAAGCAGCTCGGCGCAGTATTCGGGCGTATTGGCGCCGACAATGACTTTTCTGATGCGATTTTCGGCAAGGATCTCGGTCGCGAGCGTCGCCGCCCGTCCCTCCTTTGCATCGAGGTAGATCCCGGCACCGAGCTCTGCAGCCAGGCTGGCGACATCGGAAAACAGCGGAGCCCGCCGCCCGGCAGCTGACGTCAGATTGAACAGTTCCTCCGCCGTGACGTCGCCGAGCAGGGCATCGTTGCCGCAAGTGTTTGAAAGGTCTTTGTCATGAAAGGCGACCGGGACGCCATCTGCCGTCAGCCGGACATCGACTTCCCACATGTCAGCGCCCAGCGCATGCGCCAGTTTGAAGGCCCGCAGCGTGTTGTCGAACGCATAGGCGCTGGCCCCGCGATGAGCGATCGCAAGCGGCGGACCATCGTGGTCGTGGATCCAGGACTTATCCGGATTGAAGGCTGACATTGTCGCTCCTCAGAGCCTTCTGCCGTCAGGACCAAAGGCGAGAATTCTGTCTTCGGCAATGCCCCAGCTGACTTCGTCTCCAAGCTTATGACCGGCACCCTGCGACTGAATGGACCGCAGCACGGCCCCGTTTTCCAGCATGACGTCGTAGAGCTCCTCGCGCCCCTGAGTTTCGACAAAACTGATCTTGCCGTTAAGCTTCAAACCATTGTTCGGCTGGAAGAATTCAGGCCGAATGCCGAAACGCATGGCGGCACCGTGGTCCGGTATCGTAATGCCGGAGGGCACCGGGAGGGTGATTTCGGAGTTTGCCAGGCGAAAGCCGCCGCCCGCTGCCTTTCCTTCAAGAAAGGCGATCGGTGGATTGCCGAGAAAGCCAGCCACGAAGTCCGAAGTCGGATCTTCATACATTTCCTTCGGGCTCGAAAGCTGAACAATCTTGCCGTTGTCCATGATCGCAATGCGGTCGCACATGGACATGGCCTCGACCTGGTCATGCGTCACCAGCACTGCGGTGATGCCTGTCTGCTGCTGAATGCGCCGGATCTCGGACCTCATTTCAAGACGCAGTTTTGCATCAAGGTTGGCGAGCGGTTCATCAAGGAGGAGAATGTCCGGCTCGCGCACCAGTGCCCGTGCCAGAGCGACGCGCTGCTGCTGCCCGCCGGAAAGCTGTGCGGGCTTGCGATGCAACAGTTCTCCGATATGCACCAGGTTCGCGATCTCCTGCACCTTGCGATCGATCTCGGCCCTGGTCTCCTTCCGGACCTTCAGCGGGAAGGCGATGTTGTCAAAAACGTTCATATGCGGATAAAGCGCATAATTCTGAAAGACCACGCCAACATTGCGTTTTTGGGAGGAGACCCGCGTGACGTCCTTGTCCCCGAACAGAAGCCGACCACCGTTCATCCGATGAATGCCGCAGATCGCGAAAAGCGTCGTCGACTTGCCGCAGCCCGAGGGTCCTAGCAGCGCTAGCATCTCGCCGCTCCGGATCTCCAGCGACATGTCCTTGATCACGGTCGTATCGCCGAAGGTCTTGGTGAAATTTTCGATCGAGATACGCATCAGCCTTTCGTGCCTCCGCCGTAGATGTTCATGAGTTTGTTCTGGAAAACCAGGTAGATGATGATGACCGGCAGCGCGTAGAACAGTCCGACGGCCTTGAAGAGGTTGAAGTCGGCCTGGGTGCCGCCGTCCAGCAGCATCGTTGCGAGATAGGTGGACAGAACCTGTGCCTCGGTCCCGGGGGCGAGCACCATGGGCAGGATGAACTCGGACCAGCCGGACAGGAAGGAAAAGATCAGGATCGCCATGAGGCCCGGCTGCACCTGAGGCAGAACCAGTTGCCACCAGACGGTGAAACGGCTGGCCCCGTCCTGAACGCCGGCCATTTCAATCTCCCACGGAACCGTGTCGTAAAATCCTTTCATCACCCAGATGCCGAACGGCAGCTCCAGGGCGGCCTTGACCACGATGACGCCGATCAGCGTGTTGTAGAGGCCCAGCAACTGAAGGATCAGAAAGATTGCGATGATGAGCGTAACCGTCGGAAAAGCGTGCAGCACAATCAGGCTGCCAAGAAAGAACCCGCGCGCCGGAAAGGCGAGACGCGAAAGCGCATAACCTGCTGTCAGGGAGATCGCCGAGACCGAGAGTGATGTGAAGAGCGCAAAGTTGAAGGTGTTCAGTGTAACGCCCCAGATGCCCCAGCTGCCGTCGTCCAGATCCGTCCACAGAAAGCGGAAATGGTGAAAGGTCAGGCCGTTCGGGATCATGGTTCCCGGCACCTTCGTGGTGAAAGCATCCACCAGCAAAAAGGTGAGCATGATCAGAAGCGGGGCAGAAAAGACGAAGAGGACCAGGAGAACAGGCCAGTTACGGAAATTCGACTGCATATCGCTATCCTTCGATCCGCGGTTTCTGGATCAGGTTGCGGAAGTTGAACAGACGGAGATAAGCCAGGCTCGCCGCGAGGCCGATTATCACAAGGAGCAAGGCATAGGTTGCGCCGAGACCGTATTGAAGATTTCCGCCGTAGTTGTTGAGGGCCGTATGGAATGCCGCCAGCGCCCAGACTTCTGTCGCCCCGCCGGGCCCACCGTCGGTCGCGAGATAGATGTATTCAAACGACGTCAAGAGCGACATCGTCTGGTAGGACGTGATGAAAAGGATCGGCCAGCGCAGCTGCGGCAAGATGATGTGCCAGATCTGTTGCAGACGGCTCGCGCCATCGACTTCCGAGGCATAAAGCATGGAAGACGGGATCGCCCTGATCGCGGACGAGAACACGATCATTCCCATCGACGCGCCCACGAAGCCATTGATCAGGACAATCGTGGTCCAGGCGTGGAGTTCGGTGTCCAGCATCCAATTTCTCGGCGACACCCCAAACCCGGAAAGCACCGTGGATATGAAGCCGGTGTCCCAGGTGAACCAGCGCCACATGACAATGTAAAGCACGGGTGGAAGAATGCGCGGAAGGAACCAGATCGCCCTAAACGTCGCTGCCTGCCCTGATGGCAGATAGAACGTTGCGATTGCAAGGAACAACCCGAACAGCACGTTGAACGACAGGGTGAAGACAACATAGATGATGGTGTTTTTCGCATATTGCCAGGTCGAATCGAGCGACATCAAGAACCCGAAATTCTCCGTGGTCCAGACCCAGCCGGTATAAGCGACCTGGGTGATCAGGGGACGATCGGCGTCCGGGATGCCCGCCTCCTCGAGGGCTGCTTCAAATCCAGGCAGAGTGTCGAAACGCTCGTTCAACAAAGACCGCTTGAAAAGATCAGCGGCGATCTTGCGGTCGCGCGTCTTTCGGATCGGGTTTGACCGCAGATCCTTCAATGCACGCTCGACATCGCGTCGCTTTGAAAAGACTTCGCCGTCATGCAGACTTGCGAATTCGTCTGCGACCGGCTGCCCGAAATCAGCGGCCAGAGCCTCCAGGCCTTTGGCGTCGACCCGGTATCCGGCGCCTTCGATCTGCTCCAGCGTCGACTTCGGCAGACCGGCATCGGCAAGCGCTCGAAGACCGCTTGTATTGAGGACATAAGCGCCGCCTTTCACGCCGGTTGCCGTGCTCATGTTGGTGAAGGCAAAAAAGCCCGTCAGCACAACCGGTATTAGAAAGAACAGCAAGACGACGACAAGTGCCGGAGAAAGGAAGGCAAGGCCCAGCCAGCTCGAACGTTGCATGAGGTGCTCCACCGCTCGAAAATCAGTTTGCTTTTGGATGTTCCAGGGGCCCGAACCGGGCGGCGGCCGCCCGGTCCGGATGTCGATGCTCAGCCGTGATCAGCGGACGATCAGCTCGTCCCCGAGCGTGGCTTTCATCTGAACCTCGACCTCTGCAACAGCCTCCGCCGGGGTCTTTGTCCCCGTCCATGCCGCTTCCAGGCCTTTGAAGAGGGCCTCAGAATACGCGCCATAGTTCACGTGGTTCGGCTGCGAGTTCGCATATCCGAGCAGGCGTTCGGTCGCTTCGTCCGCCCAGCGGTCGTTTGCATAGAGTTCGATATTGGACTGCTGCTTGGAGATGCCGAGGTGGTTCGACTTGATCGCGTGCAGCGTGTTGATGCGCGGCTCGGAAGCAATTTTCACCAGGTTTGCAGCGATTTCTTCGGCCTCGTCATCAGCATTGTCGGTGATGAGATAGACCAGCGGATGGGTGATGGTGTTGGCGCGGCCATTTTCGTTGCCCGCCGGGATCAGGGAGAATTCGATCGTGTTCCAGAAGTCCTGGTTGCCTTCCTGGGCGTAGCGGCCGAAATGCCAGGTCCCGCCGTGCCAGATAGCGGCCTTGCCGTTGGCGACTTCGTTGTACCACTGGCCCCAATCGGTGCCGAGGTGGTTCTTGCGGGTCACGCCGGCTTCAACGGCATCGGCAAAGAACTGGTAGAATTCTTCCATCGCCTTTTTGTCGAGAACCAGCTTGCCGCTCTCCGGGTCGATGAGTTCACCGCCGAAGGACTGATAGAACTGAGCATAGTCCGGGCCGTTGGAAACGCGCGGGTAGAAGCCGTAGCCTTCTTCAACAGCTTCCATTTCGACGGCCTTCTTGGCGTCTTCCAGAACGTTCTGTAGCGTGTATTCGCCAGCTTCCACTTTTGCCGGAAGCGCGGCGATGTCTTCATCGCTATAGCCGATCTTCTTCATCGCATCCTTCCAGAAGAAGAACGGACGGCTTTCGGCATCTTGCGGCAGACCCCATTGAACATCGTCGAAAGCCGCGATTTCCATGAGGTTCGGGTAGATATCGTTTAGCGGCCAGGCATCCAGGTCGAGATACTCTTCGACCGGCACAATGTATCCGGCCTCCGACCAGGGAGCGATGTCGAGATGGGAGGTAACGACAATGTTCGGCGCCGTGCCCGCTTCGGCAGCCAGCGTCACCGCCTGCTTGAATTCCTGCCAGTTTCCGAACTGACCCTTTGATTCAACCGTGATATTGAGTTCTTCGCCACGGATCGCAGCTTCGCGCTCCATGATATCTGCTGCCATTTCAATGGCTTCCCAACGATAAGCGTCACTGTCGTTGGAGCCGCCGGCCCAAACGGTGATGGTCAGGTCTTTTGCGAAGGCATCACCGGCAACGGTTGCCGCAGTGAGGGCCAGAACGGCAGCCGCGGTGGACTGGCGCAATTTGGAAACAAGAGTGGTCATCGATCTCACCTGCTGTCTTACATGCGCCACCTCCCAAGGGAGATTTGAGCGCAGGAGGAAGTTTTGCACACGTGTGCAAAGCGATCAATATCCCCCGCAGATTACGGCTGTGTGACACCCTTTGCAGAATCTGAAAGGCGCCAGATTACGGGCTCCGTGATTTGCGCCGGCGACGGTGCAAACCCTTTGTGTATGCCGCCTGAATCAATAAAAAATCCGGTTAGCTGACACAATGACTGCTGCCTGAGAAGGCGCTGAAATTTTTTTGCACCAAGGTCAGCTTTACATTTCTTTACACAAGCGAAGAACACCGGAAACCGGCTCGGCCTACCTCTAGGTTGTCGGGACGCAGCACACGTCCCTGAGGGTAAAGACCCTAACGCCACCGGGTCACGCCGTCCGCCCACATGCCGGCGCGGTCCGGTGGCTGCAACCAAGGAAAAGATTGCATGATTTTCTATATGAGCCGGCGATTGCGCCAGAGCCTGATTGCAGGCACCGCCATGCTCTCGGCCCTCGTGCTTGTTTCCGCCGAGAGCCTTGCCCAACAGCAGGCGCGACCAATGCAGGTCGCCGACATTGCGGCTGAACTGAACCTCACCGCCGAGCAGACACCGGTCTTCACCGAAATCATGGAAAGTCACATAGCCGAAACCAAAGCCCTGCTTACCAAACACGGCGTCGACCCATCCCAGGGAAGACCGTCGCGGCAGACCATGCGCGCCCTGCGGGGTGAAATGCAGCAGAACCGCGAAGAACTCGTTCTGGAACTCGCGACTGTTTTGACGCCTGAGCAGATTCAACAGCTCAAGGCCATGACACCTCAACGTCCGCGCCGCTGAGCACACCAACTCATCACCCCACCTCCCGGATTTGTTCAAGCCAAAGGAGCTTCTGATGCTGAACAAACTTGAAAATGCCCGCCTCAAGGTATCCACCGCCGGAACCGCCCGCGTTGTCGCGGCCTGTGTCATCAGTGCCGGCATTCTGACAGGCAGCGTCATGAGCGTGAACAGCGCGCCTCAAAGTTCGGCGCTGGGTCAAATGGTCCTTACCGAGCGCTCGAGCGCGGCCCTGTTCGAATTTCCCGGCCTCCAGAAAGCGGGCTGGCGCAGAGGAGCCGGCGGCCCGGGCATGCTGCAAAAACTCAGCGATGAGGAGATCAAGGAGCGGCTGACCCGCGTGGTCCGCCACGTTGCCATCGAAATCGACGCAACACCGGAACAGGTGGACGAAATCATTAGCATCGTGACGCCGGTCGCGCTTCAGATGAAGGCAACGCAGGGCGAGTTCGCAACGGTTGCCAAGGATCTTCGCCAGCTTCTCCTGGCACAGGAAGTCGACCGGTTCGCCATCGAGGCTCTGCGCGCGGAAAAACTCGCACTGGCGGATGAGGTCAGCAAGACATTCACCAGCATGATGATCGAGGTTGCGTCCGTTCTCACCCCGAGCCAGCGGGAACAGCTTGACGAGCGTATATCGGAATTACGTGCTATGGGTCGGGGTTTCCGCCGCCATTAACGCCTGCAAAGTTCCGAGACGAATGCCCCAGCAGATTCTCCTCATCGAGGATGACGCCCGGCTTGCCGAGATGGTCCAGGACTATCTTGGCACGTCGGGTTTCAACGTTACCGTTGCAGCAACCGGTCAGGCTGGTCTCGATCTGCAGAAGCAGCGCCAGTTCGACGCAATCCTGCTCGACCTTATGCTTCCTGACCTTGACGGTCTTGAAGTCTGCAGGACGCTGCGGACCGACGACCGCACGCCAATCCTGATGCTGACGGCAAAGGGAGAACCGATGGATCGGATTGTCGGGCTGGAACTCGGTGCGGACGACTACCTGCCCAAGCCGTTCGAGCCGCGTGAACTTCTGGCTCGGCTGAGAGCCATTCTCCGGCGTGGACCGAGCGAGGCCGAAAGCAGGGTGCTCCGCTTCGGCCGGCTTGAGATTGACACTTCGGCCATGGAAGCCAGGGTCGACGGCAGGATCTGCAACTTGACCGCACATCAGTTCCAGCTTCTGGAAATCATGGCAAGCCGTGCAGGCCGGGTCCTTTCCAGGGACACAATCATGAATGCGCTGAAAGGCGAGAATCTCGCGGCCTTCGACAGATCGATCGATGTGCACGTGTCGCGCATCCGCGCGGAAATCGAGGACGATCCCAACAAGCCCAGGCGTCTGATCACCGTACGTGGTGCGGGTTACGTCTTCGCCCGCTCACAGGAATAAGGCGCCGGATCCATGGCCAAAAGGAAACGACGCCTGTTCGGCTCCGCCCTGATGCGCAGGCTCTATCTCCAGATCTATGCGACCATCGTCGCCAGCCTTGTGCTGGTCGTGATCCTGTCCGGCATTCTTTGGGAAACGCTAGGCCGGGAGCGGCTGAACCGGAACATTCTGGACACGGTCAGCCGGTTCGTTGCGCTCACGCTGCCGCCAGCGGACTCGGCGATTTCCGATCAGCAGCGCACGATCGAGGGGCTCGGCAAAGACCTCGACATTGCACTCGCGCTCTTCGACCGGTCCGGACAGCTGATCGCCGTCTACGGGGAGGCGGACATGCCGCCGGAAAGGCATACGGGCAAGACAGGCTGGTTCCGGGCGCGCGGTGGTCCGGTCCTGTCACTGGCGCTGCCGGACGGGCGCTGGCTGGTTGCCGATGCACATAGCGGGCCGCGGCTCGGACCTTTGCTGAACCTGCTCTTCACTCTGGCGCTGGTCGCCGTTTGCGTCGGGATCGGTGTTTACCCGCTTTCCAGACGACTGACCCGTCGCCTTGAAACGCTCAGCCACGGTGTGGAGCGCATCGGATCAGGCGACCTTCAGGCGCGTGTGGACGTCGAGGGGCAGGATGAAGTCGCCCAATTGGCGCGCAAGTTCAATGCCGCCGCGGATAAGATCGAAAAACTGGTGACCTCACACCGGCTGCTGCTGGCAAACGCCTCACATGAATTGCGCACGCCTTTGGCGCGGATCAAGCTTGGACTCGAGATGGAAGAGACGGACCAGCCGCAAAAACGGCGAGACGCCTTGCGGGAAGACATCGCCGAACTCGATGCCTTGATCGACGAAATTCTGGTCATGAGCCGACTTGATGCGGATACGTCAATGGACCGGACAGAGCCGGTGGACCTGCTTGCGCTTGTTGCCGAAGAGTGCACGCGCTTCGACGGCTGCACCTATTCCGGAAGCGCCCCGGATGTCATGGGCGACCCGCGTCTTTTGCACCGCATGCTTGGCAACCTGATCGAAAACGCCTTCAAGCATGGCGAACCGCCCGTTTCGGTCAGCCTGTCGGTCTCCGGAAACACAGTGAAGATCGACGTCACGGATTGTGGCAACGGCATCGCCGCTGCAGATCGGGAGCACGTCTTCCAGCCGTTTTACCGGGCGCCCGACAGACAGAATGTGGAAGGATACGGCCTCGGTCTTCCCTTGGTCAGAAAAATCGCCGAAGCACATGGCGGGACCGCCTTTATCGTGACCGGTGCAAAAGGAGCCTCGGTGATCCGGGTCAGCCTGCCGTTGGTGCGTGGCGGCGCCTGACCGACGAATTCGGACTGTCCGAAACACGAAAATCGACTACCATCCGCCTGGACCCGAAGCGGAAGGCAAATGTCTATGAGTGAAAATTTCGCGTTTCAGGACGCAGACGCGCTCTGCCGGATGAGCGCAACGGAACTGGCTGCGGCCTACCGGCAACGATCCGTTTCGCCAGTCGATGTGACACAGGCCTGCCTTGCACGTGCCGAGGAGATTGATCCGGCCTTCAACGCCTTCACCTTTATCGACCACGACGGGGCTCTTGAAGCCGCACGCGCGTCCGAAGCCCGTTGGGCGACAGGGAACCCATTGTCAAAGGTCGACGGTGTTCCCGCAACACTCAAGGATATTGTCTGGGTAAAGAACTGGCAGGTGCGTTTCGGCAGCTCGGTGACCAGCCAGGCACCTTTCACTGAGGACGCACCGAGCGTTCGTCTGATGCGCGAGGCCGGTGTCGTTTTTCTGGCGCAGACCACAACGCCGGAATTCGGCTGGAAAGCTGTAACGGACAGCAAGGCCTTCGGTGTCACGGTCAATCCGCACGACCGCAACATGACGGCAGGTGGGTCCTCGGGCGGCGCGGCAGTCGCGGCCATGCTCGGTGCGGGCGTCTTTCACCTCGGCACTGATGGAGGCGGCTCGATCAGAATCCCGTCGGCCTTTTGCGGCCTGACCGGGATCAAGCCGACCTTCACCCGTGTGCCTGCCTATCCGGCGAGCGCCTTTGGAACAGTGGCCCATATCGGCCCGATGTGCCGAAGCGCTGAAGACGCGTTTTTGATGCTGAAAGCAATGTCCGGCCGCGACCGGCACGACTGGAACCAGGGCGAAGGGCAACTTGCCCCGCTTGAATGGGAGCCTATGGACGTCAAGGGACTGCGCATCGGCTACTGGACCACGCCTCCGGCCGGCCGCCTCGATCCTGAAGTCGCCGCGATCGTGGACAGGCAGATGGCCTCTCTGGAAGCCGAAGGTGCGGTTGTCGAACCGTTCGCGCTTCCCGCAAAGGATCTTCTTGAAACCTTTCATGTGCACTGGTTTTCCGGCGCGGCCGCACGCCTTGAGCCCTTCAGCGCAACAGAACGCGCAGAGATCGATCCGGGCCTCCTGGAGATCGCCGACATCGGCGCCTCCTATGACGCCAAGCGCCTTGTTGCAGCCCAGACGGACAGGGCGAATTTCGGAGCGCGCATGGATCAGGCGCTTTCTGAATATGATTTCATCCTGTCTCCCGCCGTCACGGTTCCAGCCTTCGGGGCCGGGCTGAATGTTCCGGCGGGCTCCGGGCTTCGGCACTGGACCGAATGGGCGAGTTTCAGTTTCCCGATCAACCTGACACAGCAGCCGGCGGGCGTTGTTCCCTGTGGTAGGACGGAGGCCGGTCTGCCGGTTGCGCTTCAGGTGATTGGCGCTCGCGGAAAGGACGCACACGTTCTTTCGTTTCTGGCCGCAGTTGACGCGTTGGGCAATTGAGTCCACGAGACTGCCGGCTGAATGCCGAAATGATGGGAGACAGATTTGCATATTGGATTGATTGGCGGCATCGGGCCTGCGGCAACCGATTACTATTATCGACGCTTGATCAGGATAGCGGCCGACAGCGGTCGCGATCTTGATCTCACCATCGTCCATGCCGACGCTCCGACACTCCTGAACAACCTTGCCCAGGACAATCAGGAGAAACAGTGCGCGATTTATGCCGAGCTGACAAAGAGACTTGCCGCGGCCGGCGCAGAAAATGTCGTCGTCACCTCAATTGCGGGACACTTTTGTATCGACAGGTTTGCCGAAATCTCACCCTTGCCGATTGTCGATCTGACCGATGCTCTCTCGACCTGGCTAAAAGAAGAGGGACTTACCCGCGTCGGTATCCTTGGAACGGACACCGTGATGCGCTCGGGCATGTACGGCAAGCTTTCTCCGGTGGACGTATTGGCGCCGGCGGGCGATGGGCTCGCACGTGTGCACGAGGCCTATGTCACGCTGGCCAAATCCGGTGAACCGACGCCAGACCTGGAAAAAATTTTCCTGGAAGCCGGCCATGCTCTGATTGCAGCAGGCGCTGAAGCGATCCTGCTCGGCGGAACCGATCTGAACGCGGTCTTCAGCGCTGACGAAACGGCTTTCCCGGTTGTCGATTGCGCGGGCATTCATGTGGATGCGATCGCGGAATTTATCTGACATTGGCACCGCATGATCGGGGTGACGCAAATCATCTCCAGCGGCAATTCCAGACATCACCTGCGCCTGGAGACCTGGAGCAAACAAGAGTGCTACCACAAGGGTGTTCGCCTTTCAGATAGTTGCGACCGCCTGCGCGTGGCCACATCTTTCTGAGGGTGGTTCTGGCATTTGGACAGCTGCTTGCGGTGGTTGTGGTTTTCGCGCTGCTGGAACTCGTGTTGCTCTTGGGCTTTTGGGAATTGGTATCGGTTTTCACCGCGACGCACTTCCCGCTGATCAGCTTCTGTCCGGACCCGCATTGTAGCGGGCAGGCCCGGTCCTTGAGTTCCTTGAGCTGATCAAGAACGTCGAGGTTCGGTTCCAGGGATGCCAATTCAAGCGCAGTGTTCTTTTCCACCTGCTGCAAAGCCGCCTTGCTCCTGCGGCCCCAGACACCGTCAACCCTGCCAATTGAGCATCCAAGGCGCTTCAGTTCCGTCTGTACGCCTCGCGTCAGCTGTTCAGCGGAGAGGGCTTTCTCTTGCGGTTCTTCCGGCGGCGTTTCAACGGGAAGCGCTGCCACTTGCACTTCAGTGGTTTCATCCGGACGAATCCGATTTTCCTGTGCCGCCGTTTTGGACTTGATGTCCGCTTCCTTGTCGGCTTCAGCGCGAAGGGCAGTTTGTTCCTGCTTCAGCAATTCGATCTTAAGGCGGGCAAGTTGGGCGTAGTTGCCTTCCGGGTAGGCGGCCAGGTAGCTCTCAAACAGCGCAACCTGAGATGCATTTTGAATGCTCTGCCAGTACGCGATTTCGACCGCGTTCCGCGCCTGGCTCTGACGCCTTTCGCTTTCGGCCTTGTTTGAATTCAGTTCCTCGATCCTCAGCCTGGCAAGATCGGTGAACTGCCCTTCAGGATACCGTTTCAGGTATGTCTCGAAATAGGCGGCATTTTCCTTCGATTTGATCGTGTCCCAAAACGCTAGTTCCACGACTTGCGGGTCTTGCTGACGCGGCAATGGTTCTTCAACGACAGCGGGTTCTGGCGGCGCTTCCGGCTTCAAGATGATCTCGCCAGTGAGCGAAGAGTTTTCCCAGGGAACCTGACGGCCATCTGTTGCCGTCAATACATCGCGGCGAACAGCCACAAGATCCCGGGTAATATCCTGTCCAGGTGTCCCCAGGTGCTTCAAAAGCGCTGTCGTGAACGGGCTGTTTGTGCCCTCGCCGTCCAGCGCGACGTTGCCCGGCTGTGTGGCAAAGGAGATCAGCGTTCCAATCCCTGAGCTGGTTTTGGCAAGTCCCCGTCCGACGGCTGCCGAACGCGTCCCCATCGATCGGGCCAGGTTTTCGGCAAGCGGATTGTTCCGGCACGCGTCGAGGAACACCAGATTGGTTTTGCTGGCCCGTTCCATCGCGCTGAGAACGAGGTCGACAGGAACGGCCTCGAAGTCGAGGTCCAACTGCGAATGCAATTGCGCGTCGGTCGGCAAGAGGTAATTGACGCCATTCACCTGTAGCCCGTGACCTGCGTAGAAGAACAGCGCGACGTCAGCGTTCTCAAGTTTGGAAACGAACTCTTTGATCTTGCCGCGCAGACCCGGCAGATCAAGATCCAGGCCCTCAACGACCTCAAAGTCCAGGCCTTCAAGCTTCGCCGCCATGCCTCTGGCGTCGTTGAACGGGTTTTTGAGTTCCGGTACGTGCTGATACCCTGAATTGCCAACGACGAACGCTACGCGCCGCTCTGCCTGGGCAAGTCCTGCATTCAAAAAAGCGACAAAAAACAAAATCACTATGCGAAACAAATAAACCACTTGGCCCTACCCCCGTCAGGCATTGGTGACGTTTTCTCATTAAACTTCAGATTGTTGCAAAAATAAACTTCCAATTGCAAAGCACTGTGTACTGTCGGAGTGCTCGGCAAAGAGGGGAATGGCAATCGGATTTCGTTGACGGCGTCCCTGAAAGTGTCACCAGCTTTATGTCTCGCAATTCGGACACTGGCTCTTCAAGCGCGTTTGCGGCGATATCGATCCGTAGACGGCGAGGAGCGCACCGAACATGTAAGCGCTGAGCCCGGTCAGCGTTGCGCTGGAATAATCAACGCGTCCTTCGATGAGCTGCATCAGAAAAACCATGACGGGTCCAAGCGCGGTCATTGCAGCAATCAGGGACGGATGCAAAAGCGGGATGGCTTTTTGCACCAGGTAAAGCGGAAACGCGATCACCGCCAAACCGATCAAGACCACCCAGGCGAGTTCCAATGGCTGGGTCGCTACGCCCTTGTCATCCAGTCCCAGCCGGTACGCGGTGGCTGCCAAGCCCGTATAGATCACAAAGCGCAATCCGAATTGCGCCAGGGGTCCGACGCCTCGCCGGTTCAATCGTGTAGACAATAAAATGACGAAGGCCGTGCAGACCCCGGAGATCGCGGATAGGAGCGCGCCGGCCAATCCTTCAAACCAGTTGCCCCGGACAAAACCTGAGAGCCCGAGAACGGTGATCGCCGTCAGCATCAGGACAGACGCCAAGATGACCAGGTTGCCGATATCCACAAGCCGGCGGCGTGGTGTTGCAGCTTCAGCCAGACCGCACCAGTGAGCGAAGATCGTGCCGAGCGGAACGAACCCGGAGAAAATTGTGAAAACGATCGCTGGCTCAATAAGCTGAACCGCCAGAAAATAGGAACACCACGTCATGGCGGCGAAAAGGTTGAGCGCCAGAACAATTCGCCAGGAGCGAACCGACACCACGAGTTCATGCGGACGAAAAACGGCGGTCAGCGCCGCGCAACCAACGACCGAAATGCCAAACACCCAGGCACCGAGCAAAAACGAATCCACGCTTTGGAGAACCGATCCCAGAAATACCGCCTGGAACGCTTCGAGCGTCACGAAAACAAGACAGAATGACAGTCCCAGCTTTGAAAGGTGTGTCATTTGTGGCTCCGGTGATAGCGGGATCAGGGCGAGGCGGCACCGCGCTGCCCGGGACTGAATGCTCAAAAGACCTCCGCATCAAAAATCATGGAAAACGCTTGCAAAAAAGCGATATTTTTGCTTATTTTCATGAGCTGAAGTTATGGAAAAATGACACGCCCCCTGCCGTCACTCTCACGTCTCAGACCTTTTGAGGCCGCTGCACGCCATGAAAGTTTTTCGCGCGCGGCGGATGAACTCGGCATGACCCAGACCGCAGTCAGCAAACAGATTGCCCAACTGGAACAGGAACTGGGCATCAAACTTTTCGAGCGCCGGAACCGGGCCGTCTTCCTGACCAGCGAGGGCCGGCGGCTCGGTCAGGTCGTCGGGACGGCGTTGTCTGACATTGCCGAGGAAATGGCGCTGCTGAAGGGGGGCGGACGACCGGAGGAGCTGGTTCTGCATTGCCAGCTGTGCGAGGCCTTCTACTGGCTGATGCCACGCCTTTCCGGCTTCCAGGAACGTTATCCAGGCATTGAATTGCGGGTCATAAGTTCGTTGAACCCGATCACCGAAGCGAAAGAACCTTTCGACGCGGCCATTCAGACCTCAGGCCGACCGTCGGGCTCGGCAAGGCTCGCCTTCACGGCATCCGATGACATCTTCCCGGTTTGCGCACCCACTCTTTTGAAAGAGCCGAACCGACCCACGGCGCCAGAAGAACTCGCGGACTACCCGCTGCTGCTCCACCGGGTCGTCCCCCAGGACTGGATGGAATGGTCCGATTGGTTCAACGCAATTGGAAAACCCGCCCCCAAACGCGCCCGCTTTGTGCAATTCGACAGCTATCCGGTTGCGCTCCAGGCAGCTGTCGCAGGGCAGGGTATCGCGCTTGGATGGGGACGCACGACACAGATCATGATCGAGGAAGGCAAGCTCGTGCGGCCCTGCGAGGAATTCGTCTCGCGGCCCACGGAAATCTCGGTGTTCCGCGGCACGGCCCGGTCACCACATCCGGAAACAGACAAGCTGCTGGATTGGCTCTCGAGCGAACTTGCCTGAAACCGGCAAGATCGAGATGCCCGGCTGAACCTTCCGTTCGCCGTCGGTGTTCACTGCATTTGAGAGAAAAATGGTGGAGCCAAGGGGGATCGAACCCCTGACCTCTTCGCTGCCAGCGAAGCGCTCTCCCAGCTGAGCTATGGCCCCATTTCCATTTGTGCGCCGGGTTGGGTCACCGGCGTTGATGGGGGCGGAACATAGTCACACCGCCTCCCAAGATCAAGCAGAATTTTGCGCCCAAAATCCTGCCTCGTGTGGAAAAGCCCGGGCGGGAAAAATGGCCAGCCCGATCCACATTATTGATCGGTATCGTCCTCGATCTCGACGCGGATGCCAGGCACGGAATCTTCGTCCTCGTCCTCGTCCTCCAGGAAAACATCGTCGTCGGATTCGTCGTTCTCGATTTCGACTTCCTCGTCGCCCTCGATGTCCGGCACATCGTCCCCGCCTTCCGCTTCCGCGTCGGCTTCTTCCAGGGTCACGATTTCGGGAGCTGCAACGTCCTCGTCTTCGTCGTCCTCTTCCTGCGTCTCTTCAACCTTGGCCGCCTTGACCGCGCGAGTCGTCGTTACGGTCTCAAAAATCGTACCGCATTTCGGGCAGGTAATCGGATCCCGCATCAAATCGTAATATTTAGCGCCGCAGCTTGGGCACAGCCGCTTTGTGCCAAGTTCAGGTTTTGCCACTGTGCTTACCCTTCGTTCGTAATCTGGCTGACTTGATTTGTGGGCCGCCCCATAGCGTCAAGCTCAGCTGGTGTCAAAGGCAAATCGGACGAAAAACGCCGTTCGCCCCATTCTTCTGCATGTTGCGGCTGAAATATCAAGCTCTGGAAGTGATGACGAGCCCGCATCCACATGATAGGACGTGTCACCTTTCTGAAAACATCCAAGTTCCGGACATTAAAAATGTCACACGATAACGCGCCCACTCCCCTGACCTCGAGTACGTGCAGCCCTCTGACCGGCACGATCCGCGTGCCGGGCGACAAGTCCATTTCCCACCGCTCGCTTATGTTCGGCACCCTCGCGGTCGGCCGTTCGACCGTCAAGGGTCTTTTGCAATCCGAAGACGTGCTTGCCACGGCAGACGCCATGCGTGCGGTCGGCGCGACCATCACCGAACAGGAAGATGGCTCCTACACGGTCGACGGCATCGGTCTCGGCAGCCTTCTGGAGCCCGAGCACGTGATCGATTTCGGCAATGCCGGTACCGGCGTGCGCCTGACCATGGGCATTTTCGGCAGTCACAACATCGCCGCCACCTTTGTTGGCGACGCCTCGCTCTCCAAGCGCCCGATGGGCCGGGTGCTCGACCCCTTGCGCGACATGGGCACCAACGTAATTGCCCGCGACGGTGACCGGCTGCCCGCTTCCATTCGCGGGGCCGAGACGGCTCTGCCAATCACGTATCGGGTTCCGATGCCGTCCGCCCAGGTGAAATCGGCCGTGCTTCTGGCCGGTCTCAACGCCCCAGGCGAGACGACCGTGATCGAGCCCATCCCGACGCGGGACCATACGGAAAAGATGCTGAAAGGGTTCGGCGCCGACATTTCGGTGACCCGCAACGAAAATGGCGAACGGGTGATCAAGTTGAAGGGGCAACCCGAACTTAAACCCCAGGACATCGATGTGCCGGGCGATCCGTCGTCTGCCGGCTTCCCCCTGGTTGCCGCGCTGATTGTTCCGGGATCCGACGTTACCATCGAGAACGTGCTTTTGAACGAGCACCGCACAGGCCTGATCACCACACTGATCGAAATGGGCGGCGACATTGAGATCACCAACCGCCGGGAGACCGGCGGCGAAGAAGTTGGCGATCTCCGCGTCAAGGCGAGCCAGCTGAAAGGCATCACGGTGCCGGCGGACCGGGCACCTTCGATGATCGACGAATATCCCGTGCTCGCCGTTGCGGCCGCCTTTGCCGAGGGCGACACCTTCATGCCGGGTCTGGACGAACTGCGCGTGAAGGAATCTGACCGCCTTGCCGCCGTTGCCCGCGGACTGGAGGCAAACGGCATCCCTTGCGTTGAAACCGAAGACACGCTGACGGTCACGGGCGGTGCCAACAATATCGGTGGCGGCACGGTGACAACTCATCTGGACCACCGCATAGCCATGTCCTTTCTGGTTCTCGGCATGGCAGCACACAAGCCGGTCACGATTGACGATGGTGCAGTGATCGCAACCAGTTTCCCGACCTTCACGTCTCTCTTTGCCGGAATGGGGGCAAGCATCTCCGCGAATGCGAGCGAAGCCGCATGATCATCGCAATCGACGGTCCCGCGGCATCCGGAAAGGGAACCCTGGCGCGCAGGCTGGCCGACCATTTCGGTCTGCGCCATCTCGACACCGGGCTCACCTACCGGGCTGTCGCCGCCGCGCTCTTGGCAAAGGGTTTGCCGCTTGGCGATGAAGGTGTCGCCATCGAGATTGCTCAGAACCTCGATCTTGCGCAGATGGACAAGACCGTCCTTTCAGCACATGAAATCGGCGAGGCAGCCTCGCGCATTGCCGTTCTCGGCGGTTTGCGCGAAGAGCTGGTCAACCTCCAGCGCCGGTTTGCCGAAACACCGCCGGGTGCGGTTCTGGACGGACGCGACATCGGGACGGTCGTCTGCCCGGATGCGACCGTCAAACTGTTCGTTACCGCCTCTGCGGAAGCCCGCGCGCGCCGCCGGACCGACGAAATGGTGTCCAAGGGAAAAGACGCCAGTTACAGCTCCGTTCTGGACGATCTGAAGCGCCGGGATGAGCGCGACAGTCAAAGAACGGTGGCGCCGATGAAACAAGCTGACGATGCGGTCTTGCTTGATACGACAGAAATGGATATAGAGACCGCGTTCCAGGCGGCTGTGGATATCGTCTCACGCGCCGAGGATGCCTAGATAGATCGCGGGGTTCACTTCAGGGTGTGCCCCTTTCCGTGCATCCGGAGCACTTGGCCTTCAAGGCCAGCAGTTCTTGAGAAGAACAACATGTAAATTCGGCAGGGCGCTGCTTATCTGCGCCCTGTGGCGAGACTGGATTTTTCGTCTTTCGCCTCCGCCGGCCCGCTTTTTGAGCGGCAGGATCAGCGGAAACCGCGATCCCGGGAGACGGACAATCCGGAGTGCAACACCAACCCGCCGGCGGTGCGCCAACAGGCGCTCAGGAGAATAAATGACTGATTTTAATCCCTCTACCGAGGATTTTGCAGCTCTTCTTGAAGAGTCATTCGTCCAGAACGACCTCTATGAAGGTGCCGTCGTAAAGGGCACCGTCGTCGCCATCGAAAAGGACCTCGCCGTCATCGACGTTGGTCTGAAAGTGGAAGGCCGCGTGCCGCTGAAGGAATTCGGTGCCAAGGGCCGCGACGGCGAAATGGGTGTCGGCGACGAAGTTGAAGTTTACCTGGAGCGTGTTGAAAACGCTCTCGGCGAAGCTGTTCTGTCGCGCGAAAAAGCCCGCCGCGAAGAAAGCTGGGTCCGCCTCGAAGTGGCTTTCGAAGCCAACGAAAAAGTCAATGGCCAGATCTTCAACCAGGTCAAGGGCGGGTTCACCGTCGATCTGGACGGCGCCGTTGCCTTCCTGCCGCGTTCCCAGGTGGACATCCGCCCGGTTCGCGATGTGACCCCGCTGATGCACACGCCTCAGCCGTTCCAGATCCTGAAAATGGACAAGCGCCGCGGCAACATCGTCGTGTCCCGCCGTGTCGTTCTGGAAGAAACCCGCGCCGAACAGCGTTCGGAACTGGTCCAGAGCCTGGAAGAAGGTCATACCGTGGAAGGTGTGGTCAAGAACATCACCGACTACGGTGCGTTCGTCGACCTCGGCGGCATCGATGGCCTGCTGCACGTCACCGACATCGCGTGGCGCCGCATCAACCATCCGTCGGAAGTTCTCACCATCGGCCAGACCGTCAAGGTGCAGATCATCCGCGTCAACCAAGACACGCATCGCATCAGCCTCGGCATGAAGCAGCTTGAAACCGATCCGTGGGATGGCATCGAAGCCAAATACCCGATCGAAGCCAAGTTTGCGGGCCGCGTGACCAACATCACCGACTACGGCGCGTTCGTAGAGCTGGAGCCGGGCATCGAAGGCCTGATCCACGTGTCCGAAATGTCCTGGACCAAGAAGAACGTCCATCCGGGCAAGATCGTTTCCACTTCTCAGGAAGTCGAAGTGATGATCCTGGAAGTCGATCCGGTCAAGCGCCGCATTTCGCTTGGTCTCAAGCAGACCCTGCAGAACCCTTGGGATGCTTTCGCAGAGCAGTTCCCGATCGGCACCAACGTCGAAGGCGAAGTCAAGAACAAGACCGAGTTCGGCCTGTTCATCGGCCTCGACGGCGACGTGGACGGCATGGTTCACCTTTCCGACCTCGACTGGAACCGTCCGGGCGAGCAGGTCATCGAAGAGTACAAGAAGGGCGACATGGTCAAGGCCGTCGTTCTCGATGTCGATGTCGACAAAGAGCGTATCTCTCTCGGCATCAAGCAGCTCACCGGCGACCCGATGGAATCCGGTGCTGCCGGTGAAATGCGCAAGAACTCGGTCGTGACCTGTGAAGTCACCGAGGTCAAGGACAGCGGCCTGGACGTCAAGATCGCAGACAGCGACCTGACCGCGTTCATCCGCCGTGCGGACCTTTCGCGCGACCGGGAAGAGCAGCGTCCGGAGAAATACTCCGTTGGCGACAAGTTCGACGCGCGCATCACCCAGTTCGACAAAAAGACCCGCCGGGTCACCGTGTCGATCAAGGCGCTCGAGATCGCAGAAGAGAAGGAAGCCGTCGCTCAGTACGGTTCTTCCGACAGCGGTGCGTCGCTCGGCGACATCCTGGGTGCTGCCCTGAAGCAGCAGAACGAAGACTAAGCTTTTCCGGTTTTCAAAAACCTGAAAACGCGAAAGCCCGGCAGACATGCCGGGCTTTTTTCGTTTCCGGCGACGTTCCGGGCAACTGGCGCCATTGTCTCTTTCGAGTGCACTTGCCCAGTCAGACGGTTTTGCATGATGCCGGATAGTCGAAGTCCAGCTCTTCAGTCTCGAAGTACTCCAAAACCGTCTGGATCGCCTTGTACCCAAGCGAGCTCTTGCGCACGTAAACACCTGCTTCGCGCCGTGGCATTCCGTTAAGGGAGGGCCGGATCACCAGTCCTTCGCTTTCAACCCGGCGCGCAAGTTGCAGCGGAGCCGACATGACGAACCCACCTTGCTTCACAAGCTGCAATCCGGTGGCAAAAGATGTCGTGCGGATATCGATTATCGAGTCGATGGCCCCGTCGGTTGCACAGCTCTCCTGAATGCGTTTTTCGGTTTCCGGGTCGACCACGAAACTCACCCAGCGATAGCCGCGAAGGTTGGACGGATCGATATGTGTTCCCTGAGCGTTCGGATCGTCCGCAGGCACGACAATTCCGTGTTCAATACTGGTCACGAATTTCACCAGGATCGCGTCATCCACCTGCTCCGGCGGGATGATGCCGAGATAGATGTCCACCTCACCGGCACAGAGCGGCCCTGCGATTTCGTGTCCCATGTCGGTTCTGACTTCCAGCTTGAGCGCCGGATATGTCTCCTTCAGAACGGTAAAAAGTCGTGCGACACAATTCAGGTGGAAGACGGGACCCGCGCCGACCCTGAGCACCGGCAGTCCGGCCGTGGTTATCGTCGAAACTTCCTCCAGGCATTGCCGGTATTCGTCCTCAATACGCAACGCCCGCTTCAAAAACACTTTTCCTGCCGCGGTCAGTTTCATGCCGCGCCTGTCACGCTGAAACAGAACAGCACCAACCTGATGTTCCAGGTTGGCAATGCGCTTGGTAACGGACGGTTGCGTCAGCGCCAGCTCGTCACAGGCCGCCGTCAGGGAGCTGTGACGGGCAACCGCCAGAAATGCAGTCACGTTCTTGTCCATGTGATATTCTTTTTTTGAATGCAATATTTCAAAATATCGATTTTACAGAATATCTCAGATCAATCAATCTACCCAAGGTTCGCTACACAGAAAGCTTTGGGAGGAGCAATGCGGACGGTCTTCGTACTGTTTGACTCGCTTAATCGACTGGCGCTCGGCACCTATGGCGGCACTGCTGTCCAGACACCGAACTTTGACAGGTTCGCCCGCCGGGCCGTTACCTTCGACAAGCATTATGTCGGCAGCCTGCCCTGCATGCCGGCGCGGCGCGACATGCACACCGGCCGGCTCAATTTCATGCACAGGCATTGGGGGCCGCTAGAACCTTTTGACGAAAGCTTTGCAAAGATCCTGAGCAGCGCCGGTGTCTATACGCACCTGGTGTCCGATCATCTCCATTATTTCGAAGACGGCGGCTGGGGCTATGCCAATGCTTTTGACAGCTGGGATTTCATTCGCGGCCAGGAATACGATGCCCTGAAGGCGCTCGCATCGCCGCCCATCGAACGCTACAAGCAAAAATTCGATCCGCGCCACTATCCGCTGGAAAGCCTGAACGGCGGCAACGTCACGAGGCGTTCGTCGTCAAAAGTTGCCTGGAAAAGATCCCGCGCCGCCATTTCGCACGATTTTCTGAAAGAAGAAGCCGATTTTCCAACGGCCAAGTGCTTCGCTTCGGCCTTGGAATTTCTTGAGCTGAATGCGAACGCGGACAACTGGTTCCTTCAGCTTGAATGCTTCGATCCCCATGAACCATTCGTCGCGCCAGAGCGCTTCAAGGAAGCCTACAGTAGCGGCTACAACGGAAAGATCCTGGATTGGCCGCACTACGAAAAGGTGACCAACTCCAGCCAGGAAATTGCCGAGATCCGCGGAAACTATGCCGCGCTGGTGGCGATGTGCGACGAGTATTTCGGCAAATTGCTGGATCACTTCGATGCCAACAACCTGTGGGACGACACCTGTCTGATCCTGACGACGGACCACGGTTTTCTTTTGTCGGAACATGAGTGGTGGGGCAAGAACCGGATGCCCTACTATGAGGAGATCTCTCACATCCCGCTCATGATCTGGCACCCCGGGCACGCGAGCCGGGCTGGTTCGCGGCGCAAGAACCTGACGCAGACGCCGGATCTCATGCCAACCATTCTGGAGATCCACGGCTGCCGGGTTCCTCCCAGCGTGACCGGTGCATCGCTAACGCCAATGCTGGCAAGTGATGCACCGGTTCATCAAAGTGTCGCGCTGGGAATGTTTTCAGGGCCGGTCTGCGTCACCGACGGACGGTACAGCTATTTCCGTTATCCTGAGGATCTGTCGGGGGAAAATCTTAACCTCTACACATTGATGCCGACCCATCTGGCATCCCATTTCGACATCAGCGAACTGAAGACGTGTGAACTCGCCGGGCCGTTCGATTTTACGAAGGGTGCTCCTGTCTTGAGGGTGCGCCTGGATCCGAAGAATACCCAGGTCGGCAACGACGGACAGACACTTGAGGACTGCGCGTCGGTGCTGTTCGACCTTGAAGCCGATCCCGGGCAAACAACACCGCTTTCGGACGACGCCACCATCAAACGGCTCACGGAACGAATTCACTTTCATTTTTCAGAACATGACGCTCCCCCGGAGCTGTACGCGCATTTCAGTCTCGACAGTCGCAGCACCCCGCGTTTCGACACCGGCAACACGGAAGGCCGGCAGCAAACCCGTTAGCAGGAGGAAAACATGACACTCAAAAAACTCGTGAAATCAATCGCGGCAACCGCGGCGATTGTCGCCGCCACCACAAGCACTTCCCTGGCCGAGTTTCCCGAGCGGACAATCGAGCTGATACACCCCTGGGGTCCAGGAAACGCGATGTCCGTCAGCCAGCTCATTGCCAAGGCAATGGGAGAGGAACTGGGTGTCGACATGCCGGTGATCTCGACCCCTGGAGCAGCAGGGACAAAGGGCCAGAAGACAGCGATGTCGCGCCCGGCTGATGGATATACGGTCTTTGACGGTTATGTCGCACCACTGGTGTTGCAACCGATCCTGGGAAATGCGGACTGGACATATAGCGACTACAAGCCCTTGCACGCCGCCGTTTCGAACGCCTTTGCGATCGGTGGCCGCGTCGATGAGACACGCTGGTCCAACTTCGAGGAAATGATGGAATATGGCAGGGAGCATCCCGGTGAGCTGCGTTACTCCTCCGGGTCACGCAACAACCTGCCGCACATGGTCATTGCGAAAGTTCTGCAATCCTATGGGGTCGTCGCACAGAACGTGCCCTATACGCAGGATGGCAATGCGGTGAAGGATCTCAAATCTGGTGTTCTGGATTTTTCGTTCATCAATGTCGGGAACTACATTCAGGATAAATCGGCATTCAACATCATGCTCGTGCTTTCCGAGCTTCCCGGTGCAAAGGCTTCCTATGACGGTGCACCCAGCATTGCGGATCTCGACATAGATCTCGGCCTTTCCGGATTGGCACCGATGGGCTGGACTTGGTGGATCATCCACAAAGACACTCCGGATGAGGTGACCGACAAACTCCGTACCGCCATGGCCGCGGCGATGAAACGGGAAGATGTTCGTGCTGCTATCGAAAAGGTCGGGTTTGTTCCGCTCGATTGGGATCATACCGAATACGACGCGGTTGTCGGTCCCGTGCTCGACCAGCTTTCGGCCATGGGCAACGCCCTTAAGTGGGAAGAAGAAGAACTCAAGAAGCTGAACTGAAAGCGACCACGGCGATGACTTCAAAAACGCTGACCCTGCTGGTTGCGGCCTTCTTTGCGATCATCGTCGTGATTGTCTTCCAGCAAATTCATACATCCATGCACGAACAGGGGATCGCCAGCGGCGGTCCCTACGATAATGCCGCCGCCTATCCAAGGGCGATCGCGATCATCATATCCGGACTGGTACTGCTGCAGGTGCTGATGGAACTGGTGTCCGGCTCCCGGGAAAGAATTCCGCTTTCACCGGCATCGCTCAAAAGGGCTGTCGGCCTGCTCGTCGTTTTCGCCATCTATCTGGGGTGCCTCGGCTGGCTCGGCTATCACCTGACCACCTCACCGATGGTCTTTGCGGTGATGTATATCTGCGGTGCCCGGCAAATCGGAAAGATGCTCGTGGCCGCGCTTGCAATGTCCTTCGGTTTCGCCTTCGTTTTCGAGAGATTTCTCAACGTTGTGCTGCCGGGCGGCGTCTTCAACCTCAACATTCCCTGGTAGGACGCCGATGCTGTTTGAGTCACTTGTTGCAGGATTTCAGCTCTTTCTGACTCCTATGGCCATCGGCCTGACCTTTGTCGGAATTCTCATCGGCCTTTTGGTCGGCGCCATGCCGGGCCTTGGCCCGCTGATGGGAATTATCCTGCTGTTGCCCGTTGCGATCGGATTGCCTCCGCTCGCGGCCATGGGATTTCTGATCGCGATTTTTGTCGGCGGTTCCTGCGGCGGCTCGATATCCGCGATCCTTCTGCGTATCCCGGGAACGCCGCTGGCGGCCGCCACCCTGTTCGACGGTTATCCGATGGCCCAGAAAGGACGAGCCGCCGATGCGATCGGTATCGCTATCTCGGCGTCTGCGATTGGTGGGTTGATCGGCGGCGTGGTCTTGATCGTGGCATCGCCGTTGCTCGCAAAATTCGCAAGCGGCTTTGCTCCACCCGAATACGCGATGCTCGCCATAACTGGGCTCTTTGCGATTGCGATCATTTCCGGTGGTTCGCTCGTCAAGGGGCTGATTTCCGGCTGCTTCGGCCTCCTGCTTGCCACCATCGGCACGGATGAGTTTTCGACGGGCTATAGGTTTACATTCGACTCGCACCACATGCTCAACGGCTTCCATATCGTCGCCGTGGTCGTTGGCCTATTTGCGATTTCAGAGATGGTTCACCAGATCGCGGGCAACGGTCTCTTGAAAAAGCCCGACATCAACGTGGAACGTCCCGGCTTCGGATCGTTGTTCAAGACGCTGAGGCACTGGGTCAACCTGCTTCGATCTTCGGGCATAGGAGTGTTCTTCGGCGCGCTGCCAGGCGCTGGTGGTGTCATCAGTTCGTTCACGTCCTACGCGATCGCGAAGGCCGCCGCCAAACCGGAGGAGCGATATGGTGAGGGTGCCGAAGGCGGCATTGTCGCAACGGAAAGCGCAAACAATGCAACCGTCGGCGGAACTCTTGTTCCGTCACTGGCGCTCGGCATCCCGGGAGACGCGTCATCGGCGATGTTGCTGGGCGCGCTGCTGATCCTCGGCTTTGTTCCCGGGCCGATCCTGTTCGAACAGCAACCAGAGTTCGTCGGCGGTATTTTTCTTGTCTATATGGCCTCCAACATCTTCCTGCTGATCGCAGGCATCCTCGCGACCCCGTTTTTTGTCTACGTTCTGAGAATTCCGAAGTTCTACCTGATCCCGGTCATTCTCATTCTTTGCTCCATCGGCACCTTTGCACTTCAGGCATCCGTATTCGACCTCATGGTGATGTTCGGCTTCGGTCTGGTCGGCATTCTGTTTCGGGCCGCGAACTTTCCGCTGGCCCCGATCGTGATCGGTATCATCCTGGGTCCGATCCTGGAGAGCAACCTGCGCCGCGCGTTGCTGATTTCCCGGGAAGGTTACTGGATCTTTGTCGACCGGCCTGTCTCCGCAACGCTGGTTGCCGTGAATGTACTTCTTGTGATCGGCGCGCTTGTTTACGCCTACAGGAAGCGGCACAAACTCTTTTCAAGAGCAGAAGAGGCATAGGATCATGTCTCTTCGGCCTTGCGCCACTGCCGCGCCAGGTCTGCGTAATTCGGCCAAGCTTTACATTTTAACCCGGTGCTTTACGCTGGCTTGCACGACGAGCACCCGCCCAACCCATGCGGCCTCAACACTCACCTCCAGACAGAATTGCGATAGCACCATGACCGAAGCCAAGGCCGGCGACACGGTTCGACTTCACTACAAGGGCACGCTGGATGACGGTTCCGTCTTCGACAGTTCCGAAGGCCGGGAGCCGCTTGAGTTCACCGTCGGATCGGGCCAGATCATTCCGGGCCTCGACCGGGCCATCCCGGGCATGAAGGTCGGAGATGAAAAAACCGTCCGGATCGAAGCCGAGGACGCCTATGGACCGATCAATCTGGAAGCCAGGCAATCGGTCCCCCGCTCCAACATTCCTGACAGTGTTCCGCTGGAGATCGGACTTCAGCTCCAGGCGCAAACGGAAAACGGCCAGACCATGACCGTCACCGTCGCAGAGTTTTCCGATGAGGAAGTCGTGCTGGATGCCAACCATCCACTGGCAGGTCAGGCTCTGACCTTCGAAATCCAGATCACAGGGATCAACTGATCTTAAGCGGAACCGCGGCTGAGCGTCCGCGTTCGCGCGACTAATGCTGACATTTGGGGTCTGGGTTTTTGCGGAAAACTTCGACCTCATCGTGAGGAGCCGCTTAGCGGCGTCTCGAAGGATGGGCGGCAGGCTCAAGTATCCGTGGCATCCTTCGAGACGGACCTCGCGGTCCTCCTCAGGATGAGGCAAGAGGCAATATGGGCTAAGTGATTTTTGGCGCCGCCTAACTAATCGCCAAAAGGTGTCAAGGTCCCGGATCGGGTGTTGGACTGCCAAGAAAAGGGTGGTGCAAGTTCGGTGTAGACCCTGACACCGATATGTTTCTCGCCTCGAAAGCCGTTGAAATCGGACTTGCCGAACCTCCGACCTATTCGGTTGGCATCGGTTCAGGATTGCTTGTCTTGTCTTTCACCAGAGTCTCTTCCATGAAGAAGAAATAAATGATCAGGCCCACAGTTGCTGTCGCGGCAAGGCTCAGGAAACCGACTGTGTAACTGGTGAACTGAACGATGTATTCGGCAGCGATATTGCTCAATGACGCGCCAATCCCAACCAGCATTGCCAGGACGCCCTGTGCAAAGTTGAACCGCCCGGTGCCTGCGGTGATGTCCGCCAGGACGAGCAGGAAGACCATTGCGAAAATCCCGTTGGCAACACCGTCAAGAGCCTGGATGGCGACAAGCGCGTAGGTGTTGTCGAACTGGCTGAACAGGACACCCCGGACCGGAAGCACCAGGAAGGCGATGAGAAGCAGGGGTTTTCTGCCCCAGACATCGGCTTTCTTGCCGCAAAAGATCGCCATGACGATCATCACCAGCTGGGCCGCAATCACACAGGCCGCAGTAAATGCGACGCCGTGTTCCGCGTCGCTGTTGGACGACAGTTTCTGACTGACGAGCGGCAACATCGACGCATTTGCGGAGTGGAACAGGAAGATACAGATGGCAAACACCAGAAGCCGCCTGTCTTCAAAGAGGCTCAGGATCCCCTCGGGTGCCTTTGCGCCGGCGTTTTCTTCCGCGACACCGCCTCTTGCCAGATCGTGATCGATCGCATCCTTGTTGATCAAAAGCGCACAGAAAATCATGCCGCAGGCCATTGCCGCGACGAGCCAGAAGACCCCGAGCGCGGACCATGTCAAAGCAAGGATCGCCGCCAGGACGGCCGCAAGCATGTTGCCTGCGTGGTTCCACGCCTGGTTCGCACTCGTCTGCTTGGTGAAATAGGCATGCCCGACCAGCCCCAGCGTAACAGCGGCGATGAGAGGTCCCAGAAAGGCGGAGGCGGATCCGATCAGGATTTGCGCGGTGTAAACCGCGTAGGCGTCGTTGAACGCAAGGATGCCAAGCGTGCTCGCGGCAATTGCGATGGCGCAGCCAATCAGCAGGGTCCGCTTCCAGGTAACGGCATCGACAATCGCACCCGCAGGCGATTGCATCACCACGGTCGCAATGCTTCCAGCGGCCAGGGCAATGCCGATCGCACCCGGGGACCAATGCTGCAGCGACAGGAGATAGATTGCCAGGTAAGGACCGATACCGCCGACAACGTCGCCCGCAAAGAAATTGACGCCAAGCAGCGGTCTGTTCAATTGCATGATTTTCGCCTCAGAACTGCGCTCATGGCATGAGATAAGAAATCGTCATTAATTTTCCATTTAAATACGGCGTGCAATAGAATATCAAATGATCTTTGCCGAAAAACATCGAGTCTGAATTAGATGCCTTTGAGTTTAATTGTATCTATATTTGTCTTTTTCATGATTGCGATCCGCCAATGGTTGCCAGATTGGCTGAAAATCTGGATGATCATGACAATTGGCGCAGTATTTTTGCTGATATCCGGTAATATTTCTCCCACTGAAGCCTTAAACGCCATCGACTGGAACGTGATTGCCTATCTGTTCGGCGTCTTCGCGATCTCGCATGCGTTGTTTGCCTCCGGGATTTCAGAAAAGGTCGGCAACTGGATCTGCGCAGAAAGCCGCTCCATCCCTCAAATACTGCTGTTCTTCATATTGTTTGTCACCGTCGTTTCTGCGGTGCTGACGAACGATGCTGCGGCGGCCATCGGGACACCGATCGCCATTGCAATCGCGGCAAGCCTTCGAATTGCAGCGGCCCTGCCCCTGATCGCTCTTTGTGTGTCCGTCACGGTCGGCAGCATGTTTTCCCCGGTGGGCAACCCGCAGAACCTTCTGATCGTCGCGGACGGGCATTTCAAAAATCCGGTCGGAGTGTTTTTGGAATGGCTCGCCGTGCCCGGTCTGATTTCACTTGCCTTCACGCTTGTCTGGTTCTGGTACTGTTTTGCCAGGACACCGAAGGGAGACGCACCCGAGCACGTTGTACCGGATTCGCAGACAACGCGCCGATGGCCGGCGCTTCTGGCCTCCGGCCTTTTGTGCGTTCTTGTCGTGGCTGACAGTCTTGCGCACGAGACCGGCTGGATCCCCGACCTGCCTCTCGGCGCTCTAAGTCTGATCGCCGCGGCTCCGCTTTTCGCGTTTTCCTCGCACCGGCTCCAACTGGTGAAAGAAGTTGACTGGCATACGCTGATCTTCTTCGTCTCCATGTTCATCGTGACCGGTGCTGTTCTGAAATCAGGCGCCCTGCAAGAGTGGCTCAGTCCCTGGCACGATCAGCTTGGCGAGCCGCTGTTTGTCACCTCGATCGCGTTTTTCGGCAGTCAGGTGTTTTCAAACGTGCCGCTTGTTGAGATCTATCTGAACCTTCTGGAAGACCACAACACGGCAACCTTGATGCTGCTCTCGGGGATTTCCACGCTGGCCGGCAACCTGTTTATCCTGAGCGCGGCCAGCAACGTGATCATCGTGCAGCAAAGTGAGAAGCATGGCGTAACGCCATTCCAGTTCTGGCAATTCACCCGCTACGTCCTGCCGGTCACAATCGTTTCAATTGCCGCGTGCGTCCTCTGGGTCGGCTTTTTAAGGACAATCAGCGGATGAACAACAATTTGGCGTCTACTTTGCGCGAAACCGCCGCAATCTGGTGAGAAGCTCTTCATATTCAATTGCATTTGCCCACATTGTTACCCTATGTAGGTTATTGGTTTTCATACGATCTTGTCGGGAGAAACCCTGTTCATGGCTGTTGATGTTGATGCGCTGGTGGATAGACGGCGGCTGAGGCGCAAGGTGACTTTCTGGCGCGTGGCCACATTCATCGTGATTGCAGGGGCCCTGATAGCGGGACTTGCCTACGCATCCGGCGTATCGGGCCTATCCAAGCGGTCGGCCCATATCGCGCGCATACCGGTTGAGGGTGTGATCGTTGAAAACCGGAAAACGCTGAAGATGATCGAGAGGATCAGCAAGGCGGACGCGGTCAAAGGGGTGGTCATTTCGATCAACTCCCCGGGCGGCAGCACGACAGGAGGCGAGGCCCTTTATCAGGCGCTGCGCAAGCTGGCCGAAAAAAAGCCGGTCGTTGCCGAGATCCGGACGGTCGGAACGTCTGCCGGCTACATGGTCGCCCTTTCCTCCGATCACATTGTCGCGAGGTACAACACGATCACCGGCTCCATCGGTGTGCTGTTCCAGTTCGGCAATCTTGAAAAGCTCCTGGAAACGGTCGGCGTGCAGATGGAAGCGGTCAAGAGCGCGCCTCTCAAAGCCGAACCCGACTTCTATTCCGAGGCGAGCCCTCAGGCCAGAGCGATGCTGCAATCGCTCGTCAGCGACTCCTACGATTGGTTCGTCGGACTTGTCGCGGAGCGCCGTCAGCTTGAGCCTGCAACGGCAAGATCGCTTGCCGACGGACGTATTCTGACTGGTCACAAAGCGCTTGAAGCAAAGCTCATCGATGCCATCGGCGGCGAGGAGAAAGCCGTTGAATGGCTGGAAACGGAAAAAGGGGTGAGCAAGGACCTTCCGGTTGTCACATGGACAACAAACGAAAACCTTGAAGAGCTGCCTTTTTCCTCCCGTGTCTCCCGAGAATTCGGAAAAGGCATCGGATCTGCCCTCATAAACCCGATAAATGACGCTAAGGGGCTGATTCCTCGAGGCCTTACGCTTGACGGGCTCGTGTCCGTTTGGCAGGCTTCTGACGCGGCAGACAATAAACCGTAATCGAGGGGGCTCTTTATGATCAAATCTGAGCTGGTTCAGCATATTGCCGAACAAAATCCGCATCTTTATCAGCGCGACGTTGAAAACATAGTCAATGCGATCCTGGATGAGATCACCGAGGCCCTCATGCGTGGAGACCGGGTCGAGCTGCGTGGCTTCGGCGCATTCTCCGTCAAGAACAGACCGGCGCGCATCGGTCGCAATCCGAGAACCGGGCAGAAGGTTGAAGTTGACGAGAAGTTCGTTCCCTTCTTCAAAACCGGCAAGGAAATGCGTATACGTTTGAATGACGGTGTCGACCACGGCGACGACTGATTCAGACGCGCCTCCGATCGACCCTTTGACTTGACTTTCGCTCCGACACTTCAGGGGAGACCGCAGTGACCCGTTTCATCAAGAATGTGATCCTGTTCGCAATCGCGGTGGTTCTGGTCCCTCTGTCTGTTGCCAACAGACACACGGTCGATCTGGCGCTGAACCCGTTCGACCCGAGCGATCCGCGCTTGACCATTCCCGACATTCCGCTGTTCTGGATCATCTTTGCGAGCCTTGGCGTCGGCATCATCGTCGGAGGGCTGGGCGCATGGGCGAAACAGGGCCGGTGGCGGAAGGAGGCGCGCCTGAAGCGCCGTGAAGCCGACAAGTGGCACAAGGAAGCCGATCAATTGCGCGAAATGAGCAATGCGGCACAGCCAGCATCGAATGTGAAGGGATTGCCCGGTCCGGACAGGCGTTCGGCAGCCTAAGATCAACTGATGCATGCGAATTATTTCCAGCGACGAGATCGATGCATGCCTTGAGGACAGAGACGTCCTTGAAACGCTGCGGCAGGCCTACAGGTCAAACATCGTCGCGCCACCTGCCCCCCATCTTGAAATTCAGCGCCTCGACCAATTGGCCGGCCATCTCACGCTTCAGCCGGCCTGGACGAATTTCGCTGCACTAAACGATGTTTCCCGTGGGTATGTCGGCTGCACCCTCAATTTGAACCTGCCGGAGAAAAAAGGGGCTGCTTCCAATTTGTATCTGCTGTTTTCCGGAACAGGCGGTCAGCCCATCGCGCTGATTGACGGGATGCGCATGGCTGCGTGGCGAACGGCATGCATGCACGGCCTTGCGGCGTCCTATCTCTCACGTGAAGACGCTTCCCGCCTGCTTGTCATCGGTGACGATCTGCGGCTGCCGCGACTGCTCTCTGCCTATGCGGCCGTGCGGAACCTGACCTCGGTTCTGTTTGCAGGCACGTCGGCTGAAATCATGAAAAAGGTCTCGAACCAACCCGCCCTTGCAAACGTCCATCTAGGCGCGACGACAGAAATTCACGCCGCACAGGAAGGCGCGGACATGATCTGCGTCGCCGGCCCTGACCACGACAATGGCACTTATGATGCCCTGACCTATCTCGATCCGCCGACCGGATGCCACATCGATGTTCTCGATCCCGCCGCTGTCCTGTCATCAGAATTGCTGGACGAAGTCCGCCTGTTCACATCGGACGTTTCAGCACCGCCCAGGGCCGAACTGGAGTGGGCCGCGGATCTTGCCGGACTGGCAAAAGGCAACAAGGCGGGCCGCCGGTATTACGGCCAAAGGACCCTTTTCCTCCCGGGTCACCGGACCGGGTTGGCGGACTTTGCTTTGGCAGCACACATTTTTTTGAGGTCCTGAGATCTGGAAGTCACGCAGACCTTCCCCACATTAGTAAGCACAGAGGGGGAGAATTCGGAAGTGAGATCCAGAATGGACTGCCAAAAAACCACAGGCAGCAGAGGATCGGCTCCCTAAACTTGGTTTTGCAAAGGAGCAGAACATGCTGACGACCCTTGCCTACTCGGCAAGCCTTCCAGCAATAGCGATCGGGTTGATTTTTTACGTTTCAGCCACATCGGGGCTTGTGTTTTAGGCCAAACAAAAAGCCGGTTCCTCAGGGAACCGGCTTTGTTTTTTTGTATTTCAAGATCCGACATACAATGAACCGGCGTCACCTGATGGAGCCGGTTCAGTCGTCACCACGCTTGGTGTAGCCCGGTAAAGTCCAGCCCCTGAGAATTGCTCCACCCCGAAGGAAGAACGCAAACGCCGCTGCGACAGCGGCCGCCAAGACCTGTGGCGCACCGAAGCTTGCAAGCAGCACGAAACTGCCTGCTCCTGCAAAAGCCGCGCTGACATAGATTTCCGGTTTGACTATGGAGGATGCCTCGCCGGCGATCGTGTCGCGGATAATGCCGCCGAACGTCGCCGTTGCAACACCCATCAGTACTGCAACGAGAACCGTGTCGCCCACCGCCATCGCCTTGGCGGCGCCCATGACGGAATAGGCCGAAATGCCGACAGCATCCGCCCAACGCAGAGGTTTGTTCCGCCGTTCGATCCACTGCGCGAAAAACCAGACAACAACGCTGACGAGAAAACAGACAAGAAGGTAGGCTTCGTTCTCGACCCAAAACACCGGAACACCAAGCAGCAGATCCCGCAAGGTTCCGCCACCGATGCCGGTGACGGTCGCAAAAAACAGAAGCGCGATGAAATCGAGTTGCTTGCGGGAGGCCACGATACCACCAGTCGCCGCAAAAACGGCCACGCCAAGATAATCAAGCAACTGCAGCAGCATCGTTGTCTCCAAACGAAAGCCGCCCCAACTTCCGTTGTGAGCGGCTCCGTCGTCTTCAACCCGGCCCTGAAGCCAAATCTAAAGTTTGACCGTCGGTGTGCGTTCCGGTGAACGCAAAGTGCATCAGGCGCTCTTGTCGACGGTCTGTCCGGCGTCTCCATTTCCTTCGCTCTGCGGCTGCGGCGTATCCTTGGGGCCACCCTTGGAGACACCCACCATCGCGGGACGAAGAACTCGGTCGCCGATGACATACCCGGCCTGAACAACCTGAACGACAGTGTTGTTCGGAACTTCGGTATTTGGCACTTCAAACATGGCCTGGTGGAAATTCGGGTCGAATTTCTGCCCATCCGGTTCCAGCTTGCGCACGCCGTTCTTCTCAAGCTGATTGAGAAGATCACGCTCGATCATCTCGACGCCCTCGATCAGAGCGGCAATGCCCGCGTCTGCGTTCTTCCGGTCTTCTTCCGGCAAGGCATCGAGTGCGCGGCGCAGATTGTCGGAGACGGTCAGCATGTCACGGGCAAAGCCGGAAACTGCGTACTGCCTGGCGTCCTTGACTTCTTTCTCGGTCCGCCGGCGCAGGTTTTCCATTTCCGCCATGGCGCGCAAAGCGCGGTCCTTGAGATCGGCGTTTTCGGCAGCCATAACCTCGAACGGATCTATGCCTGCCGCCTCGGCGAAATCCTGCTGTGCGTCAGCGGATTCACCGTCCGGGGTTACGTCCGGAGCCTGTTCCTCCGGGGATTGTTTCTCGTCACTCATTTAAGTTCCGTTTGGCTCAACTGTTTGCGGATGCTTATACGACCGGTTGCGATGAAAGCAAAGCAAATCGGCGGATGAGCAAGGTCATCCGCCGGATGCGTTCATATGATACGCAGCCGCGCAGCCGCTTTTAGCGAGATCAGAGGGCGCTCTTGATCCAGTCGGACAACTTGCCTTTCGGAGCTGCGCCAACCTGGGTCGCCATCGGCTCACCATCCTTGAACAGGATCAGCATCGGGATGGAGCGAACGCCATACTTCATGGCCATGTCCTGGTTTTCGTCGATGTTGAGCTTGGTGATTTTCACCTCGCCATTCATCTCCTCGGAAATTTCCTCCAGCGCCGGCGCGATCATTTTACAAGGTCCGCACCATTCAGCCCAGAAGTCAACGACGACCGGACCGTCAGATTTCAGAACTTCGGATTCAAAGGAAGCATCGGTTACTTGAGTGGTAGCCATAACTAGATCTCGTGGTTCGATGTTTCACGTCTACCCGATGTAAACGTGTCAGTTGGCCCGAACGTAGGTAGCGGCAGGCCCGTCGTCAAGCTGAACTGCCGTCAGGTTTCAGTGAAGCAAAGGTCTGCTCAAGAATATCGCCCGGAATCTCCATCAGAGCCGGCACCGCGGTCCACAGCAGGCAGGCGGCAACCTGACGATCAGGATAAATTTGCCGCAGCAATTCCCGGTAAACACAAAGCTGAGCCCGGTATTCAAGCGGGACTTCCGCGCTTGTTGCAGGCGGATTGACGTTGGTCTTGTAATCCACAATCAGAATGCGGTCATCTTCCACAAGAAGGCGGTCAATCTGTCCGGAAACTTCAATCTCCGTCCCGTCGCTCGCCCGAATCGTTCCCACCAGTGCGACTTCAGCCTGCGCGTTGCCGCTGAAGAGCGGCACGAAAGCTGCCGATTGCAAGATGGATCCGACCTCTTCCAGAAGGGTTTTCTTGTAGGACAGGAATTCTGGCTTCAGCGCGTGGTCGAGAAACCTCTCGGCAGCAGCAAGACGGTCCTCACCATGAAGGTCCGGCAACAGTTCCAGCAGCCTGTGAACCAGACGTCCACGCTCGAGCGGCCAGGAGGCCGGCTGCACGTTCGCCAGCAAACGGGATGTCACCGGAAGCGGGAGTGTTCCGTCCTTTTCCTCCATTTCCTCAAACACCTTCGAGGGCTGCAAGCGTTTCTTCTTCGGCAAGGGCGCAACCGTTTCGATCAGCCAATCCGGTAAATCTCCCTGGTTTTCATCCGGTTTTGTTTCTACCGCTGCACTGCCGGGAGTGATGCCGGCTCCCGGATGCTGGTCGCTCTTTTGCCAGCGCCAGCCAACGACGTCGCCGGTCTCGTCATGCAGTTCCCGTGCATCCGGTTTCAGCGCCCGCTCGACGAGCGAATACCAGCATTCCTCATGAGCACCGCGCTTGGGTTCCCAGCCGCAAACGATCAGTCGGTCCTCCGCGCGCGTCAACGCAACATAGAGCAGACGCCTATATTCTTCTGCCTGTGCATCACGCAAGTCTTCCACTGCGGCGTCATGCCAAGCCGTGCGCTCTGCCTTTGGCGGCAGCCAGACAAGCGCTGGCGGAAGAAGATCGTTTTCAAGGCGTTCGCGCGGAAGGAAGGACGGGTCGTGAATGGCACTGACCGGCGGCGCTCCCGGATCGACAAGGACAACTATCCTGGCTTCAAGACCCTTTGACCCATGGACGGTCATGATCCTGACCATGCCCTTGGTGTTCGTCAGCTCACGCTTGATTTCCGTCGGAGCGGCCGCCATCCAGGCCAGAAAGCCCTCAAGTCCCGGTGTCCCGGTTTGCTCATAGGCAATCGTCTGAGACAGAAATTCATCGAGAACATCGTCCACTTCAACTCCCAGCCGGGCCCGGAAAGCCTTGCGGCCACCGTCGGCTCCCAAGAGGCGGGCATAGAACTCGTAAGGGGGCACAAAGTCAGCCCGCGCCCGCCAGTCTTCAAGCCGCTCGCGCACAGCGCGCCAGCTTTCCGACATTTCAGATCGCTTGACCAGCATCTGCCAAAGCGTGCCCGGCCGCGCCTTGTCAGGCGTTTCCCGGGCTATGTCCAGAAGGGCTTCATCGCGGAGATTGAACAGAGGGCTCTTCAGGACGGCGGCCAGGGACAGGTCATCTTCCGGCAACAGCATGAACCGTCCGAGCGCTGCAAGATCCTTGACTGCAATATGGTCGGTGAGCACTAGCCGGTCGCTGCCGGCGGCCGGAATATCCAGCTCTTTCAGTTCGCGGTTGAGCGCGTCGACAAAGGGTCCCCGCTTGCGCACCAGGATCATCACGTCCCCCGGGTCGGCTTCGCCTTCCCGCATCCAGACGGCAATTTCTTCTGCTATCCTTCTGGCGACCTTCTGCATCGGGCTGGCTGATCCGACGTGATCGATCGGAAGGCGCCAGTCCTCCGGTTCCTCAACTTCCGCCTCCGCTTCCAGTGGCCACAAATCGACAATACCCGGGTCGCGCCGGATGGCTTCGTGTACCGGCGCGCTGACGTCTTGCGATAAGCCGCGATGCGCTGCCTCATCCTGAAAGACCCTGTCGACCGCCCCCAATACATCCGGGGTCGAGCGGAATGAAAGTTGCAGATTGACGGAATGAAATTCCTGTTCTGCCGCTTCCGCCTGTTTGGAAAAGGCGCGCCGCATGGCATCGAAATAGGCAGGCACCGCGCCCTGGAAGGAGTAAATCGACTGCTTCTCGTCTCCGACGGCAAAAAGCGTACGGACCCGCTCATGTGCGCCGGCTCCGACGAAAAATTCGGAGGCAAGCGATGTCACGACCTCCCACTGCCGCGGGCTCGTGTCCTGGGCCTCGTCAACGAGAATATGATCGAGGCCCTGATCGAGCTTGTACTGGACCCATTGGGCCGCATCGGATTTTTGAAGGAGCGTCGCCGTCTTAACGACAAGATCCTCGAAATCCAGAAACCCGCGCGCCGTCTTCGCGCGCTCATAGTGCCGGATCACCGCGTCGGCAAGCCGAAGCAGCGACGTGGTCCCTTCGTAGGTGACGATCTTCCGGCGCTCGTCCAAAAGCCCAAGCAACCGGCTTTGTTCAGCTGCGAGCGCCTCCGCGATGTCCGGGAAATCCGCCGCAAGTTTCTTGGTGGTGAGCGCCTTGCGCGGTTCCAGTTTCGACGTCAGAAAAATCGGCAGCCAGGCATTGCGGAAAATATCCGGATCTTCATGACGGATTGCCTCAACGAGTGCCTCGGCACGTGCCTGATCGGTCTTTGCGCCCGTCTTCAAGGCTTCTGAATAACTCAGGCAAATTGCCGGATCGAGCGGGCACTCTGCCCGGAAACGCTGATCGAATGCAGTCAGACGGTCATCTGGATCGACCTCCAACAGGCCAGCCAGCTCAATGAGAGCATCATGCAGGCCACCGGCGTCCACGGTCCACCGGCGGAAGGCGTCACGGTTCTGGATTAGCTCCTCAAGCGCCTTTTGCGCCCCGCCATCGCTCATCAGATCGATGACGGAGGCAAGCGCACTGCCGAGCGGACTGTCCGGCTCAACCTCAGCCTTGTGCAAGACGCTGCCTCGTGCTTCGGCCATGAGTTCACCTGCAACGCGATCATCGAGCACGGCAAAGTGTCCGGCGACATTCGCCTCCAGCGGAAACTGATGCAGCAGCGCCTCGCAGAAGCCGTGGATGGTCTGGATCTTAAGACCGCCCGGCGTTTCCAGAGCCCGCGCGAAAAGGCGCCTTGCCATCGCAAGCCGTGCCGCATCCGGCCTGCGCCCCTCGATTTCCTGGAGTTCGGCAGCCAGCTTCTCGTCAGCCATCGTCACCCAGGTGCCAAGGATCTGGAAGACGCGCGTTGCCATTTCGGCGGCAGCCGCCTTGGTGAAGGTGAGCGCCAGAACGCGGCCCGGGTCGGTGCCGTCGAGCAAAAGGCGGACGACCCGCCGCGACAAGACGAAGGTCTTGCCAGACCCTGCGTTGGCACTCACCCAGGCCGACGCTTTCGGGCGCGATGCCAGATCCTGACGTTTCCTGGTGAGTTCGGGAATCTGCAGCCCGCTCATGCCGGGTCCTCGCTTCCAAGCGCCCATTCCTGTGCCCGCGCGAGATGATCATAATCGCCGTCCATCGCCCGGCCGCGCAGAACCCGGGCGCGCGACAGATACCCGGTGTCCTGGCTGGCATAGTGGGCAATGAGCTGCTCGAGCCGCCGCCAGGCATCCTCGATCAGATCTTCAAGCGGGGTTTCTTTCGGATTGCGGGGAACGGGAACAGCATCTCCTTTCAAGTGCAGATACAGCAACTCTGTGACCGGCCGGTCCGATCGAACGTCCTTGAAGCCTTTGCGGGCAATCATCGCCGCTTCGAGCGGCAATTGCGGCGACAACAGCGCGTCTACCTGCTTTTGGGACGGGACCTGACCGGTCTTGTAGTCAATCACCGAAAGGCCGCCGTCCTTCAGGACATCAATGCGGTCGGCCCTGCCGCGCAGCCGGAAGTCGAGGCCAGGCAGTTTGAGATCGACGCCGCCGCCGATTTCCAGGAAACGGTTTTCAATCTCCTTCGAACGCTTTTCTTCAAACGCGACAAATCCCGCCGCGACCTTCTGAAAGCGGGGCCACCAAAGAGCCCGGATCGCAGGAAACGCATCAAGCGGTTCGAACAGCTCTTCGCCAATTTCAATCAGGGCCTCTTGCGCCGTATCATCAAAGGGACCGGTCCAGGCTGCCAGAAAACGGGCGAGCGCATCGTGAATGAGGTTCCCCTTGTCGGCAGCGCCCGGCTCGCCGCCAATCGGATCAACGGGCTGAAGTTCCAGTACATGGCGCGCATATATGGCGTAAGGATCGCGGATCAGCCGCTCGATTTCCGTGATCGACAAGGAGGCCGGACGCGCCATCAGAGGTGGCCGCGGGCTGGGTCTTGGAGCGGGCGTTACCGGACCGGACGGGCGGTCGAGGAGACTGGCCAGACTTCCATAAACCGTCCCCCGCTGCTCCATTTCGCGCGTCACGTCCGGACCAGCCAGTGTCGTCAGTCTCTGCAGCCACCTGGAAGCAACAGTGGGTGCTCCGTCGGTGCGCGCAGCACGCGACAACAGAACACGGCTTGCCCCCATGCCTTGCGCGAAATCATGCGCTGCCGCGCCCAGCCGGCGCTCCGGAGGTTCTAGCCCGATGTCGCGTTTCATGGGCCGGTTCAGCCACGGGTCGTTTCGGGTCCTTTGCGGCCAAATGCCTTCATTGAGCCCGCCCAACACCGCGAAGTCGAAAGTTTGAAGCCGCGCTTCCATAGGGCCGAGGATCTGGACCCTGGGATCGCCCGGCAACCGCCGGCGCACGGCCTGCCCCGCCATCAGCGCGGGAAGAACAGAGGGCCATTCGCCCGGGGGGATTTCCAATCCGCTTGTATCGGCTTCAAGGAGGCCTGCAAAAAACTGTGCCAGCGCGTCGCCCGCCTCAGCCGCATAGAGTTCGTCATAAGACGCGGCATCGTCTGTCGCCACGGCCTGCATGACCGCGACTTGCCGCCGCGCCAACTCGGTCACCGAAACTCCATCTGCCGTCTCGGAAAGGTCTTCCAGAGGGGCAAGCGCCACACTGAGCCTCTCGACGAGATTGGCGATGACATCCCAGTCCGCCTCGTGAACCTTTTTCCAACGCGGTGTGTGTGCCTTGCCGGCTTCACGCCGGCTGGCCTCAACCGCTGCCATCAGGCCGGCCGTTCCGGGCCTCGCGCGTGGTCCGCGCACAACGCCCCGTTCCAGCGCGCGGGCGGCGGACCGTATGTCCTTGAAAGGCAGGCCGAGCCGGGCAAGCGGATGCTTCAGCAGTGCCAGCAGATCAATCGGGTCGCAGCCGTGCAGGGCCAGTTTCGCCGTAAGTAATGTCAGGACGGCAGGCGCCGTCTGGTCGAGCGGACGGCCTGCGCTGTCATCCACCTGGATGTTCCAGCGCAACAGTTCGGCAGCAACGCGCCGGGTCAGCATCCTGTCCGGGGAAATCAGCGCCGCGGTTTCACCGCGATTGATGGTCTCGCGCAATGCAATTGCGACGCTCAAGGCTTCATCGGCTTCGTTGCGCGCTACGAGGACCGACACATTCTGGAGCGCGCCTTCATGCTCTTCAGATGGGGTTTTCGAAAGATATGCCGTCCAGCCGTCGGATGTATCTGCAGGCCTCAGAGCTTCGGATACCAGCTTTTCCCGTGCCAGATTGTTCCAGACCGGCTCCTTGCCAAGGCGCTGAACGTCCGTACGCGACGCACCGAGACGATCAAGAAGTTGTTTCAGGGAGTATTGCGGATGCGAGGGAAGTGTGGAATTGCCTTTAGCGGTCTTTGCGTGGGTTTTTGAGTCGAACCCCGGCCCCCGTTGCCCGAGTGACATCCAGGACCTGTCGTCGAGGTGGTGGTCAAGCCCCGGCAGGACAATCACACCTCGGTCCAACTCACTCACAACTTTCAAAAGCGCTGCAGTTGCGGGAACCGAGCCCGTGACACCCGCCACGATAACCGGGCCGCGCGGGACGGTTTGAGCGAGCCGCTGCGCTTCCCTGCGGATCAGGGCGGACCGGCGCGCCTTGGGATCCATCTGACCCCGTTCAGCAAGATGGGCTGGCCATGCCTCTTGCACGATCTTCAGAAAATCCAGCGTGATCTGCCAGTAGCGCGCAAAGTCTTCCGGAACCAGCGAGGTCAGCTCCGTCCAGTCCGCTTCCTCGGTTTCAATCTCATCCATCAGGCCCAGCAGGTCGGCCGCAAGCCAGGTCGCATCGGCGGTAGAAGCCGGAACCCCCAGAGGTTCATCGGAGCGGAGGCTCAGGGCCTCGCGTCGCAAGGACCCTTTCCAGGCCTTGACGAGCCGCGTCATGGCCAGATGACGCTCAAGCAACGGCATTGCCGGCGGCAAGGGTTCCAGATCAGATTGAGCCGCGAGGCTCTGAATGTCTTCGTCCGCGTCGCCGACCGGCCTGATTGCCGGCAGAAGAACAGGCGTTCCGCCAAATTTTTCCTGAAATACCTGCGGAAGCAGGCGGGCAGACCGGCGCGTCGGCAGATAGAGCGTTACGGAGGGCAAGAGGTGTGGATCGTCCAGCGGCCGGAAGCCCGGCACGAGGGTCCCTTCAACAAGTGCATCAACAAGCGTTTCAAGAAAGGGAACGGACGGCGGTATGGAAAAGAGGCGCGTGCGTTCTTTCATCTTCTGCTTATGCTGCACTTTCGCGAACCGCATATTCTGCAGCTCGGATCGCGTCCGGCGTGCCGATATGCAGCCACACCCCTTCCATCTGAACTCCGAAGAGCCTGCCGTTCTCGATCGCCTTGTCAAACAGGATATTCATGGAAAACGGGCCGTCCGGCGCACCTTCAAAGAAGCGCGGATGCAGGATAGCTGCGCCTGCGTAGGCGAATGGCGTGACACCTTTTTCCAGTCGTCGCGTCAGGCTGCCATCGCGTGCCATCTCGAAGTCACCCCGACCGGAATAACCGACCGACTTCACGGTTTCGGCAACCAGAAGCAGCGCATCCATGCGGGTTTCGTCCCATGCGTCGATCATATGCTCCAGGTTCGGCTTGACGCCTTCGATCCAGTAGCAAGTGTCGGCGTTCAACTGGAAAAACGGTTCGTCACCCAAAAGGGGCAGCGCTTTCTTGATGCCGCCACCGGTTTCAAGCAACTGGTCACGTTCGTCCGAAATGAGGATTTCCATATCCGTGCGGCGGCGTGCATGGACTTCAACGAGATCGGCCAGGTAGTGCACATTGACAACGCAGGTGCTGACGCCGGCTGCAGACAGGCGGTCCATTCCATGGTCAATCAGCGCCTGACCGTTGACCTCGATCAGAGGCTTGGGTGTCGTTGCAGTCAAAGGGCGCATGCGCTTACCGAGGCCGGCAGCCAAGATCATTGCTTTTGAAGGGCGAAACCGCGTGTCATTCATGCTGTCACTCAAATGATTGCGCCCGGTGCGGCTGGTTTAGAGCCCTGTCACCGGAAACGTGCATACCAGTCTTTCAAATCCGACATTCCCTGCCTGTCAAGCACACGGTCGAGATAGCCTAGCATACGGGGCAAATGGTTCAAATAAGCCGGCTTAGCATCCCGTCGCGCAAGCCTGACGAAGATCCCCAGGATCTTCGAAACGCGTTGCGCGGCCATGACCGCGTAGGCTTTTTCAAACCTGATTACGTCAAATTCCGACAACTGCTTCTGTCTCAGAGAGACATAAGCATCGTAAAGCCCGGATTCCAGTTCAACGCTGATCTCGGTGCGTGCGTCGAGCAGAAGGGACGCAACGTCATAGGCAACCGGGCCGATGACGGTGTCCTGCAAGTCGATCAGCCCGATCCGGTCCGTTCCGGCCGCCCCTTCCTGCCACAACAGATTGGGGGAATGGAAGTCGCGCAGAACCCACCCTCTTTGCGCGTCCGAAATCTCCTCAAGGTATCGCCGCCAGAGCGTTTCGAACTCCGACCGCAGTGCGGCATCGACACTTTCCCCAGAGACTTCCGGCACATACCAGTCCAGAAAAAGCGAGGCTTCTGCAATCAGCGCTTCGTTGGAATAAGGGGGCACGCGGTAGTGCCCGCCTTGTTTTAGCGAAACTATCTCCGGCCAGCTCTCTCCATGCAGCTTTGCCAGGACTTCAACCGCGGCGTGATACCGTTCGGGGACCGGCTGACTATCAACCACGACGGTGTCGTTTCCGAGGTCTTCGGACAGCACCAATCCTTTTTCGAGGTCTGCGGCAAGGGTTTCCGGCGCCCTGATCCCTCGGCTTCGCAGCTCCGATCCGATCGCAAGGACTGAACGGCAATCCTCGGCGAGATGAACCCGGGCCATATAGGCCCGGACGTCGTCCGAGACGGCGCCTTCGCGAAATGGCCAGCGCATCAAGACTGACGATCCGGACTTCGTTTCAACGCTTTCGAACGTACGCAGCGAAGCGTCGCCGGCAAGAAAACGCCTCTCGGCAGACCCGAACCCGGCACCGACAAGGAAATCACGAACTTCACGTGTCTGACGGACACGATCTTCCCAGGCCGGGCTTTCCGAATGAAAATCGAACCGCCGTTTGCCCAACTCCTCAAAGGGTTGCGTAATCTGGATCCAAAGCGCGTCAGCAGGCAGCAGTTCTTCCGCGTTTTCGGGCCATTCGATCAGGACGGCACCTGTTTCCATAAGGTCCTGCAGGCCAAGTTCCTCAAGCTCTTCCGGTTCTTCAAGACGATAGAGATCGAAATGCGCCAGATCGAAACGGGAAAACTCGTAGGGCTGAACCAGCGTGAACGTTGGACTTGGAACTTCCAGCTCCAGATCGTCGGCAAAGGTGCGGATCAATGCGCGGGCAAACGTGGATTTTCCTGCGCCGAGATCTCCTGAAAGGCAGATCACATCACCGCGCTTGACGATCATGGCGATGTCGTCGGCAAGCTGGCGGGTTTCCGCTTCGGCGGAGATTTCCAGTGTCAGAAAAGACGCAGGGAACTGCCGCAGCCGGTGATCTGCCATGGGCGGTCCTGTCGTTATTCGGCGGCAACCTGATCCGACCGTTCGGGACGGGCCGGGAAAACGCAGGTAACCGTCGTGCCCTTGCCTTCCGCAGAGTCGATGTCGACCGTGCCGCCGTGAAGCTCTACAAAGCTCTTAACGATGGCAAGCCCCAGACCTGCACCCTGCCGCCGGCTCCCGGTGTCGTGACCGACAAACCGGTTGAACACCTGGGTCAGTATTTCGGCAGGAATACCGTAGCCGTGATCCTGCACGACAAAGGTGACCTTGTCGCTGTCGCGTTTGCAACTGACGTCGACAACACCGTTTTCTTCCGAGTAACGGACGGCATTGGCGATGAGATTGAAGAGGACCTGACGGAGCCGCTTTTCGTCGGCAACCATGACACCGATATCTTCCGGCACGTGCGTCCTGAGATTGATCTCGGCTTCGGCAATCCTGTCCTTAAGGCCTTCGACAGCCTGCGAGACCGTTGTCGCCACATCGACCTCGCCAAGATCCAGCTCCATGATACCGGCATCGAGCGTCGCCAGATCGAGAATGTCGTTGATGATGGCAAGCAACGCCGATGAGGAGGACTGGATGTATTCGGCGTATTCGCCCTGCTTGTCGGAAAGCTCGCCGAATTTCGGATCGGCAAGCAACTGCGCGAACCCGATGATGTTGGTCAAAGGCGAGCGCAATTCATAGGAGACGTGCTGGATGAAGGCGTTCTTGATCTGGTCAGCCTGCTGCAGCGCCTCGTTTTTCTCAAGCAGCGCGCGCTCAACATTCACACTGTCCGTGACATCGACGAAGGTGACAAGTGTTCCGCCGTCCGGCAGGGGAACGGTGGCATAGTCGACGACATCGCCATTGTGGCGCTCAAGACGGCTGACCTTGTGCGTGCGATTGTCGAGCAACCCGGTGACATTGCCTGCGAGCTGTTCCCATGCGGATTTTTCGGTTTCGCTGAGCGTGCAGGCGGACACGACCTCATTCACATGCGGCAACTCGGAGAGCTGCTCCTCCTCAAGCTTCCAGATCCGGCCAAAGGCCGGATTCCAGAGGCGCAGGCGGCCGTCGGACCCGAACACGGCCACGGCTTCCGAGAGGTTGTCCAGCGTTTCGCCCTGAACGCGCGCCAGCGCGTTGTACCGGCTTTCCAGATCGAGCCGCTCGGTGAAGTTTTCGTAGATGTAAGTGACACCGCCCTGGGGATGCGGGTTGGCAATCACGCGCAGGGTTCGGCCATCAGGCAGGTGCCACCAGCTTTCGCGCGCTTCCAGGGACTGATAGCTCTCCAGCATCTTGTTGCGCCAGACGCGGTAATCCGCCTGTTCAGGCAGCTTTCTCGTGGCGCGCAGCGCATCCAGGACGGCACCGTCTTCCGGTCGGCTTTCGAGAAAAGCGTCGTCCAGATCCCAGAGCTGGCGAAAAGCGGCATTGTGGAACTGCAGCTTGCGGTCGCTGCCATAAATCGCAACCGCTGCAGCGAGCTGGTCAAGCGTGCGTCCGTGAAATTCCTCCGCACGGCCGAGTTCCTTTTTCGCCTTTTCAAGGTCACTGATGTCAACGGCAATGCCGGCACCGCCGACACTCGCGTTGACATCAGTGACTTCAAAGACCCTGCGATCGCCGGAGGCAACGATCGGGATGCGGGCGCTGAAGCAACCGTCCTCGGTACGCTGGACGGCCATTGCCGTGCGGGCAGCCGCGTCCAGGAAGGTCGCACCAGCTTCGACAGCACGTTTGGCGTCCGTCATCTCCACGGCCTCGGCATAGGCGGCATTGGCCCAGGTGAGTTTGCCTTCTGCGTCGCGCTGCCAGGCAGGCGCCGGCATGGCGTCCAAAAGAGCGTGCAGCATGTGAAGCTCGCCGGAGATCTTTGCATTGCGCGCTGCGAGTTCGGCCTGCATCTGCCGTTCACCCGTCAGGTCCCGCAAGCGCAAAACGACGGCACCGCCGGTGGTGCGTCCGAGCGCTTCCACATAAGTGTCCGATCTGGTCTTGAGCGTCGCCGTAAACGCTTCTCCGGTGCGGAACAGCATGTCCAGATGCCGCTCCAGATCGTTCGCGCATTTTGCCGTCAACCAGCTGCCGAAGGCGAGAAGCTGTGCAGGCGGGCGCGGTACACCGGATTTTTCAGGCAAAATTCCCCAAATCTGGGGCACGGCTCCGTTGCCGGTCCAAACGATCACCCGCTGCTCATCCGTGTTGAGCATGGCCTCGAGCCGGTCGACCCGGAACTTCAGATCGCTCTTTTCCTTCTCAAGGGATGACGTGATCTGAGCGGATTGCTTGCGGTGCCGCATTAGAGAGACAGCTGCCGTTACGGCGAAGGCGCACATGCCGCCGACAGCTCCTACAAGGATCATGGCACCCGGGCTGATAGCGGCGGTCGTATCGGCGAGAACGTTCGCAGCGGCCGGTGCCGTCAAGAGCCCGTAAGCCGGCAACGCGATGCTGCCGAACTTCGCCGTACTCAGACTCCGATCTCGCCACGTCGCGCTCAATAGCGCGCCGTCCTTGCCGCCTTTCGGCATACTATGATCCCCTTACGCCGCCTTTCCCGCTTTGCGGGAGAAGCCCCCGGTTATTGGGAGCAAATCAAAGACATCCGCCTCCTGGCCTCTGATTCGTTTAAACCATAACCTTTTTGAGAATCACGCAGAAGAGTCCGTAACCGAAAAGTTAACAGAACCCTTCAAATTGAAGGGTTCTGCATTTTTTTGTTCACATGGTCGAATCGTGACGGTCACCACATATAGTGGTGCGATTCCCGCAAATCAGTATTTGTAGTGCTCTGACTTGAACGGACCGGCCTTATTAATCCCCAGATAACTGGATTGATCATCAGACAATTCGGTTAACGTGACACCCAGTTTTTCAAGGTGAAGGCGGGCGACTTTTTCGTCGAGATGCTTCGGCAGAACGTAGACTTCGTTCTTGTAGTGGTCACCCTTGGTGAAGAGTTCGATCTGAGCCAGAACCTGGTTGGTGAAGCTCGCCGACATCACGAAACTCGGGTGACCGGTCGCATTGCCAAGGTTGACCAGGCGGCCCTGAGACAGAAGGATCATCCGCTTGCCGTCAGGAAACTCGACCATGTCGACCTGGTCCTTGACGGGACGCCATTTGAAGTTTTTCAGCGCGGCAACCTGGATCTCGTTGTCGAAGTGACCGATGTTGCAGACGATCGCCATGTCTTTCATGCCGCGCATGTGGTCAAGGGTGATGATGTCCTTGTTGCCGGTCGCGGTCACATAGATGTCGCCTTCCGGCAGCGCCTGTTCGATGGTCTTGACTTCAAAGCCGTCCATGGAGGCCTGCAGCGCACAAATCGGATCGATCTCGGTGACGATCACCCGGGCACCGGACCCGGCCAGCGACTGAGCGGAGCCCTTGCCGACGTCGCCGTAGCCGCAGACGACGGCGACCTTGCCGGACATCATTACGTCGGTGCCGCGGCGGATACCGTCCACGAGAGACTCGCGGCAGCCGTAACGGTTGTCGAATTTGGATTTAGTGACGCTGTCATTGACGTTGATCGCAGGGAACGGCAGCTGGCCATTCTTCTGCATTTCATAAAGACGCAGAACGCCGGTGGTTGTCTCTTCGGAGACGCCCTGGATCAGGTCGCGCTGCTTCGTGAACCAGCCCGGATGCGATGCCATGCGCTTTTTGATCTGGGCGAAGAGGCATTCTTCTTCTTCGGACTGCGGGTTTTCGATCAGGCCGGTCTCACCGGCCTCGACACGGGCACCGAGAAGAATGTAGAGCGTTGCGTCGCCGCCATCGTCCAGGATCATGTTCGCGCCATCGGCGAAATCGAAGATCTTGTCGGCGTAGTCCCAATACTCTTCCAGGGTTTCACCCTTGACGGCAAAAACCGGAATGCCGGCTGCGGCGATCGCGGCTGCGGCCTGGTCCTGGGTGGAGAAAATGTTGCAGGACGCCCAACGAACTTCAGCACCAAGCGCGACGAGGGTTTCGATCAAAACGGCCGTCTGGATGGTCATGTGAAGGGATCCGGCAATGCGCGCGCCCTTCAGTGGCTGAGCGTCGCCGAATTCCTCGCGGCAGGCCATCAGGCCCGGCATTTCGTGTTCGGCAATCTCGATCTCGGTACGGCCCCAGTTTGCGAGGCTGATGTCTTTGACGATGTAGTCAGTCATGAAAATGTCCTGCTGTTGGTTCCAGCTTTCCGCCGGCCTTGTGAAAGCAACTGCTCTTGGGCCTCTCAATCGGCCCTGAACTAACCGCAGCTGCCAGCCGGTTTCCGGGTCATGCCGGAAGCCGTTGGGTGGGGTTATAGCGCTCACAGGTGCTTCTCGCAATAAAGATATAAAGAATTCTTTATATGATTTTTCCAGAGCCCGGATCAGGGCCGGTAAAGATCTTCTCTGGACGGCGGCAGACCGGACGGCCCCTTGGTGCGGCGCGAGGCGACTGTCTGGAAAATGCCGATCGAGCCGCGCTCGAATCCAAGGGAAACGCCGCACAGATAGGCCAGCCAAAGCCGGTACTTCTGTTCACCGATGTCGGCGATGGCAGCCTCCTTGACGGCCATCAGGTTTTCCGCCCAGAGCCTTGTCGTGCGCGCATAGTGCTCCCGCCAGGCCTCGACATCGTGAACTTCAAAGCCGTGCGATTCCAGATTGGTCAGTGTCCAGCCGATATGGTCGACTTCTCCGCCCGGAAAGATGTAACGGACCAGAGCCTGATACTCGGGCTTCTTTTCGCGAAATTTGGCAAGGTCTTTCTTGCCGCGCCGGGTGATCGCGTGATGCAGATAAATGCCGCGCGGCTTGAGCAGCCTGTGCACGCTTTGAAAGTAATTGTCGTAATTGTCGAGCCCGACCGCCTCGAACATGCCGATCGAGGAAATCTTGTCGAACTTCTCGCCCTTCATGTCCCGGTAGTCGATCAGTTCAACACTGACCTTGTCTTCCAGGCCGCGTTCCGCGATTTTTTCCCGCGCCAGCTTGAGCTGTTCTTCGGCAAGCGTCACTCCGACGGCTGTCGCCCCGTAGTGTTCAGCAGCATGGCAGATCAGAGCGCCCCAACCGCAACCGATGTCGAGCATCCGGTCTCCCGGCTTCAGCCTCAACTTCCGGCATATCATGTCCAGCTTGTCCTTCTGGGCCGTCGCCAGATCGTTGGACCAATCGCGGAAATAGGCGCAGGTATAAACCATCTCGGGATCGAGGAAGAGCTTATAAAAATCGTTCGAGACATCATAGTGAAAGGCAATGTCGTCCTTGCGGCTACCCGATCCACGATCGGCGTCCTTGCCCGCATCCAGCCCCTCTTCCTGATCGCTCGGCGTGCTGCCCGTTCCTCCCAGAAGCAGTGGGAAGGCGTTCTTCAATAGAAGGGTCTTGTTCAGACGTTTGCGCAATTCCCGGCTCTTGATCTTCGGCCTTCGTTCGGCGAAATCGAAAATCGTGCCGCCGCGCGGATCGATCTCTCCCGTTGAATAAAGGTCGATCACGGTCTTGATGCGAGGACTGCGGAGCAGTCGTGTCAGAGCTGTCGATGCGATCGCTATCCGCAGATCTTCGGCATCGGCACTTTCGGGAATTCGTGAGCCATCCCACAATTCAAAACCGAATTGCAGATCGAGTGCCTCGTGAAGGTGCGAGAGAACGGATCGCGCTGCAGAAATTGTCCGCTCACCGGAAGGGCTTGCCATATCTTTCCTCAAAAATCCTGCTGAGCTCTACCCGCAACCGGAAGCAAGGGGCAGGACGATGCGCGGACAGATGTCGCCGCGGACCGCCGATCCTCAGACCGGGCATCAATCTGTCTCGCCAAACCCGTTTTCAACCAGTTCTGAAATCGCATCGAGCGCAGCTTCAGCCTCAAGGCCGCTCACGCTAACGTTTATGCAGCAACCGGGACTGGCGGCCAGCATCATCAGCCCCATGATCGACGTACCGCCAACCGTCTGACCATCCTTGGAAACCAGAACATCGGCTTCGAAGGTTTCGACAAGCTTGACCAGTTTGGCGGAGGCACGCGCATGAAGCCCGCGCTGATTGACGATTGTCAGATCTTTTTCAATCGAATTTTGTGTTGTCATTTCGCGTTTAGTTCTGTCCCGACAACACCTGACTTGCAACTGAAATATATTTCTGACCGGCCTGGCGGGCCTCATCGACGGCGTCTTCCAATTGACGATCCGCCCGGACGCTGGCGAGCTTGATCAGCATCGGCAAGTTGACACCGGCGACAACCTCGACGGATTTGCCGTCCATGACGGATATCGCCAGGTTTGACGGCGTTCCGCCGAACATGTCCGTCAGCAGGACAACGCCGTTACCCGAATTGGCAGCTTCAACGGCGGACAGAATGTCCTGCCGGCGCTGTTCCATATCGTCATCCGGACCAATGGAAATGGTTTCGATCTGCTCTTGAGGACCGACAACATGCTCCAGAGCCGCCTTGAATTCTTCAGCGAGGCGTCCGTGCGTAACAAGTACAAGTCCGATCATTCAGTCTTCAGCCTGACTATCGTTTGCTTATGGCTCTGATGGTGAGCCGGGCGTCTATCAGTCTGATGCACTCTCTTCAACCGCTTGACCAGTTGCAAGCAAAAAACGCGGTTCCAGCCTTAAATGTAATCCGGTGTACCCGGAAAGAGCGAGCGCAAGCCCCAGCGAACCAGCCTCAAACTCACACCCGGACTGTTTGCCGGGCAAATCAGCGCAGGTACAGGCACGCCTTCAAGCGATTTCTGCGCAACGGCGCTTTCCGGAAGGCGTTCCATGGTGTCGGCGGGCACCAGATCAACAAGAAGATGAACTTTTGCAGCGGGCATGACACCCGCGTCGACCAGCCCGGCGCCACGGATTTCCATCTTTCCTCTGATCGTATCGGGAGCGCGGGCGATGACCTGTTCGTTTCCCGCGGTCAGAAAGACGCGATCGTCGGCCACAAGTACACCCAGGTTGCCTTTGGTTCCGGCGGCGTCGATCAATGTATCGGTCAGTTCAGACTTTCCGCTTCCAGGCACTCCCCGGATCAGGATTCCGAAGGCTCCAACGACGAGGCAGTTGGCGTGAACGGCTTCGCCCGTCACTTGGCAGATCCTGCAGGCAGGTAGATCGTGAAGCGGGCCCCGACGATCCTGGCCTCGCCATCAGCCGTCTGTTCCTTGCGGTTGGTTGCGGAGATCGTGCCGCCATGAGCCTCGATGATCTGCCGGGAAATGGACAGGCCAAGACCGGAGTTGTTCCCGAAGCCCTCGCCATCCGGGCGGTCGGTGTAGAAGCGCTCAAAGATACGATCGGTGTTTTCCGCGCGAATGCCGGGCCCGTCGTCATCCACCAGGATCCGGATCCTCCTGCCCTCACGGGCAAGATCAATCCTCACGGTTCCGTCAGACGGTGAAAAGGACCGGGCATTGTCGAGGAGATTGCTGATGACCTGCCCGAGCCGGATATCGTGCCCCTGCACCTGATAAGGTTTCGGTCCCGGCGCGTCCGCGACGGTCAGCTTTATGTTGGCCTCTTCGGCGCCCGTGTGCTGGTTTGCGGCATCGGCCATGTTTCGCAGAAGCTCGGCCAGATCGATCATCTCGGACTGGATGCGCGCGAGTTCGGCATCAAGTCGGGACGCATCGGAAATGTCACTGATCAAGCGGTCAAGGCGCCGGATGTCGTGCTGGATCACTTCCATCAGGCGGTCTTGGGAGGCCTTGGTTTTTGCCAGTGGAAGGGTTTCAACGGCACTTCTGAGCGAGGTCAGCGGGTTCTTGAGTTCGTGTGCCACATCGGCCGCGAATTTCTCGATTGCGTCGATCTTGTTGTAAAGCGCATTCGTCATTTCCCGGAAAGACCGGGCAAGGTGGCCGATCTCGTCTTGCCGGTCCGAGAAATCCGGTATTTCCTCGCGTGTATTGGTGCCCCGCCGCACCCGATCAGCCGCGGCCGCCAATCGTCTCACCGGACCTGCGATCGTGCCTGCAAGCAGGATCGACAACAAGATGGTCACCGTGGCAGCAAACAGAAACACGCGGATAATCGCAATCCGCTCTGCCCTGACGATCGCATCAATGTCGCCACCCTGGGTCGACAGCAGCAACGCGCCAAGCACCGCTCTGAAACGCTGGATCGGGACCGAAACCGACACGATAAGTTCGCCGCGCGGGGAAATCCTGGTCACGCTGGCCGGAGACCCTGCAAGTGCGGCTTCCACTTCCGGGTAGGCCCTCCCGTCACCGCCGCCGACTTCCTGGTATAACGGCAGGTCTCCTTGGCGGAGCCAGCGCCTTGTCCATTGCCAGGCCGAATCCCAGAACCCGGTTTCCTGTGCGGTTGGCGGCGGAAGATCGAAGCGGACAATCTGGGCACTCGAATACAAGTGCCTGGAATCCAGGATCAGAATGCCTTCCGGATCGTAGATGCGTGCACGAGTTTTCGTTGGCGAAATCAGCCGGCGAAGCACCGGGCCCACGCGTTCGGGATTGATCGGAAAATCGAGACTGTCGAGATCGTCAACCGTCGGCGTGATGCTCTCGCCTGCCTGCAACTCCAGCAGCCGTTCCGGGTCGACCGTTATGGTTCCCGTGTCGACCGTTGCAGATGCCGCAATCGCGCCGGCAATGATTTCGCCCTGTGTCAGAAGGCTGCGTACTCTTGCGTCAATCAGACCGGCGCGGAACTGGTTCAGGTAAAGAATGCCGATCACAAGCGCAAGAAGACCGACAAGGTTGATCGCGATGATGCGCCGGGTCAGCGAAGAAAGAACGTAGGTGCCGAAAATGCGGCCGAGCTGATTGAGCAGCCGGCGCCGGATGCGCTTGTTGCCGAGACGGCGCAGCCGGGAGCGATCCGAGCCGTTGGCAGGATCGGAGTCGGCAATGCTTTCAGCGCTCTCGCTCTCAACTGCCATCTACACACTATCTCAATGGCCGCTTCAGACTTCCCGGAAGCGATACCCCACACCATAGAGTGTTTCGATCATGTCGAAGTCGTCGTCAACAACCTTGAACTTTTTCCGCAGACGTTTGATGTGGCTGTCGATGGTCCGGTCGTCAACATAGACCTGATCGTCATAGGCAGCGTCCATCAGTGCATTCCGGCTTTTGACGACGCCGGGCCGTTGCGCAAGTGCGGACAGAATCAGGAATTCGGTCACGGTCAGAGTGACCGGCTTGTTGTTCCAGGTGCAGGTGTGACGCTCCTGGTCCATGACGAGCTGTCCGCGCTCCAGAAGCTTGTCGGCGTCCTCACGCGGTGCGCTCGCATCCTTGGGCTGCGCCCGCCGCAGAACGGCCCGGACGCGCTCGACCAGAAGACGCTGGGAAAACGGTTTGCGGATGAAATCGTCGGCGCCCATTTTCAGGCCGAACAACTCATCGATCTCATCGTCCTTCGACGTCAGGAAGATCACCGGAAGGTCCGAGTTCTGGCGCAGCCGGCGCAGCAACTCCATGCCGTCCATTCGCGGCATCTTGATATCGAAAATCGCCAGTTGGGGAGGATCGCTCTGCAGACCTTCCAGCGCGGACGTGCCGTCCGTGTAGGTCTGTACGCGGTACCCTTCCGTTTCCAAAGCAATTGAAACCGAAGTCAAAATGTTGCGGTCGTCGTCGACCAGAGCAATTGTCGGCATTCTTTATTTGTCCATTTCCGGCAGCGCAGCAATAGTGCGCATCGGTATTACTGTATCACAGAGCCTTTGGCCTGCTAAATGCGCATAAATTAAGGCAAACCCTACTTTACAGGGCCAATGCACCCCAAAGAAAGGCTGACAGGTTGCATTGATGGGTTTGCTGCAATCGAATTTCAAGTGCCCGCACCAACTACCCTGTCGGATCCCGGTAAGGCTTGTTCAGATTTCAACAGGATGCGCGACTTCAGCGCGATTTTTTTCGTTTCATCCGACAATGCGAACAATTCGAAGGTTTCGTTTTTTTCTTCGCCAGCCAAATTAATCATCGTCCGGTCCACTTGGTATTTTAATCGATTAAACAAAGACATAGTACCTTTGGTAGTCTTGCTGCCCCCTGGTCAATCCACTAGGTTCGCAGCCCTCACAGCCGGACCTTGACACCTTCGATCAGGCTCCGGCGGCGGCTAAGTTCCCATCACGAGGACTGCGGGAAAATGCAAGAAACAGGTGTCCGGAACCCTTCCAACGGTAGCGAAACCTTCGGCTTCAAGGGCCTGAAGGCGCTGTATTGGAACCAGAACGAGCCTGCGCTTTACGAATATTCCCTTTCCCGTGGCGAAACGCGGCTGGCAGCGGGCGGTGCCCTGGTTGCCGATACCGGCATTCACACCGGACGCTCTCCGAAAGACAAGGTTGTCGTCCTTGACGACGACACTGCAAATTCGGTCTGGTGGGACAACAACGCTCAGATTTCGAAAGCCCAGTTCGACGTTCTGATGGCGGATTTCCTTGAACACGCCGAAGGCATGGAACTTTTTGCGCAGGATCTCTACGGCGGTGCCGACGAAACCCACCGGCTGCCGGTGCGCGTCTATACCGAATACGCCTGGCACTCGCTGTTTATCCGCAACCTGCTGCTGCGTCCCGAAGTGAGCGAGCTGGCAGATCTCGTTCCGGAAATGACGATCGTGGACCTGCCAAGCTTCAAGGCGGACCCCAAGCGGCATGGAAGCCGCACGGAGACAGTCATTGCCTGCGACCTCACCCGCAAGATTGTGCTGATCGGCGGAACTTCTTACGCGGGCGAGATGAAAAAGTCCGTCTTCACCATGCTGAACCATCTCCTGCCGGCCAAGGGTGTGATGTCCATGCACTGCTCCGCCAATGTCGGAGACGACGGTGACACGGCGGTCTTCTTCGGTTTGTCAGGGACAGGCAAGACGACGCTGTCCGCTGACCCCGAGCGCACCCTGATCGGAGATGACGAACACGGCTGGAGCGAAAGCGGCGTCTTCAACTTCGAGGGCGGCTGCTATGCAAAGACCATTAAACTGTCCGAGGAAGCCGAGCCGGAGATCTATTCAACGACCCAGCGTTTCGGCACAGTGCTTGAGAACGTTGTTCTGGACGAGCAGCGGGTTCCTGACTTCGACGACGGTTCCAAGACCGAAAACACCCGCGCTGCCTACCCCATCCATTTCATTTCCAACGCAAGCGCGACCGGCCGCGCACCGATGCCGAAAACCATCATCATGTTGACGGCGGATGCGTTCGGAGTGATGCCACCCATTGCCCGGCTGACACCGGCGCAGGCCATGTACCATTTCCTGTCTGGCTACACGGCGAAGGTCGCGGGAACGGAAAAGGGTGTTACAGAGCCCCAGGCGACGTTCTCGACCTGCTTCGGCGCTCCGTTTCTGCCGCGCCATCCCTCCGTCTACGGCAATCTTTTGAAGGAATTGATCGCGAAGCATAGTGTGGATTGCTGGCTGGTGAACACCGGCTGGACGGGCGGAGCCTACGGAACCGGCCACCGCATGCCGATCAAGGCGACACGCACGCTTCTTCAGGCAGCGCTTTCCGGTGATTTGAATTCAGCCGAATTCCGCACGGATCCGAATTTCGGTTTCGAGGTCCCCGTCACGGTCCCTGGCGTCGATACCAGGATCCTCACGCCTCGTGAAACCTGGACTGACAAGGATGCTTATGACCTTCAGGCGTCAAAACTCGTCCAGATGTTCGTCGACAATTTCGGGACCTTTGAAGCCCATGTCGACGGCGCCGTGCTGAGTGCCGCCCCCTCCTTGCGCACGGCAGCGGAATAATCTCGCAGTATCAAACGCTTTGACTTTTTGAACGGCACCTGGGTTTCAGGTGCCGTTTTCGTTTCATTTATGCGTCCATACCCAAGTACAGGTTTTATCTCTCCCGGAAACTTCTATATTTCAGAGTAGGAACAGACTTTCTACCCGGGGCGGACAATGACGGCGACTGAAATCCAACAAGTGGCAGACGTACTCCATACTGCGGAGACCTGGAGCAAATCCGGGCGGCAGGTTGCCTTAGCGACCGTAATAGAAACCTGGGGCTCCGCTCCCCGCCCGGTGGGATCGCATCTTGTCATCGATGCGGACGGCAATTTCGAAGGGTCGGTCTCCGGCGGCTGCGTTGAAGGCGCGGTCGTTACCGAGGCCGTCGATGTCATTGAAACGGGGCAACCGACGACACTTGAATTTGGTGTTGCCGACGAAACCGCGTGGCGCGTCGGCCTTTCATGTGGCGGTCGCATTCGCGTTTATGTCGAACCCGTCAGCTGATTGAGTCACCAAAGTGCCTACCACCGAAACGTTTCTCGCTTTTCTCGCAGCAACCGCCCTTTTTGCCTACATGCCCGGTCCAGCCGTGCTTTACACCGCAGCTCAAACGCTTTCGCGCGGACGCCGCGCGGGCTTCATGGCGGCCGCCGGCATTCATTTGGGATGCTATGTGCACGTATTTGCCGCCGCCTTTGGACTGTCCGCGATTTTCACTGTGGTCCCGACCCTCTATTTCGCCCTGAAACTGGCCGGAGGCGCCTATCTGGTCTTTCTGGGTGTTCAGATGATCCGTACCCGCGTCACCGCGGGACCGCTTCCGGATTTGCCGCAAAAGTCGGCGCGCAGGGCTTTTGCCGACAGCATCCTTGTTGAGGTTCTCAACCCGAAAGCGGCGATCTTTTTCATCGCCTTCCTGCCGCAATTCGTCAGCCCTGAGGCAAGCCTTCCAATCTGGGTACAGTTCCTGATCCTTGGAACAATCGTCAATTTCGCTTTCGCATCCGCTGATATTGCGACTGTTTTCTTCGCTTCAGAGGTCAAAAAGCGTCTCGTCAGAACGTCCAGATTCCAGGAATTCACGCGCTGGATCGGCGGCACGCTCCTGGTAGGCCTCGGCCTCAAACTGGCTACCGACCGGACTTGAAACCATGGATTTTTCGCTTCTTGAACTGCTGAACAGGGAACGGGCCGCCCGCCGCGCAGCCATTCTCGTAACCCGGCTTGATGACAGCAGCCAGCGGCTTGTGCGCAAGGAAGACGGATATGCGTCCGATCCACTGGCAGAAGAACTCGAGAAGCGGTTCCGGTCGGGGAAATCGGGAACCATCGAAACCGAAGAGGGCAATGTCTTTCTGACCGTCTCGGTTCCGGCGCCCCGCCTGGTCATCATCGGTGCTGTTCATATCACCCAGGCGCTGGTCCCAATGGCGGAAATCGCAGGCCTCGACGTGACCGTGATCGACCCGCGCACTGCATTCGCGACTGAAGACCGTTTTCCGAGTAGTTCCCTGAAAGCCGACTGGCCGGAAGAGGTTTTGAACGAAACGCCTCTGGATGCCTACACGGCCGTTGCCGCCGTTACCCATGATCCGAAGATCGACGATTTTCCGCTTATCGAAGCCCTCAAGACCGGCTGCTTCTATGTTGGTGCCCTTGGGAGCCGCAAGACGCACGCAAAACGTCTGGAGCGCTTTGAGGCCGCCGGTGTCGACCCGGCACTGTTCGATCGGATAGATGCGCCAATCGGTCTCGATATCGGAGCTGCCTCGCCGGAAGAAATCGCCGTTGCGGTGCTTGGGTCCATCATTACGGCGCTGCGCAAGGCGCCGGAGCTCAGTCCATGAAATTCGGCCCCGTTTCGCCGGAAGACGCCGTCGGCTGCATCCTTGCACATAAGACCAAGGCGGCGGGCCGGTCCCTGAAGAAGGGACACGTGCTCAGCGATCAGGATTGCCGAGACCTTTCAGAGCAGGGTGAGACAAGCGTCGTTGTTGCACGCTTCGAGGCAGGCGACATCGGCGAAGACGCTGCCGCGGAACGGCTGGGCATGGCGGCCAAGGGTGGCGGTGTCAGTCAAGACACGGCGTTCACGGGCCGAATGAACCTTTATGCCGACAAGCCAGGTCTGTTGATCGTCGATACTGATGCGGTGAACGCCGCCAACCGGATTGACCCCGCGATCACCTTTGCCACGCTTCCAAACCACAGCCAGGTGAACGGCGACCGCATGATCGCAACAGCCAAGATCATTTCGTTCGCAGTTCAGGACGACTTGCTGAAAAAAGCGGAAGCAGCTGTCCGCGGCGCGGTTCGCATTGCCGAGTTCCAGCCAAGAAAGGTGGGTCTCGTTGCCACGGAACTGCCGCACCTGAAACAGGTCACCATGGACAAGACCCGCAGGGTCCTTGAAGACCGTTTGCGCCCGAGCAACAGCATCGTTCTTGAAGAAAAACGCGTTCCTCACGACGAGGCAGCCGTCGCCGGCGCCATGAAGAGCCTTTTGGCCGAAGGGGCCGATTTCCTGGTCCTTATCGGAGCGTCTGCTGTTGTCGACAGAAACGACGTTCTGCCTGCAGCCATTGATCTGGCCGGCGGCACCGTTGCGCATCTTGGAATGCCGGTCGATCCGGGAAATCTGCTCATGCTCGCCGAACTTGGAGGCCACCCGGTCCTCGGTGCCCCCGGGTGCGCCAGAAGTCCGAAGGAAAACGGCTTTGACTGGGTGCTTAACCGTCTGCTTGCGGATGTAAAAACGGAGCCTGCGGACATAACGTCGATGGGTGTTGGAGGCCTCCTGATGGAAATCGGCACGCGGCCACAGCCAAGGGAAATCAAACGGCATACGCAATCGCCCAAAATTGCCGCGATCATCCTGGGAGCCGGGCGATCGACACGCATGGGCGGTCCCAACAAGCTGCTCGCACAGTTGGATGGAAAGTCGCTGGTGCGTCACGTCGGCGAAGCCGCAATGTCGGCGGGACTGGCGCAAACCGTGCTCGTGACCGGGCATCTTGCCGAGGATGTCGGCGCACAAGTGGGCGACCTCGACATTCTCACGGTGCACAATCCCGACTTTGCGGACGGCATGGCAGGTTCCATCCGCACCGGCATGAAAGCTCTCGCCGCCGACACGGAAGCTGTGCTCATTCTTCTTGGTGACATGCCACGCATTCAGGCCGAGGACCTTTTCAAGCTGATTGCGGCCTACCGAGAAAACGACAACAACCTGATCGTGACGGCAACTTCAGACGGGAAGCGAGGCAATCCCGTTCTGTGGGACCGGCGGTTTTTCGAGGCTTTGTCGTCGCTAAGTGGCGACATCGGCGCCCGCCACGTCATTGCGGAAAATCCGGGTTTTGTCGCAGAGGTGGAGATCGGTCCGGCTGCCCGCCTCGACCTCGACACCCCGCAAGCGCTGCACGACGCAGGCGGCTCCCTGCCCGGGACGAAGACGTGACCAAAACGCTCCTCGTTTGAGCCGTGGTGCTGGTGAATTTACGTTAACCTGCTATGCGCTGGATGCAGGCCGGAAATGTCAGGTAATCTATTGCATTTTTGTGACACGCCGCTTATTTAAATCCTGCGCTTGCCGAAGGGCATCCAATTTGGGTTGGACGACGTATGACGTCCCGAGCGCTGATAAAATCCGATTTACATCGAAAGCTGTTCGGATCCTCCCCCTCCCGAGGATGCTCGAGCGCTTTTGTTGCTTGAACGAGAAGGAAGAAAAGAATGGCTGACTTGTCTCTCCCGCGTCCGGGCTGCTGCAAATGGGCAGAAGGCGATGCCGGGAACTACACTTTTCCGTGCAACACGCGTGTTGAACAGGGCGAATCCTATTGCGAAGCGCACCGCGCGATCGTCTATATTCCGCCGGAAGAGCGCCGCCGCAACCGTTCAGGTGGTGGCATGAGCCTGACCTTCCGTCGCGCTGCCTAATCAATAAAGCTGCTTACGATAAAAGCAGAACAGTCGTGGAGAACTCCACGTTCCTTAAGACCCGGCCTTTGGCCGGGTTTTTGTTTGTCTTGAGACGCAAAGCCAGTTTTCGAAGCCAAACAAAAATGCCTGAAAGCAAGCTGATCTACCGTTGCCGAGCCAAATTCACGCAGCAGCATTATTTAAGTCTGCTTTTCAGATCATGTGATTTGATTTCCATCTTGCCGGCGAACTGTTCACAGGGCGAAAGCCCGTGGATACGAACTTCACGGATGCGTCAAAAACGCAAGCAATTACAACTATTTGGTTCTTTTTCCCTCCGTCATTTCAACTATAGGTTTATTGCGCAGTCGCTGAAGTTATATCGATACTGAATTCAAGGCTGGCTCCTGGTGCAGCTAAACGATGGAATTGATGCTGAATATGACGCTCGCGCAGGTTCAACGAGAAGAAGAACGATTGGAAGCGCTTCGCAAGCTCTCAATCATTCACTCGGAACAGCTGCCCGAATTCGACGCTGTCGTATCGAATGCTTCCTACATCTTCGACTGCCCGATGGCGGTGATATCGATCGTCGATCAGGACGAGATCTGGTTCAAGTCTGCCGTCGGTCTCGACGCCACCGAGACGCACCGTGAAAATTCCTTTTGCGGCTATACAATCTTGTCCGATGATCTTCTGGTCGTTCCGGATGCACGCGCAGACGAGCGGTTTCGTGACATCCCGCTGGTGACCGGTGAGGTCGGCGCGCGCTTTTATATCGGTTGCCCAGTTTTGGTTGATGGCAAACACCGGATCGGTACGATCTGCGTGATCGATACAAAGCCGCGCCAGCCGAGCGATGAGCAACTTGCCCAAATGCGCAACCTTGCCAAGGTTGTCGAAGGTCTGATCAAGGCGCACAAGGCCAGCATCGAGACGCGGGAAGCGCTGCTGCAAGCTGAACTGGAACAAGAGCGCGCAAGCCGCAGCCATGACCTGCTGGAGGAGATCGCTCTCATTTCCGATGTCGGTGGTTGGGAGTACGACACCAGGACGGGCCAAATGACATGGACCGCGAAGACGCGGGACATCCACAAAGTCGGTGACGATTTCCAACCCGATTTCGAAACGGCTCTGTCCTTCTTTGCTCCCGACAGCCGAAGTGTTCTTCAATCCGCCTTCGAAGATGCTGTCCAGTCAGGCAAGAGCTGGGACCTGGAACTTGAGCTCGTCACGGCAACGGATCATGAACTCTGGGTTCGCTCTGCCGGGCGTCCGGTGTTCGAGGGGTCAAAGGTCCGTCGCGTCATTGGCGCAATTCAGGACATCTCGGCGCGCAAGCGCAAGGAAGAGGACTTTCGCACGTCGGAAGCAATCCAGCGCACGACGTTCGACGCGCTGCAGGAAGGGATCCTGCTTGTGGATAGTGCAGGACACATTCATTCAGCCAATTCCGCTGCCGCCAAGTTGCTGGGGTTGGCGGCAAATGCCCTGACCGGCAGCAGCCTGCACGACCTTGACCTATCCCGATTGAACTTTGCAGACGCGAACAACGAGCAGGATCATCCACTTGTTCTAGCCCTCACCGATCCCGGGTTGGTTGTCGACCGGGAAGCGCAGTTCAGTGATCGCGACAACGGAAAGTCCAGATGGCTTCGCCTCAACGCAAAACCTGTCGACAAGATCAACGACCATGGATTTGACGGTGTCGTCGTATCGCTGACAGACATTACACGGGAGAAGCAGCAGGCGGATACGCTGCAAGTGTTCTTCGACAATTTCCCGGGCGGACTGGTGCACTATGACAGCCAGTTGCAGATGACTTTCTGGAATGAAGAGTTTGCCGACTTATTGAACCTTCCCCAGTCGTTTTTGCTGCAAAAACCTGAATTGAAGCAAGTCATTCAGTTCCTGGCGACCCGCGGCGACTACGGTGAAGGCGACCCTGAACAGATTGCCTCCGAGCGTCTCGAAAAATACGGCGCCGGAAGCCGGCATGCCTATGAACGCAAGACCAACGACGGAAAGGTTCTTGAAGTTCGCGGAACACCGATTCCCGGTGGCGGCAACGTGTCGAGTTTCCTCGACATCACCAGGCGCAAGCGCATGGAAGAACAGCTTGTTGAAAAGGAAAGACTTGCCAGCCACCGCCTTTTCGAGCTGGAAGCGGTGATTGCCAACATGCGTCAGGGAGTATGCGTATTCGATGGCGAGGGGCGCCTCACGCTCTGGAACAGGCACTTCATTGAACTCTTTGGCAAACCGGACGGTGAAGTCAGAAAGGGCATGCGCCTGGTAGAGATGCTGGAGCTCGAAAGACAACGTGGCGAATTCACGGAGGACCCGTCCGCCTTTTACGCGGATCTGAGAGAAAAGCTCGACGCCGGTGAAGTGCTCAATTCCATTTTCAAACATCCGAACGGGACAATCATCAGCATTGTGCGGACGCCACTTCCCGACGGGGGTTGGGTGGGAACGCACGAAGACGTCACCTCGCGGGAAAAGGCGACCGAGAAAATCACTTATGCCGCACACCACGACACGCTGACGGGGCTCGCAAACAGGACGCTGTTCAATCTCAAGCTGGAAGATGCGATCAACAGGGCGGAGGACTACAGCGAGGTCAGCGATCTGCTGATGATCGACCTCGACCGGTTCAAACCCGTCAATGACACTTACGGCCACAACGTGGGTGACGATCTCCTGCAACAGGCGGCGGCCAGGCTGAAGGATTGCGTGCGCACAAAGGACACCGTTGCACGGCTTGGCGGCGACGAATTTGCCATCATTGTCCGAAACACGACCCGGGAACCCGACCTCGCCTCGAAGATCGCCCGGCGCGTTGTCGAGCAATTGAGGAAGCCGTACACGATCGACGGCAACACAATAGAAATCAGTGCAAGCGTGGGAATTGCACCCATTTCCGGGTCTGGCCCCGACGCAAGCCCGATCCTCAAGAAAGCCGACGTCGCCCTTTACGCGGTCAAGAATGAGGGTCGCGACGGTTTCAAGCACTATTCGGAGTAGGTCTCTGTTTTGAGGCCGACAAGCTCACAGCAACCCAGAATCAAGTCATCCAAAAAATCACAACTAAAGCGTTTATCTGGTTGTATTGTATTTTATCTATTTCGAACGATGCCAACGATTACAATCAAATAAACCAGAAATTGAATAAACGTGCTTTCTACGCTCGAAAGCATCACGTTTTTGCGAAAATCCTGTAGATATTCGAAACTTAATCTTTTGTTGCCGTTCTTAAACTACGTTTCAGACTTATTCTCATGACAACTTTCCGAGGCACAATCGGGAGACAAGACGCGGTATGGAAGCTGTGCAGTCGGCAAACGAGGAAGAACGCCTTCAGGCCCTGGATGCACTTCAGATCATCGGATCTGAGCGCCTGCCGGAATTTGACGCCGTCGTCGAAGCCGTTGCTGCCATTTTCGACTGCCCGATAGCTCTGGTTTCCCTGGTCGGGGAAAACGAACAGTGGTTCAAGGCCAAGTGCGGACTGGAGGCGGACGGAACGCCCCGCGAAATCTCGTTCTGCCAGCATTCGATCTTGTCCGATGATCTGTTCATTGTTCCAGACGCGCAGGAAGACCCGCGTTTCAGCGACAACCCGCTGGTGACAGGCGATCCCCATATTCGTTTTTACGCTGGTTGTCCGCTTTCCATAGATGGCCGAAACCGGCTGGGCACCCTCTGCGTCATCGATCGCGTTCCGCGTACGCCGAGCCAGGACCAGCTCGATCAGTTGCGTCGGCTTGGCGCAGTTGTCGAAGGTCTGATCAAGGCGCATCAGATGCGCAAGGACAAAGAGGCAGCGCTCGCTGAAGCTGCCCGCGAACATGAGCTTGCCGCGCACGAAAGCGACCTTCTGGAAGAGATTACGAGCGTTTCGGGTGTTGGAGGATGGGAACTCTGCGTTCGTTCGAACACGCTCACCTGGACAGAAAAAACGAAGGAAATTCACGAAGTTCCCGATGACTTTCAGCCGACGGTCGACTTTGCGCTTTTCTTCTATCCGCCCGACAGCCGGGACATAATTTCCAAGGCTGTCAGTGATGCGATCGAGCATGGGGTCAGCTGGGATGCCGAGCTGCCCTTCGTCACCGCAAAAGGTCGCAACATCTGGGTGCGGGCCGCAGGACGGCCAATCGTTGAAAACGGCGAAGTCGTCAGGCTTGTTGGTGCTTTTCAGGAGGTGACGGAACGCAAAAAGACCGAGCAGTCGGTCCGCTATTCCGAAGCTGTGCAGCGGGCGACGCTGCAAACGCTTTCCGAGGGAGTGGTTTTTCTCTCAAGGTCCGGACGCATCCAGTCGATCAATGCGGCCGGTGCGAAGCTTCTGGGATATGCCCAGGACGAGATCGTGGGCGCCCGTGTTCAGGACCTTGACCTTGTCATCGATCTTGACGACGGTAGCTCTGCCGATCCAGGTGAGCTTTTCCGGCATGCGGCGACCCAGCCGGATGAAATCAACGACAAGGTTGTTCGCGTCGCCAGGGCAAACGGCAGCGGTAACGGTGGTGCCTGGCTCAAGATCAATGCCGAAGCGATCGATGCTGCCAATGAATTCGGTCTGGACGGCGTTATCGTCTCACTAACGGACATCACCGAAACAAAGCATCAGCGCGACACGCTTCAAGCGATCTTCGACAATTTTCCGGGTGGAATGGTCTATTTCGACGAAACCATGCACCTGCAGAGCTACAACGACGCTTTCCAAAATGCTTTCAAACTGCCGGAAGAGCTGCTGAGCCAAAAGCCGCACCTTAAAGATACAATGATGTACGCCGCACGCCAGGAAGAGCATCCTTCTAGAAAGGCGGAAGAAATTGTCGAAGAAAGATTCAATCCCTTCATGAGTGGCAAACCCGCTCAGCTCGAGCGCGTGACCGCGGATGGGACCGTCCTGGATGTGAGATCCATGCCCCTGCCGAGCGGCGGCATCGTGTTCAGCCTTCTGGATATTTCAGAACGCAAGCACCGGGAACAGGCCATCATGCAGTCGGAGGTCGTGCAGCGAACGACCCTCGAAGCCTTGGTCGAGGGCATTCTCCTGTTGTCGCCAGAAGGCACGATCGAATCCGCCAACCCGACGGCTGAAAAACTTCTTGGCTATGGCGACGGCAGTCTCGTGGGGCAACGGATCGACGATCTCGATCTCTCCATCGAGCTTGAGACCTCCGACGATCACAACAGCCGCAACCCGTTCGAGTTGGCAATCGTTGATCCTGAAGCCGTTACCGATCTCGTCGCAGATCTGCGCTCCCGGCATCGTCACGGTTCAACCTGGCTGCGCATAAACGCAAGACGCGTCGATCCCTTTGGTGAATACGGCCTGACTGGCGTCGTCGTTTCGATCGCAGACATTACGGAGACAAAACAGCAGGCTGACACGCTCCACACAATTTTCGAAAACTTTCCGGGTGGCTTTGCCTATTATGATCAAAGTTTTCAATTGGGCGCCGCAAACGCTGAATTCACGCAACTTCTTGAATATCCTCAGGAATTGATCGACCAAAAACTTCATTTGCTCGACTATCTGAAATTCAATGCAGAGCGTGGCGACTACGGTGAAGGTGACCCGGAGCGACTTGCTCTTGAAAAATTCAAGTCCTATGACCGGAACAAGCCCCACAGCTATGTCCGGAGTGCTGCGAACGGAACGTTTCTTGAGATCAGGGGAACACCGCTGCCGTCGGGTGGTTACATCTACAATTTCTTCGATGTCACCGACCGGAAAAAACTTGAAGCGCAACTGGCGGATAACGAAAAGGCGGCACGCCTCAGGTCAGAGGAACTGGAAGCAATCCTTGCAAACATGCGCCAGGGCGTCAGCGTCTTCGACAAGGACGGCCGCCTGAGGTTGTGGAACAGACAGTACATTGAGATCTTTGAAAAACCGGAAGACGACGTTCGCGAAGGTGTCACCCTGCTTGAGCTGATCAATGCGGAAAAGGCCAGGGGTGAGTTTGACGGCGACGTCAGAGAGCATGTCCAGGACCTGCTCATTCGGCTGTCAGCAGGCGAGGTCGTCCGCTCGAAGTTCAAACATCCGGGCGGCAAGATCATCAGTGCCGTGCACGCACCCTTGCCCGGCGGTGGCTGGATCGGGACGCATGAAGACATCACCCAGAGCGAGTTGGCTGTCCAGAAGATCGAACACGCGGCACACCACGATACCTTGACGGGTCTCGCCAACCGAACCTTGTTCAACACCACCTTGGAAGCAACGGTGAGCGACTGTGACGAGGAAACCGAAGGCGCCTTGATGCTGCTTGATCTCGACAAGTTCAAGCCGGTCAACGACACCTATGGCCACGACGCCGGGGATGAGCTGCTCAAGCAGGTTGGCGAACGCCTGAAGACCTGCGTCCGCTCCACCGATCTCGTGGCACGGCTCGGCGGTGACGAATTCGGGATCATCCTGAACCGGGCAACCCGGACGGTTGCAGAGGTTATTGCCAGCCGGATCGTGCGCAAGCTGCAAAGTCCCTTTGAAGTTGTCGGCCAGTCGGTCAGCATCGGCGCGAGCGTTGGTATCTCGCCGATCTACGCCGATACCCTTGACGTCAATTCGATCATCAAGAACGCCGACATCGCGCTTTACGACGTCAAGCACAACGGGCGAAACGGGTTCCTTTATCTTGAGCCGGCTCCGGCGAACGGCTCTGCCACCGCGTAAGCCCCTTAAGGCATTTCTTCTGGGCAAGACCTGAAACGACAAACCGCGAAGCGCGAGGCGCTCCGCGGTGTCGGTGTTGCAAGATACAGCTTTAGGCGGCTTTGACCGTGTTCAAGAACCTCTCGATGACGATGTGCATCTCTTCGGACTGCTCCGAAAGCGTCTCTGCGGCGCTGACGACTGTTCCGGCTGCCCTGTCGGTCTCGGCTGCAGCTTCCGACACCCGAACAATACTGTTACTGACTTCAGCCGTACCTTGAGACGCCTGATCGACGCTGGCCGAAATCTCAACCGTTGCGGTTGTCTGTTCTTCGACCGACGTTGCAATGGCCGTTGCAACGGAATTGATTTCCTCGATAGTTTCGGAAATCGACTGGATCCCGTTGACGGCGTCGCGCGTTTCCGACTGGATTGCCGAGATCTTTGCCGAGATTTCTTCCGTCGCTTTGCCGGTCTGGCTCGCAAGCTCCTTGACTTCGGCGGCAACCACGGCAAAGCCCTTTCCGGCTTCCCCAGCTCGCGCTGCTTCGATCGTTGCGTTCAACGCAAGAAGGTTCGTCTGCTCAGCGATGGAAGAGATGAGGGAAATCACCTCGCCGATGTCTTCTGCGACGTTGGCCAGTCCTTCTATCTGACGATTGGTGCGATCGGCGTTCTCGGTTGCCTTTTTGGCAATGTCCGCCGAATGCACGACCTGGCCCGTGACGTCTTTCAGCGAGACCGACAACTCTTCTGCCGCCGCCGCGACGGTCTGGACATTGGTTGTCGCTTCTTCGGCTGCGCTGGCAACCATTGTTGCCTGCCCGTTTGTGCCACGCGCAGTTTCCGTCATGGCAGACGCGGTCTCTTTCAGGTTGCCCGTTGCATGCGTAATCGTATCGAGCATCTGCTTGGCGGATGTTTCGAACGCTTCGACGGCTTCCGAGACCGCCATGTTCCGGGCCTCCCGCTTGGCCATTTCCTGCTGCTGTTCTTCCTCCAGACGCAACCGCTCGACGACGCCGTCGCGGAAGCCTGCGACCGACTTTGCAACTGTGCCAATCTCATCAGTGCGTTCCGCCTCCGCAAAGGCCACCTCCGTGTTGCCTGACGCGAGTTGCTGTGCGTCATAAACCAACCGGTTCAGCGGATTTGTAATGGTCCTCGCAATCACCATCGCCAGACCCAGGGCCAGAACGAAGGCGAAAATGCAGGCGGCTCCAACCTGCCACATCGCGTTGGACAAATAGCTTTGGGTTTCGCCGGCAAGCTTTGTTGCATCGACAACTGCGCTTTCTTTCATCAGTCTGGCCTGACGACTGATTTCTGCGCCCTTGGTCAGGAGCGTTTCGTCCCTGATCACGTTGCGTTCCCAGATAACGTCCCTGACACGCCGAGCAGCGGCAAGATAGGCGTCAATTTTCGGTTCGATGAGAGCAAGAACTTCTCTGCGTCTGGGATTTTCAACGCTCTCATCCAGGGCCACGAACCTTTCCTGGAATGCTGCAAAGCTCTCTTCAAGCCTGTCAAAGTCCACAGCTGAATTTGAGGCCAGGAACTTCATCATATAAAGGCGGCCAAGCAGGAGGTTTTCCTGAGCCTGCGCTGCAAAATTAGCTGTCTCCGGATCGCCGTCTTCGGTTGCGGACTGATTGATCTCGGTGAGGAGCTTGCGCACCTCCGGTCCTATGGCATCCAACTGATTGACAACCAGGTCATCGCGCTCGTTGTACAATCGCGAAACGCTTTGTAGTGCAGTTTCGTAGGTACCGATTTCGGAAATAATCACATCGCGGTTTGCCGCCCGGTCCGGCTTGGAAATCTCCTCCTTGGCAATTTCCACGCCCGCCTTCACCTGATTGATGAAGTCTTGAGCTTCAGCCTTGTCCTCAGCAGTCCGGGAACTGATGTAGCGAAGGGTCGCGCGCAGGGCCTTGGCCATGTCTGCGTTGAGTTCAGAGGCGAGCAATGCATCCTCACTCATATCGGTGAGAGATGCCACCGCGCGAGATGACGCGTTAAATTGGTACAACGAAAAGGCACCGAAAAAGGCCAGGCAAAGGGCGACGACCCCAAAACCCAGTAGAACTCTCAATCTAACACTCATCGATTTCTCCGCCCACAAATTACGCAGCGGAATACTCGGCTGTACAGATTAAGCTAAGGTAAAAATCGATATTGGAAAATGTTTTTCAATAAACAAGACAAAATAAACTTGTTAATTTTCGCGATGCATTTCAATCTATACTATATATACGTATAAACACGTACAACTTATATTATGCATTCCATGACGTTTTGGAAAAGCTACTTGACGATTTTTTCTATAAATAACTTACGTTTTTGGGCAACGATTGGATCAAAAAAAACGGCCCCGAGACGGGGCCGCTTAAAATCGCTCGCTTCTAGCGTCAAATTCAGACCTGCTTCAACGCCTCGGCAACGTCCTTCAAACGGCGGAGCGTGCGGTCAGCCTTCTGCCTGGTGGAATCGTCCTTGGCGTCAGCAACGTCTTCTTCCGCATTCTGGATAGCCTGATCGAGCTGTTCACGGCTGATTTCGCTGACCGGTACGGCCTGTTCGGCCAGGACAGTCAGTCCACCGCCGGCCACATCTGCGAAACCACCGCGGACGAAATATTCGTTCCAGGAACCATCTTCGCCGCGAACCTTCAGGATGCCGGGCGCGATGCTGGACATGAACAGGCTATGGTCCTTAAGCACGCCAAACTCACCTTCGGCGCCGGGCACAACAACCTCGGCCACCTGCTCGGAGAGAAGCTGGCGCTCGGGCGAGACCAACTCAAACTGGAAAAGTTCGGCCATTTGGCGTCTTCCTTGTCCGTCTATGCTTCAGATGGCCGGGCCATCCGACATGAAAATCATCGGACGCCCGAGACAGGCGTCCGATCAATCCTGAGATCAGGCAGCCTCAGCAGCCAGGCGCTGTGCTTTCTCAACGGCTTCCTCAATGGAACCGACCATGTAGAAAGCAGCTTCCGGCAGATGGTCATATTCGCCGTCGACCAGACCCTTGAAGCCTTTGATGGTGTCTTCCAGTGCAACAAGCTTGCCCGGAGAACCGGTGAAGACTTCAGCCACGAAGAACGGCTGGGATAGGAAGCGCTCGATCTTACGGGCGCGGGCAACGGTGAGTTTGTCTTCTTCAGACAGCTCGTCCATGCCCAGAATGGCGATGATGTCCTGCAGGGCCTTGTAGCGCTGCAGAGTACCCTGAACGGCACGGGCCGTTTCGTAGTGCTCTTCACCGATGATACGGGCATCCAGCATGCGCGAGGTTGAATCCAGCGGATCCACGGCCGGATAGATGCCTTTTTCTGCAATCGCACGGTTCAAAACGGTGGTTGCGTCCAAGTGGGCGAAGGTCGATGCCGGCGCCGGGTCGGTCAAGTCATCGGCCGGGACGTACACAGCCTGCACGGACGTGATCGAGCCCTTGTTGGTGGTGGTGATGCGTTCCTGCATCGAACCCATGTCGGTCGCAAGCGTCGGCTGATAGCCCACAGCAGACGGGATACGGCCAAGAAGCGCGGACACTTCGGAACCGGCCTGGGTAAAGCGGAAGATGTTGTCAACGAAGAACAGAACGTCCTGGCCTGCGTCACGGAAATGCTCGGCGACCGTCAGACCGGTCAGGGCAACACGTGCACGTGCTCCGGGAGGTTCGTTCATCTGGCCGTAAACGAGGGCCGCCTTGGAGCCTTCTCCGCCGCCTTCCTTGTTCACGCCGGATTCGATCATTTCCCAGTAAAGGTCGTTGCCTTCACGGGTCCGCTCGCCAACACCGGCGAACACGGAGTAACCGCCGTGCGCCTTCGCGACGTTGTTGATCAGTTCCATGATGAGAACGGTCTTGCCGACGCCCGCGCCGCCGAACAGGCCGATCTTACCACCCTTTGCGTAAGGCGCGAGAAGGTCGACGACCTTGATGCCCGTTACCAGGATTTCCGCTTCGGTGGACTGTTCGATGAACGTCGGAGCTTCCTGGTGGATGCCACGCTTGTCAGTGTGCGGAATCTCTCCCGCTTCGTCGACCGGCTCGCCGATCACGTTCATGATGCGGCCCAGAGTGCCGTCGCCAACCGGCACGGCAATCGGTGCGCCGGTGTCGACAACTTCCTGTCCGCGCACCAGACCCTCGGTGGAGTCCATCGCGATGGTACGAACCGTGTTCTCGCCGAGGTGCTGTGCAACCTCAAGAACCAGTCGTACACCCTGGTTGTCAGCTTCCAGAGCGTTCAGGATCAACGGCAGGTGGTCATCGAACTTGACGTCGACAACGGCGCCGATGACCTGGGTGATCCGTCCGACCTGTTTGTCAGCCATATCCCTAATCCTCGTCTCGATCCCGTTTGATCGACCTGCTTCCCATGTCTTTCACATCACGCGGAAGAGTCGATCGACAATGTTAGTATTCCGGCAGTGCGCGCCCGGGGGGGCGCATACCGCTCTAGAGCGCCTCGGCGCCCGAGATGATTTCAATCAGTTCCGTCGTGATCTGCGCCTGACGCTGGCGGTTGTAGTTGATCGTCAGCTTGTCGATCATCTCACCGGCGTTGCGGGTCGCGTTGTCCATGGCAGACATGCGTGCGCCCTGCTCGGATGCAGCATTTTCCAGGAGGGCCCGGAAAATCTGAACGGAAATGTTGCGTGGCAGCAGATCCTCAAGGATCTCGGTTTCATCCGGCTCGTATTCATAAACCGGATGCGCTCCGCCGTTCCCATCCGTTTCGGAGGCTTCGAAGCTTGCCGGGATGAGCTGCTGTGCCGTCGGCTCCTGGGCAATCACCGACACGAATGTCGAGTAGAACAGCGTGCAGACGTCGAACTCGCCGTCGGCAAACATGGCCAACACCTTCTTGCCGATCTCATCGGCGTTGGCATAGCCCACATTCTTGACGCTGCGCAGATCGACGGTCTCGATCACGTGCTGTCCGAGCTCCCGCTTCAGGGCATCAAAGCCCTTCTTGCCGACACAGATGATCTTGACGGTCTTGCCGTCGGCGATCAGGCTGCGCGCTTTTTCACGGGCCAGCTTGGCGATGTTGGTGTTGAAGCCCCCACACAGTCCGCGTTCGGCGGTAGCGACGAGCAGGAGATGCACCTGATCATTGCCCGTACCGGACATCAGCTTCGGAGCGTCGTCGCGACCCTCGAATGCTTCCGCGAGGTTGGCCAGCACCGCACCCATGCGCTCCGCATAGGGGCGTGCAGCCTCCGCAGCTTCCTGGGCACGACGCAGTTTCGCCGCGGCCACCATCTGCATGGCCTTGGTGATTTTCTGCGTCGCCTTAACGGAAGCGATGCGGTTTCGTAAGTCCTTCAGGCTCGGCATGGCCGCCCCTGCTCCTTATCCCGGCGTGTCGTCTTAAGCGAAGTTCTTGGCGAACGCGTCGATGGCAGCCTTCAGCTTGCCAGTCAGATCGTCGTCAAGGGCCTTCTTTTCCCAGATGGCATCCAGCAAATCCGCATGCTCACCACGGAGGAACAGAAGCAAGCCTTCTTCGAAGTCCTTCACCCGGTCGACCGGATAGGCATCCAGGTAACCGTTCACACCGGCGTAAATGACGGCAACCTGCTCCTGGGTCTTCAGCGGCGAGAACTGCGGCTGCTTGAGGAGTTCGGTCAAACGGGCACCACGGTTCAAGAGGCGCTGCGTCGTGGCATCGAGGTCGGAGCCGAACTGCGCGAAGGCCGCCATTTCGCGGTACTGCGCCAATTCACCCTTAATCGGGCCGGCAACCTGCTTCATGGCCTTGATCTGTGCGGATGAGCCCACGCGGGACACCGACAGACCGACGTTCACCGCCGGACGGATACCCTGGTAGAAGAGATCCGTTTCCAGGAAGATCTGACCGTCGGTGATCGAGATCACGTTGGTCGGAATGAACGCGGACACGTCGTTGCCCTGGGTTTCAATGACCGGCAGTGCGGTCAGAGAACCACTGCCATGCTCTTCATTGAGCTTAGCGGCACGCTCCAGAAGACGGGAGTGCAGGTAGAAGACGTCACCCGGGAATGCTTCACGTCCCGGCGGGCGGCGCAGAAGCAGCGACATCTGACGATAGGCCACGGCCTGTTTGGTCAGATCGTCGTAGCCGATCACGGCGTGCATGGAGTTGTCACGGAAGTACTCGCCCATCGCGCAGCCGGCAAACGGTGCCAGGAACTGCAGCGGTGCCGCATCGGACGCGGTCGCAGCGATGACGATTGAGTATTCCAGGGCGCCGTTGTCTTCCAGAACCTTCACGAACTGGGCGACGGTGGAACGCTTCTGACCGACGGCGACGTAGATGCAGTAAAGCTTGGCGTCTTCGTCATCGCCTGAATGCAGAGGCTTCTGGTTCAGGAAGGTGTCGAGGATGATGGCCGTCTTGCCGGTCTGGCGGTCGCCGATGACAAGCTCGCGCTGGCCACGGCCGACCGGGATCAGGGCGTCGATCGCCTTGAGGCCAGTGGACATCGGCTCGTGCACGGATTTGCGCGGCAGGATGCCCGGAGCCTTCACATCGACGCGGCGCTTTTCAGTCGCCTCGATCGGGCCCTTGCCGTCGATCGGGTTGCCGAGCGGGTCGACAACGCGGCCGAGCAGGCCCTTGCCAACCGGGACTTCCACGATGGCGCCGGTCCGCTTGACCGTGTCGCCTTCCTTGATGTCGCGGTCAGAACCAAACAGAACGACACCGACATTGTCTGATTCCAGGTTCAGGGCCATGCCCTTGATGCCACCTGGAAACTCGACCATTTCACCAGCCTGAACCTTGTCCAGACCATAAACACGGGCGATACCGTCACCGACGGAGAGCACCTGACCAACTTCAGAAACTTCGGCTTCCTGGCCAAAGCTCTTGATCTGATCCTTGAGGATTGCGGAAATTTCCGCGGCCCGAATATCCATCAGCCGACCTCTTTCATCGCGAACTTGAGTGAATTGAGCTTGGTACGCAGTGAGGTGTCGACCATGCGGGACCCGACCTTGACCACAAGGCCACCGATCAGGGCAGGATCAACTTTCGCTGCGATGTTTACGGTTTTGCCCGTGGAAGCGGAGAGCGCTTCTTTCAGGGCAGCGACATGCTCGTCGGACAAGGCTGCTGCGGAGACGACCTCTGCAGTTTCCTCACCGCGCTTGTCTGCAAGCAGTGCGCGGAAAGCCTTGATCATGTCGGGAAGAACGAAGAGGCGGCGGTTGCGCGCAGCCAGCTTCACGAAATTTGCGGCGAGGCCCGAGATGCCTGCCTTGTCCAGGAGTGCGGTGAGCGCCGTGAGCTGCTCTTCAGCACTGAATGCCGGGCTCTTCACCAGACGGACGAGATCTTCGCTTTCGGCAAGCATGCCGTCGAATGCATTCAGATCCCGTTCCACGTCTGCCGTTACGCCGTCACCCTCTGCGAGATCGAGAAGGGCGGACGCATAACGTTGTGCCACGCCGGATACGAGAGATACGTTGTCAGTCACCAGGTCCGTGCTCTCTGACGTTTTTTCAAGCCCGCAAAACGGCAAGCGCTCGCAAGGCATTGAAAATAATGAAAGATTTCAAGGTCAGAAGGTATGACGGTTAAACCGTTCCCCCAAAGCCGCGCCTCAATTAGCACAGGGTTTCCCAGTGTGCAACTTCGCCAAAAGACTGTAATGACGGAATCTTCGGTGTTTTTAACCGGACCGCTCAAAAAAGTGCTTCCGCACGCGGCCGATCCGCGCTTTCAAACCGTTTTCCGCAGCCGACTTTGCGCCGTCGTAAGGCGGACTTTCGCGCCTTAATTCGGACCGTCCTGAAAGATCGGTTCGAAGCCGCCGAAAATCATTCGCTTGAGATTAAACACCTCCGCGGCGTTTGGCATGACCTCTTCCCAACGCGGATCCTCCTGCATTCTGGAGATCGCCGCATCACACGTGTCCTTGTCCGGCCAGACAATCCAGGAAAACACCACAGTTTCGTCCGGCTCTTTCTTGACCGCCATCGGAAAGGACGTCACTTCCCCATCAGGGACCGAATCGCCCCATGCCTCACAGGTGCTCAGGGCACCATATTCCTTGAAGAGCGCCCACGACTTTTCTGCAATCTGCGTATAGTCCGCTTTCTTCGCCGTTTTGACCGGCGCCAAAAAACCCTGAACGTATGCCATCGCCATTCCTCCCTGGGTGAATTCAGAAGGCCACTGACAGTCTACAGGAAATGTTGCGGATCGATATCGATTTGCACGCGCAGCCCCTTCGTCGGTTTGGGGCCTGCGCCAAGCCAGGAGCGCAGGTAGGACTGCAGATCGAACTGGCGCGGCGTCATGACAAGGAGCCGGTATCGGTGGCGCCCCCGGACCATCGCAAGCGCCGCTTCGGCGGGACCGAGCAGCGTGACTGCCTGTTCCGGCGGCGCAGATCTTGCGAGTGCGCGTGCAAACCCTTCGGCGAAGTTCTTGTCCGGTCCGGAAACGACAACCGCTGCGAGCCTCCCGAATGGCGGCAAGCCGGCCACCCGGCGCGATTCGATCTCGGCTTTGTAGAAAGCTTCCTTGTCGCTTGAGAGCAGCGCCCTGATCACCGGATGATCCGCATTATAGGTCTGCAGAAAACCGAGTCCTCCGCCTGTGACGCGGCCGGCGCGCCCGGTTACCTGCGCCAAGAGCTGAAAAGTCTTTTCAGCAGCTCTCGGGTCGCCATGGGCGAGTCCAAGATCGGCATCAATGACGCCGACAAGTTTCATCTTTGGAAAGTTGTGTCCCTTGGCGACCAGTTGCGTTCCGATGACGATATCGGCGCCGCCCTCCTCGACGATCTTCATTTCCCGTTTGAGGCGCTCCGGACCACCCGGAAGATCGGACGACAGCACCAGCGTGCGTGCCTCAGGAAAGAGGTCCGAGACTTCCTCCGCGACGCGTTCCACGCCAGGGCCACAGGCAACGAGACTGTCCTTGCTGCCGCACGAGGGGCAACTTGACGGCACCGGCTCGGTATGGCCGCAATGATGGCACACGAGCTTTTTCTGGAACCGATGCTCCACCAGCCAGGCGCTGCAGTGGGCGCACTGGAACCTGTGGCCGCAGGTGCGGCAAAGCGTGAGAGGTGCGTAGCCGCGCCTGTTCAGAAAAAGCAGCGATTGGTCGCCGGATGCAAAACTATCCTTGATGGCGTGGACGAGCTGCGGCGCCAGCCAGCGGCCGCGCTCCGGTCCGTCGGCGCGCATGTCAATCGCCTTGAGTTCAGGCAAGCCTGCACCCGACGCCCGTTCCGGCAATTCGTAAAGCGAGTATCTGCCGAGATCCGCGTTCACATGACTTTCCACCGAAGGTGTTGCTGACGCCAATATGACTGGAAAGCCTGAAATATGGCCGCGAACGACTGCCATGTCGCGAGCGCTGTAAGGAACCCGGTCATCCTGCTTGAAAGCTGCGTCGTGTTCTTCATCGACAATGATCAGGCCGAGTTCCCTGAACGGCAGAAACAGCGACGACCTTGCGCCGATCACCACCCGGACATCGCCGGAGGCCACGCCACGCCAGACCCGCGCACGGTTTTTCGGCGTGATTTCAGAATGCCATTCGGCCGGATAAACGCCAAAGCGCTGCTCGAACCGGCGCAGGAACTGCTCCGTCAGCGCGATTTCGGGAAGCAGGACCAGCGCTTGCCTGTCCCGGCGCAAGGCCTCGGCAATCGCTTCGAAATAGACTTCCGTCTTGCCGGATCCGGTAACCCCGTCGATCAACGTGACACCCGAGCCCTTGTCGAAGCTGTGGATCAGCCCGTCGGCAGCCGCCTCCTGGGCCGGCGTCAGTTCCTTTTTGGCAAAATCAAGCTGTGGCCTGGGCGGCGGCGGTGCCGCCGGCATCGAGACAACTTCCAGCACCTCCTGCTGGATCAGGCCATCGATCACCGAAGGCGAAACGCCGGCGGCGTGGGCCAGACCGCTCTTGGTCCAGGCAAAGCCGTCTTCCATCGTGGCGAGCACCCGGCGGCGGGCCGACGTCTGCCGGTCAGGTTCAGCGCCTTCGATCCGGCGCACACCGGGCACCGGCGCTTCCGGCTCGAGCGCTTCCTCAGAGCGCAGGACCATGCGAAGGACCATTCCAGGTGCCCCAAGCGTCCAGTTCGCCACCCAGTCGACGAAACGTCGAAGGTCCTCGTCCAAGGGCGGAGTGGTGTCATAGACGCGGGAAATGGACTTCAGTTTTTTCGGGTTGATCGCTGCATCCGGCTCCACATCCCAGACAGCGCCAATGACCTCTCGCGGACCCAGCGGGACTTTGACGATCGTTCCAGGCACCACCGTTTGACCGGCCGGGACTTTATAAGTGTACGGAACCGGCACCGCGACCGGCACCAGCACGCTCGCAATCGTTTCCTGAAAGTCTGGATCGTCAAACAGCACGGACGGTCAAGTTCCCTGAGCCCTTCATACGAAGTTTCTGCGCGACAGCCTGTCGCCGCGAGACGTGACAAAAGTTGCCTGAGCGAGGCTGAGGATCAAGCTTCGCGACATTTGAGGTACGTACCACAAAAAAATCATCCACCGGTGAATCAGGGGTTCTTCTTGTCATCATCCTGAGGTAAAGAGAGCGCGACTGACCACGCTTTCGTCCTTTGCCACTGGCAGACCGGTGCATCCTGCGACCGAGAGGGCGCTCTACAGGGAGCAAACACGCATGAAATTCTTCGTCGACACTGCCGACACTGCCGTCATCAAGGAACTGGAATCCACCGGTCTTCTCGACGGTGTGACGACCAACCCTTCGCTCATCGCCAAATCGGGCCGTGACTTCAAGGAAGTGATCGCCGAAATCTGCGAGATCACGGGCGGCGACGTCTCGGCTGAAGTGGCGGCGACCGAGTTCGACCAGATGATCAAGGAAGCGCATGTCCTGCGCGCGATCGCCGACAATGTCGTCATCAAGCTGCCGCTGACCTTCGACGGGCTGAAGGCCTGCAAGCAGCTCACCGAGGAAGGCACCAAGACCAACGTCACGCTGTGCTTCTCCGCCAACCAGGCCCTGCTCGCCGCCAAGGCCGGCGCGACCTACATTTCACCCTTCATCGGTCGCCTCGACGACATGAACATCGATGGCCTTGAGCTGATCCGCGAAATCCGCGTGATCTATGACAATTACGGCTTCGACACGGAAATCCTGGCGGCATCGATCCGCACGCCGAACCATGTCAAGGAATGCGCGATCATCGGTGCCGATGTTGCAACCGTTCCACCCGCGACGTTGAAAGGACTTGTCAAGCACCCGCTGACAGACAAAGGCCTCGATGCCTTCCTGGCGGACTGGGCAAAGACGGGTCAGAGCATCCTTTAAGGCATCTCTTCATCCAAACCCGAACGGCCCGGAAAACCGGGCCGTTTTTTGTTGTCGGCGCCCTTCCGACGTTCCAACCCGTCGCGGCTCCCACTCAATAACGGCGAAGGAACCCTTCCACTCTGTTCTTGTCAGTCAGTCTTTCGAAAAGAACCAAGCCGCTGGCAGAGTGGTCTATTCAGTCTCTGGGAGTTTCCGCTCGCTGTCCTTGTCGAATTTCACGGACCGCGTCATGGCTGCAGCATTCCGTCCCCATTCGGCGAAGGGATACAACACCAGCTTCACGACATCGTTTTGCGGAGCGTCCTTGACGCCGAACTGCTCCTTGCAGGGACCCGGGACGTAATAGGTCCCGAACAGAAGATCAAAGACAGGAAAGACGTTTGCCAGGTTCTTTCCGTAGGCCTCTGGCAAGTCCGCGTGATGCCATTGGTGCATGCGCGGCGAGGCAAGAACGTATCTGAACGGGCCGTGGCTCCAGTCCACATTCATGTGCACATACATGTTGTGCAGCGTCAGAAGGATCGCGCCATATCCCATCACGTCTGTCGGAAAGCCGAGCCAGCTCAGCAACAGGATATAGGACGTTGTCATCACCAGCAGTTCCAGGAAATGGATCCTGTAACTCGTCAGGACATTGAGATCGGGATCCGAGTGATGGATCGCGTGTATCGGCCAGAGCCACCTGTGGTGCAGAATCCGGTGGTTCCAGTAGTCGGCAAAGTCGTAGCACAGTGCCGCGAAAGGAATGAGGATCCACCACGGAACACCCAACCAGACGGATTCATCGATGCTCGGAATGCCAAGAGCCGCATAACCCTCTTTGATATATCCGGACGTCAGAAAGACGATTGGGGCAAACAGCAGGTTAACCCACCAGAACCCGATATTCGCGGCAACGCTTTTGACCAGCCGGAGCGGCCAGTTCAGCCTGTATTCGCGCCGATGAAGATCGACGACAAGCACGGCAAGCGCAAAGCCGAGGGTCACCGCAAACGAAACGCGATATATCCGCTCCGTAACCAGGAACGCGAGCAGTTCGTATATCCGTCCGGCGAAGTCCACTTTTCGGCCACCTGCACCTGAAAAACTTTGGTGCCTATCTAACTATTCGGGGCTTAATCTTGCGTAAATTCAGGTGAATTTGGACAATTCCGGATGCGGCATAGATGTTGCAGTTGGACTGCCCACGACCCTCCAGGGGCGCGTCAAAGCATTCTCCTACCTTTCCAACCAGGCTATGGCCCGCAAAGAAAAATGCCCGGCACTAGGGCCGGGCAGTTGCAGCTGACGTTCGAGGTGGGTTCTGTCAGCTGTGAGCCGGAGTCTTGCGGCTCCAGGGGTCTTGCGGTTTCTTACGAAGTCGCGCGGTAATCGTCGGACGCGCTGGTGCCTGCAACTTCGTGGGTCCATTCACACTTGCGGTAGGTGAAGGAGAACTCGTCGAGGTCGCCGCGGGACGCATTGGCTTCGTCGTTGACGTCCTTGATCATGGTCTTGCCGTCAACGAGGACCGCGTCTTCGTACTTGATCGTGTAGTAGTGCTCCTGAACGCCTGTCGTCGCCGTGCGCCAGAAGTGAATTTCGATCTCCAGGGCTTCACCGGTGGCCAGTGCCTGCCACAGAAGAGCGGTTGCCTTGTCGACCGGCTTCTGGAAGGTCGTCGGCATGTGACGGCGGGCGGCAATCACGGTGCCGGACTGCGGATCACGCGGAACAACAGCGTTCTGTTCGAAGGCGTAGACCAGGCAAGTGCTTTCCTTGCCTTCCTGCCACAGGTTGCCGATGCTGTCTGCGGTGGTTGCGTCAGCTGAGATGTCGCCCTGGGTGGCGCCTTTGATGGTCATGTATGCGATGTTGGACATTTTGAACTCCTCGGGTTTTTGTTCGTAAGAACTTTCATTCGATGTCTGGGGCGCTTCTGATTGTGTGTTTGGCGCCGATGCCAAGGGAATTGCAACGGGTGTGCCAGTTTTGGAAAAACTCATTATGTAATTGATTTTGCTGGTATTATTTTATTTTCGCGGCGAATTAACAACTGTGTCACTGTGCAGTTTTCTGCACACTCGCCCGAAAGCCGCGAAGAAACACGCGCACACGCTGTGTGACGCAGATCACAGATTGAATTTCTTTGGTGTCAGACGGCGGTTGTGAGCCAGGTCAAGCACACGAAAAATCTGGTTTTGCGGCCGTAAACGCGCAAAAGCACACCTTTTTTCAGGGCGGGGAACGCGCTCCAGCAACTGTTCTTTCAGGAATTTGGATGCGTGTGCAGAAATCCGGCGGTGCAACCAGGAGGTCGTCGCGCCTGAGCCATGTGTCACGTCATGCGTGTCTCAGGCCCTACAATAGCCCCGGCGCTCGCTGCGTTGACGCAGCGAAGGGCGACAAGGCCTCAATATTTCACTTGGCGGGTGATGAAACGCTGCTGCTTGGGTTTTTGATCAGGCTGACCTGTCAACGCCGTTTTTACCTTCCAGGCATTCAACAGGTTGCGCTGGCGTCTCACCCGGTTACGAGCTGAAACAAGATGGGCTTGTTTCAGACTGCACTCAGCAGGGAGCTGCAAAAGCAAACCGCCCGGCACATTGACCGGGCGGCTGCAGATGGCAAGAGGGGCAGTCCCGCCACCTGAGAGCCAGACAACGTCCGGCTCAGATGTATTTCGCAAATTCAGATCATGTGACCGGGGCGCGGTAATCGTCGGATGCGCTGGTGCCTGCAACTTCGTGGGTCCATTCACACTTGCGGTAGGTGAAGGAGAACTCGTCGAGGTCGCCGCGGGACGCATTGGCTTCGTCATTGACGTCCTTGATCATGGTCTTGCCGTCAACGAGAACCGCGTCTTCGTACTTGATCGTGTAGTAATGCTCCTGAACGCCTGTCGTCGCCGTGCGCCAGAAGTGAACTTCGATTTCCAGGGCTTCACCGGTAGCCAGTGCCTGCCACAGAAGAGCGGTTGCCTTGTCGACCGGCTTCTGGAAGGTCGTCGGCATGTGACGGCGGGCGGCAATCACGGTGCCGGACTGCGGATCACGCGGAACAACGGCGTTCTGTTCGAAGGCGTAGACCAGGCAAGTGCTTTCCTTGCCTTCCTGCCACAGGTTGCCGATGCTGTCTGCGGTGGTTGCGTCAGCTGAGATGTCGCCCTGGGTGGCACCTTTGATGGTCATGTATGCGATGTTGGACATTTTGAACTCCTCGGGTTTTTGTTCGTAAGAACTTTCATTCGATGTCTGGGGCGCTTCTGATTGTGTGTTTGGCGCCGATGCCAAGGGAATTGCAACGGGTGTGCCAGTTTTGGCAAAACTCATTATGTAATTGATTTTGCTGGTATTATTTTATTTTCGCGGCGAATTAACGACTGTGTCACTGTGCAGTTTTCTGCACACTCGCCCGAAAGCCGCGAACAAACGCGCGCACACGCCGTGTGACGAAGATCACAAATTTGTACCTGCCGGCGGCAAGCAGACGCTCTCAAGGGCGCCACTTGACCTTTTCTCACCGTTCTGAAGCGCTTATCGGGCGTTTTGCGCGTGCTTTTCTGCACATAGCCGCCGTGTTCCGGAATGCAGTATTGAATGCCGACACTCTCAACCCGGTTTGAACCGCGCGAGGCCCCGGTTCGATCGTGAATGTTAACCAATCCGAGGAAGCCCCCGGTATAGACTTGGCTCATGAGCACCAGTGCGTCCAACACATCCGACCTTCTCATTTCCGCCCGCCCCGACCTCAACCGGCGTATCGGGCAATGGCTGGATCAACTTGCCGACGAACGGCGACTCTCCGACAAGACCCTGGTCGCCTATGAGCGGGACCTGAGGCAGTTTCTCCGCTTTCTGACGGGTCATCTTGGCGGTGCCCCGGATGTGAAGGACATTGCCGCGCTTCGTCCTGCCGACTTTCGCGGGTTCCTGGCCCATCGCCGGCGGAATGGTGTTCGAAGCCGCTCACTCGCACGCGGTCTTGCCGGGATCCGGTCCTTTCTCAAGTTCCTGGAACGGCGCGGCGAAGTGAATGCCGCCGCCGCAGATGCCGTGCGGCCACCGCGCCAGGCGCGATCGCTGCCGAAACCGGTTGCCGCAAAAGACGCACTCGAGATCACCAGCGGCAATCTCGCGATGGAGAGCGAAGCCTGGATCGAGGCCCGGAACGCGGCCGTGCTCACTTTGCTCTACGGATGCGGCCTTCGGATTTCCGAAGCGCTGTCACTGACAGGCGCCATGGCACCTAGCCCCGGCATCAAGACATTGCGTATTCTTGGCAAGGGCCGGAAAGAACGCATCGTTCCGATCCTGCCGGTCGTCTGCGACGCCGTGGCTCATTATCTCAAACTGTGCCCCTATGCGATTGCGCCGGACGGTCCACTGTTTCTGGGTGCGCGCGGCGGACCACTGAATCCGCGTATGATCCAGTTGGCCATGGAGAAATTGCGCGGAGCCCTCGGCCTGCCGGACAGCGCAACACCGCATGCGCTCAGGCATTCTTTTGCAACACATCTGCTTGCCGGCGGTGGAGACCTGAGAACAATCCAGGAGTTGCTCGGGCATGCAAGCCTTGCTTCCACGCAGATCTATACAGAGATCGACAGCACGCATCTCCTCGCAGCTTATGACAAGGCGCATCCGAGAAAGTAGTCGCGCCGGTCAAAAGGATCTTGGCAGCTCGTAGACCGACCGGGTCAGTCCATCCGGAAACAGTTCACGCGCGATTTCCGTTCCGCCCAGCTTCTGCACCAGTTTTCTCGCAGCGGTGTTGTCGTCATTCATGTGCGTCTCCACACGCGACCAGGCATAGATCTCATAGGCATGCCGGATCGCAGCTTTAGAGGCTTCGACCGCGATCCCCTTGCCCCTTGCTTCCGGCATCAACCACCAGGTCAACTCGCGCCGCGGCCAGCCTTCCGGCCAGACGAAACCGCAACCACCGACAGCGATACCTGTCCTTTCCGGAACGATCATCCACATTCCATAGCCGCGCAGATGCCAATGCCCGATATGCACTGCCAATACCCGCCACGCCTGGTCCTTCCGGAGCGGTCCGCCATAGAACCGCGACGCATCGGCATCGGAAAAGAAAGACGAATAAATGTCGAAGTCGCCGTCTTCCGGTGGGCGCAGCAGTAGCTGTTCCGTTTTCAATGTGTGCATGGTCTGAACTTGTCCGGCTGAAGGGCGAAACTGCAGAGTGTGTAAATTTCCAATCCACTCATTAAAGCCATTTAAACAGGCATGCCAGTAAGACTGTAGCTGAAACTCAATCAGTGCGTGTCTTTTCGAATTGTGCCACCCTAGTTCGGCAGACCGTCCAGCCTCAGGACCCTCATGCGCAGAAATCTGGCAATCCTGTTTCTACTGCTGATATTCGTCACGTTTATCTGGCTCACGTTCAAGGCGATCCATTCCTGGATAGCTGTGTCCTCCGGCCCGAACGTCGTTGTTTTCGACGGGCGCGATACCAAACTCATGCTCGCGTGGCTCGTGATCGGTTCCGCCGCGGTCTATTTCGCGGTCTGGCCACAAGCCCTGTCGACGAAAAAGGACGGTGCAAAGCCGACGACCTGGAAACAGGCATTTGTCATCGGTTTGACGATTACGGGTATCTTGTCCTTGCAACAGGTCATCTTTGCCGGCGGATATCTCGCCAAAGCAGAGGAATATGCGCGCAATCGCGGTTATCAGGTTGTCTGCAACGAAATCGGCTACAAGTATGGTCGAGAACTGATCATGGCAAAGTCCCGAGCGGCTTGCGAGGCCGACCAAAGATCATGACGAGGCAAACCCGGTAGCAAGCTCATGCGACTGTTCCTATTCATGGCCGTCTGTCTTTTTCTGTCCACCGCACCATCTGCGGCACAGCGAATCTATTGTCCCATCCCCGAGGACGGCATCTGGGTCAATCCCGACGCCGAGCCAAAAGAAATCAGCCGGGTTGAAGTTGAAAGCAAATGTGAGAACGAGCAGGTGTTCGTTCGGGTCCGAGCTTTCACCTCGTGTATTCCCCGCGACTGCAAATGGGGCTGGACCGAGGCCGAGCTGCGCTCGGACGGTGCTGTGCAGGTTCTTCTCATCGGATTTTTGAGCAGCAAGAAAATCACTTTGAAGGCGTTCGGCGACCTGTTGGACACGCACGTCGTCAATGTTGTCAATGATTTGTCAGAGCCGCGGACGGAGAAAACATACAACCTGAGTCGCAAGTAAAATTTGCGATCTTAACCTTGGTATCAATCTCCAACCGGTTTTTCCTTGTCCGATTTCATTTTTGCTTTACCTTAGGTGTCACTGCGTCAGTCCTGCGCAGCAACAGACGGAGGCTCACCATGCGTCTGATAAGCACTGCCATTGCAGGTCTTGCCCTGACCGCATTCGCCATCGTTCCGGCGAGTGCATGTTCTTGGGGAAAGACAGCCAAAGCCGACACTCAGATGACCGTCGCGGATACGACAATCGTTCCCGACGTCGACACGGATGTCGCTATCGCTACAAACGACCTCGACACAGAGGTTTTGCAGGAAGAAGTCATCCTGCCGGTTCCTGAAGAGGCACCAACCGAATAATCCAAGTTTCTTTTTGCTCCAATCAATCTACCGCTGCTTCGGCAGCGGTTTTTTTTTGCCCCGAACCGGGTCAGGACCCGTTGCAGGAAACCGCGCGGGCCCCATACGATGGCAGACTGCGCTCTCATGAAGACCTGAACGGGTCGCAGCGGGTGCCGGAATGGTCACGACGCGGGAACGGTTTGATGCTCCAATTTGACGAACGCATAACCCGGCTCCTTGAGGAAGCCTATCTTGGAGCTGATTTTTCAAGGCGCAGGCGTGTGTCATTCGATGCGCTTAGGCCGAAACCGGGTGACGTCATCGCTGATATCGGTTGCGGCAACGGCTTGCTGACCCTTGAGCTTTCACGCACCATCGGAGAGGACGGCAAGGTCTTTGCTGTGGACCCGAGCGACGACATGCGCGGTGCGGCCATCAAGCGTTGCGCGCAATGCTCCAATGTTGAAATTCTCACCGGAACCGCCACGGACTTGCCGCTCGAGACGACATCCATCGACAAGGCGGTGTCGCTACAGGTTTTCGAGTATCTGGATGATCTTGCATCGGCCGTTGCCGAAGCCAGGCGTGTCCTGAAGCCAGGTGGCCGGTTGGTCGTCGGCGACATGCACTGGGATACGACAACGTGGTTCAGCGATAACCCCAAGCGCATGAAGATCATGCTGGAGACGTGGGACGACCATCTGGTGGAGCGCTGCGTCCCAGCCGTGCTGCCTCCCATCCTGCGCAGTGCCGGCTTCCGGCTGGACGAGGTGAAGGCTGTTCCGTTCAGCTGCACCGAGTTGCATCCCGACGGTCTGGCAAACATGATGCTCCACCTGATGAAACCCTTTGCGGTCAACAAAGGGGTGCTGACAGAGAGTGAAGCAAATGACTGGTTGGAAGAACAGGTTCGGCTCTCTCAATCAGGCCGTTTCTTCTTCTCCATAACGCATTTCGTCATCACCGCATCGGTCCCCGGCTGACGAACCGTCAGGTGCCGGGCACCAGGAACTCGCGCTCCGTCGCATAATCCGTGACCCTGACACTATCGCCTTCACGCTCCAGACGGAGCATCGCCCATCTGTCGGCCGGCAGGCGGCAGGAGTGGCGACCCATCACGCACGGAAGCTGAGGTGTTTGCCGGTACACCACATCATCGGCGAGCGCCTTTGCGATCGCCGAATGACCTTTCAGATAGGCGAACAGCGTGTATGGGCTGAGATACCAGACCTCGCCTTCTTTCAGCTCTGAAAGTTCTTCGGCCCGGGCCAACGGAAACTTTCGCCCCCATGTCCATGAGATGGCGTCGCGCGTTTGATGGTCGAGATAGTGATGGGCCATGGTTTCGTCGATGAAAACCTTCTTCTCCGAACCGATGTCATCCAAATAGGCCAGCGCAGCGGCGTCCCGACCCGGCACTTCCTTTGACAGACCGTAGAAGATCAGGAAGTTGGCCGAGACAACGACAAACACCAGAGCATAGAGCCCATAGGCCGCGCGCTGGAACCGTGCCCTGGTAACTGCGTCCAGTCCGACAAGAAACACCATGCTGGCTGCAAGGTTGCGCACCAGAACCTTGTCATGGAGCACTGCGGCAAGCCCCTGTCCGAGCGACAACATCAGGCACAACAGCGCGGCCGGACGCGACCATCTGGTCAGGGCAAGACCGGCGGCTGCAAAGATCGCGGCCCTGCCCAATGCCTCGTCGTTCACACCGTGACCTGTCGACCTTTGCGCGTGGTAGACGATCTGGTCGATGAATTCGCGGTATTGAAAGTCGATGCTGAGCGAAAAGATCAACAGTCCCAGAGCGAGCGCAAAAGCGTTTTCAAGAACAAAGGGGACAATCCTCACCTCACGAAATGCGAGGCGCCAGATGTCATGAACCAGAATGGCTCCGAGGCTCCAGGCGAACACGGCGGGCGACGCCAGGGGAGCAAAGGCCAGGGCAAGTTTTGCAAGGGTTCTCAGAGACGAAACCTGGAGGCCGGGACCTTTGTTTTCCTGCCACCGTGCGCTCCAGAACAAAAGACAAAGGCCGAGCATCCAGAAGACACACGCCGTGATTTCCATCCGGAAGCCGGTAACGACATACATCGGAGCAAACAGGAGCGGTGCGACCAGGGCCGCCTTCGGCAGCCTGATCATCAGGCACATTGCCGAAAATGCGAGTGTCGTCAGAAAAAAGCAGAGATACTCGTACGCAACGACACTCAGCCTGCTGGCGCCGAAGACGTCAAGATAAAGCCCCCCAAGAATAAGGTGAAAGCGGGTGTAAAGGTGATAGTCCTCAAGCCCTGGAAACTGCACGGACAAAAGGGGATTGATATGCTGCCCTGTTGCAGCGTATTCGGCGGCCCAGGGGATGAAAAACAGATCATCGACATGCGCGATCGTGCGGGCCGGCCAGAAAAACACCAGCGCGGCAACAATCATCAATACAAGCCAGAGGCCATATTGCAGCATCTTGAAACTGCTGGTCTCGGCTTTCTGCACGTTGGTTCTCCCGGATCGTCGACTCACACTTTGCACGGCGCCAGTTCATGGCTGGCACCGCGACAGCGTTTATAAGCAAAGGGCGCTGCAGACAACGCCGCCTGCAGCACCCCAACAGATATTTATGCTCAATCTGCTTGTGCGATCACGAATGGATTGGCTTGGCAAACGTTGCCATTGCAGCTTCCTTGACCGCTTCCGACATGGTCGGATGGGCATGACAGGTACGTCCGAGGTCCTCTGATGATCCGCCGAATTCCATCAGAACAGCTCCCTCGTGGATCATCTCCCCTGCACCGAAGCCGACAATATGAACGCCGAGGACCCTGTCGGTCTTGGCGTCGGCCAGAACCTTGACGAAACCGTCGGTGTGGTTCATCGCGCGTGCGCGGCCGTTCGCAGAGAAATTGAACTTTCCGGACTTGTACTCGATCCCGGCCGCTTTCAACTCCTCTTCGGTTTTGCCGACGGACGCGACTTCCGGCTGGGTGTAGACGACCCCGGGAATGACGTCGTAGTTCACGTGGCCCGCCTGCCCGGAGAGAATCTCGGCAATGGCAACGCCCTCGTCCTCGGCCTTGTGCGCCAGCATCGGGCCGGCAACCACGTCTCCGATCGCGTAGATGCCGTCAACATTGGTTTTGTAGTGCCCATCGATCGCGACCCGGCCGCGCTCGTCCAGCGCGACGCCTGCCGCCTCGAGACCAAGGCCTTCCGTGAACGGGCGGCGGCCGATCGCCACCAGAACGATGTCGGTCTCGATCACTTGCGCATCGCCGCCCTTGGCAGGCTCGACCGTGACAGCCAGTCCCTTGCCCTTTTTGGAAACGCCCGTGACCTTCGACGAGAGCTTGAAGGTCATGCCCTGCTTCTTGAGCATGCGCTGGAAGTTCTTGGAAACATCGCCGTCCATGGGGCCCAGGATCTTGTCCATGAATTCGACCACGGTGACTTCGGTGCCAAGCCGGTTCCAAACCGACCCGAGCTCAAGGCCGATAACGCCGCCGCCGACGACAACCATCTTGCCCGGAACTTTTTCCAGCTCAAGCGCGCCGGTGGAAGAGACGATCTGTTTCTCGTCGATCTCAACGCCCGGCAACGGCATGACGTCGGATCCCGTCGCGATCACGATGTTCTTTGTGTCGAGCACCGTCGCGCTTCCGTCAGCGGCGGTGACCTCGACTTTGCCCGTGCCCAGGATCTTGCCGGTTCCCGTGTGAACGTCGATCTTGTTTTTCTTCATGAGGAACGCAACACCGTTGACATTTGCATCAACCGTATCGGTCTTGTGCTTCATCATGCCCGGCAGATCGACTTTCGGCTTGGACACCTTGATGCCGAGTTTTTCAAACCCGTGCTCTGCCTCCTCGAACATTTCCGATGCGTAGAGCAATGCCTTGGAGGGAATGCAACCGATGTTGAGACAGGTTCCGCCGAGTGTTTCGCGCTTTTCCACGACTGCGGTTTTCAGGCCGAGCTGAGCCGCCTTGATCGCGCAAACATACCCCCCCGGGCCGGTTCCGATGACGACAAGATCATATTGGGACATTTTGGTCGCCTTTGCCTCTTTCAGTTTCAAATCCAGGATTCTGGATCACGGTAGGATTGACCGGCCACCGGACACGTCCAGGATCGCTCCGGTCGTGTAGCTGGACTGGTCAGACATGAGCCAGATGATTGCGTCCGCCACCTCATCGGCGGTTCCGGCGCGTTTCATCGGCAGCTTGGATTGAAGTTGAGCCACGCGGTCGGGAAGCCCGCCGGATGCATGTAGCTCCGTGTCAATGATGCCCGGGCGGACGGCATTGACGCGGATGTTCTCGTCGGCAACTTCGAGCGCAAGGCCGACAGTCATGGTGTCGATTGCCCCCTTTGAGGCAGCATAGTCGACATATTGTGCCGGCGATCCGAGCTTGGAGCCGGCCGACGCCAGATTGACAATATTGCCGCCGGCACCGCCATGCTTGGTCGACATGCGCTTCACGGCCTCGCGTGCGCACAAGAACGAGCCGATGACGTTGATCGTGAAGATCCGGTTGAGGCGCTCAACGCTCATTTCGTCAACACGTTGGGACATGTCGACAACACCCGCATTGTTCACCAGCCCGACTAACGTGCCGAGCTTGTCCGCTTCCTCGAACAGCTTGAGAATGTCGGCTTCCAGGGCCACATCCGCCTGAACGGCGACGGCCTTGCCGCCCTCAGCGGCAATCCGGGAAACGACATCGTCCGCTGCCTGGCTGTTGGAGGCGTAGTTCACGACAACCGTATACCCCAACTGACCCAGTTTCCGGCTTACGCTCGCCCCGATACCGCGGCTCCCGCCAGTCACTATGACAACTTTTTCGGACATGCATTCCCCAAATCAAGCAAGGTTTGAACTAACGGCGCGGCCGGAGCGTTTCAGCGGCCTTTCCGGCTGCCCAGGTTCCCTGGAGCGTCCCGTCCGGTTCGATCGTATAGATCACGGGATCTTGCTGACCCCAGTCGATCACCAGTGTGTTGCCGTTGCGCGAACCCTGTCCGCTGAACGTTTCTCCAGCGATGTTCCAGACCATGTAGACCGTGCCGTCGCGAACCTCGATCCTGGCCACCCCCTCGTAGCGCGAACCGTCCGGGTTTCGGCCGACTGAGTCGTAGGTTCCTTCAATCTGCTGCTGAAGAACCGCGTTCGGAGAGGCTTGAACCGCATCCTTGAACACAAGAGCGGTCGCAAATGCGAACACCACAAAAGCCAAGACAACACTTGTAGTGTGCGCAGCGTGACATCCCTTGGCTGGATTTTTCATGCGGCAGACCTCCGTCTATCGATCAGCAAGCGCCAGCCGAAGGCCGAACCCGGCAAAGGCGGCCGCGATCGTTCTGCGCATCCAGGTCATGACCCTGTCACTCTTGAGGACCCTTTCCCCGACAAGAGATGCAAACAGTCCATAGCCAAGAAACACAACGAACGTCATGGCCATGAAGACGCCTCCGAGCAACAGCATATCCAGTGTCGGATTTGCCGCGGACGGGCTCACGAATTGCGGCAGGAACGCCAGAAAGAAGACACTCAGCTTCGGATTGAGGATGTTGATCAAGAAGCCGGTGCGGGCCGTGGCCAGGAAGCTCCGGCGCGCACCCTTGTCCGCTTTCAGGTCCAGCGGGCCGCTGTCGTTGAGCGTTTTCCATGCCAGATAAAGCAGATAGGCGACACCGGCATACTTGACCGCCTGGAAAATGAGCGCGCTGGTGTGCAACAGCGCCGCGAGACCAACGACAGACGCCAGGATCGCCGGAACGATCCCGAGCGTGCAGCCGAGCGTGGCAGCAACCGATGCCTTGCGCCCCTTGCCGAGCCCGACCGCGACCGTGTAGACGACCCCGGTTCCCGGAACCAGGACCACGATCAGGGCGGTAATCAGAAACTCCAGGCTCATGGTCCGGTCTCCTCGTTAGTCGACGGAAGGCCGCCCGGGATCAAAGGTCCAGAACCAGGCGCTGCGGATCTTCCAGGCTTTCCTTGACCCGTACGAGGAAGGTCACGGCTTCCTTGCCGTCGACGATCCGGTGATCGTAGGAAAGTGCCAGATACATCATCGGACGAATGACAACCTGACCGTTCACGGCCATCGGGCGCTCCTGGATCTTGTGCATTCCCAGGATGCCGGATTGCGGCGCATTCAGGATTGGTGAGGACATCAGCGAGCCATAGACGCCGCCGTTGGAGATGGTGAAGGTGCCGCCTGTCATGTCGGCCATGCCCAGCTTGCCGTCGCGCGCCTTGCGGCCGAGATTGCCGATTTCCTTCTCGACTTCGGCGATGGACATCTGGTCTGCGTCACGCACCACTGGCACCACAAGACCCTTGTCCGTACCAACGGCAACGCCGATGTGACAGAAGTTCTTGTAGATGATGTCGGTGCCGTCGATTTCGGCGTTCACCGCAGGGATCTCTTTCAGCGCATGGGTCACGGCCTTGGTGAAGAAGCCCATGAAGCCGAGCTTGACGCCGTGCTTTTTCTCAAAGAGGTCCTTGTACTGCTTGCGCAGTTCCATGACCGGGCCCATGTCCACTTCGTTGTAAGTGGTGAGCATGGCCGCAGTGTTCTGGGCGTCCTTCAGGCGGCGCGCAATCGTCTGGCGCAGCTTGGTCATGCGCACGCGTTCTTCGCGCACTTCGTCCTCGGCGGCGACCGGACCGCGGGCAACCTGCGCCGCAGCTGGAGCTGATGGGGCAGCTGTCGCGCCGGACGCGATTGCACCGATGACGTCTTCTTTCAGCACCTGGCCGCGTTTTCCGGAACCGGCGACCTGATCAGCCGACAGATTGTTTTCGGCCATCATTTTCTGCGCAGACGGAGCCGGCGGCATGGACGAGCCGGCAGCCGGTGCCGGGGCTGGTGCCGGAGCGCTCGCAGCGGCGGGTGCAGCGCTTGCTGCCGTACCGGACGGGTCGATCTGGCAAAGCAGAACGCCCGGTTCGACCGTTGCACCGGTTTCGGCTGCGATCTTCACGATTGTGCCGCCAACGGGCGCCGGGACTTCCTGGGCTGCCTTGTCGGTTTCCAGTTCCACCAGCGTGTCGTCCGGCTTGACGACATCGCCGACCTTCACGCTCCATTCACCGACTTCGGCTTCGGTGACGGATTCGCCAGCGCTCGGCGTAACTACGTCGACCAACTCTGCCTTGCCTGCAGGAGCTGCTGCTTCCTTGGCAGGAGCCGCTGCTGCGGCTGCCGGTGCAGCAGCTGCCGAGCCCCCTTCCGCGATCTGCCCGAGCAGCGCGCCGACTTCGACCGTGTCCCCTTCCTTCACCACGATGCTTTCAAGCGTTCCGGCTGACGGCGCGGGGACCTCCACCGTGACCTTGTCGGTTTCAAGCTCGACCAGCGGCTCGTCCTGACTGACAGGATCACCCGGCTTCTTGAACCATTGTGCAATAGTAGCCTCGGAAACGGATTCACCCAGTGTGGGCACGCGGATTTCGGTTGCCATGGTCGCCTTCTCTTAAAATTACCCGGCCAATTTTTGAAAGGGGGGCCACGCCCCCCTCATGATTAGTTTCCAAGAGCCTCTTCCAGGAGTGCCTGAAGCGTTGCCAGATGCACCGACATCAGACCGGTCGCAGTCGATGCCATTGCCGAGCGTCCGGCATAGCGCGGACGGCGGTGCTTGGCGTCAATCTGTTCCAGGACCCATTCGATATAGGGCTCGACGAAGAACCAGCTGCCCATGTTCTTGGGCTCTTCCTGGCACCAGACCATTTCAGCCTGCGGGAAGCGCGCCAGCTCCAGCATCAACGCCTTTTTCGGGAACGGGTAGAGCTGTTCCACACGCATCAGGTAGATGTCGTCGATGCCGCGTTTCTCACGCTCCTCAAACAGGTCGAAATAGACCTTGCCCGAACACATCACCACCCGGCGGATCTTGTCATCGGAAACAAGTTTGCCTTCCCCGGTCAGGTTCGAGCCCCAATCGTCCCAAAGCAGACGGTGGAACGTCGTGTCGGGCCCGAGCTCTTCGATCTTCGACACTGCTTTCTTGTGGCGCAGAAGCGACTTCGGCGTCATCAGGATCAGCGGTTTGCGGATGTCACGGCGCAACTGGCGGCGCAGAATGTGGAAGTAGTTCGACGGGGTCGAACAGTTCGCCACCTGCATGTTGTCCTCCGCGCAGAGCTGGAGGTACCGCTCCAGGCGTGCGGAGGAGTGTTCCGGGCCCTGTCCTTCGTACCCATGCGGCAGCAGGCAGACGAGACCGGACATGCGCAGCCACTTGCGTTCACCGGAAGAGATGAACTGGTCGAACAGGACCTGTGCACCATTGGCAAAGTCGCCGAACTGGGCTTCCCACATGGTGAGCGCCCGCGGTTCCGCCAGTGAATATCCGTATTCAAAGCCGAGCACCGCTTCTTCGGAGAGCATCGAGTTGATGACCTCGTAGCGCTGCTGTCCCGAAGCGACGTGGTTGAGCGGAATATAGCGGCTTTCGTTTTCCTGGTCGTACAGCACCGAGTGCCGCTGGGAGAACGTTCCACGTTCGCAGTCCTGACCGGACAGGCGAACCGGGTGTCCCTCTTTGAGCAGCGAGCCGAAGGCGAGCGCTTCAGCGGTCGCCCAATCGATCCCCTCACCCGTTTCGATCATGCGTTCACGATGGTTCATGAAGCGCGCGATGGTGCGGTGAATGTTGAAACCGTCCGGCACATGGGTCAGTGCACGGCCGATTTCCTTGATTTCGGCAAGCGGAAGGCCGGTTTCACCACGGCGGGGATCTTCCTCGTCGGCGGCCCGCTTCATGCCGGCCCACTTGCCGTCCAGCCAGTCGGCCTTGTTCGGCTTGAAGGCCTGTCCGGCATCGAACTCGCCGTCGAGGTGCTTGCGCCAGTCGGCCTTCATCTGGTCGACTTCGTCCTGACTGACGACGCCCTCCTTGATGAGCCGTTCCGAATAGCGCTGCAGCGTCGTCGCGTGCTTGCGGATCTTGCGGTACATGATCGGCTGCGTGAACGCGGGCTCGTCGCCTTCGTTGTGGCCGAAACGGCGATAGCAGATCATGTCGATGACCACCGGACGCTGGAAGGTCTGGCGGAACTCAATCGCGATCTTGGCTGCAAAGACAACCGCCTCCGGGTCATCTGCATTGACATGGAAGATCGGCGCTTCGATCACCTTGGCCATGTCGGACGGATAAGGTGAGGAGCGCGAGAAACGCGGGTTGGTGGTGAAGCCGATCTGGTTGTTGATGATGACATGGAGCGAGCCGCCGGTGCGGTGTCCGCGCAGCGCGGACAGGCCGAAACACTCAGCCACGACGCCCTGGCCGGCAAAGGCGGCATCACCGTGGAGCAGCAGGGGCAACACGGTTCCACGGTCGATCTCCGTGGTTTCAATGAACGTCCCGTCCGCGTTGGCTGAAAGCTGATCCTGCTTGGCGCGTGCCTTGCCGAGAACAACCGGATTGACGATCTCCAGGTGCGATGGATTGGCGGTCAGCGACAGGTGGACGTTGTTGCCGTCAAAGCTCCGGTCCGAGGACGCGCCAAGGTGATATTTCACATCGCCCGAGCCTTCCACGTCGTCGGGGGCGTAGGACCCACCCTTGAATTCGTGGAAAATCGCGCGGTGCGGCTTGGCCATCACCTGGGACAGAACGTTCAGGCGCCCGCGGTGGGCCATGCCAAGAACGATGTCCTTGAGGCCAAGCTGGCCGCCGCGCTTGATGATCTGTTCAAGCGCCGGTATCAGGGCTTCGCCACCGTCCAGGCCGAAGCGCTTGGTGCCGGTGTATTTCACATCGAGGAACTTCTCGAAGCCTTCGGACTCGACGAGCTTGTTCAGGATCGCCTTCTTGCCCGCTGGTGTGAAAGCAACCTGCTTGTCCGGACCTTCAATGCGTTCCTGGATCCAGGCCTTGGCCGCCGGATCCGAGATATGCATGAATTCAACGCCGAGGGTCGAACAATAGGTCCGCTTCAGAATATCCATCATCTCGCGGATGGTGGCGTATTCCAGGCCGAGGACGTGATCGATGAAGATCCTGCGGTCCCAATCGGCTTCTGTGAAGCCGTATGAAGAGGGGTGCAGTTCCTCGTGATCGCCTTTTCCGGCGAGGCCGAGCGGGTCGAGATCGGCGTGCAGGTGGCCGCGCATTCGGTAAGCGCGGATCATCATCAGGGCCCGGACGGAGTCCCGGGTTTCCTGGTGAACCTCGGTGTCGGATACCGGTGCGCCCTTCGCCTCGGCTTTCTTCTTGATCTTTTCGCCAAGTTTTTGCTCGATGGGGCCCCAGTTGCCGTCAAACGCGTTGACGAGATCGCCGTTGGCTTCGATCGGCCAGTCCTTGCGCTTCCACGGAGCCCCGCGCGCTTCCTTCAGAACGGCTTCCTTTTCGTCCTGGAAGGCAGCAAAGAAGTCCCGCCATTCGGCATCGACCGAATTCGGATCCGTCTTGTACTGAGCGTAGAGGTCTTCGATATAGGCTGCGTTGGCGCCGTAAAGCAACGACGTCAGTGCGAATACGTTGTTCGCTTCCTGCCGTGCCATGTCCTTTAGCGGAGGTCTGCTCCGCCCTTTTTGTTATGGCGGGCCGAAAATGGACCCGCGGCCGGTTCCCTACTACGGCCGGTGAACCACCGACCCCTCGAAAAATGGTCACGGCACACTTGGTGCCGCAACCCATCCTTTCACCATGCAGCGGGAAACGTAAACAGTTTCCGTTGCTGTCAGCACATTTTCTTGCGTTTTTAGCCCTTCAACACTTCGAGAAGCGTTTCGCCAAGCTTGGCCGGAGACGGTGAAACCTTGATCCCGGCAGATTCCATGGCCGCAATCTTGTCTTCCGCACCGCCCTTGCCGCCGGAAATAACTGCGCCGGCGTGACCCATCGTGCGGCCCGGAGGCGCCGTGCGGCCTGCGATGAAGCCGGCCGTCGGTTTCGCGCGGCCCTTGGCGGCCTCGTCCTTCAGGAACTGGGCTGCGTCTTCTTCCGCTGATCCGCCGATTTCACCGATCATGATGATGGATTCGGTCTCGTCATCTGCAAGGAACATCTCCAGGACGTCGATGAACTCGGTGCCTTTGACCGGGTCGCCGCCGATGCCGACTGCCGTCGTCTGGCCGAGGCCAGCGTTGGTGGTCTGGAAAACGGCTTCGTAGGTGAGCGTTCCTGAACGCGACACGACACCGACGGAGCCTTTCTTGAAGATGGAGCCCGGCATGATGCCGATCTTGCATTCTTCAGGCGTCAGGATGCCGGGGCAGTTCGGGCCGAGCAGGCGTGAGTTGGACTTGTCCAGCCGCGCCTTGACCTTGACCATGTCAGCCACCGGAATGCCCTCGGTGATGCAGACGATGAACGGGATTTCCGCATCGATCGCCTCGATGATCGCAGCGCCTGCGCCCGCCGGCGGAACGTAGATTACGGATGCGTCCGCGCCGGTTGCTTCCTTGGCTTCGCCAACGGAGGCGAAGATCGGCAGCTGGGCCGCGCCTTCGACGCTGCCCCAGGTTTCGCCACCCTTTTTCGGATGAACCCCGGCAACCATCTTGGTGCCGTAATATTCAAGCGCCTGTTCGGTGTGGAACGTGCCGGTCTTGCCGGTCAGGCCCTGAACGATAATTTTCGTGTCTTTATTGACGAGGATGGACATTTACGCGCCCCCCTTAACGGCTTTCACGATTTTCTGGGCAGCGTCGTCGAGATCATCGGCGGCAATCACGTTGAGACCGCTTTCGTTGATGATCTTCTTGCCGAGTTCCACGTTGGTGCCTTCCAGCCGGACAACGAGCGGAACCTGAAGGCCGACTTCCTTGACAGCCGCAACCACACCTTCTGCGATCACGTCGCAGCGCATGATGCCGCCGAAGATGTTCACCAGGATGCCCTTCACGTTCGGGTCGGACGTGATGATCTTGAACGCAGCCGTGACTTTTTCCTTGGAGGCGCCGCCACCGACATCGAGAAAGTTTGCAGGCTCTGCACCATAGAGCTTGATGATGTCCATGGTTGCCATGGCCAGGCCGGCACCGTTGACCATGCAGCCGATATCACCGTCGAGCGCGACATAGGCAAGATCGTGCTTGGACGCCTCGATTTCCTTGGCATCTTCTTCGGTAACGTCACGCAGTTCCATGATGTCCGGATGACGGAACAGCGCGTTGCCGTCGAAGGAAACCTTGGCGTCCAGAACGCGCAGGTGTCCGTCCTTCATGACGATCAGCGGGTTCACTTCAAGAAGGCTCATGTCCTTTTCAACGAAAGCCTTGTGAAGGATCGGGAAAAGGGTCATGCCGTCGTCCCGCGCCGTGCCGTCCAGCGCCAGCGCATCGCACAGCTTCGCAGCATCGGCTTCGGTCACACCGGTATCCGGATCGATCGGCAAGGTGATGATCTTTTCCGGGGTTTCTTCGGCAACGGCTTCGATGTCCATGCCGCCTTCCGTCGAAACGACAAAAGCGGGGCGCCCGACAGTCCGGTCGACCAGGATGGACAGGTAAAGTTCGCGCTCAATGTCGGCACCGTCTTCGATGTAGAGCCGGTTGACGACCTTGCCCGCAGCGCCGGTCTGTTTTGTCACCAGCGTGTTGCCGAGCATTTCCTTGGCATGCGCTGTCACTTCGTCCAGAGAAAAGGCAAGGCGAACCCCACCCTTGGCGTCGGCAGGCAGTTCCTTGAACTTGCCCTTGCCGCGGCCGCCCGCATGGATCTGGGTCTTGACGACCCAAAGCGGTCCGGGAAGTTGTTTGGCTGCCGCTTCCGCCTCGTCGGCAGAAAAGATCGCCACGCCGTCTGCTACCGGAGCGCCAAAGCCCTTCAGCACCTGTTTGGCCTGGTATTCATGAATGTTCATGTGTTTCCCCCGTTGTCGGAGGACCGTTCCTTCAAGCCGCGAAGGAACGGCCGCTGCTTACCCGAGACAGTCGGCGCTCTTTAAGCGAGCGCCGGCTGGATTTTCTTGCAGGCTTCCACCAGACCGTCGACCGCGCCGACGGACTTTTCGAAATTGGCCTTCTCTTCGCCCTGAAGATCAATCTCGATGATGCGTTCGACGCCATCGGCACCGATCACGACCGGCACACCCACATAGGTGTCCTTCAGGCCGTACTGACCATCGAGAGCCGCCGCACACGGCAGAACGCGCTTCTTGTCTTTCAGGTAGCTTTCAGCCATCGAGATGGCCGAAGAGGCCGGTGCGTAGAAGGCGGAGCCGGTTTTCAGAAGGCTGACGATTTCCGCACCGCCGTCGCGGGTGCGCTGAACGATCTCTTCGAGACGCTCGGCCGTGCACCAGCCCATCTTGACCAGATCCGGCAGCGGAATGCCGGCAACGGTGGAATAACGGGTCAGCGGCACCATGGTGTCGCCATGTCCGCCCAGGACGAACGCAGTGACGTCTTCGACCGAAACGTTGAACTCATCCGCCAGGAAATACCGGAAGCGCGCACTGTCGAGGACGCCTGCCATGCCGACGACCTTGTTCTTCGGCAAGCCGGAGAATTTCTGCAGCGCCCAGACCATTGCGTCGAGCGGGTTGGTGATGCAGATGACGAATGCGTTGGGAGCATGTTTGGAAATGCCCGCGCCAACCTGTTCCATGACCTTCAAGTTGATTTCCAGAAGATCGTCGCGGCTCATGCCGGGCTTACGGGGAACGCCCGCGGTGACGATGACCACGTCGGCACCGTCGATCGCCTCGTAGCTGTTCGCGCCGGCCAGTTTGGCGTCGAAGCGGTCTACCGGGGAGGACTCAGCAAGGTCGAGCGCCTTGCCCTGCGGCACACCTTCCGCGATGTCGAAGAGCACGATGTCTCCCAGTTCCTTCAAACCTGCCAGATGAGCGAGCGTGCCACCGATCTGACCTGAGCCGATCAAGGCAATTTTGTTCCGCGCCATATCGAAAGTTTCCCTTTACGTAAGATGGAACTATGTGCCATCCGCTGATGACTGTGGATGGCACTACCCCCTTTGCCGCCCCTGCGCAAGTTCGCCAAAAGAATATTGCGCTAAAGGTGGCAAAATTTTTCATTTCTTCCCGCCTGCATACCTCCTCTATACGGAATGCAGACCTAAGCGTGTATCGCCAGCCTTTCACCCGCAAGATAGCTTTCCGAACGCATTTCGATCAGCCGGGACGCTGTTCGGTCGAATTCAAAGGCCTCCGTTCCGTCTTCGGAGGCATAAAGATCCTGCGGCTCGGCCTCGGCCGAAATGACCAGCTTGATGCCGTTGTCGTAAAACGTGTCGATCAGATTGATGAACCGCTTGGCCTCGTTCCGGCGGGCCTTCGACATGACCGGTACATGGTCGATAAACACGGTGCTGAAGGCATTGGCAATTCGCAAATAGTCGCTCGCCCCGAGCGGCTGCATGCACAGATCGTCAAAACTGAACCGGGCGGCGCCTGAGGCGACACGGGGCACCGGGATCTTCCGGCCCTTGTTCTCAAGTTCCTCAGAATGCGATTTCATGCCGTGAGTGAGTTTCGTCCAGATCCGGTCCATCTCCGCATCCGCCTGATCTCCAAGCGGTGTCACGTAGACAGGTGCCCCGGCGAGTTTTTCGAGCCGGTAATCTGTCGGCGAATCCAGGTGTAGGACTTCGACCTGCGACTTCAGCATGGTGATGAAGGGCAAGAAAAGTTGGCGGTTCAGACCGTCCTTGTAGAGATTTGACGGCACCACATTCGACGTTGCAACGACGATCACACCCTTTTCGAAGAGCTGCGTGAACAGGCGGCCCAGGATCATGGCATCGGCGATGTCGGTGACGGAGAATTCATCGAACAGCAGAAGCCTGGTTTCGACGGCAATCTGCTTGGCAACCGGAGGAATGGGGTCATCGCCCTTGACCTCGCCGCGCTTGTGCGCCTGGCGGTGCTCGTGGATCCGCTCATGCACGTCAGTCATGAACTCATGAAAATGGACCCTGCGTTTCCGCTTGATGACGGTGACCTCGTAGAAGAGATCCATGAGCATGGTCTTGCCGCGCCCGACACCGCCCCACATGTAGAGCCCTTTAACGGAGGCCCAGAGCTGGTTCTTCTTCTTTGCAAACAGCCAGCCGAGCGAACTCTTCTTGGATGCGAGCCGTGTTTCGGCGAGCCGGGTGTTGAGCAGGTCGAGGTGCCGGACGGCTTCCCGCTGAACAGGATCTTCGGTGATCTCACCGGATGCAATCAGCGCATCGTAGCGGGCGCTCAGTGCGCGGTTGACCGGCAGTTCCATCTTCAAGGGCGCAGCTCCCTCCATGAGGACTCATGGGGCATCACCCCAGGCTGTTAGCACGGCGGAATAAGGTCAATAGGTCGCAGATGCAAGTCAAGTTATGGTTTGAAAATATTACAGTTCATCACAAGCGTTCATTTCAAACGATTGAATGCTAACGATATCAAAACAAATGGTAAATCGAGTTTCCTGTTTAAATAAGTGCAATGCCTCCGGCAGGCTTCGCTAAGAAGCTTCAGGCAATGCCGTCCGATCATCTTCTAGGTTCGAGGCGCTCAAACAAAATCGCCCGCAACCGGCAAGCCGGGTGCGGGCGGAAAAGCACAGCGAGGGGACACTGTGCTGGAGGAAGACCTACCTCAAGAGCAGCGTTGACTTACGGCCGCTCTGAAGCTCCTGCAGGTAAAGCAGTTGGGCGACCAGATAGCATTCGGACTGATCGTCCAGATTGGCCTTGCGGCCCCGGCCGTCTGTCAAAAGCCAGGCATTTCCGGACTTGACGATATCGCACTCAATAGGAGCATTGGTGTCGAAACCCGCTCTTTCGATCAGCTCCGGGCCAAAACGGGAGTCATCCTCCGCATCCATGCCCTTCATCTCCAGCCGGAGGCCACGATAGATTCGGGGTACGGACAATGTCGCAACGATCGCCGTCACCACGCTGTCACCGTCCATCGCCGCAAAGCGCACGACACCACCTTGCGGGGGAATTGAGTTGTTCGAACAGGGCGTATTGTGAACATCACCGAGCGCTGTCCATTCGGAGCGCAGGGTCACGGTCGCCGGCTGGCGAATGGCAGCCATTTCCTTGGCGAGCCGCTTTTCCGCTGCCCGTTTCGGATTTTTGGCCAGCCGCTCTGCAGACAGGGATTTGCCGACTGCTACTGTCCCGCCAATCCGCAACCGCCTGAACACAATGACGTCGCGCATGAGATCGGTTCGCTCGACACGCCAACCAGCGTCCAGCCATGCGTTCTGATGCACCAGACTGCCACCTGAATTCGCCCACCATGTGCGGTGTTCACGTGCGCTTTTTGGGAGGTTCGTTCCGAGGATTTCCTCCACCTCATCCAGCTTGGCAGCCCAGACTACATCTTCAAGACGCGCCAAGTGTTCCCGTAAAGGTTCGTATTTTGACATTTGCACAGCCTTTCCGATTGCTATGCAAATATACACCTATAACGGGCAAAGTCCAGCATAAATAACAAGGGTCTTTAACGGAACAGCGAGATCGGCGAGCCTGTCGAGGTTTGGCCGTTAAACTTCCCGGGTTCGCTGGAATAAAGTTGTGCAACGATCAGGCCGGTGTTGTCCTTCAAAACCACCTGGTTGCCGTTCAGGTCCCACGCGGAGATGCCGGTCAGCGACGGCGTGTTGCAACCTCTGGTATTTGCCCGGTAGCCGCCTTCCCATGTGGTCAGCGTCATGAAAGCCATGCAGTTGTCACCGGCAGAGGCGAGTTTCCAACCGCCCAGAAGATCCGTGCGGCCAACCTGCTGCGCGTTGCTCGGTGCTGCAACGGGGTTGCTGGCAAGATCCGTCGGTCCGCCAGCTACATCCGTCGTCGTGCCGACGGGCGGCGCCGCATTGGGATCGAGCGGATCAAGCGTTCCCGCGCCCACGGGGGTCGTCGGTGTTGCCGGTAATGGTGCAACGTTATTGCCTCCGGATAGCCTCTGGCAACCGGCGACCAGAACCACCAATCCCATAACCAACACCAGTTTTCCCGCGCGCATCATGACGAATCATTCCCTCAACTTCGCCCCATTATTGAAGCATCTCTTAGCCTACAATTTGTCGAAAATCCAAAACGCAACAAAATTGACGGCGTTTTTCCATCAAGTCACATTCCACACAGGACCTTTTCCAGGTGTGATTTCCGGTTCAAGCTGCAGATCTAACGCCAACCGCACAGCCCCGCAGCCCTTCTTGCATGCGCCAACGATCACGTTCGGCGCGTTTACGAGACGCTCCACTCGTCGCGGTCGTCCTAGTTTTCCAAAGTGGCGGCAAAGTGACAGGTGCGGTCTCGTCCAGACAAAAACCTTGCCGGGCCGTTCCGTGGCGACATGAAGACCACACCGGCAGGTGTCGGCTGCGGCAAATTCAACAGAATACCGAACCTTCACCGGCAGGAATGCGTATGACGAATTCCTGATCAGAAACCATAGCCTGGTGCTTCAGACAGTGTCGGCGCCGAAAGCATCATTGAGGAAAATGACCTATATGGTGTGAAGCCAGAAACTGAAGGAACCCAAAATGCCGATTGCGATCTGGTGCATTCTTGTTGCAGCCATTCTTCCCGTCCTGTCCGTCTTTCCTGCAAAACTCAGCAAGGAATTTGACAACGCGAATCCGAGAAATCCCGACTATTGGCGTGACGGGTTTCGCGCACGCGCTCAAGCTGCACAGGCCAACGGGTTTGAAGCCTTTCCGTTTTTTGCCGTTTCCGTGTTCGTCGCCATGAGCCAGGGGGCATCGACATACTGGATCAACCAACTTGCCGTTCTCTTCATCATGCTCAGGCTGATATACATCTTTTGTTACTGGGCCGACCGTGCCACGCCACGCTCTCTCGCATGGACTGCGTCTTTCTTCACAATTGTGGCGCTTTTCACCAGTTCACTATGGAGCTGAACTATCCTTCGGATTGCAAAATTCTTCAGGGAGCATTTGCACCACGCGGCCGATTTCGCTAACGATGCAGGTGAGTAGTACAGGTTACCGATGGGCAGAGGTGCATTGTGCGGACGACAGACCAGACGACAAACACCTTGCCGACGCAGCGTCAGGCAACGTTGCAGCGACAGATTGCAGACCAACATATTGTTGACGCTCTGATCGCTGAACGCGGTAAACTTGTGATGGCGAGCCCCTGGTGGCCCTTCATCCGCCCCTTCGCGTATAAAATACTGCGCTACAGCTCCGCCGTGGAGATGGCGGACACAATTTCCCAGATGGAAGCGGTCGACGTTTTTGCGCATCTGAGCAACCTCTTGCAGCTCGATGTCACGACGGTTGGCCTTGATCGCGTGCCGACTGAGGGCCCGGTGGTGCTGGTCTCGAACCACCCGACGGGCATCGCGGACGGCATCGTGCTCTACGACGCGATCAAGCCCAGGCGCAACGACCTCGCCATTTTCGCCAACCGGGATGCGATCCGCATCAATCCGCGTCTTGCCGAGATGATCATTCCTGTCGAGTGGCGGGCGGACTTCAAGAGCCGTGCGAAGTCCAAGGAAACGATCAAGATCGCCTCTTCCGCCTTCGCAACGGAACGGGTTGTGGTCCTGTTCCCCTCCGGCCGCCTTGCCTATTGGCATCAGGGCAAGCTGACCGAACGGCCATGGATGACGTCCGCACTTGCACTTGCGAGGAAAAACAAGGCCCCGATCATTCCCATGCACATGGGTGGACGCAACTCAGGCCTGTTCTACTTCCTTGCCAGGGTGTCGACCGAGCTGCGCGACATGACCGTTTTCAACGAGCTTCTGAACAAGAAGAACGCCAAGTTCAATGTGCATTTCGGCAAGCCCATCAAGCCCGAAAAACTTCAGGGCGACCTGACCGAACTCACAGAACAGATGCGCGTTCACTGTGCGGAGACGCTGGCGGACGATCCCGACGCCGAATTCTGAGCAGCTTTTGGCTCTCCCGAAAAGTCATCCACAGGCCGGTTTGCTCTGAGGGAGCGAATAAGACATGGTGCGGAAGACGTCACCTAATGGTCCGCATCCCGGGGAAAAAGCCGTCTCATGCCAGTCTCGCCCGCCCTTTCAGCGGATGATTCCAAACTTCTACACCTCAATGATCCGCCTTCGGTGAGTCCGGAGCCAAAACCGCTCGCGGTTCTTCAGAGTGTTTTTGGCTACAGCAGCTTTCGCGGCAAGCAACAGGCCGTCATCGAGACGCTGATCGATGGCCGGGACGCTGTGGTCCTGTTTCCAACCGGGGCCGGCAAATCGCTCTGCTACCAGATACCCGCCTTGTGCCGCAGGGGAGTCGGCATTGTGGTGTCGCCGCTGATCGCTCTTATGAAGGATCAGGTCGGTGCGCTTTGTGCAGCGGGCGTCAAGGCAGCGGCTCTCAATTCAACGCTTCTGCCGGAAGAACAGTCGGCGCTGAAAGATGCGCTGCGCGACGGCGAAATCGATCTTCTTTATGTCACGCCGGAGCGTCTCAGCAACGAGAGTTTCCGCCGGTTTCTGGATACGCTCGATATCGCCCTGTTCGCGATTGACGAAGCGCATTGCGTCAGTCAGTGGGGACACGATTTCCGACCCGAATACATGTCGCTTTCCTGTCTCGCCGAACGCTACCCGGGGGTTCCGAGAGTTGCGCTGACGGCGACAGCGGACCCGCATACGCAAAAGGACATTCTGCACCGGCTTAAGCTGGACGACGCTGAAGTCTTTGCCACAAGTTTCGACCGGCCCAACATCCGCTACGAAATCGTTGAGCGGTCCAACCAGCGCCAGCAACTGCTCGACTTCCTGACCAAGCACAAGGGCGAGAGCGGCATTGTCTATTGCCTGTCGCGGGCGAAGGTGGAAGAGATCGCCGAGTGGCTGAACACCAAGGGCATCAGGGCATTGCCCTATCATGCCGGACTTCCCTCACATCAACGCGCCGCCAACCAGGATGCGTTTCTTCTGGAGGAGGGCCTGTGTCTGGTCGCGACGGTTGCCTTCGGCATGGGGATCGACAAGCCGGATGTGCGCTATGTCGCCCATCTGGACCTGCCCTCCTCCGTTGAAGCCTACTACCAGGAGACCGGCCGGGCCGGGCGGGACGGTGAACCGTCGGAAGCCTTCATGACCTATGGCATGGCGGATCTCGTGCAGCGACGGCGGATGATTGCCGAAGGTGACGCGCCGGACGAGGTCAAGCGCGCGGAAAATGCCAAGCTGAATGCGCTCTTGGGTATCTGCGAGACCTCCGGTTGCCGGAGGCAGGCCCTGCTTGCCCATTTCGGGGAGACCTATCCCAAACCCTGCGGCAACTGCGATACCTGCCTGTCACCGGTTGAAACGTGGGACGGAACAGAAGCTGCCCAGAAACTGATGTCGGCAATCTATCGGACCGGACAACGGTTCGGCACGGGACATGTCGTGGACGTTCTCCTGGGCAAATCAAGCGAGAAGACCGCCCGGTTCGGACATGAGAATCTCTCTGTTTTCGGGATCGGTCAGGACCTGTCCCAAAAGACCTGGCAGTCGATCGCCCGCCAGCTTGTCGCTGCCGGTTTCGTCGACGTGGATCACGCACAATTCGGTGCCCTTGTTTTAACGGACAAGGCACGCCCGGTTCTGCGCGGCGATGAAACGATTGCGTTGCGCCACGACCGGAGCGCCGCGGGATTGAAAAAGACACGCGCATCCCGATCCGCTTCCGTTGCAGATGAACTGGACGAAGAAGGCAAACTGCTGTTCCAGCGCTTGCGGCGGCTGCGAACACAGATTGCGCGGGACCAGAATGTGCCGCCCTATGTGGTTTTTCCCGACGCAACGCTCGCCGGGATTGCGTCTGCCCGTCCGATCAGCCCGGACGCGCTCCTGTCCGTTTCGGGCGTCGGGCAGTCCAAGCTCGAAAAATATGGCGATGCTTTCATCGAGCTGGTCGAAGCGTTCGAGGCCGGCGTATAGGTTTCGTTTACCTTAACCCAATGTTGATGTTTCAGCGTGTACAACCACGTTGTTGTTACCTCAAGTTGGGATTCGAAACCGTGAGAACAGTCCTTTGTTCAGTCGCTTTTTCCCTGGCCTTTCTGACCGCCGGCCAGGCTGCGGACCTTGTTGAGCCCGTTTACGTGGAGACCGGCGACCTCCGGCTGAACAGTTTCGACCGAACCGGGTTCAACGCGGTCCTGTTCGCCGGTGGCGGTTTCCTGACCGGATCGGACAGTCTCGGGTCCGACGCTTTTTTCCGGTCCGGGCAGTTTGGTGGTTCGATCGGATATGATCACCAGTTCAATCAGTTTGTTCTCGGGGCAAGCGTCGAAGGCTCCCTGACGAATTTCAGAGGGATCAGCAGTTCCGGAAACTACCGGCAGAGCTCGGACTGGCTCAGCGCTGCAACAGTCAGGGTTGGCTATGATGTCGGACGGTTCATGCCCTATCTGTCCGCCGGGGTCGGTTTCGGCAACTACGAGATCGAAAACGTGAGCAACGGCTCTTCGGACGAAAACACCCACGTCGGCTATGTCCTGGGTGCAGGTATTGAGGCAAATGTCACGGACCAGATCATCGCGCGGGTTGACTACAAGCACTATGAAATGGGCGAGGAAACCTACACCGTTTCCGGCCTTTCCCCCTTCACCGTCGACGGCAAGGCCGACATGTTCAATCTTGGTGTAGGTTATCGGTTCTAGAGCAGGGAACCGTCGGCACGAATGCTGTGCCCAATTCAAAAGCCCGCTGTGATTACAGCGGGCTTTGGCATTTCAGAGTAACGGAAGCCGGTCGTTCAAGAACCCGCCTTGGGCAATCCTTTGAAAGCTTCGTCGCCCCAAACGGCCTTGACCCTGGCATCACGTCCGCAGCCCTTGCGATAGCCCTTGTAAGCCTCGGCGCGGGTCACGTAGCCAAAGCGGGTCAGGACGCTTTCCTCGCTCTTGTAATATCCCTGGTGATAGTCCTCGGCCGGCCAGAACTCGGCCGCGCCTTCAACAGGGGTGACAACCTTGCCGTCAAGGATCTGGTTCGCCTCTTCAATCTCGGCCTTTGCCGCTTCCGCCTGTGCCTCGTTCAGCGGATAGATCGCGGTCGAGTAGCCAAACCCCCGGTCGCAGAACTGACCGCCCGGGTCGGTGACATCGATCGTGCGCAGGAATATGCCGACCAGATCCCGATAGCTGATCTGGGTTTCGTCAAAATCGACTTCGACCACTTCCCGGTGACCGCCGCGCTCATAGCTCTTGTAGGTCGGATTCTGTGTTGTTCCGCCGGCATAACCGGAAACGACTTCCCTGACGCCTGGTAGCTTTTCCAGATCGGCTTCAACACACCAGAAACAGCCACCGGCAAAAATGGCGGTCTCCGCCTGTGCAGAAACCAGCGGCGTTGCAACAGACATGGCGGCGGCGAGTGTGAGCGGAACCAGGCGCTTCATGGGTAATCCTTCAATCCGTGAATTGGTGATAGAGGTAACGCATTCTGGCAACAAGGCAACTCAACTCGAATTCCATGAGCCGCACAACAACGTGAGCCGACTGTGACCAATCCGTTCCGGGATGATGTTTGAGCGCGCGTTACCGGGCGGCGCGCTGCGGCTTCGCACCGGGAGCTTTGTTCGATGAACCCAATCCATTGCTGCCTGTTTTCTGAAGGAATGACTTAATCATACCAACTCGTCGCCTTGTCCTCAAATCCCGATGACTGCGGGTGAACCACACAAAACCGGTGACCGCTCGTCGCCAGCATGACCGTCCAGCGATCCAGCTTCTTCACGATCGTTGCTCCTAGTTTTTCTAGACGTGCAACTTCCTTGTCCGGGTCGTCGGATTCGATATCAAGATGCACGCGCGGTGCGTGATCGACTGTCTGAAGCAGAATACCGATGTCTCCGTCTCTCCCAAAGAGTCTTCGATACCGGTCGTTCTTCAGGTTTTCTTCTACCTTTCGTCCCAGGGCTGCGGCCCAGAACGCAGCGTGCGCATCAATATCCCCACCTTCGCAATCGATCACGAGATCTCCCAAGCGGCTCTTGTGCATGTCTGCCTCCACTGAAAACTAAGGAACAAACATCGAACAAAATGAGGCGAAGCGCAATCTTTTTTGATGGTGCACCGGATCCCGTTGCCGACCCGGATCAAGCGAATGCGCAGAACCGGAGCCCGCTCGCACGATCTGTTACTTCCGGTGGACTCTGTTTTGAGAGCTCGCTTTCCACACAAACAGAAAAGCGCTGGAAAATGCGCGGACCCCGGGTCGTCCTGCGTACGCCCGGGGTGACCGTTGAGACCAATATCGATTCCGTGCCCAAGAGGCGACACGGATCAGATTGGATCACTTGCCAGTCGCCTTTCCGTCCCGTTCTGTCCGCTCCAGTCGATCCGCTGGGTCACGAACATGGTGATTGCAAGAGCGACAAAGGCGATGACGGAACCGATCAGGAGCGCGTAGTCCTGCTCTCGCATGAGGGCAAAAAGAACCGCAAAGATACCTGCCAGCACGGCCAGCATGACCAGACCCGCCGCCCGGCTCTTGAGGGATGTGCCGACATAGATGGCATTGAGAAGGGTCGCTGAGCCTGCGGCAACCATATAGGCGGTGCCATAGCCAACATGTTCGGCAAAAGCGAGCAGCATGACATAGAAGATGATCAATGCCAGTCCGACCAGCCCGTACTGGATCCAGTGGAACCGCCAGCCGGACCGCATTTCAAGAACAAAGACGGCTAGGAAGGTCAGACTGATGAACCCAACGGCATATTTCAACGATCGGGAAATCGTCTGGTAGAAATTGACCGGTTCCACGAATTTCACACCCAGCAACTTGTCCTGAAGCGGCACGTGCCTTGTTTCCAGAACCTTTGGAATGCCGCGTGCGAGATAGGGGATGGTCCAGGTGGCCTCAAAGCCATTGTCTGAAATTGTCCGCGTTTCCGGCAGGAATGCGCCGGTGAAACCCGGATGAGCCCAGTCGGATTGCAAATCAACCTTGGTGGTTTGACCCGCTGGCGCGATATAGATTGCGGTCGAGCCGTTGAGCTGCAATGGAATGTCGAAGGAAAAGCCATTTCGCCACGAGGTGACCGGAACGCTCGCGTTAATGCCGGACGGACGTATCGCCCGATAGGGGTCGCGGTCGGAGCTCATTGCAAGCGGTCCCAGCCCCGGTTCGAACGGAATGGTCCGCGACCCGTTTAGCCTGAGCGAAATTTCGCTCTTCAGCGCGCGCACGTCCCCAATCCCGAGGACAAGCACCGCCTTGTCTGCGGCAACGTCGATCGTGCCACCGTGTTTCGGCTCGAACATTCCCTCCGGAGGCGTGGAAAACGCGCCGCTCAAGTCCAAACGGCCACGATAGACCGGGAGCGCATAGATAGACTTTTTGCGCTCTTCGACTGCAATGTCGCCAGTCACACCAAGCCGCTGGGGAAACAGCACCGCGGTCCGGCGCACGATTTCGGTTTTGCGCTTGTCGCCGAGGCCGGTGACGAAGGTTTCGGTAAAGGGAATGACCAGATAAGGCCCGTTGATCTCCTGTGTTCCACCCCAGGAGCTTGCGATATCGCGGGCGACTTCATTTGCCCTGTGGGCCCGTTCCTCGACCAGAACCCAGACAAAAATGCTCGGGATCAGCAGCAGCATGGTCAAAATCCCGATCAGGACGAATTTTACCGCCGGAGACCGCAGAAACGTCATCGCCCTGGTTGCCGGGGGCCGTTGCTGCGGGCCCGGTGCATCTGAAATTGATTGGTCCGTCTCATCAGTCATTCGCACAATCCTCTGCAAGGTGGGCGCCCGGAAAACTCGGGTAGCCGGTCAATGGACCGACCTTGTGCGGTTTTCGGGGAGATTGACGGGCGAAACCCGGCAGGGACTTCGGGATTTTTGTGCAGATCCCGTGCACGCAGCCGGAAACCACCGCCTGGCGATCAAGACAAGGTCTTGAGGCAATGGAAGTGTCAGGCTGCCGGGCGTTTTTTTGATGTCAGGGCCTTGAGGAATTCGACGAGCTGGTCGACTTCGGCGTCCGTCAGGTCAAGTTTGCCCGTTTCGTTGAAAAACAGAACGGTCTCTTTCAACGTCTTGAGACGTCCGTCATGCATGTAAGGTCCGGTCAGAGCCACGTTCCGGAGCGACGGCGTCCGGAAGGCGTAAAGGTCGTCTCGGTTCCCTGTGACGCGGTATCTGCCGGTATCGACTTCGGCGTAGGTGTCGGGCTTCGTTTTCCAGTAGCCGGTATCGTGGAATTTTTCATCCGTGAACGGTGCCGACCTTGCGCCGATAAGATGGCAGGCGTTGCATCCCGCCTTGCCGACAAACAATTCGTAGCCGGCGATCTCGTTTTCACTGAGCGACTTTTTCTTGTCCTCGTAAAACCACAGATCAAACCTGTTCGGCCCTGTCACGAGCGTTTTCTGATAGGCAGCAATCGCCTGCGCGATGTTTTGCGGCGACGCAGGTTCACCGAATGCATAGGAGAAGAAGCGGTCGTAGTCGCTCATCTCACGTATGCGTGCTGCCACGGCCTCAAACGAGTCGTTCGCCATCTCGTTCTTGTTGGTCAATGGCTCGACCATCTGCTTTTCGAGCGTATCCGCCCGCCCGTCCCAGAAGAAGGAACGCCTGCTTGCGACATCCAGAACCGTCGGCGCATTTCTTCCGGCGGTTCGCCAGTCCAGGCCGTCCGACACAGCCTTGTTGTTTTCCGTGTAGCCCTGTGCCGGGTCATGGCACGTTCCGCAGGACTTGTCCCCGGCAGCGGACAGTCTTTTGTCGTGAAAGAGTTTCTTGCCGAGATCAATCCGCCCGACCGTTACGGTAGACGCACCCTCATACGCGTCTGCACTGCTGCTCAGATATCCTTCAGCGCGTTTGAATGCCTGCACAGGGTCGTCGGCATATTCTCCAGAGAGCGAGGAGCACCCCACCAGCACTGCGAGACAGAGAAGGAAAGCAACTACCGGATGCCCGCGACACGCCATTTGGAAAAGGGCTCCAGGGTCCGAGCTAGAACTTGCCGACCAGCCGGACGCTGCCGCGTCCACTCAGATAGTTACCCATCCGATAGGTCCCACCGACCGTGCCGGTCAGGGCAATGTTGTCCGAGAGGTTGAGTGATCCGCCGACGTCGGCCGTCGCGTCGAGCCATCTGTCTGTGGCCAGGATGACTTCGGCCGTGCTGCCCAGTCTCGCAAACACTTCCGCCCTGTCCAGCTCATGCACCAGAAGAAGCGAACCGGTGAAATCGCCACGTCCATTGTTGATGCCCGTGTCCTGAACAGCACCGGAGGAATCGGTCACGGTGCCCGGACCGAACAGGCCGAGGAAGGTGTAATCGAGACCATAAGACAGGTAGGTGGACTGGGAGAAATACCAGTTCTGGAAAATGACACCCGAAATCATCACGCCGGTCATATCGACCGAAGAGGTTATCGAGCCGTTCCGTGTCAGGTCGTCTGTGCTGCGCGTTAGCGAGATGTTCCAGGCAACACCGATCTCGCGGGGAAACCTGTAGCCGCCGACAAAGTGCGCTCCGAACTCGGATACTTCGCTGTCCAGCGTCGACCCGTTCAGGCTGCTGTCAATGTCCGAGACCGCATAGGTCGCGCCGAGACCGAGAAAGGCATCGTTTGAAAACAGGTACTCATACCCGAGGTAAGCGAGTGCACCGGTTTCGTCGATGGATGCCGTGTCGCTGTCTGAAGCCGCAATACCGGTGACGTTGAGACGGAAGATGTGGTTGCTGCCGCAATTGATGCGGGTGTTCACGCTGAGTTTCTGACCGTCGGCGCTGCTGCAGCGAGGCATGTCGCGCTGGTCTTCGCCGGCCCATTTGCCGACACGCACGCCGGAATAGCCTTCCTTGAACCACTGCCGCCTATAGTCGTCGAACAGGGCTTCAGCGCCTTCGATATCATTGTGGCGGCGGACGGTGATGTTCCGGTAATTGCCGTAATTCTCCACGATGGGGTCGCCCGCAAGCGCATAATCGGGAGCACCTGCAAAGGTCAAAAACGGTATTACTAAAACAGCACGACAAAGACGCATCCGTGCCCTCCGGCGCTCTCAAGTCAAAAATACGAAGGAATTGTCAACCCCACCGTCTGAATGCCGCTCGCATTACCCTAAGTCAACACCCTTATGGAATGCATACATTCCAAGATTCGCGTGGTGGTTTACCTGCGCAGCAGGATAATTTCAGCTGAACGATCCTGAATATGAAATTGGCGTTCATAATCAGAGTTTTATCGTCTTAAGCATGAATTAACCAAAAAAAACCGCCCAATTGGGCGGTCTTTGACTTTGTTCCGGAAACGTGGCGCGGAAGTCACACCCTGCGTTCGACCATCATCTTCTTGATTTCCGCAATCGCCTTGGCCGGGTTGAGGCCCTTCGGGCAAGCCTGCGAACAGTTCATGATCGTATGACACCGGTAGAGACGGAACGGATCTTCAAGATTGTCCAGACGTTCGCCGGTTGCTTCGTCCCGGCTGTCGATCAGCCAGCGATAGGCCTGCAGCAGGATCGCAGGACCGAGATACCGGTCACCGTTCCACCAGTAGCTCGGGCAGGACGTGGAGCAGCAGGCGCAGAGAATGCACTCGTAAAGACCGTCGAGTTTTACCCTGTCTTCGTGTGACTGGAGCCATTCTTTTTCCGGAGCAGGCGACACGGTTTTCAGCCAGGGCTCAATGGAGCGGTGCTGGGCATAAAAACGCGTCAGGTCCGGGACCAGATCCTTGACAACGGCCATGTGCGGCAGCGGGTAGATCTTGACCACGTCACCGGCGATCTCGTCCATCCCCTTGGTGCAGGCGAGCGTGTTGGTTCCATCGATGTTCATGGCGCAGGAACCACAAATGCCTTCGCGACAGGAGCGGCGGAAGGTCAGCGTCGCATCGATCTTGTTCTTGATGTAGATGAGACCGTCGAGGACCATCGGACCGCAATCGTCGGCATCGATGAAATAGGTATCCACCCGCGGATTGCGGCCATCATCCGGGTTCCAGCGATAGATACGGTATTCACGCAGGTTGGTGGCGCCTTCCGGCTTGTCCCAAACCTTGCCTTCCGTCACCGTGGAGTTCCGGGGAAGCGTCAGCTGAACCATCTCGTTACTGCTCCGCGTTGGGCCCCATATCGCGCCAGATACGCTTTTGGGCCAAAGGTTCCTTTCGCTCAACCCGTGAGCTCAAAGACCATGTTGTCATTCGTGCGCCCAGTCACCTCGTAGCCGCGGCTTGCCAGTTCAGGCAGGCAATCCTCGGACCAGTAGGGCCGGCAATTGGTTTCAAGAAGGATCACACGGGGCCACAAGTGCCTGTCCGCGTGCCGAAGAAAGGGCAGCACCACCCGATCCTCAAACCCTTCCACGTCCACTTTCAGAACATCTATCTGTGAAAGACCCTGCTGGTCGGCAATTGCGGTCAGAGGCCGCACCGCGACATAGGTCGGCGACCAGTCACCGGCCCACTCGCCCGTCGTCAGATCCTTGACGAAGGTCGCGAAACCGCAGTTGCTCGGCTCGTGCCAGAGCGGCAGGGTGTCGTCCTGCGGACCGACCGCCGAGTTCACGACGGTGACATTGTCCAGATCATTGGCCAGGACGTTAAAGCTGAGCTTGTGCGCCGTCTGCGGATTGGCCTCGATTGCAACTACCCGCGCCCCGCGCCGGGCCGCAAAGATCGAATAAGAGCCGATATTGGCACCGACGTCGACAAAGACCGTACCGGTATCAAGGTGGCCTTCCAGGAGTTCGTGCTCCGCACGCTCCGGCAGGCGGCCCTTGGCGAGGATCTTTCGATCGTCGTAATTTTCGCCGGGATAGATCCGGAATTTCAGCCCCTCGGCCTCAAGGTCATAGGGACCCTTGAACACCCTGGCGACAAGAGACCGGATGCGCTTGCGCAGGCTCTTCGACAGATCGTGGCGGTCGGCAAGACGCCAGGCAGCCCGCACCAACCGTTCGGCCGGATAGGTGCCGAACGGGCTTCGTGTGTCCAGGTGTGTGACCGCCTCGCTCAAGAACCGGTCTCCCTAGTAGACCCGCGCTTTCGGCGCGATCTTTTTCGGGTCGATGCCGCCTTCCTCGAAGGTGGTCAGCGGGTCGAGCACGACGGGGCGATAGTCGAGCTTCACATTGCCGTCGTCATCGACCCAGGCGAGCGTGTGCTTGCGCCAGTTCTCGTCGTCACGGCCGGAGAACGGACCGTCCTTGAAGTCCTCACGTGCATGAGCGCCCCGGCTTTCCTTACGGGCTTCGGCGCCATAGACGGTGGTAATCGCGTTCGCCATAAGGTTCTCAAGCTCAAGCGTTTCGACCAGATCGGAGTTCCAGATCAGCGACCGGTCGGACACCTTCAGGTCTTTCATCTCACCCCAGATTTCGGAGAGGCGTTTGCAGCCCGCTTCGAGGCTTTCCTGGGTCCGGAAAACGGCGGCATCTTCCTGCATGGCACGCTGCATCCTGTCGCGCAGGTCTGCGGTCGGGATCGAGCCATTGGCATTCCGCAGCGTGTCGAAGTGATCCATGATCTTGTCGCAGGAGGCTTCGCTCGGAGCCGGAGTCGCCTCTTTCGGGTCCACCACTTCGCCGGCCTTGATCGCCGCAGCACGGCCAAAGACAACCAGGTCGATCAGCGAATTGGATCCGAGACGGTTGGCGCCGTGTACCGAAGCGCAGCCGGCTTCGCCGACCGCCATCAGACCTTGCTGAATGCGGTTCGGGTGTTCGCTGCTTGCGTTCAGGACCTCGCCCCAATAGTTCGTCGGAATACCGCCCATGTTGTAGTGAACGGTCGGCAGGACCGGGATCGGATCCTTGGTCACGTCCACACCGGCAAAGATGCGCGCGCTCTCCGAAATGCCCGGCAAACGCTCTGCCAAAAGGGCGGGATCGAGGTGATCGAGATGAAGGAAGATATGGTCGCCGGACTTGCCGACGCCGCGACCCTCCCGGATCTCCATGGTCATGCAGCGCGAAACAACGTCCCGGGACGCCAGGTCCTTTGCAGACGGCGCATAGCGCTCCATGAAGCGCTCGCCCTCGGAGTTGACGAGGTAGCCGCCTTCGCCGCGTGCACCTTCCGTGATCAGGCAGCCCGAACCGTAGATCCCGGTAGGGTGGAACTGCACGAACTCCATGTCCTGAAGCGGCAAGCCTGCGCGTGCAACCATGCCGCCGCCATCACCGGTGCAGGTATGTGCGGAGGTCGCCGAGAAATAGGCGCGGCCGTAGCCGCCGGTTGCAAGGACAACCATCTTCGCCGCAAAGCGGTGCATGGTGCCGTCGTCGAGGTTCCAGGCGATCACACCCTGGCAAACACCGTCCTCCGACATGATCAGGTCGAGTGCGAAATACTCGATGTAGAATTCCGCGTTATGGCGCAGCGACTGGCCGTAAAGCGTGTGCAGGATGGCGTGGCCGGTCCGGTCGGCCGCCGCGCAGGTGCGCTGGACGGGGGGACCTTCGCCGTAGTTCTGCATGTGGCCACCGAAGGGGCGCTGGTAAATCTTGCCTTCCTCGGTGCGAGAGAACGGAACGCCGTAATGTTCGAGCTCGTAAACCGCCTTGGGGGCCTCACGGGCGAGGTATTCCATGGCATCGGTATCGCCCAGCCAGTCGGACCCTTTGACCGTGTCATACATGTGCCATTCCCAGCAGTCCGGCGTCATGTTGGTCAGTGAGGCAGCAATGCCGCCTTGGGCCGCAACTGTGTGCGAACGGGTCGGGAAGACCTTCGAGATACAGGCAGTTCTGAGACCCTGTTCGGCCATGCCGAGCGTCGCGCGCAGTCCCGCGCCGCCCGCGCCGACAACGACCACGTCATAGGTGTGGTCGACGAATTCATAAGTCTTGGCCATTCAGGTCAGCCTCCAAAGCCAATCTTGAGGACTGCAAAGATGCAGCCGAAACCGATAAAGGCACAGAAAAACGTATTTGCCATCAGCGTCAGAAACTTGAGACCTTCGCCGTGGATGTAATCCTCGATGATCACCTGCATACCGAGCTTCATGTGATAGACGCCGGAAAGTATCACCAGCAAAAAGAGGATCGAAACGAGCGGATTCTTCAGGGTTTCGATCACTTCGCTATGGCTTGAGCCCTGAACCGAAATCACCAGAATGACAAAGAAGCTGATCAGCAGAACATTGGCCACCGCCGTGACCCGCTGTTTCCAGAAGTGGTCGGTGCCTTCCTTGGCCGACCCCAGTCCGCGAACCTTGTTAAGAGGGGTGCGCATATCCGTCATGACACTCTCCTTAGCGAACCATGTAGCCGATGATCCAGAGGATCAGCGTGAGGGAAACGGAACCGATGATCGTGGCCTTGGCGAGCCATTCGCGTGCTTCCTTGCCGAAGCCCGCACCCATGTCCCAGATGAAATGGCGCAGCCCGCCGAGCATGTGATGCACAAGTGCCCAGGTGAACCCGAACAGGATCAGACGCCCGATGATGGAGCCGTAGATGTCATTGACGAATTCGAAGTAGGACGGCCCTGCGGCGGCAGCGATCAGCCACCATGCCAACAGGATGGTCCCGAAATAAAGCGCAGCACCGGTAATGCGATGCAGGATCGACATGACCATCGTCAGAATCGGTTTATAGATCTGAAGATGGGGTGACAGCGGGCGGTTGCCCCGCATATCGGCGTTCGACATGGAATTCCTCTCCCGTACGACGCTGCCTTACGTTTACGCAAACGTAAGCAAATCAAGGCTTTGTCTCGAAAGGTTCTAGCGCCAAGAAGCCCTCCCGTCAAAACATCAAAAAGGTGAATCTGCAAAGCCACTTTGGTGCCTGAAGTTCTAAATCGATAAAATTGACGGAAACTCTTGCGGCAACGCACAACATCAATGAACTTCCCAACCGTTCAAATCTGAGCAACTCTCCATTACGTCACCACATTTCCGGTGACCTCAGCCGGTCATCCGGTGCTTTTTGGAGGCAATTCATATGAAAAAAGCGATCGCTGAATTTGTCGGAACGTTTACGCTCGTCCTGTTTGGCTGCGGTGCGGCAGTCATCGCCGGAATGGGCACCGGGGCGACCTCTATTGATGTTCTTGGAATTGCATTTGCGTTTGGTCTGTCGATTGTTGCGATGGCCTATGGCATCGGCATGATTTCCGGCTGCCACATCAACCCTGCCGTCAGTCTCGGGGTCTATCTGGCCGGGCGGATGCCGGCCGGAGAGCTCATCACCTACTGGATCGCGCAGGTTCTGGGTGCACTGGCGGGCGCGCTGATTCTGGCCATTATCCTGAGTGGCAAGGCAAGCGGCTGGGACGGCGGCCTTGGCCAGAACGGTTGGGGTCCAGGGTATCTGGGCGAATACAACATGTTGTCGGCACTCATCTTCGAGATCGTTGCGACATTCCTGTTCCTCGTTTGCATTTTAGGGGTGACGCAGAAGGGGGCCCCCTCGCATCTCGCCGGATTGGCCATCGGACTTACGTTGGTTGTCATTCATATCGTCGGCATCAATGTCACCGGCGTATCGGTGAACCCGGCCCGCTCGCTCGGCCCCGCGATCATAGGCGTTGGAAGCAACCCGGCTGCGCTGGCGCAAGTATGGCTGTTCATCGTCGCACCACTCATCGGAGCCGCCGCCGCCGGTATCCTGTTCAAGTCCGGCCTGCTTTCCGCAGAAGACGAGAGTGCATGAGCGATCACAAAGTCCAGGCAGCCTGACCGGGTTCCGGCTGCCAATTCTTGGAATCAGCCAAAAACGGACCAACCCGTTCGCTTGGCAAAGGTTTCCATGGCTTCCGTTCCGAGCTTGGAATTGCCGTAGCGGTTGAGACCCGGCGACCACACCGCAATTGATGCCCGACCGGGAGCGATCACCAGAATGCCACCGCCGACGCCGCTCTTTCCGGGAAGTCCCACTCGAAAGGCGAAATCGCCGGACCCGTCATAGTGACCGCAGGTCATCATCAATGCATTGATGCGCCGGCGGCGCAGCGGCGCAACCAGGGGCGGCATATTCTCGGTTTCAACAAGAAACCGGCCCGCCATGGCCAGCTGCCGGCAGGACATTTCAATTGCGCACTGGTGGCAGTAGGTGCCGAGCACCTTGTCGACCGACGACCGCATGTTGCCGCAAGACGCGAGGTAATGCGCGAGCGAAAAGTTTCTGTGTCCGGTTCTCAGCTCAGACTGAGCCACGCGTTCGTTGATATGGACGCTGTCATCATCAGCGGCGGCACGGATGAACCGCAAAAGCTCGCCAAGCGCTTCACGCGGCGTCGATCCAGCAAGATAGGTGTCCGTGGTCACCAAAGCCCCGGCATTGATGAAAGGATTGCGCGGGATCCCGTCTTCACGCTCAAGGAGCAGGATGGAATCAAACGAAAGGCCTGAAGGTTCGCGCCCGACACGGTACCAGAGCTGGTCGCCGACACGGCCAAGAGCAAGCGCCAGCGCAAACACTTTCGAGACTGACTGGATCGAGAACGGCATATCCGCATCCCCCGCCGTCAGCAGCCGCCCGTCCTCCAACGCAACGGCCATGCCGAACTGATCCGGATTTACGCCCGCCAATTCGGGAATGTAGGTCGCCACCGCGCCTTTGTCGGGGGTGGCGTCAGCCGCTTCGGCAATGTCGTTTAAAAGATCCTGCATCGGCCTCCTCCGGTCGTCTTCCCTTGAAGACGATGCGCAAGGCATCGCAGTTCGTCAGATTGCAGCGCCGGACGCAAGTCTCTTATAGAGATGCAGCATGAAGATGGTCGCGAAAATCGGTGTGACCAGATTGAGGATCGGGACCGCAAGCAGACAGGCGATGATCAGGCCTGCGAGAAAAACGGTTCCGCCGCGCGCTTTTCGGAACGCTCTTGCTTGCTCAGGCGGTATGAAACGCATTGCCGCGAACTCGAAAAACTCCCGCCCGAGCAGGTAACCGTTGACCACGAAAAAAGCGATCAGGTTGATGCCGGGGATCAAAAGCAGCAGCAGTGCAAAAATGTTTCCGGCGATGACGACACCGGTGAATTTTATTGTCTGAACCGCTGATTGAGACAGCGGCAAAGCTTTCCCCGGCGGGTCGTGCGGGTAGTCCCTTGCCTCGACAATGTCGGCGATATCGTCCTGAAACAAACCGGCAAGCAGCGCTGATATCGGCGCGATCATAAAGCCCAGCACGAAGACGGCGCCGATCCCTGTCAGGATGGAGATTGTCCACTCTGTCCAGTTGATCCAGGAACTGCCGTCGCCCCATGTGTCTGCCGCAACGCCCAGAAAGTGACCGACAATCCATTGCAGGGAAATCCAGATCACCACGAGAATCGCGAGCGTAAACCCCAGCATTTTCCAGAAAATCGCCCGAAACGGTTTTTCGAACACCTGAGACATGGCGCGGGAAGCGGCTTGGAACATGAAACCTTCAAGGATTTGTGAGCGACCGCATCGACATAAGTGCGGAGGAAAGGTGGTGCAAGGGGAGTGGCGAATACGCTTAGCCATCTCCAAATTGCAGTGGGTCTGGTTTTATTCCTTCATATTCCCAATCGAAATTTCTGCACAAACACGGAAGGCTCTCCGTGTATGAGCCAGCGTCGCATTTCCTGACCCAGTCCCTGATCCAGCGCTCGACCAAACTTAAATTCAGGCTTTCAAATCGTTTTTCTTTACGGCGGAAACCTCTTTCCTTCCGACGATGTGTGGACATTGGTGGTCTTCCACAAACGACGCCGATCGTAAACTTCTCCGCGCCATCGCACCCGACTTCCCCGATATCAATTTCGACATTGATGCCCAACCATTCTAGGCCTTCAGTCGGTATTTCCAGAAGCTCATCATAAATTTCGCGCTCATGAAAAATGAGAAACGATTTTATCTCGAGGCACTTATTGGACATTTTAGGTCTAGAACCGCGTACGGGCCTTAAGCGCCTGGGCGAGGGTGCCTTCGTCGAGATAGTCAAGTTCACCACCGACCGGCACACCGTGGGCCAGTTTGGTGACATTGACGCCCATCGGCGAGAGTAGGTCCATGATGTAGTGGGCCGTTGTCTGGCCTTCGACCGTTGCGCTGATCGCCAGGATGACTTCCGAGAAATCGGCCGATCCGCACCGGTCTGCCAGGGACGCAAGGTTCAGGTCGTCAGGCCCGATACCGTCCAAGGGTGACAACGTACCGCCAAGAACGTGATAGCGGCCTTTCACCGCCCCTGCGCGCTCAAGCGCCCAAAGGTCGGCAACGTCCTCGACAACGACAAGAACCGTGTCGTCTCGCTTTGGATCGGCGCAGATGGTGCAGGGATCGGACGTGTCGACCGTACCGCATATGGAGCAGATGCCGATCTCCTTCACCGCGACGTCCAATGCGTCCGCAAGAGGAACCAGCAATTGCTCCTTCTTCTTGATGAGATGAAGCGCGGCGCGCCGGGCGGAGCGCGGCCCCAGACCGGGCAGCTTTGCCAGCAGCTGGATCAGCCGTTCGATTTCCGGTCCTGCGACGCTTTTCTGGGCCATGGTCAAACAACATCCAGCATTTTGGGAAAGAAGGAACCTTTCTCCGAAGTCATTGCCGGGCTCGACCCGGCAATCCATTCCGCCAAAGTGTCAAATCCGCCAATTTCCAAGACGATATGAAACGGCATGGATGCCCGGATCAAGTCATGGCATGACGGAGGCAGACGCGTTCGATGTACAGGTCTGTCACCCTTTGACAATCAAAACGGCAGTTTCATGCCAGCCGGAAGGCCGAGGCCGCCCATCAGTTCCTGGGTCTTTTCCTGTATGGCCAGTTCGATCTTCGCGCGCGCATCGGTATGAGCGGCCATGATCAGATCTTCCAGGATTTCGCCCTCGCCTTCCTTCAGAAGGGACGGATCAATCTGCAGGCCTTTCAGGTCGCTCTTGCCGTTGAGCGTCACCTTGACCAGTCCGGCACCGGCAACACCTTCGGCTTCGATCTCGACGATCTTTTCCTGCAGCGAGCCCATCTGCTCCTGCATCTCCTTGGCCTGCTTCATCATCTTGAGGAAGTCCATGGGATTTCTCCTTGAAACCTTTTCCGGCGGCGGTGGCCGCGTGGTTACTATTTGGGATCTGCGTTTAGAGGAACAATAGGGCAATTACCAGCCCAATACGGCCCGGCACACCGTTTGTCAGCGTTGCGGCGGCGCTACGACTTCTTGAAACAGAGGTAGAAAATCCTCGCGATGAAATAGAGCCCGACAAAGAAAAAGACGCAAACGATCACAAGGACAATCAAGAGCTTCGTGAAGTCTTCAATCCCGGTTTTGGAAATGACAAACATTGAGAGGAAGCAGACAACGCTAATTGCAAAAAACAAAAAGACGTTCCGCTTGATCTTCGCTTCTCTTGATTTGTCTATGCCGTCCGTCTCGCCGGTCTCAATCGTCTTCATCATCTCCCAACGCTTCCCCCAACAAAGGATCGGCCAGCATCGGATCGGCAAGGGCTGCCTCGTCTTCCGCGCTCACCTGCAGCTTGACGTCGACGACCTTCGCACCGGGAAACTGGGTCAACAGCGCTGCAACGGTCGGGTGCGACTTGGCATCCGACAAGAGCTGCTGCTGATTGGCTTCCTGCTCTTCGTGAATGGTCGGACGGCCATGCTCGCGGGACACAACGACAAACCAGCGCTGCCCCGTCCATTCCATAAGCTTGCGGCCAAATTCGCCGGCAATATCGGACGGCGCGTCTTCGGTCGGCTGTATCTCGATTTTGCCCGGCTCGAACTTGACCAGCCGCATCTGACGCTGGATTGCGACCTTCATCGGAATGTCGCGTTTTTCCGAGGCAAGCGCAGCGCAATCATAAAGGCTCTTGAGAGCATATTCAGGTTGTTGCGGTGCCTGTGGTGCCGGCGCGACGTCCGGTGCCGGCTGCATTTTAGGAGCGCCGCCTTGAATCGCAGCCAGTTGCGGGCGAGGCCCACCCTGCATCGCCGTTCCGTTGCCGCTTCCGCCGGAAGGTCTGGCATCCGGGGATGCAGGCATACCGACAGCCATCGCCTGAGCACCGCCGGAAGGTCCACTGCCACCGGCGCCCGGTCGTGGCGCAGATCCGGTGTCTGGCATCTGACCACCTTTCACCTGCGCCATCAGTTCGCCAGGATCCGGCAGGTCAACCGCATAGGCCAAGCGGACGAGGACCATGTCCGCGGCCGCCAGCGGTTTGGAGGCTGCTTGAACCTCCTGCACACCCTTCAAAAGGATTTGCCAGGCCCGCGACAGCAAACGCACGGAGACGTTCTCGGCAAAGTCGCGTCCGCGGGCGCGCTCGGTTTCGGTGACAGAAGCCTCGTCGGCTGATTTCGGTGCCACCTTCATGCGAGTTACAAGATGCGTGAAATCGGCAAGATCCGTCAGGACGATTGCCGGATCGGCGCCGACCTCGTACTGGGCCTGCAACTCGGCAAGGGCTTCTTCAATCCGTCCGGCCATGAGGTGCGCGAATAGATCGATCACGCGCGCCCTGTCGGCCAATCCGAGCATCTGGCGCAGGTCGCCAGCTTCGATCGATCCGCTGCCATGGGCCATGGCCTGGTCCAGTAGAGACAAAGAATCGCGTGCCGACCCCTCGCCTGCTCTTGCGATCAACAGCAAGGCTTCGTCGGAAATCTGGATGTTCTCTGCATCGGATATCCGGCGCAGCAACCCGATCAGCTTGGACTGCTCAATCCTTCTGAGATCAAACCGCTGGCAGCGCGACAGTACAGTGATCGGAACCTTGCGGATTTCGGTCGTTGCAAAGATGAACTTCACATGTTCAGGCGGCTCTTCCAGTGTCTTCAGCAGACCGTTGAATGCTGCGTTGGACAACATGTGCACTTCGTCGATGATATAGACCTTGTAACGCGCCGTTGCCGGGCGGTAGCGCGCGGCATCGATGATCTCGCGGATGTCGTTGATGCCGGTATGAGAGGCCGCATCCATCTCGATAACGTCGACATGGCGGCCTTCCATGATCGCCTTGCAATGCGTTCCTTCGCGCTCGAGCCTCACGGTCGGCTTGTCGACTTCGCCGGGGACCTCGTAGTTCAGGCCGCGCGCCAGGATACGTGCCGTCGTTGTCTTTCCGACACCGCGTACACCGGTGAGCATCCAAGCCTGTGCGATCCGGCCCGTCTCAAACGCGTTTTCGAGCGTCTGCACCATCGGCTCCTGACCGACCAGATCCTCAAAGGTTTTGGGTCGGTATTTGCGTGCCAAAACCCGGTATGCACCGTCCTGACCCTGACCGCCCGCGGAGGCGCTGTTGGTCATGTCCGGTGCTGAAGTGCCGTTGCTGGAAAAACCTGACTCGTCCATGAGCCGCACCATAGCGATTTTTTCGAAAATGGGGACGGACTTTTGAAAGTTTTTCTGTGAACTCTAGGAGAGACTAATCCGCTACCCGTGCGGTAGATCCAGCGCTTTTGAACCTGTCGGGCAACAGGAAAATCTGCCTCGCTGCCGCGCTCGAGACACGTTCTTTGGAATACCAGGCATCCATAAGCGATCGTGAAAACAGATCAGGGTTGCGTTCCAGAAACTCATCAAAATTTGAGTGGGGGGTAACTTCCATGCGTTCAGCCAACAAACCGAGAAAGGCGATTGTCAGTGTCGTGTTGAATTTGCTGGCAGCGCCTGCCTTCGTGGCAATTTCTTTCAAAGCACCACCGTATCGCGCAGCCGCCTCAAGGAACTCGTATCTCTGCAGCATCTTGCAAGCGACACCGATGTGATCCCGATGCGTGAAGGATCTCGCATCCAGATCATGCGCCTCGAAAAGGTCGGTCAGCTCCTCATAATTCCGCGCCTCAGGACTCATCGCTCTCATCCTTAAGTTTGTGACTGTCTGAAGCGTACAAATCGAGGTCATAAACGCTTTTCAGCTGTTCAATCTTGCGAAGCGTCTCTTCGGAAAACGGTGGTTTGTTTTCGAAGCAGTGTAGCGCCATACCTTCCAGAAGATCGCCCAGCGAAAGGTCCAGGTGTTCAGCAAGACCCTTCAAAACTTTCAGGAGCCGTTTTTCCAGGCGTACGCCGGTCTGGATACGTTCAACAGATTTGTTCATGAACGCTACACTGGTACCAATGTACCATTTTGTCAACCCTCTGCACATTTGCCGAATTCAATGCGAGAGGCGAAAACAAAAAACACCGCGCGGGACCGGGCGGTGTTCGAAACAAAACGTAAGTTTGAGGGTGGGAGGCTGGCACGGCGACCCGTGCCGAGGCTCGTTAGGGCTGCTTCCTTCCGGACCTGACCCGGTTGGCGAGTGGCTCGTCCACCACCAACCTCCCGAGCGCCTTATATCAGATCACCCATGGGGTTTGGCAAGTGGAAAGACCAAGTTTTTGTTTGCCGGGAAAACGCGCTCGCCAAAACCCGACAGATGCGTGTACCTTGCCTCTGACAAACGCGGAACAATTTCATGTCTTCCTTTGCGCTCAATCCCCGACTGGAAGGCGACAGTCACTTCGTCGCCGACATGCCGCTTTCAATGCTGCGGCTGATGAAGGATGCCAACTATCCATGGTTGATGCTTATCCCGCGAAAGGCCGATCTCGTTGAAATCATCGATCTTGAGGACGGCGACCAGGTCCAGTTGATGCGCGAGATTGCCATGGTCAGCAAGGTCCTGCGATCCGTCACCGACTGCGAAAAGCTCAACGTCGCCGCACTCGGGAACCAGGTGTCCCAGCTGCATGTCCACGTGATTGCCAGGTTTCGCGACGACCCGGCCTGGCCAGGCCCTGTTTGGGGCGCCGTCCCTGCACAAGATTACGAAACCGAGCGTTCCGACAACCTGGTCGACAGCCTTCGTGAGGCGCTTGAAGACGCTATCCGGTAAACCCGGCTGGACAGGTTCTTTCTGCGACCCTAGGGTACGGACCCATAAATGAAGCCGATTTGGCGTCAGAAATGGCGAAATCTCGCAAGGAAGCGTGTGAAGAGCGGGCTGTATGCTCGGTCAAGCACGGTGACGCTGCGAGGTGAAGCCATTCTGCCGTCCTTCGGATTTGGCCGTTTTGGCCATCTGCTACGTCGCGAAAGGCTTGAAAATGAACCACATTTACTGCGCTTTCGCTCCTTTCATATGGCCAAAACGATCCAAACCAAACCGACTTCAATTATGAGTCCGTACCCTAAGGTACGGCGCAAGCAAAGACCTGCCAGCACTTTCCAGGGATCCCAACATGCGTCCAGCTGCCGCTAGTCTCCAGGCTATGGAGATGAGCTTTATCGCCAATTCGCTCGACCGGCAGTCGGAACGGCGTGGAAACACTGCCTATCTGAAGGAATTGCTTGATCGCCCCGACACGCGCGTCGTGCTGTCGACGGACAAGACACTTGTCTTCAGGGCGGATGCTGATCACGAGATCGGACACCCCCTTTCCGCGGCCCTGGCGCTTGGAGCGGTTACCGAAGAGATGGTGTTTCTTGGTCTGCGACCAGAAAGCGGTCAGGCGATTTTTGCAACAACGCTGCCCAGCAGCGACGAAGAGCTGGCTGAACGGGCAGACCTTGTCGTGCAGGACCTTAGGAACCTCGCGCTGACAAATGCCTTCCCTGATGAAGACCTCAGCGCTCTTGCGCAAGCGCGCGCGCTGATCCATTGGCACCGGACACATCAACGTTGCTCGCGCTGCGGCGGGAAAACCGTCATGGCCGAGGCCGGTTACCGGCGCGACTGCCCTGACTGCGGCGCGGCCCACTTTCCCCGGACCGACCCTTGCGTGATCATGCTGATCACCGACAGGGACCGGGCCTTGCTCGGACGCCCGGCACGCCTTCCGGAAGGCGTCTATACGACACTCGCAGGCTTCATGGAGCCCGGAGAAACGATTGAACAGGCCGTGCGCCGCGAGGTACTTGAGGAAAGCCGGATCAGGGTCGGCGAAGTCAGGATGGTTTCAAACCAGCCGTGGCCGTTCCCGGCCAACCTGATGCTGGGATGCATCGGTACCGCAACGTCGTTCGACATCGAAATCGCGGACGACGAATTGGAAGCCTGCAAGTGGTGCGACAGAGCGGAAATCCGGCAGATGATCGATGGAACCCATCCCGAGGGCCACAGGATACCCCCGTCTATCTCGATCGCCTACGAGCTGATCACAGGCTGGCTGGAAAACCGGGTCTGATGAGCTGGTGCATTTACCTGACCCACCCGGAGGTCACCATAGATCCATCGGTGCCTGTGCCGGATTGGGGACTTTCAGCGGTTGGTCACGAGAGGGCCAAAGCGGCGACGGAACTCCCTTTTTCCCATGAGCTGGGTGCTGTTGTTTCCAGCGCTGAAACCAAGGCTCTCGAAACAGCACAGGCATTTGTCGAGCGTTTCGGGATGTCTCACGAAATTTACGAAGACCTGCACGAAAACGACCGCTCTGCGACCGGGTTTCTGCCCCAGGAGGAATTCGAGCAGACCGCGAATATGTTCTTTGCAAATCCCGACGTCTCTGTTCGAGGCTGGGAGCGGGCCCGGGACGCTCAGGAACGCATCGTGCGCACGACACGGCAAGCGCTGACCGGGTACAAGGCTGACCTGCCCGTCCTGTTCGCCGGTCACGGCGCCGCCGGGACCCTGCTCATGTGCCATCTCATGGGTGTCGCCATTTCCAGGGAACTTGATCAAGAGCGCGGAGGCTGCTGGTACAGGTTCCAGAAGGACTGGCTCACGACTAAGGCCGGGAGGGGATTGCGATGGACCGAGGTTTGACGGTGTTAAAGCCTCGAGCCCTTCTTGGGTCGGAACGTCCTGCCCAAAGCGTCTGATGCCAAAAAGACTCGGCTCTTTGAAACGCTTCGAAACAGGATTTGCATTCCGGCAGCTGGCGTCGCAACGCTGCCCACCAGGCCGTGCCCATAAGTCCAACACGCAGCGGGAAGCAGCTTAAAGGGTGTGTCTAATTCAGCGGACCGAGCTTTGCGAGACTGTATCTTTCAGAGATCCGGCTAAGTGTGCGCTCGGCGCGCTGTATCTCGTCATGACCCATAGACCCGTAAAAGAATGCCCGCGAGTATCGGCGCTCTCGAACCAAGGTGTCGACGTGATCTTCCACCACGCCGCCGACCCGGTCATAGACCCGACGGTGGATCGAGCCGTTTCGTGCGAAAACCGCGCCCGGATATTTTTTTGAAGTGGTTGTGTGCGTGATCGGTTTGCGCCCGATAATCGATGGGCGCGTCATACCACCGATCGCGTCGCCGGTGTGGACCTCCTCCTGGAGGTGATCTTTCGTCAGCACCAAAGCCATGAACATTCCGATTTCCATGTCCTTTTGCAGACGCCCGTTGGGCTCTGTATTGGCTGGCGAACTCAGGGGTGCGTTTGCCAGAGGCTGTTTCGCCAGCTGCTGTGCGAGCGCGTCCTTTTCGTCCTGGGTCTTGTTTGATGCATCGCGGATTTCTGTTGCCGCCTTGTGGGCAGCGGCCACCATGTCAAGCAGATGACGGCGAAGGCCGAGATAGTTCACCAAGGGATTTTCGGTGTAGGTCGAGGGGGAGGCGTTGCTCGCACCGGCGTTGTTGAACATCTGCTTCGCTTCATTCGATATGATCCCCGCGACCGCGTCCCAGGCCTCGCCCGCAAACATCGACCGCGTGGGGTGCTCTGCAACCCAGTTGGCTGCCCGCATCAAGCGAATGCTGTTCGTGCGCCCAATGGACTGGAGCGCTGTGTCAGCCACAGCGGACCGAAGCGTCACCTTTCCCACAGCCGTGCCCAAACCGGCAGCAAGGCCAAGAGACAACAGCGACACGGCAATGCTGACGCGTAACTCGTCAGCCTTTTTCTGGTTGTCGAGCACGGTTTTGAAGTTATCGAAGGCGCGAGAGTAGGCTTCAGCATACGGGATGATCCAATTGCGTTCCCAGTTACGCTGGATTTGCGGCAACTCCGCAATGTAGTGGTCGATAGTCTGAATCGACATGGGTTTCTCCAATACATTTTGTCAAAAAAAAACGGCTTGAAATATCGCGCCGTACATCTCTCAAAAAAGACTATGGGCCTGATGTCCCTGACGCGCTGTTTGGCAATTGCTCCGACCACATTTCGATGCAATTCTCGCCCGCAATCGACCTCATCTGTGAGATCGCATAACGAGGTGGTCGGACCCGCTCAAACTTCGTGATAGTCTTCCGGCCGCGGAGATAGTTAGGGAACCAGCCGTGATCAAGAGCTTGAGGTTGATTTTTGTTGCGGCGCTGATCGCCTTGATGGCGACGCCCGAACCGGCAACAGCCGGAAAATACGATGCCCAGTTCCAGAAGTTTCTGAAATCAGACGTGATTCCGGCAGCCCGCCAGGCAGGTGTCTCGCAGGCAACGCTTGATCGCGAGTTGGCCGGTCTGACACCTGACACATCCTTGCCAGGGCTCGTCGGCCCCGGTGGCAAAGGCGCTCCGCCCAAAGTCAACTTCCAGGCGGAGTTCCGCGCACCGCAACGGTATTTTCGCGACAGCCAGTTCAATTCTCTCGTACCGGGCGGCCGGCGCCTGATGCAAAAACATGCCGCGACGCTCAAGAAAATCGAAGCCAGGTACGGAGTTCCAAAACGCATCATTCTGGCGATCTGGGCACGGGAGTCCGGCTATGGCGCCGCCAAGATCCCTCACGATGCGCTGCGCGTTCTGGCAACGCAGGCGTTCATGGGACAGCGTGCGGACTTCTTCAAAGGTGAACTGATCGCTGCACTCAAAATCCTGCAAAACGGCGATGTAACGCGCCGCGCGATGAGAAGTTCCTGGGGCGGCGCCATGGGACAGCCGCAGTTCCTGCCGTCATCCTATCTGAAATATGCCGTTGATTTTGATGGTGACGGCAAGCGCAACATCTGGACGTCCGAAATTGACACGATGGCGTCGATTGCCAACTACCTCGCTGCCCACGGCTGGGCAAAAGAACGGGACTGGGGCTACGAAGTCCATCTTCCGGAAAGCGTATCGTGTACGCGTGAGGGTCCGGACAACAGGCAGAAAATCTCAACCTTCGTGAATGAGGGCGTGAAAAGGGTCAGCGGGAAACCATTCCCGAATTACGAACTCAATCGCCCCGGGAACATTTTGCTGCCGGCAGGACGATACGGGCCCGCTTTCATTGCCACGGAAAACTTCTATGTCCTGAAGGAATACAACGAGAGCGATACATACGCCCTCTTTGTCGGACATCTCGCGGACCGTTACGGCAACAACAAGGCGTTCATCGGCGACTGGAAACCCATGAAGGAAACAACACGGGGGGCAGTGCGCAACCTGCAGCTTCGGCTTGAGGGGCTTGGTCACGATGTTGGCGGGGCGGACGGGCTGATCGGTTTCAAAACCCGCCGTTCCATCGGTAAAGATCAGGAAAAGAACGGTTTTTTCGCAACTTGCTGGGTCGGGTAGCAAAACAGTCTTAAGTAGCCATTGTACCGTCCAAGAAATACGGCATGCGCTACTCAACAGTTTAGTAATTTAGCTCGCGTAACCTAAGAGAACGTGTTCCGAACATCTGCCACGCGAGATGTGAATGAAACTATTACGGCATCAATCTCTTGGGTCGGCTGCGCTTGTTTTTGCCGGAGCACTTGTCCTTGCGCTTTCGTTTTTTGCCATATCCTTGTGGGAATTTAGCCGAACGGAGGCGGACGACCGCGCACGGATCGTTCAGCTCGCCGAAGCCTTTGTGAAGGAATATGCGGACCAGCATTCGGAGGGAATGCCGCTGCCCGCCTCGTTTCGCCGGATCGGATTGGAGAGTTTTCTGCAGACGCGGGTCGGCGACAAAACCCATGCGCCGGTGCGCGTGCGTGTTCCAGGTCCTCCTGGCCTCGAACTAGGCTCTGAGGAACCTCTTGCACATGTCGCGCAAAAAATAACCGTCATCGCGGAAAGCAGAGACCCTGCAATTTACGAAGAATTGCGCGTTGAAGGATCACGCGTCATCGGCCGCTCGATTTTCCCGACCTTTGCCACGTCAGAAGTCTGCGTTTCCTGTCACAACAAGGAACTAGGGGGAACGCCCTACAAGGCCGGAGACGTGATGGGCGCCTTTGTCGTCGAATCCGATCTGACCGCGTTTGTCATGCGCAGCCTTGCCTATTCCGGCGTTGCCTTCGGCGTCCTGCTCCTCGGTTACCAGTTGCTGGCAAACCGCGAAAATCGCAGAACCCGCGAAATTGTGGAACTTGAGGGGCAGGTCGAGCTTGAACGCCAAAGACGGGAGGCTGAAGCACATTCCAACTTTGTGCTTTCGCACGATTCCCTAACAGGACTGGCGAGACGTTCCGTTTTCATGGAGCGGTTGCGAGAACTCTGTTCGCAACAGGACAAGCCGAATTTCTTCGTAGCGCTGATCGACCTTGATGACTTCAAGACCATTAATGACACGATGGGTCACGATGCCGGCGATGCGTTGCTGACCACGGTTGGACACAGGCTCAAGCGCATTGCCGTTGAAGGCGGTGGCCTGGCCGCGCGATTTGGCGGGGACGAGTTCGCGCTGATTGTGCCGCAGTCCGAGCAGTTTCCGACCATGCACGCGACCGGCTCCAGAGTTGTCGAACTCGTGCGCTGTGAAGTGATCCATAACAGCTTCTCGATCCAACCGAGTTGCTCGGTTGGCCTTTCGGCTTGCGGACCTGATCATGTCCACGACGACGCATATCTTCTGAAATATGCAGATGCGGCACTTTATGCAGCCAAGGATGCCGGGAAAAACCAGTTCCGCCAGTTCAACGACGAGATTCTGAAGACTCTCAACCGGCGCACTCTCATCACGTCCGCGCTGCCGCGCGCGCTCAAGTACAACGAGCTGGATGTTGCTCTCCAACCCAAGGTCTGCCTCGCGGACGGCAAAGCGGTCGAGTTCGAGACGCTGGCACGCTGGAACCTGGGCGCTAATTCGGTTGATCCGGACGAGTTTGTCAGGGTCGCGGAAGAAACCGGTACGATCTTCGATCTTGATCTGGCGATCCTTGCAAAAGGCGCGGAGTTCGCTGTCTCTGCTTCAAACCTGATCGGCGCGCCCGTGAGGATAAGCTCAAACGTGTCTGCGCTCGGGTTCCGCAGACCGCGAATTGCCGACGGGATCATGCAGTGCCTGCACAAGGCCGGGCTGGCGCCGCAACATCTCACGATTGAGGTTACAGAAAGTGTGCTGGTCGAAAATATCGCGACTGCAAACGAGAGCCTGAACAGCCTGCGTGCCTGCGGTATTCGCATCGCGCTTGACGATTTCGGAACCGGGTATTCGTCACTGCGCTACCTGCAACAATTGATTTTTGACGAGATCAAGATCGATCGGTCTTTCCTGCAGGACATTACCAGCGACAGCAAGAAACACTTCCTTGTCATGAAGATCGTCGAGATGGCGATGGGCCTCGACAAGGAGGTCGTCATTGAAGGCATTGAAACCCAGGCACAGTTCGATCTGGCCCTGCGGACCGGTGCCCGCCTCGGCCAGGGATACTTTTTCTCCGACCCAATGGGTCACGATGCCTGCCTTGAGTACGCGCAAAAAGCCGGCCTCAATTTGCCCGACAGGATGCACGGGTAAGCAGATCCCTTTGCCGAAAGGTATTTTGTGCAATGGTCGAGCCTCAAGGCGCTGTAGTGAGAGCTGTCAGGCGCTCACCACGCCTTCCGGTGCGGTTTCCAGCCGGAAGGCTGCCGCCATCAGCGCTCTTGTGTAATCTGTCTTTGGTGCATCGAAGATCTGCTCTGCCGAGCCGGATTCCACGACCTTGCCCTGACGCATGACAACCACTTCATTGGCCAGTGCCCTGACGACCTTCAGGTCGTGAGAGATGAACAGATAGGCAAGACCATGCGCTTTCTGGAGATCCCTGAGCAGATCGACCACCTGTGCCTGAACGCTCATGTCGAGGGCGGATGTCGGCTCGTCCAGCATCACGAACTTCGGTTCCAGAACCATCGCCCGCGCGATCGAGATACGCTGACGCTGGCCACCTGAAAACTCGTGCGGATACCGATGCCGGGTCGTCGCATCCAGGCCAACCTCCTCCAACGCCTTGGCGACCTTGCGGTCCCGCTCCTCGGCAGAGATGTTCGGGAAGTGGACCTTGAGACCTTCGCCGACGATTTCGGAAACCGACATGCGCGGCGACAGCGCGCCGAACGGATCCTGAAACACGATCTGCATGTCGCGGCGCAGCGGACGCATTTCCTTCCAGGAATTGGCCTGAATCTCCTGACCGTAAAAGCTGATACGGCCGGTCGACGAGATCATGCGCAAGATAGCGAGTCCGAGCGTCGTCTTGCCAGACCCGCTTTCGCCGACGATGCCGAGCGTCTGGCCTTTCCTGACAGTCACATCGATGCCGTCGACAGCCTTGATGTGGTCTACGGTCCGGCGCAACAGGCCTCTCTTGATCGGAAACCAGACCTTCAGGTCATCCGCCTGGACAACGATCGGTTTGCTGTCGTCGGTGACCGGCGGCTCGCCCTTGGGTTCGGCACCGAGAAGGTGCTTTGTGTAGTCGTGTTGCGGCCGCTCGAAGATGTCGGCGACCGGCCCTTGCTCGACGATCTTGCCGTCGGTCATCACGCAAACACGATCAGAAAACTTGCGAACGATCCCAAGGTCATGCGTGATGAACAGCATGGCCATGCCCTGCTGTCGCTGCAGCTTTTTCAGCAACTCCAGGATCTGTGCCTGAACGGTAACGTCGAGAGCGGTTGTCGGCTCGTCGGCAATGAGAAGATCCGGTTCATTGGCAAGTGCCATGGCGATCATCACGCGTTGACGCTGCCCGCCGGAAAGCTGGTGGGGATAGGATTTCAGCCGCGTTTCCGCTTCGCGAATGCCAACCTGGTTGAGCAACTCGAGAACCCTTGCGCGCGCCTGCGATTCTCCCATGCCGCGGTGGATCTTCAGGATTTCGGAGATCTGCCGTTCCACCGTGTGCAGCGGATTGAGCGATGTCATCGGTTCCTGAAATATCATCGAGATGACATTACCACGAACTTTGCGCATCTGGCTGTCATTGGCCTTCAGCAGATCCTCCCCGTTCATCAGGATCTCACCCGACGGATGAGAGGCGGCCGGGTAGGGCAGCAGCTTGAGGATCGAAAGCGCGGACACGGATTTGCCCGAGCCGCTTTCGCCGACAAGTGCGATGGTTTCGCCCTTGTTTATGTCGAAGGAAATCCTGTCGACAGCCAGCGTCTGTTTGCCGCCCTGGGTAAAGGCAACGGAGAGATCTTTTACGGAAACGAGCGTGTTGTTGGCCATCTGTCCGGTCCTCCTCACGCCAGGCTCTTGCGCGGATCAAATGCATCGCGCACGGCTTCGCCGATGAAAATGAGGAGGCTGAGCATCAGCGAAATCACGAAGAATCCGGTGATGCCGAGCCACGGTGCCTGCAGATTGTTCTTGCCCTGGGCCAGAAGTTCACCAAGGGATGCGGAGCCGGGCGGAAGCCCGAAGCCCAGGAAGTCGAGTGCCGTCAACGTTGAAATCGAACCGTTCAGAATGAAGGGCATGAAGGTCAGCGTTGCCACCATCGCATTGGGCAGCAGGTGCCGCCACATGATCACCGGGTTGGAAACGCCCAGCGCGCGAGCGGCGGAGATGTATTCGAAATTGCGCCCTCGAAGAAACTCCGCACGCACCACGCCCACCAATGCCACCCAGGAAAATGCCAGCAGGATTCCGAACAGGGTCCAGAAGCCCGGAACCAGGAACGAAGACACGATCAGGATCAGGTAGAGCGTTGGCACAGCCGTCCAGATCTCGATGAAGCGCTGGAACAGAAGATCGACCCAACCGCCGTAATAGCCCTGCACCGCACCGGCTGCAATGCCAATGACAGAAGACGCAAGCGTCAGTGCCAGTCCGAACAGCACCGAAATCCGGAAGCCGTAAATGGTCCTGGCCAACACATCGCGGCCCTGGTCGTCAGTGCCGAGCCAGTTCCAGTTGCCAGCGATGCAGTTCGGATCGTCCGCACCGAGCGGATAGCGCACGCAGCGCTCTTCCTTGGTCATCGACCAGGAGGGAGGCGCGGGCGCAGGCACTGGAATGTCATGGTTCACGGTCCGGTAGGAATAGCGGACCGGTGGCCACAGCATCCAGCCGTTTGCCTTGATCTCGTCCTGAATGAAAGGATCACGGTAGTCGGTCACGGCAAGAAAGCCGCCGAATTTCTCTTCCGGATAGTCGACGAAGACCGGAACGAGCAGCTCGCCCTGATAGGACACCAGGATCGGCCGGTCATTTGTGATGAATTCGGCGAGCATTGCCAGGACGAACAGGACAAGAAAGATCCAGAGCGACCAGTATCCGCGCCGGTTCGCCTTGAAATTTGCCAGGCGCCGTTGATTGATCGGCGTCAGCCGCATTTTCTTCGGCGGGGGCGCGGTTTCTTCGGGAAGCGGATTGTAGACGTCGTAGCCTTCCCGCTCGAGGTCGTTGTCCAGACGGGTATCCATGCCTCAGACCTCCCTGCTTTCGAAGTCGATCCGCGGATCGATCCACGTGTAGGTCAGGTCCGAAATCAGATTTACCAGCAATCCCATCAGCGAGAAAATGTAGAGGGTCGCAAAGACCACCGCATAGTCCCGGTTGATGACCGACTCAAAGCCGAGCAGACCGAGGCCATCGAGAGAGAAGATTGTTTCGATCAGGAGGGAACCTGCGAAAAAGGATGAAATGAACGCCCCCGGGAAACCGGCGACCACAATCAGCATGGCGTTGCGGAACACGTGGCCGTAGAGCACTTGGCTTTCGGTGAGGCCCTTCGATCGCGCGGTGATCACATATTGCTTTCGAATTTCGTCCAGGAACGAATTCTTTGTCAGCAGCGTCGTTGTCGCAAACGCGGAAAGGACCATCGCGGTCAATGGCAGTGCCAGGTGCCAGAAATAGTCGGCGATCCGCGCCGGCCAGGACAGCTCTTCCCAATTGTCCGACACCAGTCCCCGTAACGGAAAGATGTCCCAGAAGGAACCACCGGCAAACAGAACGATCAACAACACCGCAAACAGGAAGCCGGGAATAGCATAGGCAACGACAATAACGCCCGAGGTCCACACATCAAAGCTGGAGCCGTCGGCCACCGCCTTTCGAATTCCAAGCGGAATGGACACCAGATAGGAAATGAGCGTCATCCATAGGCCGAGGGAGATCGAAACCGGCAGTTTTTCGACAATCAGGTCCATGATCTTGATGTCCCTGAAATAACTCTCGCCGAAATCGAACCGGGCGTAGTTCCACAGCATGGTCAAGAAGCGTTCGAACGGCGGTTTGTCGAACCCGAACTGGGCTTCCAGCTCCTTGATAAACTCCGGATCGAGGCCCTGGGCGCCGCGATATTTCGACGTAACGCTGTCTGCCGCCGATCCGCTGCCGCCGGATGCTTCATTGCCCCCACCGGCAAAGTCGCCTCCACCGCCACTGATACGGGACGTGGCGGACACGTCAGTTCCCTGGAGCTGCGCGATGACCCGCTCTACCGGGCCGCCCGGTGCAAACTGGATAATGACGAAGTTGATCGCCATGATGCCGACAAGGGTCGGTATCATCAGCAGCAAACGGCGAAGGATATAGGCGCCCATGGGGTTCGTGCATTCCCTTTTTCTTTGGCCTTCTGACGCGGGCCCTCAGGTGTCACTTTGAAAGATTAACCCGCTTTGCCGAGTTTTTCCGCCTTTTCCTGGTCTATCCACCAAAGATCTTCCACAGGGAAGAAGTAGCGCGGCGTTTCCTCCGGGTGACCGAACATGTCCCATACGGCAACATTGTGGACAGGTTTAAACCATTGCGGCACCCAGTAGTGTCCGGACCTCAAGACCCGGTCGAGGGCGCGGGCGGCAATGTTCATCTCTTCGCGCGTGTCGGCCGCAAGAATCTTGTCCATCAACGCATCGACAACCGGATCGGAGATCCCGGCGATATTGTAGGTGCCGGGCGTCCTGGCCGCCTCGGAGCCCCAGGAGGTGCGAATGGCTTCGGACAGCGTGGCACCCAACGAATAGCGGCGTGAGCAGATGTCGAAGTCGTAGTCATTCAGACGGGACTGATACTGGGCGGGATCGACAAGCCTGAAGCTCGCATCAATCCCAAGCCGTTGAAGGTTCTTGATATAGGGATTGATGATGCGTTCAAAGGCAGGCGAATTGTTCAGGAACTCGATTGTGAGCTGTTTGCCATCCGGACCGATCAGCTCGGAGCCTTGCCGTTCGTATCCTGCCTCTTTCAAGAGATCGCTGGCTTCGCGAAGCAAGGTTCGGTCGAAGCCCGAACCATTGCTCACCGGTTGCTGGTAGGCCGTCTCGAACACGCTGTCCGGAAGCTGGTCGCGATAGGGATCGAGCAACGCCAGCTCCGCTTCGGTTGGCATGCCCTCCGCCTTCATTTCGGAATTTTCGAAGAACGATTGTGTCCGTTCGTAAAGCCCGTAGAAGAGGTTCTTGTTCGACCACTCAAAATCAAACGCGTAACTGAGTGCCCGGCGCATGACAGGGTTCTTGAACTTTTCTAGCCGGGTGTTGATGAACCATCCCTGGGCGCCTGACGGCCGGCCGTCCGGGAAGTTCTTCTTGACGACCCGTTTGTCCTCGACCGCCGGGAAATTGTATTCCGTCGCCCAGAATTTCGACCGGAATTCCTCGCGATAGGTCATGTCGCCTTTTTTGAAAGCTTCGAAGGACACCTGAAGATCGCGGTAGAAATCAACGCGAATGACGTCGAAATTCTTCTGCCCTTTCAGGACCGGCAGATCGTTGCCCCAGTAGTCCTGGATCCGGTGATACTCGATATAGCGTCCGACGGCATGCTTGCCGACCTTGTAGGCACCTGAGGACAGCGGCGCCGTCAACGTGCTCTGGCTGAAATCGTAGGCGGTGTAGTACCGCTTGGAAAAAATCGGCAAACCCGCAATCAGCAACGGGAGCTGTCGTGACTGCTCGCCGGTGAATTGCAGCGCGACCCGGTATTCGTCAAGAACTTCCGCATCCCGGAGTTCCTGGATGTTCTGGCTGATCTGGGGGTGACCGTCGCCCTTGAGCAGCAACAACGAGAAGGCCACGTCCTCTGCGGTCAGCTTGGAGCCGTCGTGGAACCTTGCCTCGGGGCGCAGGTTGAACGTGTAGGTGTTGCCGTCCTCCGACACTTCGACGGTTTCGGCCAGCAGCCCGTACATTGCGTCCGGTTCGTCATAGGCACGCACCATCAGCGTGTCGAAGCAGAGCTCCATGCGCGGTGGCGCATCCCCCTTCAGGATGAACGAATTGAACGTGTTAAAGGTGAGGGAATTCTGGTTGTAGTACCAGTAAGGCGCCTGGAAGATGAAGGTCCCGCCCTTTGGCGCGTCCGGATTTGTGTAGTCGAAATGGGTGAAATCCGGCCCGTATTTCAGATCGCCGAAAACTGACAGCCCGTGCTGCGGGCGTCCTGTCGATGCGAAGGCGTTCCCGGGGACCAGAGGCACAGAGGCCGTCAATGCCGCAGCTCCGGTCAGCTTGAGCAACTGCCGCCGCGATGGGGTGGTGATGACGCTCATTGCAGTGCCTTCGTTTCTTCAGCAAGTTGTTCGTCGTACCACCAGATGGTCGGAAAGCCGGTGCTGAATTCCGGCATCTCCTCCGGATGGGCAAAGCGGTTCCACCGTGCCGTGCGCGTTTCATCAGTGTAGAATTGCGGGACGACGAAATGGTTCCACAAAAGAACCCTGTCGAGAGCGTGGGTGGCAGCCACGAGTGTTTCGCGGTCTTCTGCGAAAATGACCTTGTCGATCAGATGGTCGATCGCCGGATCCTTGATGCCCATATAGTTGGCGGAACTTGCATTGTCCGCAGATTCGGATCCCCAGTATTCACGCTGTTCGTTGCCAGGCGACAGCGATTGTCCGATCGCCAGTGTCACCGCATCAAAGTCGCGGCTGCGGACGCGATTGATGAATTGCGACACATCGACCAGGCGCAGAACCGGCTTGATGCCGATGCTTTCAAGGTTCTTGGCGTAAGGCAAAAGCGTGCGTTCGCTTGCCTTGTCCCGGTAGATAAACTCGACTTCAAGCTGCTCGCCGGTCGCGGAATTTATCATCTTCCGGTCCTTTAGCTCGTAGCCGGCCTTGCGCAGCAGTTTGACCGCCTCGCGCAGGTTTGCACGGACATTTTGCTGATTGCCGCCGACCGGGTTCTTGAACTCTTCCGTAAAGACTTCGGCAGGGACCTGATCCCTGACTTCCTCCAGGATTTCGAGTTCCTTGCCTTCGGGCAGCCCTGACGACGCAAGTTCGGTTCCGGCGAAATAGGAACTGATCCGTTTCAAGAGATTGGCAGAGACAATCTCGTTTGTTGTCTCGAAATCGTAAGCATAGTTCAGAGCCTGGCGAAGGTCGGGGTTCTGAAACTTGTCCCGGCGCAGGTTCAAGAAAAACCCTTGCATGACACCGGATGATTTGTCGGGGAACACTTCCCTGACGACGCGGCCGTCTTCGATCGCCGGAAAATTGTAGCGCTTGGCCCATTGGCTCGAGCTGCGCTCCACATGGTAGTCGTACTGATCGCCCTTGAAGGCTTCAAATTGGACGGAATCGTCCAGAAAAGAGATATACCGTATCTCGTCGAAGTTGCCCGTTCCGACACGTATCGGCAGATCGTTGCCCCAATAGTCTTCGACGCGCTCATACGTCACATTTCTGTTCGCGGAGAAATTTTTGATGCGGTATTGCCCGGAGCCAAGAGGCGGTTCCAGGGTGCCTCGGGAGATGTCGCGTTTTTCGCCCTTCTCGTTTGTGCCTTCCCACCAGTGCTTCGGCATTATGTACAATTGGCCCATGATCTTGGGCAATTCGCGATTGCCGGCAGAATCGAATGTGAACCTGACGACGTTATCTCCCACGGCTTCGATTTCCGTGACGTTCTGATAGTAGAATTTGCGTTGCGGGTTGAGCTCGATCGATTTTTCGAAGGACCAAATGACATCTTCGGCCGTGACTGGTTTGCCATCGTGCCATTTCGCGTTCGGATTGAGACGGTACTCGACCCAGGAATAGTCGTCGGGATACCGGACAGCGTCTGCAAGTGCACCATACTGGGCGCTGATGTCATCCTCATCCAACGAAGGTTCCATCAGGGCTTCGTAGATGTTCAGAATGCCCGGAGCGACATTGCCCCTGGGCAGGATGAAGTTAAACGTATCGAAGCCGCCGCGACTTGCGAGCCGAACCGTCCCTCCCTTCGGAGCGTTCGGGTTCACGTAGTCGAAATGTGGAACGTCGGCGGCGTATCTGGGAGTTCCGTTCAAGGCCGATGCGTGCTGCCACGCGGGCTCTTCAGCGGCTGCTGGACTAAGTGCTGTTCCTGTGAATGACAAAACACCCACAAGCGCCGCTGCCGCGGCTGTTCTATTCCACGCAGGCCATACAAACACTATCGGCTTCTCCGTCCCGTTCCGGTCTCCAAACCCAATTTATAGGGTTGATTTGGCGCCAGTGTAGGGATGAGCCGGCCAAACGTCACGCGCTGGTTGCCATTATGACAGAAATTTAACCCGTCTGCGGGAGCTCGCCGTCGGGAATTCCCTTCTCGGTCTGTTTGGTCTTTGCCTTGTGCGCATACATGCGTCCGTCAGCGACCCTCAGAAGATCATCAATTGTCGTTGCGTCCATCGGATAGCTTGCACTGCCAAGGCTGGCGCTGACGTCAATGGATGCGCCTGAGAACTCGAAGGCCTGCGTGACACGTTCAAGCAGACGCCCGACGAAAGCTTCGCGTTCTCCGTGCCGCATGTTGCCCGGCGTCAGGACAATGAACTCGTCGCCGCCAACCCGCGCCACAGTGTCCGTCTGCCGTATCTGTTTCTGCAGGCGCCGCCCAACCTCGACAAGAAGTTCATCGCCGACCGAATGGCCGTAATTGTCGTTCACGGGCTTGAAGGCATCGAGATCAACGTAAAATATTTCAAATCCGACACCTGTCCGGTCGCACATGGAGGCAAGCTGGGACATGCGGTCCTCCAGAAGTCTCCTGTTTGCGAGGCCGGTCAGCGGGTCATGCAGCGCCATCGACCGGACCTTGAAGATTTCGCTGATCAACAGAAAGGCCATCACCGCGAAGACCAGCGAAATCACGCTGCCGACGAATTGCGTGATCCAGACCTGCCTGCCGTTGCCCGACCAGCCTGCTTCTGGATATCCCAGCAATTCCCAGTTCAAACCGCCCGGCAAGAGCAGTGGCAAGGAAACATGGTCCAGATCCGCCAGTGCCCGGTCGCCAAAAAGGATCCTGGAACTGGTTCCGCTTGGCCCCTTGTCGACAAGCGAGATATTGGTGCTGCCCGTCGCGACGCTGATACCTGCCGAGGCCATCAGGCTTTCTTCATCCAGCAGGAGCGTGGCAACACCCCAATAAGCGCGATCTTCCAGCGGTTGCCCGGCAAAGAGAGCGGGGAAAACCGGGATACGGATCAAGAGTGCGCGACCGCCCTGAACCAGTTCAAGCGGTCCGGCAATCACGACTTGTCTGGACTGCATGGCCTGTTCGACCGCAGGCCATTGCGAGGCGTTCAAACGGTAGTCCAGTCCCAGGGCAGCCTGATTGGGTTCCAGCGGATAAACAGCTTGCAGGATGTTTTCCGGTGCCAGGCCAATCGAGCGGATAGAGGGGTTCTTCTCAATCAAATCGGCCGCTATGTCCCGATAGTCTTCCGGCCGGAAGGGCTGTCCCTCCAACTGCGCAATATAGGCTCTGAACCCCAGACCGTGTGCCACTGTCCGGCTGATCTCACCTTCAAGCCGTGCCCTTGCTTCGGACAGCTCCATGCTGATGTCTTGCTTGTGCTGCGAAACCAGTTCGTTGCGCACGAGCAACCCGACGTGCGCAGTGACAGCGATCCCGGAAAGAAAACAAACGATCGCGACAACGGAAGCCACCCAGGCTCCATTGGACCCAAAACCAAGTTTACGCGTCAGCTGCCTGCCCATACGGCCCCTGCCCGACGTCGGGTCATGGCAGCGAGATCGACGCCATAACCTAGCCCATACGTCACGTTACTACGTTACGTAAACTCTGTTAATTTTCCATATATTTCAAACAAAAAGCCGGGTTGAACACCCGGCTTTCGTCTCAACCAGCAAAGGCTTTGCGCCTGCCAGCCTTACTCTGTCGGCAACGGCTTCGGTGAACCGGAATGCTCTCTGAGATAGGCGATCATGTCGGCGCGTTCCTCGGGTCTGCGCAAACCGGCAAAACCCATTGATGTGCCACTGATGTAACCCTTCGGCGACGCCAGGAAGTTGTCCAGCGACTCGTAGGTCCATTCCGGATTCTCTTCGCCGTAGGTGGTCATCGCGGAGGAATACCGGAAGCCGTCAAATCCGCCAGGCTTGCGTCCGACGATATCCCAAAGCGCCGGACCAACCTTGTTTGCGCCACCTTCTTCAAATGTGTGACAGGCGGTACACTTTTTGGCGACATTTTCTCCAGCCGAGGCAGAGGCTGCCAGCAGGCGTTCGGAAATCGGAACAACGTCCGGCTCCGCTTCCACAGTCGACGTTGCGTCCGGAGCCGACTCCAGAACGATTTCATAGCCCGGCTTATCGGGAATCGTCGGGTGAAAGATGAGGTCGGAAACAATGCCCACACCCATCGTCAGAATAAGAACCATCAGAACCGCACCAGCGGCCTTGTTCAGCGTGAAGGAATCCATTCTCTCCGGCTCCAAGCTCATACGCGCCCGGGCCCGCGACCGACGCCGCGAACCCTATCAGCTTTTATAAAGTCGCCGGAACGTACAAATTTTTTGACCTTGCTGTCCATAGCTTTAAAAGGGCAACTGATACGACAAACGGACGCGGCTGGATTTTTTCGCTTGAAAAACCCCTCGCCGGCCAGATGGAGACCTGATTGACTGCCGCCCTTGTGATCATTCCCGCCCGGCTCGCCGCGACGCGCCTGCCGCGCAAGATTCTCGTCGACATCTGCGGAAAGCCAATGATCGTGCGGGTTCTGGAGCAGGCTCGACAAGCGGACATCGGTCCGGTCGCGGTTGCTTGTGACGACGAAGAGATCGCGCAAACCGTGAGGAATTACGGTGGCGAGGCTGTCATGACGCGCACGGATCACGTTTCCGGCTCTGACCGCATCCATGAAGCGGCGGAGCTGCTTGATCCGGACGGCAAGTTCGATGTCATCCTGAATGTGCAGGGCGATGTGCCGTTGATTGAACCGAAAGCGATTCGCGCCGCCTTCGCCCCGCTTGCTGTTCCCGAGGTCTCCATCGGTACAATCATGACCGAAATCACGGAGGACGCCTTCCGGCAGGACCCGAGTTTCGTTAAAGCCATCACCACGCCAAACGGGCAGGGCCATCACCGCGCGCTTTACTTCACACGGGCAACGGCGCCGACGGGCGACGGCCCGCTCTATCAGCATATCGGCATCTATGCCTATCGCCGGAAGGCATTGACCCGCTTCGTGTCGCTTGACCCGTCTCCGCTGGAGCGCCGGGAGAAGCTTGAACAGCTTCGCGCCATCGAAGCTGGGATGAGAATCGACGTATCGATCATTGACAGCGCGCCCATGGACGTGAATACGCCAGACGATCTGGAGCGCGCGCGCCAAGCCTACCAGACCCTTTGAACCAGACTGCCAGAACGCGAAAAGATCCATGACCGACAGAAAAAGAATAGTTTTCCAGGGCGAGACCGGTGCGAATTCCCACATGGCCTGCCGGAGCGTCTACCCCGACTACGAAGCCATTCCCTGCGCGACGTTCGAGGATTGCTTTTCGGCGATGGCGGATGGGTCGGCTGACCTTGCCATGATCCCGATCGAAAATTCGGTCGCAGGTCGTGTCGCCGACATTCACCACCTCTTGCCGAAATCCGACCTGCACATCATCGGCGAATATTTCATGCCGATCAGGTTTCAGCTTATGGCGCCCAAGGGCGCGACGGTCGAAACGCTCGAGAAGGTGCAGAGCCACATTCATGCCCTCGGCCAATGCCGCAACGTGATCCGGGAACTCGGACTGACCGCTGTCGTCGGCGGCGATACGGCAGGGTCCGCACGGCAGGTTGCAGAACTCAATGACCCGGCGGTTGCTGCCCTCGCCCCCGAAATGGCGGCTGAAATCTATGGTCTCGACATTTTGCGGCGCGACGTTGAAGACGCAGCTCACAACACGACCCGTTTCGTGATCCTGTCGCGCGACAAGATGGAGGCCGCCCACAACGGCCAGACCGTCATCACCACATTCATCTTCAGGGTACGGAACGTTCCTGCCGCGCTCTACAAGGCCCTCGGAGGTTTCGCCACCAATGGCGTGAACATGACGAAGCTCGAGTCATACCAGCTCGAAGGCCAGTTTTTTGCATCGATGTTCTATGCCGACGTTGAGGGTCACCCGGAAGACCCCGCCGTCGGGCTGGCGCTTGAAGAACTCGCCTTCTTCTGTGCGGAGCTGAACATTCTCGGCGTTTACCGGGCAAGTCCGTTCCGCGACAAGATCAAGGAACCGGAAGCCAACCGCGCCCTGCGGCCCAATCCCCATTCCTGATGCTGCCCTGCAGTCGTAGACAGAGGTATTCATGACCGAAACGAGATTTGATGCGCTGTGCATCGGCAATGCCATTTGCGATGTGTTTGCCCATGTCGAAGAGGATTTCCTCGTCCGGGAAAGCCTCGTCAAAGGGTCCATGCGCCTTATCGATACCGATGAAGCGGTTCGGCTGTTCGACAAGATGGGCCAGACCGTGCGCATCTCCGGCGGCAGCGCTGGCAACACGGCCGCAGGCATCGCTTCGCTCGGCGGCAGGCCGGCGTATTTCGGCAAGGTTGCCGAAGATGAGCTCGGCGATGCCTACGCCCACGACATGAACGGTACCGGGGTCTATTTCAACACACCACGTCTTCTGGACAGCAAGCCGACGGCCCGCTCGATGATCCTGATCACGCCGGACGGCGAGCGCACCATGAACACCTATCTTGGCGCCTGTGTTGAATTCGGCCCGTCCGACGTTGACGAGGACGTCGTGGCCGCGTCAGCCGTCACCTACATGGAAGGGTATCTTTGGGATCCGGAAGAAGCCAAGAAAGCCTTCCTGAAGGCAGCGGAGGTTGCGCACGCAAACGGCCGCAAGGTTGCCATCACCTTGTCCGATTCCTTCTGCGTCGACCGGTACCGCAGCGAATTCCAGTCGCTTCTCACCGACAAGGTCGTGGACTTGATGTTTGCGAACGAACATGAACTGAAAGCGCTGTACGAGACATCGGACCTTGAAACCGCGATCTCTGCAGCACGCGAATCCGGTGCCCTGACGGCGCTCACACTGGGTGCGGACGGCGCGATGGCGTTTGACCGGAACGAGACTGTGAAAGTCTCAGCACAGACCGTCGACAACGTTGTCGATCTGACCGGAGCAGGAGATCTCTTTGCCTCCGGTTTCCTGTTCGGCCTGGCGCGAGACTACAAGCTTGGCGATGCCGCTGAACTCGGTTGCCTGTGCGCAGCGAATGTCATCAGCCATGTCGGTGCGCGACCGGAGAAGCCGCTGCAAAACGTTGCCGCGCAAAGCGGTTTCGAAATCTGACCAGGAGCAAAAAAGGCGATCTCAACGATCGCCTTCAAGCTTTCGATACTCCAGGGTACCGAGCTGCCTATGATCAGGCGAGATCCTGCATGCTGACGATGCCGCCGTTCTCGTCCAGGCGATAAATGATCGGTGTTCCGGTCCCAAGCTCACGCTTCAGGATCTCCTCAGGGCTGAGACCTTCCAGTTCCATGATGAGAGAGCGAAGCGAATTGCCGTGGGCCGAAACGAGCGTGCGTTTGCCTTCCAGGACCTTCGGCAAGATTTCAGACTTGTAGTAGGGCAGAACGCGTTCGGCCGTCATCTTGAGGCTTTCGCCGCCCGGGGGCGGCACATCGTAGGATCTGCGCCAGATGTGAACCTGTTCTTCGCCGAATTCCTGGCGTGCCTCGTCCTTGTTCATGCCCGTCAGATCGCCATAGTCGCGCTCGTTCAAGGCCTGGTCCATATGGGTTTCCAAACCGGTCTGACCGAGTTCCTCCAGCATGATGTCGAGCGTTTTTTGCGCACGTGACAGATCGGACGTGAAGGCCAGGTCGAAGGTCAGTTGCAGATCCCGCAGCTGCTGGCCGGCCCTGTGGGCTTCCGCAACGCCTTGCTCGGTCAAGCCCGGATCCTTCCAGCCGGTGAACAGGTTCTTCAAATTCCACTCACTCTGCCCGTGACGGACAAGCACAAGAAGGCGTTCCATGCTTTCTCCTTAAGCTCTTCGCTTGGTCATGCATCCAGGCCGAGAACATCGGCCATCGAATAAAATCCAGGTTTTTGGTCGAACCCCCAAAGGGCGGCCTTAACTGCACCGCGCGCAAACAACTGGCGATCTTCCGCGCGATGGGTGAGTTCGATCCGCTCTCCTTCACCGGAGAAAAAAACCGAATGCTCTCCAATCACGGAGCCGCCGCGCAAAGTCGCAAATCCGATGTCGCCCGTCTTGCGCGGATCCATGATACCGTCGCGGGAGCGCACAGAGTGTGTCGCGAGATCAATTCCGCGCCCCTCTGCTGCTGCTTGTCCCAGGAGGAGCGCCGTACCGGACGGAGCATCCACCTTGTGCTTGTGGTGCATTTCCAGAACCTCGATATCGAAGTCTCCATCCAGCGCGGCGGCGGCCTTGCGAACGAGGCTTGCAAGAAGGTTCACGCCAAGGCTCATGTTGCCTGACTTGATGATGCGTGCGTGACGGGCAGCTGCTTTCAACGGTTCGTCTTCGCCTTCGGCCCATCCGGTTGTCCCAATGACGTGCACGATCCTTGCCTGAGCTGCAAGTTCCGCAAACCAGAGGCTTGCCGCCGGAGCTGTGAAATCAAGAACACCGTCGGATTTCGCAAAAGCAGTCAGCGGGTCGTCCGTTATCGGAACATCGAGCGTGCCGACCCCGGCAAGTTCGCCCACGTCCTGACCCATAAATTCCGAGCCTTCCCGTTCAACGGCAGCGACAACTTCGGCTCCCGGCAGATCGGTCACGGCACGTGTCAGCGCGCGGCCCATTCTGCCGCCGGCGCCAACCACAACCAAGCGCATTTGCCCCATGGCATTCCTCTTTTCGACTTTCGCTGGGGGTATAGCAGTTTCGTCTCTTCAGGCAAACGCCCGTTCTTCAGGTCGTCCCGTCCTGGGCCGGTCGGGTACATGCTGTTCCGCTTGCGAAGCATTTCGACAATTTGAAAAAAGTACAGGAGCTCCAAAACGAAGGGTATTCGTGGGGTTTGACTGAAAAGCTTAGGTATTTTTTACAAATCATTTTTCGTCACGCAGATTCAGCAGAAATAAACAAATTGCCTCTAAATTATGCGTAAGTTTTGACGGTGCCAAAGCCGCCATTATACTCAACGGTCAAATAAGAAAATTGCGACAGATACCCATCATGACGACCCGACTTTTTCTCTTCAAAAAAACGCTCCTTCCGGTTGTGGGAGGCATTTGAAAACAAAAGTCGCAATTGGGTCGAGGGCAGTTCGATACAAAATGAAAAGAACCGCGGGCGTCAAATACAGTTGGATCGTGTTGGGTCTGTTCTTCGTTGGCCTGCTGACGACGGCTCTCGCCCTCTTTGGGATAACTTATCTCGGCAGCCTCTCGGTCGCAGAACTCGAAATTGAAAGACAGGTTCAAAAAGAGGACGCGCTCGCCAGGCTGGCTTTCGAGACGCATCTCAGGCAGCTCGAAAACCAACTCCGCACGGCGTCAACCAATCAGAACCTGATCGAAGCGGTCGACGCCTATGACAGCGCGGCTGCGACCCGGATCCTCGAGTCCCTAAGTCAGAACGTATCCGGACCCTTGCCGGACATCCTCATTCTGGATCAAGAAGAGCAACTGGCCTGGTTGAATGCAAGCCTCGGTCTGGTCGACGTGGGTGCGGTCCTGCCCGGAAAGACGCTGAAAAATCTGCCTGACAGCACGTGGGAGATCTACAGCAATCACGCCACAGATCCGGATACGGTCGTCGCTGTGATCGCGCTGCCTGTGATCGACCCCAAAGACGAGCGTGTGATCGCAAGGCTCGTCGGCGGAACGACACTGAACGATTCCTTCATGCTGCTCGATTCCCTTGCCCGTCTGCTTGGCGTCGAAAGCATTGCGATCGTACATGAGGGTGAGAACACCGCTGCCATCGGCAATTTTGTGAGCGCCAGCCATTTCGCAAGGATCCAGGAATTGCTGTCGGAGACATCGCACGCGGTTCAGGATGGTAATCTATTCTCGAAGTCGGAAATCTATCGCGACCAGCACAACCATCCGATTTATGTGTACACCGATGAAACAAGCGACATTCACGGGAAAATCCGAAATTCTTACCTGGAAATGTTCGTTCCTTTCCTTTTGTACGTTTCCGTCGCCGCGCTGATTGCCGCGTTCCTGCTCAACAGGTTCACCGAGCCCGCGCTCGCGGCGCTCGTCAAATACGCAACGGCACGGCGCAACAAGGGCAACCTTGACGATTACCGGCCGGGCCGGATTGCCGAATACAATCAGCTGGGATCGCTCTTCGAGGAGGCGTTTGAGTCCGTTCACCGGACCAATGCACAGTTCCGGGATCTCATTGACGGCTCGCTTCAGGGTGTGGTGGTGCATGCCGAGCAGAAAATTCTTTATGTGAACCGGGTCATGTTCGAGATGCTCGGCTACGACGCGGACAGGCCAGAACTTCTGATCGGCCAACCCATCTGGTCAATCTATTCGCCCACCGAACAGGATCGGCTGCGCAACTATCACAGGCTCAGAACACAGGGGGAAGTCGTCCCCACGGTCTACGAGGTGCAGGGCCAAACTGAAGGCGGCGATCAGATCTGGCTGGAACAACACGTTCGCATGACGACCTGGGACGGACGGGCGGCCTTTTATGTGACAATACTGGACGTTACCGAACGCAAGGAGCAGGAAAAGCTGATCGAGCATCGCTCCAACTATGACTTGCTGACCAAGCTCCCAAACCGAAACCTGTTCCTCGACCGGCTGAAACAGGCAATCACGCAAACTGAAAAGACAGAGGGCATGGCTGCTCTGATGGTCGTGGACATGGATCGCTTCAAGACCATCAACGACACCTTCGGCCACGGCTTCGGAGACAGGATCATTAAGACCGTCGGTGATCGGATCGAAGCCATCGTCAAGTGGAATGAAACCGTCGCAAGACTGGGCGGCGACGAGTTTGCCATCATCCTGCCCGACGCAGAAGACGAATGGGAGATCGAGCACAGGGCACAGACGGTTCTGGAAGAAATATCGCAGAAGATCGAAAGTGATCACGGCAAGGACCTGTTCCTGACGGCAAGCATCGGGATCACCGTCTATCCCTTTGACGGCAAGGATCAGGATGCTCTGCTGCGCCAGGCGGATGCGGCCATGTACCAGGCCAAGTCCGACGGTGGGAACAAGTTCCGGTTCTTCTCCCGGCACATGAACGAGCGCGCCGTTCGCATTCTTCAACTTGAAACTGCCCTGCGCGACGCGATCGAAAACGAAACCCTGGAAATCTTCATCCAGCCTGTCATCGACTACGTGTCCGGGACGATCTACGGCTGCGAAGCGCTCGCCCGCTGGCACGATGCCGAACTCGGCGACGTTCCGCCTGCCGAGTTTATCCCGATTGCCGAAGAGTCCGGACTGATCATTCCCCTCGGCAAGCTCGTGTTGCGCAAGGCTTGTGAGTTTCACGCGGACTGCCTTGCCCGCGGGCTGGACGTCAAGAGCATCAGTGTCAACATTTCTCCGCGTCAGTGCCGCGAGGACGGCTTCATCAACTCCATCCAGGCTATCCTGGAAGAGACCGGGATGGACCCGAAGAACCTTCGTCTGGAAATGACTGAAAGCGTCATGTTCGAAGACGAACGGATCAATCCGGTCGCACTGCTGAATGCGATCAAGAGCCTCGGCGTCAAGATATCCCTGGACGATTTCGGAACCGGGTATTCCTCACTCAGTTACCTAAAAAGACTGCCGATCGACATCCTGAAAATCGACCGCTCATTCATCATGGATCTTGAGAAGGATCCTGATGACCAGGCGCTCGTCGAGGCTATCATTTCAATGGCCGGAAAACTCGGTGTCAGGGTGATCTGCGAGGGTGCGGAGACACGGCAGCAATGCGATATTCTGGCGAAGCTTGGCTGCAGGCTGATCCAGGGCTTCTATCTCGCAAGACCAATGCCCGAGCACGAGTTTCTGGAATTTGTTGCCGACAAACCCTACGAAGAAAATCTTGCTCGGCAGGCCGGCTAAGGCGCCAACTGACAAACGAAAAAACGCGCGGGAGCAGCAGGCTCCCGCGCGTTTCGTTCTCAAACCACCGGTGCGATTACTCGGCAGTTTCCCTTTCGATTTCCTTGCCGGTCTCCTGGTCAACAACCTTCATGGACAGGCGCACCTTGCCGCGCTCGTCAAAGCCCATGAGCTTGACCCAGACCTTGTCGCCTTCCTTGACGACGTCAGTCACCTTGCCGACCTTGCGCGGAGCCAGTTGCGAGATGTGCACCAGGCCATCCTTCGCACCAAAGAAGTTGACGAATGCACCGAAGTCGACGCATTTGACGACCGTTCCTTCGTAGATGACGCCGACTTCCGGCTCGGCCGCAATGGAGTTGATCCAGTTGACGGCCGCCTTGATGGCCTTGCCGTCGGACGAGGCGATCTTCACGGTGCCGTCGTCCTCGATGTTGACCTTTGCGCCAGTCTTTTCGACGATCTCGCGGATGACCTTGCCGCCAGAGCCGATGACTTCACGGATCTTGTCGACCGGGATCTTCATCATTTCGATACGCGGCGCGTGCTCGCCGAGCTCGGAGCGGGCCTCGGTGATTGCCTTGGCCATTTCGCCCAGAATGTGAATCCGGCCATCCTTGGCCTGACCCAGAGCGACCTTCATGATCTCTTCGGTGATACCGTCGATCTTGATGTCCATCTGCAGCGAGGTGATGCCGTTCTCGGAACCGGCCACTTTGAAGTCCATGTCGCCGAGATGGTCTTCGTCACCAAGGATGTCGGAGAGAACCGCAAAGCGCTCGCCTTCCTTGATCAGACCCATCGCGATACCGGCAACCGGTGCCTTGAGCGGAACACCGGCATCCATCAGCGCCAGAGACGTACCGCAGACGGTCGCCATGGAGGATGAACCGTTGGACTCGGTGATTTCGGAAACAACGCGCAGCGTGTACGGGAAATCGTGGTGCTGCGGCAGCATCGGGTGGATTGCGCGCCACGCCAGCTTGCCGTGTCCGATTTCACGCCGTCCGGGCGATCCCATACGGCCGGTTTCACCGACGGAGTAGGGCGGGAAGTTGTAGTGCAGCATGAAGTGGGACTTCACGGTGCCTTCAAGCAAATCGACGAATTGTTCGTCTTCGCCTGTGCCGAGCGTGGCAACAACGAGACCTTGCGTTTCACCGCGGGTGAACAGCGAAGAACCGTGGGCACGCGGCAGGATGCCGACTTCGGAAGAAATCGCGCGCACGGTGGACAGATCACGGCCGTCGATGCGGTGGCCGGTGTCGAGGATGGCACCGCGGACAATTTCAGCTTCAAGCTTCTTGAACTGTTCACCGAGAACCGTTGCTTCGGGAGCTTCACCTTCGGCCGCATTGGTGATCAGGGCCTCGACGACTTTGGCCTTGGCCGCGTCGACAGCGTTCTTGCGGTCCGTCTTGGAGGTGATCTTGTAGGCAGCCGTCAGGTCGTCGGCAGCCATGGATTTGACCTTGCCGAACAGCTCGGAATGGTCCGGAATGGACAGTTCGCGCGGCTCTTTTGCGGCGGTTTCCGCCAGCTTGATGATCGCGTCGATCACCGTCTGGAAACCCGTGTGACCGAACATCACCGCGCCGAGCATGGTGTCTTCGTCAAGTTCCTTGGCTTCCGATTCCACCATCAGAACCGCATCGTTCGTGCCGGCGACCACCAGGTCGAGGGCGCTTTCGGGCATGTCGTCAACAGCCGGGTTCAAAACATATTCGCCGTTGATATAGCCAACGCGCGCACCGCCGATCGGGCCCATGAACGGCACGCCTGACAGGGTCAGTGCAGCGGAGGCTGCGACCATTGCCAGAATGTCCGGGGCGTTTTCCATGTCGTGAGACAGGACGGTGATCACCACCTGGGTGTCGTTCTTGTATCCGTCGGCAAACAGCGGGCGGATCGGACGGTCGATCAGGCGCGAGGTGAGAGTTTCGTGCTCGGACGGGCGGCCTTCACGCTTGAAGAAGCCACCCGGGATCTTACCGGCGGCAAATGCCTTTTCCTGGTAGTTCACGGTGAGCGGGAAAAAGTCCTGTCCCGGCTTCGGTTCCTTTGCGGAGACAACGGTGGCCAGAACCTTGGTTTCGCCGTAGGTCGCCATGACGGCGCCATCGGCTTGACGGGCAACCTTGCCCGTTTCGAGGACGAGCGGACGTCCGCCCCACTCGACTTCTACACGATGAATATCAAACATCATCTGTCCTTACGTATTTGCCTGTTTGCCGCTGCATTCGGTACAGCGCCAGCTAACAGACACATTCCCGGTCGGCCCCGGATGGGCCGGTTACCGGCGGACAGGTCACGGGCAAGACAACGGGCTGCTTTCCATCGAAACAAAAGAAGCCGGCAATCCTGCCCCATGACATGTCACGAGGCTTCTATAGAGTGTTCCTCTGGATATTGAAACACTCAAGAACGGCACCGCACGAGCGACCAGAGCAGGTCCGAAAGTCCGGCGAATGTCGTTCCAGAAAAAAACGCGGCAGGTTGTTGCCCACCGCGCCTTGAATTGCGTTCTTAGCGGCGAATGCCAAGACGCTCGATGAGCGACTTGTAGCGCTCTTCGCTCTTGCCGCGCGTATAGTCCAGAAGGGACCGGCGCTGCGCAACCATCTTCAGAAGACCGCGGCGGGAGTGATTGTCCTTGCCATGGCCCTTGAAGTGTTCGGTCAGGTTGTTGATGCGCTCGGTGAGGATCGCTACCTGGACTTCCGGAGATCCGGTGTCGCCTTCCTTGGTGGCATATTCCTTGATGAGCTCAGCTTTGCGCTCTGCAGTAATCGACATCGCTCTTTCCTTTCGAAGAGTGGCGGTCCGTTTACCGGACACGTTGCAACGCCGGGAGACCGGCCTGATCCGAATGTCTCCAGAGCCGAGATGTCGTTCAGCAAAGGATCGTTCGGACGAATTGGACCTTAGTGCCCAATGGCGGCGGTATATGGCAGAAAACGCACGGTAAATCCAGTGTTTTCTTTGATTATTGGCGCTTCTGGCTCGTTGCGATTCAATCTGCCGTCCGGATCGGGACCGGCCTCGCTATCAGCGCGCCTAAACCAGTAAAGACGTTATGCTGTCGGACAGCAGCTTGGCACCTGCCAGCGCCAGGAAACCATACACGAGCGCTATGAAGAGGCGTTGATCAATGCGCTTGTGCAGGAAATTTCCCACTGCAATTCCGCCGAGCAGAACCGGTGCAATCCAGAGGCTCACGGCCAGGCTGTCGAAAGAGAGCTGCCCCATCAGCGTGTAGGAGACGGTCTTGAGTGCGTTCATTGAAAAAAAGTACATCGTGTTCGTGCCAACAAACACGGATTTGTCGAGCCGCTGTGCCAGCAGATAGCCCTTGACCGGCGGTCCGCCTGCATGTGCGACATAGCTGGCAAATCCGGAAAGCGCGGCAAGCGCAAAGGCTGCGCCATGGCGCGGCGCCCTTTCAATCGCCGGCGACGTGCGGGACAAAAGGTACTGGGCAACAAACGCAAGGGCCAACAGACCCACAACGAACCGTATCAACTCAGCGTTCATCCACTGAAACGTTGCGAGCCCTATAGCCAATCCAACCAGCGCGCCCGGTAGCATCGCCTTCACGACGTCTTTCCGCCAGTGATGGCGGTACTGCCAAACAACAATCACATCCATGGTGATCAGAAGAGGCATCAACACCGCGACAGCGAATTGCGGTTCCACGAACAAGCTCAGCATAGGCACTGAAACGACGCCCAGTCCGCCGCCAAAGCCGCTTTTCGACAGGCCGGTGACAAAGACTGCTGCAGCCGTGACAAGGTAGAACGAGAGAGGAAGTGTCATGAAGCGCTCCTTTCGATCGCGGAGCAGATCTTTAGAACCTCTTTTAAAATCTGAAAAATGATTTATCTTGCTTTTTTAAATCGCAAAAAGAGATTTTAATGTTTGATCTCAACTCTCTGGAAAGCCTTGTCATTGCCTCCGAAACCCTGAGTTTCACCGAAACGGCGGAGCGCAGGAACACGGTTCAGTCAGCAATCAGTAGCCATATCAGAAAGCTCGAGAACGACGTTGGCAGGCCCTTGTTTGAACGCGGGCGCGGACAACAGATGCGCCTGACACCTGAAGGACAGGCCCTTGTGGCTTATGCCCGACGCATTTTGTCTTTGACGGACGAGGCGCTTGCGACCGTCAAGAACGCGCGCTTTCAGGAGACAATCAGACTGGGAACCACTGTTTCGCTCGCACAATCGGTCCTACCGCCAGTTCTGAGCGATTTTGCACGTCAGGAACCGAATGTGCAGATTCAAGTCGATTGCGATCGCAGCAATGCACTGTTGGAGCGGCTTGCTGCCGGCGAGATCGATTTCGCGTTCATGCTGGACCAGGGAAAAAGGACAGGCCGGGTGTTTGCCGAAAGCACGCCTCTCGTCTGGGCAGGTTCAAGCGACTTCAGCCCCGAGGCCTGGCTCGACGTGCCCCTCGTCTTTCTGACGGACGGGCGGGATCTCAGACGCCACGCCTTTGATGCGCTCGACCGCGCCGGGCGACGAGGTCACATAGCCTACCAATGCCCGCATCCCGTTGGTCTGAGGGCTTTTGTTCTTTCGGGTCTTGCGCTCACAGTCATGGCAGCGCCGTCGGTAACGCTGCCCTTGGTGTCATTTGGTCCCCAAGAAGGGCTGCCACAACTTGGTTCCACTGTCCTATCGCTTTACCGGCCGTCGGGACACCAGTCCGAGGCGGCCGAAACGCTTGGCGCTCTCTTGAACGCCGCGGTTCGGACCAGGCAAAAGCCGCAAAAAGCTGCGGGACTGTCTTCGGTCTGAAAAATCAGAGATTGAACACCCGCGTCGGCTGGAAGCGGCCCTTGTCAATCGAACCGATGGCAACGGGCACGCTTGCGTGGCTGGCGAAGGCAACTTCGCAGTTCAAAGGCGCGTCCCGGCCACGCAGCAGCACCGCCATGCCTTTGCGGATCTTGCCGGCGTCGTCTTCGGAGACCTGGACTTCGACAAGCGCGTCCATGGCCTCGCGTACCGGCAGAACAAATTCCTCGACAAGGGAATCTACGCCCACACCCTCTTCCAACTCATCAAAGGCTTCGCCGATCTCGTCGAGATCGATCAGGTCCTCCTCGCCAAACGGTCCGACAAGGAGGCGGCGCAGGCTCGTCACATGGCCGCGCGTGCCGAGGCGGCGGCCAAGGTCGCGTGCCAGGGCGCGCACATAGGTGCCCTTGCCGCATTCGGCTTCGAAAACCGCACGGTCGTCATCAGGACAATCAACCAGATCAAGGCGATGAACGTCGATTGGACGTGCTTCCAGTTCGATCTCTTCACCGTCTCGTGCAAGATCATAGGCACGCGCGCCCGCAACCTTGATTGCGGAGAACTTCGGCGGCACCTGCATGATCGTGCCGGTGAAGTCAGCAAGGACGTCGGCAATTGCGTCTGCGCCGGGCCTCACGTCCGACGTCGCGATCACGTCACCTTCGGTATCGTCCGTATCGGTCTCCAGGCCCCAGGTCACCTCGAACCGATAGACTTTACGGCCGTCCATGACAAAGGGAACGGTTTTGGTTGCCTCACCGAAGGCGACCGGCAGCAGGCCGGACGCTCTCGGATCAAGCGTCCCGGCATGGCCGACCTTTTGCGGTGAAAAAATCCGCTTGATCCTGCCAAGCGCCTCGTTCGACGTGATGCCGTATGGCTTGTCGAGCACAAGCCAGCCATTGATCACGTTCTTTTTTCTTTTGACCTGTTTCTGGCGTGCCATTTCGAATTCGTTTGTTGAACAGTCAAGTGAGCGGACTTGCAGCCACCAGCTTGTCATCCCGGTTCGAGCATCGCGAGAGACCGGGATCCAGTACGTCCGGTCTTGGCGCGCTATCTAATAACTCAAGTCAATGAATACTGGATCCCTGCCTGCGCAGGGATGACAAATTGATAGGTTCAGTTTCACAGCCGCCAAAATCAGTCGTCGCGGTTTTCGTCATTGCCAAGATCGCGGGAGACTTCCGGTGAATGCAGCAGTGTTCCAATTCGGTCGTCATCATCAAAGCGCGTGTCGAGCACGAAGCGCAGGTCGGGCATGTATTTCATGGTCAGCCTGCGTGAGACCTGCCCGCGCAAGTATTTTGCGCTGCGGTTCAGCGCCTTTTCGACCTTGTCGGCATTCTTTCCGCCCAGCGGCATGACCAGGCATGTCGCAAGACGCAGGTCCGGCGTCATGCGCACTTCGGGGACGGTGACGATCGCCCCGTCCAGATCCGGATCGGAGAACTCGCCTCGGGTGAGAATGTCGGACAGTTCCTTGCGCACCGTCTCGCCAACCTTCAACTGACGTTGGGATGGGCCACGGTTGTCCTGACCGTGATGTCTAGCCATGTGTGTTCCCTACAAGGGGCACCAATCGCCCCTGAAATACAGTGCGCCGGCGCGGATCCGATTGAATCCCGCCGGCGCGTTTGTCTGAAGTTATCGTCCGGCGTTCAGAGCGTTCTTGCGATCTGCTCGACGCGGAAACATTCGATGATGTCGCCCGGGCGCATGTCCTGGTACTTGGTGAAGTTCATGCCGCACTCCTGACCGGATTCGACGGTCTTCACCTCGTCCTTGAAACGCTTGAGCGTGCCAAGTTCGCCTTCGTGGATCACGACATCGTCGCGGATAAGGCGGACGTTCGCGCCCCGTTCCACGATGCCTTCCGTGACCAGGCAGCCCGCAACCTTGCCGACTTTGGAAATGTGGAAGATCTCCTTGATCTCCGCATTTCCGAGGAAGGTTTCGCGGCGTTCCGGCGACAACAGGCCGGACATGGCCGCCTTGATGTCATCCACCAGATCGTAGATCACGTTGTAGTAACGGATCTCGATGCCGTCGCGGGCAGCCGCTTCGCGGGCCTGCTTGTTGGCGCGCACGTTGAAGCCAAGGATCGGCGCATTGGAGGCTGCAGCCAGCGTGATGTCGCTTTCCGTGATCCCGCCGACGCCGGACAGGAGAATGCGCGCGCCGACTTCCTCGTTGCCGAGTTCGTTCAGCGCGTGAGCAATGGCTTCCGCCGATCCCTGCACGTCCGCCTTCAGAACCAGCGGGAACTCCTTGCGTCCGGTCTCCTGCAAACGGTTCATCATCTGCTCGAGCGAACCACGGGCGCCGGAGGCGACCACGGAGGCCTTTTCGCGGATCTGACGCTGGCGGTAGTCGGTGATCTCACGGGCGCGTGCCTCGTTCTCGACCACGGCAACGAGATCGCCGGCTGCCGGCGTACCCTGGAAACCGAGAACCTCAACCGGTTTGGCCGGTCCGGCTTCCTTCACCTGCTTGCCGTTTTCGTCCAGCATCGCGCGGACACGACCCCACTCGGAGCCGGCCACAAGAATGTCGCCCGGCTTGAGCGTGCCTTTTTGCACCAGAACAGTCGCAACCGGTCCACGGCCGCGATCGAGCTGGGCTTCGATGACAATGCCCTCTGCCGTGCGGTCCGGGTTGGCCTGGAGTTCCAGAACCTCGGCCTGCAGCAGGATCATTTCCAGGAGCTTGTCGAGATTGGTGCCGTTAAGAGCGGACACCTCGACGTCGATGACATCGCCGCCCATGGATTCCGTAACGAGTTCCTCGCTCAACAGCTCCGTGCGGACCCGGTTCGGATCTGCACCCGGCTTGTCGATCTTGTTGATCGCCACGATGATCGGAGCGTCGGCCGCCTTGGCATGAGCGATCGCTTCCTTGGTCTGCGGCATGACACCATCGTCAGCAGCCACAACAAGGATGACGATGTCGGTCGATTTGGCACCGCGGGCACGCATCTGCGAGAAGGCTGCGTGGCCCGGCGTGTCGATGAAGGTGATCTTCTGACCGTCCTGGTCAACCTGATAGGCACCGATATGCTGGGTGATGCCACCGGCCTCGCCCGAGACGACCTTGGATTTGCGGATCGCATCCAGAAGCGACGTCTTGCCGTGGTCAACGTGACCCATGATGGTCACCACCGGCGGACGCGGCTGCATGGTCGCATCGTCGTCTTCCTTGGTGAAGAGACCTTCCTCGACATCCGCTTCGGAGACGCGCTTGACGGTGTGCCCCATTTCCTCGGCGATCAGTTCCGCCGTGTCGGCATCGATCACGTCGTTGATCTTGAGCATCTGGCCCTGCTTCATCAGCAGCTTGATCACATCGACGGCGCGTTCCGCCATACGGTTGGCGAGCTCCTGGATCGTGATTGCCTCAGGCAGCGTCACCTCACGCGAAATTTTCTCGCGCACGACCTGTTGCTGACCGCGCTTGGCCTTTTCCTGGCGGCGGCGCATCGACGCAAGCGAGCGTGCCCGCTGGCCGTCGTCACCACCGGTTGCCGCGGAAATGGTCAGCTTCGACCGGCGGCGATCTTCTCCGCCACGCGGACGTGCAGTGGGTGTCGGAGCCTGTTTCGGCCGCTTGACCGCGCGCAGACCCTTGTTGCTGCGATCCTCTTCCTCGGACGCAGGCTGAGCCTCGGGCTTCGGGCGTGGCGCAGCGGGAGCTGCGCGCTTGCCCATGTCGTCAAGACTGCGAGGCTTGCCACCATTGGAAGGTGCCGGTCTGCGGACAGCAGCCTTGCCGGTGTCCGGCGCGGCATCCGTTGCAGCTGCTGCCGGCTGAGGTGCTTCCGCAGCGACGGCTTCCACTGCTTCATCGGCCTTGGCCTGCTCGGCGGCAAGCCGGGCTTCTTCAGCTTCGCGTTTGGCGCGTTCCTCGGCTTCCACCTTCGCACGCGCTTCTTCTTCCACCTTGCGCTGCTCGGCCTCAACCGCGCGGCGCTTTTCCTCTTCCTCGCGGCGCTTGCGATCTTCCTCGTCGCGCACCTTGGCCATCTGGAGCGCTGCGGCACGTGCTGCGGCTTCTTCCTTGGTCAATGTGCGCAGCACATTGCCATTGCCCTTCTGGCGCTGGCCGGATGCGGACCGGCGGGCCTGCTTCGATGCCTGGGCGTCAGGCTGCTGCGGCTTGTGCGGTGCTTCGGCGGGTTTGTCGAGACGTTGTGTCGTCGGCGCGGGTGCTTCCGGCTTCGGTTCCTGACCCGGAATTACAACACGACGCTTTTTCTTCTCCACGACGACAGCCTTCGACCGGCCATGCGAAAACGACTGGCGAACAGTTCCCTGATCGCCACCGCCCCGCTTGAGGCCGAGCGTTTTGCCACGCTCAACGCTGATTGTTTTGTCGCCCGGATTTTTCGTATCGCTCATATTGCCTTCAGTCCTGCGCAACCGCCCTGCTATGCGTTGCTCTGTTCGTCGCTTGCTGCGGAATAACCGCGAAAACGCTCCATGTCACGCACTCGTGCCAGAAAGTTTTCACTCGCCTGTCCCGCAAGCAGTGCAGCATGTATCACATTTGACCGGCCCAATGCCAAATCCAATTGGGTCGAATCGAACAAACGGACGATTTGGCACCCGTTTGCCAGTTCCTCTCGAGCGGCGACCACAGCCGCCAGCTTGCGGACACCATCCCCGGCAGCGTCCGAGGCATGGATCAGCCCGATGACGGCGTCCCGCCGCAGGGCTGCGTTAACTTTCGCGTAGCCGGTGACCAGTTCGCCGGCTTTGCGGGTCATGGACAGCGCCTGAAGCGCCGACCTTTCCAGAAGCGCGTCCACGCGATCTGCCAGTCCGGGTTCGACCCGGGCCTCACATTTGAACCCACGGCCGAATATCTTCTTCCGGTCTTTTTCGGCAGACGCGACGATTTTTCCCGTCGCCGTCACCCAGACGCCACGTCCCGGAAGCACCCGCTTCAGATCCGGAATCACTTGTCCCTCGGGATCAAGCACGAACCGGATCAGCGAGCTGATGGGATGAACCTCCCTGGTGACGGCACATTGCCGCTCGGTTGGCTCATTCTTCCTGGGCACGCTGCCACTCCTTCAGATCAACCGACCGTTCCAGGTCCGCTCAAAGACCGGCCGATCGATCCACTTTCCAATCAGAGGTCTTCGCCTCTTTTATCCGTTCAGAATAACGCCGGTCGGCGCTTCTTCCTCGGCCGCCGCAACGACCTCTTCGATTTCCTCTTCGATCTCTTCCGCTTCGGCGGCCATCGCCGCGAGCTCTTCCTCGGTGATCCAGCCGGCTGCAAGACGCGCCGCCATCACCATGTTCTCCGCATCCGCCCGGGATACGTCATAGCCGGACAATGCGCCTTCAAAACGTTTGGTTTCGCCGTCCTTGCGCTCGGTCCAGCCAACCAGGTCGTCCGCGGCGCAGCCAGCAAGGTCTTCCATGGTCTTGATGTCGTCCTTGCCAAGGGCGACCAGCATTGCAGTCGTCAGACCGTCAATCGCACGCAAGTCGTCAGAGACACCAAGTGCAATCCGCTCTTCATCGAGCTTGGCTTCCAGCTCACCGAGATAGTCGCGGGCACGCGCCTGGATCTCGACAGCCGTTTCGTCATCGAAGCCTTCGATCATGGAGATTTCCTCGATCTCCACATAGGCGACTTCCTCAACGGAGGTGAAGCCTTCCGTTGCCAGAAGCTGCCCGACCATCTCGTCAACATTGAGGGCTTCCATGAACAGTACCGACCGTTCCTGGAATTCCTTCTGACGGCGGTCCGATTCTTCCTGCTCGGTCATGATGTCGATTGCCCAGCCGGTCAGCTGGGAGGCAAGACGCACGTTCTGGCCGCGGCGGCCGATCGCAAGAGACAATTGGTCATCGGGAACGACAACTTCAATACGTTCGGCATCCTCGTCGAGAACAACCTTGGCAACTTCGGCGGGTTGCAAGGCATTGACGATGAATGTCGCCGCTTCCTCGTTCCACGGAATGATGTCGATCTTTTCACCCTGCAGCTCGCCGACGACAGCCTGAACGCGGCTGCCGCGCATACCCACACAGGCCCCAACCGGATCAATGGAGGAGTCCTTGGAAATCACTGCGATCTTCGCACGCGAACCCGGGTCGCGGGCAACGGATTTGATCTCGATAACACCGTCGTAGATCTCCGGCACTTCCTGCGCAAACAGCTTTGCCATGAACTGCGGGTGCGTGCGGGACAGGAAAATCTGCGGCCCACGCTGTTCGCGGCGCACGTCATAGATGAAGGCACGAATGCGGTCGCCGGTGCGGAAGATTTCGCGCGGGATGAGTTCATCCCGGCGCACGATGCCTTCGCCACGACCGAGATCGACAATGACGTTGCCGTATTCCGCCCGTTTGACAACGCCGTTGATAACCTCGCCAACGCGGTCCTTGAACTCCTCGTACTGGCGGTCGCGTTCCGCCTCGCGCACTTTCTGCACGATCACCTGTTTCGCCGACTGGGCCGCGATGCGGCCGAAATCGAGCGGCGGAAGCGGTTCGGCAATGAAGTCACCGAGGCTGGCTTCCGGGTTGCGGGCCTGCGCATCGGCAAGCGAAATTTCAGTGGAAACGTTCTCGACGGCTTCGACAACCTGCAACAAGCGCTGCAGGCGGATCTCGCCGGTCTTGGGATTGATCTCGGCGCGCACTTCGGTTTCCGTGCCATAGCGGGAGCGGGCCGCCTTCTGGATCGCATCTTCCATCGCGTTGATGACGATCATCCGGTCGATCGATTTCTCCCGGGCAACTGCATCAGCAATTTGCAGCAGTTCCAGCCGGTTCGCGCTGATTGCCATATTCCACTCCTCTTGCGCCGCGCTCGTGCCTTGGTCTGTTGGCGCGTTCTTGTTGCCACCGAGCCGGACGCTCAGTTGGGCGTGTTGTCCTGTGTCAGCTCATCGTCGGCGCCGCGGGCAGCAAGAGCTGCCTTTTCCGCCTGAAGAGCAGCTGTGATCAAATCGTCGGTCAGAACGAGCTTGGCCTCGCCGATGTTTTCAAGCGGCAGGTCGACCGTGTCGTCTTCGCCTTCGCGCACATCGGGCAGGCGCACTTTGGCCGCACCACTTTCTGCACCGAGAAGCGTTCCCCTGAACCGCTTTCGTCCCTCCAGCATGACAGCCATTTCGACTTTCAGCTCGTGGCCGGCCCAGCGATCAAAGTCGCCGGCACGCACCAGTGGCCGGTCTATGCCCGGGGAAGAAACTTCCAGATGATAGGCCCGGTTGATCGGGTCTTCGACATCAAGCGCAGGAGAGACAGCACGGCTTACGGTTTCGCAATCCTCAACCGTCATGGTGCCGTCCGGGCGCTCTGCCATGATCTGCAGGGTGCAGCCATTGGCAGCGCTGATCTTCGTGCGAACAAGACGATAGCCGAGATCTTCGATCACCGGCTCAACAATTGCGGCAACGCGGGCGTCGAGGCCCTGTTCCGTAACTATCCTTGGTTCGTGTGCGCTCACACTTGGCTCCTGTTAAAACCGTTTCCGGTCATAAGCATCAGATGCGCCTGATTGTCGGTCTACATGAGGCTATCCTGCTTGGTTCAACTGTTTCCGGGCCTGATCTAAGCAAAAAAGAGCGGGTCCCCGTCGGGCCCACTCTCAAAATGCTCTGATAAAGCCGTTTGAGGTGAAACACCGGCTGTATAACGCCAAAGGCAGGCCGAAAGCAAGTGTCCCGCGCCGAATCCGCAAAAGAACTTGTTTGGCCGGCGGGCAATTGAGAGCCGGCGGCATTTCGCCCCTGCTGTCAGATGCGACGGAAAGTCAGATATCGCCCCGTGCGGCCTTCGCGGATCGCCTTGGCCTCGTATCTGGTGCCCGGCCAGCCGTCCCACGGCGTCCTCCAGTCAGCGGCTGTTTCAGCCAGCCACTCGAATGCCTCGTGGTCACGGCAGTGGCGCAGCGTCCAGTCGATATAGGTGTCGATGTCGCTTGCGAAACGGAATTCGCTTCCCGGTTTCAGGGCGCGCGCGTAACGGTCAAGGTTCTGCCGGTTTATAAACCTGCGTTTCCAATGCCGCTTCTTCGGCCAGGGATCAGGATAGAACTGATAGGCCATATCCAAGGAGGCTTCGGGAAGCCAGTCGAGCACGTTGACCGCATCGTCCTCATAAAGGCGGACATTTGCCAGCCCCTCCTCGACGACCGCCGTGACCGCCTTGGCCATGCTGCCGACAAAGGGTTCCACACCTATGAACCCGGTCATTGGGTTCGTCCGGGCCCGGTGCAGCAGATGTTCGCCGCCGCCGAAACCAACTTCAAGGCAGACGTTCTCGACCTTTGCCTCGAACAAGCCGGCAAGTTCCATCGGTGCAGGAGCATTCAGATCAAGCGCCAAACGTGGCAGTTCGCGTTCCATCAACGCCTCGCGGCGCGGGCTCAGCGGCTTGCCTTTTCGGCGACCAAAGAAAGAACCTTCGTAACGATCAGTCATCTTGAAAGCGTGGCGTTTCAAACACGGAGACCGCCGGTGGAGGACCGGCGATCTGCCTTCTTTCAGGTCATGTCACTCTGCCGGGACTTACCCAGCGAGCGGACGCAACGCGTCAACGAGATCGGTCTTTTCCCATGTAAAGCCGCCGTCGGCGTCAGGCTGGCGGCCAAAGTGACCGTAAGCTGCCGTGCGCTCGTAAATGGGATTGTTCAGTTTCAAATGTTCGCGAATACCGCGCGGGCTCAGGCCCATGACGTCGCGCAGCGTCGCTTCAAGCCGTGCCTCATCACACCGTCCGGTCTGGTGCAGGTCAACATAAACCGACAGCGGCTCGGACACACCGATCGCGTAGGACAGCTGAATGGTGCAGCGGTCCGCGAGCTCCGCGGCCACCACGTTCTTGGCAAGATAGCGCGCGGCGTAGGCAGCGGACCGATCCACCTTGGTCGGGTCCTTGCCGGAGAACGCGCCGCCGCCATGCGGAGCAGCGCCGCCATAGGTGTCGACGATAATCTTGCGTCCGGTCAATCCGGCGTCGCCATCCGGTCCGCCGATGACAAATGCACCAGTGGGATTAACGTGCCACTCCGTTTCACCGGTGATCCAGCTGTCAGGAAGCGCAGTGCGGATATAAGGCTCGACAATCCGGCGTACGTCTTCGGACGTCAGTGACGGGTCCAGATGCTGGGTCGACAGAACGATCGAGGTCGCAGCGACGGGCACGCCGTTTTCGTAGCGAACAGTCACCTGGCTTTTTGCGTCCGGTCCCAACACCGGTTCCTTTCCCGACTTGCGGGCGTCCGCCAGGAGGCTGAGAATCTTGTGAGAATAAAGGATCGGAGCCGGCATCAGCTCTTCGGTTTCGCGGCAGGCGTATCCGAACATGATGCCCTGGTCGCCTGCACCTTCGTCCTTGTTGCCGCCAGCATCGACACCCTGGGCGATATGCGCTGACTGCGCGTGGAGATGGACGGCAACATCACAGTTTTCCCAATGAAAACCGTCCTGCTCGTAGCCGATGTCCTTCACAGCCATGCGTGCGAGATGGGCAATATACTCATTTGTGATGCTTGCCGGGCCGCGTGTCTCGCCGGCAATAACGATGCGGTTGGTGGTCGCCAGCGTTTCGCAGGCAACGCGCGCTTCGGGCATTTCTCTGAGGTACGCGTCAACGACAGCATCGGAGACGCGGTCGCAAACCTTGTCCGGATGCCCTTCGGACACGGATTCGGACGTGAAAAGATAATTCTGACGTGCCATTGGCGATCGTCCTTCTGGGAATGAATATGATTGAAGCGGCGAATGACATCGCCGCTTCGAGTGCATCAATCTTAGAAGTTTTTCGCCACGTCAAGCGTGATATGAAAAATTATCAGTCGTCGCCGGCAAGAGAGCGGACAAGATCCACGATCCGGCGACGGACTTTGGGATCTTCAATGCGGACAAAAGCCTTGTTCAGCGAAAGACCTTCGGAAGAAGACAGGAAGTCGACAACGTAAGACGTCGGTTGGGTCTCGCCGAAACCTTCAGCTTCTTCCGGCGTGCCCGGTGCGTCCTCGAAGAAGAAGGAAACCGGTACTTTCAAAATCGTCGCGATGTGCTGCAACCGGCTCGCGCCAATCCGGTTCGTACCTTTTTCGTATTTCTGAATCTGCTGGAAGGTGATGCCGAGGCTTTCACCCAGTTTTTCCTGGCTCATGCCGAGCATCATCCGCCTTAGGCGGACACGGCTGCCAACGTGTATGTCAATCGGATTTGGAGACTTCTTACTGGGCATGTACGTCGCTCTTTCTTTTTCTCGCGGCGAATGTCCGCCATTTTCGATTGCACAAGTCCCCTAAGTCCTCCCACAAGACCCAGGGATTGAAGCAAGCCCGCAACCCCTCACTTGTACATGAATCAACCCTCAATCGGCTATTTCACGGTTGTATCACACTTTAATCACTCAACTCAAACAAAAATAATCAATTTTTACGCGAGTCGCGGTTGTATCGCGAGAATGCCGCAAACAGTACAAGTGTTAAGGAAATAATCAGCACAGGAAGATCGCCAAAACTACCATAGAAAGTTTTACTTAATCTGTGCGGAAGCTTGGCATCGATGACGCCACGCTCGAATATCGACAGTTGCTCAAGCACGACTCCCCTACCGTCAACAATCGCAGAAATGCCCGTATTTGCGGCCCGAACAAGCGGAAGGCCCGTTTCCACGGCTCTCATGCGAGCCTGTGCGAAATGCTGGTAGGGGCCAGGTGTATGACCGAACCAGGCATCGTTGGTCACGTTCAAAAGAAACGACGGATCGCCCGACGCCTGTGCATAGACACCCGGAAAAATGGCCTCATAGCAAATCAAGGGTAGAAAACTAAAACTATCGGAGGTGGACAATACACGCCGTTGATAGCCGGCGTGAAACCCTTCCAGCGGTCCGGCAAGGTTCGAAATTCCGATTTTCTCAAGCAGAGATTTCAAAGGGACAAACTCGCCAAAGGGGACAAGGCGGACCTTGTCGTAAAACCCCTTCACGGTGCCGTCGTGGTCAATGACGTAAACGCTGTTGTAATACTCGTCTCCGGCTGCGCCTGCCTCGGCCCTGATGGCGCCGGTCACGAGTTCACTGTTCTCGCCAAGGACCTGTCCGATCCTGAACAGCGCTCCCGGTTCCTGGGTCAGGAGAAACGGAAGCGATGATTCGGGCCAGACGACCAGTCTCGACTGCCCAACCCGCGCCTCGCCTCCAAGCGGGGCTTCGGTCATGTCCAGATAGGTTTGAAATATCTCGTTTCGCAGTTCCGGGCGCCACTTGTCCTTCTGATCGATCGACGGCTGGACGACACGAATATCGAGGTCTGTATCTCTCGTCTCGATCGACCAGACGCGCACAAATCCAAACGCCAGGACCAGACAAAAAACTGCCGCAGCGCATCCGACGACAGTAAGGCGTCGGCGGAGCGGACCTGAATCTGCCAGGACCGCAGGAGCCGCAGCAACAGCCACCACAAGGAAGGTTACCCCGTAGAGACCGACAAGGCTCGCGACCTGGGTCAACGGCAAGTAATCCGCAATTCCATACCCGAACGCGTTCCAGGGAAACCCGGTCAGGACGTGACCACGAACCCAATCAGCAAGCGTGAGGCAGGCCGCCAGCAGCAGAATTCTGCGGAGCCGGTCGCTCCAGAACAAGCTGGCAAGTGCGACACCAAGGCCTGTGAAAAGGGCAAGACCAACCGGCATCGCCAAGACCGCAAAGGGCATAAGCCAGGCAAAACGCTCCGCCTCGACAAGAAATGCTGCACCAATCCACCACAGACCGGAGAGGAAATAGCCGAAGCCGAACAGCCAACCCAACGCGAAGCCGGTTCGCATTCTTGCAAATTTCCGCCCCGGCACGGCTTCGAGCGCGCCATCCAGCAACCAGACGAGACAGGGAAACGTGACCAGTAGAATCGGGGACAGGCCAAATGGCGGCAGGGCAAAGGCGCTCAGCGCACCAATGATCACGCACAGAAACCGGCGCTGCCACCCCCAGGCCAGCAAGAACGTGTTCGGCAGGACTGTCAGTCGTTGTGTAAGCCAGTGCATTATTAGCCATCCCCAATCAAGGATTGGAGATTTGTCGGCTCACACGAGAACGGTCAAGGTTTAATGTGCAGCAATTGGCGCAATCCGGCCCGGCCCGGCTGATCAGCTACTGCTGTCCGGCGCGCCGGAACGCTCGATCTCCGTATCCGACTGCTGCACTGGACCGTCTTCGGTTTCAGAACTCGCCGGTTTCTTCGGACGGCGTCTCAGGTCCTGGGTCCGCACTTCGGCACGTTTGCGTCGGATCTTGAGACGTTTGATGCGTCTTGGGTCCGCGTCCATCACTTCAAACTCAAAGCCTGGCACTTCTTCGGGTACGAACAAAAGCTCGCCGCGCACCGGAACGCGCCCGATCGACACGTAAAGCAGACCACCCAGAGTATCGACGTCGTCGGAAATCTCGCCGCGCTCCAAGTTGGTACCGAGCACCTTGTCCAAATCTTCCAACGGCAGCCGCGGATCGGCAATCCACACGCCCTCGCCCGCAGAGGCCAGCATTGCCTCTTCGTCCTCGTCATGCTCGTCCTCGATGTCACCGACGACTTCTTCGACAAGGTCTTCCAGGGAAACGAGACCGTCCGTACCGCCGTATTCATCGATGACGAGCGCCATCTGGATGCGGCCTGCCTGCATTTTCGCCATCAGGTCGGTTGCAGGCATCGATGGCGGGACGAACAGCAAGTTTCTGAGCAGGTTCGTTTCCTTCAACGTCACCGACAGGTCGACGCAGGACAAGTCCAGGTCCGGCGTATTGTGTCCCTTGCGCGCCGAACCGTTTTCCAACGGTTTTCCGTCAGCCTCGTTCGCAGCACCATTTTCCACAGAAGTTGCAAGACTGCCGCGCGTTCCACGTTCTGCAATGAACGCCATCAGATCCTTGATGTGGACCATGCCCCTCGGATCGTCCAGCGTGTCATCATAGACAGGCATGCGTGAATGACCGCTCTTCTCGAAGAGTTCCATGAGACGGCTCAAGCTGGTGTCCAGATCGACAGCGTCGATGTCGGCGCGCGGGATCATGACGTCATCGACGCGCAATTCCCGCAGCCGCAAGATGTTGCCGAGCAACATGCGTTCTTCAGGCGAAAAGGCAGCGTCGCCGCTTTCTTCGCGCGCCAGTTCGTCCTGGAGATTCTCACGCAGGCTCGATGACTGGCGCCCCAAGCGCAGCATGCGTTTGAGATTGTCTAGAAAGGCCGCAGTCCTCTGCGGCTTTATCTGTTGCGGTTCTTCTCCCTCGGGAGACTGTCCGTCACCTGCAGCCTTTGGCTCGCCTGCCGGACTTTGCGGTTCAACTGCGCTCATCATCTATCAATACAAGAACTTTATGCCCCATGATGCCACCTAATCGCCGTCAGCCACAAGAGGGCTGCCAGCATAGGGGTCATCTATGTCTATGCTTGCCAAAATGGCTTTCTCAAGACCTTCCATCAGCTCAGCTTCGTCACTTTCCTGATGATCATAGTCGAAAAGATGAAGCAAACCATGAACGGTCAAATGGGAAAGATGATCGAAGAAATCAACTCCCATGTCTTTCGCTTCCGCCGAAATGGTTTCGAAAGCAAAAACAATATCTCCAAGAAGCGGACCGTAGACATCGCCTTGCGGGTCGCTGCCCGGAAATGACAGGACATTTGTCGGCTTGTCCTTGTAACGCCACTTCGCGTTCAGCTTGCGGATCGCCGCATCGTCGATGAAGAGCAGCGAGACTTCTGCCTCGTTCGAAACATGAAGGTCGGCCTGCGCGAAGGCGGCACTCACCGCGCGCGCCGCAACGGCGGCAAGCTTTTCTTCGGGCGGCCAGTCTCCTGCTTCGATCGCCAGATCGATCACAAATCCGTCGGGCAAGATGTCAGTCATGTCGTCCGGCGATCTCAGGAGGCCGCCGCCTTGCGAGAACGCGGCGGTGTCTCGTCCCTGTCCGTATTCCGCTGGCGCTCCACATAGCGGCGCTCGCGCGCTTCGGATTCCTCGCGCGACGCGTTGTCATATGCGGTCACAATCCGTCCGACGAGCTCGTGCCGCACCACATCCGTCTCATTGAAGCGGATGTGGGACACCGCCGGGATGTCGGTTAGCAAGCCGAGCGCCTCACGCAGGCCGGATTTCTGACCAGCCGGCAGATCGATCTGGCTGGGGTCACCTGTAACGATCATCTTGGACCCTTCGCCAAGGCGGGTCAGGAACATCTTCATCTGCATCGAAGTCGTGTTCTGCGCCTCGTCGAGCAACACCACAGCGTTTGACAGGGTGCGGCCGCGCATGAATGCGAGCGGTGCGACTTCGATCATGCCGGACTGGAGCCCCCGGTCCACCTTTTCGGCGGGCATCATCTCATAAAGAGCATCGTAAATCGGACGCAGATACGGATCGACCTTGTCCTTCATTTCGCCGGGCAGGAAGCCGAGACGCTCACCGGCCTCGACAGCCGGCCGGGACAGGATCAGACGAGCGACATCGCCGCGTTCCAGAAGCGCGGCGGCGTAGGCGACCGCTAGAAACGTCTTGCCGGTGCCGGCCGGGCCCGTGCCGAAAATCAGATCGGCCCGGTCCATGGAGCGAATATAGGCGTCCTGTGTCGGTGTGCGGGCGACGATGGTCTTGCGGCGCGTGGCGATTTGGGCGAAGGCCAGCCGTGATTTCGGCTCCAGGGTCGGCAGTGGAAGCTGCGCTTCCGCCGCCGCGGCCATCCTGAGGGCCCCATCTACGTCACCGGGATGAATTTCCTGTCCTTGCAGCAGACGCTGATAAAGCGCTTCCAGCGCGGTCCGCGCCTGCGCACAGCCAGCCTGGGAGCCTTTCAGCGTCACCTGGTTGCCGCGCGCAATCGCATCCACACCGAGCCGCTGTTCAATCAGCGCCAGATTTTGGTCGAACTGGCCGAAGAGATCGCCAATCAGCCGGTTGTCTTCAAATGCAAGGACGATGTGGGTCGTGTCAGAGGCCGAACCGGCCGATGCTTGATCCGATTGCTTGCGGGATGAAGAACTGTCGCGCGTCAAATGACGTCTCCTTTAGACCGATGCCTGGGCAGGCCGGAACTTTTCGTAAGCATTTTGCCCTTCAATCAATTGCCCGAACAGCGAATTAGATCCGATCTCGACGATTTCCACCGCTTGTATGCTGCCGATCAGATCTTCAGATGCATCCAGTTGCACCGGCTGTAGCCAGGGCGACTTGCCGACGATCTGGCCTGCATTTCGACCCTTCTTTTCCAGAAGCACGTCGCAGACCATTCCGAGCCGCGACGCGTTGAAGGCCTTCTGCTGGCTGCTAACCAGCGCCTGAAGTTCGGCAAGGCGTGCAGATTTCACGTCTTCCGGAACCTGGTGGTCCATGGTCGCGCCGGGGGTTCCCGGACGCTGACTGTATTTGAACGAGAACGCAGAGCCATAGCCGACACGGCGGATCAAATCCATCGTGTCCTCAAAATCCTGATCCGTTTCATCGGGAAAACCGACAATGAAATCACCCGACAGGGCGATATCGGGCGCGGCTTCGCGAATCCGGTCGATCAGGCGAAAATAGTCGTCCCTGGTGTGGCGGCGGTTCATGGACTTCAGGATCTTGTCGGAGCCTGACTGCACCGGCAGATGCAGGTACGGCATCAGGCTCTTCAAATCCCGATGTGCCTCGATCAGGTCGTCATCCATATCCCGCGGATGACTGGTGGTGTAGCGAAGCCGGTCCAACCCGTCGATCTCAGAAAGGTGCCGCAAAAGGCGACCGAGGCCCCAGGTCGATCCGTCCGCCACCTGGCCATGGTAGGCATTCACATTCTGCCCGAGCAGCGTGACCTCACGCACACCGGAGGCCGCCATGCGCTCTGCCTCAGCAACGATCTGCTCCACAGACCGCGAAACTTCCGCACCACGGGTATACGGCACAACGCAGAAGGTACAGAACTTGTCGCAGCCTTCCTGAACCGTCAGGAACGCTGCCGGCGGCCGCTTCATGACGGTGTTTTCCGCGCGCTCCGACAGGTGGCCGAACTTCGCGTCGATGTCGAATTCCGTTTCGACAACCTTTTCACCCTGGCGCGCCTTGTCCAAAAGACCGGGGAGCTGGTGATAGCTTTGCGGGCCGACCACAAGGTCGACGATCGGGGCGCGTCTGGAGATTTCCTCGCCTTCCGCCTGGGCGACACAGCCGGCAACACCAACCATCATGTCCTTGCCGGACTTTGCCCGCGCTTCCTTCACCTTCCGGATCCGGCCGAGTTCGGAATAGACCTTTTCAGCCGCCTTTTCGCGGATGTGGCAAGTGTTCAGAATGACAAGGTCTGCTTCTTCCAGGTTTTCCGTGGATTCGAACCCTTCGGGCGCCAGGACATCCGTCATCCGTTCACTGTCATAGACATTCATCTGGCAGCCATATGTGCGCACGAACACCTTGCGTGCGTTGCTGCCTGTGTCTGCCTTTCGACGCTGCTCTGAAACAGGGCCTTGGGTCTTTTCTAATTCTGCTTCCGGGCGGCTTGTCATTCGCTCCTCGTGGCCTTCATCTTTTGGCCGGCATGTCTTGGGTGTTGGGTCGCCGCAGCGCCTGTCAAGAAAGCAAGTGATCGGGTTCCTTACCCTTACCCGATCCCGCAAACAGGTTCACTGTTCGGCAGCACTCAAATTCTGGCGCCAGCTTTAGCGGGTTTTTCGTCGTTTGAGAAGAACTCGCTAGGCTCGATTTCGCTAGAATCTACGCTCTCGATCGGCTTTTGCATCAAAGCGGCGACCGTCATGGCCCGAACATCGTTTTCCAGCTGTCGCGTGAGCGCCTTGCGGTCCGTCGATCTGTCGACAAGAACGGGGTCACCCCAGGTCACGATCACATCCAGCGCACCGCGCGTAAATATTCCCCAAAGATGGCCGGCAAGCTCCATGTCACCGTACCAGGCGACGTGCGGGCGATGCGCGCGGCCCATCGGCAAGCCGTAAAATCCCTGGTAGGCGACGGAGAGCGGCTGGACCCAGACTTTCGCACCGTCTTCTTCACCAAGCGCCCGCGTGGCCGCGCCCAGAAGGGCGGACCGGAAGGGCAGCACGCCGTTGCCGTCATTGGACGTGCCTTCGGCAAACAGGACCATGGCATCACCCGCCGCCATGCGCTCGGCAATCTCGTCCGCCACCTGACCGGTTTCGGTCCGGCGTGTCCGGTTCACGAACACGGTCCTCTGGAGCTTTGCGAACAGGCCAAAAATCGGCCAGCCGGAAACCTCCGACTTGGCAATGAACGACAGCGGGATCAGCGAGCCCAAAACCGTGATATCGACCCAGGAGGCGTGGTTGGCTGCGATCAGTAGCGGGCGATCCACGGTCGGCTTGCCGACTTGTCTGATCTTGATACCGACAAGGCGTGTTGCGATCCGGTGCCAGATTTGCGGCAGATGCCTTTGGAGCCGCAGCTGCAGCTTGACCGCGATCCACTGCAAAGGGATAAGGACGAGCGAAACAAGCGTCAGGACAAAGATCAACCAGACGGCCTTGATTTCAGCCATCGCCTTTCTCACCCTTGGATGCTTCAAGCGGCACCCCGTAAAGCTCGAGGCGGTGGTCGACCAGCTTGTAGCCCAGCTTTTTGGCGATAAACTCCTGCAAGGCTTCGATTTCCTCGCTCCGGAATTCGATCACTCGGCCACTGCGCAGGTCGATCAGGTGATCGTGGTGCTCGTCGGGGACCGTTTCGTAACGCGAACGGCCATCCCTGAAGTCGTGCCGCTCGATCATGCCGGCATCTTCAAAGAGCTTGACGGTACGGTAGACGGTCGAGATCGAAATTCCCGCATCGATGGCGACGGCACGGCGATAGAGTTCTTCGACATCCGGGTGGTCATCGGACGCTTCTTCGATCACCGTTGCAATGATGCGGCGCTGCTCGGTCATGCGCATGCCCTTAGCAACGCACATTTCCGCCAGCGTTAATTGCCGCTCATCCGTCATTAAATTGCCGCCTGCTGCCTGACTGGAGTTTTCTTGACTACAGCGCTTAGCGAAGATCGATCCGCATGACAAGCGCCGTGCCGTCTCCCTCGCCGGCGCTGTAATAGCCTTTTCTTTGCCCCACCTCTCTGAAACCAAGACCTCGATAGAGCAGCAAGGCGGCCTCATTCGCTGCATCAACTTCCAGAAACAGATGGCTGCAGCGTTCACCGTAGAGCCGAAACAGGCCGGCTTCCATCAGCTTCTTGCCAATACCGCGGCCACGCTGCCTCGGATGGACTGCAATGGTGATGACTTCAGCTTCGTCGGCGACCTTGCGCAGGATCAGGAAGCCGAGCGGCGCACGGGTCCCGTACGGACTGGCGCGACGGGCGACAAGGATCGTCGTCCCTTCCTGAGCCTTCATCCGTGCAAGGTCTTCGGCATTCCATTTGTTCTTGAAGGATCCGGCGTGGATGTCGGCAATCTTCGGCAGATCCTCGTCCAGCGCCTCTTCCACAACCGGCGGCTGGGTCCAGAACCACCAGAAACTCATTGCCGCTCAATCCTTCCCCTTGTCTGCGGCGTTGCATCGGGCGGCCGCAGGTATAGTGGCGACGGCGAGGAAACGACCGGATCGGCGATGAGACCCAGCTCGGCAACATCCCGAATACCCGGAAATCCGCTCCGGGAGATGATCTGTTCCTGCGGCAGGTTCAAAGCCGACGCAACCTTTTCCGCTGCCGATCCTGCCAACCTTATGCTCTGTGGCATCGTTGCCGCAAGATCGGAAAGCGTGCGCACTTCCGCGACACCCATCGGATCGCCGGACGCGGTAAACTCCTGGCAATAGACCTCTTCACCCTTGCCCGTCAAAGACACGAGGATGGGCGCACCGTCATCACGCGGCGCGCAGGACCGGGCGATCGCGGCCAGCGTCGTGATGCCGACAACGGGCTTGCCGAGCACAAGACCGAAGCCCCTTGCAACGGCCAGACCCACGCGCAATCCGGTGAAGCTGCCGGGACCGACAGTGACTGCCACACGATCGAGTTCGGAAAAAGCTGTTGATGTCTCTGCCATGACCTCGCCGATCATGTCCATCAGCCTTTCCGCGTGACCCCGGCCGATTTCCTCGCCGCATGCCTCAAAGCAGGCGGTTTCCACACCGTTGTCGAGGACCGCGGCGGCGCAATTGGCAAGGGCAGTGTCTATCGCAAGTACACGCATTCCGGACAAGCTCAAGGGTTTTTCTCTTCTTTCGCACTAACCCGGCAAGACGAAGAAGTCGAGCCGAGCTTTGGGCCTAAGTCCAATTGCGGGCTTGCGTTTCAAAAAGTTTATTGTGTGGGAATACAAAAAGCCCGACGTGACCGCCGGGCCTTTGAATTTACAGCGAAAAAATCCTGATCCTTTAACAGACCCCCGTCAAATCGGGCGAACTTCCTCGACTTCCGGAACGAAATGCTTGAGGAGGTTCTGAATGCCGTGCTGCAATGTCGCAGTCGATGACGGGCATCCTGCGCAGGCTCCACGCATGGACAGATAGACAATCCCTTCCTTGAAACCCTTGAAGGTGATGTCGCCGCCGTCTTGAGCAACTGCAGGCCGGACACGTGTTTCGAGGAGTTCCTTGATCGTGCTCACGGTCTCTTCCGTGCCTTCGTCAAAGAACTCGCCTTCCTCGATGTCCTCGACCTGACCGGCCGCCATGACCGGCTGACCGGACATGAACTGTTCCATGATCACACCGAGAATGGCCGGCTTCATATGCTGCCAATCCGTGTCGTCTTTGGTCACGGTTACAAAGTCGTGACCGAAAAACACGGCAGCGACGCCCGGGACCTCAAACAACTTTTCCGCAAGTGGCGATGCACCCGCATCCGTCCTGGAGCGAAAGTCGTATGTGCCCTCCGGTAGCACGACGCGCCCCGGCAAGAATTTCAAAGTGGCCGGATTCGGAGTTGCTTCGGTTTGAATGAACATGTGCTTCGTCCTTGCGTTTTATCAACGCGCCCTTGTCGCTGATGCCTTGCGCCTCTCCATCATCGCAAAACACCGATGAGTCCTTCTAACCCATCTGCTGAAAGTTTGGAATAGTTAAAAACTAGATAGGCTCAGATTGCATGAGATCAAGTCTGCGGCGCAGATTCTCCTGAAGCTTCCGACTTGCCTCAGGCGAGCGCAGCTATGGAGTCGTCATCCAGGTTCCCGGGAACAATCGTCACCGGGATCGGAAACGTCCCAGCCGCCTTGCCTGCGACGGACGAGACCAGCGGTCCCGGCCCTTCCGTCCCGGTGCTGGCTGCCAGAACCAGAATCGCGATATCGGCATCCGCTTCGATCAGCTCGAGGATTTCCTCCGACTTGGCGCCTTCCCTGACCACCGTCTCAGGCTCGGTTCTTGCCACCGACCTGACACGCTCGGCAGCTTTTGCCAGTGTGGTCTCGGCTTCTTCCAGCGCTTCTGCGCGCATGATGTCTTCAACGCCAAGCCAGTGCTGGAAGTCTCCGGGGGCGATTACAAAAACCAGCGTGACGACCCCACCGGTCCGAGCTGCCCTTTTTGCCGCATATACAATTGCCCTGTCGCACTCGGGCGTTTCGTCGACCACGACCAGAAATTTCCGGCGGTGGCCTTCTTCGTTGCTTTTCCGAATAGCTACCATAAGCGCATGCTGCCACCGGTGCGCGCGCATCGCAAGCGGCGATGTCGCCGCTCGCGCCAGGGTACGGACCCTAACCGCCCGGTTACAGGATGAACTTCGACAGATCGACGTTCTTGGCGAGGTCGCCGATGTTCTCTTTCACGAATTCGGCTGTGATTTCAATCGTATCCCCGGAGCGATCCGGTGCCGTGAAGGAAATCTCGTCAAGGATGCGCTCCATGACGGTTTGAAGACGTCGCGCACCTATGTTTTCAACAGACGCGTTGAGGTCAACTGCAACGGAGGCAATTTCCTCGATGGCGTCCTGGGTGAAGCTTAGCGTCACCTCTTCCGTTTCCATCAGGGCAACATACTGCTTGATCAGGCTGGCTTCCGGCTCCGTCAGGATAGCCTGGAAGTCGTCCTTGTTGAGCGCACGCAGTTCGACCCGGATGGGCAACCTTCCCTGAAGCTCCGGCAGGAGATCCGACGGCTTGGCCACGTGAAACGCACCGGAGGCGATGAACAGGATATGGTCGGTCTTGACCGGTCCGTGTTTGGTGGACACGACCGTGCCTTCGATCAGCGGAAGGAGGTCCCGCTGGACGCCTTCACGGGAAACGTCCGCACCGGCACGTCCCTCGCGCGCGCAGATCTTGTCGATCTCGTCCAAAAAGACGATGCCGGAGTTTTCGACAAGAGCGATCGCTTCCTCAACGACCTTGTCTTCATCGAGCAACTTGTCGGATTCCTCGTTGATCAGCAGCTCGTAACTGTCGCGTACGGACGTCCTCTTGGTCTTGGTCTGTCCACCAAAGGCCTTGCCAAGGAGGTCCGACATGTTCATCACGCCGACGCTTGCACCGGGCATGCCCGGAAGATCGAAGCTGGGCATCTGGGCCTGCGCCCGGACTTCGACCTCGATCTCCTTTTCATCCATTTCACCATCGCGCAGTTTCGTGCGGAAGCTTTCCCGTGTCGCCGGGCTGGCATTTGAACCAACAAGGGCGTCAAGCACACGCTCTTCAGCCAGCACATGCGCCTTGGCTTTCACCTCTTCGCGCTTCTTGTCGCGCACCAGCGTAATGCCCGCTTCCACGAGATCGCGGACGATCTGTTCCACGTCGCGGCCAACATAACCAACCTCGGTGAACTTGGTGGCTTCCACCTTCGTGAACGGTGCGTTGGCCAGCTTGGCAAGGCGGCGCGAAATCTCGGTCTTGCCGACACCGGTCGGTCCGATCATGAGAATGTTCTTGGGCAGAACCTCCTCGCGCATCTGGCCTTGTAGCTGCTGACGGCGCCAACGGTTGCGCAGGGCAATCGCCACCGCACGTTTGGCGTCTTTCTGGCCAACAATATAGCGGTCGAGCTCGGATACGATCTCGCGCGGAGAAAAATCGGTCATTGTTTAAGACACGCCTTCCGTATTCATGTGTTCCATAAGCAGACTGTCATCCGTCTTGCCGAGGAGGTCCGGCATTTCCCGGAAACCGGCTTTGCGGTAGGCCTTGACCGCCCTTTGATTGGTCGGGTCGGGATCAATAATGATCCGTTCGTAGCCATCCTGCCGCAACTTGTCGACAAACGCCTGCAATACTCTTGTTCCAATTCCCCTGGACAGGTCCTTTTCGTCGGCGATCGACAGGTCGACCCCGACGGCTTCGCGTGGCAGCAATTCGAGCCACGGATACTCCTGAACCCAGTCGGTGCCCAGCTGATCCTTTACGAACCAAACCTGGATGTAGCCCATGTCCGTTCCGTCGAGCTGGAAGATGAAAGGCAACGTGGTGTCTCGCCCTTCAATCATATCCCTGACGTAGCTAAGCTCTTCTTCAGGGTCGCCCCACCACTCGCGCCAATGCGGCCTCGCCATCCAGTCGGCGAGCAGCGGCAGATTTTCTGAGGTCAGCGGCTGGAACGTTATCATGGCCTGTCAATCGGCCGTTTCCAGCACTTCAACGGTCACACTCGCATTGGTGTAAACACAGATCTCCGCCGCGACGGCCATCGCCTTGCGGGCAATGGTCTCGGCGTCGTAATCGGTGTCGGCCAATGCTCTGCCGGCGGCAAGTGCATAGTTGCCGCCAGACCCGATGCCCATGACGCCGCCTTCCGGTTCAAGGACATCTCCTGTGCCGGTCAGCACGAGTGAGACATTCTTGTCGGCAACCAGCATCATCGCTTCAAGGCGGCGCAGATATCGGTCCGTACGCCAGTCCTTCGCCAGTTCGACACATGCCCGCATCAGCTGACCCGGATACTGCTCCAGTTTTGCCTCAAGGCGCTCGAACAAGGTGAATGCATCGGCGGTCGCACCGGCAAAGCCTGCGATCACCTCACCCTTGGCCAACGGCCTCACCTTGCGTGCGGAATGCTTGATCACGGTCTGGCCGAGGGACACCTGGCCATCACCTGCAATGACAACCTTACCGCCCTTGCGCACCATCATGATCGTCGTCCCGTGCCACTGGGCCGGTTCGCGCGTTTCGCTCATTCATTCCTCTTGGGTTTTCTCGTTAGTATGTTTTTCAATGCTGCCGCCCTATGTAGGCGGGGTTTCCGGCTTTTCCAAGCCGTGTGTCAAGTAAGCCGGATACGACATTCGATTAAAAGGATGGAAACCTTCAGGGTATGGAGCCTAGTGAGACAGCTCGATCCTGGTGGCCCTCAAGAGTGCATCCACAAGCTTGTCGAGTTGACCGCTGACCCGTTCATCGGTCAGTTCGTCTCTCTCGTCAAAGGCTCCTGAAGCGCGCGGGACTGAGACCATTTGCGGCAGCACCAGAGCACCCAGGCCAACCTCCAGAACCGTGCGCATGCCGATCAGGCCGCGCATTCCACCAAAGCCGCCCGGTGACGCCGCACCGAGCGTAAACACCTTGTTTCGGAAGGGTTCGCCCGGCTCCTTGACACGGCTGATCCAATCCAGGGTGTTCTTCAAAAGCGGTGTTACACCGGCATTGTATTCCGGGCATGAAATGAACAGGCCGTCGTGGCCAGCAAAAAGCCGATGCAGTTTACCGGCGTTTTCCGGAACGCCGTGCGTGTCTTCCAGATCGCCGTCATAGACCGGCAGCGGATAGTCCTTTAGCGAAAAATGCGTCACGTCCGCATCGAGGATCGAAAGCCGCTTGGCTGCAAGCGCCGCCAGCTTCGCGTTATGCGATCCGCTGCGCACTGATCCGGAGAAAACGAGTATCTTTGGATTGCGCATAGACGGCCACCTGCTTCTTCAACCAAACTCCAAACCAACGGCTCGGGACGTCACCGTCGCAGAACCGCAAGGTTGAAGATAGGGGTCCTTCAGAAACAAAAAAGAGGCGCGGGTTCAGTGTCCCTTGCGGTAAACCCAGACCCTTGCCGGGGGCAGGTTTTTCCAAACCCAGTCTGAGCTGTAGATCGAGACACCCCGGCTGGCTGGCTTGACCGGCGCCGTCAGGCCGTAGGAAAACTGAATGAAAGGTGCGCCAGGCTTGAGCAGACGCAATGCTTCTTCAAGAAGAGCCCGCCGGACCGGTTCAGGCCGCGTCAAAAGCGGAAGCGAGGAAACGACACCGTCGAGCGCATGATTTTCCTGTTTTTCTTCTGACAGAAAAGCACCCGTGTTGCGGAGCGTTTCTTCCAATGCATAGGCATCGCCCTGAAGGACCGGAAGCCCGGGATATCGAAGGCTCAGAAGCTCGCAGAATTCGGCGCTATACTCGATTACGTTGAGGTGGCGATGCGCAAAACCGCGATCGATCAGGGCCTTGGTGACAACGCCGGTTCCAGGCCCGAGTTCAACAACGCGGGAATGGGGCCGCGGTGTCAGGTAAGATGCCATTCTGGCCGCCAGATCCGGGCCTGATGGTGAAACCGCTCCTGTACGCAGGGGATTTTGCGCCCAGGACCGGATAAATTTCATTTCATCCAGGACCTTGGTTCGCACAGCATTCGCCTTGTCGAGCTTCTCCCGAATGCGCTCGACACGAATGGCGTTTCGTTTCAGCATGTTACCTCACTCGTCCCCAGACGATCGAATATAGGGGCACTTGCGAGGATTTGCTACACGGGCGTGCTCACATTACGTAATCATGCACCCAGATTGTCGATAAAATCCTTGACCTTTGTGAAAAATCCCGCCGATTGCGGATGATTTTCACCAGAGGACTCTTTCTCGAATTCGGCAAGCAGTTCCCGCTGTTTTCGGGTCAGGTTCGTCGGTGTTTCAACGGTCACCTGAATGTACATGTCGCCATGCTGACTGGACCGCATGACCGGCATGCCCTTGCTGCGAAGCCTGAACTGTTTTCCGGTCTGAGTCCCTTCCGGCACTTTCACGCGGCTTGTAGACCCGTCGACGGTCGGCACGTCGAACTGGCCGCCAAGCGTTGCCGTCGTCATGGAGATCGGCACACGGCAGTAGAGATCTGCGCCATCACGCTGGAAGAGATCGTGCGGCTTGATGGTCAAAAAGATGTAGAGATCGCCCGCCGGTCCGCCTCTGACCCCTGCTTCGCCTTCGCCTGCAAGTCGGATACGGGTTCCGTCTTCAATGCCGGCCGGAATGTTGACGGACAATGTCCGGTCTTGCGTGATGCGGCCGGAACCGCCGCAGCTGTCGCATGGGTCGGTGATAACCTGTCCACGTCCCTGGCAGGTCGGGCACGTACGCTCGAGCGTGAAAAACCCTTGTGCCGCACGCACGCGTCCCGAGCCGCCGCAGGTGCGGCAGGTTGTGGGGCTGGTACCCGGCTTGGCGCCGGAACCATTACAAGTGTCGCACGTGATGCTGGTCGGCACCTCGATTTCGACAGTCTTGCCGGTAAAAGCATCTTCCAGGGAGATGTCCAGATTGTAGCGAAGATCCGCACCTCGCTCGCGTCCGCCGGAGCGGCGTCCCCCGCCCATGCCGAAAAACTCTTCGAAAATATCGGACATGGTTGAGGAGAAATCATGGGCGCCGGCACCGCCAGCGCCTCCAAAGCCGCCATTTTCAAAGGCGGCATGACCGAAACGGTCATAGGCGGCCCGTTTCTGACCGTCCTTTAGAGTGTCATAAGCCTCGTTGACTTCCTTGAAGCGGGCTTCGGCTTCCGTGTCCCCCGGGTTGCGGTCGGGGTGATATTGCATGGCCATCTTGCGGTAAGCGCTTTTCAGCGCCTTGTCATCCGCATCGCGTGAAACGCCCAGCACCTCGTAGAAATCACGTTTGGACATCAAGATCTCTCGGTCTTGTTGTTGCGCCGCCGGCAGCCTGGATTTCTCCGGCGCCTTGGACGGCGAAAGCGCCGGACACAAGCACCCTTTTATATCGGGTAATCAAGCGACCGGCGCCGGAAGTGAACAGCCAGCCGGAGGACCGGCTGGCTGCAGTTTCGTGGGTTAAGCGGACTTCTTGTCGTCTTCGTCTTTAACTTCTTCGAAGTCAGCGTCGACGACGTCATCCTCGGCTTCCGAAGACGCGGCCTCTTCGCCGCCTTCTTCGGCCTCGGCTTCTGCCTGGGCAGCCTGGTACATCGCTTCACCGAGCTTCATCGACGCTTCGGCGAGGGCCTGTGTCTTGGCCTTGATGTCTTCCAGATCTTCGCCTTCAAGCGACGTCTTCAGGTCCGCAAGAGCGGTTTCGATCGCGGACTTGTCGTCGGCGGAAACCTTGTCGCCGTAATCCTTGAGCGACTTCTCCGTGGAGTGCACGAGAGACTCGCCCTGGTTCTTGGCTTCAACCAGTTCCTTGCGTTTCTTGTCTTCGTCCGCATGCGATTCAGCGTCCTTGATCATCTGGTCGATGTCGCTGTCGCTGAGACCACCGGAGGCCTGGATCCGGATCTGCTGTTCCTTGCCGGTGCCCTTGTCCTTTGCGGACACGTTGACGATACCGTTGGCGTCGATGTCAAAGGTGACCTCGATCTGCGGTACGCCGCGTGGCGCCGGGGGAAGACCGACCAGGTCGAACTGACCGAGGACCTTGTTGTCCGCAGCCATTTCTCGCTCGCCCTGGAAGACGCGGATGGTCACGGCCGTCTGATTGTCTTCAGCGGTCGAGAAAACCTGGCTCTTCTTGGTCGGGATCGTCGTGTTGCGGTCGATCAGGCGGGTGAAGACACCACCGAGCGTCTCGATGCCGAGCGACAGCGGGGTCACGTCGAGCAGAAGAACGTCCTTGACGTCGCCCTGCAGGACACCGGCCTGAATCGCAGCACCCATGGCGACGACTTCATCCGGGTTCACACCCTTGTGCGGCTCCTTGCCGAAGAAGGTTTTCACGGTTTCCTGGATCTTCGGCATGCGGGTCATGCCGCCGACCAGAACCACTTCGTCGATCTCACCGGGCGCAAGGCCTGCGTCCTTAAGTGCCGCCTTCATCGGGTTGATGGTCCGTTTGACCAGATCTTCCACGAGCGACTCGAACTTGGCGCGGGTCAGCTTGAGCGTCAGGTGTTTCGGACCGGACGCATCAGCCGTGATGAACGGCAGGTTGATTTCGGTCTGAGACGAGGACGACAGCTCGATCTTCGCTTTTTCAGCAGCTTCCTTCAGGCGCTGCAGAGCCAGCTTGTCGTTTTTCAGATCGATGCCCTGGTCCTTCTTGAATTCAGCCGCCAGGTAGTCGACCAGAACCATGTCGAAGTCTTCACCGCCGAGGAACGTATCACCGTTGGTGGACTTCACTTCGAAGACGCCGTCGCCGATCTCGAGGACGGAAACGTCGAACGTACCACCGCCAAGGTCATAAACCGCGATGGTCTTGCCGTCGTTCTTTTCCAGGCCGTAGGCAAGCGCTGCAGCCGTCGGCTCGTTGATGATGCGAAGCACTTCGAGGCCCGCAATCTTGCCGGCATCCTTGGTTGCCTGGCGCTGCGCGTCGTTGAAGTAGGCCGGAACGGTGATGACCGCCTGGGTTATGGTTTCACCGAGATAGCTCTCGGCGGTTTCCTTCATCTTCTGCAGAATGAAGGCCGAAACCTGGGACGGGGAATATTTGTCGCCGTTCGCTTCCACCCACGCATCGCCGTTGTCAGCCTTGACGATTTCGAAGGGGACGAGTTTCTGGTCCTTGGCGACTGTCGGGTCGTCGAACCGACGTCCGATCAGGCGCTTGACCGCGAAAAGCGTGTTGGTCGGGTTCGTGACCGCCTGGCGTTTTGCCGGCTGGCCAACGAGCCGCTCACCATCGTCCGAAAACGCGACCATCGACGGTGTGGTGCGAGCGCCTTCGGCGTTTTCAATAACTTTGGAATCCTTGCCGTCCATGACGGCGACGCACGAGTTGGTCGTGCCGAGGTCGATACCAATGACCTTTGCCATATGTGCCTCTCTTTCTAGCAAACCGGATAGACCCATGAAGGCGTCAGTCCGGCTCCTCTCACTTGGGTTCCGGGAAACCCCGGACATCGCGCCAGAGCAATAACTCAGGATTTAGCGCGAAGCTTGATCGCTATATAGGTGGATGAAACTTTGCCTGCAAGACATCTGTCCACTGACAATTGCCTGTTTCGGCGGTTATTTCACCGCTGTTGGTTACTGTGCAGGCGCTGTTATCAAATCCGGAAGCATATGCAAGCGATTCTGTCCGTTTTCGCATTTGGTTTAGGCTTTTGACCTAGGGTCAGGCGCGAACGTCAATTTGCCGTCATTGAGGATGCCATCCGTGAGAGACCCTGACCTGTGGAAACGCGTCAAAAGCTGTCACCCGGACGAGGTGGAAGCCGATTTCCCATTTTCTCATCGCCTTGCCCGTGACAACGGCTGGACGCAGGATTTTGCCCTGCGCGTGATCACCGAATACCAGCGCTTCGCCTATCTGAGCCGCATGAAAGAAGGCATGGTCACGCCAAGTGATGAAGTTGACCAGGCCTGGCACCTGCATCTGACCTATACGCGCCACTATTGGGGTCCATTCAAGGATGCTCTTGGCGGTGCCCTTCACCATATGCCGACGAAGGGCGGGGCCGGTCAGGACGCCCTCTTCCGTGAGGCGTACCAGAAGACGCTTGACCTCTACCGCACCGAATTCGGAACAGAGCCGCCTGAAGACATCTGGCCTCCAGCGCGGATCCGCTTCGGCAAGGCGCCTCACTTTCAACGGATCAATACACAGGATATCTGGCTGCTGCCGAAACCGCGGTTGCCCGGGCCTGTTGCCAGTGCCCTGCGTACGCTCGGCTCGGTTCCAAAACATGCATATGCCGCGAGCCTCGGGCTGTTCGCGCTCTTTTTCGGAACCGGTCTTGCCTTTGCACATGGCCATCCGGCCGGCGACACCATTTTGGAAAAGCTGCGCAGCATGGTCTGGCACTGGGCGACGGAGCACACTATGTGGTTCCTGTTCGGCATAATTGTCATCGTTTTTGTCCTTACGGCGATCCTGCAGAAATCGACAGGCAACTCGTCCGGTTGCGGCTCGGGCTGCAGCGGCGGTGGTGGCGGAGGCTCCGGTTGCGGCGGCTGCGGCGGCTGATCTGCTGCGCTATATAGAAAGAATGAACGACCTGGAGATCAACGGCCTGTCGGGCCTTTCCTATCTGCCCGGCCATTTCGATCGATCGGCTCAGGTGTCGCTTCTTGAAGACATCCGGGCCATCGTGGCAAAGGCACCGCTTTACCAGCCGGTGATGCCGAAGACCGGCAAACCCTTTACCGTCAAAATGAGCAACTGCGGACCGCTCGGCTGGGTGTCCGACATTGACGGGTACCGGTATCAGGCGATGCATCCGGCAACGGACCAGCCGTGGCCTGACATTCCCGGCAGCCTTCTTTCACTTTGGCATCATGTGGCACCCGATGCTCCGCCGCCTCAGGCCTGCCTGATCAATTTCTATGAAACAGGTGCCCGGATGGGACTGCACCAGGACAGAGACGAGGAAACGTTCGACGCCCCGGTCGTTTCAGTGTCGCTCGGCGATACCGCGACCTTCCGGGTCGGTGGCCTCAAGCGCAATGATCCCACAAAGTCCTTTCGCCTGCAGTCCGGTGACGTTGTCGTGCTCGGCGGCGAGACACGGCTTGCGTTTCACGGCATCGACCGGATCCTGAAGGGAACGTCAACGCTATTGAAAAACGGCGGGCGGATCAATCTGACGCTGCGCCGCGTCACTCAGTAGGGCTGGTCTTCACAGGATCAGATTGAGCGCAATCGCACCCAGCGACACCGCGATCACCCAAAGCGCGATCCGGCCGGAACGCGTGTGCCGCGCTTCGGCCTTGCCGATGGCTTCAGCGGTTTCGGCATCGAACCGCAGCCCGTCGCGCGTCATTTTCTCCATTGCCTCGGACATGTGCCCGATCCGGTCCGCGAAGATCGGCAGGTCGTTGGCGGCTTTGCTGAGGGCCGACAGCACGTCACCTGCATCGCGGATCTTGCCGACAGGCCCGAGATGTTCCTTGATCCAGCTGCCGACAACCGGTTCGGCCGTCTTCCACATGTCCAGATTCGGATTGAGCGAGCGGGCAACACCCTCCACCACGACCATTGTCTTCTGCAACATGATGAGCTGGGTCTGGGTTCGCATTTCGAAGATTTCGGTCACTTCAAAAAGCTGCGTCAGCAAGCGCGCCATGGAGATTTCGCTGGCGTCATGTCCGTGGATGGGTTCCCCGATCGCACGGATTGCCTGGGCAAACATGTCGACATCCTGGTTGGCCGGAACATAGCCCGCCTCAAAGTGAACCTCGGCGACACGCCGGTAATCACGGGTTATGAAACCGAACAGGATCTCGGCCAGGAAACGGCGTTCGCGCTTGTTCAAACGGCCGGTGATGCCGAAATCAACCGCAACCAGAGTGCCATCCGGCTGAACGAACAGATTGCCCTGGTGCATGTCCGCATGGAAAAACCCGTCGCGCAACGTGTGGCGCAGAAAGCTCTGGATGACAGCCGCGCCGAGCGCTTCCAGATCCTGGCCGTCCTCGATCAGTCCCTCGACGTCCGACATCTTGCGTCCGTCGATCCATTCCATCGTGAGAACACCCTTGGCCGTATGCAGCCATTCAACTTCCGGAATACGAAAGCCGGGATCCTCCGCCGTGTTTTCCGCCATCTCCGAAAGCGCGGCTGCCTCCAGGCGGAAGTCCATCTCGATCGCCACAGACTGCGCCAGCGTGTCCACGACGGCGACGGGGCGCAGGCGGCGTGAGGGCGCATGAAACCGTTCCGCGAGGCGGGCAACAAGATAATAGCTTTCCAGGTCACGCTGAAAGCGCCGGGCAACGCCGGGCCGCAGGACCTTCACCGCAACCTTTTTCTCCGTACCGTCCTTTTGCCTGAGGACAGCCGGATGCACCTGGGCAATCGATGCAGCGGCAACGGCATCGCCGAACTCGACGAATATCTCGTCCACCGGACGGTCGAGCTGTTCGGAGACGGCGGTTTTGGCCGCCTCGTATTCAAAGGGCGGTAGTCGGTCCTGGAGCGCGGAGAGTTCGCGCGCGGCTTCCTTGCCGACCACGTCGGCCCTTGTTGCAAGGAACTGGCCGAGCTTCACATAAGAGGGACCGAGCCTGTTCAGGGCATCGGACAGGCGCAGTTCCGCACTCTTATCCTTCACCGCACGGCGTTCCAGAAGGCGGGCCAGCGCGATACCGAAACGCGGTCCGGCCGGCAGGTCCGGCAGATTGGCCAAACCGAAGACGCCCTCGCGCGCCATCACAAACCCGGCCCGCACCAGGCGGAAGAAAGGCATCACCGGCACGCTCATTAATCAGAACTTCCAGCCATGGTGGAGGGCGGCGATGCCGCCGGAATAGTTGCGGTAGCCGACTCGTTCGAAACCGGCATCACGGATCATCTCGGCAAAGCGTTCCTGGCTCGGGAACTTGCGGATGGACTCAACCAGATACGTGTATGGATCGGCGTCGCCGGTGACCCATTTGCCAACCGGCGGGATCGCGTTGAAGGAAAAGGCGTCATAGACCTTGTCCAGAACCGGGATATCCACCTCGGAGAATTCAAGACAAAGGAACCGTCCGCCGCGCTTGAGCACCCTTTTCGCCTCGCTAAGGGCCCTGGGAATGTCGGGGACGTTTCGAATGCCGAACGCAATGGTATAGGCGTCGAAGCTTTTGTCAGGAAACGGCAAGTCTTCCGCATTGCCCTGCGAGAAGGTGATCAGGTCCGAGAGCCCGGCCTTGGCCGCACGATCCCGGCCAACGGCCAACATGGAATCGTTGATATCACAAACGACCGCCTCCACGGTTTCGCCGGAACGCCGGACCACTCTTGTGGCAATGTCGCCCGTGCCGCCGGCAACATCCAGAAGACGCCAGCCGGACGATGCCGACCGGGGAGGTGCCAGAAATGACACCATCGCGTCCTTCCACACCCGGTGAAAGCCGCCGGACATCAGATCGTTCATCAGGTCGTAGCGGTTCGCGACCTTGTGAAAGACATCATCCACCAGAGACTGCTTCTGGCCTTCCGCAACGCGGGTAAAGCCAAAGCTGGTCGGCATGTCCTCAGGGGCGCGGCTCGATGTCCCCGTCTTCCCTTTGGCCTGTTGCGTCATGAATGCGCCTCCTGGCGGAATAGATGTCCTAAATTCGCTTCAAATCGCGCCGGACAATAGTACAAGCATTTAAGGAGCGCTATCTTTGCCGGCCGACAAACGCCATATGCCGCAGGCCTATAGCGCGCTACAGGCGCAGACACCAGTGGGGAGACAATCGGAAATGCCTGAATTGCCGGAAGTCGAAACGGTCAAAAGAGGTTTGGCGCCCGCATTCGAAGGCGCGCAGATCCTGTCGGTCGACCAACACCGTCCGGATCTCAGGTTCGCGTTTCCCGAGGGCTTCGTATCCCGACTTAACGGCCGGACGGTTTCCGCCCTGTCCCGGCGCTCGAAATACCTGCTCGCAGATATCGACAGCGGCGATGTCCTGGTCATGCACCTTGGAATGTCAGGATCGTTCCGGATCGAGAATGACGTGTCGCACGAAACACCGGGCCACTTCGAGCACCCCAGGAACCGGGATACAAAGCACGATCATGTGGTTTTTCATCTGAAAACGAGAGACAGCGCGCGGGCACGCATTATCTACAACGATCCGCGCCGGTTCGGCTTTATGGATCTCATTCCGCGCATGGAGCTGGTCGACCACCCCCTGTTCAGGGACCTGGGACTTGAACCTCTCGGAAATGATTTGAGCGGCGAGGCTCTAGCGCGGTTGTTCAGGGACCGGAAAACGCCCCTGAAAGCGGCCTTGCTCAATCAGAAGCTTATCGCAGGGCTCGGCAATATATATGTATGTGAAGCGCTGTGGCGCAGTGGCCTCAGCCCGCTCCGCCCGGCCGGGACGCTTGTGACCAAAAAGGGCAGGGCAACCCAAAAGGCCAATCTTCTGGCGGAAAACATCCGGGAAACGCTTCAGGACGCCATCAAGGCAGGCGGATCATCGTTGCGCGACCATGCCCAGACCGACGGAACACTCGGCTATTTCCAGCATTCCTTTGCCGTTTACGGTCGCGAGGGAGACGCCTGCCGGACAAGTGGCTGCAAGGGTACGGTCTGCCGCATCGTCCAATCCAACCGTTCAACCTTCTATTGCCCGACCTGCCAGCGCTGAGGCGGTAAAACGCACCTTGAGTTCCACCTTTTGCCAGCCTTGCCAGACCTGCCCCGGGTCGGCTAGGTCATACGCTTATATCAATGGCAGGTCGTGGTACTGGGAGCAGGCGAAATGGGATACAAGAACATCCGTGTCGAGAAACGTGGCCAAGTCGGCCTGATCACGCTCGACAGGCCGAAGGCGCTGAATGCGTTGAACTCGGAACTGATTGCCGAACTCGGAACCGCTCTTGACGGCTTCGACGAGGACGAACGTATCGGTTGCGTGGTCATTACTGGCTCGGAAAAAGCGTTCGCCGCAGGCGCTGACATCAAGGAAATGCTGCCGCACGACTTTTCGTCCGCTTATCAGACCGACCTGATCACGCCGTTCGATCGCGTCTCGCAGAACCGCAAACCGATCATCGCCGCCGTTGCCGGATATGCGCTTGGCGGCGGATGCGAACTGGCGATGCTCTGCGATTTTATCATCGCGGCCGACACGGCCAAATTCGGCCAGCCTGAAATCACCCTGGGCGTGATACCTGGTGCCGGTGGCACACAAAGGCTCACCCGGTTCGTCGGAAAGTCGAAGGCGATGGACATGGTGCTGACCGGTCGCATGATGGATGCAGAAGAAGCAGAGCGCAGTGGCCTCGTCAGCCGGATTGTGCCTGCCGATGATCTGTTGGAAGAAACCCTGAAAGCGGCAGAGAAAATCGCCGAGTTCTCGCTGCCTGTCGTCATGATGGCGAAAGAGAGCGTCGACCGGGCTTATGAAACGACGCTTTCTGAGGGTGTGCGTTTCGAGCGCCGCGTTTTCCAGGCCATGTTCGCGCTGGAGGATCAGAAAGAGGGAATGACGGCCTTTTCCGAGAAGCGTGCGCCGCAGTTCCGCAACAAATAATCTTGCCTGCGTCAACGATAAAGCCGTTGACGCCCGCCCCAAGCACGATTATAAGCAGCGCCCAATCGGTGGCGGTTTTCCGCCGCCGTTGTTTTTTGATCGGGTCTTGCCGCGTTTGCGCACTTGTCCCGATCGCCACCGGACACTAGTCCCCATTACCGATCAGGATAGAGCCCATGGCCAACACACCATCGGCCAAGAAGGCGGCCCGCAAGATTGCCCGCCGGACGGCCACGAACAAAGCGCGCCGGAGCCGCGTACGCACCTATCTGCGCCAGGTTGAAGAAGCAATCGCTTCTGGCGACCAGAGCGCTGCAGCGGAAGCTTTCAAGGTCGCACAACCGGAAATCATGCGTGCCGCTTCAAAGGGCGTCATGCACGCCAACACGGCATCCCGGAAAGTTTCGCGTCTTAACGCCCGCATCAAGGCTCTCGGCGCGTAAATTCAGCCGTCACACGACCGTTAAAAAGGCCCGGCAGCAGTGCCGGGTTTTTTTTTAGCCATGCAATTTTGTGGATGACAAATTTTCGCTGATGCGGCGCACAATATCGTCAAATTTACCACTTACCATGCTGTCAAAGAAAACTTATTTGTTTCAATACTTTACACACATGTATGAGTCGGCAATCGCAATCAAACCGGATTCGATACGAGTCAAGTCATGCCTTCTGAAATTTTTTTTGAAAGTGTCGTTTTCGATTTGTGACAACGAGGCAAATTGCAAAAAGTCATTGCCGCAAAAAGCATTTGTTCAATATGCCACAATGCGCGGAATATCGCTCACACCGTGGCAAAAACGCAGCATATGCGGAAATCGTTAAAAGACGCTGTTGCTCCCTTCGTCTTCGTCTGTATATTAAGACCACGGCTGGCGGCGAAGACCAGCGAACAACCTAAAAATGGTGCTTGGGACAACAATGAAAAAGTCTAATCGAAGTACAGCTGAGCACGTGGTAACGAGACTGTGGAGTGAATACATTATCGTATTCGACCTGCAGGGTGCTTAGCCTAGATTTGGTCTAATTCTCTTTCCCAAAATTCTTGTTAATACTTTGAATCAACAGCTCACAGCTGTTGAAGGGGGCGACTGTGCAATCTGAGGGTAGCTACGCCGGCAATGTGACATCACAAGAAGCTTTTGACGAGCTGTCCAGCCAGGCCAACGCGATACTGATCGACGTGCGCACACAGGCGGAATGGGCCTTTGTCGGCGTGCCTGATCTTCGACCGGTCGGGAAGGAACCCGTTCTGGTCGAATGGCAGAGCTTTCCCTCTTCCGGACCGAATCCCGACTTTGCTGCTGTTGTTTCCGACCATTTGGTCAAAAAGGGGGTTGACCAGAATGCGCCGATCTATTTTCTGTGCCGCTCCGGCGCACGAAGCCAGGCGGCGGCGATAACCCTGACCCGGTCAGGATACACACGCTGTTTCAATATCTCTGACGGTTTTGAGGGGCCGCTCGACGCAGACGGCCACCGCGGAACACAATCTGGATGGAAAGCCGTCGGGTTACCTTGGATTCAGAATTAGCTTCCCTGCACTTTGACAGGGAGTGGTGGCGGGACCAGTCCGGCTGCCAATACCAGAACCGTCCCAAAAGGGACAAAATAAAGCTGCAAAAGCAGCAAGGCGTCGAAGAACGGCTGTGGCGGACCGGTCTTCATAACACAGGAGGCAGATGACATGCAGGTTCAGGAGGCAGGCGGCTCCGAACATTGGAAGCGGGTGAAGAAGCAACTTCGCGCCGAATTGGGCGATGATGTCTTTACCAGCTGGTTTGCGCGGGTAGATCTGGAGGAACATCAGGATGGCACTGTGCGTCTGTCCGTTCCGACCCGCTTTCTAAAGCAGTGGATCCAAAACAACTACAATGATCAGTTGATGGGCCTTTGGCAGCGCGAATGCGACAATGTTCATCGTATCGAACTGACTGTGCGCGGCGCAATTCGCCCGCGCCAAACCCCGGCCACGCAGCCGAATCTGGCAGCACCAGCCGGTGTTAAACCGGTCTCTGCCGATGCCCGGACCGACACGCTGGCCGACGCGGCCCAGGTGACCCGGGCTCAGGCGGCAACCGCGGCACTCGGCCGAGGCGACACCGGTTCGGACAGCGCACGCGACATTCTCCAAGGCGCGGCTCTTGATCCGAAATACACGTTCGACACGTTCGTAGAAGGCGAATCCAACAATCTTGCTCTCGCCGCTGCCCGGCAAGTGGCAGCCGGTGGCGCGGTGACCTTCAACCCGCTCTATCTGCATGCATCCGTCGGTCTCGGCAAAACGCATCTGATGCAGGCGGTCGCCGCCAAGGCGCGGGCCAATGGACGCAAGGTGCTCTATCTCACTGCCGAGCACTTCATGTACAAGTTTGTGGCGGCGCTGAAATCCCAGTCTGCGCTTGCGTTCAAGGACACCTTGCGCACGATCGATCTGCTTCTGATCGACGACATGCAGTTCCTGCACGGCAAACAGGTCCAGCAGGAATTCTGTCACACGCTCAACGCGCTCATTGACGGTGCGCGCCAGGTGATTGTTGCAGCAGACAGGGCACCGTCCGAGCTCGACACGCTCGACGACCGCGTCCGGTCGCGACTGTCAGGCGGGCTTGTGGTCGGTATACAGGAACCCGATTTCGTCCTTCGCAGGAACATCCTGCTCTCCCGCGTGGAGACTGCACAAAAGTCCTATCCGCAATTTGCCGTCCCGGATGGCGTTCTGGATTACGTCGCACGCCATGTCGCTTCTTCCGGGCGTGACCTTGAAGGCGCCCTCAACCGCCTGATTGCCCACAATCAGCTGACAAATCAGCCGATCACGCAGGAAATGGCGGAAATGACCCTTCGGGATCTGGTCCGCTCCAGCGAGCCGCGCCGCGTCAAGATCGAAGACATCCAGCGTGTCGTGTCCAAGCACTACAACGTGACCAAGGCCGATCTCTTGTCTGCGCGCCGGACACGGACCATCGTCCGTCCGCGTCAGATTGCCATGTACCTCGCCAAGGTCATGACACCGCGTTCGCTGCCGGAAATCGGCCGCCGGTTCGGCAACCGGGACCACACAACGGTGCTTCACGCCGTTCGGAAAATCGAGGAAATGGCGCGCGCAGACTATGCGCTTGCCCAGGAGCTCGAGCTGCTCAAACGCATGCTTGACGCCTAAAAACGATTGACTTTTGGACGCTCAATCGAAGCCGAGAGAGCGTCCGTCGATCCGGTAGTTAAATTGCCCGATTTTCAATCAATTTTGGGGGCGTTCCAACCGAACGCCCCCTTGCTTTTGGTGCCGGTTAAGGGCAGTGTCTTCCCCCCGCTCCTCTAAGGAGCCCAACTGTCCAGTTTGGTCAGGCGACCCTGCCTGACTCTTCACGAGTACGGAAGAAGCGTATGAAAGCGACCCTCGAGCGGACCGACCTTCTCAAATCCTTGACCCACGTTCATCGTGTGGTCGAGCGCCGGAATACAATTCCCATCCTGTCGAATGTTCTGCTGCGCGCCGACGGCGGCGCCATCAATCTCAAGGCAACCGACCTCGACCTGGAAATCGTCGAGACCGTGCCGGCGATGATCGAAATGCCGGGCGCAACGACGGTTCCGGCTCACATGTTCTACGATATCGTGCGCAAGCTGCCCGAAGGCTCGCAAGTCGTGCTGGAAACCACCGGCGACAATGCCACGCTGGAAATCCGCGCAGGGCGCTCGAAATTTACTTTGCAGATGCTGCCGGAAACCGATTTCCCGGATCTGACCGCCGGCGATTTCAGCCACGGCTTCAATCTCAGCGGCGCCGACATTCGCAAGTTGATCGACACCACTCAATTCGCGATTTCGACCGAAGAAACACGCTACTATCTGAACGGGATCTATCTGCACACGGTGGATGCGGCCAATGGCCAGCAATTCCGTGCCGTTGCGACGGATGGGCACCGCCTGGCGCAAGCCGAAGTTCCTGCACCGCAAGGGGCATCCGGCATGCCGGGCATCATCGTGCCGCGCAAGACGGTCGGCGAAATTCAGAAGCTTCTGGAAGACCCGGAAGCTGACGTGCAGATCGAATTGTCGGACACGAAGATCCGGATCACCACCGGCTCCGTGGTGCTGACCTCAAAGTTGATCGACGGCACGTTCCCCGATTACGGCCGGGTTATTCCGCAAGGCAATGACAAGGAAATGCGGGTTGACCGCGACGAGTTCAAGGAAGCGGTCGATCGCGTGTCGACAATTTCTTCTGAACGCGGCCGCGCCGTGAAACTGTCCCTCAACGAGGGCCGGATGGTGCTGACGGTCAACAATCCTGATTCGGGCAGCGCGACGGAAGAGCTGGCCGTGGAATTCGACGCCGACCCGCTCGAAATCGGGTTCAATTCACGCTACCTGCTCGATATCGCCAACCAGCTGAGCAGCGACACGGCTTTGTTCCGCCTGGCCGATTCAGGGTCTCCGACGCTCATTCAGGACAACACGGTCGACGATTGCCTGTTCGTCCTTATGCCGATGCGCGTCTGACGCCCGGTCCGGCGACTGTGGCGGACGTGGGTCGATGAGCGAATTCCGGACGGCGACACTGACCCGCCTGTCGCTGACCGACTTCCGCAACTACGAGACACTCGCGCTTGATGTTTCAGCGAAGATGGTCGCGCTTGTCGGCGCCAACGGCGCCGGCAAGACCAATATTCTCGAAGCAATCTCGTTTCTCACCGCAGGCCGCGGGCTAAGGCGCGCCGCCCTCGCCGACATTTGCCGTTCGGAGGGAAGTGGCGGCTGGAGCGTTGCGGCAACGGTTCTTCTCGACGGGCTGGAAACGAAAATCGGCACCGGTCTTGTGGCGGGAACAACCGGCAGGCGTGTGCGGATCGACGGTGAAGACGTTCGCGGATCGGAATCCCTTCTCGACTATGTCCGGGTCCTCTGGCTGGTGCCGGCGATGGACGGTCTCTTCACCGGGTCCGGGTCTGACCGGCGCAGGTTCCTCGATCGTCTTACCCTTGCCATTGACCCGACGCACGGCAGGCGTGTCAGCGACTTTGAAACCGCACTGAGACAACGGAACCGCCTTCTGGATCAGGGCGGCACGGATGCCTTTTTGAGCGCGGTGGAACAGCAGGTCGCCGAGCTCGGCACGGCCGTATCCATCGCACGGCAGGAAACCGTCGGTCTGCTGACGCAAATGATCCGCGACGGTCTTGAGACCGACCTGCCCTTCCCGCACGCCACGCTGGCACTGGAAGGCGCATTCGAAGCCGAAACGGTGGGCCTGAGCGCGGCAGATCGTGAGGAGCATTACCGCAGCCTTCTAACGGCGGGCCGCGCGCGCGACCGTGCTGCCGGCCGAACCCTGAACGGGCCCCATCTGAGCGACCTGAAAGTCTTCCATGCCGCCAAGGACATGCCGGCTGCCCAGTCCTCAACCGGGGAACAAAAAGCCCTTTTGATCGGGCTTATCCTTGCCCACGCGGAACTGACCGCAAAGGTGAGCGGCATGACACCGTTTCTGTTGCTCGACGAGGTGGCTGCGCATCTCGATCCGGACCGCCGGGCGGCGTTGTTTGCCAAGCTGAATTCGTTAGGCGGGCAAGTGTTCATGACCGGGACGGACGAAGCCCTCTTCGAGGCCCTTCCCCACGCTTCGGAAGTGTTTGAGATCAAAGACCAGTCCGCACACCTTGCAAGAGGCACCCGGACCCCTTAAATCCGCCTGAATCTTGTGGTTTTCCACGAGAATCCCTTCGCTGGCTTCACGACCGTCCACGCGCGGTTGAACGGCCCGGAGAACCCCGTATAACGGGGTAAGAAAAGACAAATCGATTGGTAATTGATTCGCATGAGCGACACGTCCACGTCAGAGCCTATTCCGACACCTGAAACCGAAAACGGCGGCGAATACGGAGCGGACTCCATCAAGGTCCTCAAAGGGCTTGATGCCGTTCGCAAACGGCCCGGCATGTATATCGGTGATACCGATGACGGCTCCGGTCTTCATCACATGGTTTACGAGGTGGTGGACAATGCTATCGACGAAGCGCTGGCAGGCCATGCCGACCACGTGACGGTGACGCTCAACCCGGACGGGTCGGTCACGGTGTCCGACAACGGCCGCGGCATCCCGACCGATCTTCATCCGGAAGAAGGGGTCTCGGCAGCAGAAGTCATCATGACCCAGCTCCATGCGGGCGGTAAGTTCGACCAGAATTCCTACAAGGTTTCGGGCGGCCTGCACGGCGTGGGCGTTTCCGTGGTGAACGCGCTGTCCACAAAGCTGGAGTTGCGCATCTGGCGGAACGACCAGGAACACACCATGACCTTCGCCCATGGCGAAGCGCAGAGCCCGCTTGAAGTCGTCGGTCCGGCGAACGGCAAGAAGGGAACGGAAGTCACATTCCTGCCGTCTCCCGAAACCTTCAGCAAGACGGAATTCGATTTCAACACGCTGGAACACCGCCTGCGGGAACTCGCCTTTCTGAATTCCGGTGTCCGCATCATCCTGACAGACAAGCGCGGTGTTGAGGATCGGGTTGAGGAACTTTTCTACGATGGTGGCCTGGAAGCTTTCGTGCGGTATCTCGACCGGGCAAAACATCCCCTGATCGAAAATCCGATCACCATGAAAGCGGAGCGCGACGGCATCACCGTCGAGGCAGCCATGTGGTGGAACGACAGCTACCACGAGCAGGTGCTGTGTTTTACCAACAACATCCCCCAGCGCGACGGCGGCACACACCTGGCTGGGTTCCGTGCTGCATTGACCCGCCAGGTAACCGGATACGCGGAAGCGACCGGCCTGATGAAAAAGGAAAAGGTATCGCTTTCCGGCGACGATTGCCGCGAGGGCTTGACCTGCGTTCTGTCGGTCAAGGTTCCCGATCCGAAATTCTCCTCGCAGACCAAGGACAAGCTTGTGTCCTCCGAGGTCCGACCCGTTGTCGAAAGCCTGGTTTCGCAGAACCTCAACGACTGGCTGGAGGAAAACCCGGCGCCGGCAAAATCGATCGTCTCCAAGGTGGTTGAAGCCGCGTCGGCCCGCGAGGCGGCCCGCAAGGCACGCGAACTGACACGGCGAAAAGGCGCCCTCGATGTCGCCTCCCTTCCGGGGAAACTCGCAGACTGCCAGGAGCGGGATGCGTCGAAGGCCGAGCTCTTCCTGGTGGAGGGCGATTCGGCGGGCGGCTCCGCCAAACAGGGCCGCCACCGGGAGAACCAGGCTGTTCTGCCTCTGCGCGGCAAGATCCTCAACGTGGAACGCGCCCGTTTCGACAAGATGCTGTCATCTAACGAAATCGGCACGCTGATCACAGCACTCGGCACCGGGATCGGCAAGGAAGAGTTCAACATCGAGAAACTGCGCTACCACAAGATCATCATCATGACCGATGCTGATGTCGACGGCGCGCATATCAGAACGCTTCTTTTGACATTCTTTTTCCGGCAGATGCCGGAGCTGATTGAAAACGGCTACGTCTATATCGCGCAGCCGCCGCTCTACAAGGTCAAGCGCGGCCAGTCCGAGCAATACCTGAAGGACCAGCTTGCGCTTGAGGATTATCTCATCTCGCAAGGGTTGGATGAAACCTCGCTCACGCTTGCCAACGGCGAAGTGCGCACGGGGCAGGACCTTCAGGGCGTTGTCGAGACGGCCCGCAAGATTGCCGAAATCTTCGACGGCCTCCACTCGCGCTACAACCGCGATGTCGTCGAACAGGCTGCGATTGCCGGTGCACTCAATGCGGAGATTCTCGAAGACCGGAGCAAGGCGGAAGATGCGGCCGCCTACATCGCACGGCGCATGGATATTCTGGCGGATGAATTCGAACGCGGCTGGACCGGCGAAGCGCGCGACGACGGCAGCCTCGTGTTCCGGCGCACCGTTCGCGGCGTCGAGGAAGCCGCGGTGATCGACCCGGCCCTGCTCGACTCCGCCGATGCCCGGCGCCTCGCTGCCCATGCTGCGCACCTGCACGAAGTCTACGGCAAGGCTGCCGTGTTGCGGCGGAAGGACGTGCCGACCGAGATCCGCGGTCCCCGGGCCTTGCTCAACCAGGTCTATTCGTTCGGCCAGAAGGGCATCTCGCTTCAGCGATACAAGGGCCTGGGTGAGATGAACCCCGAACAGCTCTGGGAAACGACACTTGATCCCAATGTTCGCTCGCTTCTGCAGGTCAAGGTGAAGGAGGCGGACGACGCCGACGACATCTTTACCAAGCTGATGGGCGACGAGGTCGATCCAAGGCGTGAATTCATTCAGGACAACGCACTTGCCGTCGCCAACCTGGACATCTGATCAGACCTGACCGTTTTCACAATAGTCTGGCGACGGCATATAAAACCCTGCATTCCAGGTGTTATTGTTACCTCGAGCGTGATCCCCAAAGACTTGCGCATGTGATCAGAAATGCGATCGCCAGCAACGAGGCTGCAATGGGCCTCATGATGGCGCCCATGAGGTTGTCACCGTAAAGGACCGCGAAACGCACGATCTCTGCGTCAAGCCGCGCGCCTAGAAACAGTCCGATCATCAGGCTTGTGGCGGCGAATTTGTAACTGCGGTAGAAATACCCAATCAAGCCAAAGATATAGATGATGGCAACGTCTGCGAGTTGTCCTCGCAAGGAGAACGCACCGCACCCGATGGAGATCAGCAGACAGGGGATCAGGACGCTCGAGGGTGCGCGCACAACATGGGCGACGATACTGGCAAATCCTACCGCCATGACACCGACGATCACCATCTGGACCATGTTGCCAAAGATCAATCCATAAATCGCGGGACCATTGTCGACGAAAAGGCGCGGCCCCGGTACGAGCCCATGCAAGATGAAGCCACCGAGGATCACTGCCGTCGCAGCGCCGCCAGGAATACCGATGGCGAGCAGAATTGCCATCGATCCTGCTTCCGTGGCGTTGTTGGCGCTCTCGGCGGCGACCACGCCACGCGGTGCCCCCTCGCCGAATTTTTCGTTGGATTTTGCCCTCCGTCGCGCACTCGCGTAGCTCAAGAGTGAAGCCATCGTTGCGCCCGCCGCAGGCAGCACGCCAATCAAGACGCCGATGAAGCTGCCCTGCGCAAGGGTCCCACGGAAGGCGAGCCCCTGTCGCGCACCGTTCAGGACATCCCTGACGCTGGTCTTCTGCCGATCGTCCGAGGCGACAATCCTTGAGCGGCCGCCGAGTGAGATCAGCTCCGGAATGGCAAACAGACCGATAACGGAGAGCACTGCCGGAACACCGTCTTCGAGCGCTCGTATACCCATGCTGCCGCGTGGGATACCTGTGGTCACACTGGTGCCGATCGTTGCTATCAGCATTCCCAGGACGCCCGAGTAGACAACTCTCAGAAAATGAGCGTCATCAAGAGAGCCGATGGTCACGATAACAAGGATCGTCAACGCCAGCATCTCCGCCGGACCGAATCTCAAGGCAAAGTCCGAGAGTGGCTGGACAAGGAAGAAAAGCGCGATATAGCCAACGAAACCGCCGATGACGGATGCACAAATCTGCAAACCCAGCGCTTGATTGTAGCGCCCGGACTTGGTCATTGCATAACCGTCGATAGCAGTCACGACAGCCCCCGGTGTCCCAGGCGCGTTCATAAGGATCGCCGTGATGCCACCTCCCGTCAGGCTGCCGGTGTAGATCGCCGTAAGCAGCATGAGTGCCGGCAGTTGATCCATCGTCAACGTAAAAGGCAGCGCAATGGCCAAACCAAGTGCAGCCGTTAGGCCCGGAACGGATCCAACCAGGAGTCCAAAAGCGAGCCCCATGAGGATAACTGCTGGAATTCGCCAGTCCCACAGCAGTCCGAACCCTTCGGTAACGACCGTGACCTCAGGCATCAGTCCGACCAGGGCCACAGGGGAAGACCGACGTCCAGCAGACCACCAAAAAGCCCGACGACAATCACTAAGGAGATTGCGGATGCAAGCAAGGCGTGGCGAATCTTGCGGCCGGAGAGGAAGTATCCGAGAAAGAACCCGCCGATAGCGCCTGTGGATGCAAACCCGGTTATCAAAATGCCGGCAAGCACCGCTGGAACTGCAACTATGACAATGCCATTGCCAAAAGTGAGACGGGGCCTGTCACTTATCGCTACTGCGTCCCGATGCACACAGGTCCACATAACAAAAGGGGCAAGGATCGTAAGAAGATAGCAGAGCGGTCGAATGAGCGCGGTATCGGCTTCCGTCGCGTATTTGTGGGCCTCTACACTGAACAGATACGCCCACGCCAACCCAAGCGTGACGAGCACAAAGAGAATTGGAATCCAATCGATCAATAGTCTTCGCGCGCTGTTCTCATCGCGAGTCATGCCGCCCTCCCGCTTTAAGCGCGCTCCCACAGGAAGGAGCGCGCTGTCATCAGCGATACCAGATCACTTCCTAAGGATCGGCTCAAACTCCAAGGCCTGCGCGTTGACAAGTTCTGCGGCAGCTTCGGGGCCGAGCCAGTCGGCTCCGACTTTTGTTTCCTTCGCGTTGGCAATGTAATCCGGATTTTGGCTGACCTGCTCAAGAGCTGCGGCCAGTTTTGCAAAACCATCCGGATTGTTCTCGGCAAATGCCTTGTGGGTCGCCAGGAAGCGCACTGCGGCACCTGCGACCGGTTTGGCATCCAGACCTTCCAGGGCGTCGGCAATCAGTGGGGCATCGTCCCAACCAGCGACGGGCTCGTTCCAGAACAGAGCAAGCGGCGTCGACTGATCCTTGATCCGAAGCGCTCCACCGGCGCCCGCGGCGGTCAGGTCTACCAGACCGCCGAGAAAGGCTGAACGAGTCTCACCACCGCCATCATAGGGCACGACCTTGATATCAAGGCCAAGCTGATCAAAGAGATTGAAGGCGAGCATTGACCCGAGTGCTTGAGGGCTTGATGAGCCAAAGGTGATCGTGCCGGGCTTTTCACGAGCTTCAGCAACAAAATCCGCAAGTGTCTCCCAACGGCCGGGCTGACCTACCAGAATGCCGGGATCAGACCAGGGCGCGTTGATAACTGCCATTTCACCCAGGCCGGCGAGATCCGGGTCGTCGAGCTTCACCTGCACGATCCCGGGTGAAAAGTGAACAAGGAGCGTGTGGCCGTCAGGCGCGGCTTCAGTGAATTTCGAAACACCTATCTTAGACCCGGCACCTGGTACATTTTCCACATTTACAGCTGTCCCAAGCGCATCGCCGAGATATTTCTGCACAGAGCGCGCAACGCGATCAATTGATCCGCCAGGCCGGCTTGGCACGATGATTGTGATGGTATCGGACGGGTAATCGTCAGCCAGGACGGGCGCCGCCGTAAAAGCGACCGCAGACATCACTGCGGCGATCAGACCATTTTTCAAGAACATTTTCGCTCCTCCCTCAATTCGGCCACGAGTGAGTTGCGGGCCTTGCTCTAAAGACTATGATGCCGCCAATTCGTAGCGTAATGAAAAGTTTTTGGTGCAATCGCTAATTTCCGAAACAGTCGAGAAAAATACGAGATAATTTAATAGTTTAACCTGTCAGCTAAGCTTGAAATGCTCGGGTCGAGTGCTTCCGCGAGTTTCTCCTGCACCAGGTCCGAACAAACGCTACGGACCGTATCAACAAGTGCCTCAATTCCGGCACTGCGCCTTGCGTCTGCGGGAAAGAAAGCGCCAAACTGGATCCATCGGCGTGTCCAAAGCGGGCGGCAGACCAGGTGGACACCAAACGGCAAGGCAGAGATTGGATCCACAAGGAAGAGCGAGCCGGAATCGATGCATTGCTTGCACGCGAGAGCATAATCCGACGTCTCCATTACATAGTTTGGCTCTATCCCCGTGGACTGCATCATCTCGTCCGATTGCCGCCGCGGGATCGATCCCCGCGGAAAGGCGATCTGGCCTCGCCTGGCGAGATCCTCGGCTGAGATCACGTCGTGCCGCGCTAACTTGTCATCGTGCCGCATTGCCACCATCACCTGCGCGCGGATGAGCGGCAGGCTTTCAAGACTTCGCTGATTTAGGGGAAATGTCCCGAAGCCCACATCGAAGTTCCGGCCCTCGATCCAATCGTTGAATTTTGATCGGCGGAATACATCAACCGTTAAGCCGGTCTCCGGATTTGCCTCCCGGAAGCGCGCGACGGCGGGTGATACGATTCCATAGATATGGCGGGGCATGGCAATTACGCGCAAGGACCCAGAAACGGTTTTTTGGATATCGCGCGCAATTTGCGGCAAGTCGCTGAGGTTGCGGAGTATTCTCTCCGTCTCAGTAAAGAAGCGCGCGCCTTCTTCGGTCAAGATCAGACGCCGCCTCGTGCGGTGAAACAATTTCAGCTTGAGTTGGTGTTCAAGCGTCTGGATATGCCGGCTGACTGCAGGGTTGCTCATCGCCAGTTTGGTTGCCGCGGCGGACGCCGACCCTTCCTGGACCACCGCTCGAAATGCCATTAAAGATTTAATATTAATCATCTATTTCACGTTAATTCAGTTTTTCGGAACTTCTTGCGACAGGATTTCAATATCCTCAAGTCTCACACTTGACTAGCCTTTCATTGAAAGCCCCGCTTATGGAGTAGCCTCAATGTTGCATGTCACGACGACCCCGGAGGCGCGCCGCGCCACCCAAGTGGAGCGGCTGCGCAATGGAGTAACGCTGAGACTTGCAGGTGCCTACAGCCCGATCGTCGCCAAGATGTGCGAAGAGATTGGCTACGACATGATCGGCATAACAGGTGCATCGGTCGCCGCAGACCTGTGCCTGCCGGACATCGGCCTGTTTTCCATGACAGAAATCATCGACCGGGGAAGACAGATCGCCAACGCGACCAACCTTCCGACGAATATTGACATCGACACCGGGTTCGGCGAGCCGCAAAGCGCTTACCGGACCGCTCGCGAAGCCGAACTGGCCGGTATCTCGAGTCTCTTCATTGAAGATCAGGTCATGGCCAAGCGCTGCGGGCAGCTCGACAACAAGACACTCGTTGATGCGAAGACGATGATGCGGCGAGTGCGCGCCTGTACGGAGGCCCGAACGGATCCGAATTTCTTTCTCAGTGCGCGAACCGACGCCCGGGCGGTGGAGGGACTCGACAAGGCCATCGACCGGCTAAAAATGTACATCGACGCGGGTGCTGACATGGTTTTTCCAGAAGCGCTGCACGATGAACGGGAATTCGAACGCGTACGCCGTGCGATCTCCGCCCCGATTATGGCCAACATGACGGCTTTCGGCCAGACCAAGCTCTTGACGTTCGAAACGCTACGCGACCTCGGGATCAATGTTGTCGCCTACCCAAACACGACACTTCGACTCGCGCTGAAGGCCGTAGAAGACGGCATGCGTCAGCTGCTCAAAGACGGCATCCAGGACAACATCCTCGACAGGCTTCAACGCCGCGACCGGCTTTATGAAATTCTGGAGTATGGCGCTTACAACCGCTTCGATCCGTCCATCTTCAATTTCGATGTCCCGGACGGAAGTGCGCCGACGGCCAATCAGCACGACGATCCAGTCAAAGCCGCTGAGTAGATCATGCAACTCTCTGACGAAGAACGGACGATGCTGGCCGGTGAGCTCGGCGAGGCGCGCAAGTGGGCGATTGAGCATCAGCTCCGGGTCGGTGCGATGTTCGACGCAAAAGACATGGTAAAAGTCAGCCAGGCACACATGATGGCTGATCCGGAGAGCCTCGGCGAGGCAGGTGTGTGTTTCGTCGAGGGGCTTGCAACCGGAGGCGCTAAAGTCACGATTCCCATGATCACGGATCCGCGTGGTGTCGATCTCAGCTACTACGAGCCACTCGGCCAGACCGAGGCGATGGCCGGTCTTGAGCGACGATTCATTTCAGCCTGCCAGGCAATGGGTATCATGATGACCGACACCTGCATCAACTATCAGACCATCATGCCTCCTGTCTTCGGAGATCACGTGGCTTATGGCGACACAGGCGTCGTGATCTATTCAAATTCCGTCTGCGGCGCCCGGTCGAATTTTGAAGGCGGGCCGTCAGCGCTCGCCGCTGGACTGACCGGCCGGACGCCCCGATATGGCCTCCATCTCAACGAACAACGTCAAGCAACGAAGCGCTTCACGGTCGAAAGGACGCCGAAAGATCTCATGGACTGGGGCATCCTTGGCGCCACCGTCGGACGCATGGCTGGCGGCTATTGGCAGGTACCCGTGATCGAGGGGATTGAGACCGCGCCGACATCCGATCAGCTCAAGCACTTTGGCGCGGCGATGGCAAGTTATGGCTCAACGCCGCTTTTTCACATGGTTGGCGTTACGCCAGAATGTCATACAATCGAAGATGTTGGCGGCGACCGACTGGAAACGCGTCCCATCACGACAAACGATCTTGCCGATTTGGCCAGGCCGTTTGGCGCACGCGGAGAGACGGTGGATGTCGTTGTGTTTGCGGCGCCCCAGCTCAGCCTTGTGGAGATGGGTCAGGTCGCAGCCCTATGCGACGGGCGCAGACGCTCGGAAAACACAGACCTGATTGTCTGCACACCTACCCAGGTCTATAGCGACGCAAAACGGCTGGGTTACGTTGCATCAATTGAGGCGTTCGGCGGCAAGGTCCTTGTGGGGACCTGTTTCTATCAGCAATATGCCCGTGAGATCGGTGAAGCGAACGGCTGGAAACGGCTGCTTTCCAACTCCGCCAAGATCGTCAACATTCTTGGTGGTTACGGGTTTTTGCCTGCGCTGGCAAACATGGAGGCGTGCGTCGCGTCCGCCGAAAAGGGTAAGGTCGTGTGATGCCGATTGTTCTTAAGTGTCACGTCGGCGTGGGACCCAAAATACGCGGCCGGGCGCTTGTCGCTGATGACAACTTTTCCGCCCGCTACGATCTGGACCGGATCAGGGGCGTCTTCTCCAGACCGCAACACAAGCTTGCCGGGCAGAGTTATCGCGATGTCGTTCTCGTGCTCAACACGGCCAAGGGTGGCGTTGCATCAGCGTGGATGTTGCACGAGATGAAATCGCGCGGAGTGTGTCCCGCAGCAATCCTTTTGAATTCCGCCAACACGATCCTTGCCCAAGGCGCTGCCCTGGCTGATCTCAGCCTGTGTGACAGGTTTGAGGCGGGCGATGTCACGGAGCTGATCCGCAAGGGAGACGATGTCGAGGTCGAACCGTTGGCAGGCAAGGTGACAATCTTGAACCGTTAGTGAAAAGCCTCGGCAATCCTCTATGCGCGGTCGGGAACAGCCGAGGTTGTAGACTTCACTTTGGACATCTGATTTCCGGCCTGCCTACGAATGCGCCTCTTTTCCTGTTTCGTTGTTGGTCTTCTTCCGCCGACTATTCCATGTGGGCTTCGAAGACCGAGGAGTTGTTTGACCGAAACGAATTTGGCGGTGCGCAAACGAAGTATGGCTCCCCAAAGAAGGGCGCAACGAAAGTCCATTTCCGACTCGCCGTCGAACTCCCCCGCTTAAGCTCCAAACGAGTGCGTTTCGGTCTTGATTCTCGCTCCGGCTACGACTTTTGGTTGTTCTGCCAACACAAAAGAGATATTCAACTTTGGCATCCAAAATTTTACGCAGGCTGCGATTCGGCATGTTTTCAATGGACTAACAACAAGAAACCACCGACTTCATGCAAACGACTTGCAACCCAAGGGCTCACCAGGAAACTTAAAGACCAATTTTCCTTTTGCACAGCTAACCACAACACAAGGCTCATGATGCGCGAAGTCGGTTTTGTTCTTTTTTTCGTTTTTTTGGTCTTTGGTGAAGCAGCGCAAGCTCAAAATGTCATACCGCTTTCTGAAAAAGGCGGATTGCACGCAGCCTACGTGGTCCCCACTGACGACTTCCATCGGGTAGACGTGCAGTTGATTGTTCTTTCAGGGACCTATGACGATCCGGACCCATCTGGCACGGCTCATCTGACAGAGCATCTGGCCGCTTTTTCGGCGGATGCAACCATACTTAGGCGCCCTAGGGAACGTGATATCCACGCAATAATCGACAACGTGTCGACCGTATACACCAACTCTGGCGCGCCCTCAGATGTTGAAACACTGCTGCGGTTGTCTCGAGCCGTTCTTGACACGCCAAGTTTGCCGGCAGGTTTTGCGGAAAGTGAAATTGATATCATTCAGCGCGAAACCTTGCTTCAGGAACGGCAATCGCCGCACCGTTGGCTGAGACGAATTGCGCTTCAAAATCTGTATGGAAGTCTGCGCGGCCGTGCGAACAACGCTATTGAAGATCTTCCAAAACTGAGCCTTGAAAAGGCTTATCAGTTTCACAAGGAACACTATGCGCCTTCCAATGTTTCCCTGATCATCTCGGGCAAAATTCAACCGGACGAGGCCGAGATCCTCGTTGCTCGTGTTTTCGGTGACACAAAGCCCTCTGCCGTTCCGGAAAAAGCCTGGCTGGAACAGAAACCTGATCCGTCGCTCAGATCTGTAGAATACCTAGAATCAGACAGGTTGGCCCTTGATACCGTGCAATTTGTTAAATTCGTCGATTTCAAGGATCGAACGACCAGCATAGATATGCAGGGGGCATTTTTCATTACAACCGAAATTCTGAGCAGCAGATTAGCGAACGCCCTTTACTTTGAAGATTTGAGATTTCTTCAAGGCGACATAGGTTGGCACTTTGCGAAAAACGCTGGTCTTGAACTTAACCTTGACGCGCAACTAATGCCCGGTTTCAGCCTGGACGCGGCGAACAATCGCCTGAACGAGATAATTGATAATTTGTTGAACGAGCCGATCAGCAGCCAAGAGATCAATCAGGCGCGACAGAAAGAACTGACATTTGCCCAAAGCGTCAAACGCCACCCTGCGGCGTTTCGTCAATTTCTGCAAAATGTGGCTGCTGATGGTTTCCCTCCCGTTAGTCCTTCAGTGTTCGCAGAAACATTAAAAAATACGACGGATCAAGAGATCATTGATTTTGCGAATACAGTCGTGAAACCATCAGCGACTTCGGTCGTTTTGGCCAAAAAAGTAGACTAAAATGCAATCAGTCAATCGCAAACTTTTCTCCTTCGTTTTGGTGTTTGCTTGCTTGATTTCGGTGCAGCAAGTACGCGCGGAGCTCGTTGCGTCGGCCACCGGCACGAAGTTTGTTTCGCTTACACCGCTTCGCAACGGCATTTCCGCGATTACCCTTGTATGGCCGATAGATCCTCCAACGCACGATCGTGTAACCGAGATGAAGGCCGGTCTCACAAGCGTCATGTCAGGAGGTACGAAAAGCCGCTCGCCTTACGAGATTGATGCCCAATTGCGCCTAAAGGGCATCGAGCAGAACGCCACGATGAACGGGCAGAACATTTTGCTGACAATTGCTTCGCCAAATGAGGCTTTTCCCGAAGCACTTGAACACCTCGAGGAAGTCTTGCTTCAGGCTGCATACGCAAGAGGCTGGTATCAGAGAGAACTTCAGCAAAACAGCCTTAAACTAGCAAGCAAAACCGGAAGACCGTCAGATGTTCTAAACGAAATTGCGCATTTCCTGATGTTCAAATCGGGAGCTCAAACCAAGGCTGGAAGCGACGGCGAGTTTCGTTTTGGCCGCCCCAGTCAGGTGATCCTGAGATCCGGCGATGAAAAACTGGAGCGCAGCGTCTTTGAACTGCTCAAGAAACTTCCCGAAGAAAGGTGGAACATTCGTTTGGCGAAATGGGCCACCGCGATCACCGACACAGATGAGCGGCCCTTTGCCTTGCCGACTGGTGCGATTCATTTCGAGGACCCCGACTCCAGCGAAATGCTGATCCTCTTCGTCAAGGCAGAAGAGTATAAGGACGAAGCTGGCCAGATCGGTGCGAACCTGTTGACAGACTATATCGGCGGCAACTCAGGCTCCGAAATGTTTCGGATTATTCGACAGGAATTGCGTGCAGCTTATGCCCCACAGTCCACGTTCAGTGTCATGGACAAGAATAGGGCAATTGCTTCGTTCAGTGCGACGGTTGCGGCAGATAATTGGCCCGAAATACATGGTAAAATCACGGAAATTTACAAAGCTACGCGGGCTGGCAAAATCGACCTAGAAGGATTGAAGATACAGCATGATCAAATGAAACGACGTTTTGCAGATCAGTTCTTCAGCAATCCCATCTCGGGTGCACGTCACTACTTAAATGAATACCCTGACGGAGCTAAGGGGGCTATTAATCTTCCGATTTTTGAAGCGCTCGAAACGGCATCTCCCGAAAAAATCATTTCTGACTCGGAAGAGTATTTGCCGCCGTTGGAAGAATATCTACTCATTTTAATTGGCGGAGGCACCGCACCGAGCGAAGCACAGAATTCAAACGGTTATTGCGCCTTGCCAAAGAACACCCCCCTTAGTTTTTGCCTCGATGAATTGTCGAATGTTTCCAACTAAGAGAACCGACCGATAGCTGGTAGAGCCTGAGTTGGCTGTCTGGTAGCCGAAAACGCCAGCAAGCCCAAAGTCATCTTCCGCCTTGGTCGGTTGATGCGCAAACTCCTTTGCCAAGATCTCCAGGCACAATCTGGACGCTGGCAGAGTATTCCAGCACAGCGGGTGACGGAGACTGCTCGGCAATCTGAGTTCGCGGGCTCGCTCCGCTAGAACGCTAAACGTCAACAACGACCGGCGCCTTGTGGTTGAACCTGTGCGACAGGTTCTAGACTGGCGGTGTTGCTGAATTGATCAACGAGGTCCTAGCATCCGGCACTGTCATCAGCTGCAACATTTTCGAGAAGTTTTTGTTCGGATGCCCTGGTCATTGGCCGCCCCAGGATACGGTTACCCAGCCAGCTCAATTCGGTGCCCGCATTCGATATGCCGGGAGCGATGAGATCAGGTGCGATCTTATTGGACTTGCCGTCGGCATATTCGGCTAGTGCAAATCGGAATATGTAGGTTGGTGTCAGGCCCAGGCGATAATCAGAGGCAACAATTCTGCCATCGATCAGGTCGGTCCTGACAAAGCCATCACTGAACCAGACCATCTTTTTGTATTCAGGGTCATCGACAACACACGTGACAAGCGAAGAATCAAATTCATGCGTATAGATGACGGCATCTTCATCACGGTCGAAAAGCGACACATACAGGTTATGATATTTGCCGTCACCTTGACCAATTACACGCCAGAGTATGGTGTTAAAGGGTGAAACCACGGTCTGAATCTTTTTTGTTTCAATGCCTCTGTCTGCGAAAATGGCTTGTCCTCGATCATGGATATGCTTTTGGACGATGAGGCCAAATGCCAGATAGCCGGCACTGAAAACGAGTGACGACAATAGTATCTTTTTCAAGCCTTTAGACCAGTTTGCGCTGGCGAGCGCCCAAGCGACGGCGACAAGCAATGGAACAGTGAAAACGGGATCAATGATGAAAATGGACCCCGTCCCGACGGGATCGGGATAGAAGGGCCAGAAAACCCTTGCGCCATAGGCATTCATTGAATCAATCAACGCATGGGTTGTGAGACACAGGAAAACGGTTAGCCAGACAAGTTTTCTTTGCTGCCTAAGGGTTTTAATCGAACGGACAATCCCTTCACCTATTACGGGCGTTAAAACCAAGTGAATGAAAAACGAGTGTGACCAGCCACGGTGATATACAAATTGATCGACTTTCGTCTCGAAAGGGATCAGGACATCCAAGTCGGGCAAGGTCCCCAATAGCCCCCCAAGCAGCACTGCCTTTCTTGGGCCCATTTTCGATCCCAGGCAAGCAGCAGAAACTGCTGCGCCAAGGGTAAATTGTGTAAGTGAGTCCACTAGCTACATACTCTTTGAATTTGGATCTTTGTCGGGTGCGGGTGCAATCGACACGCGATACGGCTCATGCGCCGTTTAAGGCGACAGGTTCCGCCGTAGATCTCTCGTTGCGGGGAAACATCCACTATTGACCACCACGGAATTCCAACCAGCGCACCGACTTGGTGGCGTGCTGATCGATTGGAGAGCGGCCAAGCAAAGAAGCGATTTTTCCAAATCGCGCGTGGAGAATGGCGTTGAACGAAATTTGCTTTGGGGACAACGGATTTCTGGCCCGCTCATCCGGTCGGGCCGTCCGCTCGCTTCGAAGATGCCGTGATTTGCAGGCCTGGTTTTGACATAACTTTTCCTTTGTCTTTCACCGGCGTCCATTTCAGTCGTGCCCACCAATCTGTTTAGCGGGCTGTTCAATCGTCGATTTGCGAGAAGCTGCAGCCATGGATCGCATCGTCCAGACATCTACAGCCTCTCGACGCCCGCGGATTTCAAACTGTCCCGCTCTGTAAAGACCTGGCACAACGTCAACCGGATCCGCCGAGCTCGCCTTGACCGCCTCAACAAGCTCGTTGCTGACGACGACCTCCGTGCCGATTTTGCGGGTCAGCTTTTCCAGGCGGCTCGCGACGTTCACTGTGTCGCCGAGCACGGTGTATTCCAGCTTGTGTTCATCACCGATGTTGCCGACGACCGCTGGCCCGTAGTGCAAGCCAATCCCCACGCCGACCGGCGGTTCGCCTGCCATTTCCCTTTCCGCGTTCCAATCTCGGATCGTTTCGGCCATCCGCGTCGCGCATCTCAGGGCCCGCACAGGATCATCCGGCCGGGCGCGTGGGGTGCCGAAATGAACCATCACGGCATCACCGATGAACTTGTCGATCGTTCCATCCTGCTCGAAGGCAACCTTTGCGAGACGTCCGTGAAAGGTGCGCAATAGTGCGATCAAGTCCTGCGGCGGCAATCTCTCCGAGATCGATGTGAAATCGACCATGTCGGCAAAAAGAACCGCCACCGGACGGTTCCCAGGCTTGTCGGGCTCCCAGCGGCCCTCTGCGAATTCGCGCACGATATTGGGCGAAAAATAACGGGACAGGATCGCCCGCTGTGCTTCCGCCTCGACCTGGCGGCGAACCAGCTCTCGCGAGCGGACCACCACGATTGTCAGAATGAGGGAAATCAGCACCAGAAACACGACCTGGTTGGAGAGCCGGGCAAGGCCAACGGCGTTCGGGTCGAGAACCTTGGCAAGAGCCATCTCCGCGCCCATGCCCTCGTCAAGCACATCGCCCGATGTGAACGGGATGGCGTTTGGACGTGTGGCTACCCAAAGATAACCCATGCTCCAGAATGCCGCGGCTGCAAGCCCGGTCCAGATCACCAGTGCGGGTTTGTAGCTGAGTGCCATGCTGACGACGAACACGCCGATATAAAGGAAGGCGGGTGTCCGCAGGTTCATCTGCTGCGTCCACCCTTCAAAATCAAAGGGGGTCGGTACAATCAGAACAAAACTGAGCGCTGCTGCATCCAGGAAAACGAACCCCATCACCAGACCGGTATTCACCGTATACCGATGCCGGAACGCGTATGGCACGATCCCAACGAGCGCAAACGCGAGGATCGCGCTCACGTAAAGAGACGAGCGTTCAAACGGAAGCGTAAGCGACACCCAGATCGCCAGAATGAGAAGCACCGCATTGCGGCTCCAGAAGACATAGGCAAGTCCCGATGCCTCCTCACGCGCGATCGCTTCATTCACGGATCGGGAGATCATTGGCCGGCGAACGACCTGAGAAAAAAACATCTGCCTGTCCCTTCACGGCCCCGCTTCAAAGCCGGCAGTACAAATGAAACGAGGCGCTTCAACCAGGGCCACGTCTCGTTTCAACGATTTCGGATACGCATTGGTCCTTCAGGAACGCGAGATGTCGTATTTGCCGATGGCACTCATGTAGAAGATGCAGGCATCCGTGCCAGTGCATGTAACCTCGTGGACTGTCGATGAGTCTGAGCCGAAATAGCTGCCCGGATCGAGTGGTGTGGCCTCAGTAGCGCCGGGTGCCTTATGGGTTGCGTTTCCTCTTATGACGACAGCGCGCAGCCAGGCATCTCCTCCCGTAATCGTTCCCTCGAAACCGGATGGTAGCTTCAGGAATGTTCCGTTCTTGCTGGCCTCGGCAGGCTCACCCCAAAGAAACGCCATCTTGGGTTCATCCGCTCCGGCGCCTGCCCCGGGCGCATCGACCCAGGACACATCGGCTGCTTCGATCCAGACAATGTTGCCAGCCTCGACATTCACAGGGAACTCGCCATTGGCGAACGCACGCTCCTTTGGTTGAACGAGGTAAGGCCCTTCCTGGATTTCGAGAAAGGCAGTCGAAAGCCCCGCATCGGCACGTGCGGCGGTTATGTGCGTTGCTCCGGCCGGTTGGGTCCAGAACGACCCCGGCCCCATCCACATGGGTTCTGCTGTGGGATCGTCATTGTGAACCGCGCCGCTGATGACCACGGCCCGATAAGTGATGTTGTGAATGTGCGGCGGAGAGCTGAACCCGGGTTTGAATTGGATGATCGTCCCAGTCGGAACGTCTTCACGTATGTCACCCCACAGGACACCCGCTTGCGGGCCCGCATCGCCGCGCGCAGGGTTCAAGGGTTGAAACGCGACCGCACTGCTTGGCACCACCTCCACCACTCCAGACGACGCTAGGTTCTCGGACGCAGCCAAAGGTGAGACGAGCGCAAGGACGACGGACGAGGCGGCTGCAAGGATGGAGAAGCGCATCTTGAAAATCCCGAATTCGAATGCGGCGCTATCGCCGCCGTGATGTCTCATGCTTTAAATAAGCTGCAGTTTTCGCTAATAATCCGCTGGAAATAAAAATTACTATTTGGAAAAAGCAAATAATGTCCCTCGACCTCAAATCACTCGAGCTGTTTGTTCGCGTGGCAACACTGGGCGCGATCGGCAAGGCCGGAGCAGAATTCGGCTTGTCTGCGACCGCCGCGACGCAGCGTCTTCAAGCCCTCGAGGCAACCGTTGGCACGCAGCTTTTTCATCGGACCACCCGCGCAGTATCGCTGTCGACCGATGGAGAGATTTTCCTTGCGCATGCAAAGCGTATTCTAGGCGATGTTGAAGACGCTCTTGCGGACATTCAGCCCGACCCGAGGGACTTGAAGGGAGAGCTGCGGGTCGCCTGTTCCGCATCTTTCGGCCGCCTGCACATCGCGCCATACGTGACCGAATTTCTCGAAAATCATCCCGGCGTCTCGCTCCAGCTCGTCATGAGTGACTCTGTCATAGACATCGTTGAACAAGGTCTCGACATGGCGATCCGCATAGGTGCGCTGGCACCGTCAACACTCAAGGCACGCAAGCTGGCTGTGAGCCCAAGATGCCTCGTTGCCGCGCCTCACTATCTGGACAAGTTCGGTGCACCCTCCACGCTGGACGACCTCAAAACCCACAACTGCCTCGCGCGGGAAGATATGCGAACCTGGTCCCTTGCAGCACCCGGCGGCGTAGTTCACGATGTAAAGATCAACGGCAATTTCTCAAGCACAAGCGCAGAAGCGATTACTGAGGCCGCGCTTTCCGGTCTCGGGATTGCACGCAAATGCACCTGGGAAATTGCCGACCAGTTGTCCGCAGGAACGCTAAAGCCGGTTTTGGCGGATTATTCCGTCTCGCCCTTCTGGAACGTGTTTGCAGTCCGACCTCCCTCGAAACTGCCCTCCGGGCGCGTGCGCGCCTTCACTGACTTTCTCGAAGCCAAGCTCAAGAAGATCCCAGCGCTGTGCGACGACTAGGGTCAGGACCCTAGGCGCGATAAGCCGGCAAAGGGGCCCGGTCCTGCAGCTCGATCATTCTGCGCAGCATCGTTTCCGTCACGGTTTGGCGGACATTGCTTGCGTGCGGTGCGTCGAACAGGTTGGTGAGTTCGTCCGGATCGTTCTGAAGGTCATAGAGCTCGTTCCAGTCCTCTCCCTGCCGCAGCGACATCCGGTAACGGTCGGTCACGACCGTTCGGACACGTTGCGGGCGATCAAAGCCGGTCATGGTGCGTTGGCTGTCTTCTTCCACAACGATGGCGTCTGGGGGTTCCGTGGTGAGCAGATCGCGGCCCTGAATACCGTTGAAGGGCTGGATCCCGGCCCGGGCGAGGATGGTGGCAGCTATGTCGATGGAAGACCCCAGGCCCTGATCGACGTTATGTTGGGGGGCAGTTGCGGGATCGCTCCAGATGAACGGCACCCGGATGATCCCCTGGTAGTGCAGCAGCAGTTTCAACATAAGGCCATGATCGCCCATGTAGTCGCCGTGATCCGACGTGAAGACGACAATCGTGTTGTCCGCCAGACCGAGCGTTTCCAGACGGTTCAGGACCCGGCCGATGGCATCATCGATCATGGTGATCATTCCGTAGGTCAGGGCGATAATGGCCCGGGCCTCGTCTTCGGTCACGGCGAACGGGTTCTGGTTGTCTCTAGGGTCCGTTCCCTTCTCCATCGCGTCCTTCATCGCCCTGATAGGTGGCAAGTCGCCCTGACCGAATGATGCCGGCAAAACCATGTCGGCGGGATCATACATCTCCCAATAACGCCCCGGTGGCGTAAACGGGTGGTGCGGATCCGGGAAAGACATTTGCAGGAAGAACGGGGCGTCCCGGTCCGCCTGATCAGCGAGCCAGGTTTCCGAACGGTCGGCGATCCATGACGTGGAATAGAGCTCCTCCGGCACAGCGGTACGCCAGGCCTGGGGCGCCTTGATGCGATTGTCGGGCAACGCGTTTTCAGGGCCAGTCAGCGCATCAAAATCCGGGCACTGGCCACGGGCCCACAAAAGGTAGTCCCCTGACGCCTGATCGCCGTGGTCGGCGGCGACTTCGACATGATCGAAACCGTAAAAGCTCCCCTTCAGCCGGTCGGCCAACGGCCTGTCCCAATTGGGTACGACCTCAAGATCGTATTCGGTCGAATGACGGTTGTTCTTGTAGGCATCGCGCAGGTGCGCCGATGGCGTGGTCAAACCGTCCCTGGCCTCGAACCGGTTGGTCGCGGGCAGGCCAGTAAAGCTTTGCAGGTGCGATTTTCCGATCAGGCCGGTGCTGTATCCGGCATCGCGCAGCAGTTCGACAAAGGTGGTGTGGTCCTTCGAAAGGGGAATACCGTTATGGCGAGCCCCATGCACCGAGCACATGCGCCCGGTCATGATCGAGGCCCTGTTGGGCATGCAGATCGGGTTGGCGACGTAAAAGCGTTCCCACCGTGTGCCGCCTGCCGCGATCCGGTCGATGTTTGGTGTCTTCACCACCTTGTTGCCGTAACAGCCCAGATGATCGGCCCTGTGTTGATCGGTGATGATGAACAGGAAGTTCGGTTTTTTGGTCATTGGGAAGCCTCGGCTTTGGGCCGGCCCGCACGGGCATCGAATGCAATGAGCGCGAGTCCGACTGCTATGGCGGGCAAGTGGATCATCGGATCGGTGGCGAGGCACGTGAAGGCGGCCGCGAAGCGGACCACGATCTCGGGCACGGTCAGCTTGCGGCGGTCAAAGCCGGACAAGGCTGACGAGAACAGCCAAATGCAGAAGCACGTGCGCGCCACGATCCAGAGGAAGGGCAGCAGGCTGAATTCCTCAATGATCAGGATCGTTGGGTAGAAGGCAAAGATGAAGGGAATGATAAATTTCGCCATGCCCAGGCGGAAGGACATGAATGCGGTCATCAACGGGTTGGCCTGGGCGATGGGTGCTGCTGCATAGGCGGCAATCGCGACCGGCGGCGTCAGCGAGGAGGCCACGCCGTAATAGAAGACAAACATGTGCGCAGTCAGCATCGAGACGCCAAGTTGCTGAATGGCCGGTCCCATCACCAGGATGATGATCAGATAAGCAGGCAACGTGGGCATCCCCATCCCGAGGACCAGGGCTCCGACCATGGCGACAAGAAGCGCCGAGAACAGGCTTTCACCCCGGATTGCGGCGATCACATTGGCCAGTTTGAGACCGAGGCCGGTGCTGTCGAGTGACCCTACAAGAATACCGATGGCGGCGATGGCGATCAGCAGCGTTGCTCCCGATTCAGCGCCCTTCAGGAAGGAGCGCCAGATACGGATCGGATCGGCCCGTACCTCCGGGTTTATGGTCGAAAGGACCAGCAGAACCACGACGGCGTAGAACCCGGCTGCGGACGTGGAGAGCCCGGCGAGAAGCGACCCGACAACCACGAGGATCGGTCCGACGAAGAGCACCGAATTGATCAGGTCGGTCCGGGTAATCTGATCATCGACGGTCATCTCCTGCACGTCGATGCCCTGGCGGCGGGCTTCGACCGTGACAGCCGCGAACAGGCTGAAATAGTAGAACAGTGCCGGCAACAGGGCGGCCACGATGATGTTGAGATACCCGACACCGGTCAGATCGGCCATGACCAGGGCAGCGGCTCCCATGATGGGCGGCATGATTTGCCCGCCGGATGAGGCAGTTGCTTCGATCCCCGCCGCGAAGGTGGGCGAGAACCCGCGTTTCTTGATCATGGGGATGGTGAAAGTCCCGGTGCCGACAATGTTCGCCACCGTCGAGCCCGACATGGTGCCGAACATCGAGGAGGCCAGGATGGCGGCGTGGGCTGGCCCGCCCCGCGTGCGGCGGGTCGCCAGGAACGCAAATTTCAGCAAGGTGTCGCCCGCGCCGGTGCCTTCGAGCAACACACCGAATATGATGAAGATGAAGACCGTGCTGAGCACGATGTTGGTGATCGAGCCAAACACACCCTTGTTGGTGTTGTACCAAAGCGCCTCGGCGACCTCCTTCAGCGAAAAGCCGGAATGGGCCAGGATGCCAGGCAGGTCCTGCCCAAAGAGAAGGTAGACCACCCCGAAGGTTCCGACGCCAAAAAGGCCCCAACCCCAGAGGCGACGGCAGAGTTCCAGGAACACGACAAGACCGGCCAATGCGGGCCAGGCGTCGCGATTGGTCACATCATAAAGCGCCGTCTCCATCTCGGTCTGAACGTAAAAGAACGACCAGATCGACCAGAGCCCCGCAAGGACCAGAACGACATCAATAGCGAGGTGCAGAGGCGTTGTTCCGCCTCGCCGCTTCTGCGAAACCGCCACCGCGACGATCAGGGCAAGCCCGAACCCGGCGGCCCGGTGCAGCTTGGGGTCGATCAGGCCAATGCCTGAACTGTAGAGCGTGATCAGACCCAGGGCGAGGCAGGCGACGGTTGCTGCAAGGCCGAACAGACGGGTCGTGACGCTGGCAGGGGAAGCCGCATCGGTCATGGCATGTCATCACTATCAATAGAGAGCAGAGAAGGTGCCGGGTGGCGGCGGGACCCGCCGCCCGGACATCACGAAGAACTAGGGACGAAGCGCGTCCGGTATCGTGATGCCTGCCTCGTCATAGTAACGCACGGCACCTGGATGCAGCGGCACATTGACCGACGTGAAAGCGGTGTCCCTGGTCACATCCTTGAGGAAGAAGGCGGTGGCGTGGACCTCGTCCAGGTTCTCCCAAAACGCCTTGGTGGCGTTGTAGACCACATCTTCAGAAACATCGGCATGGGTGCCAACGAACTGTGTGAAGCCAAGCGCCGTGATCTGGCCTTCGGTCAATTGACCCTTGTAGACGTCACCGTCAAACTGGATCATCCCGCGGCCAGGCCGGCCAAACAAGGCCTGCAGTTCCTCGTTTTCGATCTTGTCTTGCGGGATCGAAAGCACCCTGAACTCGCCGCTGAGCCCGAAGCGTTCCACATTGGCCGAACCGATTTCGGCCGGGCGCACCATCATGTCGATCTTGCCGTCCGCCAGGGCGGCGTAACCTTCTCCCCAGCTCAACCGAACGGCGGTGTAGTCTTCCCCGGCGACATAGCCCGTGAGGATCTTGATCAGAGCTTCCGACGTGGCTGAGGCCGATCCGGCGGGTGGGCCGGTGAAAACGGTCTTGCCCTTGATATCCTCCCAGCCTTCGATGCCGGATCCGGCAAGTGTCACCGGATGGTAGGCGCCGGCCTTGAAGCCGAGAATGGCGCGGATGTTCTTGGCCAGTTCCGGCGCCGCTTCTATCTTCTCGTACATCCGTTTTTGACCGGCCATCAGATTGACCAGCGACGGCACCGTCGAAAAGAAGTCGATGTCACCCTTGGCACCCTTGAGCATGGATTTGGTCAGGGTCTGGCCCGCATTGACCTGAATTTCCACGCCCGCCTTCCCGGCCTGGTTGGCGAAAGCCACGAACATGGTGTGCACCGGGTCACCGACACCCGCGGTTTCCCCCTTGAAGATTTCAGCAGAAGCTGCGCCGGGCAGCGCCAGCGTGATGGCGGCGGCCAAAGCTGCGCGACCCAAAAACTTGAAGTGAAACATGCTATCCTCCCATAGACGTTTCGACGACGTTACCAACTCCGATTGATGTGGAATAATCAAACTTTTGGCTGTATACATATCAATTAAGCATGAAACTTGATCCCAAACATCTGGCCCAACTCTCGGTCGTCGTTGAAGCTGGCTCCTTCCAGTCCGCCGCCAGTCGGCTGGGCACGACCCAACCTGCGCTGAGCAGGAACATGAAAGCGCTGGAGGAACGACTGGGGACGCCGCTGTTTCAAAGGGAAGGCCGCCGGTCGATCCCCAACAACCTCGCGCTGCGGCTGGCCCGCAACGGGCTGGCCATCCGATTAGCCGAGGAACAGGCAGGTATCGTTGCAGACCAGTCGGCAAAGGGCTCTGTGGGAGAGTTGCGCATCGGTGCTCCGCCAATTGTGTCGGGCCGGTTTCTGAGCAACGCCCTGACGCGGTTCATCAAGGCCAACCCGAATTGCAGCGTCGAAATTCGCACCGGCCTGGTTCACGAATTGCGCACCATGCTGGAGCGTGGGCAGGTCGATATTGTCTTCGGGCCAGAAAGTCTTGCCGAACCGGTCGACGGGCTGGAGTTCGAGGCGCTGATCGACGACGGTGTCGGCGTGATGTGCAGAGCAGGCCATCCATTGGCCTCGCGCAAACGGATCATGGCCTCGGATCTGGAAGCCCAGGTCTGGCTCGCCCATTCAAGGGGCAGCCTGCTGCGTCAGCAGACGGAAGCGGCCATGATCGCGTCCGGTGTCCGGTCGATGCAAATCGGCTGCGAGACGGATTCCATCCGCTCGGTCCTGGAGATCGTCGCGGAAACCGACCTGATTACCACAATGCCGAAGGCCACAACCGCTTCCTACCTGGAAGATCGTTTGGTGTTTCTACCGTTCGATCACCCCCAGTTTCACCGTCCCCTGGGCGCCATCCGGCGCGCGAAAGCGATGTCCAGCCGGATTGAGGACCGTTTTTTGAAACTGTTGAAGCAGAGGCTTGAACGCGAACAGCACCTTTGAAAGAGAAAGACGCGGCCGCCCCCTTTCAGTCTTTTCTTTTTGGCTGTGGCGGCAGTCCTGAAGGCACGTCGGCAGGGATCATCTCGCTTCGGTGCAGAACCGACAGGTCGGTAAGTGCATGAAGAAAGGCGACGAGATTTTCAATGTCTTCCTCTGAGAGTGAAACAGGCTCCAGACTGTTGGCATCGGCAATGCGCTGACGAAGTTCGGGTGTTGCCAGTACCCACGAATCCCGCAAATCAAAGGCATCGCGTCGATCAGGTTCCAACGGTTCGAAGCGCAATTGGGATCCGCGCGCCGCAAGGCGCTGAACATGTTTCAGGGAAGGCAGACTGACGTCCGAGGGATCGAAGACCGAAAGCCCTGCCAACGGATCAAGGTGGTGACGCACAACGTCCTCCAGAGAGGTGAAGGCTCCGCTATGACCCCAGGGGCCGGTTAAGGCGACGTTGCGCAGGGAGGGGGTGCGGAAAGCAAACATGTCTGCCGGATCGTTTGTGATGCGGTAACGCCCCTCATCTTCGGTTCGGCCCGGTAATCCGGTTCGCTGCAAATAGCCCATGTCGCCCCCGTGTCCTTTACCTGGGCCAATCTGAGGCACCGCTATGGCATGGAACTGATGGTCGGTCAGCAAAGGTCCACTGTGGCAACGCGCACAGCCGGCATCGCCATAGAAGAGGTTGAGGCCAGCCTGCGCCTCCGGGGACAACACAGACTTGTCACCGGTGCGCAACACGGTATCAAAAGGGCTTCTATCTGATCGGAACGCCGTGGTCTGGAAGGCGGCAAGTGCCTCGGCGACATGGTGGTAGGTCACATCCTTAGCCGCCTCAATATCGGCAAACCCGGCGCGCAGCTGGTCCAGATACTCGGGCACCGCCGCAACACGGCGAGCCACAATTGTCCAAACCTCGCGCCTGTTTTCGTGATGCGCAGCGTTGGCAATCGGGTTCTCACCGTACTGCCCCGCCATTTCAATCGGAGAGGTGACCGGAAAGAATGCCTGCGCAGCTAGTACGTTGGAAACACCGGCAGGCAAGTCTGACCCTGCCGGATTGCGGATCGCACCTGAGGCGTCATCCGGCTCCAAAACTTCGACACGCCCATCATGAAAGAGGGAGGTATAGCTGCGCGCACCTATGTTCCAAAGTGGCTGCGCGTTTCGTGGCACCCGGCCGGTTACCGGATCGACGGTCACGCGACCCGGTCCAGCACCGGCGCCACCTTCGCCGATACCCAGCGCAAGACCGTCGCCCGATCCGAACTCGGGATCATGGCAGGTACCGCATGAGATGTTTTTGTTCCCGGACAGGATCGGGTCGAAAAAGAGGTCTCGCCCAAGCTCCACCAATATCGCGTCGGGCGCGCCGTCGTACAGAAAATCCTGATCCTCCAATGGGAGTGGCAAGGGGAAGTGCGTTCTCTTGTCGGCGGCCTCGGCAAGAAGCGCGGTGAGCAGACCGACCGACAGCGTCGCGAGAACGATGGGGTTTGTATATTGAAGGGCCATTCCGCGTTTCCCGGTTCGTGGTCATTGCGCTTGTGCAAAGAACCAGATGCTTGCAACAACCAGCTCAAACCCAGGCGCGACCGCAGCGAGAAGCAGGACATGGCAGGCAACCGCAGCGGAGAGACTGAGCCAACAGGCCGTCATGACAGCGTCTTTCGAAAACCTCCGGCGGCTGCCTCAGGCAGAACGGCCCTCGATTGATTTCATCAGCAACAACACATCACCCGTGTAGTAGGGCGGAGTCGGGTGCAACCGCACAGGCTCGCTTGCCTCTCGATGATATCCGAGCCTTTCGTAGAGCCGGACGGCACCGGTGTTCTGCGCATAGACCTGGATGCTCATCTTGCCGAATCCGTTCATCCGCGCTTGATTTTCTGCAGCCGCCAGCAGCTTCGAGCCAAAGCCCTGGTTCTGTCCCTTGGCGAACACGGCCAGAGCATTGATGAACCAGGTGTCCACGGACAGCTTTTCCAGAGCAACGAAGGGGGCAATCGGCGCTGGCAGATCATCAGGATTTTCGGTGGGCGCTTCGGTGATTGCGTAGCTCAGCACCATGCCCATTGGAACTCCGTGCTGTTCGGCGATCAAAGCGTTCGTATAGGAAAAGCCGCCTGTTTCCCGTTTGGCTCGTTCTATTCCAACCTCGAGCGGTGTTTGCCCTTCAGTGCAGGCGCGGGTCCAAAGCCAGTTTGGGATCCCTTCGCCCGCGAGGTTGATCAGCTTGGCAAGACCTTCCGCATCAGAGCGCTCGGCCTGCCGAATCGAGAGTGTCGTTTGCACGTTCATTTTTCTGTCCTCATTGATGTCGGGTGCGGAGCCGGGCGGGAGTGCCGCCCGGGCTTCCGAGAGTCGCGTCAAGTTGACGGCGCGATGTGCTCATCGAAGATTGGCCCCACCGGAACACCGCTGTCCCATTCAAGCTGGTCTTCCTCGCCTGCAGGCGCCTGGAAATGGTCTTGACCAAGGAAAGCAGCGTCTTTTGCCGATGCCCTGTCCTTTGCGAGGTTTTCGAACGCGTAGGTCGCGCTCAACCCCCAGAAGTCGTTGAAGCCAAGTGTCGTCTGGATCAGCCCGCCTTCGATTTTGGCGAAGTCACCGGTTGCGCCGGTCACCGGGCGAAGGTTGGGCTGGCCGACATCGGCAATCTCGGTTCCCTGCGTCACGACGGTCGCACCGTCCTTGAACGCAAAGGTCTGGCGGCTGATGATCCAGACACCGGTGGTCGCGTTGCCACCCTCACCGACGAAATAGCCGTCGCACGTCCAGGTACCCAAAACGAGATCGGGGAACGCGGGGCTGCCATCCTTCAAGACACCCACGGTGCCCTCAGCCAGCGTGCCTTCGGGATAAATGTAGCCTTGGCTGACAAACGCATTGCCGTGTGCCGGCATCCCGTTTTCATGCACGGGGGCAGCTGCCATGTGAATGCGGGTGTGATCTTCAGCCACATCAAAGGCCATGGGGGCGTCGGCGTGTGCGAATGCTGTCAGCGACAGCACAAGAGCGGTTGAAGTGATGAATGTCTTAAACATGCAAATATCTTTCACTGAGATTAGGGTTTTAGGTTTCAGGCTGCTGTATCGGGATGATCAAGCGTCGCGATGCAGCCAGGTTGCCGGTGGTCGGTGCCGAAGCAACCGCCCCGAACACGGATGTTGGACAGGCGCGACAAAAGCCCCGCACTGAGCTTGCCAAGCTCGCCGGGAGAGGAAGAAACGGCGTGTCTGTCTAAGTGTTTCAATCCGCATCGAAGCTGTCCTTGTCCGTTGATGGCAAGGGAGTACTTCAGAAGCCGTGCCAGCCGATAGTTGTCGCGTGGTCTGGTTGTCTCGTTTCTTTTTTTGCCGTAATTTCAATGAGTAATCTGAAGTGAGATGATCACATTCCTCACCGATGCATTGTCAACTGGACTCGCGGTACAGTGGGAAGGCCAGCAATGAACCAACAAGTCGACACGCGCACCAGGATCCTCGACATTGCCGAGGCGGCTGTTCTGGACAAGGGGTTTGAGGCAACGTCAATCGACGAGATTGTTGCGGGTGCGGAGATTTCGCGTGGAGGCTTTTTCTACCACTTCAAGGACAAGAATGCCCTGGCCCGTGCGATGCTGGAACGGTACATCGCAACCGAAGATGCGCTTTATGACGATCTGTTCGCGCGCGCCCGTGAACTGAACGACGACCCGCTGCATTGCATGTTGATCGGGCTGAAGCTTCTGGCCGAAATGCTTGAGGAAATGCCAACGGGTCATCCTGGTTGCGTGATCGCGTCCACGGCGTATCAGGACAGGCTCTTCGATGAAGGCGTCCGCGAATTAAACAGGCAGGCTATTCTTGGCTGGCGCAAGCGGTTCAGGGGGATGTTTGAAGAAATCGCCCAGGTCTATGAGCCCCGGGAACCTGTCAATATGGATGCCTTGGGCGATATGGTGTCCGGGGTCGTTGAGGGCGGCTTGGTGCTTCAGCGTGCCCTGCGCGAACACAACAACGCGTCTGAACAAATCATGCTGTTCAGGACATTTCTGAAACTGCTCTTTGCGCCCAGACAGCAACCTGTCTGAGCCTGCAGCGACGACAATCGACCTAGCGTCAGGTTCCATAAATTAAGCCGAACTTTTCGGTCTGAAGCCCGACCCGCTGCAGACATTGCCACAAGTCGTCAAGCGTTCCTTCGTTGACAGTATCCTGGTCGAAGTCGCCGCCTCAACGGACACTCGATTTCGACGTATTCAATGCACCATATTGAGGCGATGCCCTCATTTTTTTGAATTATACGCATCAAACCATCCTATCTTTCTCGCTTCGGTGGGCCCATTTTGAAGACGGAGGAACAATGTCGAACGTAACCTTGAAAGATGTCGCAGATGTTGCGCAGGTTAGCTTGGCGACCGTCGATCGTGTGCTTCACGAACGCGAGGGGGTCAGTGCAAAGGCGCGCCAACGTGTGAAAGAAGCGATCCACGAGCTCGGTTTTGGGCAATTGCCCTCAAAGCTCAGGATCAAAAGCCGGGGCCGGCTTCGTCTGCTGTTTCTGCTGCCGAAACTAGACACGGGTTTCGTTCGTCAAATGGTCGCCGATATCCAGAGTGCCAAACGGGCGGTTCCCGACGTTGAGATCCTGGCCGAAATACGTCGCGTCAGGCTCCTTGACGGAAACGAACTCATCAAGTCGCTCGAAAGCGTTGAAAGAGATAAATATCAGGGGGTCGGGCTGTTCGCCTTTGATGCTCCCGGCGTCCGCGCAGCGATTGATGAGACGATCGCCCGTGGTATCCCGGTCGTCACGCTCGTCTCGGACATCCCCTCGTCTCAACGCGTAAACTTTGTCGGGATCGACAACATGGCGGCGGGCCGAACTGCTGGCCGTCTGATGGGCAAGTTTCTGCGCGGCGTGGCCGGTGAAATCGGTGTTTTGACCGGCAACTCCCAGATCAGGGATCATCTCGAACGTCACATGGGCTTCAGACAGGTTCTCGGCACGCACTACCGCGACCTGAAGCTGTTACCGGAAATCGAAGGGGACAGTGTTTCGGCGCGAAACCGGTCGATCGTGATCGACCTCATCAGAGATCACCCCAGGCTCGTCGGCCTTTATGCAATCGGCGGCGGAAACTCAGGTGTTATCAGTGCCTTGCGGGAAATGAATCCTGTAACGCGGCCTGTCGTGATCGCACATGAACTCACGAAGGAAACACGCAAGGGCCTCAGCGAGGAACTGATCGATGCCGTCATTGCGCAGAAAACTGGGCATATGGCGCGAAGCGCCGTGCGGCTTCTTACTGCCGCGTCTCTCGATGACGACCCGAACCCGGAACAGGAGCGCATCGGGATCGACGTCTTTGTTGCGGAGAACATGCCGTAAAGAAACCATAGATCTCGGTCCGTAGGAAAGACGGGCCCAATGCCTGAGCGGAAAACCAAAGCAACCGTCAGGCCCAAATCAGCCAGTCGCGTAGATCGCAACGCCTTTCCCCGCACAGCACAAAGCAGCTGGAGCGAATGGGAACCTGTGTGTCCGCGCCGACGGAAAGGACCAACGATCCGAAGACAGAAATGCGAAACGCAAACGATAGGAATGGAGGAAACCGATGAAACTTAAAGCACTCGCCCTAATCAGCACACTCGCGCTCATGTCAGGTCACGCGGCGGCGGACGTCGAAATTGATGTCCTGTCCATCAACCGGGACAGCGCGACCTGGAAGCAGATGTATCTGGACCTCGTTGAGGAATACAACGCTCAACACGATGGCGTAACGGTCAATCTGGAATTCATGGAAGACGAGTCTTTCAAACAGAAACTGCCGACACTGCTGCAATCCGACGCTGCGCCGGATCTTTTCTTCAGCTGGTCCGGTGGCGTCTTCTACGAGCAGGCAGACCAGGGCTTCCTGCGTCCGCTCGATGATGTAACAGCCGCCGAATGGCAAGACGAACTTTCGGCTGGCGGCATGGCGGCACTTTCTTATGACGGCAAGTTCTACGGCGCGCCGGAAGCCTCGCAGAATGTTGCCATCTGGTACAACAAGGATATTGCCAAGGAACTCGGACTCGATCCGACGAAGATTGAAACCTATGACGACCTTCTGGGTATGGTGAAAGCCGCCAAGGAGGCTGGCGTGACCCCGTTTACCGTCGGCGGTCAGGACAAATGGCCACTGCATTTCTTCTATTCACTGCTTGCCATGCGCATCATGGGTCAGGAGGGGATGGCCGCATCCGCTGCTGGCGAAAACGGCGGTTTTGCCAATGAAGACTGGGTGAAGGCGGGCGAGGAATTCGTCAGGCTCATTAAGCTGGAACCGTTTCAGGATGGATTCATGGGCGTGAAATACGACCAGGCAACCGGTATCTGGGGCGATGGCGGCAGTCTTTTCCACCTGATGGGCGACTGGGACCTGGGCGCCAGCCGAGCGGCAGCCTCAGATGGCGGCCTCAGCGACGACCAGCTCGGCGTTATTCCTTTCCCGATGATTGAGGGCGGCAAAGGCAAGGTAACCGATACGCTCGGTGGGGCGTCTGGGTTTGTCCTGACCCGGAACGCTCCCGACGAAGCCGTCGATTTTCTAAAGTTCTTCCTCGGTGAAAAGGCGCAAAAGCGTGCTGCGTCGGAAGGCATATACATACCGACGGCGCCGTCAGCAGGCGGCCTCGTGGAAGACGTTGTACTGAAGCAGTTTGCCGGGATCGGCGGGGCTTCCACCTACCACCAGCTCTTCCTGGATCAGTTCTTCGGATCCGAACTCGGCGGCGTGATCAACGACGTCTCCGCACAGATGGCGACCGGAGATATCACTCCTCAGGAGGCGGCCGCCCTGTTGGAAGAGACCCGTCAATTCCAATAGATCCTCCCTTGGCCGTCACCCTCGGGCTCCGGCATTTCGCCGGAGCCTGAGCACAAGGTTTCTCGAAATGCTCGCCCAGAACGACATCATCGCGCCCAGTCAAACGCAGTTCCAGCGCCTATTTGCTAACGGCCAGCTGAAGATGGTCCTTATCTTCGTGCCGCCTGCGATCCTCGTCTTCACTATGTTTGTCATATTGCCGATGATCCAGGCAGGCCTGTTTGCGCCCTACAAATGGTCCGGATACGGACCTGTGCCTTGGGCTTTGAACGAGGTAACCGGAAAGGATTTCGGACGCTGGGTCGGATCGCAGAACTTTGAACGCATGCTGTCGCACTCAGCTTTCAAGCAGGCCTTCATCAACACGCTGCTCGTGATAACCGTGTCGATCGCGATCCAGATCCCGATCGCCATGACCATGGCACTGATGATCTACAAGAGCAGCCGGATCAATACGATCTTCCGTCTGATTTTCTTCCTGCCCTACATCATGGCGGAAGTTGCGACGGGCCTGATCTTCTCCTTCGTGCTTGATGGAAATTACGGCCTCTCGAAGTCCTTTTCGGACCTGATGGGCTGGGACAAGGCCTTCTTTCCGCTCGCGGAGAAACCCTGGGCGTTCTACTGCATCCTCGGTGTGATCGTCTGGAAATACTTCGGCTTTCACATGATGATCTTCATCGCCGGGCTGCAGAGCATCAATTCGGAAGTGCTGGAAGCGGCCAAGATCGACGGTGCCAAGACGCTTCAGACCGTATTCCTGATCAAACTGCCGCTGCTTTGGCCATCAATCACGATATCCGTTTTCTATGCGGTGCTCGGCGGACTTCAGGTCTTCGATCTGGTCATGCCGATGACGGCGGGCGGCCCGTCCAACTCGTCGCACACGCTTGTCAGCTACCTCTACATGTTCGGCTTCATCCGCCTGAATATTGGCTATGGCTCAGCAGTCGGCGTGTTCCTGTTCGTGACCGGGGTCGCCTTTGCGTTCCTTTACCGCAACACGGTTCAAAGGGGGCAATCGTAATGTTCAGTTGGAAAGAGAGCGGCCGGATCATCGTACTCCTGTTCGTTTCATCGCTGATCCTGGTTCCACTTTCAGCCACTGTGCTCGGCGGCTTCAAGACCACCGGGGAGATGCGTGTCTCTCCCTTCGGTTTGCCAAGGGAGTGGATTACGGAAGTCTATGCCGAGATCCTGGCCGACTCGAGTTTCTGGCGCTATCTCTGGAATTCGTTCCTGATTTCCATTTTGACCGTGGCCCTGACACTGATCTTCGGGTCGATGGCAGCTTATGCCTTTGCGCAAGCGAAATTCTTTGGCGCGAACTTTCTCTACAGCTACCTTCTGCTCGGGCTGATGTTTCCCTTTGCCGCCGCCATCCTGCCGCTGTTCCTCACTGTTCGGGATCTAGGCATTCTGGATACGCCCTGGGGTGTGATCCTGCCTCAGGTGGCATTCGGGCTGGCGTTTTCAGTCATGTTCTTCCGGACGTTCTTCGCACAGATGCCGGATGAGCTCTTCGAGGCAGCGCGTGTAGATGGCTGTGGTTACATCCGCTTCTTCTTCCTGTTCACGCTGCCCCTGTCGACGCCCATCCTGGCGACGATTGCGACCTTCGTCTTTGTCCAGAGCTGGAACAACTACCTGCTGCCCCTGATCATGCTCAACGACAGGGAAGGCTACACCTGGACCCTCGGCGCGATGGACTATCGCGGCGAGTACTCGTGGGAATGGAACAGGACGCTAGCCTTCGTGTCGGCCACCCTTGCTCCAGCAGTCGTCTTCTTTCTGGCAGCTCAAAAATACATCGTCGCGGGTCTCACCGGCGGCGCGGTGAAAGGATAGAAATGGCAGAAGTTATCCTGAACCAGGTCCGTAAATCATACGGCGCCGTCGAAGTGATACCGGACCTGTCGCTCGTCATTCCCGACGGTTCCTTCACGGTTCTGGTCGGGCCATCCGGCTGCGGCAAATCCACCTTGCTGCGCATGATCGCCGGTCTGGAAAAGACAAGCGCCGGCCAGATCATCATCGACAGGGAAAACGTGACCGGTGCGGAACCGGACAAGCGCGGCATCGCCATGGTGTTCCAGTCCTATGCACTTTATCCGCACATGAGTGTTCGGCAGAACATCGGATTTGCATTGCGACTGGCAAAGCGACCCAAGCCGGAGATCCGGCAGCGCGTCGAGGAAGCGGCCGAAATCCTGCAACTAGAAAGCCTTCTCGACAGGAAACCGAGAGAATTGTCAGGCGGGCAAAGACAACGTGTAGCGATTGGGCGGGCAATCGTTCGAAACCCAAAAGTCTTCCTGTTCGACGAGCCCCTTTCCAATCTCGATGCCGCACTTCGGACCCAGATGCGCGTGGAACTGGCTGAACTGCACGCCAAGCTGGATGCGACGATGATCTACGTCACGCATGACCAAGTCGAGGCCATGACGATGGCGGATCAGATCGTGATCATGAAGTCCGGCGTCATACAGCAGGTCGGACAGCCTATGGAACTTTACAACCAGCCGGAAAACCCGTTCGTCGCCGGCTTCATCGGCTCACCCAAGATGAACCTGCTGGAAGGAAGCCTCGCCCGGGACCAGAACGCGGCAATCGTTGGTGTTCGCCCGGAACACATATCGATTTCGCAAGAGAGCGGCGAGTGGCACGGCAAGGTGCGCCACGCGGAGCATCTGGGTTCTGACACGGTCGCCTATATCGATGCCGACGACATTGGCTCCGTCACAGTGCGCCTTCAGGGCGAAGTGCCGATGAAGACAGGCTCACCAATCTGGATGACGCCGGTCAAAGGGAACGTTCATTTGTTCCGCCCCGACGGATCGGTCGAACGCGTTTGACAATGAAAAGGGTTCACGATGAAGAAAGTGATCGTCACCGGAGGCAGTGGTGGTGCCGGCAGCGCGGTTATCGGGCATCTGCTCAAGCATGGCTACGAGTGCATCAACCTGGACATGAAACCGCCGGTCGAAGCGCGTTGCCGCTTCATTCAAGCGGACATGTCAAACTATCAGTCGGTTCTGGCAGCGATGGAAGGCTGCGATGCCGTCGTCCACTTTGCGGGCAATCCAAGTCCGGATGCGGACCACATTGAAGGCGCAGACCGCTTCGACAACAACACTGTCGCCTGTTTCAACGCCTTCAATGCAGCGATGGCCAATGGCATTAAACGGGTCGTCTGGGCAAGTTCAGAGACCATTTTCGGGTTTCCGTTCGTCGCCAATCAACCGCTTGAAGTGCCGGCCTACGAAGACACGCCCCGGTCACCGCAGACCGCCTATGCGATCTCAAAGGCCGCCACCGAAGACATCGCAAAGATGATGGCTGACCTCTACGGAATGGTTTTCGTGGGCTTGCGCCTGTCCAACGTTCTTTATGACGACCCGGACCATCCGCAAAACTTTCAGTCGATCCCGGGCTACTGGCAGGACATAAACGCGCGCCGTTTCAACACATGGGGTTACGTTCATTCAGAGGACTGCGCAGAGGCTGTCCGGTTGTCATTGGAAGCGAACCTGAGCGGCGCCAATATCTACACGATCGCGGCGCCCGATACGATCATGAACATTCCCACGCGCGAGATCGTCGCAACGGTTTGGCCAGACCTTAAGATCCGCAACGGACTCAGCGGCAGGGATGCCTTCCTGAACAGTGATAAAGCGAGCATCGAGCTTGGCTGGACGGCGAAACACACGTGGGCCAGCGTATTGGGCAGAGACCCTGACACAGGTGAATTGCAGTGATCATCACCGACATCAAAACCTTCCTTCTGAAGGAATGGCGGACCATGTTGTTCGTCCTCGTCGAAACAGATGAGGGCATCTACGGCATTGGTGAATCGGGCCTGACAAGCCGCGAATATGCAGTCGAAGGCATGGTTCGGGACCTGACATCGCTGCTCGTTGGCAAGGATCCCTTTCGTATCGAACACCATTGGCAGACGATGTGGCGATCCGGATTTCATCCATCAGGACAAGTGTTGTCGTCGGCCATCGCTGCGATCGACATTGCGCTTTGGGACATCAAGGCAAAGGCGCTCGGGGTTCCGGTTTACGAACTTCTCGGCGGGAGGACGCGCGATCGCGTCCTGACCTATTGCCATATCGGCGGTAAGACCACCGAAGAGACAATCGCGCAAGCAAAACGGAAAGTTGCAGAGGGCTGGAAAGCGATCCGTTGGGAGCCGACTTATCGCAGCGACATGATCATGCGCGGGCGCGAGGCGACGGAACGTGCAATTGCCGAATTTGGCATTCTGCGAACGGAACTCGGACCTGAAATCGAGCTTCTGTTCGACATCCACACCAAGCTGTCGCCGTCGGAGGCGACGTTCTTCTGCAAATCCGTCGAGCAATATCGACCCTACTTTCTGGAAGACGCCTTGCGATCGGAGTATCTGGAAGGATATTCGAAACTTCGTCATCACACTGCCGCGCCTTTGGCGGCCGGTGAGCAGCTCGCCTCCAAGTGGATGATGCGCGAGCTCATCGAGAAGGATCTTGTCGACTACATACGTGTTGATGTCTGTATTGCCGGCGGACTCAGTGAGGCAAAAAAGATCGCTGCAATGGCAGAAACACACATGATCGATCTGGCTGTCCACAACCCGATCGGTCCGGTCTCGACAGCAGCCTGTCTGCACCTGAACCTCAGTTGCCCGAATGTGGGGATACAGGAACTTCCCAAACGTCCGGGAGAGTCTTTGCCTAATCTTTTGAAAACCGATCAGACGTGGGCAGAGGGATATTTGACCAGCTCGGGCGCACCTGGTCTTGGAATTGAGATCGATTTGTCGGCCTTGAACAACCACCCGTTCGAGCACGAACACCTCCCGCTCCTTCACAAGGAGGATGGGAGTTTCGCCAACTGGTAGTGCCCTATCAGCGCCAATTCCAACCCGGCTTCCAATCAACTTAAGCCGTGGAACATTGCCTCATCGCGATCTACGACAGCCGAAAGGATGGGTACGGCAGAAATGTCGCCCCGACGGTCCTCTCAACTCCTGACGTCGGACCACGGTGCTGGTCTGCCGAAGTGAAAGCCTTGCGCGGCTTCAATATCCAGTGACCGCAACAGCTCGGCCTCCACCGGGGTTTCGATGTGCTTGGCAATCACCTTGATGCCGAGGTCGCGGGCCGCGGACAGGAGACCGTTCAGGATCGCCGCCTTGGCAGGATCGTGAATCACCTGCTGCGTCAGGCCCGATTCCAGCTTGAGCCATTCAACCCTCATGCCTGTCAGGCGCGAGAGCACTGGCCAGTGGCCAGCAAAATCATCGATAGCGGTCTGACATCCGAAATCCCTGACAAACCTGAAGAAGGATTCTACCGTCGCCGGTTCGCGCAGGAAGTCCTTTTCAGCAATCTCCAGGCACAGTTTGGATGCCAGCAGCGGATTGACAGACAACCGGTGATGAAGACTGTCACGGAAATTGGGATCGCGGGCCGATTCTGCCGAAACATTCATCGTCAGCAGCGATCTCGTGGCCTGTCGCTCGGCGGCATCCAGAACCCTGTCGAGCGTCCAGGCATCAACCTGTGCAATGAAACCCGACCGCTCTGCTGCAGAAATCCAGGCGCGCGATGACATTCCCTTGGCCCGGTCTCCCTGCAGCCTCAGCAGAATTTCTGCGCCGCAGACCTCACCCGACCTGAGCGACACGATCGGCATCGAATAAAGCGTCAGCTCCTTGCCGCAGAAGCTCTCCGGCTCCGGAACGCTTTGCGTTTCGCCGCCGACGGACGGGCAGTCTTCGGCCTTGACCCCATGGAGCTGGATGGACCGGCCGCCGATCCGCTTGCCGCGCAGGCAGGCATGATCGGCCAGGCCAAGTAGCGTGGCCGCATCCGTATCTTTCAAGGCAATGCTCTGATCCAGGAAGGCGACACCAACTGATCCGCTGATCGTGAAAACACGGTCCTTTATCTCCAGTCTGATCCCGGCGAAACCCTCAAGTATTTTTTCCGCGAATTCGAGCGCGGCCGCCTCGCTGTTGACCGGCATCATCGCCGCGAACTCGTCTCCGCCTATTCTGGCGACGGTACCGAATTCACCAAGCGTGAGTGTCAAACAGGCGGCGACCCGCAGGAGCATATCGTCACCCGCGTCGTGCCCGCCGAGATCGTTGACCTTTTTGAACTCGTCAAGGTCGATGTAGTAGACGGCAAGGCCCGCGTTCTGGTCGCTCGACATGCGGTCCAGCTCGCGGCGGAGCGACCTCGTGAACGCCCTGCGGTTTTCCAGCCCGGTGAGCGGGTCCTGGTATGCCAGGCGCCGGTTTTCGGCGATTTCGTAAGGGCTATCGACGTTCCGGCGAATGATTGCCATAATCGAACCCGCCCCGGTTTCGCCCGCCATCGGGACCAACCGGATCTCGCATGTCGTCTGCCTGACCAGGTTCAGGCCGAGGTCCTTGCTGCGCGTTTCTGGGACATGCAGGACCTGCGGCAGGTTCCCGACAATCTCGTTGAGACGTTCAACCAGATGACCTGCGTCGTAGGAACTGCCCACCGAGTCCAGAAGTCTGACGGCGATGCTTTCAACAGTCTCTGCCGCTTCAAAAACCAGAATGTCATCCGGGAAGTGTTCCAGAACGCCCACGTCCAGCCGCGTTCGTTGACGTCCGGACAGATTGGCGTCCGCCAAGGTGTGCCGGGCAGCCGCATTTGCGTCGACCTCACCGGTCTCGAACTGGACGAGAACGGCTTCGCTTTCCTGTTTCAAAAAGACATGCGATGCACAGGCCATGTGCTGGCAGAACGTGTCGCCCGATGACAGACTGACAGCGCCGCTGACCTCTGCCGGCAGACCGTTAAAGGCCGCTGACAATACCAGCTCGCACCGTTTCCAGCTTTCCGTTGACAATAGCGATTTCAGATCCGCCGGAACGCTACCAATGCCGTGGTGCTCACAAGCTGCCACAAACTGGGTGTTGTGAAGCAGAATTCCGCCGTCACGTGCGATATATGCGGCAGCAAACGGAAGCACTTCCAGCAGGGACGCATGAAATGCCGTAAGCGTATTGCTCTCCGCACGACCGGGTTTTTCCCGCCGGTCACGTTCCAACCGTTGCCCGATTTGCACCAGACCGCCCTTTCAAAACAATCAATTTGATTGACGCAAACTCAAATACACTGCGTCGCCCCTTGGAAATTATTACCACAGAATAAACGCTAAATTGGCTTCAGCAAAACAACTCACAACTCTTAAAAAGATTAAGGTTAATGCGAAATTTACTAATTATTTTCAAATTTAATTCAAATGTAATTTTCTCTCTACTCAGATTCTTTTAAAATTTATCTCTTGCCTTATTTTGATCATTTACGTGCCGTAAGGGCAGCCCGCTGTTTTTGGGGCGGCCGGGCAAAGAGCAGTGATCCGGGCCCCAGCGACACCTTCAAGGGGTTCGTGATGAAAGATGTTTTTTGTATTCCCGCCTATCGGTTGAGTGTCTTGGGCATTGCCGCATTTCTATCTATGGGTGCAACGGCAATGGCCAAAGAAGACCCGTTTCAACAATGCGGAAAAGCGTCCTGGTACAAACTCGGCGGCAAGACGGCGAGCGGTGAGCGCGCCAATCCGCAAGGGATGACGGCCGCGCACAGGACGTTGCCTTTCGGCACTCTTGTGGACGTTACCAATCTCTCAAACGGCAAGACCGTGACCGTCCGGATCAATGACCGCGGCCCCTTTTCCAAAGGCCGCGTGATCGATGTGACATTGGCCGCTGCCAGGGAGCTTGGCTTCGTAAACAAGGGCATTACACGGGTCCGCGTCAGCAGCGCGGATGCCGGCGGTGGAAACAAACACTCGCAAAAGTGTCAGTGACCTTTTCGCATCGCTGCTCGGTCATGACAGCAACAGGCCTGCCGGGATCATTGGGGAACCCGGCCAATATCCTGATTCCAATAGAATAAATTCAAGCGGCATTAGTTTCATGATCGACTCAGTATGAATAACGATCAGTCGCATTACAGTGAATCAAAAAATAAAATATTTTACGGTAATGACTTTCGTAGGAGATGCCGTTAATGTTGCCGCCGTGGTCGATGGGGCCACGTGCACAGTAACTTTATTCGCGCAGTCTTCGGGCTGCGCGTTTTTTTTAGCTGGCGAATAACTTGCCTCCGTTCATCAGACATTGCTGTATCTGACAAGGAGATGCGCAGTGCACCTTGGAAGCAGCGCAGGCGCTCAGACCATTTGTCCGCTATCCAGTCGCTCAAGAAAGCTGGCAGCGCTTTCCAGGAGAGATTGTCTCTTGTCCTCGTCCATGCGCGACCAGGTTGCGTAGATCTGGTTTAACCTTGGGTTGCCTTTCAGCACGCGTTCGTTCCGATCAAGGAAATTCCAGTAAAGTGCATTGAAGGGGCAGGCACCCGGCCCTGCCTTCTGGCGCACGTCATACTGGCAGTGTCCGCAATAGTCGGACATCTTGTTTATGTAGTTGCCGCTGGACACATAGGGCTTGGATGCCAGCAATCCGCCATCAGCGAACTGGCTCATGCCGATCGTGTTCGGCATTTCCACCCATTCATAGGCATCGGCATAGACCGCCAGGTACCATTCGTGAACTTCATGCGGATCGATGCCTGCAAGCAGAGCGAAATTGCCCGTCACCATCAGGCGCTGAATGTGATGGGCATAGGCTTCGTCCAGCGTCTCGCCGATCGCTTCGGCCATGCAATTCATATGCGTTTGGCCGGTCCAGTAGAAATCCGGTAGCGTCCGGTCGGCGCCCAATGCGTTGGAGGCCGCGTAGTCGGGCATCTTGAACCAATAGAGGCCGCGCACATATTCCCGCCAGCCGAGGATCTGACGGATGAAGCCCTCGGCCGCATTCAGCGGCACCTTGCCGTCCAGAAAGGCGACCTCGACTTTGCGGCACAAAACCATCGGATCGAGCAGACCGGCATTCAGATATGCGGACGTGACCGCGTGAAACAGGAATTTTTGTCCCTGCAACATGGCGTCCTGGTAAGTCCCGAAATCAGCCAGGGCGTTTGTCAAAAACCCATCAAAGGCGTCTTCCGCCTGCGCACTGGTCACGGCAAACCAGAACGGCTCGAGCTGACCCGGATGATCGGCGAACCTGTCTCCGACAAGCTGCAACACCTCCTGCGTTATCGGATCAGGTTTGAACCTTGAAGGTTCGGGCATGAAGAGATCGTTCTTGGCAGGTTTCCGATTGTCCGCGTCGAAATTCCACTTGCCCCCGATAGGCTTTTCCCCGTCCATCAGAAGCCCGGTTTTCAACCGCATTTCCCGGTAGAAATACTCCATGCGCAACTGCCGGCGTCCGGCCGCCCAGCTTCGAAACCCGGCCGTTGAACAGATGAAGCGGGTGTCCTCCAGGATCTCCACTGGAACGGCAAACCCGTTCTGCCAGGATTGCATGTCGTCCAGCACGCGCCATTCACCCGGTTCCGTCACCAATATGCGCTTGGGCGCATGCCGCTGAACGGCGCGGGCAAGTTCGCCTTGAAAACTGCCAGTGTTTCCCGCGTCATCGAGCCTGACGTAATCGACGGTCCAACCGGCGGCTTGAAGCTCGCTCGCAAAATGGCGCATGGCGGACAGTAGGAAGGCGATCTTCTTCTTGTGGTGCGGCACATATTTGGTCTCCTCCCGGACCTCGACCATCAGGACGACGTCCTCCTGCCAGTCCGCTCGGCGGAGACTTGAAAGGCTTGGTGTGAGCTGATCTCCAAGGATCAGAACAAGATTGCGGCAGCCGGATGGATTGCTCATATGGCCCTTTATTGATTGTGCTGTCGGGCCCTATACGCGGAGGGATGGGCTCCCTATCACCGGCTGCGGCATTTTTTCTGCCCGGCCCGCCGCGCAACTCGCCCGCGATGGTCCGGCCATCCCGGACTGGCTCCGACGCAACCCTTGGCGGCACAGACAAAGAAACGCACAGACGAGACATCAGCGCTTGGCCGCTTCCGCAATCTTGTCCAAAGGTGCAGAAAGCCATTGCCCGGACGAGCCGGATCTAGTATCAGACCCCTCTATCCGCCGCTTTCCTTAGAAGCGGCCTGACACGCACCCGTAGCTCAGCTGGATAGAGCGCTGCCCTCCGAAGGCAGAGGTCAGAGGTTCGAATCCTCTCGGGTGCGCCAGATCTTCCTAAATCCGGTTCCACACGCAGAAAACGCCTGCGCTGACGCCACGACATCAAAAAAAAGCCACAAAATTCACACAACCGGACCGGGGCGCTTTCCTGCGTGTAAACCACGGTAGACGCTCCGTTAGTTTTGCTTTGTTCTCCAAGCGTACCGGCAACGCGCTTCGTTGAAACTTCCCCGACGCGATTGAATTTTGGCGTTGGCGTGATTAAGTCGAACATCACAACTTTATGACGATGCCGTTGTTTGCGTCACAAGTCATAACCGGCTCGAAAGGTTAATGAATTTCGTACCGATTGACTTGTGTCTCACGAGCAAAACCAAGAACAAGACTTCTGGAGAACAATAATGGCCCGGAACCCTCGTCGAAACTCGGTGTGTGCAAGGCGGACCCTTTTTTACCTTGTACCGTCGAACAGCAATTCCGAAACAACCGACAACATCGGTACGCTCCTGCGCCTTGGCGAATATTCCGATGTCGAGCAACGGGCCTTCGAAAACCGGCATCACGACGAGATCTTTCCCGAACAGCACATCAACGACGAAGAGGACGACACCTCCGTCTACACCAACGCTGCCGGCGGCTCCCAGGGGATCATGATGTCCTGCGACGGCCGCATCCTGATCAAATCAGCCGAGCGCATGTATCTGGAGACAGGGAACTACCACCAGAAAACCGACGGCAATTACACGCTCGACGTTGACGGTGACCTGACCGCCGTCGTTGAGGACAAGATCGATATCAGCACGGAAAAAGGCGACATAAACATCACCAGTGCGAGCAAATTGAAGGTCTCGGCCCAGAAGGAAGAACGAACGCTTCACGACAAGTCAGAGCACACTTACAAGAAAACTCACAAGGTCAAATACAAAGACTGCTACTTCAGCGACAAGTTTGGATATGATCAAAACGCCGTTTACGGCTTCAGCTCGCTCTCTTATTACGGCGGCATCATGGAGTCGGTCTATGGCGTGCGCATGCAATTCGATAAATTCAACTTCTTCAGCGACTGGGTCTGCCTGAACTGGAAAGGAACCCAGATCGACCTGAAGGGGATTGTCATGAAAAAACTGACCGCCAAGTTCGGGTCGACCGACTGTTCGGCCGAGCTGGAAGAATTGAGCGTTCACTTCAAGGGATTGCAGGCCGGCGCAAAACGCCTGGAAGCCCAGCGCAAGGAGCTCGCCGTCAAGAGCGGTCAGGTCGATCTGCAAAACAACCAGATGGGCGCAAGGCTCGTCGGTATCGAGTGCGTCGTCTGACCCTCGCGAATGTTCCAGGCCAAGCTCGCAGTGAACTGAAGAAACACGTCCGGGCCGCTTTCGACAGATCGGTCCCAATAAGGAAAAAACGCCCTTGCCCGCGATCATCAAACCGTCCCGGGTTTCCGTAGCGCACCAGAGTGAACTGACGCGGGACGGCGCATTGACCACGGTCTCCGCCTACGTCCTCGTTGATCTGTCCGACACAGGCCGCCTGCTGACCGAGCAGGCGCTGTGGCCGATGGTGGCGGACCAGATGCCCAACGGGGCGGTGTTCGACAAGGGGCAACTCAAGCCGAAAGCTGAGCTGATCGTGGCCGGCAGCGCTCTGTCTCCCACCGAAGATCCCGTCGAAAGCATCCACGTTTCCGTCCGCTTCGGCGCTTTTCAAAAGCAGGTGCGCGTCTTCGGCGACCGCTACTGGGTACTGACTGATAAGGGCGTGCAGATGAGCCGGCCCGTCCCGTTTCAGGCCATGCCGATCGGAGATGTGCAGGCGTTTGGCGGCAAGGGTTCCACCGCCAATCCACGCGGCAAGGGCCTCGCCGCCGGGGCCATTCTGGACGCCGGATTTGATGCTCCGCTGCCGAATGTCGAGACACCGAGCCGCTTGATCAAGTCAATCAACGACCAGCCTCTTCCGGCCCATTTCGGTCCGCTGCCCCCTGACGACCCGTCAAGGCTTGGATATCTGGGAACCTATGATCAGCATTGGATCGATCATGTCTCGCCGCTAAAACCGGACGATTTCAATCCGCTCTATCATTGCGACGCGCCGCCGGATCAGCGTTTTGACGGTTTCTTCGAAGGTGGTGAAAGCTTCTCGGTAAAGGGGATGTCGAGAGGTCCTGACAGTATCAGCGGCACACTTCCCCGCCTGACCGCCCGATGCTTCTACCAGCTTGGAAACAGCGACGGTCTTGTCGAGACAGCCATGCGCTGCGACACGGTCACCTTGTTCCCCAACGTTCGCAAGGCAACTCTTGCCTTTCGCGGGCTCATCAAGGGCCGGGACCGCTTTGCCGAAGACATCACCGCCGTCATGGTCGCGCTGGAAGACAAGGATACCGCGCCGCGCAAGCATGCTCACTACAGCGATGTTTTTCATAAACGCACATCGAAGGACGAGGCGCACAAACACGCGCTCTCCGATTTCCAGCTGATGCCGCAAGTCGATCCTGAAGTGATCGAGGCGAGACGGGAGGCCAAGCTGGAAAAGGCGGCTGCCGATCGCCAGAAGTTTCGTGACAACCAGGCCTGGGCGACACGCAAGATGCTGGAGGACGAGGGCCTGCCGGGCGACCTGTTGCCGCCGGTTCAAACCGATATTCTGGATGACCTTCCCCTGATTGCCCAGCCGACCGCGGAAGAAATAGAAAACGGCGATCTGGACATGGCCGAGTTGCTGGATGACATCCAGGCCGTGGAAGACGCGCTTCTGGAAAAGCGGGACAGGGAAATGGTCCGCGCGGAGCTGCAGCGCCGGGCGGTGCTGGCTATAGCGCCGCCCGGCCTTGTCACCCCCAACATGAAGACGCCAGTCGTTGATGAAGACCTGCTGGCCAAATACCCGGATGTCGAGCTTGAACCAGAGCTCGTGGAAGGGCTTCAAAGCGTGAGTGGCCAGCTCTCGTCGCTGCCTCAGCAGGAGCGACTGGAAAACCCCGGCAAACCAGCCGACGGAAACGCTTTCGACGCTGAAGACGCTCTTTCGGACGAAGACATTGAAAGCGCCTACCAAAAAGCCGCAGCGCGCGCGCTGAAACTGCCGGAAGGTAGTCTGCTGGCGGATTTCAGGGCCGCGCTTCAGGACATTGACCTCTCTGTACTCGACGATGTCTACGAAGACCCGGCGCAACCGGCAGGTCCCTCCAGCGATCCATTCGATCTGATGCTGGCGGAGCTGACGTCACAGGCCGACAAGCAGGACGCCGGCGGGTCTGCCTTTCCTTTGGATAAAAAGGGCAACCTGCTGGAGGCGCTGACGGAACGGGCTCAGGCGCTGGAACCGGCAGGATTCGAGCCTCCAACGGGTGAAGGCCCCACGGGCGCAGCGCGCTCGTTCATGGAAACGATCAGCGAGCAGCTCGAAAGTGCGGAGCAAACGGTCGACGAAAGCATGGCATTCGCCCGCCGGAACGCGCCTGCCCCCCTCTTTCCGATAGATGAATTGCCGCAACGTATACCGGTTAGACTCGGTGCACTGATCGCCGGCAAACTGGATGAGGGGCATAACTTCAAGGGTGCGGACCTGGCGGGAGCGGACCTGCGCGGTGTTGACTTCAGCGGTCTGGATCTTGGCGGAACCTATTTTGAAAAGGCCGACCTGACCGGTGCCCGCTTTGCCGGTGCGAATTTGAGCGGCGCCGTCTTTGCCGGCGCTCTGCTGGACGGTGCCGATTTTTCAGATACAGATCTGACAGAAGCCAATCTCAGCAAGGTCAGCGCGAAAAATCTGCGCCTTGACGGCGCCAGGCTGCAAGACCTGCTGATCTATCAATCCGATTTATCCGGCGCATCCGGCACCAGGGTGAATATGGAGAAAGTCCGTTTCATCGAAGCAACCCTGGACGGGCTGCAGCTGCGGCAAAGTCAGGTCACGGACTGCCAGTTCCTGTCGGGCAGCGCATCGGGTTTTACTGCCAGGAACTCAAGACTGCTCAGAACGATGTTCGTTATGTTGCCGATGACGGCCGCCGATCTGTCCGGCAGCGATCTGGAGCGCGTCGCGTTCATGGAGGTCCAGGCGCCAGGTGCGAATTGCAAAAACGGCAAGTGGCAGTCCGTCGGCTTCATGGGTGCATGTAATCTCGCCACCTCGCGCTTCGACGGTCTGAGTGCCACGGACAGTTCTTTCAACACGTCTGAAATGGCCGAGTGCTGTTTCCTGAGGGCGAAAGGCAATGGGTGTTTCTTCAACGCCTGTAATCTTCAGGCGAATGATTTTCGTCTGTCTTCGTTCCGCAACTCCCTGTTCGGACGTTCGAACTTCGAAGGAAGCGACTTTTTCGGCGCCAACTTCTTCATGGCGGCATTGACCGGCGCCAACCTGCAACATTGTTCAATGCGCGCGGCCAATCTCTATGCGGCCGATTTCCTGGAGGCCAAGCTGACGAGCTGCGATTTCACAGGGGCCAATCTCGGAATGACACTGATGGGGCAACCGGCCCATGCCTGACTTTCCGGACAAGAAACCAATCACGCTTGAAGACGTCATCGCGTTCCATGCCCATGAGCAACCGATCATGTTCAAGACCGCGTCCGGTGTCTCGTTTGCCGGCCTTAGTCTCAAAGGTGCCCGTTTCATCCAGTGCGACCTGTCCGGTTGCGATTTTTCCGGTGCGGATCTGTCCGAGGCGCAGGTCATTTCCTGTACGCTCAAAGACGCGGTGTTCAACGGCTGCAACCTGATAAACACGCAGCTGGTCGAATGCGATCTGTCCGGCGCTCAATTGAAGCAGACCCATACAGAGCGGCTCCAGGTCATTTCGGGTGATGCCAGCGAAACCTCATTCGCCGAGAGCACGTTCGACCAGGTGTCTTTCGCACAATCGATTCTGACCGACGCCGACTTCTCCGACTGCGGATTTTACCGGGTCGCGATCCTGGCTGCGGACCTCAAAGGCGCCCGGTTCAGAAATGCGGTGCTGTCAAACTTCATGCTGACAGATGCAGACCTCAGACCCGTGGACATTTCAGGTGCGTATATCGACGTTGCAGTCTTTGCGGACGCTGACCTCTCCGGTCTCGATCTGTCCGGGCAGTCCTGGCAGCATTGCACCTTCCAAAAGGGCGCCTTCAAGGGCACCAAAATGGATGGCGCGGAACTGGACTCCTCCGTGTTCGCCGAATGTGACTTCGAAGGCGCAAGCTTGCGGAACGTTTCGGCGAACATGACGGGTTTCACGAAGAGCCGCCTGGACGGTGTCGATCTGTCCGGCGGTCAGTACTCCATGGCAAATTTCGCCGGCGCCAGTCTGTCCGGTGCCCGATTCAACAAGTCACAAATGTTTTCGTCGGTGTTCATGGAAGCTGATTGCCGCGCCGCCCTGTTCGAGGACTGCGACCTGAGACAGGCGGAATTTTCCCACGCCGATCTCTCGGGTTCTTCATTTTCGACCAGCTCGTTTGATCATGCTAAGTTTCACGGTGCAAAAAACGACAAGGTTGTGATGCTCGGCACATCGGGAAGCCGAATAGAGACCGATACAGAACGTCTGCTCGCAGAACGCTACAGCCCCGACAAAGTCGCTCTCGACAGCGATACTCCGGCAAGAAGGGAGAAAATCTGATGCCGTTCGTCAATTCGCAGGGACCGCTCCCGGGAATGGACTTCGCAGTGCCGGACGTCTATCTGCAGACAACACCGGCAGGACCTGTCCCGGTTCCGCTGATGTCGATGGGCTACCGCGCAACAGAGATCCCGACCTGTTTCCGGTCTCTGGTCATGTGCATGCCCGCTCACAACATGACCAACGTCGCACCGGTCACAATCAGTGGTCCCGGGCCCGGCGTCGCCTCCGGGATGGTCTGTTCCAACAGCCGCAACATCAAGGGTTCCACCAAGCTGTTCCTGCAATGCATGCCGGCAACCCGTTCCCTGATGGACCCGACCGCACAAAATGGGCTGTCGCCGAATTCCATCGGCACGACACTGGCGCCCTCACAATTTCGACTTATTAACCCGAGTGGCTGAACCGCGGACGGTTTCAAAGACACCTCCATGCGAGAGACCGAAACGGTCGCCACACCCGTCAGAAAGTGAACCGCTCATGACCAAAAAAACAGTGCAGCAAGCGGACGCAAAACTTCAGACTGTTTACAACGCCGGCGTTATCGGCGCCGGACTGGAGACCGGTGCGGTCAAGGCACTGGTGACGGAGCGCGAAGCGATGATCACGCTCTCCAGCGGAGAGCAGATACACGCCGTCCAATCCGCCAGCTGCCTGCTCGCTCCGGTGATCGAGGACACGGTGCTCGTCTATCGCGGCCCGGAGCAATCCTTCATTCTTTCGGTCCTGACCAGAACCGCGTCGGTCACCGCGGAAATCGGTGTCCCGGATGCAAAAGACATTGCGATGAAGGCGAAGGGCCGCCTGGCCTTGTCGGCCCCCGACGTCAACGTCAGCGCGCGCCGGATGACTGTGGTCGCGGAGAACCTGATGCAGTCAGGCAAACAGCTCGTCAGCAACTTTGGCCACGCGCTCGGAACGTACGCGGACAAGATCGTGAACGCACGCACGATCACGACAACCGCACAAAGCCGAAGCAGCTCGGTGAAGGAAACCGAAACCCTGAAGGCAGGCATTCTGGTGCAGAGCATTGACAGCGTCGCAACTCAGAACAGCGAGATTTCGATGATTACCGCCGAGGAAGATGTCCGCCTGGATGCAAAACGCGTCAGCGTCGGCTGAGCGGACGAGCCATGCTATTCGTGGAAGACAGGCTGCAGGCAGCCAGAGACCATGCGGCGGCCGGACGGCATGACAACGCCGCGCTGTTGCTCGAGAGCATTCTTGATGTATCCCCAGGTCACTCGGAAGCGCTAACCGGTCTCATCGAGGCACGGCTCGCGATCGGAGACATCGCAGCCGCCCGCGCCGCTTTGGACAAGGCGACACCCGCAAGCGAACAAAACCCGGGTTTCCTGACGCTGGCGGCGAAGGTTTCCCTCCTGAGTGAGAATGAAACCGGTGCCGAGCGCCTCGTTGACCGCGCGCTGGCGGTGGATCCCTTTCACGTGCAAGCTGCCCTGCTGAAGGCCGAGTTTCTGGCGCGCTCCGGCGCTCTTGCCGATGTCGAAGATCTTCTGAACGAGGTTCGCGCGCGTAGCGAAAACCACGACGTTTTGCACCGGATCGCGAGCCTTTATTTCAGCCACGGCTTGTTCGGTCCCGCTCTGGCGATTTCCCAGCAGGCGCTTGGGTTGGCACCGGAGGATGCGCACATTAATGCGCTTGTCGGACAGGTGCTGTCCGCCCTGGGCGATCATGGCAAGGCAGAACCGTTTCTCGAAACGGCGCACTTGAAGGATCCCGCAAATCCGAAATTCCTGATTTCGATCGCAACCAACTCGGCTGCGACCGGCCAGATGTCCGAAGCGATGCGATACGCGGAGCGGGCCAAAACACTTTACCCCGACCTGATGCCGGCCTGGCTGTGTTACATCAAGATAAAGTCGGACTGCGGCCAAGCTGTCGAAGCGCTGAAAGAATTCGCACCGGTGGCCAAAGGCGCAAAAGACCGGATGGAGGCCACGCTCACGCTGGGAACCGCATATCGTCTGGCTGGTGAACCGGAAAAAACGCTGCAATTGCTGGAGCCGTTGCTCGCCAACGCGGACCACCTGGAAAGCCCTCTGAGGGCGCAACTTACAAGCATTCTCAAGGAAGCCTACCTGTTGACCGGTCAGCTCGACAGATTGCCGGCGATCCTTGAAAAACCGCTCGTGGCCAGTCTGCAGATCTCAGATGGCGAAGCCTATGACCACAAGGATCTGGCAAACGGTTTTACCTCTGCCGCATTGATCATAGACCCGGCCTTGAGCAACCTTGAGTTCATGGTCATGGCGCGCTTCCTGGGCGAGCCCGCGCGCAGCCGCGACGCTCCGCTGATAGGACCATCGGCCCGCTCAGAGCTGGCACAGCTCTTCGGCCACCGGAGCTATATTGCGAATGACATCCCCGACGCTGTTGCGCCGCCGTCTGATGTGACCATTGCCGTCCCTGTCACACAGGTCCTCGCTCTGCCCGCCGTGATGCGGGGTGGGGAAACCGGAAAGGTTCCCTATCTGCCGGTTCGCGAAGATCTGCTTGAGCGCTGGCGCGAGGCCCTTTCAGAATTTCCCAGACCCTGGATCGGTCTTGCCTGGAACGAGTCTCCAGCCGGCCTGACCCTCGATGGTTTACTGTCGGTGCTGCCCGAACTTTCGGGAACACGGGTGAGCGCGATCTGGGACCACAGCCGGACGCAGCTTGACGGTCATCGCGGCATCATCGATGCCGGAAAACATGTCCGGCACATGCAGGACATGGCTGCCCTGATCCACGCTTTGGACTTTGTTGTCGGACCTGACGGAATTGTGCTTCATGCCGCTGGGGCCGCTGATACGCCGGGCATCGCGCTCATTCCCCACATTGCCCCATGGTACTGGTACAGCGAAGAGAACCGGAGCCTTTGGTATCCGAGCCTGAACGTGATCCGCGCTCCACGTGCCGGGCACTGGGCAACCCTTTTACCCGAAATGGCGGGTGAGCTCGAAGCGCGGATCAAAAGCCGTCTTTGACGACCGGGGACACCGGGCTCAATCGAGCCCGGTGACCGACAATGTGCGGGTTCCCATGATCTGCCTGTCACTGCCGTTGATGTAACGGATCACATAGCTGCCAGGCGCACTGGGCACGCGGACCTCCACCGGATTGCCACGGTTCACGAACGTATAGGACAGGTAACCGTTGCCGTTCGGCAGGCCCGGAGGCGCAATGTCAATCCAGTCGGACTGGTGTCCCGGTCCTTCCCAGGCGACTTCAAGGGTCTCACCGGCCTTGATCTCATCGACAGCGTTCAGGCTGATGCCGCCGTCGCCGACGACGAGCTGCCGCTTGCCCATGATCTGCCGGTCACTGCCGTTGATGTAGCGGAGCTCGTAGGTGCCCGGTGCACTGGGAGCCCGCACGGTCAGTGGATTGCCGCGGTTCACAAACGTATAGGACAGGTAGCCGTTGCCGTTCGGCAGGTCCGGCGGCGCAATGTCGATCCAGTCGGACTTGTTTCCGGGACCTTCCCAGGCAACCTCCAGCGTCTCACCGGCTTTCACCGCATCAAGTGCGTTCAACTTGATACCGCCGTCACCGACGACAAGCTGCCTGGTCGCCATGATCTGCCTGTCACTGCCGTTGATGTAACGGATATCATAGGTGCCTGGTTCACTCGGTGCCCTCACTGTCAGTGGATTGCCGGCGTTCACGAAGGTGTAGGACAGATAGCCGTTGCCGTTGGGCAAACCCTGGGGCGCGATATCGATCCAGTCCGACTTGTTCCCGGGGCCTTCCCAGGCAATCTCCACAGTTTCACCGGCCTTTACCGTGTCGAGCGCATTCAGGCTAAGGCCGCCCTCGCCAACGACAAGCGTTTTGGTCCCCATGATCTGGCGGTCACTGCCGTTGATGTAACGAAGCTCGTAAGTGCCCGGTGCACTGGGAGCCCGCACTGTCAGTGGATTGCCGGCGTTCACAAAGGTGTAGGACAGGTAGCCATTGCCGTTCGGCAGGTCCGGTGGCGCAATGTCGATCCAGTCGGACTTGTGTCCTGGTCCTTCCCAGGCAACTTCGACGGTTTCACCGGCCTGCACCGTATCGAGCGCATTTAGGCTGATGCCGCCATCGCCAACGACAAGCGTTTTGGTCCCCATGATCTGGCGGTCGCTGCCGTTGATATAACGGATCTCGTAAGTGCCAGGAGCACTCGGGGCCCGCACTGTCAGTGGATTGCCAGAATTCACAAACGTGTAGGACAGGTAGCCGTTGCCGTTCGGCAGGCCCGGTGGCGCAATGTCGATCCAGTCGACCTTGATCCCGGGGCCCGTCCAGGCGACTTCGAGGGTCTCTCCGGCTTTAACCGTGTCGAGTGCGTTCAGACTGATGCCGCCGTCACCGACGACAAGCTTCCGGCTGCCCATGATCTGGCGGTCACTTCCGTTGATGTAACGAAGCTCGTAGACGCCTGGCTTGCTGGGCGCACGCACCATCAGCGGATTGCCGGAATTCACAAACGTGTAGGACAGGTACCCGTTTCCGTTCGGCAGGTCCGGCGGCGCAATGTCGATCCAGTCATTTGCCCCTCCGGGCCCTTCCCATGCAACTTCGAGCATATGCCCGGCAGGAATCTCGTCGAGCGCATTCATCCGCGCGCCCGGCGCAGGTTTCCCGACTGTAATCTTGCGAGTTGCCAGCAGTTTTCCGAACTGAGCCGAATAGTAACGAAGCTCGTAAGGGCCTTGCGTATCCGGAGCGGTCATGGTGACCACGGGCCCCGCTGAAACGTCGACGGTCTGTACATAACTTGACCCTGGTACCGAACCCGGCCGGGCCAGTTGGATCTGATCCTGCGCGGCTGCCGGTCCGGTCCAGCTGACCGAAAACGTCTCGAGCGCCGGAACCGTGTCCTGCGCCTGGATGGTCGCGTCCGGCAACTGCGCTTCAAGTGCAATGCGGAACGGAGAATTGCGAACATCGCCAATCTCGATCGTCGTTGCGCCCTTGTAGGGTCCGGCCACTGCCTCGACCCGATAACTGCCGCTTGGGACATCCGCAACGTCGAGTGCTTCGGAGCTGCTCGCCGTATTGATTGCAACGTTGCCGCCGCTGATTGACCAGGTGACCGGCCCTGGAACCGGATTTCCTTGCGCCGCATCGACTGCGATGAAGGTCGCCGGGTTGAGTGCGGCAACCTGTTCGAATGCAGTGGAAAGCTCCTCTGCATTGCTCGCGGTCACAAAGAGACCACCCGTGTTCTCGGCAATGCAGCTCAGCTGGGCGCGTTCCTCGGGCTCAGCAACGTCGAAGCCGATCACATGAGCGGTGAAGTCGACGCCCAACCCTTCAAGTTCCCGCGAGACGGCACACGGGTCCAGGTCGCACGTCTCAAGGCCATCGCTCAGCAAGATGACGGTGGCCTTTTCTTCGGTGAACCGTAGCTCTTCGGCGGCCATCCTGACTGCCGCCGTCAGGGGCGTTTTGCCCTTCGGCGAGACGCTGTCGAGCGCGGCGGAAAACTGGCCAACGTCGAGCGGCTTGGGCGGGATGAGCACTTCGATGTCACCACATGCACCTTTTTGCCGATGGCCATAGGCGATCAGCCCCATGTCAACATCACGTTCGGCCCAGCCGGGAAGGGACTGTTTCATGACCTCGCGCGCGATCTCGATTTTCGTCTTGCCCCGAATCTGGCCCCACATGGAGCCGGAACCGTCAAACACAACAATTGCACGCTCGGCGGCCTGCACCGCCGTGGCCTTTGCCAGCATCAAAATCGGAAAGAGAACGGCCAAAATAGCCAGGGAGAGGTATCGGTTTATGTCACGCGACATTCTAAACCTCATAAATCAAAGCGGTAACAATATTAACGCGCAGCCACAGCACCAAGATGCGCGAGCGCGCAGCGGAAATTACTCGGCGGCATTATGCACACCAGACATCAAAGACACCAGTCAGAAAGAGGTGTCACGACGTAGCAAGAACGTAGTTAGCCAATAATTCTACCTATTAATGTGTTACACATCACTGTTTTTATTTTAGGTAATAAGTAAAAGTAATTTTTCTTCAAAAATGTGACGACAATCATATTTTGATTTCCAGTTGATTGCTATCTTACTTCTGAATAATTCATTTTCTTCGAGGTAATTGTCTTGTTCGTCAAATTTATTCGCATAAGTCTTTCGGCGTTTTGTCTGTCGACGACTGCCTCCTTGGCAAAAGCAGATTGCGGTCCGCTTCCTACGCTCGGCGAAGAGGAGATGAAGGCGCTGCCAACCGATGAGTGGCGCGCCTATAACCTGCGGAACTGGGAACAATTCATATGCCGCTGGACCGATTACTATGCCTCGGCCGAACGGTATCGACCGCCCGCCGACGCCGATTATGTGGACGCGGTGCTCAGTTCATTTCATGAATCCTATAGCGTTGTGAAAAACCGAAAGACCATTCCGCCGGTCGAACAGTATATGGCCCGTTTCCGGGAACCGGAGCGCATGAAACCGCTCGGGGAGCTTTTCACCTATTCCATGCTGGCGGGCGACCTTTATCGCGAGGACACGTGCCCCGTTCCCAAGCAGGGGAAATACTGCATCGAGAATTCGTTTCTCACGCAACTGGAAGCCACGGGCAAGGACGGGCGCGCCGAAGTCGCCCGCCTGGCACAGGAGTCCCGCATACCGCCGATCGATCCGTGGTTCCTGATCGGCAATGTCGCAGTCAGGCTTAGTCCCGAGGTTGAGCAGGAGCGCCGCGACCTGGTGAACAGGCAGCGCGAGGCAAAGGACGACTACGAGTACTTCAAGGCCAGACGCGACGCCTTGTCGGATGAACTCGCAAAGGCGATCAAAACGCGAAATGACAACGTGCGGAAACTCGGCGAAAAGCCAGCCAAACTTCTTGAGGAGATCGTCGAACTGGAGACGAAATCCAGACCCGATCCTGCACAAATCCAGTCAGGCAGTCGCTACCGCGATCTCACGGCGCAGATCAAGCACGCAGCCGAACGCCGCTCGACAATCAAGAGCCGCATCAAACACCTGAGGACCCATTACCCGGCGACGGACGGGTTCGCTCAAGATCGCATCGCTGATCTCAAAGCAGAAGCTGCGACGCTGAAGAAACGGGAGAGCCGGTGGGCAAGCGAACGCTCCGGTCTGTTTGCCCCCAAACTGACCAGTATCGAGCGCGATAAGCTCAAGAAACTTGCGGATGACTACAAGCTGGAACGTGACGACGCGACCAGGCGGATTGCCGTTGAGGACAAGCGGCTGGGCCGGGTCCGGACCCGTGGGGAGCGGGCCGAAGCGAATTTCAGAAACGCCGAAACGGCACTCGCGGATGCCGACGCGGCCCTGGCGCGCTGGCAACGTCCGAACATGGCAAAGATTGATCAGATCCTGACCGAGGACGCCGAAATCCTGGTCACGGGCGAGCGGGCAATGGACGATCTGGTCGCTCTGAACAAACTCATTTTCAAATTGGAGCGCGAGCAAATCGGCAAGAAGCGCACAATGCACAATGAGCAGAACAGCGTCGACGATGCCAAGTTCCGTCTGGAAAAAAGCACCAAGGATCTCATCAGTGCGGAGAGATGGTCGGTCGCAGCTCAATATGTCGTCGAAGCCGGATCATCTCTTCAGGATTTGTTTAAAGCCGCGTCTGCAGGCCCTTACGGCTTCCTGATTGAGGCTGCCCGCCAGGAAATCATGCTGGTTGCCATGCCACCGAGTTTCGTTACCACCGATGCCAAGGCCACACCGGCACCAGACTTAGACAAAAAAGCGATTTATGACTTACAGCCGATTGAGGTCATGGATTTCTCCAAATGGGGCGACAGGTTTGGAAAGCAGGCGCTTAAGCAGCTTGGGTCGCACCCTTTCAAGGCGGCGACCGAAGGACAGGCAAGGATCTGGAACAAGGCACAGATCGATGCGCTTCAAAGAGCGGCCATCAGTGGAATACCCGAAGTTGCAGATCACATTGCAAAACTCGAAAAGAGGGTTAGCGATGCGTCCGAAAAACTCGGCAAGATGAATCCGAAGAACATCAAGGATTTCACAAAGTTGGCAGGTAAGGACTTTGCCAAAGGCGTGGCGAAGTCGTTGATGAAAGAGCAAATCAAACAAACACTTTCCGACGTGATCGCCAAGCCGTCGTTCAATAACTACCTAAAGTCTCAAATGGCTTTCACATTGGCGCTCGTCAAATACCAGGCGGCCATTGACGACTATTGGCTTCACCAGGGCATGATTGACGGTCTGAGATCGGCGCGCGACCAGTTGCGGGGTCAGCTCGATCCTGACGACGGAACGGTCAAGAAGCAAAACGATCCGTTTTACGCCGACCCGCACTATTCCTTCCGCCTTGTGTTTGAAGATGGTGTCGATCCCAAGGACCTGCGGATCCGGGTTACCTTCGGCGATGTCGAGCTTGTCCGTGACGGTACCAATCCGGTCTGGGCGATGCCTGAAGATGCCCGGTCCCGCTATGGGCGCGATCTGCCGGAAGAATTGCCGCTCGTGCTTGAGTTTGAATGATGCAACGGCTTTGGACGCGGAGTTGTGCCATGCACAGCGGGGTCGCGGCCTGGACGTACAGCGCCTAGTTAATGATGGCTTCGCAGCGGGCCTTGGCCGCTTCGATGTCGCCGTCGTCGCTCTGGGCTTCGATCAGCAGAATTTTGCCTTCGGCGGTCGACAGAATGGCCAGATTGCAGCTGTCCACCGGACTTGTTGAAACTTTCGAAAAGGTCTTCTGGTTGTTGTTTGACCAGTAATAGACGAGTTCTTTCGGGTCTGCGCTGGTCAGAACGCGGCCTGTCGCATCGGTTCTGAGTTCCTGCTCCATGCCGATGACCTGATCCGGCGGCCCGAATGCCTCGAAGAATTCCGCGGTGGTTTTGCCAACGTAGTCGCTCTTCAGCGATGGGTTTTGAGACCCGGACTGACAGGCGCCAAGAAGCAGCGCGGTCGCGATCGCGCAGGATATCTGCAATTTCCGTGTGGCCAGCCTTGATCCAGCGTACCGACTTAAACCTGAAGCTGATTTGGCGGAAGACACTTCAAGTCAGCTGATCGTCAGCTCAAGCGACGGATGCAGGCGTTGCAGGTTACGCAGGGACTTCGATTGCCACGGGATCGCCTTCGATCCAAGAACGCGCACGCCGACATCGGGCTGCTTTCTGATCTCGATCGTGAATTTTGCGAGCAGGTTGATGCCGGAACTGTTGAGGAACTCAAGCCCGGTCAGATCCAGCGTAATGACTTCCGGCTTGGACGACAGAACGGAATTCATGATTTCAAGAATGGGCGCATAAGCGTCGGTTCCCGAAAGCCGCATCGTTCCTTCGTAGTGGATTGTCGAAGCTTCAGTCCAAACGCGATAATCGTTCGTGCTGATTTCCATTTTGGTTTCTTCCTTTGGAATATGTCGGCGGTCAGGAGAGTCGCAAGGATGCAAAGGTCGTCAGTTCCACGCCTTCACTTACATGCTCCGAGGTGAAAGACCAGCCCAATTTCGCGCCGTAGTCGCTCATGAGCGTGAGAAGACCTAGCCCTGAACCAGACGAATCCGGGTTCAGCGCATTTTCCTCGATGCGTTCCAACAATAATTCTCCCGGTTCGCGCTCCAGCAGAAGCGTCAGGTGGCCCTGAAACTTTTCCGCGGTCTGCGCATCGATCAGGTTCACGATCTTGATCTCGAACATATCTTCATCCAGCGTGCTGACGAGTTCGACATCACCACCGTGCCGGAATTTGATCGCATTCTCCAAAATCTCATTGATCATATAGCTGATACTGTGACGCGCATCGACAGGATCTATGCCACTTCCGCACGACCTGCTGAAATATTCCCCTATAAAATCGGATGTGACACCGCAATGATGCCAACTCAGTTCAAGAGGCTCGGCTCGTAACTTGAGGGCGAAGCTGGTCGCATCACTGCCGTTGGAAGCCACCGTGTTACCAAAATCCTGGACCATACCCTACCTATGCTTCAAGACAACAAGCGTGATGTCATCAAATACTTTGTGTGCCCCGATATGAGACTTCACATCATTTATGACCGCTTCCGCAATACCTTTTGCTGATTTCTCGCGATTTTCCTGAGCGCTCTCGCTAAGGCGATCAAGGCCGAACATGACGCCCTCTTCGTTCTCCGCCTCGGTAATGCCGTCCGTGTGGAGAATGAGAACGTCCTCGGGTCCAAAGTTCAGATCGAGTGTTGCGACAAAGGGTGAAATGTCGGCTTCGAGCCCGACCGGGAAGCCCAGGTCGATCGTGTCGATGCGTTCAGTCTCGCCATTCGCCCGAATGATCAAAACTTCCTCGTGCTGGCCGGACAACGTCACCTTGCCGTTCTCATAGTCAACAAAGGCGAGTGTCAGGTGCTTGTCCGACCTGGTCCTCGTGATGTTCTTGTAGACCGCCCGGTTCAGAACATCGAGGAAGGCAACAGGATCCCTGTCGCCCTGCTCCTGAAGCGCACGCGCGACCGATTGCACCATCAGCATCAGCACGCCGCTTTCCAGGCCGTGACCGGTCACGTCGCCGATGCCGACCTTGATGTGATCACCGTCGAAGAGAACGTCGTAATAGTCGCCGCCAACCTCGTCGGCAGGTTCCATGAAGGCTGCGATTTCGATCTGCGGGATGTTTTCCAGCTCGCTGAGGCGCGGCAGGACCATTTCCTGGATGCGCTTGGCCACGTCGAGTTCGGCGCCCAGCCGGACGTTTTCCGTTTTCAGACGCTTGTTCAGGTCGACGATCTCGCGATTGGCCGTCTCCAGTTTCCGCGTGCGCTCTTCAACCAGGTTTTCGAGATTTTCTGTGTGATAGCTGATTTCCTCGGCCATGCGGTTGAACGCGAGGCCCACAGCGGCAACCTCGTCCTTGGTCGGGATCGAGACACGCACCGAGTAGTCCTTGTTCTGCAAGGCGCGCGCGGCATGGGAGAGTTGCGACAGGCCCTTCGTGATACGGCCGGACACCGCATAGACTGCGAGCGTCACGATAAACAGGCTGACCAGCAGAACAACGATCTGCCAGTTCACGATGCGCTGCGTCGCCTCCGTCAGTTCCTGCTGAACGGCGGTGAGAGACGCATAAATCTCGTCATTGGCAACCATGAAGCCGAGGGTCAGGTTCTCCGAGACAATCTTCTCGCCGTCCCACAAGTTGATAGGAGCCAGCTCCTTGAGAATGACCGTGTAGCTTTCCTCGCTGCCGTCCGGGTTGGTCCCGAGGCTGAGGGAATCGATCACCGTTCCGGTATTGTGCGGCAGCTCAAGCTTTGCGACTTCAGGAAACTGGCTTTGCTCCAGAAAGCGGTTGATCCCGGTAACGCCCTGGCCTTCACCGCCGACGGACACAAGACCGAGAACCTGTGCTCCGGCGTCGCTCACGGCCAGCACGTTTCCGTTCGATGCAGTCAGGAAACCGAAGCCCGTCTCTGCGATCTTGACGTTTTCCACCAGGCTCGACAGCTGGTCGAGCGTGATGTCGACCGCCGTCATGCCGGCGACGTCGCTGCGGTCTTCAGTCCAGAGCGGAAAGAAAAAGCTGACGATCTTGGCCCCGGTGATGGCATCGATATATGGCGCCGTCCCGACGATATCGCGGGGCACCGGACGATTGGCCGGGTTCTCGATCCAGCTCTGCCAGCTCTCATAAACACCGGGAAAGAAGAAATCCCAGAAATTGTCTTCGTTGTGGCCCGGGTAAAGCTTGTCGAAAGTCTGCGCCTGGTCCGTATAGGGCGTCGTCCGCATGATCGGGATGTCTTTTGGACCGACGTAATACATCTGCAGCTTGGGAGACCCGGTCTTCATCATGCCCGGAGCGACGAGATTAAACGCGGAACTGTCCGCGATCTGCGTCGACACATCCGGCAAGGGATCGCCCTGATCATCGAGAAGGTAACCCCAGACGCTGACAACCGATTCACCTGGTTCATTCTGCGACCAGTCCGCTTCCGGATTGAACACAAGCGTGTCTCCGAGCACCGGATCGAGCTCGACAGTCTGGCCGATTTCAGCTCCCGTCTTGGGATTGTCGATCAGCGTCTGCATCGAGGCACCCAGCGCTTCGACTTCGGAGAAGACCTGGTCGAGCAACAATTCGGTGCGCAGCGCCGTCGTGTCGATATAAGTGCGCAGATACTCCTCGGTCGCCGTCGTCAGGCCCTGGGCAACTTTTTCCGTTGCGTCCTTCGACAGTCGCTGCACGTTCCAGATCGCAACACCACCGGCCAGCATCAGGTCAAAAAGAACGGCCGCGCTTACGACAAGAATGAATTTGGCGCGGAAGCTGTGCCGCGAAAGCCGTCCGATACTTTCCGGTTCGTGCGTTTGTGGTGTGTCAGCTTTCACGTTTGCCAAACTCATTTTGGTTTTCGTCCCGAGGCAACCCAAATAGGCCAGCCCGCATAGCCTTTCGGATGCAGAGCCGCGAAGATGTGATCCTGAAAGCCTTTCCGGAAATCACGGATCTCTTCGTCGCTGTCGCCGCGTTCAACGGCCATCTGACCTGCGTAAACGTCTTCCCACGACTGGATGATGTCCGCAAAGTCCTGCGGATTTCCATCCAGGTTCGTGACCATGAAGGATTCCATCTGGATGTCTTCAAGGCCTGTGTCGGCCAGGAACCTGCGGCTCTTGGGACCGAACTCAATGTCCATGTTGAAATGGGCCCACAGACGCGCGACTTCCGTATATGTCCGCTGAATGGATTCCGAACGCGGCTCACCAAGGCAGTGAGAATTCTTCTCGTTCGTTATGTAGATCCTGCCACCCGGTTTGCAGATCCGGAGCAGCTCCTGAAGGATCAGCTCCGGACGGTCGAAAACCTGCAGGGAATGGCGGCAGGTCACAAAGTCGAACTGATCGCTCTCCAGCAGCATGTCGGACGCGTCGCCGAAGACATAGTCGATGCCGCGCACGCCGAAATCGGCAGCAACCTTGCGGGCGTAGTCCAGGCTGGAGCGGCTGTGATCCAGAGCAACCAGGCGCGAGGGCTGATATTCCTTTTGCAGCAGAACCGCAAAATCACCGATGCCGCAGCAAATGTCGGCGACCTGCATGTCCGGTTCCAGGCCGTGCCTTGCCAGGATGGTGCGCTCGTGGTGCCAGGTCAGCTTGGTCTGCGTCCGCAGGATCGGAATAAAACCGCCTTCTTCCAGGAAGGTCTGCCCCGGATAGAACTCGCTGTCATATTCACTGACCGTGATGCGGTCGGACATGGTTTCAAGAACAGAGAATTTGCGGGTTGCCCACCCAACGACGCTGGACGTGGTGACATGGACATTCAGGTCGCTGCGGCCGCGAACGAGATCCAGGATCTTGCAGGCGAAGGTCTGGAAAGCGACGTTGTTCATTCTGACCAGGCGGCGGACATTGACGTAGAACTTGCCGCTCACCTTCATGACCGACTGTTCCAGCGCCGCAATGCAGCTTTGCAGTTCATCCGGCCGCTGCGGACGCAGGCTGCCATGCAGCGAGAACTCCTGGTCGTTCTCGTTATAATTCCACGCAAACGCTTGAGCGGAGGTACTGGGGTTCATTCTTTGTTGTCCTCGAGCATCATCTCTGCAGCCAGATGTACTCTGCCGTCATCCAGCCGGTCGACGGTCATGCGCGCACCATAATCCACACCTAATTCAAGCAAACTGAGACTTGCGTCCGGCTCCGCCTCCGAAAACAGGGCATCCAGATAGAGCTTCTCGGCGTTTTTGTCGCTGACCTTGCCGATCGCGTCTTCGTACGCGCGGTAGGTGTCGTCATCAGCCGGAAAAACCAGTTCAACCCGATCCAGGTTGCCTTTTCTGTGCACCGAGCAATGAAGCGTGCCGTCATTACCATGCATCCGGAAAACGGTTTCCAGCAGTTCATTCACGGCTGACGAATAGAGATTGGAAAACAGCAGGGAATCCAGCCGGTTGTGACTTACCATTCGCGCCAGATACGCGGACATCAAATCGCAATGCGACCAGTCTGAGCAGAAGTCCTCAATATTCAAATCCATCTGAAGCATTTGCGGTATGTCGCTTTGCGAAAACAAGCCCTCAGAAGGTGACGGCATTTTTATTCCCCCGTTGGCGTAGCTCAGCGCACTATAAGATAGTGCTCGGCAGTATTTCAAAGCAGATGGAAATTACCGTCAGCCGGACGCGCGTCATCGATAATTCATGTATTTAACAATACGGTGTCGCTAGTTGCCAAGGATATAACAACTTCGGTTAATGATTGTTTTTATTCCCGAATGGCGGCGATACACTGTTGTGAGTTCGAGAATCCTTCCGATCGCCGGTTTGGGCAGCATGAGAAGATAATGACAAGTGACAGCAACACAGTTCCCGGCGCGGCGGTTCACGATGCCGAACTTTCGAATTTACGTAGGGAGCTAGAAGACCTTAGAGCCGAGCACGCCGATCTGAAGCTGCTTTACGAAGCGACCATCGAACATGGTGAAGCCGTCGAGGACCAGCTGGCCGAATACAATATTCTGCTGACCAAAACGCAGGAACGGCTCGAGGCGGAACTGCGTGACGCGGGCAACTATGTGTATTCAATTTTGCCGGAAAAGAGGCCGTCTTCGCCTCATGCCGACTGGTTGCTGGTTCCTTCAACGGAATTGGGCGGTGATTCGTTTGGCTACCACGACCTGGATGAAGACCATTTTGCGATCTATCTCATCGATGTTTGCGGTCACGGTGTCGGCGCCGCGCTCCTGTCCGTTGCGATCATAAATGTGCTGCGCGCCAACGCACTTGCCGATGCCGACTTCCGCACCCCGCCCGATGTGCTGGCAAAGCTGAACAATGCCTTCCCGATGGAACGGCAAAACAACATGTTCTTCACAATCTGGTACGGCGTTTACCAGCGCTCCAGCGGGCGTCTGTCCTATGCCTCCGGAGGCCACCCGGCGGCAATCCTGCTGAGACCCTCCGCAGATGGATGCGAGGTGACAGGTCTTGGAACACCGGACGGAATGGTGATCGGAGCGATCCCCGATATGCCGTTTGACGGCGGCACGTTCCAGATTCAGTCTGGCGACAGGCTCCTGGTGATCAGCGACGGCACCTACGAGATCGAGGATGACAAGGGCGTGACCCTGAGTTGGGACCAGCTTGCGGAAAAGACCAGAACGGCAAACGGGCCGATCGCCCAGTCGGTTTACGACTGGCTCGCCGGTTTCAACAACGACGCACCGCTGCCTGACGACTTTTCAATGATGGAATTCACCTTCTGACAAGCGGCGTCCGCCAGCACGTGAGGTCAGTCTATTTGATGCGGCAGGAGGACGATCGTCATGTTTCTGTCGCCGTCGCGCTTCGTGATCACCTGGTCGGCCAGCTGATGGACGAGGAACAGTCCGAGCCCGCCGATGTTCATCGTCTCGACGTCATCGGGCTCATCCGGCGCTGATGGGGAAACGCTGCTGTCGAACGGCCTTGCGCTGTCGACCAATGTCAATTCGACATGCTTGGTGCGCAGGGCCGCCGAAACGGCGATCACGTCGACTTCGCCACCGGGATATCCGTAGGACACGGTGTTGCTGAACAATTCTTCGGCCACCAGCATCAAAGAACGCCTCGCCTCGTCGGGCAGGTTCGCGGTCTCGGCGAAGTTCTCCAGCGCCGCATAGACGGCCGGCAGGTCCGAGAGTTCGTTTCGAACGGTTACCTTTTCGATTTTCGCCGCCATGAATTTGTTCCAACGGTCGTTTCGCTAAAGGTGGCGTCTTGAAGGGTCACGCTGATTGTCCAGCCAGACCTTTCGCATCGTCTTGCGTGTCCACGACTTTCAGAATCTTCAGGAACCCGGAGATTTTCAAAACGTCGAGGACGGACGGGTTCACCTGAAACAGGATCAGCTGGTCTCCCGACGGAGCCATGAGTTTTGCGATGATCAGGAGCGAGCGAAGTCCGAAGCTCGTCACGTAGTCGACATCTGCCATGTCTATGAGCAGCGCGCCGGATTTGTTGTCCACCAAGTCCCGCAAGTAGGTTTCAAAGGTCTTGGCGCTCATCGTGTCCAACTTGCCGGCCGGACGCACGATAGCAAATCCATCGGCAGCTTCGTGTCTGATCGTGATTTCTGCGGATTCCGCGGTCATAGTCAGCCTCTAATCGTGCCAGTCTGTTTGCGTGTGTTCGGTTCAATTTACCGGATATTTCCAAACGAAATTGGTTTTCGCGCGCCTTTTAAACAATTTCGCTCTGAAACTTGTGAATTTTATAAACGTGTCACACGCTAATCGTTACGAATTCGAGAATCAGTATAGTTATGATCGCTGATTCTCGCTTCCCCTCACTCCGGAGTACCGTGATGGCCGACGAAGAGTCTTTGGCAACACTTGATGATCCGAGAGCCGGCATAGGCCGCGCCGATCTGGAAACTCCGGACGCCCAGGAAGAATTCCGCGACTCCATGGAGTTCGAGGAACTGGAAAACGAATTCCGGAAGATGGAGACGGACGGCCCAACGGCCGTCAAATGGAAACAGCTCAACGACGACACGCTCAAGGTGCTGCAGACGAAATCCAAGGATCTCGTACTGGCAACGCGTCTCGCTTTCGGGCTCTTCGTCGAGGAAGGATATCCGGGACTGGCGGTCGGACTTGTCATTCTCAGGGACATGACCGATGCCCACTGGGACACCATGATACCGCCGGTGCGCCGCGAACGTGGCAGGGTTGGAGCCTATGACTGGCTCGCGGAAAAACTGGCGCCCTTCGTCGAGGGCAAGCCGCCCGAGGGACAGTACAACACCGAGATCTATGTCGCTCATGAGGCGCTTCTGGATCTGGACAATTCGCTAGAGCAAAAGCTTACCAAGTCGCAGGCCGCGCTGGGACCGCTGGTACGGGCACTTCGTCCGCTCGCAAAGGATGCGAAAGCCGCGCTCGAGGAAGCAAAAAAGGCCGAGGAAGCTGCCGAGGCAGCAGAACAGGCTGCAGGGGACGACAGTGCGCAGGACACCCCGCCGCCTGCGCAAGATGCAGCTGCCGAACCGGCGGCAACTGCCGCGGCGCCTGCTGCAGAACCTGCGCAGCCGCAACCTGCCGCACCGGCTCCACCAACACCTCAGGCACCGGCTACACCAGCGGCGCCTGTTGCAGAGATCGCCGTCGATACCTCGAATGCCACCGCCGCACTACAGGCGGTGTTCAATGCCTCGACGAAAGCCGCCACAACGGTTCGCCAGCAATCTCCCACAGATGCCCGCGGTTACTACGCCGCGCGCTTTGCGCTATGGGGCCGGCTTGAGGCGTTGCCGCCCGAGAGCAACGGGAAGACCGCACTGCCTCCGCCCCAGAAACCCAAGATTGCAGAACTGGCCGCCCTGGCCGGCGCTGGAAACAACGAAGGTCTCGTGCAGAGCGCCGAATCAGCGTTCGTTGCGTCGCCCTTCTGGCTCGACGCACAATACCATCTGGCCAGCGCCATGGGTGCACTCGGAGAGCCTTATGATGCGGCCCACCGGATAATTGTTGGCGAACTCGCCTGTCTGTTGAAACGGTTTCCCGGAATCACGGCCCTGTCGTTTAATGACGGGACCGAATTTGCCAGCGGCGAAACACGCGACTGGATTGCCCAGGAAGTCCAGGCCGGTGGCGGTGGTGGCGCTGTTGCCGGTTCGGGGGTTGAAAAGGCTTTCTCGGAAGCCGTCCAAAAGGCACAGGCCGGAAAAACACTGGAAGGGCTCGCCGTTCTGACCAGCTATGTGTCGACGTGCGGGGCGGGCCGTAAATGGTTCGAGGCGCAGCTGAAAATTGGCGACTACTGCCTGAGATTTGAACTTATACAACAGCTTTTTGCACTGCTGAATTCACTTCGCACTATCGCGGTGAAACGTGATCTGGCAAACTGGGAACCAGAACTTGCAATCGCACTTGCCCGACTGTCCTGGCAAAGTTTGGCGCATAAAAACGTGAAGCAGTTCCTTTCCGACGCGGATGCCCTTCAACTCCGAGCCAGCACTATGGAAACACTCGCATTGCTGGACGTCGGCGCTGCCGTCGAGGTGACCGGGAGGAAGTAAATTAAGAATAGCTTAAGGCAGAAAGGCCAAATTTCTCAGCCATCTAAATAGAACTGACACATCAGTAGAGTAGGAATGTCGCACCTGACGGATCGTGTCGCGAAGTTCTATTTACCTTCACGTCACAGCGTGTCTTATCACGGGGGACCTAATGTCTAAAGAAGCTTCAGTTGCACCTAAAGAACGGGTGAATATCAAGTATAAACCGGCGACAGGCGACGCCAAGGAGGAAGTTGAACTTCCGCTGAAAATGGTCATGCTCGGTGACTACACGCTGCGGCCGGACGATACGCCGATCGAAGACCGCACCCTCATCAACATCAACAAGGACAACTTCAACGAGGTCATGAAAAGCCATGAGCTCGGACTTGACCTTGCGACGGAAAACAAGCTTGTCGACACGCCGGAAGGTGAAGAGCCGAGCAACCTGTCCGTGTCGTTGAAGTTCGACAACCTGAACGATTTCACACCCGAGTCGATCGTTCGCCAAACGCCTGAACTCAACAGTCTGCTTGAACTGCGCGAGGCTCTCGTCGCTCTGAAAGGTCCGCTCGGAAACGTGCCGGCATTCCGCAAAGCGATTCAGAACGTCCTGGGTGATGAAGCAGCTCGCGACAAGCTTCTGGCTGAACTGACGAACGCGACCGGTTCCGAGGACGAAGGATCGTCCGAGTAACCCGAGGTTGTCCAATGCGGCGGGCCAAACCGGCCAGCCCGGTCCGACATTCAAATTGACGAGATTTAAGCATGACCGACACTGACGCACAGGGTGCAGCGGCCCAAACGGAAGAGCTCGACGCCTCTCTTCTGGATCAGATTCTTCAGGAAACAAAACTGGCGCCCACGGATGACGGCTATGATGTCGCGCGCAAAGGCGTCGCCGCGTTCATTTCCGAGCTTCTGAAGCCGACTGCCGGCGAAAGTCAGGTCAACGGTGCGGCCGTTGACATGATGATCGCCGAAATCGATCAAAAACTCTCCAAGCAGGTCGACCAGATCCTGCACCATGATGATTTCAAGACTTTGGAATCCGCCTGGCGCAGCCTGAAGTTCGTCATCGACCGGACCGATTTCCGCCAGAACATCAAAGTCGAAATGATGAGCGTCTCCAAGGACGAGCTCCTGGAAGACTTTGAGGACAGCCCAGAAGTCGTCAAGTCCGGCCTCTACAAGCACGTCTACACCGCCGAATACGGCCAGTTCGGTGGCCAGCCCGTCGGTGCGATTGTCGCCAACTACGACTTCGGCCCGAATGCTCCGGACATCAAGCTTGCCCAATATTGTGCAAGCGTCGGCTCCATGTCGCACGCTCCGTTCATCGCAGCGGCAGGCCCGTCCATGTTCGGTGTCGACAGCTTCGAGGAAATTCCAAACCTCAAGGATATGGAATCCATCTTCGAAGGCCCGAAATACGCGAAGTGGAATTCCTTCCGCGAGTCCGAAGACTCCCGGTACTTCGCGCTGGCGATGCCCCGCTTCATGCTGCGCACGCCCTACGGACCGGAGACCTCCCCGGTCAAGGCCTTCAACTATGAAGAGGAAGCGGAAGGCAAGAGCGACAACTACCTTTGGGGGAATGCCTCCTTCGCTCTGGCAACCAAGCTGACGGACAGCTTCGCGAAGTATCGCTGGTGCCCGAACATCATCGGACCGCAGTCCGGTGGTGCCGTCGAGGACCTGCCGGTTCACACGTTCGAAGCCATGGGTCAATTGCAGAGCAAGATCCCGACCGAGGTGCTGGTCTCGGACCGCAAGGAGTACGAACTTGCGGAACAGGGTTTCATTTCTCTGACCATGCGCAAGGGCAGCGACAACGCGGCCTTCTTCTCCGCCAACTCGGTCCAGAAGCCGAAGTTCTTCGGCAACACACCGGAAGGCAAGGACGCGGAGCTCAACTACAAGCTCGGCACGCAGCTGCCTTACATGATGATCATCAACCGCCTGGCGCATTACATCAAAGTGCTCCAGCGCGAGAACATCGGCAGCTGGAAGGACCGGGGAGAGCTTCAGTCTGAACTCAACAACTGGATCCGCCAGTACGTGTCCGATCAGGAAAACCCCTCCGCCGACGTGCGATCCCGCCGTCCGCTTCGCAAAGCCGAGATCACCGTTTCGGATGTCGAGGGCGAACCGGGCTGGTACAGCGTTTCGATGGCCGTGCAGCCGCACTTCAAATACATGGGTGCAGACTTCACGCTGTCGCTGAAAGGCAAGCTGGACAAATCCTAAGTCCCGGGCTGACGCCTCGGACCCCGAACCTGACAGGTGCCGGCCTTTGGCCGGCGCCTTTGCTGCTTGAAAGGAGTGTTTTCCCAGATGGTTGTCAGTCTGTTTCAGCGGCTCGAAAACGATGACGCGGGTACCAGCTACCGGAATTCGGACGAGTTCGAGGCAGCGGTCCTGGAAAGTGTTCTTGAAGACCTGAGAATGCTTCTGAACAGTTCAGCTGGATGTTGTGAGATCAGCCCGAACTTCGGTTTGTCCGATTTCAACTCGTTTACGAAATCCCATCAGGACACGGCCACTGAGATCTGCCGCGACATCGAACGGCAAATCAGGGAATTCGAACCCCGCCTGCGCAATCCGATCGTTCGAGCCGTGAGCGACCCCGACCGGCCCCTCGATTTCATCTTCAATGTGGAAGCAGAACTGAACCTCGGCGACAGCACAAAACGAATCAGATTCAATTCAATTCTGGACAACAGCGGACAAATCAGGGTCAGCGCCTAAGCATAAAGAGGGCAGTTTTCGGTAATGGCGATCAATTCCTACTATCGCGACGAGCTGAATTACCTGAAGGAAATGGGCCGGGTTTTCGCCAAGGCCAATCCGAGACTGTCCAAGTATCTTGCCGAAGATCCCCTCGACCCGGACGTCGAACGGCTGATGGAAGGGTTTTCGTTCCTGGTGGGACGCCTGCGGCAGCGCCTGGATGCGGAAATGCCCGAGGTTGCGCTCAACTTGCTCAAGCTGGTCTGGCCGCATTACCTCAGACCGGTGCCGCCCATCACACATATCGAGTTCACGCCGACCGAGGATTCTTCAGACGTCTCGACCAGGGTCCCGCGTGGTGCCTTTGTGCAAACGAAGGTTTTGAACGGAACGGCCGTGCGTTTTCAGACGCGGTGCGACTTGCATGTGCTGCCGATCAAACTGACCGGCGCAGAACTGGAAAACCGGCGGGACAGTTCCAAACTGACCCTCAGCTTTCGCAAGACCAGCGGCACCAATCTTCAGGCTTTGGCGGAAGCGCCTCTGCAGCTCTTTCTTGGCGCAAGCAACGACCCGGCTCTTTCGCGGGAACTTTATCTGCAGCTTCGGAAGCGGCTGGCTTCGGTGGAATTCGTGCCTCACAACGGCCGCGCGAAACCGGCCGACGTGACGGTTCAGCCTGTTGGCCTGAACCGCGAGGAATCCACGCTCCCCTATCCGGAAGGTGCCTTCGACGGCTTCCGGATCATGCAGGAATATTTCGCCTGTCCGGACTCCTTCATGTATGTCCGGCTGCGCGGTCTCGAGAGTTTCGCCGATGAGCCGGTTGAAGACTTTCAGCTCGTGTTCCACTTTTCGCAAAAATTCAACAATCAGGACCGGATCAGCAACGACGCAATTTCGCTGAATACGGCACCGGCCATCAACCTGTTCGAGACAGAAGGCCAGGCCCTCCAGGTTTCCCATGACAGAACCGAATATCCCGTGCGCGCCTCAGGCGACCGCTCGCAATTCAGCGTTCATCATGTGACAGGCGTGACTGGCTGGATCCAGGGCAGCAACAAGCGCGTCAATTACCAGGCCTTCGAATCCTTCACCCACGGGCGGTCAAGCGACGGTGAAGACTCACTCTATTACCGGACCGGTATCCGGCCATCGGTCCTTGGCAATGGCGTCGATCACTATATTTCCTTCGTGACGCGCCTGGACGAGACCGGCGTTCCTCCGACAGAGACGATTTCGCTCAGGCTCCTGTGCTCGAACGGCGAGCACGCATCAAGTTTCGGCGTCGGTACGGTCAACCAGCCGACCTCGACGACACCAGCGAAACTGCACTTCCGCAACATCACCCCTATCCAGTCGGAAGTCCCGCCACCGGTCGACAACCAGGTGCTGTGGACCCTTATCGCCAATCTGTCGCGCAACTATGCGTCACTGATCGACGTGGAAGCGTTGAAGACCGTGGTCGGTGCCTACGACTTCCGCGCCTATGTCGACAAGCAGGCTGCCCTTCAGCGGGATTTGCTTTTGCAGAATTTCCAGAAGTTCGACCGCAGGGCCGTCGATATTTTCCGCCAGGGACGGCCGACGCGGGCCTATGAAATCGCCTTATCGATGTCAGAGACGGCGATCGGCGGCGAAGCGGAACTGTATCTTTTTGGAACCGTCCTGGACCGTTTCCTGAAGTCCTACGCCAGCATCAACAGTTTGCACCAGCTTGCCGTCATCGGAACCGACGCCAACGTCATTCACCGCTGGCAGGCCTCTTACGGAGACGCGGACCTGCTATGACCGCCGAGCCGATCACAGAGCCGGAGGGGCACGCCACGGATCAGGCGCTCATGGAGCGGCTCGAGGGGACGCAGTTCTTTCAGGCCCTCTATCTGATCGGGCTGCTGCACCCGAGCCTTCTCAAGATGGGGCCCGGGCAAGATCCCGACGACGAAATCGTCCGGTTCCGGGCGAGCCGGTCGCTCAGTTTCGGTGCCAGGGATGTCTCCAGCATCGACTACGATCCGCAATCGGACCGCTACGACGTCAGGGTGAATTTTTTCGGGCTCTACGGGCCCGCCTCGCCTCTCCCGCCTTATGTCACCGAACGGATCATTGAACGGGACGAGCACCCTTCCGCGCTGGAGGACCTGCTCGACCTGTACAATCACCGGCTGATCACGATCCTTTTCGAGATCTGGCGAAAGTCGCGCCATTTCGTGCGCTATGAGGGGCATGGCCTGGACGCGACATCCCAGTGCCTCCTGGCGCTTTGCGGGTTTCCGGTCGACGACCGTGACAGCCTTGGCTGCGTGGATCGCGCCGATATTCTTCCGCACATCGGATTGATGTCGCACTATGCGAATTCACCGGACGCCATATCCTCAATGCTGACCAGCTTTTTTGAGGTTCCCTTCGAAATTATCGAGTTCGTTACCAGAACCGTCGATATCCCCCCCGATTCGCGCATGGAACTTGGCATCGGAAACTCTCACCTCGGCGGTGACATGGTACTTGGAGAGGAGGTCGAAGACGATCTCGGCAAGTTCCGCCTCAAGATCGGCCCGGCTCCTTACGAGACGCTTGAGACCTTCTTGCCTTACGGTGACCATCACGAAACACTTGTGGACCTTCTTTCGATGATCGTTCGCGACCCGATCGACTGGGATCTCGAATTCGAGTACGAAGCCGACAGCATGCGGCCGGGCCAGCTCGGAGTGTCGCGGCTCGGTAACAATATCTGGGTATCAGACGTCGAGGGGGCTCCTCTGGAAAACAATGTTCATTTGGCTCCGGCGTCGCCAGACAGTTCCGTTTCCGGTTAGAATTGCGCCGTGCTAGACAAGGTTGACGGGAAAGCATAATCGGGCGAATCGCCCTCTTCAGGAGATTCGTCCTCGGGCAGGATGCAAGTTCAGGTATGAGTCACTCACTTACACTTGTTTGCGACAAGATCGGGTCCCGGCATCAATTCGGATCGGGCGGAGGTGCTTTCGGGCGATCGCGGAAGTGCGACTGGGTTCTGCCGGATCAAGAACGGCATCTGTCGTCGGTGCATGCGCGGATCATCTTCCAGAACGAGACCTTTGTGCTGGTCGATGAAAGCACGAACGGCACCTTTCTGGAAGGACACACCACCGCGATTGGCCGGGGCAAGGCCGTCAGCTTGTCACCCGGAATGAAGTTGCAGGCCGGCCCCTATGAGATCCGCGTGGAGAGCATTACGGCAGGCCCCTCCGGCCAGACCGGGGCCTTCGCGCACTCGCCAATCACCGACAACAGGCAGACACAGTCCGGTACGGCGCCATTGGGTGTGGACACTTTGGGCGCAAGCGTTGCGCAGAAGCCGTCGCTGGATCCCCTCGACCATCTTGGCGGCGGATCCTCTCAGCCGTTGACGCCGGTTGCTGTGGCCGACGCTCAAGCAGCGACGATACCGGAACCGGTCTCTTATGCCATGCCGACGCAACCCGGACGCTCAGGGACACCGACACGGATTCAGCCCGGGCAAACAGCGTCTGCGGGTGCGCCGGAAGCGGCAGCCGACCAGACACGAATTGCACCCGCCCCAGCAACGCCGGACACAAGTGCGCTCCTGCCCACGTCCCCGAACGATCTGTCACCGGTGACGCAGGTACAACCGCAATCCCTTCCCGTCAGCCCAGTGGAAACAGAAAGCCAGACCAGCGCTCCGAACGTCGTGCTTCCGCAGGCCGCGCAGGCAACTCCTTCTCAACCTGCAGCGCCGGCAGATAACCTCATCCCGGAAGACTTTCTCTCGTCTCTGACGGGTGGAGCTGCCGCGCCGCCATTGCCCGCAGCACCATCACTACTTCAGGAAACCGGTCAGCCAGCAGCTGAAACGCCGGTGGAAGCCGCAACCGCACGGACGGCTTCGAAACCGGAAGAAACACCCGGAGAAGGCGTCATTCCGGATGGTGTCGATTTCGGAATGGCCACCCCGGTAGACGCCACGCCATCTCCAGTCCCGCAACCTCAACAGCCGGCTGCAGCGCCCGCCGTACCCGCAAGCCAAACGCCAACGACAACGCTCAGCCCGCTCGAGGCACTGAAGCGGCGCAGAGCGCAGCGTGAAGCTGAACTTGCACAAAAGGCAAAGTCGCGGGCAGCACCGGGCGGTGACGCCTCCACGCCCACGCAAGCACCCGGCTCCAGCAAGGCCGCCACGACGTCGGCACCAAATCCGGTCGTGCCTGCAACCTCTATAAAGACGACGCCACCGGAGGGAACAGATGCGGAAGCTGTTGTCTTCCAGGCTCTTCTTGCGGGACTTGGCTTTGCAAACGCGTCTGTGGCCCAGGATGATAAAGCGGGCGTTGCGCGCGAAACAGGTGAATTGGTTCGCGAATTGGCAAACGGCCTCATCGCCTTGCTGAGTGCACGCAAATCGCTGAAAAGCGAGTTCCGGATGTATGAAACCAGGATACAGCCGGAAGAAAACAACCCATTCAAGCACTTTAACGTCGGTGAACTGGCCATCGATGAAATGCTGTTTTCGCGCAAGGGTGGCTTCATGGAACCGGCCGAGGCGGCCAAAGAAGCCTTCAAGGACCTGCAAAGCCAAAACATGATCACCATTGCAGCAACCCAACGCGCAATGCGACTCCTGTTCGAGAGCCTCTCGCCCGAGACGCTTGCCGGTGAAGAGGATGATGGTGGCCTCAGGCTGAAAGGACTTGGGTCGCGCCGGAGCAAGTTCGAAGCAGCAAAGGAAAGACACGAGCGCCTTCGCGCCGATTTTGATGCAATCGTCCGTCAGACAATCGCGGAAGCCTTTGTTCAGATAGAAGAAGAACAGGTCCGACAACAGTCGAAGGACTTTTGGGGGAATAGAAAATAATGGAAATATCCCGGCGGAACATGATGAAACTGTCTGGGGTCGCAGCCTTTGCGACGCTGGCGGGTTGTTCGAGGGTCCCTCCGCCGACGCCGATCAAGATTGAGATCCAGGCTGATGAGTTCACCAACCCCAACGAAAACGGTGATCCGGCTCCGGTCGTTGTCAGGGTGTACCAGCTGAAAGAAGTCACCGCTTTCGAAAACGCCGAGTATTTCGATCTTGCCGACGATGAAGCCAAAGTGCTTGGCGGCGACCTGATCGGGGTGCAGGAATTCGAGCTTACACCGGGCGAATCGAAGGATTACACAAGAGACGTGTCTTCCGAAGCAACGCATCTTGGGGTAATTGCGAGTTTCCGGGATATAGATTCTGCCCAGTGGCGCGATACAATCGAACTGCAGCAAGAAAAGAAGAATCAATTTATCATCTACCTGACAAGTCTTGCAGTAAGAATACAGAAATTGCGCAACCGCCGGCTCGGAGTTCTCTAGCGTCCCTGACCTGCGCCGGTTTCCTGCGGTCACTGGCGCGTTCGGCTCACGAAAAGGCAGCAAACAGGGGGCAAATGCTGCGCTATGTTCTTAAGTAAATCTGCGGAGATGGGCCTTGAATGAAAGCCTGAAACCACTGTGGCTCGAGGGAATGTTCCTGCGGCCCCAACATCTGCAACAACAAGACCGCTGGTTTGAATCCACACTTGAACAACGCGTGCAGGACTTGCTGCCCTATGCTTGGGGCTTGCGTCAGCTGACCGTCGATTCCGAGGCGCTGGAGCTTGGACAGTTTCAGATCACGCTTGCCGAGGCGATCTTCCCCGACGGAACCTCTTTTTCAACAGAAAAAAACGGCGTCATTTCAAGCGCGCGCCAGATCACGGTCGATGACCAGGGAAAACGTGTTTTTCTGGCGCTGCCGCTCAAGTCCGCAGGCCAGCTTGAGCTGGGCGACGATGAAAAAACACATCGCCGGTTTTCGCGCCGCTCGAGCGAGGTCCGCAACACAAACGAGGCGGACAAGCCCCAGGCTGCGATTGCCGTCGGGGCGCTGACGGCGCGCATCGTCCTGGAAGGAGAAAACCTCGACGAAACCGCCCATATTCCAATTGCTGAAATCGAGACCGTTTCAACACAGGGCCAGATCAAGCTTTCCGAAACCTTCATCCCACCCGTTCTGACGGCCTCGGCCAGTCAGCACCTGCTGGGGCAGATCGATCAGATCCGCTCTCTTTTGCGCAAGCGCGGAGACATGTTGGCCTCCAACACCACGGGCCAGGGAGAATCGACGCGCTCGGGTATCGTGGATCTCATGGCGCTCAGCATCACCAATCACTACGAAGTGCTGTTCGATCATATCGCCAGCTCCGGGCGCCATTCCCCGGAACTCGTTTACCGGGAGTTCATCAGCCTGATCGGGACCTTCGCGGCCTATGGCGCCGACGACCGACGCCCGCCGGAGCTACCGGCCTATGACCATCTGGATCTGCGCCAGACCTTCCAGAAACTCGTCGCCATTCTGGACAATCTGCTGAGCTTCGTGATTGAGCAGAATGCCGTCAACATTCCGCTTTCGAAGCGCGACTACGGCGTCTGGCTTGGCGAGACGACCAACAAGATGATCTATTCCGAGGCACGCATGTTCGTGCTGATTGCACATGCCAATGTCAGCCTCGAAATTCTTCGCACACAAATGCCGATCCAGATCAAGATCGGGCCGGTCGAGAAAATCCGCGAACTCGTGAACCTGCAGCTTCCCGGCGTGCCGATTACACCCATGTCTGTCGCGCCACGCCAGATACCCTACGTCCAGAACGCCGTTTATTTCGCTGTTGATGTTGAAAACGAACTTTGGCCTCAAATGCAGTCGTCTGCGGCCTTTGCGTTGCATCTTAGCGGCGATTATCCTGGTCTTGGTCTGGAACTCTGGGCCGTTCAGAAGGGGCAGTAACCCGTAGCATGACTGACGACGACCTGGACCAACCGACCGTCGCTCAAAAACTGAGCCCCAGAGCCCGGACCTCAATGGCCGAGTCGCGGGGTCCTTATGCCGGGGAAGAAGACGAACCCACCATTGCCTTTGTCTCGCCGACGGGAAGTCCTGCCGCGACCGTGTCGCCGACCCCGTCTGAAGGCAATGGCAATCTTCAATCTGCGGCTGGCATCGTGCGCCAGCTCGACCCGGATCCTGAACGGATCATCGTCCGGGCAGCGGCCCCGCTTCTGCTGATCATCTCGCAAATCCGCAACTCGATCGAACAGGCTGATGTGCACGCGCTGCGTCAGGAAGTGGTCGACGAAATCGACCGGTTCGAACAACTCGCACAGCGCAACGACGTCGGTGCGGGAGACATCATCGCGGCCCGCTACATTCTGTGTTCGACGCTCGATGAGACTGTTCTGATGACGCCGTGGGGCAGCCGAAGCGAATGGAGTTCGAACAGCCTGCTCAACCAGTTTCACAACGAGACCTGGGGCGGCGAAAAGGTCTTCAGCATTCTCGATCGCATTCGCGGCGACGCCAAAGCCAAGCTGCCGCTCCTCATTCTGGTTCACACCTGCCTTATGCTCGGCTTTGAAGGCCGCTACCGTGTGCTTGAGGGCGGGCGCAATCAGTTGGAGGATCTTCGCAACGAATTGTCGCGCCTCATCCGGCGCAACAGCAGCCTGAAGGCTGATGAACCGTTGTCGAAGAATGCCAAGGGCACGCAGAAGGGCGACAATGTCAGTTCCCTGCCGCCCTTCTGGATTCTGCTCGCGATCGGGCTGCTTCTACTGGTCGTTGTTCGCGGCTACAGCGATTTCATCCTGGACGGCGAGCTTGTCGAAGCGCTCGGCGCCATCAATTCTCTCAACAGGCTGTAGGAGGTAAGCGATGTTCCGTACTTACCTCGCGTCGCTGCTGCGCCCGGCCAGCCTGCTGATCCTGCTTATCCTGATCGTCATTTCCCTGATCGTGCTGATCTGGGGCGGCCTGCTCACGGTCGCGAACGTGACACCGTTTGCGAAGGCAGCGCCGCGCGTCATCCTCGCGGTCGTCCTGATCCTGGGCTTTTTCCTGATCACTTTCGTGCGCCACCTGCTGACGCGGCGCGCCAATGCCAAACTCATCAACTCGATGCTCGCGAACGACGAGCTCGTTTCCATGGGCAACGATCTGTCCGCGGACGAGGTCGAACTGATCCGCGAACGGTTTGAGTCCGCGCTGAAAACGCTTCGGGACAATCCCGTTGCCGGGTCAAGTTCGAGAAATTATCTGTTCGAGCTGCCCTGGTACATCATCATCGGTCCGCCGGGGACCGGCAAGACCACTATTTTGCGCAATTCGGGGCTTGATTTTCCGTTGGCCGAGGGCGGTCACGAGGCGATCCAGGGTGTCGGCGGAACGCGCAACTGCGACTGGTGGATCTCGAACGAAGCCGTTCTGATCGACACCGCAGGACGGTACACGACGCAGGACGTCAACAGAGGGGTTGATTCAGCGGCCTGGAGCGGCTTCCTCGATCTGCTCCTGAAGCACCGCCAGCGGCGCCCGATCAATGGTGTTCTGCTCGCCGTCAGTGTGGAAGATGTCGCCCTTGCGAGCGAAGCGGAACGCAAGCAGCAGGCGGAAATCCTGCGTCAGCGCCTTCGGGAGTTGCACCGGGCCTTCGGCATGCGCCTGCCGGTCTACCTGATGTTCACGAAGTGCGACCTCATTGCCGGCTTCGACGAGTATTTCGACACGTTGCGCGATGCCGACCGGCAGCAGGTCTGGGGCGTGACTTTCCCCTATAACGAGGAACAGTCCTCGGTGGGGCCGGTGTTCGAAACGGGCTTCGTGGATCTGGTCAACCGGATCGAGCGGCACCTGCCTGAAAAACTCGCCGAGGAGCGCAACAACGGCCGCCGTTGCCGTATCTATGGCTTCCCGCATGAGTTCGGCAGTCTCAGTAACGTTCTGCGGGACTTTGTCAGCGACGTCTTCCGGGCAACCCGTTACGAAGCGCAGCCGCTTCTGCGCGGCATCTACTTCACTTCGGGCACTCAGGAAGGCACGCCGTTCGACCGTCTGCTCGGCGCGATGGGGCGCAGTTTCTCGCTTGCGGCCAGCCAGCAGCCGGCATTGAGCGGTCAGTCCAAGGCATTCTTCATCAAGAAACTGCTGACTGACATCGTCTTTCCGGAACAGAATCTTGTCGGCAAGAACCGGGCCCTGGAACGCCGCATCGCGACGATTTACGGCGGTGCCGCAGCCGCTCTTGCCGTCGGCGTGATCGGCCTGTGCCTTTACTGGATCGCCGGTCTGGACAATGCGATCGAGGTGTCCGAGACGACGGCGCAATCCGCCGACCAGGTCCGCGTTCTCAAGGCGGAGGCCGACCGGAACCGCTCTTTGATCAACCTATTGCCGACGCTCAATGCAGCGCGTGACATGCGCAACGAGATCGAAGAGCAAAGCAACTGGCTGTCGGCAACACCGATCAGTATCGAAGCCCAGTCCGTGCTCTACCCGGCTGCGGAGCGGACCTACGACGATCTGCTGGAGGAATACCTCTTGCCGTCGATCAACTCCCGTCTGGAAGCGCAAATCCAGCTTCTGTCGACTGCCTCGGACGGCAACAGTACGTTGTTGCGGGACCAGCTTGAGACCTACCTCATGCTGACGACCGGGCAGAACTACAATGCTTCCAAGGTCAAGGCGGCGCTCAGGGCGCAGAACGAGTCGACCTTCCTGCTGAACCCCGCGGACAGGGCGGAAATGCAGGTTCACATGGACAACCTTGAGAGCCTCTTGCCGATCTCCGGAACTGCGGCCGCTTCGACCGCAAGTGAGCTTCCGGTGCTGGATGCCGCACGAAGCCGGATCCAGCAGGCGCCACAGGCAACGGATATCTACAACCGCATGGTATCGGACGCAGCGCAGCGCTACAGACTGCCGCCGGTCAACATTGTACGCACGCTCGGGTCTGGATCTCTCTACGTCGATACGGCAAATGCGGGCGGCCGGACGATCATTCCGGGACTCTATACCAAGAACGGTTTCTACAATTTCTTCCTGGAGCGGCTTCCGGAATACATTCGTGGCTCCATGGGCAGCGACTGGGTTCTGGGCAACTCGGTCAACGCGACGACTTACAACCAGGTCGCAATGGAAGTCGTGAAACTTTACACCGACGACTACATCAAGGCGTGGCGTGAAGGCACGGCCTATATCCGCGTTGTCGACATTGGTTCACTCGGGCGGTCGCAGATTGTTCTGGAACAGCTATCAAGCCCGGATTCGCCTCTCCTGACGATTCTGAACGTTCTGAGGGAAAACACCCAACTCCCCTTGCCGGGCGACAGCTCTGATCAAAGCAGTGCCGGTACCGACCAGGCTGCCGGCCAGACAAGCGGAGGCGCTACCGGTCTCGTCGCGTCGGCTTCCGAAGCATCGCAAAGGGCGGCGGTGCAAACCGCCTTTGGCGATGCTCCCTGGCCAGGACTTGCGATTGAAGATGCCTTCCGTCCGCTGAATAATCTTGTTGATCCGGACAGCGGTGCTTCGCTTGACAGGGTCCTTCAGCTCTTCGGGGACCTTTACGGCAACGTCTCCGGCGTCGTCACAGCTCCGGAGCCCAACAAGGCAGCCTTCGATATCGTGAAGTCGCGCGCGGAGAACCCGCAGAACGATTCCTTCACCTCACTGCGTTCAGAAGCGGCGACAAAACCGGAGCCGGTCCGATCACTTGTGCTTTCCATCGTGAACCGGACCTGGGCATTGCTCAATCAGTCCGCCTATATCTACATAAACCGGAGCTGGCAGAACGAAGTGGTTCCGGTCTGCTCCAGCATCATGGCCGGACGCTATCCCTTCTTCCAGGATTCTGAAGACGATATCTCGCTGCAGGATTTCGCGGACCTACTGGGTCCTGCCGGCGTGGTCGATGCCTTCTTCAAGGACTTTGTTTCGCCCTTCGTGAACATTCGGGGACGTCAGCTCGTCGAGATTGAAACGCAAGGGGCAAATCTTGGCCTGTCGAGTGAGTCGCTTGCACAGCTCGCGACGGCCCAGACGATCCGGGACGCATTCTTTCCGGCAGGGGCAGCCGATCCGACAGCCAAGTTCACGATCAGGCCGACCTTCCTTGATCCGGGCGCGCTCAAATCCACTCTTAAGATCGATGACGACACAATGATCTACAGGCACGGCCCTGTCCGTGCGAAAGATTTTACCTGGCCCAGCCAGGCGGATGCCAGCAGCGCCGACATCTCCGTGACCCTTCTCGACAATTCCACGTCCTCGCTCAAGAAAACTGGAACCTGGGCCATCTTCCGGCTGTTGACTGCCTCCGGATTGTCCTCGGCCAGGGGGCGGGATCAGTTTGTCTTTTCAATCAGCAAGGACAACGTTCGCGCAAGCTTCGCGCTGAATGCCGGCAGTGTCACGAACCCCTTCAACCTCGGACTTTACAGCTTCCGCTGCCCACCGTCGCTCTGACATGAGCGCGCCATGCGACCAGCCTGCCTGTCATGGCAGGTAACTTGAAAAATCGTCTCTCCGTACGCAATGACGGAACAAGAAAAACGGAGCGGGAGATGGAACACTGCGGTTATTTCGGCAAACGACCACTGGAACGGGACTTCGTGTTCGAGGGCCTGACCGCCGGAATGACCGACGCCTGGGCGAACCTTATGTCCGACTGGCTGATCAGCGCACAAAGCGCCTTTCCGAACGACTGGCAGCAGTTCTATTTCGAAGCGCCCGCATGGAGATATGCCATCGCACCTGGCTTGCTCGGCCCGTCAGGTTGGTGTGGTCTCTTGTGTGCGTCAGCCGACACGGTCGGCAGGGCGTTTCCGCTGGCCGTTATGCTGCCGACCGAAGCTTCGAACCGTGACATTTTTTTCGACGCTGAGACCGAACGGGCATTGGATGCGCTTGAAGTCGACATGATGGCTTTCATCGACGGACAAGTCTCGCGGAGTGAGTTTCACACCACGATTTCCGAGCATGCAAAAATTCTCGGAAATCGTCAGGGGTTCAATACCGGGACACCGGACGAGCTTTTAAGCGCACAGAACGAAGCGCTCTGCCTCAGATACGCACGCACAGGTGACGAAGCCATCATTGCGGAAAGCGCACTCAGCTTCCGGTCCCAGGCTGCGTCCAAAGGCACGCTGCCGCTGTCTTTTTGGTGGCAGGATGGAAGCGATGCCAGAGCGCCGGAACTGTGCGTTTGGAAAGGTCTTCCGAGAGGGTCGGGGGCCGGCGGGTTTTTCGCTGGTTCCTGGGAAACATTCGGCTGGCAACACGAACAAATCGATCCGGACCGGATCCTGCGGCTATAAGGAAGCGACTTCAGGAAATGACTTACAAGTTGTCTGTCCCCTTGAATCTGCGCACAGAAGCCGCGACCCGGCAGGGCCCAAACCATGAAATGAACCAGGACACGCATTTTGCCGACGCGGAAAACGGACTGTTTTCGCTGGCAGACGGTATGGGCGGGCACAGGGACGGCGATCTGGCCAGTCAAGCCACGGTCGAGGCGGTTGCCGAGCTGGTCAATCTGCCGGCAATGTCACATGAAAAACAGCTGACTGCGCTCGATGCTGCGCTTGCCAGCGTGAATCAGAAACTGTTTTCCAGTTACCTTGCCGCGCCGGAGCACGACGTCTCCGGTACAACAAGTCTTAGCCTCGTGATCAGCGAGTCCTTTGCCAGCTGCATCTGGACCGGCGACTCTCGTCTTTACCTGCTGCGTGACCATCACCTTTTCCTCATTTCGGAAGACCATGCCGACGAGCTCGGGCGGCTCACCTCGGCCGTCGGCATTTCCGAGCAGATCACCACATTGGGCCGGCGAACTGTCGAACTCATGCGCGGTGACGTTTTCCTGCTCTGCACCGACGGGCTGCTGAAAGGGATGGACGAGACGATGCTTGCCAACATGACAGCCGAAGGAACCTACGGGCTCGCCGACCGGCTGATCGCGCGCTCGGTCGCTGGCGGGTCGTCTGACGACATTACCGTGATCGTGGTCTGGACGGACGGCAATGGCTGAGAAAAAGAAACCGGCAGTGCGCAAGAAGCGAGGCAAGGTGGCAGCCGCCGACAGCTCTGCCGGAGCCTCCAGTCGCAAAAAAGGTCAAGAAGCCAGCGTTTCGCCAGATAAAGCTGACGGTGACAAGCCGCAGGCAGAAGGTGACACGTCGAAAGCAAACCTGCCGGAGGAACAGCCTCAAGGTGCCGCCGATGACGGCGACGCCAAGAATCTCCCCCAAACGGAGGACGTCTCACCGAAGGAGACGTTGCCGGATGAACCGGTTCGAAAAGACACGAAAGCTGCGAAACCGGACGTTGACCTCGGTACAATCCTGAAGGACAGGTTCCTGCTGCTGAAGGTGATCGGAAAGGGGGGACTGTCGACTGTCTATAAGGCCCGCGATCTGGTTGCAGCCAAGGCTGGGCTTGCAAATGCAGATGTTGCCATCAAGATCATCCGCGCTGCACCCGATGTCGACAAGGACAATATCGCCCTGATGCATCGCGAGGCGCGCCGCCTCAGAGATCTCGTTCATCCGAACATCGTGCGGGTCTACGACATGGACCGCCAGGACGACATCCATTTCATGGTCATGGAACTCCTGGAAGGCCAGCCGCTTTCGAAACTGCTGCGGCAGTCACCGGAGCATACGTTGCAGCCTGCACAGCTTTTCCGGCTGATCGGCGACCTTGCAGCCGCACTTGGGTACGCACACCGTAACGGGATCATTCACGCCGACCTGAAACCCGGCAACGTCTTTGTTCAAAACACAGGCGTTGCCAAGCTGATCGACTTCAACATCGCCTATCCGATTGCCCGGCCGGTCAAGACACGCGAAGAAGACACAGTCGTCATTCTGGCCCGCTTCGGCGCCGTTACCCCTGCCTACGCGTCCCCGCAACGGCTCAACGGAGCCGAACCGTGCGAGGCTGACGACGTCTACTCGCTTGCCGTGATCACTTACCTGGCGATCTGCGGAACGCGGCCCTTCGGTAAGAAAAATGCTCTTGAGGCCCGCGACGAGGGACTTCAGCCCGCGCGGCCCGACGACCTCTCCTGGCTACGCTGGAAGGCCCTGAATGCGGGCCTTGCGCTTGACGACAGTGGCCGAACGCCATCCGTGCACCAGTTCGCACAAGGTTTTTGCAACCCCAACCCGTTGCACCTGGCGAAGGCATTTCTTTATCGGCAGATTTTGGGACAGGCCTATCAGCCGTCCTCGGCCGGAAGATAGAACGAATGGGTCTGGCCTGAAGCCCACCCCCCGAGCACAGAAGCCGTCACGTTGATCAAGTCCTGGTCCTCGACCTGAACCCGCTTTACCTGAAACGAGACCTGCCCCGTCAGAGACGCGCTCAGTTTACCAAGGCTATCCGCAACAGCAGCAACGCGAGCGTCGGCAGTTTGCCCCGGTGACAAAGCACCACCCAGCGCTTCCTGGAACAAAGAGAACAATCTCGAAACCAGGAGTGCCTGATCGAGCGATCCGCGGCCTTCCTTTCCAGGCTGCAGCGTGACGCCGCGCCGGAACACAAGGCTGGTGCGATTGGCAACACCCTCAAGCACGTTGATCCCGCATTGAGCCAGAGATGGTGCTGCACCCGGCCCGGCGTGGAAACGGACGGCAGTTGCCACGTTTCGCCCCATGGCCACGCTCTCTTCAACTTCCAGAGCGTCGAAGTCCGCGGGCACACCGACAGGCAGGTGCGGGAATACTTCATTCGCCAATTGCGCGATCACGCGGGAGAGAGCGATCCAGGCGGCCGATGCAAAGACGGAAGGGTAAGCCGGCTCTTCCGATGACAGCCTTGCGTCGTTCCAGAACAGGGACACATGGGACGCGGCATCGGTTCCGCGCAAGCCTTGAAAACTCTCAAATCCAGGTTCTTCCAGGAGCTGGTGTGCCGCTTCCATATCCGCGAGCTCTTCGCCTGGCACACCGCTGAAATCTGACTGAAGCGCAATCAGGCCCACAGTGTCGGATTCAGCACATTCGCGGGTGATTACCTTGACGCATTCAGCATCCTGGCCGGAAACCCCTGTCCTGTTGGCAAACAGCACAACGTCATAGAGCTCGGCCTGCAATGCGCCGTCGTAACCGCCAATCAGGTCTGCCAACGCATCGGGTGCAAGATCATGATCGAGCTGCATCAGGTGAAGTTCGAACGGCAGCGACAGCGATAGCTCGGACAATAGAAGTTTGAGGCCGTGCCAATTTTCCATCACCGTATGCAGCTTCGGTGCTGCAAAGAAAGCCCTGGATTGCGCGTCGGCAAGTTCCGACTGAGGCGAGCTTTTTTTCGCGGGTGGGGGCTTCACAAAATCCTGGCTCTCCTCGCGCAGGGTCTTGCGAACGAATGCGTCAACCGCCGCTTTTGCAATCTCGCTGTTACCGCTTGGTTTGTCCGCTTTGTCGGGCGTGTTCACCATGGAAAAGAGCGCGTCCAGGCCATCCACGGCCTCTCCCGTGCCAGACCCGCTGGACGCATCGTCTGAGGCCGTGCTCCCGGCGGACGGTCGCGGAGTATCAGTCTGCTCCGCTGTTGTAGCGGTGCCCGCTCTTAGGCGGGCGAGCAGCTTGTCGTAGCGTTGACCGTAAGCTTCCAGCTCGTCCGGGTCGACTTTCGCAGCCGCGATCTCACGCTGGAATTTGAAGTTTCCGGCAATTGTCGCAGGCCGCAGGTCCTTGACCTTGCCGAACGCAAGATGTTCTTCAAGTTCAGCCGGATGAGAACCGAGCCCATTGGCGGACTGAACGTCAAACTCGGGCTGATTTTCCTCCAGGACTTCAGCGACATCGAGACCGGTGATGTTCAAGAGACCTCGGTTCGACGGCAACCCGAAGTCTCCGGCAATCAGGACGCGGAATGGCGGCGGTGGTGAAACGGGAACCGCCTGGGGCGTTCCGTCTCCGAGGCCGATGGAAAAACTGCTGATACCACCCTTGTTCTCGTCCTGCCCGGTCATTGTCTCTAACCCTGATTGATGACTGTGAGATTGGCTTCTATCAAAAGAAAGGCCAAGGTCTGCCTGTCGATTATAACCTGTCCGTCGACTTTGTAGCCTTTTCGTGTATCTGCGGCATGACCCGAGACTTCAAAGACCAGAGCCGATCTGGAGTTGATAGATGACATTCCGACAGGGGTGACGGTCAGGTCAATATTCAGCGGCTCGCCATTTGCCATTGTTTCCTGCGACCTGCCCAATGGTGTCGGCGCGTTTCCACCCGGCTGATAGACCTGGGGAGAGCGGGTTCTCAGGTAATCGTAGATGCAAGAATGCAGGGCATCGGGTTCCCGCTGCGCCGGTTTCCAGGTGGCCATTCAGTTCCTCGTCATTCTCCCGGTGGGATACCGGTTTTTGCTGATGATTGACGTGCTGCCGGGCACTCGGCAAAAGCGCCCGGCAAACCTGTTAAATAGATCTCGTCAGACAGCGCCGTCGCTGATCTGGAACACGATCCCAGATGATGTTTTTGTGCGATGGGCAACATTCTGGTTTGTCGACGTGACCGGGTTGGTCAACTCTCCGTTCGAGACAGCGCCGAGGATCACCGGCCGGTCCGGGTCCCCCTGAAGGAAGCCAAGCAGGACTTCGGTGTCCTTGGTCAATGTCGAATGCGAGCCGTAGCCATCGCCACCGCCATAGGGTTCCATTTTCCTGACGAAGTAACTGGCCAATCCGTTCAGGAGGCCGCTTTCCTCGTCAATGATCCGGACCTTGTAGCGCCCGTGATCATCCAGCTCCGCGCGCTTGCTGTCGGTCTCACCGTCGATAAAGCCGACCATGTAACCGCTGACAAGCGGTTTCGGTGTTCTGACCGGAGGACGATAGCCCTTGTCGAAGGGCACGCAGACGAAACTGTTCCGATAAGGTGAAGATTCTACATTGGAAGAGCTGAACCCGACCGGTGGCGTTATCGTGCAGGAATGCTTGACAGCAATGATGATGTATTGCCCGTCAAGATCGCTGACCGGATGATCTTTCAGACGGAAGAACACACCAGGGCGGAGGTTTGGAATGTTGCTTTCGCCCTGGAATTGCAACTGCTGACCTTCGAGCTGCTCCACGCGACGCTTGGCAATAAACTCGCCATCGGAGACCGTGGGATAATTCTCACCATAAAGAGTCATCACCCCTTGTCCCTCGTAGGACGCGCTGGCTGAAACAGACAGGGATACATTGGGCTTATTCTCGTTGTACTCCCTGAGCGCAACAGTTCCGCTTGCAGTTTTGTAGCAGGCGGTGAAAGACCATACTCCCATAGAGTCAGTCCCCAATACCTGGTTCTTGCTGCGATAGGGAAGTTCGTCGGGAATGTTGTCTCCGCTCAACTTGGTGAAGTGTTCCTTCTTGTCGCCAAAAATGACCTTCTCGCGGTCGCCGGAATGATCAAAAGCGTAGTAGATCCCGAACCGCTCACACATACGATTTATGAAATTCAAATCGTCTTCCTGGTACTGGAACACGAAGTCGAGTGTCGGATAGTCCGATGCTGTGAGCAGCATCTCGGATTGAATCTGGCGTGCGACCCGGTCGGACGACGTGCTGGACGAGGCCTTGTTCGCATCTGCGATTTCCGCCTGAATTATGTCGACAACCGTGACGTCCTTGTCTGTTCCATAGACCTGGTTCTGGGAGCTGTGCCGAAGGAGTGACAGTTCAGGCTCAATCCAAATCTCATAAACGAATTGCCGGTTATGTGTGGGCTCCAGTATTTTAATTACCGTCAAAATGCCGACAAACTTCATAGTCCAACCAGCTTGCTTGAATTCAAACTGCGTCGGCTTTGCAAGTATGTCGTCAACTTTAATCGTGCTTTCTGCAATGAACGTGACGACGATTTTGTAAGTGTCTCCCAACCGGTCATCCACCTGAAAACTCTCGACGTAGATGTCGTCTTCCGAAACATCCGGCATCGATAACGTCATTTGTGTCATTACCTGGTCAGCACTCATCGGGAATCCTCCTTGGGCTGGTCTTGCCGGTCTGCGCATTGCAAACGCAAGTTTTGCAGGAATTTCGTTACGCTTCTACAAAACTTGACATCCGGCTGTCTTGATATGCCCAACGTGGGTTGCACTCAGCGAGGGGTCAATTCACCGAATTCTGCACAGCAAGCCTTATTTACTTTGTATAAACTATGAATTTACGCGTTTTCAGCACCACATTGGCCATTTTCGCAAGTGAATTGCTCTGAAGATGAAAAATTTGTGACCTAAATCACACGTCAGACACGGGATTTATTGCGCACTCTACACAGAAGTGTGAAGAAAACTGCGCAGTGTCATATATTAACAGAGGTTAATATTGTCACTTAGTGTGTTGAATTCATGTGATTATTTTAAATTTCCCAAAACTGGCACGCCCGTTGCAATTCCCTTGGCATCGGCGCCAATCACAAAACCAAGGGCGTCCTAGACAGCGAACGAGAGTTCTTACGAACAAAAAAAGCCGAGGAGTTCAAAATGTCCAATATCGCATACATGACCATCAAAGGTGCCACCCAGGGCGACATCTCAGCTGACGCAACCACCGCAGACAGCATCGGCAACCTGTGGCAGGAAGGCAAGGAAAGCACTTGCCTGGTCTACGCCTTCGAACAGAACGCCGTTGTTCCGCGTGATCCGCAGTCCGGTACCGTGATCGCCGCCCGCCGTCACATGCCGACGACCTTCCAGAAGCCGGTCGACAAGGCAACCGCTCTTTTGTGGCAGGCACTGGCCACCGGTGAAGCCCTGGAAATCGAAGTTCACTTCTGGCGCACGGCGACAACTGGCGTTCAGGAGCACTACTACACGATCAAGTACGAAGACGCGGTCCTCGTTGACGGCAAGACCATGATCAAGGACGTCAACGACGAAGCCAATGCGTCCCGTGGCGACCTCGACGAGTTCTCCTTCACCTACCGCAAGTGTGAATGGACCCACGAAGTGGCAGGCACCAGCGCATCCGACGATTACCGCGCGACATCTTAATAGCCGTCGAAATTTCTGAAATAAGAGGGTCGTTCCGGAACTCCGGGACGGCTCTTTTTTTAGTTTTACAGATTTTTTTAACGGGACGCGGAGAACTATGCCTGCATAGTACTCTTGTCATGATATCGTATTAGCTAAATCACGATAATCGAACAACTTGCAGATGGGGCCAGCTCTTGATTGATCTCGATCTTCGCCGACTAATTGGACGTCTCAATACCTATTGCCGACGTTCCCTTGAAGCTGCCGCCGGGCTTGCAGTGACACGTGGTCACTACGAGGTCACGATTGAACACCTCCTGCATGTTTTCACGGACAGTGCTCAGCACGACCTGCAAAGCGCCTGCCGGTATTTCGAGATTGACCCGGCACCGCTCAAGAAGGCTCTGGACTCAACGCTGGAAAGCCTGAAACGCGGAAATCAGGGCCGTCCGGCCTTTTCGCCGCTGTTGATCGAATGGATTTCGGATGCATGGCTGGTCAGTTCCGTGGAACTGGAGCTGGACCAGGTTCGCTCCGGCAGCCTGCTGGCAACGATCTTCGCCAAGCCCAACCGATTCGGGGACGATCGCTGGCTCAGCCTCCTCGACGCCATGTCATTTGTCGAGCTGAAGAAGAATTTCCGCGACATTATCGACCAGTCCGAGGAGACCACGGCCGGACTGGCTGCGCTTCCGTCGGGTGAAGAGGGCGCCGCGAGCCGGTCCGTTGCCCCGGGAATGGATCCGGACAGCGCGCTCGCAAGGTTCTGCACCAATTTCACTCAGCTCGCGCGCGATGGAAAAATCGACCAGGTGTTCTGCCGCGACCGCGAGATCCAGCAGATGATCGATGTGCTCGGACGCCGCCGCAAGAACAACCCGATCTGCGTCGGTGAACCTGGCGTCGGTAAGACCGCAGTGGTCGAGGGCCTAGCCCGCAAGATCGCTGAAAACGACGTTCCGGACATGCTCAAGAATGTCGAGCTAATCGGTCTGGATCTCGGCATGCTTCAGGCAGGCGCTGGTGTGAAAGGCGAGTTCGAAAATCGCCTCAAAGGCATCATCGACGAAGTCAAATCGTCTGCAAAACCCATTATTCTGTTCATCGACGAAGCCCACATGCTGATCGGTGCCGGCGGATCGGCCGGAGGGGCTGATGCTGCGAACCTTCTGAAACCGGCGCTCGCGCGCGGCGAACTTCGGACTATCGCGGCAACGACGTGGAGTGAATACAAGAAATACATCGAGAAGGACCCGGCCCTGGAGCGCCGTTTCCAGCTGATCAAGCTGGACGAACCGAGCCCGGAACAGGCGATCACCATCATGCGCGGTCTGCGCGGGGCCTACGAGAAGAACCACGGCGTCTATATCCGGGACGATGCGGTTGTCGCAGCTGCCAAGCTCGGGGCGCGCTACATTTCGGGACGGCAACTGCCGGACAAGGCGGTGGATGTCCTTGATACGGCTTGCGCCCGCGTGAAGCTGTCTCTGTCTTCCAAACCGTTCGTCATCGAGCTTAAGGAAAAGCGGCTCGGGGAACTGCAGCGCGAACTCGACTCTCTCAAACGCGATCATGAAGCCGACTTTGCGTCTCATGACCTTGAGGTCTCGGAAATCGAAGCTGAAGTCGCGGCAGAAGAGACTGCGATCAACACGCTCTCCGACCGATGGAACCGGGAGAAAGAGCTTGTCGAACAACTGCTCAAGATCCGTCATGAACTCGGTCTGAGCCTGGAAGACGACGTTGCGCCTGAAGATACAGATGCGGAAGCGGACGACGGTGAGGTATCCGAGGACGCCGGAGCGGAGGGGGAAACGGCAGTCGAATCGGCCGATGACGCCGCTGCGATCAGCCCGGAAGACTATGCAAAGATCGCTGCCGATCTGAAGACCGTTCAGGAAGGCGATCCGCTGATCTCCTTTGAAGTTACGGAAGAAGCAGTCGGGCAGGTCATATCCGACTGGACCGGTGTTCCGCTCGGCCGCATGGTTCAGGATGATGCTGAATCCATTCTGGCGCTTGGCAACAATCTGAAAGGCCGCGTCATTGGTCAGGATCATGCCATCGAGGCGGTTGACCAGGCCCTGCGTACTGCCAAGGCGGGTGTCCAGAACCCCGATGCGCCGATGGGCGTTTTCCTGTTCGTCGGCCCCTCAGGTGTCGGTAAGACGGAACTTGCAACGGCAATTGCGGACCAGTTGTTCGGCGGAGAACGTTTCCTGATTTCCATCAACATGTCCGAATTCCAGGAAAAGCACACGGTTTCCAAGCTGGTGGGCTCGCCTCCAGGATATGTCGGCTACGGTGAAGGTGGTGTTCTGACCGAAGCGGTCCGCCAGCGTCCCTACTCTGTGGTGCTGCTCGACGAGGTCGAAAAAGCCGACCTTGAGGTCATGAACCTGTTTTACCAGGTCTTCGACAAGGGCATGCTATCGGATGGAGAGGGCCGCCTGATTGACTTCAAGAACACGATCGTCGTTCTGACAAGCAACCTTGCGACAGACGTTCTCACTGAAATGGGCAGTCTGCCGACGAAACCGAACGTCGATGAACTTGTTGCCGGTTGCCGTCCGATCTTGAGCGCGCACTTCAAGCCGGCGCTCCTCGCGCGCATGCAGATCGTGCCCTTCTATCCGCTTATCGGCGAACCGCTGGAGAAAATCGTGCGCCTGAAGCTGAACAAGATCGGCAAACGGCTTCGCGAGAATCAGAAGCTGGAGCTCCGCTATACCGACGAAGTGGTGCAGTCGATTGCTGCGCGCTGTACAGAGGTGGAAACCGGCGCCCGCAACATCGACCACATTATCAACCGTACCGTTCTGCCGGAGCTTTCAACAGAGCTTCTGACACAGATGGGTGCGGAAGACGCTGACTTCACAACGGTTGAAATCGGCTTGGGAGAAGGCGGCACGTTCAGCTATGCCCTCTCCTGAACAACCCGTTGCCACATCCTTGAGACGGTGCTGCCGCAGCGCCTCCGTCTCGGGTCTCCTGTCCAAGAAAGACGGTCTTTGAGGCAATGATACTAGGAGACTTGATTGAACTGACGGCAGCGATCACCGCGGGCGTCAAAGTCGAAGCGGTGATGGACCAGGTCGTTGAGTCCGCCCTGGACCTGACGGATGCCGAGGAGGCGTCGATCTTCACGCTCGACACTTTCGGACAGACGCTTCACCGCGCCTGTTCGCGGCATCGCGGCTACATAAAGGCCATGCCGACCGGCAAGCAAGTTATTCTCTACGGTCCGGACAAGCTGCCGAACATGCAGGAACCGGCTGCCTTCGTTGTCTCCACCGGTACGGCACTTAACCTTGCCGACATCAACAAGGTCATCGGTTACGATTTCGAGCGTATCCGGGAAGAGGACAAATTGGGCGGCCTCAAGACCCAGTCGCTGGTGATCCTGCCTCTGACCATCCAGGCCAATCGAACGATCGGAATCCTGCAAATCATCAATCCGGGAGCGTCTCAAAAGGCAATTGACGCCGTTGCAGAAGAGCCCTTGAAGGAATTGAAAAGCCTTGCCTCGCTTGCGGCGATCTACATGTGGAACTCCCGGCTCGTGGAAGACAACACGCGGCTGAAACGGCAATTCGACCGTTATCTGGCGGAGCTTCCAAAGCAGATGCGCAAGGAAGAACCCAAGAAGAAGGTGGTGGCGCAGCGCCCGAAGGGCCTGATCGGCGAGAGCCCTCCGATCGAACACGCCATCAAGCTGGTCGGAAAGGCAGCGCGTTCAACGGTTCCGATTCTCGTGCGCGGTGAAACAGGCACCGGCAAGGAGATGATGGCCAGCTTCATCCACATGTCGAGCGACCGCGCTGACAAACCCTTTGTCGTCCAGAACTGCGCCGCACTTCCCGAAGCGCTTTTGGAAAGCGAGCTTTTCGGTCATGTCAAAGGTGCCTTCACCGGTGCTAACGTCAACAAGCAGGGTCTTGCCCATGAGGCGAATAACGGGACCCTTTTTCTGGACGAGATCGGCGACATGCCGCTGGCGCTTCAGGCCAAGGTCCTGCGTCTGCTGCAGGAAGGCGAGGTCCGGCGCGTCGGCTCTACCAGAACGGAAAAGGTGGATGTGCGCATCGTTGGAGCGACGAACATCAATCTGGAAGAAAAAATCGAGGCCGGTGAATTCCGCCAGGATCTTTTTTACCGGCTGAACGTTTTTCCGATCAACCTGCCACCGCTCAGAGAACGCCCTTCGGACATTCCGCTTCTGATCGATTTCTTCCTCAGGGCGGCCGCCGCCGAATCCGGTACGCAAGTTCCCGTTCTCTCTTCAGAAGCGCTCGAAGCGCTGATGTGCTGGGGATATCCCGGCAATGTCCGGGAATTAAAGAACATTCTCGACCGGGCGCGGCTGATGGCCGAGGACGGATACCCCATCGAGCTGACGCATTTGCCGCCGGAACTGGCCGGAACGCAGCACGAACTCAACAATCGTGTCCCGACGCTCATTCCGGAAGGCGATCTGAAGACCATTGTCGGTCAATACGAAGCCATGGTGATAGAAGCAAAAATGCGCGAAGCAAACTGGAACAAAACAAATGCTGCGCGCATACTGAATGTTAGTCGCCGGACGATTATAGATAAACTCAACCGGTACAACATTACCCGTCCGGATGGTTTCGAACGCCCTTGAGCCGATGGAACCGTCGGCGCCATTGAGACAGAGGGCACACGCTTCTTGTCGACAGAAAGTGCAACAGCCGTACGCGCGATGATCAACGACTTCGTGTCGGGCCGTCTTTCCTATGAAAAACTGTCCAAACAGCTGCGCACTGAGGCTGTCCGCTCGCAAGACGCCCTGCATGAAGCTCATCAGGCAATTGGAGCATTTGTCGAGGAAGGGCGCCTGCCGCAGGACCTCGGCCAGATTCTTCTGAACCTGCTCCCGAACGCGCCAGCAGAAGCTGTGAACACGGCGCCGCTAAGTCCGGCTGCTGCCGATCCGGTTGACGATGCGGATCGCACCGCGCCCATGAACCTCGATGCGGACGGTTTCGAGGAGCCAACACTGCCCCATGCGATCGCACCGGACTGGCACGAAGATGATGCCTCTTCTCCTGGAAATGATGTCGACGCGCCCGCGCCCGAACCTCAAGTCACGCTTCCCCCGTTGCCCTTCCTGACCAATGAACCTGCCGAAGCCGGAGACGACATGCGCGGCAAGGTCGACGATGCGATCCTGACGTCGCTCGTATCCGGTTACTCGGATTTCCGCAGCAAGCGCAACGACGCGGATCAGCCCCAGTCTCGCCCGGCCGACGAAGGCAAGCTCGACAAGTTTCTGACCGACTTCAGAAGCGCACGGTTCCGTTCCGATGCCCGGCGCGCCTCGAGTGGGCGACAGACCGACGGACTGGACATCAACAAACTGGCCGTACCGGATGTCAAAAGAGCAGGTGTCGGGTCGATCCTGAGGGACAGGTTCATTCTCGATACGGAAATCGGTCGCGGCGGCATGGGATACGTTTATTCGGCCGTCGATCGCCGCCGGCTGGAAGCAGGCCACGATCAACCTTATGTCGCCGTGAAGCTTCTGAACGAAAGCTTCTACAACGATTCAGAAGCCCTTCGTTTGCTTGAGGCAGAAGCGCGCAAATCGCAGTCGCTCGCCCACCCCAACATCACCACCGTTTATGATTTCGACCGCGACAAGGCAGACGTCTTCATCGTCATGGAACTCTTGAACGGAATTCCCCTGGACCGGCGGCTCGGGCAGACCATGGGTCTGCCGCTGTCTCCGGGAGAATGTGCACGCATCCTCAAAGGAACCTGTGCCGGCCTGAGCTACGCCCACAGCCAGGGCGTCGTTCACTCTGACCTGAAACCGGGGAACATCTTTTTGTTGCAGGACGGGACGATCAAGCTTCTGGATTTCGGCCTGGCTGCAGCAGCCAGCGCCAGCGCCAACCATCCCATTCAGGACAGCTTGACCACCACCTATGCAAGCCCCGAGCAGTTTGAACGTGCGCCGCGCGATCCGCGTGATGACGTGTTTGCACTCGGGTGCGTCGCCTACCAGATCCTGTCGGGCCGGCATCCGTTCAACTCCCGCCCCATCGACGAAGCCGCCAGGGAAGGTCTTCAACCGGAACCCATGGAAGGTCTCGAGCCGCAGGCCTGGGCCACTCTCCGCAGCGCACTGGAGTTTGACCGGCAGCAGCGGCTGCCCGACGTCGACAGTTTCCTTGCCGGTCTGTTTGAAGAGCAACCGGAGCAGTAACAGATTTTCGGAAACGCCCTCAGGGCTTATTCAACTGAATCGACAATGGTTTCGATTGCTCGTGTGAAAATGTGATCGGGCTGAAGCGTGCGGATCAGTCCGGTGCTGCCGATCTGAATGAGATCGGTGGAGAGCGGCAGAACGGCGGCGACCGGGGTCCGGTAGTTTGAAAAGATCCGTTGTGACAGGTCGTTGAAATCAAATGTCTCAAGCGCCTTGTTGACGACCAGAAACAGCTGCGGAACCTCCAGCTTGCGCGCCAGTTCCAGTGTGACAGCTGTTCCCTGATAGTCCTGGATGTCCGGACGCAGAATTAAAAGGAGCGTGTCCGAGATTGCGATGGACAGCAACGTTTCCTCGTTGACGCCCGGATGGGTGTCAATCAGCAGGTAATCCAGATCGAGGCCGCCGCAGAGGTCGACGAAACCCCGGTTCAGATCCTCCACATCGTATTTTTCTTTCAGGATACGTGCGATTTCACCCGTCTTGATCGAAGACGGCACAAGGAAGACCCGCCCTCCGTCCGGCACCACGGGATTGCCCGCAGCGTCGATCACATTGGCGGTCACGTCCAGCGCCGTGTCCGTGACGGCACAATGGCCCCAAAGATAGTTGTTGAGCGTGTGCGTCACGCTGTTCAGATCAACCTTGAAGAGCGTGTGAATGCCCGGGGACTGAATATCCGTATCCACAATGCCGACGCGGTGCCCCCTCATTGCAAGGGCAGACGCGATATTTGCGGTAACGTTGGATTTTCCCGTTCCGCCACGATAGGAGTGCGTGGAAATTATCTTGGTCAAGTTGCTGTTCCGAGTGATCTATTCGGTGTTCTGGGGTCAGGACCCAGGGCTTCACGACTTGTATTTGGATCTGAGGTCCTTTGCCCGGGATTGCAGCGAGCGGAAGTAATCGGTGTCGGTGACTTCCTGAACTTCCATCTCCGCCTGCTTTTCGTCGTAGGTCACCTCAAACTTGTCGAGCCGGGTCTTCAGCTCCGCGTTTTCCTTGCGCAGTTTCGCCTCGGCCAATTCGAGCTGCCGTTTGGTCTCTGTCAACTCCTCGATCAACTGGCTTGAATGAAACTCGCGCGCTTCAACCTGCACCACCATGCCGGAGAATGTTTCGGCAAGTGCTCTAATGTCGGCGTCAACGCTGTCGTCGGTAATCACTCCGTACAGCTCCTCGACATCGTCAAAACGGCCGTTGGCGATCGCCTCGCATGTCCTCGCCAGGCTGGCCACGGCGGGATTCATTGATTGCGATGATGACATGCAAGATCTCCAGCAACGGGTATCAACTGTCCGGCATAACAGCTTGGCGGGTTAAAGCATGCCTTGCCGGACGGCCCAAGGGAATTGTGAAAGGCAGTTGCCACTTCGGACCTCCGTGCACTCGGCTGTGTGGACTTCAGTTCGATGCTGTCACCCCGGTCGGATTGGTCGGGCTGAGATACCGCCCTGAAATCCACCCCTGCCTGCCGGTGTCCGTGTCGCGCACATACACCCAATCGCCGTTCACCTGTGTCTGGCGAACTTCACGGCCCTTGTTGAAACGTTCGATCACATTGGCCTGCAAGCCGGCTTCCGTTCGAAAGGCAACCCTGTTGCCACTGACATAGAGCAAGGGACCCTGCGGTTCCTGCGAGGGAGGCAGGATAACGCGGGAAACCGGTGGCGCCGGATAGGCGGCCCGGGCAACGTCCTCCAGATAGGACCGGTCACGGAACTGGAAAAACAGCAAAGCCAGAACAAACAACCCGACCACGATGGCATATGGAACGAATCTCGGCATCTCGCGCCTTTTAAGGTTTCCTGCGAACCAGCATACCTACACACTTAAACATAGAGTTGAAGCGTCTTCTCCCGCTGATTTTATTCCTGTCGCCGCCACTTTCCAACACACCCTTTTCAGAAGACTGAAAAATTGCGGCCGCATCACTTCGCCCAGTCGGGCTCAGGAAATCCTAAACGCCAAATATTCAAGAAATGATGAGCGCGACGGGGTCAATTTCATCCCATTGACGTCTCAAGGCAGTTCGGCGGGTGCCGACCTCATGTTTTGCGGCGGTGCCGAGCCGGAAACCTGCCATTGTGAGCGACAACGGCCGTGACTGCGTGTTCTACCGAAACAGCAAACGGGGCGGGCTGCTGAAGGCAGCCCGCCCCTTTTTCGAAATAGTCGTTAAATTCGTATCGTCATCTCTTGGGGATGATGTTGTGCTCCGGGCCGAACGGGAAGCCGGTAATGTTTTCCGCGCCATCCTCGGTCACGATCAGGATGTCGTGCTCGCGGTATCCGCCGGCACCGGGATCGCCTTCCGGAATCATGATCATGGGCTCCATCGAGACGACCATGCCCGGCTGAAGAACTGTTTCAACATCCTCACGCAGTTCGACGGACGCCTCGCGGCCATAGTAGTGGCTCAATACTCCGAAGGAGTGGCCGTATCCGAAGCTGCGGTATTTCAAGAGGTCATGACTGCGGTAGATGTCATTGAGTTCGGATGCGATATCGCAACAGCGCGCCCCCGGCTGAATCAACTTGAGACCTTCCCGGTGCACATGGCAATTGATCTCCCAAAGACGCAGATGCTCATCAGACGCGTGTTCGCAGAAAAGCGTCCGTTCCAGGGCTGTGTAGTAGCCGAAGATCATCGGAAAGCAGTTGAGGCTCAGAATATCTCCGGCCTCGACGACCTTGTTGGTGACCGGGTTGTGAGCACCGTCGGTGTTTATGCCGGACTGGAACCAAGTCCAGGTGTCCATCAGTTCAACGAAAGGGAAGGAATTCGCGATTTCGCGGATCATCGCGTTCGTGGACGCAATCGCGACTTCATGCTCGGTAACTCCGGCCTGCACCGCGTTCACGAGCGCAGCTCCACCAACATCACAGATCCGCGCACCTTCCCGAATGAGGACGTGTTCTTCCGCGCTCTTGATCGTACGCTGCGCCATCGCGTCCGCTGCAACATCAACAAATTCAGTGCCGGGGAAGGCAGCTTCCAGCAATTTCATCAGGTCGAGTGACACATGATCGAATTCGATGCCCATGCGTTTGACGGAGGTGTTGGGCCAGCCGAGCAGTGTCTGAATGGCATGGAAATAGTTGTCGCGGCGCCAATCAGTATAGATCAGGGTTTCGCCATGGGTCCGGCGCCAGGGTTGGCCGCCATCGATCCCGGCCGCGATGGTTGTTGCCTTGTCCTGCGTGATCACAAGGCCGTATTTCCGGCCGAAGTAGCAATACAGGAAGCCGGAGTAATAGCAGATGTTGTGGTAGGAGGTCATGAGACAGGCGTCGATGCTGCGCTCGGCCATCAGCTGCCGCAGATTTGCCTGCCGCCGGTCCATTTCTTCCGGAGAAAACGGTGAGAAGGCTTTCTCGCCATTGTTCATTTCGTAAATGCGGATCATGTCGTCGCTCATGGAAGATCTCCTTTCTTGGATGCGATCCTATTCCGTCCTGTTTTCAGTTTCCCGGCCTAAAACGCAAAACGGGCCGGCTTCGAAAAGAAGCCGGCCCGCCAGGCCTAAAATCCAAATGTCTTGCTACCGGGAAGACCCTGGTCTTCCGCCCGGTGACTGGCGTTCCGCCACCGGCACGATCCGTGAGCAGCTGGGCTGATATCAGCCCGGTGTCAAACCTCTAAGCCTTTCAGAGCGCCTGCGCAAGAGTTCCAATACGGTCAGCAGTGCGATCGATATCGCGACCATGAGCGAGGCGACGGCCAGGATGGTCGGCGAGATCTGTTCACGCAGGCCGGTGAACATCTGCCAGGGCAGCGTCTTCTGACCGGCAGAACCGAGGAACAGGACCACGACCACTTCGTCGAACGACGTGATGAACGCGAAGAGAGCACCGGAGACCACGCCCGGGACGATCAGTGGCATCTGAACCTTGAAGAAGGTCGTGACCGGGTTGGCACCAAGGCTTGCGGAGGCGCGCACGAGAGAGCGGTCGAAGCCGACCAGCGTCGCGGTCACCGTGATAATGACGAAAGGTGTGCCCAGCGCCGCGTGAGCCAGCACGACACCCCAGTAGGTGCCCTGCAGACCGATGCGGGAATAGAAGAAATACATGCCTGCCGCAGAAATGATCAGCGGCACGATCATCGGAGAGATCAGGATCGCCATGATCGCCGGCTTGTATGGCACGTGCGACTGGGACAGGCCAACAGCCGCGATCGTTCCGAAGGCCGTCGCCAAAAGCGTTGCGACCGGCGCGATCAACACGGAGTTGACGAGCGCCTGCTGCCAGTCCGGATTGGTGAAGAAGTCGTTGTAGTGCTTGAAGGAGTAGCCCGCCGGATCGAACGACAGCATTTCCTTGGTGAAGGTGAAGAAGTCCTGCGCATTGAAGCTGAGCGGAAGGATCACCAGGATCGGGAAGATCAGGAAGAAGAAGATCAGCCCGCAGATGATCCGGAACGAATAGAACCACGTTCTTTGAAGCGGGGACGCATAGGGTGGTAGTGCGCTCATGTCGTCCTCCTATCCGAGCTTCACGTTGTCGATGCCGACGATCTTGTCGTAGACAACAAAGAGAACAAGAACCGCCACGAGCAGCAGGGTGCCGAGCGATGCGGCCAGTCCCCAGTTGAGCGACGACGAGATGTGATAGGCGATCCGGTTGGAGATGAAGATGCCGGACGTTCCGCCGACAAGCTCAGGCGTGATGTAGTAACCGATCGACAAGATGAAGACGAGAATGGCACCGGCGCCGATCCCCGGAACGCTCTGCGGGAAATAGACCCGCCAGAAGGCGGTCCAGTCATTCGCGCCAAGGCTTTTGGCCGCCCGCACGTAGCTGGGTGAAATGGTTTTCATGACCGAATAGAGCGGCAGGATCATGAACGGCAGCAGGATATGCGTCATCGCAATGATCGTGCCGGTCTGGTTGTTGATCATAACCAGGCGTCCCGCGTCATCGATCAACCGGGTCCAAACGAGGAAGTCGTTGATCACACCCTGTTGCTGAAGGAGTACCTTCCAGGCCGAGGTTCGAACCAGAAGACTGGTCCAGAACGGCAGCAACACGAGGATCATGAGCAGGTTGGAGGTTCGAAGCGGCAGGGACGCAAGCAGGAAGGCGATCGGGTAGCCGAGCAACAGGCAAGAGAGCGTGATCACGATCGACAGGAACAGGGTCCGCCCGAACAGGAACATGTAGATCTGCTCGTTTTCCGGCTTCATCTCGATGCCTTCCGGACCGCGCTGGGCGTCAAAGGCGTTGAGGAAATAACCGTCGGTATAACGAGGCGAAAACTGCTGCAGAACCTGCCACGTCTCAACCTCACCCCACTTCTTGTCCGCGCCGATGAACTGGTCCTTGAAAGGCCCGTCCTCATCCATGCGCTTGATGCGGCGGCCGGTCTTGCGGAACAAACTGGAGATCCCGCTTTGCTCATAGTTCAGACGGGAGCCGAGGCGGGTGTGCGTTTTCAGATCGACCGCGATGAGCATGTCGTCGTAAAGCGCGGCGTAAACCTCTTCGCCAGGAGCCTCGCCTGAGGACGAGTCCCATTTGTTGAGCTCGATGACCGTCTTTGGAAGCGTGTCAGCCACGATACTGTTTTCGACAGAACGGAACAGCATGTCGACAATCGGTGCCACAAAGGTGATCAGCACGAAAATCAGCAAGGGTGCGATCAACAGGAACGCGCGCAGCTTTTCGCGACGCAAGGCGCGCCTGAGCGCTGCTTTCAGCGGTTTGCCGTCCTGGGTCGTCAGAACCTGACCGTTGTCAGTGGTATCGCTCATGAAACAATCTTCCGGGTATCAAAAAATAGCCCGGGCGGTGGTTTCCGCCCGGGCCTGAGCCGATTGGCTTACTGTGCGAGCCAAGCCTGGAACTTGGCGTCGATGTCGTCGCGATAGTCCGCCCACCACTCGTAGTTATAGAGGAAGGTGTTCTTCGCGTTGTTCGGATCGGTCGGCATGTGCGGAGCCATGTCGATGCCGAGTGTTGCGTGCTGACCGACGAGCGGCGCAGAAGACTTACGGGCCGGGCCGTAGGAGATGAACTTCGCCTGATCTGCAAGACGCTGAGTGTCTGTCGCGAATTTGACGAGTTTCTTCACTTCTGCGAGGCGGTCTTCCGGCAGACCGGTCGGAATGATCCAACCGTCAAGGTCAAACACCTGCGCGTCCCAGAGCATCTTGACCGGCTGTTTCTGCTCTTCGATCAGGGCAAACAGACGTCCGTTATACGTGGAACCGATCACGACTTCCTTGTCGGCGAGCAGCTGCGGTGTTTCAGCACCAGCGGACCACCAGACAACGTTGTCCTTGATGGTATCGAGCTTCGCAAGAGCCTGTGCCTGACCTTCTTCGGTCTCAAGAACGTTGTAGACTTCTTCTTTCGGCACGCCGTCACACAGCAGAGCCCATTCCATGTTGTTGATCGGACGCTTTTCCAGGGACCGCTTGCCCGGGAACGTTTCCAGATCGAACACGTCACAGATCTGTGTCGGTTCCTTTCCGCCCCATTCGTCAACGTCGGAACGGAAGCCGAAAGTGGTGGAATAAACGATCTGCGGGATGAAGCAATCGGACACCAGAAGGTCACCGAAGTCTTCAGAGGCAGGCGTTCCGTCAGGCGCAGCGGCAAGGAGCTCGTCAGCGTCGATTTCCATTGCCAGACCTTCGTCGCAAAGACGGATCGCGTCAGAAGCAACCACGTCCACCAGGTCCCAGGTCACGTTGCCTGCCTCGTTCATGGCGCGCAGTTTTGCAACGGCCTCTGCGGAGGATTCGTCCCAGATCACGTTAATGCCGGGATTTTCTGCAATGTAAGGATCGGTATAGGCATTCTTCTGGGACGCCTGGTACGCACCGCCCCAGGAGACGAGCGTCAGGTCGGTAGCAAGTGCAGTGCTCGTGGCGAATGCCAGAGCAGTGCCTGCCAGAATTACAGTTTTGAGCTTCATGTGAGCTAGCTCCCTCTTTTAGGATTAAACGGATTTCTTTCCGTTGTTGTCGCGGGCAGCTCTGTGGAGCCACCGCACGAATTTAGGCAACAGCGTCGAGCGCTTTACAGTCATTCAGGGCCCAGCCGACCTGAACTGTTTCACCGACATGCAGCTTGCGCTTCTCTCCGCGGTTGCGAACCTTGACGATAAACTCGTCGTTTCCAGCCACGTTCATACGAACGCGGATGTGATCTCCCAAATAGATCAATTCCTCGATACGGCCATTGACGAGATTGTCCATGGTATCGTTGGTATCGAACTCGACACGCTCCGGACGCAGAGACAATGTCGTGCGTTCACCGACTTCCGACACGTTGACCCGGTCAGCCTTGAGCTGTGTACCATCGTCAAGCTCGACCAGACACTCTTCACCTTGAACACCGAGAACCTTGCCGTTCAGCTTGTTGTTTTCGCCGATGAACTGGGCCACGAAGGAGTTCTGGGGATCCTCGTAAAGATCATCGGGCGTCGATAGTTGCTGGATAACACCGTCATTGAAGACCGCGACGCGATCCGACATCGTCAGCGCTTCGGTCTGATCGTGTGTCACGTACACGACGGTGACGCCCAGATTTTCATGGATGTGCTTGATTTCGTACTGCATCTGCTCGCGCAGCTGCTTGTCGAGCGCGCCGAGCGGTTCGTCCATGAGTACAAGTTCCGGGTCGAACACGAGGGCGCGGGCGACCGCGACACGCTGCTGCTGACCACCGGACAACTGTGCGGGACGACGGTTTCCGAAAGCCCCAAGCTCGACCATGTCCAGCGCGCGCTGAACCTTTTGTTCCTGCTCGGATTTCGGGACGTTCCTGACCTGCAGCGGGAACGCAAGGTTTTCTGCGACCGACATGTGCGGGAACAGGGCGTAGTTCTGGAACACCATACCGATGCCGCGCTTGTGCGGCGGCACATTGTTGATCGGACGGTCATTCAGGTAGATTTCACCGTGCGTTGCCGGTTCGAAGCCTGCCAGCATCATCAGGCAGGTGGTCTTTCCGGATCCGGAAGGACCGAGCATTGTCAGAAACTCACCCGGGGGAATGTCTAGATTGAGGTTCTTTACGACGAGAGACTCCCCGTCATAGCTCTTTTGAACGCTGTCATACTTAACAGCAGCGCCCCTTATATTCGCCATTTTGTCCCCAAATCCGGTTCTATCATTATTATGGACAGCGTAACGTTTTCCTCAGGTAACACGCGTCACCTTTCAGATATTCGCCGGGACTGCCGCGGCTAGAAAAACAAAAAAGATGCATTTTTGAAAGGGGCTTGTGAAAAAAAATGGATATTTTTTATTCACCATGCGGCTGAATATTTTGCATCGCAGTATAATTGGGGAAAATCTACTCAAGACAAGCCTCCGGGAGGAAGGAATATCTTCTTTCCCGGGTAAAGCGCGGTTGGCGCAGGCTCGACCTTAGCGAAAAAGTAGCATCCGCAAACTGAGACAAATTTGTTCAGAAACGTCTGAAATTGCTCTTCAAGCGGCGCATGGACGCATTTGCGGTGAAGAGGCGTTTGACTAAAACACGGCGATCTTCGATGAAATGCAAGCCTTTCACCTGTCTTGAACCTTTTGACCGGTCTCCGTTACGCTCCCTGAAAAGGCTGGAATCACATTGTCCGAGACTGAAAACCACCAACCGCTTTTCCTGACGACAAAGGAAGTCGCCGATCTTTTGCGCGTCAAGGAGCGCAAGGTCTACGACCTTGCGGCCGCAAACGAAATCCCGCACCGCAGGATCACCGGGAAACTCCTGTTTCCGGCCGAGGCGATTCGCTCCTGGATTGGCGGAACGGAAGACGCAGCTACCGCAGACAGGCCGAACGTGCTGGCGGGATCCCACGACCCGCTGCTGGACTGGGCCATAAAAGCATCGAACTGCGGGCTGGCAACGCTCTGCAACGGCAGCAGAGACGGGTTGGATCAGTTCTCGTCCGGAAATGCCGCGCTTGCCGGTATCCATATGCCGGAAGATGACGGCTGGAACATTTCAGCGGTCTCCAATGCCGGGCTGACCGGCTGCGTTCTTCTCAACTGGGCTGTGCGCAAACGCGGACTGCTGGTTTCAGGCGATGCTGCCGACGACATCCGGTCCGTTGCAGATCTCGAAGGGCGTCGGGTGGCTTTGCGACAGCCCGGCGCCGGGACAGCGCTCCTTTTCGCAAGATTGCTTGGTGAAGCAGGACTGAGCGAAACCGATCTGGAATTGAGCAAGGACCAGGCCCATACCGAGAGCGATGCAGCAGCCGCCGTTGCCGCCGGGGACGTTGACGCAACGCTCGGCATCGAGGCAATGGCGCGGCAATTCAAGCTGACATTTCTACCGCTCGCCGACGAAAGTTTCGACCTGCTGATCGACCGCAAGTCCTACTTTACCGATCCGGTGCAGACGCTTTTCGGTTTCGCGCAAAAACCTGATCTTGAGGAAAAGGCAAAAACTCTCGGCGGTTACGATCTGCAGGGCCTTGGAACGGTCCGCTGGCTGTCCGCCTGAGCCATACGGAGTACATTGATGAGCGACATCCGACCGCATGAAATCATGGTGCCGACATCTGATCCAGACGATGCCCGGCTGCATTTCATCGGACGTATTCACACACCCTGGGACGACAGAAAGGATTGTCCGCGCCAGGGCAAGCAGGACGGGCCGGAGTGCCGGATCGAGGTTTTCGAGCCCTGGGTACCGGCGCTCAAGGGCATTGAAGATTACGACCAGATCGAGGTGCTTTACTGGCTCGACCGGTCACGACGGGACCTCGTGGTTCAAAACCCGGGACACAGCGACAAAACCTTCGGCACCTTTGCCCTGAGGTCGCCTGTCAGACCGAATCCGATCGGAACCATCGGCGCCAAGCTGATCAGGGTCGACGGCGCAAACCTGATCGTTCGCGGGCTCGACTGTCTGAACGGAACACCCCTGATCGATCTCAAGCCGGACCGCTGTGCCTTTACACCCAAGGCCGCTCCGAAGTAGCCGGGCAACCATTCCAATCAGGCACGTTCCCATTCTGTTTCGTCGGCTTGACAAGACCCACCCGGAATTGAACAGTCCCGGGCGATTTCGGGAGGATTTCATGCAGTCTGGATCAGAACGTGGCGGGACCGCTATCAATGATGTTGTGTCGATCGAACGGCAGGGGCCGCTCGCACTCATCGCCCTTGACAATCCGCCGGTAAACGCGGCCTCCCACGCGGTCCGTTCCGGCCTGTGGCAGGCGATAGAAGCCTTGCAAGCAGAGCCAGACACCAGGGTCATCGCCCTCTACGGCAAAGGACGCACCTTCATCGCAGGGGCCGACATCCGCGAATTTGGCAAACCGCCCAAAGATCCCTGGCTGCCGGACCTCTGCAACTTCATCGAGGATTGCGAGACGCCTGTGGTTTGCGTCCTTCATGGTACGACCCTTGGCGGTGGCCTGGAAGTCGCGCTTGCCAGCCACCTGCGCGTTGCCCTTCCAGGCACAAGGGTCGGCCTGCCTGAAGTCACTCTCGGCATTCTGCCAGGCGCAGGCGGTACGCAGCGTGCACCCCGGCTTGCCGGTGTCAGCGCCGCGCTGGACCTTATCACCAGCGGGAAACCTCTAGCGGTGGAAAAAGCACTTGAACACGGCCTGATCGACCGCATTGAGGACGGACTGCCCCGGGACGTTGCCCTCAGAGCGGCGCAAGCTGTTCTTGATGGACATGACAGAACCCGGCGAACACGCGACATTGCCGTCGAACCCGACGCCGAAGCATTCGAAGCGATGCGGGCAAAACTCAAGAAGACGCAACCGCTTCTGTTTTCACCGCACAAATGCGTCGACGCCGTCGCGGCCAGTCAGCTTCCGCTCAGCGAAGGCCTCAAGGAAGAGCGCCGTCTTTTCAACGAATGCATGGACAGTCCGCAGCGGGCGGGCCTGATCCACGCCTTCTTCGCCGAGCGTGCAGTCGCCAAGATCCCCGAAGCCTCGGCAAAGCCTCGCGACATCCAGAACATTGGCGTGATCGGTGGCGGTACGATGGGTTCAGGTATTGCAACCGCGGCGCTCCTGGCCGGCTTCAGCGTCACGATGACGGAGCGGGACCAGGCAGGCCTCGACCGCGGCACGGCCACGATCGGCAAAAACCTTGAGGGAGCCGTCAAGCGCGGAAAACTGAGCACTGAGGGGCGCGACGAGATCCTTTCGGCAAAGCTCTCAACGGCAACGGAACTTGACGCCCTTGCCGATGCGGACCTCATCATCGAGGCTGTCTTTGAGGACATGGACGTCAAGAAAGATATTTTCGGAACACTGGACAAGATCGCAAAACCGGGTGCGGTGCTTGCCTCCAATACGTCCTATCTCGACGTCAACGAGATCGCAGCTGCGACCGGTCGTCCGGAAGACGTCATCGGACTGCACTTCTTTTCGCCCGCACACATCATGCGTCTCATGGAAGTCGTCGTAGCCGAAAAGACGAGCGCAGACGCGGTCGCCACCGGCTTTGCCCTTGCCAAAAAGCTGAAGAAAATCGCAGTGCGTTCCGGCGTCTGTGACGGCTTCATCGGCAACCGGATCATGACCTTCTACAAGAAGGCGGCCGACTACATGATGATGGACGGTGCGTCTCCAGAGGAGATCGACAGGGCGATCACGGGTTTCGGCTTTGCCATGGGCCCGTACCAGGTTGCCGATCTTGCCGGGCTCGACATCAGCTGGGCCGCCAACAAGCGCCGCGCGGCGACGCGCCCCGCGGAGGAACGCTACATCCCGATCGCCGACGAGATCTGCGAAAAGGGCTGGTTCGGCCGCAAGACCGGACAGGGTTTTTATGTCTACGATGCAGACGGCACGCGCCCGAACCCGGAAGCGCTTGCGATCATCGACGAAGAGCGTGCCAGGGCAGGTGTCACACCGCGCACCTTTTCCGGCGACGAGATCGTCAGCCGTTTCGTGACGGCGATGATCCTGGAAGCAACGCGCGTCCTCGAAGAAGGTATTGCGCTGCGGCCGGTCGACATCGACGCGGTGTTCCTGTTCGGTTACGGCTTTCCCCGATTCCGCGGTGGCCCGATGCATACGGCCGACCAGATCGGCGCGGCGGAACTGGTGCGGCGGATCGAAACCTATGCGCAGGAAGACAGCTATTACTGGCAAGTTCCGGTCTTGCTGCGGAAGCTCGCCGAAGGGAGCGGCACGTTTGCTGAGATGAACGAGAGCTGAACCGGACGGCCCGGCTCATACAGTCACCGGGTTTTGCTTACGTAGCGTTTTGCAGGCATGATGGACCTCTTCATAAATTTTCGAGGTGCATCATGGCCAAGTACCTGCGTCTACGCAGCGGCGTCGCGCCGCTTATTTTGTTCGTTACTCTTGCGCTTTCATTGCCTGCTTCGGCACAAACCACTTTTCTCAATGACAAGAAATCATTCGACATCGCATGGACGACGCTGACCAGTGAGATCGGCGACAGCGACCTTCTGTGGCTGAGGGTCGAACCTGACAGTTTCTCGGTGATTGCCGCCACGGGGCGGGACGGGGAAGAGTTCAAACTCTGGTCTGTGCGACGCAACAGCCGCGATCCAGGTTCTGTGGACGAACTGCACGGGCCGATGCATATGGCCGACGGTCCAAAGTTTGTTGTCTCGCCGGAGCGTTTCACCCAGGCGGAGCTGCAAATTTCGAAGCTGTGGTCCATTTTGAGTGCCGCACCGGACAATCTGCCTACCAAAAAGCCGGGAAAAGTGACCGCAGCGGCGGCCTCACTCGGCCCGGTCCTCGGTCAGTCCCAATGGGGCGTGAAATGGAACATCTCGGTCAGAAGCGAGCGCGAACACGGCCAGGTTTACGCGCTCGCCGACGGCCGGTTCGACGGCGCGGACATCAGTCATACCGAGCGGGGCCGGTCGATGAATCTGCGGACCCAGTCAGACTGGCCGTTCGACGAAGCCGAAAACCGCTTTTCCGAGGTTATCGGTACGGGTGAGCATGTCTTTGAAATCAAGGTACTGACCCATGGCGTCGAAATCGATGCCGTGTCACCAACCGACCCGGGAGCGATTCAGGACTATCGCTGGAACGGCGGCAGCTTTCGGCGCGGGATCGGCGGCAGACCGGTTTCCATGTACACTCTGACGGGCCGCAGCCAGCCATTTTCCATCACGAAGAGCGGTCTCGCCCGCCTGCCACAGATCCTGGACGCTGCGCGCGCCGAGGCACCGGCCGGTTGGAGCCATATAGATCGCGTCGAGGCAACCAGACCGCCGCCAGCAGGCAAGGAATCCGGCGTCCTTTGGGAAATCAAGTTCCAGAATGCGTCCGGCGGGCGCGAAAATGTCGTGGTGCGCGTGCGCCCCGACGCCAGCATCTACTCAGTGGCGCTACCGGAAAGCCTTCGCACGTTTGACAGCTATCTGTCGATCAAGGGCATGTCGGAGGCATTCGTTCAATTTCAGGGCACGCTCGGCACGGATATTAAGTTCTTTGAAATGACGTTCCGTGAAGACCGTGCCAGCATTTTGCTGCCCGACCCCGAGGCCTCCGGCAACGTGGTGGAATACACACTTGGCAGCAGCGGTGTGTCGCGCGGCTTTTCGCGGCCGCGGATCATGGAAAACGACGCGGACCTGATCACATTCACGCAGGCGGCCGGGTTTCATCCCCAATTGATAACCGATGTTCCCGAGATGCTGCTCAAGGCCTTCAAGGTCGAGAATGCAGAAGTGTTCATGATCAAGCTTTGGAACGGCGCACCGTTTTACAAGGACCCGAACGGCGCTCTGTTTCTGCAAATGCGCGTTGGCGTTCCGCCACAGCACAACAACAGCGGACACGCGGTTTTTCGATATGACGGCGAATATGTCGACGGAGGGCGCTAGCGATTTGTATTGCCCTTCCCGGTCATGCCATGGCTTGACCATGGCATCCATGCCGTTCCCTTTCCGTTTTTGCCGATGTTTTTCACTCGCTCGCGTAAGGGCATGGATTGCCAGATCAAGTCTGGCAATGACCCCATCGGGACTTGTTGCAAATTCGCCGGTTTCCTGCCGCCTGGCCGCGATGAGTGTCGCGCACACGGTGGCACAAGATAACGTCATCCCTCAGTGGCAATTCGCCGCCTTCAGACCGCCTGCCGCATACTCAGGAACACTCGCCCCAAGCCGCAAGCCCAGTTCCGGGTTGGACGCGTTGCCGTCGAGGGCGCGTTTCTTGACGCCCTGCAGGATCGCGCCCATGCGGAAGAAGGCGAAGGCGAGGTAGAAGCCGAAGTCCGGAATTCCGGTGAGCCGAGCGCGTTCGCAATAGGCATCGATGAAAGCCTGATCCTCCGGAATGCCGAGCCGTGTCCGATCGACCCCGGCCAAGCCTCTTCCTTCGGTGCCTGGCGGGCGCTGCCACTGCATGATCAAAGCGGCCAAATCGGCGAAGGGATGGCCGATCGTGGAAAGCTCCCAGTCGAGCACAGCGACGCAAGCGGGCCCGTTTTCGGCGAAAAGCAGATTATCGATGCGATAGTCGCCGTGTACCAGCGTTCTCCTGCCGTCATCGTTGGGGACATTTTCGTCCAGCCACGCGATCAGCGCGTCCATGTCGGCAATGGTTTCCGTTTCACTCGCTCGATACTGGCGCGTCCAGCGGTCGATCTGGCGGCGATAGTAATTGCCGTCCGGACCGAAATCCGAGAGCCCGCTCACCTCAAGGTCCACCCCGTGAATGGCAGCCAGAACTCTGTTCATCTGATCGTAGATACCAGCGCGCGTCTCGGTGTTTAAGTCCGGCAGCCTCGGGTCGTCGAAATTCCGCCCCTTCACCAGTTCCATGACATAGAACGCGGATCCGATCACGGTATCGTCCTCGCAAAGAACATGCATTTTCGCGACAGGAACATCTGATCCGGCGAGTGCTTTCTGGACCCTGAACTCGCGCTCGACCGCGTGCGCCGACTTCAGAAGAACACCCGGCGGTTTTCGGCGCAGGACATAGTCGCCTGATGCCGACATCAACTGGAAAGTCGGATTGGACTGACCACGATTGAATTTTTCAACGCGCGCTGGTCCCTTGAATTCGGCAAGGTTCTGTTCCAGCCAACTGGTAAGACGCTCCAGATCGAGATCAGTGGTGCCGGTCATTTGTTCACATCACCCGACCAACAACCTCATCCTGAGGAGCTTGCCGAAGGCGAGCGTCTCGAAGGATGAGGTTGGGGTTGAATGGGCTTCCTTTGATCGCGCATTTCGAACCGGCCATCATCAGACCTTGTCATTCGTGTATTTGCGCAGCTCCGTGCGCGCGACCTGGCGACGGTGGACCGCGTCCGGGCCATCGGCGAAGCGCAGCGTTCTCAGGTGGGTCCACATGGCCGCGAGCGGGAAATCCTGGCTGATGCCTGCAGCGCCGTGGACCTGCATGGCCTCGTCGACGACCTTCAGCGCTGTCAGCGGTGCAACCACCTTGATCTTGCTGATCCAGGGCTGGGCTGCGCGCGTTCCCTGCGTATCCATCATCCAGGCGGCCTTGAGGCACAAAAGACGTGCCATTTCGATTTCCATACGCGCGTCGGCAATGATGTCGTAGTTGGCACCAAGATCCGTCAGTTTCCTGCCAAAGGCTTCCCGGGACATTGCGCGCCGGCACAAAAGCTCAAGCGCCATTTCCGCCTGTCCGATCGCCCGCATGCAATGGTGAATGCGGCCAGGACCCAGACGGCCCTGCGCCACTTCAAAGCCGCGCCCTTCCCCCAGTACAAGATCTTTTGCCGGCACCCGGACATCCGTGAAGCGGATATGCATGTGCCCGTGCGGGGCATCGTCCGCACCGAACACCTGCATCGGACGGAGAACCTCGATGCCGGGCGCATCGCTTGGTACCAGGAACATGGAATGGCGGCTGTGCTTGTGCGCAGCCGGGTCCGTCGCGGCCATGACAATATAGAGCCTGCAGCGCGGATCACCGGCACCGGTCGCCCACCACTTCTCGCCATTGAGGACCCAGTCGTCGCCCTCCTTGACGGCACTCAGCGAAATGTTGGTCGCATCCGAGGAAGCGACCTCCGGTTCGCTCATCAGGTAGGCGGAACGAATGTCACCCTCCAGAAGCGGTTTCAGCCATCGGTCCTTGTGCGTTTCCGTTCCGTAGCGCTCCAGAACCTCCATGTTGCCGGTATCCGGCGCATTACAGTTGAAAACCTCCGCCGCGATCCCGACCTTGCCCATTTCTTCGGCGAGATAGGCATATTCCACCGTGGTCAATCCGAAGCCCTTCTCGCTGTCCGTCAGCCAGAAGTTCCAGAGCCCGCGCTCCTTCGCCCTGGTCTTAAGGCTCTCCAGGATTTCGAGTTGACGCTGCGTGTGCTGAAACCGGTCGCCGCTCGGATGCTGTCCAACCTCGTGATGGAACTCAAGATCGAGCGGTGCGATCTCGTCCTCGACCATCTGCCGGACCTGTTCGATCAGCGGCCGGACCTTGTCGGTAATGCCCAGATCCATGATGTCTCCCTAAATCATCTCTCGTGTGCGCGCGCATGCTTCCTGATATTCCCGTTCCAGACGGTCGACCACGGCAGACGCCGGGCCGACGGACTTGATCGACCCGATGCCCTGTCCGGCCCCCCAGATGTCGCGCCAGGCCTTTGGAACCGGGCTGTCATCCGGCATGACGCTTACGTCCCACTCCGGCGGCAAGTGGTCCGGATCGAGCCCAACACGGGCGATGGAACTCTTCAGGTAATTGGCGGGATGTCCCGTAAAGAGCGACGACGTCAAAACATCTTCCGCACTGCCCGCGACCATCATGTCCTTGTAGACCCGGTCTGCATTCGCTTCGTCCGTTGCGACAAAGGGCGAGCCGACATAGCCGAAATCGGCTCCCAGAATACGTGCCGCTAGGAGCGCTTCACCTGTCGAGACGGCTCCCGCCAGCATCAGGGGACCATCAAACCACTCGCGGATTTCCCTCACCAGTGCAAAAGGCGATTGCGGTCCGCCATGACCACCGGCTCCGGCGGCAACGGCAATCAGACCGTCAGCGCCTTTCTGAACGGCTTTCTTCGCATAGGTGTTGTTGATGACGTCGTGAAGCGCGATGCCGCCGCAGGAATGCGCCGCTTCGTTTACCTCGACCCGCGCACCCATGGAGGTGATCCAGATCGGGACCTTCCAGCGGGCGCAGATTTCAATGTCCCGCTCCAGCTTTTCGTTGGACCGGTGGACAATCTGATTGACAGCGAATGGCGCGGCGGGCCGGTCCGGGTTTGCCTGGTTGTGACGGTCGAGCTCCTCCGTGATTTGCCGGAGCCAGACCTCCAGCATGACCGGGCCGTCCGGCTCGTCTCTCGCGTTGAGCGCCGGAAAGCTGCCGATTATCCCGGCCTTGCACTGGGCGATGACCAATTCGGGGCAGGAAACAATGAACAAGGGCGCCGCCACCGCTGGCAGCCGCAGGTTTTGCAACACAGGTGGAAGCGTTCGCGCTTTCAACATGCGCTCTGCTCCTTGCCCGTTTGCACAAGATAGAAGCGGTTGAGCCAGTCCGCTTTAAGCGCGGGACGTTCTTCGCCCTCAATCTCCACGCTCGCGGCCCATGCTATGTCGATCTCGCCTGGTCTGGCTTGGGAAACGCGGCTGAGCACGAACCGGCCCCGGACCCTGCTCCCTGCTTTGACTGGCGAGAGAAACCTGACCCGGTCAAAGCCGTAGTTGATCCCCATCTGCGCGCCTTCAATTGTCGGCTGCGCCTCCTGCCCCATCACCGACAGGAGCGACAATGTCAGAAATCCGTGCGCGATAGTCCCGCCAAAGGGTGTCTTTTGAGCGCGCACCGGATCGACATGTATAAACTGATGATCCTGCGTGACCTCGGCGAAGGCATCGATCCTCGCCTGATCGATCAGGTACCAGGACGACACACCGAGTTCCTTTCCGGTCCGGGCAGCCAAAGCATCAACCGAGTAAGACCGCAATTCCGGGGCGGGATTCACGCATATGCCTCCTGAAAGAGGTCGGGACCGGTTTCAACATTTATTCCGCCGCTGATGGGGAGAATGGCACCTGTGACATAGGCGCCGCCGGGACCGCAAAGATATTGGACCGCCGCCGCGATATCCTCCGGTCGCCCAACCCTGCCGAGCGGTACCTGGGCCCCAACCCGGCTCCTGACTTCCTCGTCGGCAGTTGCAAAAGCGGTCATCTTGGAAATGAACGGTCCGGGCGCAAGCGCATTGACAGTGATCCGTTTCCCAGCCAGTTCCTTTGCCAGGATTTTCGTCAGGTGATGCACAGCTGCCTTGGAAGCTGCATAGCTGTAGGCGCGATCACCATGCGGGATCTCTCCCATGACCGAACCGACATTCACAACGCGCGCCGGGTCACTGTCGCTGGCAGCCCTTTCCAGGAGCGGGAAAAGCTGCTGGGTCAGTTGAAACAGTCCTGTCACGTTGAGCCGCATCACCTTGTCCCAGGCGAAATAAGGAAACTCTCCAAGCGGTGTCCCCCAGCTTGTGCCGGCATTGTTCATCAGGATGTCGAGACGGTCCGTCCGCTCCCCGACATCCGCAGCCAGCTTTTCAATCCCTTCCTCGGTCGCAACGTCTCCGCCGAACCCCTCGGCACGGCCAGAGTAACCGGCGTCGTCCAATTCGTCCGCCGCCGCCCTGCAGGCGTCTTCCTTGCGGCTTGCGATGAAAACAGTGGCACCGGCCGCAACCAGACCCTCCGCAGCCATCCGGCCGACACCCGTTGCACCGCCCGTGACAAGCGCGGTCTTGCCTGAAAGCGAAAAGAGTACATCCGGGGTCATAGGCCACCTTCGGAGCGCATTTTCCTGAGTGTCAGTTTCGACACCTTGCCGGTGGCCGTCAGCGGAAGCTGGTCCACGAAAACCACCTCGTCTGGCACCTGCCACTTGGCAACCTTCTGCGCGATCAGCTCAAGAAGCTCTTCCCTCTGAGGCTGCGCATCTTCTTTCGGCACGACGATCAGCAGCGGGCGTTCGTCCCATTTGGCGTCGGGCACGGCGATCACCGCGCAATTGACCACACCGGGGTGGGACATGACCGTGTTTTCCAGATCGAGCGAACTTATCCATTCCCCACCCGACTTGATTAGGTCTTTCGACCGGTCAGTGATGAGCAGGAAGCCATGTTCATCGATCGTTGCAATGTCGCCGGTGCAGAACCAGCCTTCGTCGTCGAAGACCGGTTTCGACGCCTCCGGATCTTCGAAATAGCCAGACGTGATCGTGTTTCCGCGCACGTAAAGATGCCCCGGGGACTTGCCGTCATGCGGTAACCGTTTCCCCGCATCGTCAACGATCTTCAGATCAACGCCGAACACGCCGCGGCCCTGGGACTGTTTGCGGTCTATGCGCTTTTCAAGCGGCAGATCCGCCATGTCCGGCGGCAGGTTGCACTGCGATCCGAGCGGGCTCATCTCCGTCATGCCCCAGGCGTGGCAGACGTTGACCCCCTTGGTTTCGAACGCCTCGATCAGCGCGCGCGGGGCAGCGGAGCCGCCGATAACGACATCGCCGAAGCCGCCAGGCAAGTTGCCGCGCTGATTGATCTCGTTCATCAGGCCAAGCCAGACCGTGGGAACGCCCCAGGCCGAATAGACCTTTTCGCGGTCCATCAGGTCGAACAGGCTTTTGCCGTCCAGCGCCCCACCCGGAAATATAAGGCTCGCTCCGGAAAGCGGCGCTGCGTATGGCAAGCCCCAGGCATTGACGTGAAACAGCGGCACGACAGGCAGGATCCGGCTTCCTTCCTGCAGGACCTTCGGAATGGTGACGCACAAAGTGAAGGCGTGCAGAACCGTTGAGCGGTGCGAGAACAGCGTGCCTTTTGGGTTGCCCGTGGTGCCGGACGTATAACAAAGACCCGCCGCCTCGTTCTCATCGAAGTCGGGCCAGTCGATTTCCTCAGGCTGGCCCTCCAGGATGTCTTCGTAACAATGGACACCCTCCAAAGAGGTCTCCGGCATGTGCGCGCGGTCCGTCATGACCGCAACGCGCAGCTCGTCGGGCAGATGCGGGCGCAGTTTTTCTAGGATCGGCAAAAAGGTGGTGTCGCAGAAGATGATGCGATCACTGGCGTGATTGACGATATAGATCATCTGCTCGGCAGAAAGCCGCGGGTTGATCGTGTGACAGACCGCGCCGATGCCCGATATCGCATAATAGAGCTCGAAATGCCGGTAACCGTTCCAGGCAAGTGTCGCAATCCGGTCTCCCGGATTGACACCAAGCGCCCTTAACCCGTGGGCCAGCTGTGCCACGCGGCGGGCTGTCTCGCGATAGGTCGCTCTGTGGATATCGCCCTCCGTGCGCACGGAGACGAGCTCGCCAAGCGGATAGTTTTCCGCCGCAAAAGTGATGATGTCCGCAATTTTCAGCGGACGGTGCATCATCAATCCCTTCATTGTGTCCTCCCAAACACCGTTGCCTGTTTGCAATCGTTCAAAGGGTGAGCGTGAACCGTAGCGCGCGCACCGCACCGTGGGAAGGCTGCACAACGCGAATTCCTTTGACAGCACGCCCGACTTGCGCCAAACCCCTGCCCGGACCGCAGTGCGGCCAGCGTCAGTCTACCGGAAGGACAGAACCCGCCACATGACCCAGAAACTGGTCATTGCCGTTTGTACAGCGCAGCGCCCGAACATGCTGAAAACGTGTCTGGCGAGCCTCGACAAGCTGATCCGGCCGAACGGGACAAACCTGACCGTTGTTGTTGTTGAAAACGACCCGGAACCCTTTTTCACCGGCGAGGAGGCCGGGAAGGTCAAGGGGGCGTTGTCTCTTCCGGTCTTCTTCTACCATGAGCGGCGTAAGGGCATTCCGTTTGCGCGCAACCGGGCACTTGAAGCTGCCCTTGAGCACGCACCGGATTGGGTTGCACTGATCGACGACGACGAACGCGCCGAACCCGACTGGATTGAAAAGCTGTTGGCTGCCTGTGGCCAATTCAACGCCGAAGTCGCCAACGGGCCCGTGCGCAGGATCTACGAAAAACCGGCACCGCACTGGTGGAAATCACAGCTGTTGAAGCCACGCCCCACCGGTACCGAAATCACCGAAGCCCCGACCAACAATGTTCTGATCAGCGCCCGGATCATCCACAAGGACGGTTTGGGCCTGCGCTTCGACGAGCGCCTGACCTTCGGCAGCGAGGACATCGACTTCTTCCGCCGGACACATGCGGCGGGTGCAAAGATGATCTGGGTGGATGACGCCTTCGTGGAAGAAGACATCCCAGCCTCGCGGGTGACCACGAAACGTCTGCTCAGCCGGATGCACATGGCGGCAACCTCCGGCGCTTTCAACATCGTGTTGCGCGAAGGCAGGGGCAAGGCTGCCCTGCATTTCATCCCCAAAAGCGCGCGGCGCATGACGTTCGGGGGATTGGCAACCGTCATTGGTTTCTGCTTGAAACCCTTTGCCCGCGAACGCGGCGAAAAACTCTATTATTACGGTCTTATCCGCCTGATGAAGGGTTCGGGAAACCTGCGCGGCCTGCTTGGTCAGGCCCACAACTACTATGACGTGATCGATGGCAACTGACCTTCCCGCCGGTTCCATGAAGCTTGCTCATATCCACCTTGGCGTCGATGGCGGGGCCGAACGGTTTTTCCTGCGTCTTTCAAGAGCGCTGGCAAAACGAGGCGTGGACCAGATCGCCTTCATTCGGCACGACAGGCCCTGGCGCGACGAACTTGCAGAGCATTGTGACGTGCGGGAACTGAAGTTCAGCCGGTCGCATTTCAAGCGCCATTTCGTGCACTGGGGTATTGCACGCGACATTCGCCGCTTCGGCGCAAGGGCCACGATGGGCTGGATGAGCCCGGCCAGCAAATGGCTGCCCAGACCTGGTCCCGACATGCGCACATTCCTGCGCCTTGGCGATTTTCCGGACGGCTTTCACACCTATGGCAATGTCGAACACCTGATCGGCAACACGCCGGAGATCGTCCGCCGTGCCGTGGAAATGGGCTGGCCTGCCGAACGCGCCCACATGATCAGCAACTTTGTCGACCCGCTGCCGGAAGACCTGCAGCCGGTGAACCGCGCGGATTACGGCACCCCGGAAGATGCAACGGTGCTGATCACGCTTGGACGTTTCGTGGAACGCAAGCGCTTCGACCTTGTCATCAAGGCGCTTGCGAAGCTGCCCGACAGCGTTCATGCTTGGCTCATCGGAGATGGTGAACTGGTCGAAGACATGAAACGCTTGGCAGGTGACCTGGGTGTTGACGGCCGCACCCACTTCCTCGGCTGGCAGCGCGATCCGTCGCCATTCCTCAAAGCGGCGGATATCCTTGTCTGCCCCTCTGACGATGAACCCCTCGGCAACGTCGTCCTGGAAGGCTGGAACGCCGGCCTCCCCGTCGCCGCAACTGCCTCCCCCGGGCCTAGCTGGCTGATTGAACACGGAAAGACGGGTTTGCTATCGCCGTGCGGGGATGTGGAGGGGCTGGCGGGGTCGGTGACGGAGTTACTTCACAAGGAGCGCAACGCTGACCTTGTCGCGCACTCTTCCAGAAAACTGGCCACTTTTTCAGAAGATCAGATCTGCAGGTTTTACACGGAAAGACTGTTTTCCTAGACGAGGCGGCGGCAGATCAGCTGTTGGAGAGTGACGCGCCTTGCCCGTTGTTCCGTGATCCTTCAGCGGCTGTTGCCGAACCGGGATCCAACTGCGTCAGAAAATCCTCCAGGGCTCTGCTTTTGCGCATCAATCCGTATTTCAGCAGGGAATTCTCATCTTCGAAAGCCACGCTGCCCTCAAAATAAACACCCTTGGACATAACCTTGTCGAGGTGTGGCACATAGTCCTTGTAAAATCTGCTCGACACCGCATGCTGCTGGCGGTCCAGGGCTTCATCAACCTTGTCCTTGAAGTCGTCCAGATACTTGAAGTGCAAAAGCGCACACCAGTCAGGCGCCAGGCTGAGATCGGAAGCAACATTGTGCACGCCTCCGGAAAACGAAGCTCCCTTCTCCCACTTGAGCAGCGTGACCTTGCTCATGAGCGGATCGACGCCCGGCAGGCTCTTCTTGACCATCTTGAACAGCTTTCTGTCCAGAAAGCGCCCGAGGCTGGTTTTCGGTTCGTTTGACCTGATCGAAAAAACGGTTCCAAGCAGGAACTTGTCGAGAAGATTGGGTTTTCTCTTTGACGTGTGATGAAACAGACGTTCTCGGGTGCCACCGTAAAGATGTCTGAACGGAACGTTGTAGCCTCTGCCATCTGCCCCCTTCAACGGAACATATCTGTATCCGCTGTTGTCGAAGTAAGGACAGCTTTCCAGAAACGGCGTCGATGGCTCGTAGCGTATTTCCTGCACGGGCCCGGCGGCGTACATGTCGACCATCGTTGTGAAAACACCCTGATAGCCGCTTTGGTCGAGATACTCCGTGAACCAGTTGATGCTTGTTTTCGAAAGGCCGGGATACCAGAACAGTTCGTCCACGTCGGGGAAGAGAACCCAGCTTTCCTGCAGAAACAAATCGCAAATCAGCTGCCGCCAAACGGATTTGTTCTCCTTATAGGAGGCCCTGGTATGTATTCTGGTCACGTCAGCCTGCGCGTCGAGATACGCGCCTGTTCCGTCAGTTGAATCATTGTCGATGACAATGAACTGCTTGATTCCGATACGTCTATGATGCTCCAGAAAGTACGGCAGTCGCGTGACTTCGTTGTGCGCAATCACAAGTGCGACGACTTGATTTTCCGCAACCGTAATGTCTGGTATCGCATTTACCTGGAAAGCTTCTTTACTTTTTTCGAGAAGCATCAATCGATCGTCAGCATTCATTGCGGTCGCACTTCCAGTCCACAAAACAGGCCCTGCACTCTTGCAACCAGCGTTGAGCCAAATCGCCGGGCCACGCTCCCATAGCATCTCAGGTCTTCCATGGCTGCCCTGGATTCCTGCGGCAGTGTCTCTTTACCTGTGGCGCTTCGCCAGGCGACTGGATGGTCAGTGCCAAAACAGGTTTACAACCGGTCGCCGCGTGTATCTCGCCCTGGCTTTCAGACGGCTGACTTGTTCCGCTTGACCCGGGATCTTCTTTTCGTGGGTTTCAGCAAAGACATATCGAACGCGTTTGAACAGCTGCGGTGCATCAAACAACGCTTCAAGCAAGGCCACTTCCGCACCTTCAATATCGATTTTCAGAACACCGATCTCTTCTTCGGTTTCGCGCAGGAATCGCAGGAAATCTATCTGCCGAACCTCGTATGCTGCTTCCGACGCGACATTGCTTTTTGAAACAAAGACGGAACTGGACTGCGAATTGATAAGTGGATCGGCGTCAAAATTCTCATGTCTATAGAGGGTTATGTGCCCGTCTTCGAGGCCGGCGGCAGCCTGAATGATTTCCACATTCTCAAGCGTTCTAACACGTTCTGTCAACTTCTGGCAGGCCCAAGGATCCGGTTCAAACGCGTAGACACGTCCAGCCTTGGCCGCCATCATTTCACTTAATTCGCCGACATTTGCCCCAAGGTCGATACAGGCCATCCCCTCGCATTTTTCAATCGCACGCCGCATTGCATCCATCGACGTCAATGCCGAATACCTTTCGAAGTATTTTTTGCCGAAACGCCCTGGAATAGACGCCAATATTCGGAATCTGAGCAGTCGTGCTTTCGAAATTTTGTTCTTTGCAGTCAATCAAACCCCCACGCTTTCCGTCTTCGCGCAATTCAAGTGCTGATTCAGGCAGCCATCGAAACCAGACCGCTCAGGTAATTTATGCAACGTATGGCCCCAGTTTTACCGCAGCGTCAAACTTCTCCAGGATTTCGGAGTCGCTTCGCATCGCGAACAGACTGTCAACCACGTCGGCACGAGGCTTCCGGTTGAATGTGATTTCTTGTGCAGAACACACCAAATCGGCGGCATCGGCTGCCACGAGATTGGACATCAACTGCTCATGGCCGGTTTTGACGATCTGGGGGCGGCGTCCAAAGGCAACACTCTCATAAAGCGCTGTCGAATACCCCCCGATAATCGTCCCTGCCGACGCAATCGCTTCATAAAGGTCTGCGCCGGGCGGCAGCGTGCGTACTCCGGCTTCTTCAAGCGCTCGGGCGACATCATCCTGAAGTTTCTCTTCGACGGGGTGGTTCTTCCAGAGCAATTCGAACGCTCCCCCTGTTCGCTGAACCGATGCTAGTGTTGCCGCGGCAAGCGCCGCCCGGCAAGTCGGTTGGGAAATCGTCATAATGCGCGTTCCTGCGTCAGACGCCTCCGGAAACCGGCTTACGCGATCCCGTAGATACGTGAAGCCGACCGGCGGTGTTCGCTCCAATGGCAGGGGGAGCCTGCTGACCTCCGTCCAGAACTTCCCGAAACTGAAAAAGAAATCCGGGAACGTTTCCATCCTTCGGCCGGCGGGAAAGTCATAGTTCAGCTTTCCGATCGCCGGCGATCCGTGCTGGAGTTCGATGCTGGGAATTCCGAGCCGCCGAGCAGCAGCCACAAGCGCCTTCAGGTGCGAGCCGTTCACCAGCACAACTGCGCGTGGCGCGAGTTTCTTCAGCAGATCGGTATAGATGGGCAACCATCTGCACCACCGATCGATCTCGGTGCGAACAATGTTCGAAGGCTCAATTTCAATCCCAGCTGCCCGAAAGGCTTCATCCAGCGCACGGTTCTTTGTTTCGCCAACGGGACTGAACTGCGAAAAACCGGTTTGCCTTCTTGCCTGACGGCGCAGATCATCAATGTAACGCAGGTCTGGTGTCAGTTCAGGCTTCTTGTGAGAGTTCCAATCCATTTCAATGAGCCGGACATCATATGCCTTGCAAAGGATGACGGACACCGGATCCGCATAGAGATCGATCCAGCGCCCGTTTTCCTGTTTGCGCCTCGGATGACCGAACAAGGCAACGTCACAATGGCCGCCTCTCAGCGGATTGCGCTTGGTCGCTAGGGAAAGCCGTCTTCGAAACCGCTCCAGTCTGCGTCTTGCCGATGAATGATCGTCCGGCCGGCTGGCCGTGCCGAAGGAGAACCCATCGGAATTGCCTTCCTTGCGCGGCATCTGTTGGGGCGACACGGCCTCGCTCGGCATCGATGCACTGGCAACGGACGCGATAGAATATCGTGCCAACTCCCATACCGGAGCATCGCCCTCGCGCCAGTCGAAAAGGTCCAGTTCTTCTTCCAGGCGCTTTAGGTGATCAGCAACGTTCATGCAGCTTTTTTTTTCCAAGCGGCAACCGGGTACTGCCGCATACCTCTGAATGTATTCGTTGAGACAAGACGGTGCGTCTGAGGTCACTATCACAGTGAAAGGGCGACCGCCATATCGTGAGCGCAGGGAAATAGACAGCCCTTACGCCCCAACCTGCAGGGGCCTGGTGCGCCTCACAATGCCGGCGCCAAGTCTGCGTCTAATCCCCCTGGCATATCTTCCATCGCATCAACGTTCCGGTGAACCCGGAGGCGCCTGTCTTTTAAGGCCTGAAAGGCAGCCTCAGGACGGACGCGGTCTCAGCCAGCCTCCAAATCAAACCTGGTTCGATCTCTAAAGCCCGATCTTGGCGCGCAGCTTGCGCAACAAGGGCTGCTTCTTTGGAACACGACGTTCGCTTTGAGCCCGGCTGCGCTCACCTTCGGTGTCAATTCTCATTATCTTGCGAACACGGCCAGGTGCCAGATTGCCGGCCCTGTGCGGCGCATCCGTATCGAAAATGACCAACGAACCTGCAGGACCGGTCAGTGCGACCTCCTCGCCCGAATCAGCGAGCACGTTTTCTCCCGGTGTGATCTCGCTGGCATTCAGCATTTCCAGGCGTTTCTTACGAAACTCCTGCGTACGGCCGGGTACGATCCAGGTCGGTCCGTCGTCTTCGGTCACATCTGTCAGCAGAACCGCGAATTTCAGGAACTGATGCCTGTCGAAGTGCATGACATAGGGCAACGCCGTGACAACTTCATCAGGACGACCGATCGACCGCACGAAAAACAGTTTTGACGGGTAGTCAACGACGTCGTTGTAGTAGCGAGTGGAGATCTCCTTGAAACCACGGCTGGCAACTACATCGCAGGTCACCGGGAACCTGCCTTCATCGACATCCGGCAATCTGGCTCTTTTTGCGATGCTGTAACCCGCGTCCGCATGCACATCGATCTTGTCGATGGTGTTGTCCATCAGATCATCGAATTCGTTCCGCATGGATTCCGTCGTGGCTTGGTCCAGAAAATTCGGAACAATACAGCCACCGGTAGCGTTCACCGTCGCGAGGATTTCGTCCGGCGACGCGGTTGAGGGCAGTTCGATCTCGTGTGCGCGCATTGTCCGATCCTACAAGTCCACCACAAAGAAAAAATGTCATCCCGGATTACTCATCAAAACTGAGGAGCGCAAGTGTTTAGGCTGGATCGTAAACCTATTCTTCTGCTTGCGGGAACCTCGTCGAGCACCGGTCACCGCATGGACCGTTAAGGCTTTTCAGACATCAAACGTCACTGCTGTTACGGCAAAGCCCGCTCACCGGGCAGCTGCTTTGCCGGGCGACCAGCGAGCGCTGCCAAAGTCGCTTGGGTCTCTCTCGCACCCACGCAGCCTCGGACTCCTCAAGTTGGCGACGCACGTCAATTTTCCCGGGCCTTCAGAATGCCTTCTGCGACAAAAAAGTCGCTGCGATTGTCGATATCGACCGAGTTTTCCGCAGACATGATGAACGGCGTTGCATGATCGTACAATGTGGTCAGATTCCGCGTTCTGAGATCCTCAAGCTCACGGATATAGATCGCACCGTTCGGGTGGTACGCAGCCTTTTGATCCTGACTTCTCGTGTTGCCTGTTCTCATGGGTGAATGATCGAAGACGGGATCCCATCCGGCCTCGTCATTGACCGTGAATGCAAACGAAACCGGAAAACTATAGGCCGTGGCAGAAAACACCGGCTTATGCCGCGCCTGCCGTTCTTCATAGGCTTGGTCGATGTGCTGCGATGTGCGAAGCGGAACTGTCGGCAGGGCGAGCAAAAAATCGCCGTCCCGCGTGTCGAAAATCTTGTCGACCGACTGGTGAAGATAGTCAAAGATCTTGACCTGATCGCCCGCCTCCTCGCCATTTCGAGGATCGAAAGTCAGTCTGGTTTCGATGCCGAGATCTTCAAAGTGTCTTGACGCGATGTCCCAGTATTCCTGGCTGTCGGTCGAAAAGATCACTTCCGAAACGCATTCCGCAAGGGCACAGGCTTCCAGTGTCCACAAAACCAGAGGCTTTCCCATCAGCGGATGAATGTTTTTGCCGGGAAACCGTTTGGATCCGGAACGCGCCGGAACAAAAGCTGTAACACTCTGCATCACGCGTCCTGTCTCTGCCACGGTGCCCGAGCGAGAGCCGCTTTGATCCGGCCACAAACAGCGGTGACTTCCGAGAACTGTTCATCCGGCAGGTGTTTGAGAGGCATCCGATCCCGCCTTGGCATCAGGCCGGCAGCTTCCAGCAAGGCCTTGTTGCAGCGATGCCAGCCGTATTTTGCGCAAAGACCGTCGAAAAACGGGCTCTCGAGTTCGTCAAGAATAAAGCGTACAGTCTGCTCATCGCCACTCTCAAGCGCAGTCCAAAAGTTCTCTCCGATTTGCGCATCAATTATTGAAATTCCATTCAGGTAGGCGCGAGCGCCGAGCGGATGATACGGCAGGAAACTGGATTTACGGCCTGCGAGAACCACACGAATTCTCGGCTCGAGCTGCAAGGTCGCTTTGACAATGTCAGGTTCCTTCGCATCTTCTTTCAGGGCGACCACCTCGGGGATGCGAGCCAGAGACCGCAGCAACGACAGGGGCCAGTTCATTTGCTTGCCATCCTGACCGGAAAGAAAGGGCATCTCATGGACCAGCACACCCAATCCGGACTCTCGGCCGACCTTCGCAAAATGTTCCAGGATCTGGTCATCCTCAAAGTACTTTTCCCGGCAGATCACGGAGATCAGGTCAGCGCCGGCCTCCCGTGCCGCGCGCGCGCACTCAACACTGTGCTTCGTCGAGCAGTGAATCGGGTCGCCGACAATGACTACGGATTCGGGATCGATTTTCTTGACCGTTTGCGCGCAAAAACGATTGAGCTCGAAAATCTCATCCATGGTCATCTGCGAATAGCGTGAATTATACGCCATAGCGTAAAACTTCCGCGCGCCTTGTTCGTGCAACATACGCAGATACGCTTCAAGGCTGTCGTAGTCGACAGCCTCGTTTGCATCGAACGGCGTGAAAATCGTGTACACGCAACCTTCAAGGCGGTCACGTGCCCATTCTGCCGCGTCCTTGTCAAACATTGTGCTCTCCCCTGATCCAACGTTTCTTGTCCTCTTCCACCATCTTAGAGGCAAGCATTTCGACACTGGTCTTGGAACGCCATCCAATGGCCTCCGCAAGCCGCGAACTGTCACCCTGAAGCGCTGGTGTCGGACTGTTTCGAAAATATTTTGGTGAGACCACTGCCAATTCCATTCCGGATACAGCGTCCACGCAACGTTCCGCCAGACCTTCGCCCTCAAATTGCGGATCAAATCCGGCAGCTCGCGCTGCACTCTCGACAAAACTGCGAACGCTTGTGAGTTTGCCTGTCGACACCACAAAGTCTTCCGCTGGGTCGTGGCGAATGATTGCCCGCATCGCCCCGACGAACTCCTCGGCATCCCCCCAGTCACGCTCGGCAGACAAGTCGCCGAGAGGCATGGGCGGACCACCCTCGATGGCCAGCCGTGCCAGATTTACGGTGATTTTGCGGGTGACGAAAGAGCGATCCTTCCAGGGGCTCTCATGATTGAACAGGATACCAGTAACGACGTGTAGTCCCTGCGTTTCACGATAGATCCGGCCGAGGTGCAAGACACAAAGCTTCGCGAGGCCATAGGGATTTCGCGGTGCGGGCAGGCTTGTTTCGGTGACCGGCACGCCGACGGCGGAATTACCGATCGCCTCCGAACTTGAGGCCAGAAAGACCCGCGCGTCCGGAGCTGCAATACCGGCTGCCACCAGGACATTCAGCGTCCCGATGGTGTTGGCTTCCATCGTGACATTAGGGTGGCGCAGGCTGTCGGCGACATAACTGTGGCCAGCAAGGTGATAGATCTCGTGAGGTTTCGACACTTTCATCGCCTCAACGAGCGAATGCATATCGTTGAGATCCAGCTCAACCAGCTGGACGGCATCTAAAAGCGCCATCTCCTTGAGGCGCCAGAGCCGCGCAGCTCCACCGCGCCGGAACCCGCCAAAGACCTCCGCACCTTCCCTGACAAGCTCGCGCGCCATAAGCGCGCCGTCCTGCCCGGTGGCGCCGATGATGAGCGCTCGCGTTACCACGGCTCAAAGCACCGTCAGGCGCCGAAGCGCTTCGCGAAAACCGTTGCCCCTGTCCAGGTGACCCTGCCACACTTCGATCACCTTAAGTCCGGGCAATGCGAGTGCCTTGCGTATTATGTCTTCGTTTCCGGGGTCTCCCTCGCCGAATTGCATTCCTTCACCATCCGTTCCCAGAGCGTCCGACAAATGCACGTGGCGCACCTGCGGACGCAGCATCTCAACAATCTCCTTAACGTCAAAGCCGAACATGTTCCGGCCCATTAGCAAGTGGCAAACATCAAGACAGACGGGCATGTTCCTGCGTACGAGGTGCTCGGCATCCTGAACGTTGTTCATTGCTTTGAGCGCCACCGAGCCGCCAAAATACCACGCGATCGGCGGCAACCATTGAGGAGCGATCAAGGCACCGCGCTCGGCATATTCCCGCACCAGTTCAGCGTGGCAGTTGTAGAAGCGTTCAAGACCGCCCTCAGTTTCGGCTGGAACCATCGAAAAGCTGCCGACAATCGGCGTCTCAAATCCCGTTCGATTGCTCAACTCGAGGGCGAAATCGACTGTCCGATCGAGGACCGCCTTGCTCGCCGCACGTTGCCCTTCGTCCGGCGCAAACGGGTCCATGAGCTGCGTGGAGTTCACATAATCTGGAAGGTGGACGCTATACCTGCACCCCGGATCGGCAATCCCCGCATCGGGAACTGAAAGCACTTCCTTGTAGGACAGGTGAAACTCGTAGGCACCGATCGGAAATTGCCGTGCGACCTGTCCCAAGTCATGCAACCGCACGGGGAGTGCGAGTTTCAGTTCCTTTGCCCTGTCCAGCTGCCAGCCCTGCAAAGGTTCTGCCGCATCGAAATCACTGGGGCAAAGCGCATCGCCCTCGGCCACGTCGGTGCGCAGCGGGCGTCCCAGGTAATTTGCGATCTGGTTACGGTCGAATCCGGTATTCGGCGCCCTGTAAACAAGGTCCTCTGCCTTCAGTTCCTCTCCCGCGCAGAGAGGCTTGGCCGCGTAGAAACAGCGACCCAGATTTTGCCGGTTCATAAGTTCGCCCTGATTTGCAGCACGAGGCCCATTGCCGGCGAGGATGAGCGGCAATGCATCGGCGAATGCTCTGATTTTCTGAAACTCGTCAGGTGTTGAGCTGCTGGAATGATCAAGACCAGGTCCGTTACGGTCAAACGTCAGATGCCGTTCGATCGTTGTCGCACCCAGCTGCAATGCCAAAAGACAGATTTCCCAGTGATCGTCATGGCTCGAATAGCCGACCGGCCGCCCCCAGCGGTCTCGAAGATGGGCAATTTGACCCAGACGCGCATTTTCCAGCGAAGCCGGATAATTCGAAACGCAATGCAGTGGTGTCCAATCAAATCCGGACAACCTGGAAAACGCTCCTTCAATATCGGGCTCCGCATGCGCACCCGTTGACAGAAAAAGCGGTTTGCCGAGGTCTCCCAGGAAAGCCACCAAGGCAGCGTTGGTCAATTCGGCACTGGGAACCTTAAAAAAGTCAAACAGATCGATCGAGTCGCCGAAGTCATCCGCGTCTGCGTGATCGAAAAAACTGATGCCTGCATCCAGCCCCAGTTCCTGTGCTTGCGACGACAAGGTCAGAAGTTCTTCGGGTGGGAGAAACGTTTTCCTGATTTCGTCGATGAGAATTTCATCGCCGATTTCAGTGGGCTCACCGAAGTATGCCCGTTCCAGGTTCCTGTACTGGAATTTCACCGCTGAAGCGCCGGACCGGGCTGCGGCAGAGATCATTTCACGTGCCTTGGTCAGGTCGCCATCGTGATTAATGCCGATTTCCGCAATAAGGTACATTTACTTCCAATAATCCTTGAGCCGGTCGCGCGTTATTCAAGAGTTTCTACTCACACAGCCGCCGGTCTGCAAACCTCACAACTTGCTGCTTGAGCTTTCATGCAGGCTCGCAACGCATTCCGCTGTTTGGATGTCTTCGACAAACATTTCTTGTCTTGCCAGGCGAAGCTCAATGCTCCCGCGCGGCCCGCGCTTTAAACCAGTTCCCCTTTGAAAGCGCAACTTAAAAAAAGATACCGACATGGCTTGCGAGATCCCAGCAGTTTGGGTGTTTTTTTGTCCTTAAACCGCGGTTCAGCGCTTCGGATATGGGCGCCTGCTCCGATTGGGGTGCAGGCTCGGTCGCTCAATTTCAGATTGGCGCACGCAAAACCTGATCCGCGTTTGTCGCCACCTCACTGGCCCGCGCCTCCAAAAGCATGGGCAAGAAACGCTTCCACAAATACACTTGCGCAATACGCGCTACATCGCCTACAGACGGCGTGACAAATGGCGATTGGCTACCTGGTGGTGAGCTTCCTGGGTCAGTCGCCACGCGGGTGAAAAACAGATACGGGAGGCTGCGGCATGAACGGCTATACCGCCTCCGAACCTCCCGGAATGTTTGAACGCAGGAATTTATGCAGGCAGCGCATTGCGGGACGGCTTCCGCCTAGCGAAATTATGTCATTTGCGGCAACGGTTCAAGTTTCGTGCGGTTGCTGCGATTAAAGCATGCCAAGGGTAGGAAATGACAAACGTGCATTTCATTCAAGACCGGCTTGCTTGGGTCTGAGACGGGGAACCGATGTTGAAGAAGAGCGCAAACAAGGCAAGAAAAATCGTCGTTGTTGATGGGTTGGCCCGTTCCGGTACGACGTTGTTGTCGAGCCTCATTCACAGCCAACAGTCTGCAGCTTGCTATCGTGGTGTTTTTCACGAGTTCCTAGCTTGCGATGTTGGCCGTTGGAAAAGGGATTATGCGTGTTTCCCGCTCTTGCGGCCCAAAGACCAAGTTCGGATCGTCAATGACTTCAGCCCGAACTATAAAGTTTCGTTAGGCAAAATTGACCAGACACCGTTGGCGCGTCTTTTCACGCGAAAGCTGGAACTGTCACTCTCCCGGCTCCGTTCACAGACGCTCACTAGAATAAAGCGAAAGGATCAAACCGATCGCTTAAGCCTGAGCCGCTGGGAAGAAATGTGTGATTTTTCGTCAATCAAAAGCTTTGACGATCTTGATGAGCGATATCAGTCGATTGCAACGGAATTGGATGTTGACGTTTTGGCGTTCCGCTGGAACCAGGGATACCCTTACATCGACAAGTTCCTCCGGAATCCAAACCACTACTGGATTTCGGTTGTCAGACACCCCCTTACGCGCGCGCATAGTGATTTCAAGACGTTCGGCGAAAGTTACGAGCTAGATATAAGATATACAGAGAATTTTTTCAATAT